>NZ_JAVFVU010000017.1 GCF_030929615.1 Dyadobacter sp. LHD-138 | reverse complement strand
TTAATGATTGTCCTTTCATCAACTGTTCGAGCGCCTTATCGCGCATCTGTTCGAATTCCGTCTTTTCCATGTTCTGTCTTAAAGTTAAAACTTTTAGACAGAGTTCATTTTACAGTCTCTGATTTATTACGAAACGACCCCAATATTTATTCTTAACAGAAATTCATCCATTTCAATCTCACCATTGATCTCACCAATTAACTCTGGAACAAGCCTCAAATCCATAGCTTGTACTTCTTGACAAATGTATTCTCTATTGGCAATCACTGCACTTGCTAACAATTCATTATTATTTTCAAGTGCAATCTCTATTTTATCCGTCACTTCAAACCCGCTATCTTTACGCAGATTCTGAACGCGGTTTACAAAGTCGCGGGCGATACCTTCCAGGCGAAGTTCATCTGTCACGGTGATATCCAACGCCACGGTTAATCCGTTTTCACTTGCAACCAACCAGCCTGGAACATCCTCGGTATAAATTTCAACTTCGTCAATCAAAATCGCGGCTACCGGTTGAAGGTCAGTGATTAAATACTGTCCGTCTTTTTCCAGTTGCATGATCTCGTTGTTGTCCCAAAGCTTGATCTTTTCCGCCACAGCCTGCATATCCTTGCCAAACTTTTTACCTAAAACCTTAAAGTTTGGTTTCGCTCTTTTATGGAAAAATCCGTCGTTATCGTTGATGGCGTCAACATCTTTCACATTAACTTCTGACAGGATAATCGAAGCAACCTGATGGATCTGACGACTTGTTTTTTCTGTTAAAGCCGGGATCAATACTTTTGAAAGTGGCTGACGTACTTTTAATTTATGTTTTTTACGGATCGAATGAACTAGCGAGCTGATCGACTGAGCCATTTCCATCGCTTCTTCCAGATCCAGGTCGATGTCGCTATACTCAACAACCGGCCAATGTGTAAGGTGTACCGAGTCGTATTTTAAGTGGGAATTCGCTTTGATCGATTCTTCTCTTATTCCGTCCGTCAGGCTTTTGTACAACCATTCAGCAAAGAAAGGAGCGATTGGCGACATCAACTGAGAAACCGTTACCAAACAATGTTGTAAAGTTTCGTAAGCTGCCTTTTTATCTTCCGTTAATCCGGCATTTTCACTGGATGGATTCCAGAAACGGCGGCGATTCAAACGGATATACCAGTTTGAAAGCTGATCTGTTACGAAATCCTGCACCAAACGGCCCGCTTTTGTCGGGTTGTAATCGTCAAACTGCTCGCCAACCTCTTTGATCAACGTATTCAGTTTTGATAAAATCCAGCGGTCCAGCTCTGTTCTGCTTTCAACAGGAACTGCTGTGGCTTCATGGAAATTATAGCCGTCCAGGTTTGCGTAAAGGGCAAAGAAGTTATAAGTGTTCAGCAAAGTTCCAAAAAACTTACGCTGCACTTCCTGGATTCCGTCGATATTGAATTTCAGGTTATCCCATGGCTCGGCATTGGTGATCATGTACCAGCGCGTCGCATCAGGACCGTATTTCCCCAAAGTCTCGAATGGATCCACGGCGTTTCCAAGACGTTTTGACATCTTGTTTCCGTTTTTATCCAAAACCAAACCGGTAGAAACGACATTTTTAAATGCTACCGAATCAAATAACATGCCCGCAATCGCATGAAGCGTGAAGAACCAGCCACGTGTCTGGTCAACACCTTCCGAGATGAAATCCGCCGGATAACTTTCGTTGAAAATTTCGTGATTTTCAAAAGGATAATGCCATTGTGCATAAGGCATCGCACCCGAGTCAAACCAAACGTCAATCAGATCCGGCTCGCGGAACATGACGTTGCCTTGTGATGAAACAAAATAGATATTGTCAACATAAGGACGGTGCAGATCGAAATCTCCGTCGCCCAGTTTTGCAAGATAGGTTTTGTTGCTTTCCGCCTGTTCTGAGGACAATTTACCGGAAGCATTCGCTTTTTCAAGCAACCGTTTCAGCTCGCTGATCGCGCCTACACAAACTTCTTCTCCATCCTCACTGCGCCAGATCGGAAGCGGGGTACCCCAGTAACGAGAACGTGATAAGTTCCAGTCAACCAGGTTTTCCAGCCAGTTTCCGAAACGACCCGTTCCGGTACTTTCTGGTTTCCAGTTGATGGTTTTGTTCAGTTCAACCAGCTTATCCTTCATCGCCGTGGTCTTGATAAACCAGCTATCCAGCGGATAGTATAATACCGGTTTATCCGTACGCCAGCAATGCGGATACGTGTGCTCGTATTTTTCAACTTTAAAAGCTTTGCCTTCCTCTTTCAGTCTGATAGCGATCAACACATCCGTTGCACGGAATTCCGGATCAGCCTGTTCTTCCGCGGAGTAATATTCAGGTTTAACGAAACGGTCTGCATAGTCTGTGATTTCTTTCACAAAACGTCCGCGACGGTCAACGATCGGTACTTCTTTGCCGTTTTCATCTTTCACCATAATGGCAGGGATTCCATTGGCATGAGCAACCCGGAAGTCGTCCGCCCCAAAAGTTGGCGAAGTATGCACAACGCCTGTTCCGTCCTCTGTCGTTACGAAATCACCGATGATCACCCGGAAAGCAGGTTTGTCAGGCTGAACGTAAGGCATCAGTTGCTCATATTCAACACCTTCCAGATCTTTTCCTTTGAATTCCTTCAAGACAGTCCACGGCAATAGTTTCTTATCGCTCGCCGCATAACCCTCAAAGTCTCCGTCTTCACCTTTTTCGGTAAAATATTTTCCAACCAAATCCTTAGCCAGAACCACTTCAACCGGTTCGTAGGTATAAGGATTGAAGGTTTTTACCAATACGTACGTAATGTTAGCCCCAACCGTCAACGCTGAGTTTGCAGGCAAAGTCCATGGTGTTGTCGTCCAGGCCAATATGCGCAGATCAACCAAGCCGGTAACATCTGCAAAAACAGGATAACTTTCCACTGTTTTTACCTTAAACATCGCCACAATCGTCGTGTCTTTCACGTCTTTGTACGTGCCAGGCATGTTCAACTCGTGCGACGAAAGGCCCGTTCCGGCAGCTGGTGAATAGGGCTGAATGGTGTAGCCTTTATATAGCAATCCTTTGTCGTACAGTTTTTTAAGTAAGCTCCAAAGGCTTTCGATGTAATTATTTTCGTAGGTTACGTATGGATTTTCAAGATCCACCCAGTAGCCCATTTTTTCTGTAAGATCATTCCACTGATCCGTAAATTTCATGACCGTCTGGCGGCATCTTTCATTGTATTCTTCTACGGAAATTGTTTTTCCGATATCGTCTTTTGTAATGCCAAGTTCTTTTTCAACCTGTAATTCAACTGGCAGGCCGTGCGTATCCCAGCCACCTTTACGCTTAACCTGAAAGCCCTGAAGTGTTTTGTAACGACAGAAAATATCCTTAATCGAACGTGCCATCACGTGGTGAATACCCGGAGTTCCGTTAGCGGAAGGCGGGCCTTCATAAAAAGTAAATGAGGGAGAACCTTCACGCGTATCAACCGACGCTTCAAATATTCTATTGTCTTTCCAGAATTTCAGTATATCATCACCAATTTGTGGATAACTGAGGTTTTTATACTCTTTGTAGTTCATATTGGCTGTTAGCTGCCAGCGGTTGGCTGTCAGCTTCGTTATTTGGCACTTTCTAAATTTTCAGACCGCAAATTTACGGATTTTTTGGGTGAAAGGGAAAGAGACAGGATAATGATTGCCGTGTTGAACTTGTAATATTGTAAAAATCGGAGAAAGTAATAGCTGATAAGCCGATCCATAGGGGTATTGATGTTGTCCGGAATGTAAAATCCGGCGCTAAGAAAATGACTGTTTTGAATAAATAGAAGGGGAATGAAATAATTGTTCCGCCCTGATAATACTTTCGAAAATGTGCTTTTCAGTAATAGAAACGCAGATTTACACTATATTGCCACTCGAAACAACCTAGATCGAAAATTAGATGAAACTATATCAACGACTTCTGGAAGCGAATAAAGAATGGGCAGTTAAAAAACTGGAACTGGATGAGCATTATTTTGACAGACTTTCCGCAGATCAAAAACCTGATTTTCTTTGGATTGGCTGTTCCGATAGCCGCGTGCCTGCTGAGGAACTAACAGGTGCACGTCCCGGCGATATGTTTGTGCATAGAAATGTTGCGAACCTTGTTGTCAGCACGGATATGAATATGTTAAGTGTACTCCAGTATGCTGTTGAAGTTTTAAAAGTAAGACATATTCTGGTTGTCGGTCACTACGGCTGTGGCGGTGTGAAGGCAGCTATGACGCATCAGGACCTTGGATTGATCAATAAATGGCTGCGCAATATTAAAGATGTTTATCAAAAACACGCGGTTGAACTGGATGCCATTGAGGATGAAACTGCACGTACCAACCGATTGGTTGAGCTTAATGTAGTGGAGCAGGTGAACAACCTTTTAAAAACAACCATTATTCAGAAGGCATGGAACCGTGGTCAAAAGCTGGATTTGCATGGCTGGGTGTTTGGCCTTAATAATGGAATCATCAAGCCGATCGTTGACATGCCGGCAGGTACCGAAATTACGGATATCTATCGATATGACTTTGAATAAATAAAAAATGGCGCAGAATGTAAATCCTGCGCCATTTTTATTTGAGATTTGAACCTCTGTTATTTCTGATAAACCCTAACATAGTCGATTTCGTAACGGGCCGGGAATTCAGTTTTTGAAGGATCGCCACCATTATCGCCGCCAACGGCCATCCCGACTAAAATGTAGTGTGGCTGTCGGAAAGGGTTCTTATGCGGGTCTTTCGCATTATAGGTTTTTTCGAGATCAATGGAGTTCATCAAAAGATCATCTACATAAAGCCTGATGCTTTTTTCGTCCCAATCCATTCGCCAGATGTGAAATTTACTGGACCATTCCGGATCGTTAAATTCTGAAACCGGCTTTTTTACGGTACTCCAAATCCCTTTCCATTTTTCCATAGAACCCCACACCGCATTGGCGAGAATTGTACCGCGGTAATATTCCATAATATCTATTTCGCCATTTTCAGGCCATTCGCCCTTATTGCCTAGTGTCCAGAAAGCCGGCCACATCCCCGATCGTGTATCTATTTTGGCTTTCATTTCAAAACGTCCATATTGAAAATGCTGCAAACCCTGCGTAATCATACTGGCAGAAGTGTAATGCGCAGTGGGGCGTTCTTCTTTCCAGTTTTTGCTTCCCGCAACATAATTTGGGTTTTTAACCTCCTCTTTACGCGCCTCGATGATCAGCATGCCGTTTTTGCAATAGGCGTTGTCTTCCTGAAACCACTGGAATTCGTGATTGCGAACAAAACCTTTTTCAGCCTTCCAGTTGCTTGCGTTTGGCTTGCCGTCCCTGTCAAATTCATCGGACCACACCAATTTCCATTGCGCCTGCGATGAAATGCTAAGCAGCAGAAAGAGAATGGAAATAACAAATGCGGGATTTATTTTCATATATTATACTATTTTACCTTATTGTAAGAGCGAATTTTTTGTGAAAAACATTACGGGTTATAACCTAAAGACTACAAATGTTGTTGTACCAATAACTTATGTAAACATTTCCCTGGATGTGATTTGAATTTAGTAACTGGACAGTGCATGAATAAGATTGTTGTTTTAGCTCAGAAGGCAGGTTTGGATGGTTTTTTACTTGCGTTGATTGGTATGATCGGGCTGGCCTATGTTTGGCCGTATCCGGGAATGAAAACGAGCCCGGTTCCGCTGAATGAAATTGCTACCTATGGCGTTTCTGTTGTTTTCTTTTTTTACGGACTTCGTCTTAGTCCCGAGAAACTAAAAGCGGGCCTGACCAACTGGCGCCTGCACGCCATGATCCATATTTCCACATTTGTTTTCTTCCCGCTTATTGCCCTCGCTTGCCGCCCGCTTTTCGGCGGTTCAGAAAATGAAATGTTATGGTTGTCGATCTTTTTTTTGACGACACTGCCTTCAACCGTTTCGTCTGCCGTTGTGATGGTTTCGATCGCGCATGGTAATATTCCGGCCGCGATTTTTAACGCCAGCATATCGAGTTTATTGGGAGTTTTTATCACGCCGCTCTGGATGGGTCTTGTGCTGGATACTGCTTCCGGGCATTTTGATTTGATGGGAGTAGTCGGAAAACTGTCTTTGCAAGTAGTATTACCGGTTGGTCTGGGATTGCTGTTAAACAAGTCCTGGGGAGATTTTGCGGAAAGGAACAAAAAGAAGATCCGGTATTTTGATCAGTCGACTATTTTACTGATTGTATATACTTCCTTTTGCGAGTCTTTCGGCGAACATTTATTTAGTGGATTTGAAATTAAAGATATCGTACTTTTAGGAATAGGAATGCTGGTGCTGTTCTTCCTGATCTTTTTAATGCTGAGATTTTTTAGTCGTTTATTGCATTTTAGTAGGGAAGATGAGATAACAGCAGTATTTTGTGGCTCAAAGAAATCTCTGATTCAAGGTGCTGTCATGTCCAAAGTTCTTTTTTCAGGCGCGTCTTATGCCGGTGTAATATTGCTGCCGATAATGCTCTACCACGCGTTGCAGCTTATCGCTGCGAGTGTACTGGCGCAACGGATGGCGAGAAAGAATGCGGAAATTGCAGAGGCCCGGTGAATTTTGTGTCAGAGCTGTTTTTCATTTAAAAGCGTATTATGCGATTGATTCCTTTCATCCTGCGATTGATTTTGTTTGTACTTATTCTGGCAGGACTAAAATCGATATGGGATAATTTCAGTACCGGAAACTGGATTCCGGACTGGGTTTCGGGAAAAGATAGAACCGAAACGGTTCATACCCTGGTATTGCAGGAAATGACCGCCATGGGTAAACTGGAACTGGTAAAGTATAATTTTAAGGATGTCGTGGAACAGGAAGTGGTAAAAACGTGGCTGCCGAATGCAAAAGCGGTTTTGATCGTGCAGGGGGAGGCGATCGGTTGTGTGGATTTAACTAAAATACAGATTGCGGATATCACATCCGAACAGGAAATTTTGGTGGTAAATATGCCGGAACCGGAGCTATGCGTTTTTAAAATTGACCATGAACGTTCCAAAGTTTACAATACCGAATATGCTTTTATGGAGGAAGGGAAATTGGTAAACGAAGCATATTTGCAAGCCGAAAAACAGATTCAGAAATCGGCGCTGGATATGGGGATTCTGGATCAGACAAAAGAAAATGCGACAAAAATATTAACCCCAATGCTGGAAAAAGCCTCCGGCAAAAAGGTAATGCTTAAATTTCCAATGCGTGCCAAAATAGATAAATTACGTTAACCATAACTTTCCTATGCCCGTTAAAGGTTTTCTCACACAAGAGGATTTTGAAAAAAAAGTTGAGCTTGAAGAATTGGAAACAGTGATCGTAGCTTTTACGGATCATTACGGCAGGCTGATGGGGAAGCGGGTGGATGCGGATTATTTTATCGACAGTGTGCTGAAATCCGGTACACATGGCTGTGATTATTTGCTTACAACTGATATGGAAATGGAGCCCGTGCCGGGTTATACCTATGCGAATTGGGAACTGGGTTACGGAGATTTTCACATGGTTCCTGAGCTGTCAACATTGCGTATAGCCGATTGGCTTGAAAAAACAGCGTTGGTTATTTGTGATGTTTTTGATGAAAAAACACACGCACCTGTGCCGGTTGCACCACGCTCTATATTGAACAAACAGCTGGAAAATGCGGCAGGTTTTGATAATCTGAAATGTTTTGCGGCCTCTGAACTGGAATATTATCTGCTTGAAAATACTTACAAAGACGCTTTTCAAAAACATTACCAGGATTTAACGCCGGCTGGATATTACCTGGAAGATTATCACATTCTTCAGGGAACGCGAAATGAAAAATATACTTCGGCGGTTCGTCGTCACTTGAAAAACTCAGGCGTTCCGATTGAAACTTCAAAAGGTGAATGGGGGCTGGGGCAGCATGAATTAAATGTCCGCTACGCAGAGGCACTCCCGATGGCCGATAACCATGTGATCTATAAACAATGCATGAAGGAAGTGGCTGATGCCATGGGTTTTTCGGTCACTTTTATGGCGAAATTTGCGACGGGACAAGCGGGTTCCAGCAGTCACATTCATATGAGTTTGTGGAAAGACGGAAAAAATGCGTTTGCCGGGGATCAGCAGTTTGGTCCGGTGAAAGGTTCAGATATTTTTCGCTGGTTTTTAGGAGGCTGGATTAAACATGTGCCGGACGTTATGCCATTTTACGCACCTACGGTTAATTCTTACAAACGTTTCGTTGACGGATCATGGGCTCCAACGCGTTTGGCGTGGAGTTATGATAATAGGACGGCCGGATTCAGGGTTGTAGGACAAGGACCAAGTTTACGGATTGAGTGCCGGATTCCCGGTGCGGATTGTAATCCATATCTTGCTTTCGCGGCTTCATTGGCGTCGGGTTTGGCAGGAATAAAGAATAAAATCGAACCTCCGGAATGTTTTGTCGGGGATATATATGCCGCAGCGCATTTGCCGAGAGTTCCGTATACTCTGGCAGAAGCAACCGCTATTTTTGAACAAAGCGAATTTGCAAAAGAGACGTTCGGAAAGGATGTGGTGGAGCATTACACCCATTTTTTCAAAACAGAGCAGCATGCATACGACATGTCGGTAACGGACTGGGAACGGAAACGGTATTTTGAACGGATTTGACGATTTTTAGTCACATGGTAGCTGACTGTTTTTGGTAAATTTAATAAGAATTGAAGCGGACAACAGGCGACTCCTAAGGAGTCAGGCGGGTGGTTGAGCAAGTCCATTGCTATAAACAGGATGCTCCTAAAGGAGCGTGATAGAGAATATAGGATGTTTTTAATTAGCTGTTTTATTTGGATGCTCGGAGCTACGCAGTGGCTACCTGTTTGTAGGAAAGGTTCAGATGTATCAATGTATTTGGCTCCGTAGGAGCCTCCTTTTGGTCGACGCTTGGGAAGGAAATAGGATAAAAATTTGAAGGGCCGGAAAGAGGCGACTCCT
>NZ_JAVFVU010000016.1 GCF_030929615.1 Dyadobacter sp. LHD-138 | reverse complement strand
CTAAGGAGTCGGTAAAACGATTGAGAATTCTTTTTGCTATAAACAGGGTGCTCCTAAAGGGGCGTGGTAGCAAAAAGGAATATGTTTTAATGAATTGTTTTTGTTTGGATGTTTTTGGCCACGTCGTGGCTACCTGTTTATAGAAGAAGCTTGGATTTATAGATGATTTTGGCTCCATAGGAGCCTCCTGTCAGATTTTAGAAAAAATAATATGCATCATTCACACACTAACCATATAAAAAATGCCAAATACTTATTCCCAGATTTATCTGCAATTCGTGTTTGCGGTAAAGAACAGAGAAAGTTTAATACCGAAAATGCATAAAGAAGAGTTGCAGAAATATTTCACCTCTTTGGTTCAAAATCGAAAGGCGAAAATGTTAGCCGTTAATTGTATGCCGGATCATGTCCATATTTTCGTTGGTTTTAAACCCGTGACATCAATTTCAGATTTTGTAAAAGAAATAAAAGTAGAAAGCAATGAGTTTGTTAATGCGAAAAAATGGACCAATTTTAGATTTGGATGGCAGGAGGGATATGGAGTTTTTTCTTATTCACATTCCCATATCGATGTGGTAGTTAAATATATTTTGAATCAAGAGGAACATCATAGGAAAAGAACATTTAAGGAAGAGTATTGTGATTTTTTGAAAAAATTTAATGTCTCTTTTGAGGAGAAGTATTTGTTTGATTTTTTCGATAGTTTGCCTTAGGCGACTCCTAAGAAGTCGGTGGGTTGTTGAAGTGTTTTTTTGCTATAAACAGGGCGCTCCTAAAGGGGGCGTGATAGCAAAAAGGAATATGTTTTAATGAATTGTTTTTGTTTGGATGTTTTTGGCCACGTCGTGGCTACCTGTTTATAGAAAAAGCTTGGATTTATAGATAATTTTGGCTCCGTAAGAGCCTCCTTTTGGTCGAGGCTTGGGAAATATAAAAATTTGAAGGGCCCTAAAGAGGCGACTCCTAAGGAGTCGGTAAAACGATTGAGAATTCTTTTTGCTATAAACAGGGTGCTCCTAAAGGGGCGTGGTAGCAAAAAGGAATATGTTTTAATGAATTGTTTTTGTTTGGATGTTTTTGGCCCGGTCGTGGCTACCTGTTTATAGAAAAGGTTCAGATTTATCAATGTATTTGGTTCCTTAAGAGCCTCCTTTTGGTCAAGGCTTGGGAAATGTAAAAATTTGAAGGACCCTAAAGAGGCGACTCCTAAGGAGTCGGTAAAACGATTGAGAACTTTTTTTGCTATAAACAGGGCGCTCCTAAAGGGGCGTGATAGCAAAAAGGAATATGTTTTAATGAATTGTTTTTGTTTGGATGTTTTTGGCCACGTCGTGGCTGCCTGTTTATAGAAAAAGCTTGGATTTATAGATAATTTTGGCTCCATAGGAGCCTCCTGTTCTTGTCAAAAAATTGAATTACAGATATATAAACTCAATTACTATTATTCAATCCCTTAATACATTAACCAATGCGTTTAGAAAATAAAGTCGCCCTCATCACGGGTGGAAGTGGCGGAATCGGGCGGGAAACTGCTCTTTTATTTGCCAAGGAAGGAGCTAAAATTGTTGTAACGGACGTGAATGACGCAGCCGGACAGGAAACGGTAGATTTGATCACCGCTGAAGGTGGTGATGCTTTTTATCTTCATGCAGATGTTTCGAAAGCGGCTGATTGTCAAGCCATGGTTGCTTTTACAGAAGAAAAATTCGGGAAACTGAACATCTTGTTCAATAACGCCGGTATCATGCACAGTGATGATGACAACGCCGTTACAACCGAAGAATCGATCTGGGATCTGACGATGAACATCAACGCAAAAGGTGTTTTTCTGGGATGTAAATATGGTATTCCGGCACTTCAGCGCGCGGGCGGTGGGTCGATCATCAATACGGCATCTTTTGTAGCTATTCTTGGAGCGGCTACGCCACAGGTTGCGTATACGGCCAGTAAAGGGGCTGTTTTGGCATTAACACGCGAATTGGCGATCATCCATGCACGTGAAAATATTCGCGTCAATGCCTTGTGCCCGGGACCTTTGCGTACGGAATTACTGATGAAGTTTTTAAATACCGAGGAAAAAAAACAACGTCGTCTGGTACATATTCCAATGGGGCGTTTTGGAGAAGCGAAGGAAATGGCGTCCGCTGTTTTGTTCCTTGCTTCCGACGAGTCATCATTTGTAACGGGCACTGACTTTTTGGTTGATGGCGGTATAACGTCTGCTTACGTGACACCGCTTTGATAAAAGTCGGGGTGAGGTTTTCCTGAATCTTTTCTAACTTTTGATTTATGCAAACAACAATAAGCCCGGTTGATGGGTCGGTATATCTGGAACGGCCGCTGGCATCCAATGAAATGATTGAGAATGCTTTGGCCAAAGCAACCGAAGCGCAAAAAGAGTGGAAAAAAACGACAGTTGCCCAGCGCGCAGCTTTTTGCCATAAAGCCGTTGAGTATTTTCTGAATAACGCCGACGAAATTGGTTTGGAACTTACCTGGCAAATGGGAAGGCCGGTCCGTTATACCGCCAACGAAATCCGGAGAGGTTTTCAGGAGCGGGCAAAATACATGATCGGCGTAGCGGAACAGACTCTGGCCGATGTGGAAGTAGAGGAAATTGAGGGTTTCAGGCGGTTTATTCGCCGAGATCCGGTTGGCGTTGTTTTTGTCGTTGCGCCCTGGAATTACCCTTATCTGACTTCCGTCAATTCGGTGATTCCTGCAATCATGGCAGGCAACACCGTTATTTTGAAGCACGCGCAGCAAACACCGCTGTGCGCGGAACGTTATGCCGCAGCTTTTGCTTATGCAGGTTTGCCGGAAGGCGTTTTTCAATATTTACATTTAAGTCACGAACAGGTGGCTCGTGTCATTGCTGATGAAAGAACTTCCTATGTTGCTTTCACAGGTTCTGTGGAGGGCGGTCATGCCGTGCAGAAATCAATCAATGAGCGGTTTATCGTAGGCGGACTAGAATTGGGCGGGAAAGATCCTTCTTATGTGCGCGCTGATGCGAACCTCGCGGATGCGGTTGAAAATCTGGTGGATGGTTCGTTCTTTAATTCCGGGCAGTCATGTTGCGGGATTGAGCGTATTTATGTCCACGAAGATGTGTACGATAAGTTTGTCAAGGAGTTTGTTGCGATGACAAAAACCTACATCCTGGGCGATCCGTTAAACGCCGATACGACTTTGGGGCCTATGGTCCGGACTTCGGCGGCTGTTTTTGCACAGAAGCAAATCGACGAAGCCGTAGCGCAGGGAGCGAAAACATTGATAGATCCGGCACTATTTCCTGCACATAAAGAGGGAACGCCTTACATGGCTCCTCAGGTTTTGGTTGATGTAGACCATACCATGCAGATCATGACGGAGGAGAGTTTTGCTCCGGTCGTTGGGATTATGTCCGTGAAAAGTGATGAGGAAGCGATTAGACTTATGAATGACAGTCAATATGGACTGACAGCGTCTATCTGGACGAATGATATTGACGCGGCGTTAGCCATCGGTGAACAGGTGGAAACGGGAACCTGGTTTATGAACCGCTGCGATTATCTTGACCCCGCTTTGGCCTGGACAGGCGTGAAAAATTCAGGAAGAGGTGTTACGCTTTCAAAAGTAGGTTACGAAGCATTGACAAAAGCAAAATCTTTCCACTTGAAAATTGGGTAGGTTTTTTTAGGTTACACAGAGCGGACGCCGCGCGGAACCACAGAGGTAAAAGGAGGTGCACAGAGTTTTATGAAAATAAACTCAGTGCACCTCTTTTTTGTCTCCGCGTTACTCTGCGAAACCTACCTGCGTGCGTAACAAGTCTTCCAGAGTCTCGCGCCTTCTCACCAGTTTGGCCTTGCCGTTATCGACTAAAACTTCAGCCGGACGGAAACGAGCGTTATAGTTGGAGCTCATCGTGTAACCATAAGCGCCTGCATTCAGAAACGCAAGAACATCCCCCTGACGAACTTCGGGCAAAGGACGGTCGGTCGCGAAAGTGTCGGTTTCGCAGATGTAGCCAACGATTGTATATTCTTTTTCAACGCCTGCCGGATTGGATACATTCAAAATATGATGGTAGGAGCCATACATCATCGGTCTGATCAGATGATTTAAACCTGAGTCGATGTGGACAAATGTACGGGCCGGGTCTTCCTTCACCACGGTTGTATTTACTAACAAATTTCCGCACTCACTTACCAAAAACTTACCTGGCTCAAACCACAATTGCAGCTCACGGCCATATTTTGCACAGAAGTTTTTGAAACGTTCAGAAATCTTGTTTCCCAAAAGCTCCATGTCTGTGATCGGGTCGTTTGGTTTGTAGGAAACTTTAAATCCGCCACCCAAATCAATAATTTCGAGGTCAGGAAATTGTAAAGCGGCTTCAAAAACGATATCGGCCACCTGTAAAAAAGGCTCTGCATCTTTAATGTCTGATCCTGTGTGCTGGTGCAATCCAATCACTTTGATGTCGTATTTTTTTACCACTTCAAGAATCTGATCCAGCAGCAAAACAGAAATTCCGAACTTGGAATCTGCGTGTGCCGTCATGATCTTGATATTTCCACCCGCGGCCACATTCGGTTTCAAACGGATCAGACACGGTTTTGTATTGCCATACGTCTGTCCAAACCATTCGAGCAAAGGAATACTGTCGATATTGACAACAGCACCTGCTTCTACGGCCGTTTTTACTTCGTGAAAAGGTACACCACTGGGTGTAAAAGTGATATGCTTGGTATCAAAGCCGGCCAGTTTTCCTATTTCCAGTTCTCCTGGGGAAACAACATCGAGCTCCACACCGATTTCGCGCATCAAACGCAAAATGGCAAGGTTGGTATTGGCTTTACACGCAAATTTGATCTTCATGTTAACACCGGAAAAAGCATGCTGCAATTCCTGTACTTTCCGGCGGATGGTGCCGCCATCGTAAACATAAAGCGGACTGCCGAACTCTTCAACAAGCTGGACCGGGTCGATATTTTGTATGGTATATGTACTTTGTTCTGAAAGCTGCATTGGGAATAAATTGAATGGATTTGTAAAAATATTCAGAAATGACCGGTCTTAGCCTACTTGCAATACTGATCAAGATAAACCGCCATTTCTTTTTGTAAAGCCTGTGCCTCTTCCTTCGCTTTTTGAGCAAAATCAAGTCCGTTTCCGGCATAAATAATGCTTCTGGAAGCATTGACCAGTAATCCGCAGCTTTTATTCATACCATAACGCGAAACCTCTTCCAGATTTCCGCCCTGTGCGCCTACACCGGGTACAAGCAGGAAATGATCAGGGACAATGGTTCGGATATTGGCCAGATCATGTGCCTGTGTTGCGCCAACGACATACATCATCCGGTCTGCGCCGGCCCATGTTTGCGAGGTTTTTAAAACCTGCTCGTATAAAAATCCGTCTTTGGTTTCGATCCTTTGAAAATCGGCCCCACCGGAATTCGAGGTTAACGCAAGCAAAATCACCCACTTGTCCTCAAAATCAAGAAACGGCGTAACGGAATCACTCCCCATATAAGGAGCGACAGTCACAGAGTTAAAATTTAACCCGGAAGAAGCGGGATCGAAGAAAGTACGCGCGTACAGACCCGAAGTATTTCCGATATCACCTCTTTTGGCATCTGCAATCGTAAAATGACTTTTTGGAATATATTCCATCGTCTTTTGCAGACTTTCCCAGCCTTTTGCTCCCAGCGCCTCATAAAAAGCGATATTGGGTTTATATGAAACGCAGTAATCCGCCGTGGCTTCAATAATCTGTTTATTGAATTCAAATACGGGATCGCTCTCTTTTAACAAGTGAGCTGGGATTTTACGTATATCTGTGTCAAGTCCTATGCAGAGATAAGATTTCTTTTGGGAGATGTGGTCAAAAAGCGCTTCGTATGTCATGTTATTTCGAAATAATGTGCCGAAATTACAACCTCTGCAAATAGATTCATAAATTTGGGGGCACATTAAATACTATGGCTCTTTAAAAAAGAAAATTCAAACAATCATTATGCAGATCCGAGAAACATCCATTGCCGGTTTAGTTGAAATTATCCCACGTGTTTTTGAAGACGACAGAGGATTCTTTTTTGAATCTTACAATGAGGAATTGTTTAGAAAATTAGGCTTGCCAACAAACTTTGTACAGGATAATCAGTCATTTTCCATAAAAGGAGTTGTCAGAGGTCTGCATTTTCAGAACGCACCTTTTGCGCAGGGAAAGCTGGTCCGCGTGATCTCGGGAAGGGTTTTGGATGTGGCCGTCGATATTCGTCCTGATTCGCCTACTTTTGGAAAACACGAGGTTTTTGAATTGCGCAGCGATACCAACAACATGGCCTACGTTCCGGAGGGATTCGCGCATGGTTTTGTGGCTCTGGAAGATTCTGTATTTAGTTATAAATGTACCAATGTCTATAACAAAGGCGCTGAGTCGGGTATTTTATGGAATGATCCTGATTTGGGCATTGACTGGGGAATCGAAAATCCGATCGTTTCGGAGAAAGATCTGATCCTTCCAACACTGAAGTCTTTGTTTGAAAAACAATTGTAAGAGATTTTATATTGGGAGAAAAAAGCAGATCGGGTATATTCTCTGTCTGCTTTTTGCTCCTTTATTTTTCAAAAAGCTCTTCAAGAGCCTTTGAAGCTACTTTTTTGGCCGAATTTGGATTTTGGCCTGTAATAAGCCTTTCGTCCATTTCAATAAATTCGACGAACGGGATCATGGCCTTGGTGTAATGCGCCCCTCTTGCTTTTAGCAGGTCTTCCAGGTAAAAAGGAACTTCACTTACGAAGCTCATCAGGGTATCTTCCACATGTGCGTATCCGGTCACGTATTTGTCATGGATCAGGTAAGAGCCGTCGGAAAGTTTTACGTTTAAAAGGCCGCTTACGCCGTGGCAAACTGCCGTGACCATGCCATTGTTCTCATAAATTGACCTCGTTATTTCCTGTAATTCGGTGTTATCGGGGAAGTCCCACAGACCGCCGTTTCCTCCTGTAAAATAGATAAGCCGGTAATCCTTCGGGTTTATATCGGATGGTTTTAACGAATTCTCAAACTTTTCCAGAAACGTACTGTCGGCCAAATACTTCTGATTTACCTCGTCTTTTAAATCCATACTTCTTTCATCCACGGGAATTTTTCCGCCTTTCGGACTCACAAGGTCTATCAATACTCTTCGCCTGGTCATTACTTCATAAAAATGCGTCAACTCGCTCAGCCATAACCCTGTTTTTCCCGACTTGGTTGGATAACTATCGTGGTTGGTACAAACAATAAGTACTTTCATTTGAGCAATGATTGAATGAGAGAATGACAGAATTAGCCGAAAGTTCTGATTTTCAAGACATACCAAACTTTTTTTTTTATGGTTTGGAAAGATAAAAAAAAAGGAAGTAATATGTTGATAAAGGCAAAGATTTCCAGCAGAAGGCTTGCGTGAAAATTTTTGACGGGCAGTCTAAACACTAACTCCTAATCGCTAAAAGCTATCAAAGCAGCTGATTTTTGTAGGCAAAAGCTACGGCGGCGGCGGTGGATTTTGTGCCCGTTTTTTCAAGCACACGCAGGCGGTGACCTTCAACGGTGCGGACACTGATAAAAAGTTTATCGCTTATTTCAGTGGTTGACAGCCCGTCACAGATTAACTGAAGCACCTCTTTTTCACGGGCGGAAAGGGCCACGTTGCATGAATTCGGGAAAAACGGATGTTTATTGGGTTGGCGGTTCACCATTTTGCGGTGCATCGCTTTGGAGACAAAATCATTGTAATAAAAACCTTCCTCGGATACGCGGCGGATTGCTTTTTCAACTTCGTCCGGGCTGGTATCTTTCAATAAATAACCCTGAACGCCTTTTTCAAGCATGTGAATAACGAAACGATCCTCGTTGTACATGGAAACGACGATGATCTTGATTTCAGGGAAACGCTCAAAAGCGAGCTCTGTGGCCTGAATTCCATCCATAACGGGCATTTGCAGGTCCATGAAAACGATATCGGGTACGTTACCCGGCAACTTGTCCAGAAGTTCCTGTCCGTTGGCCGCTTCGAGGACGAAATCAAAGTCAGGAATGTTACTCAGCATGGAAATAAATCCTTTTCTGAATAATTCGTGATCGTCTGCTATGCCCAGTTTCAAGGTTTTCATGGTGTCAAATTGTCATTCGCTCACGGCGAAATGGATGTAATGGCTCTGGTTTGTTTCCGGACGCGTGAACCACCGGTATCTGAGCAAATGCCCGACAGCCACCGGATTTCGGTTTTTCATACGCAATGGTGCCGTCCACAATAGCGAGCCGGCTTTCAATACCCAACAGTCCGAGGCCAGCCAGATTGTTTTCTTTGATCATTTCAGGATCGAAACCGATACCGTTGTCCGTTACAATAAGACCAATGAATTTACTATTTACCTGCAAGTTAATTTCAATCTGTGAACATTTCGAATGCTTGATCGAATTGTTTACAAGTTCCTGCATAATCCGGTAAATGGTGAGCTCAACTTTCTGACTCTGACGCGGCGCATCCTCGGTATTGGCACGAAAAGAAAGTCTGAGGTTATTATCTTCTTCCAGTTTGTTGATAAATTCTTCAATCGCTGCTGCTAGACCAAATCGTTCCAGCGTGGTTGGTACCAGATCGCGGGTGATTCTGCGGACATGCAATATCGTCTCCTCCACCAGCGACTGCGATTTTCGCATAATCTGATCTTCCTTGATGTCAGATTCTGCTACCAGCTTACTAAGCTGATTCAGACTCAGCTTAGTAAGTGATAACATCGTTCCAATATCATCGTGAAGATCCTGTGCAATGCGTCTGCGTTCGTTTTCTTCGGAATTCAGTGCGGTGTCAAGGAGCTTCCGCTGATGATCCTTTTCAATTTCACGAAGTTTCTTTTCCTGATGTAGTTGCCGTTTTTGATAAAACATGACGAAGAGGATGACAAAAAATGCCATTGTTAACATAGCTATTATAGATATTATAATAGCTAATTTGAGCTCTTCAATGTTCTGCATAATATCTAGGCGAAAAAAAGCTTACTCCGATACAAAGAAAAATATTAGTTACTATTTCAAAAACGTACGGAACATAACTTACAAAACCAATATTTAACCAGTTCTCCCATTTGAACACATATGTCAAAAATGGTGCAACAAATGCAAAACTGGCGTAAAAAAGTAGCAACCCAGAGCAAATCCAAAAAAAAGGGAATGACAGTAGATTCGGAATTTTTAGTGATCTGATAGTCTCGTAAAAATAAATAAGGATCCAGAAAAGCATTAACAAACTTTCTAAGGTAGTAGCATATGCTACCATTCTATGCCCGTGTAGATCTAAAATATCCGGATTAACTGAAACAATATCCCAAACTGAAAAAATCAAAAATACTATCATTATATTTAGAATCCACTTTCTCAATATTTTAGATTCGAATTTATAATAAAACATTCCACTTAGAAGCACGTAACGAACTGGAATGCCGACGTTATAATAGATGATATTGTTCCATCTAAATGTGGCGTAATGTAACATTATAATATCGGTAGAAATCTTGAATATCAAGAAAATCAATAATAAACGAAATGACGGATCTACACCTGCTTTACGGTAACAAATAAATGCTAATGGCAATAAAGTACTGAAAACGGTTATACATGCAAGAGGTTGATGGGCAAAGTAAGAGATGTATTTTTCAACCATTTTGCAATGTTGTTTTAATTTTAGCAATGATTTGGACAAACAGGACCTCCTGTCATTCCATCATCATCACCATTAGGCATATCTTTCAATCCCATACCCTTTGTGATGTCTTTACCGTCTGCGGATACAGGGACAATAATCAGTCGGGATGTTGGTTTCCCTTTTCCGATTACCGGCTCATCTCCATTATGGTCTTCCTCTCTGTTGCCGTAATATACGCGAAAACCGACACAACTTTCACCGTATGATTGTATTAATTTGTTGAATGTGTGGATACCGAAAAATTCAGCTTTGATGTAATTTTCACCTCTGGATGCGATTTCTTTTTCTTTCGCATGGTGTGGTTCTGTTAGGGATTTAATCTCCAATGAGGAAATAAGCCTGCCTTCGTGACCTGTAAACTTTGCCATAATTGTACTTGAAAAAGGGAGAGAGTTAATAAATAAAATTAATGATACGCAAAATTAGTCCGAAGCAAAATGATTGGCAAGACGAGCAGAAATGTCTAGTTTGCTATCTGATTATAAATATCTGATTGTTAGTATTTTATATGGTTTTCCTAAAATAAAACACGTAATTCTACTTACTAGATCAGGGATAATTACCAGTTTCGGCAATAGGATTTACGCGATTGAAAAATCAGGGATAATCACGCTAAAATGCAAGCCTGGCGCACTGTACTTTTGTATCAGTCATGAAAAATACATTACCAGAACATACTTATTAGGGTTAAAAAGGTTAGGCTAGTACAGAAATCCGGGATGAAAGTTCATCCCGGATTTTTTGGTTTAGTGTTTGTAAAGCTGGAACGGGCCAAAATCCCGAAGGGATGGATTTATTGTAGCAAACAAATGTCGCCGCCCCAATCAAAACCCCATCGGGGTGGCAGATGGGGTGGAATACTTATGTCACCCTTTCAGGGTTCTGATCCGGATCTTAGTACGTCTTTTCTACAATAATTTCATCCCTTCGGGATTGTTCCTGATCTGAGGACATTGGACGGATAGAAATGATTTTTCGATGTTGTCTGTTTGTCATTTTTATTTACCGCGTAGGGGTTTCTTGTTTTAGCGTTTGCAACGCTAGAATAGGATACATAAGTAAAGCTGGAACGGGCCAAAATCCCGAAGGGATGGATTTATTGTAGCAAACAAATGCCCCTTCTCAATCAAAACCCCATCGGGGTGGCAGATGGGCGGGAATATTTATGTCACCCTTTCAGGGTTCTGATCCGGATCTTTGTACGTCTTTTCTACAATAATTTGATCCCTTCGGGATTGTTCCTGGTCTGAGGACATTGGACGGATAGAAATGATTTTTCGATGTTGTCTGTTTGTCATTTTTTATTTACGGCATCGTTAGTCAAAAATCCGAAGAGACCGAATGAGAGAAATCTTTTTGATAAAGAACCTTTGTTAACTTTATCAAAAAAATAACCCAAAATGAAACCGACAATAACCATAGAATATTGCCCTAAATGTGGCTGGCTTTTACGTGCAGCCTGGATGGCGCAGGAGTTGCTTACCACTTTTGCAGCGGATGTGCATGCCGTCACACTGGTGCCTTCGGAGGTTGCAGGCCGCTATACCGTGAAGGTGGATGACCATCTTTTGTGGGACAGGAAAAGAGAGGGACATTTTCCGGAACCGAAGGAAATGAAGCAGCGCGTCCGTGATCAGATCGCTCCTGCGCGCGATTTAGGTCATAATGATCGTTGAGGATATCATTTTCGTATATCCGGTATAATCGATTGAAAATATTATTAATTGAAGATTAAACCTTTATGATCTTTCGGAGTCTATGAATCAGATAGGTTTAAAGACAGAATGGCATTTCATGCAATTGTTGACTGTAAAAATGGCAGTAACTATAATTTTGATAGTGGTATAATCTTATTTTATTATCGACTTATTTTGTTAATGATCTGATTAATAGTTGTTTAGTTTGGTTTATTGCATTGTCAATACTTGTTTTAACACCAATTGGGAATTTCTGGTACGGATTTTTTTGTTTGATGTATAAATGTGAATACAAAACGCTAAGCACCATGGAAAACAAGATAAAAATACCGCGGGAGATGTTGATGCATATTGATTTTACCAATACCATCAACGGAGGAAACAGCGAACCGGTAGTAAACCTCAAAAAAGGTACTGATGGTTATGAAGTAACAGTAAAAGCGCCGGGCATCGAGTCCGAAGATTTAGAGCTTGAAATTGTTAAAGACAAAATGCGGTTATACCACCTTTTGCCAATATTTGCTCAGCATGAAGGGCAAGAAGAACAATGGAAAACGATCCGTTTTATCAGCACACTGACTATTCCGGACGGCGTAGACGCTGATAACATCACGGCAAGATATGATGCCGTCAAACGTCATTTGGTCCTTTTTCTTCCATTTAATCACCAACAAGATGATTTTCGCAGAAAAGTGGATATTGAGCGCTGGTAGGCGGCCCGGGATAGGGATTTCTATAATATAAAGGCCTTGCAATGACGAATTGCGGGGCCTTTATTTTTCGGTAATTCCGAAATATTTGGATGTTTATTTTTGTAAATAATAACCTGGTTTACAGGTATTAAGCGTTATTTTACTCTTTAAACCAGAAATTATTGCATCCTGCCAATACTTCATGTTAAGATATAGTAAACCTGAAATTTTTATTGAAAAAATAAGGTGACATATCTGTATATTCGTGTACGTATTACCTCCTATATTCAAGTTAACGTTATGAAAAAGTCAAACATCTTTGCCTATATTGAACTTTCAAAGTTGGCAGACGGTCTCCGCGTATCCGGCTCCGGTGCAAAACCGAAGGAGCAGCTCAAATCTCAGGCAGCCTATTTTAACATCATTGAGCCTAAATATTTTTCGGACGAGCTTATCGGCGAATGGGAAAATATTCTCGGGCACACTAAAAAACTCGGCGCAAAACTGAATGCAGAAGGACGGGTTATTTCCAACGCTGTAACGCACACGATTGAAAACATGACAGAGTCAGAATGCCGGGTTCTGGTGGACCGGGTGAACGCTTTGTATGACAAGCTGAAAAAAGAATTTGAATAGAAATCAGTCACTACTGACCTGATCTACCCTATTTAAAAAGGAAAACCCTGATGTAGCAATACATCAGGGTTTTCCTTTAGACTTATATTTCCGGACTAGTTAACCGTTCCTCCGTTCCAAATCTCTTTACCGGGTTGAACGAAAGCCAGGCTGCCGTCTTTGTCTTCTGCCATCAGGATCATGCCGTGACTTTCCATGCCCATCATTTTACGGGGAGCGAGGTTGGCCAGGTATAAAACTTTTTTACCGATTATTTCTTCTGGTTTGAAATGTTCTGAAATTCCGCTGAGTACCGTACGCTGTTCGCTGCCGATATCCACTTTCAGTTTCAAAAGTTTCTTGCTTTTGGGCACACTTTCCGCCTCCACAATTGTAGCGACGCGAATATCCATTTTAGCAAAGTCGTCGTACTGGATTTCAGCTTTCACAGGAGCGACCACTTTTCCTTCCAGTTCATTGGCGCGTTTTGCGTCATGCAGTTTCTGGATTTGTTTTTCGATGACATGATCCTCGATTTTTTCAAAAAGAAGTCCCGCTTCGCTGATCGCTTGTCCTGCCGCTAATAAGTCGGCTTTTCCTGCATCGGCCCAAGTTTTATTTGCAACGCCCAACTGCGTACGAATTTTTTCAGCAGTAAAAGGAAGCACGGGTTCGGATACGATCGATAAGGAAGCAGAGATCTGAAGGGCGATATTCATGATCGTATTGACACGTTCCGGATCCGTCTTAATCGCATGCCATGGCTGGGTATCGGCCAGGTATTTATTTCCCAAACGGGCCAGGTCCATTATAAAGGTAAGCGCCTCACGGAAACGATAGTTTTCCATCGCGTCCCCGATTTTTGCCGGGAATGCCGCCAGTTCAGCCAAAACAGCCTGGTCAGCCTCGGTCAATTCACCAAGTGCAGGCACTTTGCTGTCGCAGAATTTCTGGGTTAGTACAACGGCACGGTTGATGAAATTACCAAAAATACCGACAAGCTCACTGTTGTTACGTGTTTGGAAATCTTTCCAGGTAAATTCGCTGTCTTTCGTTTCAGGCGCACTGGCAGTAAGCACATAACGGAGGACATCCTGTTTGTCAGGAAGTTCTTCAAGGTACTCATGAAGCCACACAGCCCAGTTTCTGGATGTCGAAATTTTATCGCCTTCCAGGTTCATAAACTCATTGGCAGGAACATTATCCGGCAATATCAGATTACCTTCAGCAATTACTGTTGCCGGGAAAATGATGCAATGGAATACAATGTTGTCTTTCCCGATAAAATGCACGAGTTTGGTCTCCTCGGCGCCTTCTTTATTTTTGTTCCACCATTTTTTCCAGCCTTCATCCGTGCCATTTTTCTGGATAAGCCAATCTTTGGTGGCCGAGATATAGCCAATAGGCGCCTCAAACCACACGTAAAGCACTTTTCCGTCGGTGTTTGGCAAGGGAACCGGAATACCCCAATCCAGATCGCGGGTCATGGCTCTTGGCTTCAGGCCTTCTTTAAGCCAGGACTGGCATTGTCCCAGTACATTCGTTTTCCATTCAGGATGGCTGTTGATGAATTCTTCCACCTGAGGTTGTAATTTGTCAAGCGGCAAGAACCAGTTTGTAGTCGGGCGCATCACAGGTTTGGCACCTGAGAGCATGGAATGAGGCTCAATAAGTTCCGTAGGACTTAATGCTGAACCACAACGTTCGCATTGATCGCCGTAGGCATTCGGATTGGCGCAAACCGGACAAGTGCCAACGATATAACGATCTGCTAAAAACTGCTGGGCCGTTTCATCATAATATTGTTCAGTGGTTTCTTCTATGAAAACACCTTTGTCATGTAAGTCTTTGAAAATTTCCTGCGAGGTCTCGTGGTGGACCTTTTTGCTGGTGCGTGAGTAAACATCGAAGGAAATACCCAATTGTTTGAAAGACTCGTCAATCTGGGTGTAATATTTATCAACAACCTGCTGAGGCGTCATGCCTTCTTTTTTTGCACGAATGGTAATGGGAACACCATGTTCGTCGGTCCCGCTTATAAATGCCACGTCTTTGCCGTTAGCGCGCAAATAACGCACGTAAATGTCGGCTGGTATGTAACATCCGGCAAGGTGGCCAATATGAATAGGTCCGTTGGCATAAATCAGTGCCGCGGTGACGGTATAGCGTTTAGGGTCAATAATTGCCATTAATTTTTTACTCTTATTTAGTTTATTGTACAAAGTTAGTGAAATCGGCTTGAGAGCGGTTACGTTATAAGTAAGAAAGTATGAAGTGGTGGTGGACTAGAAGTCAAGACTGGGCGTCCCCGTTTTTAAAACGCATCTTGTTTAAGTAACAAACGGTTATAATTTGGAAGCGCAAATACCTCACTCAATTAAATTTGATTTCTGATATTCCTGTTACTTGCAAATTCTATTCATTCTGATATATTTGTATAATTATAAGGAATAATTTTACTTTTGTAATTTTGGGCCGGATTCTATCCATATTGCTTTGCTGCCTTTTGCTATATAACATGATGGGCTACTCCGTGGTTTATCTGTTTGAGGAAAAGTATGCGGTAAGCACTGGAAATGAAGATCATATTGAGCGGCATCCTTATTCCAAAGACATTGTTATCAAGGTTCCTGTATCGATTCCTTACCAAACGAACTGGGATAACCCGGAACCCGCAGAAGGCAAAATTCAGCATGGCGGTGAATATTATCAGATGAAAACAAAGCAGCTGATCAATGACACGATGTATGTGCACTGCGCGTTTGACCAGAACGCCCGTGACCGGTTTATGACCCTCGTTTCCCATATTAATGATGAAATCGCCGGAAATAGTGCCGATACACATAAAAAATCACCTTCAACCGTTTTAAAAAGTTTTCTTAAAGATTATATGGCTTCCACCCGGAAACATATTTTCTATGTTATGGAATGGTCTGCACCGGCAACAATTGCCGCGGATCAGTATCATTTCACTGTGCAAAAAACCTCCCTCAGTATCCCTTCACCGCCACCCGATCTGGCGTAATTTTTCTTTTTCTCATATAACCAGAGCCGATCTGTTTGCAGATTGTGAATGAGCAGTATTGTTGCTGTTTTATCATTCGCTGCTATACGATTCGCGGGAAAATTTATATAAATAACTATTTTATTTTGAGCTAGTTGTCGTAGTTTTTGCTGCGATGATTCATCCGTTGGCTGTTTTCCGGCGGGCTAATTTCACATTCTCAAATGGCACATATATCCTTACCAAACGAAGAACTGCCTGGTATTGTAGGATTGTTCGGTTTTAAACCTGAAGCAGCAAAAACACTTTGCGCGCTTGCGGAGGTACTTTTAAGAGGACCTTCTTCTTTAACCAGCGGAGAGCGTGAGCTGATCGCGTCTTACGTATCCAATCTTAACAATTGCCATTTCTGCCATACGTCACATGGCGCGGCGGCGATGGCTCATTTGTCCTGTGATGTAAATCTGCTGGATGACATCAAGCAGGATTTTATACAGATCCCTGTTTCACCAAAATTACGTACACTATTATCGATCGCTGCAAAAGTACAGAAAGGCGGAAAGCATGTTTTGGAAGAAGATGTAAAAGTGGCCCGTGAAGAAGGGGCGACTGATCAGGAAATCCATGATACCGTATTAATAGCGGCTGCTTTTTGTATGTTCAATCGGTACGTGGATGGTTTGGGAACCTGGGCGCCAAAGGAAAACGAAGCGTACCGCGAAATGGGTGAGCGCATGGCTTTTGTAGGTTATGACCGATATTGATTTACTCCATTTGCAAAACATTTAACATAAAATAATAAAGACGATGCCTCATATTCCCTTGCCATCACATTTGCCGGGTATTACAGGTTTACTGGAATACAGGCAGGACACGGCCGCTCCCATTCGTGAACTTACCCAGTTATTGCTTCGGGGCGATTCGACGCTTAGCCAGGGCGAACGGGAGTTGATCGCAACGGTGGTTTCTTTTAACAATGAATGTGTTTTTTGTACCACAGCACATACAGCGGCGGCCGATCTGCTTTTGGGAGAGTCGGAAACTTGTGAAATGGTCAAGCAGGATATTGATACGGCGCCGGTAAGCAGCAAAATGAAAACGCTGCTGAAAATTGCCAAACTGGTCCAAAAAAGCGGAAAAGAGGTTACGCCCGAGGCTGTTGCGGCAGCAAAATCAGAAGGCGCAACGGATGAGGAAATTCATGATACGGTATTAATCGCTGCGCTTTTTTGTCTGTACAACCGCTACGTGGACGGACTGGCGAGCGTTACACCGACAAACCCGGAGTTCTATGAATATTTGGGAGAAAGAATTGTCAACCATGGCTATAACCGTTTGCCGCAAGGCTACGAACACTTGAAAAACTAATAAATTATAACCAGCATACTCACCCGGATTTTATGAAGAGAAACCTCTACCTGAATGTATTTATCCTGATCCTGTCAGTCATATCTATGGCAAATGCCCAAACCATTAAAATTTCCGGATTTGTCCAGGATTCGGAAACCAAACAGCCACTGGCGGGAGCCTCGGTTGTGGTGAAGGGAAATATTGCCGGAACGATAACGGACGCTACTGGAAAATTTGAAATAACAACCGCCGCGTCAACTTCCCTGGTGATTTCTCTGGTGGGATATGAACGTCAGGAGCTGAAAGTGAGTAACCAGTCTTCGGTGACGATTGCGTTGAAATCGTCGGCAGAAGAACTGGATCAGGTGGTAATTTCGGCCTCACGGGTTGAGGAGAATATCTTGCGGTCGCCGGTGAGTATTGAGAAAATGGATTTGAGAGCTGTGCAACAAACACCTTCGGCAAATTTTTATGACGGATTGGTTAACATGAAATCCCTGGATATGGTGACAAGCAGCCTCACCTACAAGCAAATCAATACCCGCGGATTTAACACAACCGGCAATGGGCGCTTTTTGCAGTTGGTGGATGGCGTGGACAATCAGCCGGCGGGTTTGGGCTTTGCCATGGGAAATTTATTTGGCCCGCATGATATCGACGTTGAAAGCGTCGAGCTGATTCCGGGTGCTGCTTCTGCGCTTTATGGGCCGGTCGCATTTAATGGCATGTTATACACACGCACGAAAAATCCTTTCGATTATCAGGGTTTAAGTGTTCAGACAAAACTCGGAGTAAACCATCTGAGCGATGGCACAGGTCTTGGCGCCAAACCGATGTACGATGCAGCGCTTCGTTACGCCAAGTCGTTCAATAACCGCCTGGCTTTTAAAGTTAATGCTTCTTACCTCAAAGGAACGGATTGGTATGCCAATGATTACACCGATATCGACCCCAACACATCGGTTGAAAACAGAGGCCCTAATAATCCGGGTAAAAATGCACTGAATATTTATGGTGACGAAGTGGCGCAAAGTCTGGTGGGTATCGGACGCGTGTCCAGAACGGGCTATGAGGAAAAAGACCTGGCAACCTACGGTGTTTACAGCCTGAAACTGAATGGCGCTTTGCACTACCGTATAACTGATAAAATAGAAGCCATTTATCAGGGGAATTTTAACCAGGGAACGGCGCAATACACAGGCAGCAACAGATTTGTGATCAATGATTTTAAATTGATACAACACCGTCTGGAATTAAAAGGGAGTAATTTCTATGTCCGTGCTTATTCCAACAAAGAATTATCGACGAACTCCTATAACACGCGGGCACTGGGACAGCAGATCAACCGTACCTGGGTTCAGGATTTGAATGGTGCTACCGTGACACCGGATAAAGCCGATGCGACCTGGTTTACGAGATATGCCGCTGCTTTTAACGGAACAATCAATGGCGTTACCCCAAAGGACAATAGTGCGGCGCGCGCCTTTGCTGACCGGGGAAGAGCATTACCAGGCAGTGCCGAATTTGACAATGCAAAAGACAGACTGATAAAAACCAGAGGTTTGGCGGGAGCGGGGATACTGAGCGAAAGCAAATTGCAGCATATCGAAGGGATGTACGATTTCAGCTCTTTTTTGAAAGTTTTCAATTTACAGGTAGGGGGGAATTATAGGAAATATTTCCTGAATACGGGCGGGACGTTATTTGATGATAAAGATAAAAACCTGACCAACGACGAGTACGGCGCCTTTGCACAAGCCTCCAAATCGCTGCTGAAAGATCATTTGAAGCTGACTTTATCGGGGCGTTATGATAAAAATGAAAACTTTGAAGGAAGATTCACGCCACGCGCTTCGGCAGTGTATTCGGTTGGGGATCATAATTTCAGGGCTTCGTATCAAACCGGTTTTCGTAACCCGACGAGCAGCGATCAGTATATCAAGTTAAATGTCGGCCCAATCATTATTCTGGGAGGGGCTCCGTCCAACGCGGTGGGACTGAATGCTTATGAAAATTCATTTACAGCGGCATCGGTGTCGGCATTTGGGGCAGCTTTCGGAAAAGAAGTGCAGCAAGGTGTTCCTTTCCCGCAGGCGGTCGCGAACAATAAGGATAAATTGGTGAAGTCCAATGTGCCTTTTATTAAATCGGAAAAAGTAAAAAGTTATGAGGTAGGTTATAAGGGTTTGTTTGGAAAAAAGCTGCTGGTCGATCTGAGCTATTATTACAGCCAATACACGGACTTTATTATCAATACCGTGGTTATTCGTCCTAATTCCGATGTTTTACTGGCTGATGGATCTGTAAACGTGGCCGCAGCGGGAGATATTCCTGCGGGTAAAATTCAGGCATTTCAGTTGTATACCAACGCTGCTGATAAGGTTTCGATTCAGGGAGTAAGCGCAGGGTTGACTTATTCTTTCCCAAAATCTTACCGCGTTAATGCCAATGGAACCTGGGCAGGGTTTAATATTCTGGATGCAAATCCCAACAATATCCCCGCGTTTAATACGCCAAAGTGGAAAACAAATCTGGTGCTGAGCAATTCGAGATTGACTGAAAATTTAGGTTTTAGCGTGGCTTGGCACTGGCAAAGCGCATTTGACTGGTATGGCAGTTTTACGGAATTGCGTCCTGGCAAGATAAACGCATACAATTTGCTGGATGCTCAGGTCAGTTATAAAATTCCGTCGTTAAAAACGACCGTTAAACTGGGTGCAGCAAACCTGACGAACAAGTATATCATGCAGGCTTATGGCTCACCGGCTGTTGGTGGCTTGTATTATGTGAGTTTGAATTTTGATCAGATGTTCCGATAGCCTAACCAACCCCCATGATATGGAAACGCTTGAACTACACAAAGTGAATAACCCGACGCTGACCAGAAACTGGATTGCATTCGGGTTATGCATGCTGAGTTATATACTTTGCGGGACGGTTTCTACACTGATGTCGGTTTATCTCCCCGTTGCAATTCCCGACTTGCTGAAAAGAAAGGTTTCGCAGGCTGAACTTGGAGAGATCGGTGCTTTTGTTAACGCTACCTTTCTGTATGGCTGGATGTTTGGCGGATTACTTTTCGGCGTGATCAGTGATCGGATTGGAAGAACAAAAACCCTGGCATTAACAACGGGACTTTATGGCGTGGCCACCTGTCTTGTTGTGATTGTACCCAACTGGTATTCGCTCATGGGGCTGAGATTTGTTGCCGGTATGGGTGTTGGTGGCGTATTACTGGTATCAACCGTTTATATCTCCGAGATCTGGGAAAAGCGTACGAGGCCCGTGATGCTTGGTATTCTGGCGGTGTCTTTCCCAATCGGCATTGTGGCGACAGGAAGTTTGAATATATTTTTTGCTGCCTGGCGCCCTGCCTTCGGGCTGGGGATTATTCCGGTTGTTGTGGCGCTGCTGATACTGTTTTTAACGCCGGAATCCAATTCGTGGCAGCTGACTAAAACACAGCTGGTGCTTGATCCCGAAAATATTTTTGATAAAAGAAATCGCCCGAATCTCATTGCCGGATCGATTATTTTTGGATCGGTACTGATCGGACTTTGGGGGATATTTTCATGGTTACCTACCTGGGTACAGTCGCTTCTGGCTGCCGGCGAAGACGGTCAGAAACAAAGAGGCCTTACCATGGTACTTCTCGGACTTGGCGGCATAACCGGAGGAATTCTTTCCGGTTTTCTGATCCGAAATTTCGGGAGCAAAAGAACGCTGATGTTTACTTTTTCCGGTTGCATCGTGATCTGCGGATTGTTATTTATTACCAATCACACATTCAGCAACGTCATCTATCTTGAAACGGCCGCGCTTTCGCTGTGTTTTGGCATAAGCCAGGGAGCGTTATCAAGTTACATTCCTGAACTGTTTCCGGTCATTATCCGGGCGACGGCCACAGGATTTTGTTTCAACATAGGTCGTTTTTTTACTGCTACTGCTGTCTTTTTTATCGGGGCTTTGGTTACAATCCTCGGTGGTTTTGGTAATGCATTAATGGTCTTTTCGATACCATTTCTCATTGCTCTGGCCGCCGCCTGGCTGATCAAAGATCCTGATACGAATATAAAGAACTTATCATAGGTTAATTAATTCAAGCAAACGGGCTTGTCATTTGACGAGTCCGTTTCTCTAAATTACATAAACTTATGAATATCAACATGATTTACCATGAAGAAACTATTTTACCTGGGTGTTATTGGCCTTATTTTGTTCGAAATAGCCAAAGTATATTTCATCATGCCCATGCCCGGTGCAAGCCAGCATGTGAACAGTATTGATCTTGCTTATTTCCTCCATAATCAGCGATGGATTTTTAGGGGTTTATTTGTCCTGTTGATTGTCGCAGGTCTTGCCGGTGCTTTTAAAACCAATAAAAAGTGGCTGCCGGTGCTGATGATGCTATTGGTCGCCGCTATAACCTACGGTACTAATTTTGAAATGGCTGCCGACACCATGTTTTATCAGCCCAAAACTTTGCTGCTGAAAAACGGTAAAGAAAATAAAGTGGATAAGGAACGCCTGGTAATCGGTGTTGAGGAAAATGGGGAAGCCAAAGCTTATCCGATCCAGTACATCGGTTATCACCATCAGGTTCAGGACCAGCTCAATGGTAAACCTATTATCGTTACTTATTGTACCGTTTGCAGGACCGGGCGGGTTTTTGAACCTGTTGTAAATAACAAACCCGAACTTTTCAGACTGGTAGGGATGGATCATTTCAACGCGATGTTTGAGGATGGTTCGACGCATAGCTGGTGGCGGCAGGCGAACGGCGAAGCCATTGCAGGCCCCTTAAAAGGACAAATTTTACCGGAACTGCACAGCATACAAACGTCGCTTGAAGAATGGATCAAATTACATCCGAACACATTAATCATGCAGCCTGATCCGGATTTTCAAATGAAATATGACTCGATGAGCAGGTATGAAAGCGGAAAAGGTAAATCTGCACTGACGAAAACGGATTCTCTTTCCTGGAAGGAAAAATCGTGGGTTGTCGGTATTCAGGTTGGTAAACAGAGCAAAGCTTTTGACTGGAATCGTTTGAAAAAGGAGCGTGTCATTAACAGCGAAGTGGGCGGCAGTCCGATGGTTTTGGTTTTGGCGACGGATAATAAAAGTTTTTTTGCTTTTATCAGACCGACGAAAACAGAAGCCTTTTCAATTAAAAATGACACGCTTTTCAGTAATAACCGGCCATATAATTTGCTTGGGAAAAGTCTTGCAACGGAATCGACAGACGCGCTTACGCCAATCAATGCTTATCAGGAATTCTGGCACAGCTGGCAGACTTTCCATCCCAACACAGAAAGATATTAAAGAGATGAAGGGTTATTAGCCATCATTTTTGCTTCCGGCGACGGCTGTTTAATGCATGACAGCCGTCGCTTTCAACGTTCAACCTTTACATTTTTAACTGACATGGCGTACATTCAAATCCCTGAAGAAAACCAGCTTCCCGGCATACGCGGCCTGATGGCATTTAGTCCGGAAACTGCGAAACCATTGAACGATCTGGCCGAAGCATTGTTGAGAAAAACGGATAACGACTTGTCCAGAGGAGACCGGGAGCTGATCGCCACGTATGTTTCTTATCTTAATGAGTGTCTTTTTTGTCAAAGTGTGCATGGAGCCGCGGCGCAGTGTTATCTGGGAGATGATGGGTCGTTGATTGGGGAAATAAAGGAGGATTTTAACAAAGCCTCCGTTTCGAAAAAAATGAAAACCTTGTTGTCGATAGCCGGAAGTGTTCAGAAGGGCGGTAAATATGTAACAACACAGCAGATTGAAAAAGCAAAAAGTGCAGGTGCAACAGATTCGGAGATTCATGATACCGTGTTAATTGCAGCAGCCTTTTGTATGTTTAACCGATACGTTGATGGTTTGGGAACCTGGGCTTCGTCCGATCCTGAAAGTTATATGCCACGCGGCCTCCGAATCATGGAGGAAGGATATGCCGGGTATGATCCGATGAAGAGTTTGGTGAAATAGGAGGGCTTTCTGCGAAGTTTAAAAAAGAAGGATTTTACGTATCTTTCGCTGGTTAAGAAAAATAATGTAAGAGACTTTCTCATGAATAACTTTATCAGTCAACTTGAAATTAAAAACTTTAAATCAATCAAAGAGCTTAAACTTGATTGCAAAAGAGTCAATGTTTTTATTGGTAAACCTAATGTAGGGAAGTCGAATATTTTAGAGGTAATGAGTCTTCTTAACCCTAAAAATTTGAGTACGGAAAATTCAGAAGGTGCCAATATTAGATTCGAGAACTTTAATGAGCTTCATTACGATAATGAAGAAAAAAATAATGTGCAGATGAGTATCCAAATGAATTCTCATTCTGAATACAAAATAGATCTTTTCAAGCTAATGAAGGATTATTCTGAAATAGAAAAGGGGATTTATCTTACTTATCAAGACATCACCAAATTAAAATCTGGGTCAGATATTAAATCTAATTCTCCCAATGAACGAGATATAATTAAGTCCTTTTGGCATTACAAACTATCGGATAGAGGAATGGAATACCAAAAAAATGGCTATTCAAAGAGCTTATTTTCTGAAAAACAATTAAATGATCTTTTCTCAATAAAAAAATATGAATTCAGAGATTCTGCCGACAGGACATTGGAAACCCTGGATGAAAACTTCCTTTTACCACTCGGTCAGAATCTTTTCGATGTCGTAACTAATATTGAATCACTCAAACAAAAAATCGTCGAACTGTTTAAAAATGACTACGGCTTACAATTCGTTTTCTCTAAAATCGATAAGAAATTTTTTGTTCAAAAATTAATAGACGGATACATTTATCAATATCCATATTCTTCGGTTGCAGACACTTTTCAGAGATTCATATTTTACCTTGCCGCAATAGAATCGAATACGAATTCAATCCTGATTTTTGAAGAGCCCGAAGTGCACTCCTTCCCGCCATATGTTAAGGAACTTGCAGAACGAATTGTATCAAAAGAAGATAACCAATTTTTTGTAAGTACACACAGTCCGTACATGCTGCAAACGCTTGTAGAGGAATTGGATGATACAGAGTTAAATGTTGTGCTGACCTATTATAAAGATTACCAAACACACGTTAAAGTATTGTCCGCTGCTGAGCTGCGTGAAGTGCAGGATTATAGTATCGACATTTTCTTCAATCTGAATAAATTTGAACCTAATGCCTGAACTTCGATTTATTCCCGAATGTTATGCGGATACTACTTTGGTTCGGTTTTTAACAAAAAATGATACCCGTGTTATTCATGCATCGGGTTATCCGGAAGTGGGAACGACTATGCGTAATGCCCCTGCTGATACCATGCTTATAGGGTTTGTCGATGATGACAAAAGAATACCTCCATATTTTGGCGATTTCGAAACTATTGACATAGGCGATAGAGTATTATTTAAGAAAAAAGTGGATATGGAAAGATACCTGATCGTTGTTCAAAGAGCGATTGAGTCCTTTCTTCTTTGGAATGCGGAACAAGTTGGAATTGATTTGGGGGATTTTGGGTTTCCTAGAGATATTAAGCCGCTGGGTAATCGCCTAAAAAGTATACAGATTGAAGGCGACGAAAGTTTCCAGATGTTACTTGCTGCTTTAGATAATAACAATGCTCCGGGTTTTGTTAGAATCAGATTCATTTTAGGCCAACTTATCGGTTAGAATTAAAAGAATTCCGAATGAAAATCCTTATTACCGGTGCCACAGGTTTAGTTGGAAGTACTGTTGCGAGGCAGTTTCTCGCAGAAAATCATACTGTTTTTGCCCTTTTTCGTCCGGGGTCAGACAGAAGCCTGTTAGCTGATATTGAGAACAAAATACAATGGGTTGAAGGTGATGTGCTGGATATCAGTTTCTTGGAAAAATACATTGAAGACGTTGACTATGTAGTGCACACCGCAGCGGTGGTGTCTTTCGTGCCACGCGACCGGAAAATGATGTATAAAGTCAATATGGAAGGGACGGCCAATGTTGTGAATGCCTGTCTGAAATATGGGATAAAAAAACTTTGTCATGTCAGTAGTATTGCCGCGCTCGGTCGCCCTGACTCCCGTAAAATAATTGGAGGCCAGGATCTTGTGATTGATGAAGAGCAGCGTTGGGAAGAATCTCCGGAAAATTCTGAATATGCAAAATCGAAACATCTTGCCGAGCTGGAAGTATGGCGTGGCATGGCCGAAGGGCTGAATGCCGTCATCGTAAATCCGACACTTATTCTGGGTGAGGGCGACTGGTCCAAGAGCAGCACCCAGATCTTCCGTTATGTGTATCAGGAAAAACCTTTTTATACGGAAGGAATAGCTAATTACGTTGATGTGCAGGATGTAGCCCGGGCGGTTGTGCAGCTGCTGTTTTCCGATATTGCCGGAGAAAGATTTTTGCTGAATGCGGGGAGCATTTCCTATCAATCCTTGTTTAATACTATTGCCGATGCCATGGGTAAAAAGCGGCCTTCGTTTAAAGTGGGCCCGGGTTTGGCAGCGATAATCTGGCGGGTTGAAGCTGTGCGGACCTGGCTGATGGGGACAAAGCCACTGATTACAAAGGAAACGGCACAATCGAGTGCAAGGCGTTTCCGTTATGACAACGGAAAAATAAAAAAAACGATCGGGTTTGAATTCCAGCCTATTGAAAAGACGATCGCGCGGGTAAGTGAAAGTTTGGTTGGCAAGATTTGAATAGACCGGATTTATTTTTAACTTTCTTTTATAATAGTTAGTGGTAAATTTACCCTCAACTCTAACCTACTGATCCGTATGATGGAGAAAAACTTCGGGGAAAGAAAAGATTACATGAAAGAAACACTGCTCAGGTTTGAAAGAATGCTAAAAACCAATGAGTCAGCGTTTTTTGACTTGGATACGTACGAAAAGGTTACAGAATACTATCTGGAAAAGGGGGATTGGGATAAGGCTTATCAGGCTTGTGAGCTGGGTTTGACAGATTTTCCATATTCCCTGGATTTATTGCTTAGTAAAGTACAGCTTCACGCCAATCGTGGTGAACATGATCTGGCTATGGAAATATTGGAGCGGGCATCTCTTTTTCATCCGGGAGACCTTGAAATTTCTTTCATGCAGGTTGGAATTGCCAATATGATGGGAGAATATGAGGAGGCGATTTCGATCCTGGAAGGCTTGCTGAACAGGGTAGAAGATAAGGATGAAATTTACTTCCAGATTGGCCAGACTTATCAGAATTGGGGTAAATATGATGAGGCGATTCTAAACTATAAGCTGTCGCTTCGCAACAACCTGAACAATGAAAGTGCCTTGTATGAACTGGCACATTGTCTGGATTTGATCGGGGAACTGGAAAGTCACCTGGCTTATTATCACGAACTGGTCGACAGGGATCCTTTTTCGCATCATGCCTGGTATAATCTCGGGATTGCATTCAGCAAACTGGAACGTTTCGAAGATGCCGTACATGCTTACGAATACGCCACGCTGGTTAAAGACGATTTTGCTTCTGCGTATTTCCAGTTAGGGAATTCGTACATGAGCCTGGAACAATATGAACTTGCAAAAGTACAGTACCTGAGAGCGATTGAACTCGAAGGCAAGCAAACAGAAACCTGCTGCTGCCTGGGAACCTGTTATGAGAAACTAGGTGAATTTGAAACAGCCATAAAATACTATCGTGAAGCCGTCAAACTGGATAGTCAGTGGGACGACGGGTGGTATGGGCTTGGCATTTGTTTCAGTGAGCTTGGACGTTGGTATGAGGCGGTTGGGTTTTTAAGAAAAGCAATCCAGATCACGGAATTAAATCCAGATTACTGGCTTGCTTTGGCTGAGACCGAATTCAGGGTAGGCAATGTGATTTCTGCTTTTGAAGCTTTTGAAAAAGCCGCAGAAATAGAGCCTTCTAACCCGGATATCTGGCTGAAATGGTCTTTTGTGCTTTTTGAACAAGGCAATTATGCACGTGCCTGTGATTTGATACAAGCGGCCATTGAGGAAATGCCCGAGGAGGCCGATCTTTATTACCGGATGGCCGTTTATCAGATACATTCCGGAGATTACCGGGAGGCTTTGATAAACCTGGAAGTGGCATTGACGCTGGATTACGATGCACATTTGCAGCTATTTGAATTTTTTCCTGACCTGGAAAAACAAAAAGCACTTTTCAGAATTATTGAGCAATACCGCGAGAAATAAAATCTTGTCGGAAAAATAGATAAGCAGTTTCCTGAATCCCGCTATGGTAGGACTTCAAGAAACTGTTCCGTTTTTATATCCACTGCACATTTGAAATGTCCTTCCGGACATGTTTTATGGCCATGAAGGCCGCAGGGACGACAGGTTAATTTTTCGAGCACTTCAACAATATGTGCGTCATCTGAAAGTGGGCCGAAGCCGAATTCCGGGACTGTGGAGCAATAAACCGCCGTGACAGAAGCATTGACGGCAGAACAAATGTGCATCGGTGCAGAATCATTCACGAAGTTCATAACGGACGATTGCATCAGCGCCGCAGATTGCAGAAATGAAAGTTTTCCACAAAGGTTTTGCACATTTTCCTTGGACGAAACCTGATTTTGAATGGTACCAGCCAGGTCATTATCTCCCGGTCCTCCAAGCAGCAAAATCTGATACTGAGCGGTCAATTGATTGATCAGCCTGATCCATCTTTCGGCAGGATATTGTTTTGTAAACCAGACAGAAGCAGGTGCTACACAGATATAGGGTTTCGATTGATAGGGTTTAACGAAACCATAGTCGCCGGAAGCAGGGTAAAGGCGGGGTTTCAGAAGCGCACCGGAAATTTCATTTTTTACCAGTTCGTAATTTCGCGTTACCTCATGCACGCCGTTTTCAATCTTATGCGGAAACTTGTTTGTAAAAAGAAATGAAAGGGGATTTTTATCGAAGCCTGTGGTTTTAGGTGCTTTTGAAAAGGCCGTCAGCATACCGGTCCCGGCAAACCGCTGTAAATTAATGACCCAGTCGTACTCCGTTTGTCTGATTTGTTTCAATAACTGCCAAAGGCTTTTAAACTTGCCATCCTTTTTTTTCCAGATCAGGACATTGGATAAATAAGGATGATTGTCGAACAGCCCTTCATTCCCTTTTCTGACCAGGAAGTCGATTTGAGCATCCGGCAAACCCTGATGCAGGTTTTCCAATAAAGCGGTCGCAAGAATTACGTCACCTATAAAAGCAGTTTGAATAACAAGTATGCGCCTGGGAATCATCTTATTGGAATTCTGAAATTAAAATATTTAATCTTTTTAGTAACGAGCTGTTTGTTAACTGATTATCAATAGGATATCCGATCGTAGACAGCCGACAGCCCTAAAAAAAATGTCTTTCAAACAAAAGTCTGTAATTTTGCAGACATCACCGAAAATTATTGACAGGTAATTTGTGTTCATAAGGAATGAAGAGAAATAATATGCGTAAACATGTGAATGCCGAAGCTCCATCATTAGCACTGACAGAAGAATATAAGTTACATACCCTGGCTAACGGAATTCGCATTGCACATAAACAGGTTCCTTACACGCAGATTGCGCACGTAGGAATTATGCTGGATATCGGAAGCCGTGATGAACAGCCTCATCAGCAAGGTCTGGCTCATTTTTGGGAACATATGGCTTTCAAAGGAACAGAAAAACGCAGTTCATACCACATCATCAACCGTCTTGAAAATGTGGGTGGTGAACTTAATGCGTATACAACCAAAGAAAAAATCTGTTTTCACGCATCGGTCCTGGATGATCATTTTGATAAGGCACTGGATTTACTGGCGGATATCGCCTTCCATTCGGTGTTTCCTGACAAACAGATTGAACGTGAGAGAAATGTAGTTATTGAAGAGATGTCGATGTATAACGACTCTCCGGAAGATGCCATCCAGGATGATTTTGACCAATTGGTTTTTGCAAAGCACGCGCTTGGCAATAATATTCTGGGAACGCCTGAAACGGTGAATTCATTTGGACGTGAAGAGCTTTTCCAATTTATAAATGAAAATCTGGATACGGAACAGATCGTTGTTTCCTCGGTCAGCCGTCTGCCATTTTCCAAAGTGATTCGGGTTGCGGAGAAATATCTGGGTAACATTCCACATAAAAAAACAGCACGTATTCGCCAGGCTCCGGGGATTTATTCGCCTCTTATCCAGGAAAAGGAGCGGTCGATCACGCAGGCGCAGTGTGCCATGGGGCAGCCGGCTTATGCCCTGGCGGATGACAAACGTTTGCCGTTTTTCATGCTGGTTAACTTGCTTGGAGGGCCGGGAATGAACTCGCGTTTCAATTTGTCGTTGCGCGAAAAATATGGTTTTGTGTATTCGATCGAAGCCAATTATACGCCTTATCTGGATACCGGATTTTTGGGGATATTTTTTGGGACAGAACAAAAACAGCTGGCGCGAAGTATTTCGTTAATCAACAAAGAGCTCAAACGCATCCGTGAAATTCCTTTGACAACCATGCAGCTGCACCAGACCAAGGTTCAGCTCATGGGGCAGCTTGCGATGTCGGAAGAAAGTAATATGAGTTTCATGCTGATGATGGCGAAAAGTTTGCTGGATACCGGCCGGGTTGATTCTTTGCCGGAGATCTTTACGGAAATTCAGGCCATAACGTCCGAGCAATTACAAAGCATTGCACAGGAAATGTTTAATCCGGAGAATTTTAGTTATCTGACTTTTATACCGGAATAATTTCGGGTTTTGAAAATATTAGTTTTAAAAGTCATTCGCTTCGGCGGGTGACTTTTTTTATTTATGGAAGCCAAAGTTGCGGGGCGACTCCCACGGAGTCTTGGACGATGTGGCTGATTGAATGGCTATAAACAGGATGCTCCTAAGGGAGCAATGTCTAACAACTCATCGGCAATAACCACAACGTGGTCTCCTGCATATAGCACCGGGAAAACGAGTAGATTATGTCTACTCCTAATAGATTGAACGGGATTGAATATTTCTTTGCGTAACCACAACGTGGTTTCCTGTTTATAGCATCAAGAGGAATAGGTGGATTCTGGCTCCGTAGGAGCCCCCTCGTGTACGGTATATTTTGAGATTGAATAAACCAATAGCCCGAAATTGATGAAGTATGGTACTAAGTGTAGTGAAAAATTAGTTTATATTATTGATTTTTATAATAAGCTATTAATCATCCGGTTACTGTGCTAATCGCATATAGCTAATTACCAACAGCTCCTTAATTACAAATACATGATTCGCTATCGATATGACACTGTTTAATAAATTCTGTTTGGTTTTATTTTCGATTCTGATTTTTGCTGGCTGGATTAATCGAGACAAAACTCCGAAAAATACGCCCATCAACGAATTCCCTTCCGAAATCGTAAACTTCACGCCCTATAAAAATAATCCGTTGTTCAAAGGTACTGCCGATACCGCGACCTGGGACGAGCAGATACGGGAAAGGGGTTTTATTTTGAAAGAGGAGAATACCTACTACATGTGGTATACAGGCTACACCAAAAAAACGGGCAAGCAAATCAAGTATCTGGGTTTGGCGACTTCCCCTGACGGATTGAAATGGACACGTTATCCCAAAAATCCTATTCACAAAACCCATTGGGTTGAAGATGTTTTTGTATTGAAATCGGCTGGGACTTATTACATGTTTGCAGAAAGCAAAGATGATATTGCTCGTTTAATGACCTCAAAAGACCGGGTTCACTGGGATGATAAAGGTGCGTTGGATATCCGTTTGAAAAACGGCAATCCAATCTCAAAGGGCCCATACGGTACCCCGACGGTTTGGAAAGAAGGGGATACCTGGTATTTATTTTATGAAAGGAACGATGCGGATGTCTGGCTGGCTACTTCGAAAGATTTGAAAACCTGGACAAACGTGCAGGATGAGCCGGTACTGAATGCCGGGCCGGAAGCGTATGATAAATTCGCGGTGGCTTTTAATCAGGTGATCAAATACAAGGGATTGTACTACGCTTATTACCACGCCTCCGCTTTTAAAGACTGGCGGGAATGGACAACCAATGTGGCTGTTTCCAAAGATTTAATCCATTGGAAAAAGTATGGAAACAACCCGATCCTGAAAGAAAATAAATCAAGCGGCTTTACGGTTGCCGACGGAAATAAATTTCGTTTTTATACGATGCACCCGGAAGTGAATGTATATTTTCCTAAATGAAAATAGCCGACTGTAACCGAAGCTATTTTGCTTTTAAAATCGACTGGACCTGCTCAAAATCTTTCGTTAAAAATATTTTGTAAAGTGCTTCGATTTCGGCCCAGTTGTCAAATTTGGCTTCGATTTTCTCTTCCTCGGTGTCATTAAAGATGCCAAGGACAGTTAGATTTTTATGACTTTCCAAAACGATCTCACTGTCGCCGACAAATATCCCAACCCAGAACCTCGATTCGTCGTCGTTTATTTCTATTGTCTCTTCAATGGCTGACTGGACGTCTTCCATGGTTACATCATCGTAAGAATCGCCCCAGGAAGTTTGTATATATGTTTCAGGTATGGACATGGTATTGTTTATGTTAAAAGAAAGACGATTGAGTTAACGTAAATTATCTCAATCGCTTGACTTGATATGATAAAATCTTATGCGTTTTCTTCTGCTCTGTAATAAAGCGTCGAGCCATTTTCAGGGCTCAGAATATTCCTTGCCGCTTCGTGCAGATCTTCCGATTTTAGGTTTCTGATAATTTCTGCATCGTCATTTGCCCAGTCCGCATTACCGGCATTGGCCGCAAAAGCCAGGTTCATGGCGCGGTTTAAGAGCTCAACTTCGGAGAACGCCAGCGTTGCTTCGGTTTGGTTTTTAACCTTGGTTACCTCATCATCCGTTGCTCCGTTTTTTACAATTTCCTGCAAAACTTCTTTCACCGCTTCGTCGGCCTCTTCCAACGTGATGCCTGGATTCAGGTTTCCTTTGATTAAAAGCAATCCTGGATCAAGGGACGAAGTTGTGCTGGCGCTGATGCTGTTGAAAAGTGGTTTGTCTTTCAACAACGCCTGATACAACCGCGATGATTTACCTCTTCCCAAAATATCGCTCAGCAAGTCGGAAGCATAAAATGCGTCTTCATAACGACCCGGCATGTGGAAAACCTTGATCAAGGAATTCAAGGGAACGGCAGCGGAAGTTTCTAAATGACGGGCTTCATTTTGCTTTGGTTCTTTGGGGATATTACGGACATAAGGCGCTCCCGCAGGAATTCCCGCAAACCATTTTTTAGCGAGCTGTTGTATCTGCGCCAGTTTTACCGCTCCGGCAACGACCATCACAGCGTTATTGGGTCGATAAAAACGGAAGAAAAAGTCCTGAACATCTTCCATGGTTGCACGTTCGATGTGTTCAATATCTTTTCCGATGGTAGCCCAGCGGTATGGATGTTTCTGATAAGCAAGCGGTCTTAACTTCAACCACATATCTCCATAAGGCTGGTTGAGATAACGCTGTTTGAATTCTTCGATCACAACCTTGCGCTGTACTTCCAATACGTTGGGATCAAACGAAAGGCTTAACATGCGGTCAGATTCAAGCCAGAAAGCAGTTTCTACGTTATCAGCAGGCAGCGTGATGTAATAGTTCGTAACGTCGGGGGAAGTAAACGCATTGTTTTCACCGCCCACCGTTTGAACGGGGATATCATAATTGGGGATGTTTTTTGAACCGCCAAACATCAGATGTTCAAAAAGATGCGCAAAACCGGTACGTTCTTCATCCTCATCTCTTGAACCTACATTATATAAAATATTGACCGCCGCCATTGGGGTCGAAAAGTCTTCGTGAACATATATTTTCAGACCATTGTCCAACGTAAAGTGCTCGTAGCGAATCATAAGTAACTAAATAAGTGATGGGTGCCGGTAATTCTCCAAAATAAACAAAATCGGGAGAAACCTGTACGCAGGTTTTGTGGTTATAAGCAAAGCTAATGCTCAGGTGGGACTCCACCAAACCATTTATATCGTTATCCCAGATCGTCATGAATTTTACTTTGCGAATTTTCTTTTTCATTGCATTATTTATAGTGTCGTCAAGGCCTTCTCGGGCACAGTTATTAAATGATCCTTCCACAGTTAAACTGATTCAAAAAGGACTTGATCATATTTACAACACGGAATACGCCGAGGCGAATTCCGTGTTGCATCAGGTAGAGAAAAAGTATCCAAATCATCCTGTGTCCTATATTCTGGACTCTTTTGTGATGTACTGGCAATATCTTCCGATCAAGGATAATGCGGCCAAATCGAAAGAATACATCAATAAACTGAACCAATGTCTGGATGCGATAACTAAAAGATACGGCAAGAACAGCACGGATCCCGAAGCGGTTTTTTATACCATCGTTGCGCGCGGATACATTGCGATGATGTACAATTATAACGGGGAGCTGATAAGCGCGGCGGGCGAAGCCAAAAAGGCCTACAACGCGCTGATCACCGGTTTGAAACTGACCGAGAAAAACCCTGAATTTTATTTTACATCGGGGATGTATAATTATTACGTGGAGCTATATCCGGAGGATCATGCGATTGTGAAACCGCTGATGATTTTCTTTAAAAACGGAGATAGATCATTGGGGTTGAAACAGGTGGATATTGCTACACGCCAGGGCGTGATCACGAGGGCAGAGGCTTGTTTTTATCTTTCGCATATTTATCTGGAACATGAAACCAACTTCGCCAAGGCCCTGACTTACACGCAAAAACTGGTCAACTGGTATCCGCAAAATCAGATTTTTAACATGGTGAATACGGAAGCACTGATTTTGAACGGAAAATTTGACGAAGCGGAAAAAGGAATGCACATGTTGAAAGCCAACACAAAAAGTTTTTATCCTGTGGCCTACAACACTTTCCAGGGACTGATTTATGAGAAAGATGCTAAGAATGACAGCGCGGCGCAAAAGTCATATCTGACGGCTTTGCGAACCCCGCATGACGATCAGTATACCAGAGAATATTATGCGATGTCTTACGCCGGTTTGGCACGTATCGCCAATCGCGCAGGGAATAAAACCAAAGCAAAAGAATATTATAAGAAGGTTCTGGAAAAGGCTGAGTATAAATCAATCGTGAAGGAAGCGAAAGCTTTTAAATAGTTGAAAATGGAGCGTTGAAAGTGCGCCTATTGGGCTTTCAACGCTCCATTTTCAACTGTGCGGCGGACCGCTTTCAACTAAAAAATCATTTCGGGAATAAGGATTTGTCCAGTCCGGGAATGATGGTCAGGGCGTTTTTGTAATATAATTTCTTTAACACTTCGTCGGAAAGTCCCATGCCATACATGCGCCAGAAAGCGTGATATTTTTTGTGGTAAGGGAAATATTCATCTTCCGTTTCCAGAACGCGGAAATACGTGCTGTATTCAGAAGGAATCCAGCTGTCTTTACCAAAAAGAACTTTGTCCTGCCATTTGTCAAAAAACTTTTTGGCGGCTCTCGGTTGTCTGCCCAACTCCGCAATCACGGCTCCGATTTCTACATACATGTTTGGGAAAACCGTCATCAGGCTGTCCAGCTTTTTCAGATTATTCGGATACCATCCCATATGGGCATTAATAAACGTCGTTTTTGGGTTATTCCTGAAAATCGCGTGCTGCTCAGCAATTAGTGAATCAAACGGCACTGGGTCATTTGGGCCGCGGCGGCGGTTGGGGTGTGTTTTCAGTTCCAACCAGCGTTCGTTATAGCGATCCATCGGATCCCAAAACGACGGTACGTCGGCCGTGTGGATCAATACCGGGATTTTCAGCTCTCCGCATTTTTTCCAAACAGGGCCCAGTCGCGGATCACTCACCGCCACGCGATTTCCCTTATCATCTTTAATTCCACTAAAACCAAGACTTTTGTAGATTTTAAGGCCTTTTGCACCCATTTTTACATCTTCCTCCAATTGTTTTACGGCTTTTTCTGTCCAGTCTTTATCGCCAAAACCCTTGAATTGAAGGTTTGTGAAAACAGCAAGACGTTTGGATTGGTTTTTGGCAATATTTTCCAGAGATCCTTTCAGTGTGGCTGTTCCCTCGCTCCATTCCTGCGACCATCCGCGTCCGCTGAGATTCACCATGATACCCATATTCAGGCTGTCCATCTGCGTTACAAGATATTTTAAATCCTGAGTTGGCATTTGATACTGATGGTTGTGGACGTCAATAAACGGGAATTTAGCCTTTCGTACGGGATGTTCTTCCACTTTTAACGTAGATACCGGGTCATACTCCTCAAAACCCAGCGGCTGTGGAATATTTTGTGCTTTTGAAAACTGCGGTTCCAGACTGAATATGCTGGACAGTGTTAAGGAAAACAGGAGTAAAGGTCGGGTTAATCTCATAGTGAACACATTGGCACGGATTTTACCGCATGGGTGGAAAACTGGATTTGTTACGACTATTGGATATGGAGTGAAAACCGGGTTGGATTAGTCACTTTCAGGCCGGTATATTAAAGCTACACAATGCGCGGCAATGCCTTCTTCCCGGCCTACAAAACCAAGGTGCTCCGAAGTGGTTGCTTTGATGGATATATCTTCTTCCAAAATATTCATGACCTTGCTCAGGCAGGTTTTCATTTCCGGAATGTGCGGATTTAATTTTGGTTTTTGAAGGACAATGGTCACATCCACGTTGCCGACTTCATAACCTTTTACACGTATCATATCTAAAACTTTGGCAAGCAATACTTTGCTGTCGGCACCCTTCCACTGCGGATCCGTATCGGAAAAATGATAGCCGATGTTGCGCATATTGGCAGCACCCAGTAATGCATCGCAGAGAACGTGGCAAACCACGTCGGCATCCGAGTGGCCCTTTGCTCCGTGTGTGTGGGGGATTAAAATGCCGCCAAGCCAGAAAGGCCGGTCTTCTACGAGCTGATGAACGTCATAACCTTGTCCTATTCGAAAGGGAAACATGCGAAATCTGATTAATAAATAGTAGACGCAAGTTGGTGATTGAAATCGTGAAAGACAACAGTGGGTGGGTTTTCTATCCGATTTTCTCAGCCGGTTTTATTCACTGCAAGGAGGCTGGCGCAAGGAGACCGGTCGGACGGTTTTTTTACCGTCCGACCGGTAATAAAAAAACGATAGCCTGAATGTGACGCATTTATTACATAGATAAAGCATATCATAAAAAAAACCTGTAATCCAAAATAGCAAAGCTATCCTGCATTACAGGTTTTTTTTATGATATCAGCACTTATCGCTGCCGGGACATAATTTCTGTTTTTAACTTTTCGATTTCTTCCTGCTGGCTGGAAGTTTTAAAATAATAATACAAGCCGGCAATTAAGAATATTTTCGACAACACAAAGACCGCAATGAAGGCCGGACGCCACCATTTATGCACTTTGATGTACGTGTCATTAACCTCAATATCAAGGAAATCGTCTTTCTTTTCAGCATCGACCGGGATATCATAAAAGGTATGTGCACCAGCCTTTTGAATCTCAGTTTTGGCGGTGCGCAGCTGGATAAGTTCTCGGACGGCCGCCGGTGGCGGAACAGCATTGTGAAGAAAATAACCCTGTATTTTTTTTTCAAAATCAACCAGGTAATCAGCGAATCCTGAACTGGTCAGAATCCTCTGGTTTACGTCGTGCTGCTCTTCCTCAGTGGCTAGTCCCAACACATAAGACTCCAGAATACCACTTTCAATAAATTCTTGAGTATTCAAATTTTACAAATTAAGAGTGAGGGAAAGATTTGAAAAAATCATGAAATGCTTTCAGCACTTCTGATTTTGAAATATGTAATTTTTCGGCCACCTCTTCCGGTGAAAATCCCTGCCTAAAGGCAAGGTCAAAAATAAGTTCTGGGGTGCTCTCCTGCGAAATGTTCGTTTGTTCGGTGCTGACTGTGCCGATGGTCATCAGTTTTCTTTTGGCCTCCACTGCCTTGGCCCGTGCCAGTTTTATCACACAAACGGCAAACGTAAACGGGTAACTGTTGCAGGACTGTAAAAGTGGCGAAGAAAATACATTGACAAGCACTTCCTGGGCCAGATTAGGTTGTGGAACTATTTGTAAAATAATTCCGTATGCCATGGCGCCATATTTGTCGTAGACTTCCAGAGATGTTAGTGGGCCTGATGGTTTCGATACAGACTGGTGACCAGAATTATCATTTAAACGTTCAAGTTCATTCATATTACGCTGTTTTTAGCGGATAGAGATTTTAGGGTAAGGTTTGTCTTTGATGATTAAGGCAAAGAGAATCAAATCTTTATACGGGTGAGAAAATATTGTTTTGGTACTGTTGATCGTTACTTTTGATTATAAATCATATCAAGGCTAAATTAAAAAGTTCTATTGATATATCATTATTTAATTCGTCAATTTTACAATTAATATTAATAAATGCGACAGCCTTTGATTTAAAGGTAATTTATAAAATCAAAAGTAGTTCTACAAAAATTGCACTTATTCTATTTATTGTCGATAGAATTTTGTTTTTATTACGAAAATAGTTGCTAAAATACCTTCGCAACCGCCTGATGATTAACTTTGCGGGATGAAAAACGAAATTGCAGTTATCTTTGATATGGACGGTGTTATTGTCCATACCAACCCATATCACTCCAGGGCCTTCCGGGAGTTTTTTTCTGTCCGTAACCTGGCTCCCACCGACGACGAGTTTGCACAGCATATGTTCGGGAAGAGTAACAGTTATATCCTGACTCATTTTTTACAGCGTAAAATCGAAGGAGAGGAACTACGTCTGCTAGAAGATGAAAAGGAGAGCTTGTTCCGTAAGATTTACGAACCTTTCATAGGTCCGATTGCAGGAATCATCCCATTCATTGATGATTTGTATCAAAATGGTGCGAAACTTGGTGTGGCTACGTCCGCTCCGTCGGCCAATCTTGATCTGATTTTAAGCAAAATTCCATTGCGTAAAAAAATGGGCTCCGTGCTGGCCAGTGAACACGTGAAAAAACATAAACCTGATCCGGAGGTTTATCTGACCTCAGCGAAAAATCTGGGGTTAAGTCCTGATCAGTGTGTTGTTTTCGAGGATTCGTTTTCAGGGGTATCTGCCGCCTTAAACGCCGGAATGAAAGTCGTGGGTGTGCTTACTTCGCATACGGAAGACGAGTTGCCACCGTGTAATTTTTATATCAGCGATTACACGGAATTATCGTTTGCGAAGATTAAAGCACTGTTTTGATAGAGAAGGCAAGTTTTTTGAATAATAAAGAAGTCAAGACTGGGTGTCCCCGTTTTTAAAACGGGACACCCAGTCTTGACTTCTTGCTTCTTTTCTCCCAAAGTTTGCCAAATGAGATTGATTCAATTTACAAAGTAGTCGTATCCCGCACCTGGGCATCAAACGCGCCGGTTAATACCTGTCCGTTCCTTTTAACCTGAAAAAATATCCTGTAACGACCGCTTTTCGGGAATGAATAGGGGAATGAGATCCGATTGCCGTGTTCCATATTATTCATCGCGCTGCCGTCGGTTTTGTACATCCCCATCTCTGTCATTAATAGCTCTTCTCTTTCCAGCGTCGACATGTTTTTTAATTTGTCAAGATAACGATCAATGCTGTCGCGGAAAACTTTGGGTGACGGACGTTTTATTAATCTGGTCGTATCACTTAACCGGTTTTTTAGCGTTTGTTCGGCCGCCATGGCAAATGTTCCGGTAGGATGTAAATGGATATAAACGGAGCCGTCGGAGCGCAATACCGCCACGTGCCCCATCATACCCAGATAAGGCTCCGGAAAAGTCGGTGTTCCGTCCGGATTGAAAACTTCAAAATTGAGCAGATAAGGCTTTCCTGCTTCCAGCGGGCGGTCCGGTTTGCCTTCCCATATGGCATAAGAACTATCTTTAAAAACGGTTTTCGTTCCCGGTTTTCCGCAAATGACAACGTTGTCGTCAATCGGGATTTTTCCCGGCGAATTCAGTGCATCTGTGATCACATAAGTATCTTCTTCCGCCGTTTTTTTCAAATTAGCATTTTTCAAAACATGTTCGGGAATATCCAAGGTATCGACGATCGTTTCAGCAAAGCCGGAATATTGTACGATATCAGCATAAACAAGATATTTTCCCGCCGGTAAATTCGGCAGATATGATTGAAAAGTCGTGCTGTCCTTTCTTTCGGGATGTATATGCGCAAAGGCGTCCAGGCCAGGCGTGCGCACCAGAAATACGTGCATCAGTTTTCCGTGATCAGGAATCAGTGTGCTTAGCATGCTGCCTCTTTTCCGGTCCTCCCACTTTGTTGTATCAATTTTCAGTTGAAAAACCCGCTGATCTCCGTCCTGTTGAATACTGGAAAAACCCGTTATTGGTTTGTACATGAACTCCTTGTATTCGTCCGCCCAGCTATTCCACCAGCTGCTTCCGCCATAAAGAATAAGTCCGCATACCAATGTTGCGATTCCCATATTGACCCCGCGTTTTCTTTTTTGTCTGGCAGACAACACCTCGCCCGGGCGTAAAATACCGTCGCTGACACTGGCGCCAATGGCGGTGATCATGAGTAAGAAAAGCAGAAGTCCCAAAATACTCAGCCCGATGCCAAGACTTTTCGGCATTGCTCTCTGGGCGGTGGAAACAGCGGCGATCGGCACGATGAATTCACCTTTTCCCTCTTTTCCCGAGATCTGGATCTGTACGCTCGACGATCCTCTTTCCATCAGCCAGATATCTCCCTGAAATTGTCCTGGCTGCTCTTTAACAGGCTGAATTTCGTCGGAAGAAGGGGCCCCCTTGTCACCGGACCGGAAATAGATTGGCCGTACGAATATTTTTTCTGCGTTACCCGTTTCTACAAAAACAGTGATTTTCGCCGTTCCGGGAATAACGTCAGGTGGTTTTACGTCAATTAAAACTTTATACGGACCGGCTTGTCCCTGCATCAGTACACCCGAGCTGCCAACGTGTGCGCTGGCGTTCTGGATCGTGATAAGAACTAGAATAAGAAGATAGATTAGCTTTTTCATCGTTGAATTTTGTTCATCCAGTTTCCCCATTTGAGACCGATACGTGTGGAAATCAGGCAGACGACCCATGCGATACCCATTCCTTTTAACCGTTCAGGCATCGTTTCCAGTGCCCACGGCGGGAATTTGTAACGGAATTCCCAGTTAGGATTGCTGCCGAAGTACCAGTAATGACTGCCGAAAAACCAATTTCTGGCATAAGGCGATTCAACCAGAAATGTGCCGGCATTCCATTGGGCAAGAAAAAATACGATTAGAAAGCTTGTCCCGAGAATCAAGGTTAGCATCCAGTCATTCAGGTAGGCGTAACGGTTTCGAAGTATGTCCGTAACAAAGGCAGGTAGGATCAGTAAAAGCGGAAATTTGAATCCCTGATAATGGTCGATATGGTGAATGATCGGGCCAAGCTTTGGTTCAGCCGGAAACAAAGGAATGATCCAGAGTGTTACGAGAAGCAAAATACTGTATACAGCCGTAACCGCGGTGATCGTCCATTTGTTTTTGACAGCCTTTCCCAAAGCGATCAGAAAAAGCGGAAACACGGCACTTGCGACAACATAGAATCCTGATTGATGCATTTCCCGGTTTCCGAGATTCTCTGAAAGAAGGGTAAACCACATGGTTAATAAAAATCCTGCTGAAAGTGCGAAAAGCCAGAACAGGACCTTATTGAGCATTTTCTTCCGGGCTGTTGTTCCGTTAAAAAACAGTTTAACATGATTTTTTAATGAGATCACGCTGACCATCGCGCCAAACTGAACACTGATAATACCCAGCGCCAGCACCGTATGGGGCGGTGAAAGAATCGTTATGTCAAGTCCGTAGGTGTTATGCCACCAATCGTCAAAAGGGGCGGAGGTTAACATAGCCAAAGCACCCCAAACACAAAACAGTGCACCTAATGAGCTGTAAAAGAAGCCCCAGACTTTAACGCTTTTTGTCTTTTCGACGGGATTACCCCAAAATGTAGTCCGTAATATTTCATAACCTGAAAATAAACCCGATACAATGGCGCCGAGATAAATGATCAAATGCGGGGGAGATAAAAGTCCGTCACGTCCGATGCTCATGTGCCAGCAGATATCCCAGATTAAGCCGGTAATGACGCAAAATGATGAAAAGACGGTCGCATAAACGTAGCGCGGGATTTCAGCGCTGCTTCCATGCAAAGGAATGACACGGCCGGGAGGCACCGTTGGCGGACTTATCGTAGTTTCCATTTATTTAAAGGGTTTTTGAGGGGTAACGCGAACAGAAACGGTTTGTCATATCAATGATAGTAAGCCGCTGTTTCTGATATACTTGAAAGATGCAGATGCTGTACTACTACTTGACTAACACAATGATAATTATTTTTAAAACGGGCGCATAGCCTTGACGAATCGTCCTTTAAAATAGGTTGAGAAAAGATTGTCTTCGCGAACGCCTTTTGATGTTGAAGCATGGATGAAAAAAATCTCCTGTTGGTTGCGTACGTCCGTAACAATTCCTGCGTGGGATACGTAACCTTCTTTGCCGGCTTCGGGGACGAAAAACACCCAGTCGCCCGGACGGATTTCCTGGATACTGCCAACTTCGGTCCCAAACTCGGATTGCTGCCAGGATATCCGGGGCACCTTTACTCCGATTTCTGAATAAACCGAGCAGATCAGCCCAGAGCAATCGATGCCGCTTTTGTCATTGCCGCCAGAACGATAAGGAGTACCCGAATAGGTTCTGGCAACTTCCACAACCTGAGGTATTTCTTTGGCATAATTGCCTGAAGTGCGCGAGTAGGTTGGTCTTGCCGGTTGGTTATTGGCCGGGCGTCGTGTTGGTGCGGAGCCGGGTTTTCTGTTGGCAGTGGTATTGGGTCTGCGGGACTGCGCCGTTGGTGCCGGTTTTTTGCGCAGCGTGTCGCAGGAAAATAAGGTGACGGTTAAAACGAAAAGGCAAATCGTTGTGGCTAATGAAAAGGAAATCTGCTTCTTCATGTATTAATTTTGTTGATTTACAAAAGCGGTAAAACTGGATTTTTGACCGATCGGGTATGCCGGAACACCCATTTTTTCTGCATGTTCCCGCCTTTATCACGTACAAATAACGACACTTCCTTTAAAAATTGTAGAGCCAGCCTCGGAAAAGGTGAGAAAGAATTATTTAAGGCGTTGAGCTTCAAATTTCATTCATGATTTCGCAGATGAAAAAATGAATGAAATATTATGTGGCTGTGTGCTTTGTCAGTAGTTTTGTCTTTGTTCAGGCCAATGCCCCGCGTGGATCCTGACATTGTTATCTATAAATCTCAAATCATTTTTAATGAAAATTATTTGTGTAGGCCGTAATTACACGGAACATATTGAAGAACTTAATAACGCTCGGCCCGATGCTCCGGTGATTTTCCTGAAACCGGAAACTGCCCAGGTCCGTGCCGGAGAGCCGTTTTTTTACCCTGATTTTTCGAAAGATATTCACCACGAAGTGGAGCTGGTTGTTAAAATAAACCGGGTTGGAAAAAATATCGAAGAGCGTTTTGCACATAAATATTATGACGAAATAGGCGTTGGAATTGATTTTACCGCCCGTGACCTGCAATCGGAGCTGAAAAGCAAAGGTTTGCCATGGGAACTTGCCAAGGCATTTAACGGCTCTGCGCCCGTTTCGGAATTTGTACCAATTTCTGACTTTGAAGACATTCAGAACATCAATTTTAGTCTGGAAGTGAATGGGGAAACGCGCCAGAGCGGAAATTCTTCCATGATGTTATACCGTATCAATTACCTGATTTCCTTTGTTTCAAAATATTTTATGCTGAAAAAAGGGGATCTGATTTTTACAGGTACTCCGAAAGGGGTTTCTTCGGTACAGATCGGAGATCGTTTGACAGCTTATATTGAAGGTAAAAAACTTTTGGAATTAGCAGTGCGGTAGAGGGAAGTTCATTTATCAGGATTTAAGTTCATGCAATATAACAATCTGGTTATCAGACATACCGGTTTATTACTTTTATTTTCTTTGTGCTGTATTTTTTCGGTTTCAGCACAAAAGCAATCTTATCCCAAAGGATATTATCAATTTCCGATCAGACCCGGACTTTCCAATTCGCTTGCGGGCGTGCTGGGCGATTTACGCAGTAATCACTTTCACGCAGGGGTAGACATACGTACGCAGCAAGTGGAAGGTTTGCCGGTCTATGCAGCGGCCGAGGGATATGTTTTCAAAGTGGCCGTGCAGCGCAGCGGATATGGGAATGTAATCTATCTCCGACATCCGAACGGGCAAACGACCGTTTACGGACATTTACAAAAATTCAGCGATTCGCTTGCTGCTTATGTGAGAAGTGAACAGTACAAAAAGCAGACTTTTGAAATCGATTTGTTCCCGGAGCCGGGTAAATATGCTTTCAGAAAAGGACAGTTAATTGCCCTTTCAGGAAATACAGGTGGGTCGGCCGGACCGCATTTGCATTTTGAAATCCGAGATGCGCAGGATAATTATCTGAATCCGTTGTTTTTTGGTTTCAGTGAAATAAAAGACGTAACGCCTCCAAAATTTGTCAGTCTGGCCGTTCGTCCGATGGATATCAACACCAGAGTAAATGGCAGGTTTGACAGGCAGACTTATACACCGGTTCGTCAGAAAGACGGTTCGTTCCGGATTCCGGGTACGGTTACCGCCACCGGAACTGTGGGACTGGAATTGCTCGCCCACGATATGATGACCGGGACCGGCTTCCGGTATGGTTTGCAATGCGTGGAAATCAAGATGGATGATGAGGAAGTTTTTGCCTACAACATGGAGGTTTTCCCGAATGCTGCAACGCGTGATTACAATAACCTGATCGATTACGAAACGGAACAGGAAACCGGCCAGCGCTATCTCAGATGTTACGTGCCGGATGGAAACCAGTTTGATCTGTATAAAACGGGCGCTTATAAAGGAAAAATTTTTATCAATGACACACTGACGCATGAAGTCAAAATCAAGGTTTTTGACTCTTATGAGAATTCTTCTTTGCTGACATTTAGCATCAAAGGAGAAGCTGCCAATCCGCCTTTGCCTGTTTATGATGTTGAAGTCAAACCTGAATGGATACAGACGGAGATCGTGGGCAACACGCTGAAAGTTCGCGCGAAATATTATCGGAGTTCCCTGCCGCTGGCTACCTTTTTCGTGGCTGGTAAAGAGGTTAAAAAGGTACCGGATTTATATGAAAATGAGTCGGCGGTATTTCTTGCTGATTTGAGACAGTATATTCCTGATTCGGTTCGGATTGGAAATACTACGGCCCGGACCTATTTAAGGACGAAGATTGCGCCGGGTAAAATGGCAGTGTATAAGTCAGACCGCTGGTCGGTAAATTTTGAGGCGACCAGTTTGTTTGACACGCTGTATCTGACGGGCCAGCAGAATTACAACGCGCTGACCATTAATGACAAAGGAACCGCACTCCGGGATTATGTAACGGTCACGTTCCGACCGGAAGAAACACCGGCTAATAAGGAAAGAAGCGGAATTTACCGGTATTCCGGATATAGTTACAGGTTTATCGGAGGGCAATGGAAAGGCGATGAAATCACTTTCAAAACGCGGGAACTCGGAACGTTTGTAGTGCAAACCGATACAATTCCGCCAAGGGTTCGACTGGTTGAGCACAGCAAAAAGCGAATCCGGGCTTATATCAGCGACGGCATGTCCGGCATTGATCGTTTCAGGGCATTGATCAACGGAGAATGGATATTGATGAACTACGAAGCAAAAACAGGATATATCTGGTCTGAAAAAATGGATGCGTCCCAACTTTTTGAAGGAGAACTCACGCTTGAAATTACAGACGGCGCCGGAAATAGTACTATCTTGCAGACGGATTTGGTCGAATTGGTTTCTACACCCAAAAAACGAAAAAGAAAATAAATATGGCTCTTCAGATTGGCGATCCCGCACCGGAAATTTTAGCAAAAGATCAAAGTGGCAATGAAGTAAAACTGTCTGACTACAAAGGGAAAAAGGTTATTTTGTACTTTTATCCCAAAGACGATACACCCGGTTGTACTGCCCAGGCATGTAACCTTAGGGATAATTATGGTGCGCTTTTGGATAAAGGTTATGCCGTGTTAGGCGTAAGCGTTGATGATGAAAAGTCGCATCTGAAGTTCATCAAAAAATTTGATCTTCCCTTTCCATTGCTGGCTGATACTGACCATGCGATCGTTGAGGCGTATGATGTTTGGGTAGAAAAAAACATGTATGGCAGAACTTATATGGGGACAGCACGCACAACTTTCGTCATAGATGAAAATGGTGTTATTTCTGAAATTATTCAGAAAGTGGATACTAAAAACCATACTGATCAAATTTTGAGTAAAAATGACTAATTAAAAGTCATCCATTACTGGTTTTTAATCCGTAATTCGCATCGCGTTTATGATGTAAATCATGGGAGAAGCGCCGAAATGCTTTGTCCACTTGTATTACACTCCAAAAAATAATAATAATAAAATCGAGAAATGGAAATTGAACAATTAGAAAAAGTAGCAGCACAAGTTCGCCGGGATATCGTTCGCATGGTACATGGCTGCCAGTCGGGGCATCCGGGAGGATCTTTGGGTTGTACTGATTTATTAGTAGCGTTGTATTTCGAACGCATGAAACTGAATGAAAAGGGCGGCAAAGTCGTTTTTGAAATGGATGGGCAGGGTGAAGATTTGTTCTTCCTTTCTAATGGCCACATTTCTCCTTTGTTGTACAGCGTTTTAGCCCGCAGAGGATATTTCCCTGTGGCGGAAATGGCAACATTCCGTAAACTTAATTCAAGACTTCAGGGACACCCGACACCGCATGAGCATCTGGAAGGTATTCGTATCGCTTCCGGTTCATTGGGACAAGGGATGTCTGTGGCGATCGGAGCGGCACTTTCCAAGAAACTTAATAATGATAATAGTCTTGTTTACGTCCTGATGGGCGACGGCGAGCAGCAGGAAGGTCAGGTTTGGGAAGCAGCGATGTTTGCTCCTCACCACAAAGTAGACAACCTGATTGCAATCGTTGATTTAAACGGTCAGCAAATCGACGGACCTACTGCGAAAGTAATGGACAACCGTGATCTTGCCGCTAAATATGAAGCATTTGGATGGGAAGTAATGACGGTGGAAGAAGGTAACGATATGGCTTCGGTTGTAAAAGGACTTTACGAAGCGAAAAGCAAGGCAGGACATGCCAAGCCGGTGATGATCATCCTGCACACAGGCATGGGTTATGGCGTAGATTTCATGATGGGAAGCCACAAATGGCACGGTGTTGCGCCAAATGACGAGCAATTGGCAGCAGCATTGGCTCAGTTGGAAGAGTCGATGGGGGATTATTGATAAGGCAGTCAGCTTTCGGCTGTCAGCAATCAGCTTGCAGTTTAGATAATTTGTTACCTGATAAGTGAAAATAAAGAAGCTACATATTAAGAATTTCAAATCTCTAGTCGATCTCGAAATCGTCGAGCCAAATCCCTTTACGGTATTTGTCGGCGCGAATGGGGTAGGGAAGTCGAATATTTTTGAGGCTTTGGAGTTTTTTCTCTGGAGTGAGGAATTAGATAGATTAAGAACTTTTGGCTCGGCTGAAAATATCCAAAACAAAAGTATTGATGATCTATATGGAAAGTTCATAATACAATCAGATGAATTTAGTTTAAATACAAAGGTCAAGTATTACTATTCCGATGAATTTGCTGAGGAGGGGTCTCTTAATTCGTTTGACAGAAAGGATATATTTAGAAAAATTTCTAGGTCATTTTCGAGGTATTTTGTTGGTAAAGTAGATTACCAGAAAATTAATTATTCGGATTCATCGAAACTAAATTTTGCTTGCACTAATCTTGAAAAAGTTTTGAAACGCTTATTGCAAGAAGAGAATGAAGAACTTACAGAATATCTTCAACTTTTCGTTCCGGAGTTTGAAAAAGTAGAAATTCACTCTGATAACATCGGTGGAACAGACACTCTTTTGATTTATGAAAAAGGTTCGAAAAAGCCTTTCAATAAAAACCTAATTTCCGACGGAACATACAATATCCTTTGTCTATTAACCGCAGTTTATCAATCGGATGAACCTCAATTTCTTTGCATTGAAGAACCTGAGAATGGTCTTAATCCTTTTGTCATAAAAGAATTGGTGACTTTATTTAGAAATGCTTGTGAAGAAAAGGGACACTATATCTGGTTAAATACGCATTCTCAATCATTGGTTGAGGCGTTGACGCCGGATGAAATTATTTTGGTTGATAAAGTAAACGGCGAGACAAAGATTAAACAGACAAAGGGTATGAACCTTCATGGCTTACCAACTGACGAAGCCTGGCTTTCGGGCGCTTTGGGAGGAGGAACGCCGTGGTGAAAATTGGGTTTATAACGGAAGGGCATACCGAAAAGATCATTTTAAAATCGGATGGTTTTCAGGAATATCTCAAAGTTCATAACCTCGAATTTGTACACGAAGTAATCGTAGCAGGAAGCAAAGACAATCTTACCCGCGATAAAGTAGAAAGTAATGTCAGGATATTAAGGGATAAAGGTGCCGAAATTATTTTGATATTAAGGGATCTTGATGATTGTCAGAGTATTGAAGAAGCAAGAACGAAAATTATGTCGGATGACGATATTGTAAAAGTAATTGCTATTCAGGCTATTGAGTCATGGTTTCTGGCGGACACGGATACCCTGGGTAAAATATTAGAATCAAAAGATTTCTATTTTGATAAACCCGAGGAGGAAATGTCCCCTTTCGAGACGTTAAAAGGATTACGTCTTCATTATACCAAAAGAGGTATTGGGGATAAGAAAGTTTTTGCAAGAATTATGATTAGCAATGGGTTCACAATTAGAAATGCTTCCGGGCATCCGGATTGTCCCAGCGCAAAATATTTTACAAATAAATTAGAGTCTTTAACAGTCATTAATTAAGAATTCGCAAATAAATTCATAATGAAAAAATACACCTTCACCGAAAAAAAAGATACCCGTTCAGGCTTTGGTGCCGGAATGCATGAACTTGGTCAGAAGAACCCTAACGTGGTTGCACTTTGTGCTGACCTTGTTGGCTCTTTGAAACTTGAACCTTTCATTAAAGAAAATCCTGAAAGATTCGTTCAGTGCGGTATCTCTGAGGCAAACATGATCAGCGTTTCAGCTGGTTTGACCATCGGTGGTAAAATTCCTTTTGCAACTACTTTTGCCAACTTCGCTACGGGCCGTGTTTATGACCAGATCCGTCAGAGCGTTGCTTATTCAGGCAAAAACGTAAAAATATGTGCTTCGCACGCGGGTCTTACTTTGGGAGAAGATGGTGCAACACACCAAATCCTTGAAGATATCGGAATGATGAAAATGCTTCCGGGTATGACTGTAATCAATCCTTGCGATTACAACCAGACTAAAGCTGCGACGATCGCTATCGCTGATTACGAAGGACCGGTTTATCTTCGTTTCGGACGCCCTGTTATTCCAATTTTCACTGACGCTGATCAGAAATTCGAAATCGGAAAGGCATGGATGGTAAGTGGAGGAACTGATGTAAGTATCTTCGCAACAGGCCACATGGTTTGGGAAGCAATCCAGGCTGGTGAGCAATTGGAAGCAGAAGGTATCAGTGCTGAAATTATCAATATCCACACCATCAAACCACTTGATGAAGAAGCGATTCTTAAATCTATCGCGAAAACACGTTGTGCAGTTACGGCTGAGGAACACAACCGTCTGGGCGGATTGGGCGATAGCGTTGCGCAGGTAATTGTTAAAAATGACCTGGTTCCTCAGGAATATGTTGCTGTCAACGACAGCTTCGGTGAAAGTGGAACACCGGCACAATTGATGGAAAAATACGGCTTGACGGCTGCTGACATCGTTGCTGCTGCAAAACGTGCCATTGCCCGTAAAAAATAATATGAACGGCATGGTAAATTAAAGTAGCCATGGGAACCGGAATGCCTTTGAGTCTTGTATCTAAGTAAGATAACGTTCTGCTTATGTACAAGACTCAAATTTTATTTGCCCTGGACAAAAAAATAGACTATTATTGATTCTTTAGAGTAGAATCGATAACCACCGTTGTATTTTGAAAAGGTAGAATCAATTTCGATTTGGCCTTTTATGAAACAATCAGACTAGGACTGAGTATTAAATGTCTGACGAAGAATTATTAGCTTTATTTGAAAACCCCGAAACGCGGAGAAACGCTTTCAATCAACTGGTGCGTAAGTACCAGCAAAAGGTGTATTGGCTGGTGCGGAAAATGGTGGTCGACCATGATGACGCTAATGATATCACACAGGATGTGTTTATAAAAGCATGGACGGCGCTGGATAATTTTAGAAGAGACTCAAAATTTTATACCTGGTTATACCGCATTGCAAGCAACGAGGCGATTAACTTTTTGAATAAAAAACGCAAGCGGTTTTTCGTGCCTATTTATGATGTTGAAAATGAATTAAGTGAAAAGCTGGAAGCGGATCCGTTGGTAAGCGGGGATGTAATTCAATTAAAGCTGCAAAAGGCGCTATTGAAATTACCGGAAAAACAGCGGCTCGTATTTAACCTTAAATACTATGAGGAGCTGCCTTATGATGAGATATCAGAGATTACGGGTACGTCGGTAGGCGCGTTAAAAGCATCGTATCACTGGGCCGTAAAAAAAATAGAAGACTTTTTAAACGAAACAGATTAAACCATTTGTAAGTCGTTAAGTCAAAGATTAGTAAGACAAAGAAACACGTATAGTCATGGACAAAAAGCACATACGGTTAGACGATCTAAAAAAGGAAACGCCTTTTGTAGTACCTGATGGCTATTTTGAAAATTTACCTCAACAAATTCAGTCAAGAATTCCTAATGAGGCAGTTCGCAGACCGCTGATCCGTTGGACCTGGCAAAGGTCGGTCGGACTGGTTGCTGCGATGAGTTTTTTACTCGTTATGGTTTGGGTAACATTTCCGGAACGTCAGGGATCTCTGGGGCAGGAGCCGCTCAGCAAAATCAGTGACGCCTCGATTATCAATTATCTGGAAGATCAGAACATCAGTTATTATGACTTAAGCGAACATCAGGTCGTGCAAAAAGCTTTTGATACAGATTCAACTGTGTTGTATTATCTGGATGGCCTGGACGAAGATTTTATCCGTCAGCAAGTCCTTGAAACGGTTTCCGGCTCTGAGCAAATTTGACGTTTAATGACCTAACAAAAATGAACCCATTACAGAATAAGACCAACGTTAAGAGAATAAGTTTGATGCTGCTGTTTACGCTTATTACAGCGGCAGCCGCCTGGGCGCAACGTCCGTCGGGTGAAGAGATGCAGCGGATTCAGGATGCAAAAATAGCCATTATTACAAACAGGCTTAATTTAACACCTGAGCAGGCGACCGGGTTTTGGCCGGTTTACAATGAATATTCCCAAAAAAGGAGAGAAATTCATCGTGCTCAGCGTAAGATTATCAATGATAAAAAGGCCGAAGGCAAAACAGATGAACAGGTATTGAATAACCTCAAGGAAGTCCAGGAACTGAAACAAAAAGAACTGGATCTTGAAAAGGAATATCAAACCCGCTTTCTAAAAGTTGTTTCCGCCAGCCAGGTTATCGAATTGTATAAAGCCGAACGGACATTCAACGACATGCTTATTCAGCGTCTGAAACAGCGCAAGGAGCAAAAACCTAACGAATAACAGGTCTTCATGAAACGAAAAATCCCCGCAGAATAATTTCTTGCGGGGATTTTTCATTTATATGTTGCTGGTCTTAATGTCCGCCGACAGACGAAACAGATCTGATACCTTTTGTTTCCACAGTGATATTCTTCATCGGAGCAGAATGCTCTTTGAATTCCTGGATAATTTCCAGTACATCGTAGTCGATATTCAGAGACTTGGAACCATCGATAATAACTTTCGAATTTTCCGGTAAGTGATCAAGCGTAAGCCCGATACTTCCTTTGTTCAAAAATGTCACCTCTTCTGAAAGAACCAGTGTAATAACTTCTCCGTCTCTGTGTTCCTCTTTTTTATAATGGTAAGAATGTTTGTAGTTCTTTCTCAGGATAAAATAGATCGCCACAACCATACCAATCGCAATTCCTTTTAGCAAGTCGGTGCTCAGGATGGCAATAACGGTCACGAAAAATGGAATAAACTGTTCTCTCCCCAACTTATACATGCCCTGGTAAAGGGAGAACTTGGAAAGCTTATAACCAACCATCAAAAGAATGGCGGCAAGGGAAGCCAACGGGATAAAATTCAGATATCGCGGAATTAACATGGCAGAAACCAAGAGGATAGACCCATGCACCATGGTGGCCATTTTGGACCTTCCTCCGGATGCAATATTGGCAGAACTCCGTACAATCACCTGGGTAATCGGAAGTCCGCCAATCAGCCCGGAAAGCATGTTTCCAACACCTTGTGCTTTCAACTCACGGCTGGTAGGGGTATTTCTCTTGTACGGATCCAGCTTATCCGTCGCTTCCACGGACAAAAGCGTTTCGAGACTGGCCACAATAGCCAGTGTGAAAGCCACCGTATATACTTCTATCTTGGTAAATGCACTGAAATCCGGTGTCTTAAAGAAACTCAGGAACTCGGATGGATTTGAAGCCACCGGCAGCTGTACCAAATGTTCGCCGCTCATAGCAATTTCGGGATAAAAAGCGCCAAAAAGCAAGTTGAGCACAATACCGATGATTACAACAAACAGTGCCCCTGGCAAGAATTTAAACAGCTGAATTTTTTTCATGAATGGCCTGTCAAAAAGAATGATCAAGCCAAGTGAAATGACCGAAATGATGATCGCCCCGGTACTGCTGTATCTTATCGCGTTATATATTTCTGTAAAAGTATTTTGACCATCCTTCTGCGCGAATGCTTGGTCACCCATGAAATCTGCATCGTATCCGAATGCATGAGGTATTTCCTTTAAAATTAAAGTAATACCAATGGCTGCCAGCATTCCTTTAATCACAGAAGAGGGGAAGTAATAACCGATAATTCCTGCATTCAAGAACCCTGCAATAACTTGTATCAATCCGGCAATGACGACGGCAAGCAAAAATGCTTCAAAGCTGCCAAGCGTTTCAATTGCGGTGAGTACAATAACCACCAATCCGGCGGCAGGGCCCGCTACGCCGAGGGCTGATCCGCTGAGAAAACCTACCACGATTCCACCGATCACGCCGGCTATGATGCCGGAAAAAAGGAGGTCGGGTCTACCGGTTGAGGCCAGTGCAACGCCAAGGCATAACGGCAAGGCAACAAGATATACGACAAGCCCGGCGGGAAAATCGTATTTAAGATTTGAAAAAAGATTTTTCTTATTGTCTGACATGGGAGCTATTCAAAAAATGAATTACGGTTACTTGATATTTTAGATTACACGTCCACCGTTTCTAACTTGTACACGCCTACGATTTCTTTCGAATCTTCAACGGTGATGTCGAGATCCTTGAGAATACCGTTGGCGATGTCGTACACAAGTCCGTGAACCTGAAGAGCCTTACCATTGGCCCAGGCATTCTGAACAATAGAAGTTTTGGTTAAATCATAAACCTGCTCCTGAACATTCAGTTCTACCAGTCTGTCGCTTCTTTTGGCAGGGTCTGTAATTGCGTTCAATTCAGCCTCGTGGAAGCGATACACGTCTTTGATATGGCGAAGCCAGTTGTCGATCAGGCCGACCTGCTTGTTGCCCATGGCGGTATTAACGCCCCCGCAGCCATAGTGACCGCAAACAATAATATGTTTTACTTCCAGCACATTAACCGCGTAATCCAGCACGCTAAGCATGCTGATATCCGTGTGGATCACCATGTTGGCAATATTCCTGTGTACGAATATATCTCCCGGCATCGTGCCGGTAATTTCATTGGCAGGAACACGGCTATCGGAACAGCCTATCCATAAAAACTTCGGTGATTGCCCTGCGGCAAGATTCTTGAAGAAATCAGGATTTTGGTCTGTGGTTTCCTTTACCCATTTTTTGTTATTGCTGAAAAGCTCTCTATATGAATTGATCATGATCGTCTAAATTATTTATCGTTGGAAGAAAATAAACAGCATAAAGCTGAATAAAAGTGGTTAGTGCCAATTCGGAACGAAATGGGACATAATCCTGCCTGGCATTGAAATGTCAGTACAAAAAATCGATAGATAACTTAGGCAAATTCGGGAGGGGGTGAGACAAGATTTCGGTAAATCTCGTTTTCACAAACTACGGTGTAGGAGAATACAGTTTTTAGAATAACTGAAACTGCAATTTTATTATAAGAAAGATGTGATTCGATCATAAGCTGATCATCGACCATCTTTTCTGTTTCTTCGGCATTTTCATTATCGCAAGTACCGGTGTTACAAACAACCTTTGCCTTATCCTTAGCCAACAGAAGACTTGCTACATCTGCGGCTTTGCAGATGAGGAAGGTCGTAAGCAATATCAGGCAAAGTGTTTTAAACAAAACGCAAATGGTAATGGTGAATGTTAAAATTAACAGGGAATACCGCTAAAACGTTCGATTTTCCCCTATTAGTATGCCAAAATTATAGAATTGGTATTTTTTAACAAAGCCTTATTTGATGAACGGTAAAAAAAAGGGAAGTAAAAACTTCCCTTTTTTTTAAGACTTGTAGCTTTTTTCGTGGTTCTCTAACCAACGTCCTACTAAAAAAGCAGAAGTTAAAAGAACCAGGTAAAACGCTATCATAATGATCGTCATATACATAATGATATCTGATTAGGTCTTGTTTGAATTTCGACAAAAATAAAGAAAAAAAGCGAACGCCTGTCCGCCAGCTATAAAAAATTATAAAACCCCTTTGGTAGAAGGCATAAAATCAAGTGCTTTAAGGTCACGGCGGACAGCCATTTTTATGGCTTTTGCAAAACCTTTGAAGATTGATTCAATTTTATGATGTTCGTTCTGGCCTTCAACTTTTATGTTCAGGTTGGATAATGAGGTGTCAGAAAAGGATTTGAAGAAATGGTAAAACATTTCCGTTGGCATTTCTCCAATTTTCTCTCTTTTAAATTCTGCATCCCATACCAGCCAGGGCCGGCCGGAGAAATCGATCGCTACCTGCGCAAGGGCTTCATCCATGGGTAATAAAAATCCATAACGGCTGATACCGCGTTTATCGCCGATGGCAATCCGGTAAGCGTCGCCCAGTGCCAGGGCCGTATCTTCAATGGTGTGATGTTCGTCAATATGCAAATCGCCTTCCACATGAATCGTCAGGTCGGCTCCTGAATGGCGCGCCAGCTGGTCAAGCATGTGGTCGTAAAATCCTAGTCCGGTATGAATGTCGGATCTTCCGCTTCCATCCAGGTTTAATTCAATTTTGATCTGTGTTTCCTTGGTGTTTCTTTCCACCGAAGCCTTTCTTGCAGGCAGTTTCAAATGCTCATAAATAGCATCCCAGTCTTGCGAGACAAATGAGACGGCAGCGTTCATTTCTTCCGAAACACCGTCTTTGGCAAGTTCGGAGCCGATAAAAATGGCTTTTGAACCCAGATTAACTGCCAGCTGGACATCCGTCAGTCGGTCTCCGATCACATAACTGTTGGCCAGATCGTATTCATCCGAAAAATAAGCCTGCAACAATCCTGTTCCGGGTTTTCTTGTCGGAAGGTTATCCTCGGGAAAACTTCTGTCGACATGGATCGCAGCAAAGTCTATATTTTCCCCTTTTAAAGTCTGAAGCATTTTATTTTGCGCCGGCCAGAAAGTGTCTTCAGGAAAAGAACTTGTACCAAGTCCGTCCTGGTTGGTTACCATGACCAGTTCGTAATCCGTTTCTTCCGCTATTTTGCGAAGATTGGAAATTGCTTTTGGTAAAAATTCTAATTTTTCAAGAGAATCAACCTGAAAATCTGTTGGCGGCTCGACGATGATCGTTCCGTCGCGATCAATAAATAATACTTTTTTCATTAAAATAGGACACTTAGGCTCAAACTGTTTATACAAACTTGGGTACAGGAGAAAGGCGAATGCCAGTTAACCGGCACAAAGTTCGTAAACTATATGGGATTGAAAAGCGATAAGGGAAGTAAATAATAGGAATAGGGCCTGCGGCAACAAAAAGGTGTGTAAAGAAGTTGTACATTTACGGGAGAAATCAATTCATTTTTTGCAGGATGTTTACAGGTATTGTAGAAACAATAGGAGAGGTTATCAAAGTTGAAACAGAAGGTACGAACAAAACTTTCACATTACGTTCAACGTTAACTCCGGAACTGAAAATTGATCAGAGCCTTAACCACAATGGTGTTTGCCTTACGGTTGTGTCGATTAAAGAAGATACTTATCAGGTTACGGCCGTGGAAGAAACTTTGAAAAAGACCAGTCTGGGAAAGTTGGCAGAAGGAAGCAAAGTTAATCTGGAACGTTGTATGCCGGCAAACGGCCGTTTTGACGGACATATTGTACAAGGGCATGTGGACCAGGTAGGTACGTGTACGCGCGTGGAAGAAAGAGACGGCAGCTGGTTGTATGACTTTACATACGATGCCACATTAGGGAATGTAACGGTCGAAAAAGGCTCCATCTGCATTAACGGGGTTAGTCTTACCGTTTTTAATTCAGAGAACAATGCTTTTCGGGTTACCATTATTCCGTATACCCATGCGTTTACGAATTTTCACCAGTTAAAAGAAGGCGATACCATAAACCTCGAATTTGATATTCTGGGGAAATACATACAAAGGATTCTGGGGGCACATACCGCATAGGTTATTTGCATCTTGAAATATTCCTTCTATTTTTACCGTTTTTAAGAAATTACCCGCATCATGTATTTCCATGGCAAAAATTAGCACACAATCCCGTAAGGATCTTTTCATACATATAGGCATTGTAGTATCACTTATCCTGGTATTTTTTCTAGGATTTTTCTTTATTTATTTACCGTTTACGACCAATCACGGCGAAGCCATCACGGTGCCTGATTTGCGTAAGAAAAATCTGAGCGAACTGGAAGATTTCCTGGATGCCAGAGATTTGCGTTATGAGGTCGATTCTGCGTATGTAGCCAATATGCCGCCTTTGACCGTTATCCAGCAATATCCCAAACCGGGTGCCAAAGTAAAAGAGGGGCGCAAAATATACGTTACCGTTGTTTCGCTCACGGCGCCGCTTATTAAAATGCCCAAGCTGACTGATATGACTTACAGGAGTGCGCAGATGCAGCTTAAAAGTCTTGGCCTGGAAGAAGGAACAATTTCTTACGTTCCGGATATGGCGCAAAATGCTGTTTTGAGACAAATGTATAAAGGTGCGGAAATCTTGCCCGGACAACCGATTGCCAAAGGATCAAAAATTGATCTTGAATTAGGCGAAGGCTTGGGAACGGCTCAGTTTGAATTGCCCTCTGTTATTGGAATGCCCCTGGATGAAGCCAAAATCCAGATTGTCGGTGCAGGTTTAAAGGTTGGTCAGGTGATGGAAGTTACGGCTGAGGAAGGCCAGGCTCCCGGCAGCGTGGTAAGACAAAATCCTGAATCAGGCAATAAAGTTCGTATCGGCGATGTAATTGACCTGTGGGTTGTTCCTGCGGGTGCGGAACCAAATGCCTCAAATGAAGATAGCACACAACCTTAAATCAGACATTGAAAAGAATTTTAAATTTTGGACGATAACCTTATTGCTGCTGGCAGTTTTTCAGTGTGGTAATGTTTTTGGGCAAATCGAGCTGGTTCCCATAGGTACCGGTCCCTACCCGGAAAACCGGGATCTGAAATCTGCCCGAACCCAGGCTACGCTCAGTCTGCCGTTTTTTGATGATTTTTCTACAACCGCCACCCGATATCCCGACCCCGCTTTCTGGATGTCGGGTGGTGGCGTTTATATTAATAATACGATGGCAACCACACAACCATCGGTGAATATGGCAACCTTCGACGGATTAAACGCGAACGGAACCCCGTATGAATATCTGAATCAGCTGTCATCGGGATTAACCGATACGCTGACGTCGGTGCCTATTAATCTGGGAGGCTTAACAGCCGCTGACTCGGTCTATATAAGTTTCCACTGGCTTGCGAAGGGATTGGGAGAATTACCGGACAACGATGATAGTTTAACGCTTGAATTTCTTGATAAAAACAATCAGTGGCGTTATGCGTGGAGCCAGAAAGGTATGGTGTACGACAGCTTGTTTGCACAGAAACTGGTTCCTGTGCAAAAGCCTGATTTTTTCTATGACGGGTTTCAGTTTCGTTTCAGAACTTATGGCAAACGGTCGGGTAGTTACGATACCTGGCACCTGGATTATATTTATCTGAATAAAGGGAGATCTGTAAATGATCGTTATGTACTGGATTTAGCGGTGCGAAAGCCGCTCACTTCCTTTTTTAAGCAATACACGGCCATGCCATTGAAACAATATTGGGTTAATCCCGGTCTTGCAACGGCTGCGCAGGTGGAGACGAATATTTATAATTTTGCCAAAAACCTGAATACTACGACTTATACCTTCACGGTAGCAAATGAAGTGACCGGGGAGGTTTATCAGCTTTACACATCGCCCACGACGGATATTATTGGCGGGAATGAGGTGCAAACCAAGCGGGTTGCACTTAATCCGAACATTAAGCAAAATAGTGCACTCAAAGAATTAAAGCTTAAGTATACGTTTAAGCTGAACACATCAGACCAGCAAACGACAACGATTCCTTCAGTAGATTTAAGAAGAAATGATACCATCAGTGCGCGGGCGATTCTGAGTGACTATTATGCCTACGACGACGGTACCGCCGAATATGGTGTGCAGATTAGTCAAAGACTGGCACGTGTCGTGCAGCGTTTTGCGCTTGCAAAACCTGATACATTGGCCGGACTCAATATGTCGATTGTGCCTTTCAATAAAGATGTTTCAGGACAGTCTTTCACCATTCAGGTGTGGAATAATAAAAACGGGAAGCCGGATCAGATGATTGTTCAAAAATCGGTCACGGCTAAATATCCCGAGCAAAGAGACGGCTTCGTTCAATATGCATTTGACAGTCCGGTCGCCCTGGCTGATACTTTTTATGTGGGATGGATCCAGATTAATGAGCAACCATTGAGTATAGGTTTTGACCGGAATTCTTTACTTGGGAAGGAAAACGTGTTTTTCAATTTGAGCAATGAATGGGTAAAAGAAACCGGTTTAAAAGGCAGCATCATGATTCGTCCCTACATGGGAGGAAAAGCGGCAGGCGTTGTGACTGGCAATGAACCGGCGATAGATCAGGATGCGTACTTTTTTCCTAATCCTAATAAAGGTTTGATCAACTGGAAAAGCAGTCAGGTTAAAAAAATTGAAATTTATGCTTTACAGGGTCATCTGGTGAAAACAATTATTCCTGAAACAGGAAGTCAATCGGCCTCCCTGGGAGACCTTGCTGACGGTATGTATATATTTAAAGCATCGGATGGGAAACGATCTTTGGTACAAAAAATGTTGATAGTAAAATAGACCTAAAACAGAATTATATAACTTAATGATCATGGATATTACAGTAGAAGAATTAAAAGAACGTCTGGATAACGGTGAAGAATTGAATTTCTACGACGTACGTGAAGAACATGAATTTGAAGAAGATAATCTGGGTGCAATCCTGATTCCACTTGCCGAATTGCCAGATCACGTGGCGGAACTTGAACCGTTGAAAGATTCGGAAATTATCATCCATTGCCGTTCAGGTGCAAGAAGCGGAAAGGCTCAGAAATACCTGGAATCGTTGGGTTTTACCGATGTTCGTAATGTTTTGGGAGGAATCCTTGCTTACAGAGCGCTGGAAGAAGAAGCTTAAGGTACCGATATTTGAACCGGCTCTCATGAATGACCATACCAGCTCATTCATGAGAGCCGGTTTCTTCTTTTACATAGGCAAGGATGTCGTCAAATTCATTTGCCTGAAACCATTTAAAATCTCCCTGATGCCTGAACCAGGTTAACTGACGTTTGGCATATCTTCTTGAGTTTTGTTTTAAAAGCCTCACCATTTCCTGTTCGTTGTAGCGTCCGTCAAGAAATCCGTACACTTCTTTGTAACCCACCGTTTGCAGTGCGTGGCAATCGCGGAATGCCATAACACTTTTGGCTTCGTCAACCAGTCCCTGTTTAAGCATGATGTCCATACGGGAATCAATCCGGTGATAGAGTGTGGCGCGATCTCTGTCCAGCGCAATGAGTATTTGCTTGAAGGGCCTTTTCTGGCTATTTTTTTGCTGATATTGGGAAATCGGGATACCCGTTGTGTGAAAAACTTCCAGTGCACGTACGACCCGCTGCGGATTGTGAATTTCTTTTGTCGCCGAAAAATCCGGATCGATTTTTTTAATCTCCTCCTGCAAGCCTAATAATCCTTCATTTAAGAGACGATCAGTCAATAGCTGCCGCAGACCTTCCTTTGGGGCTGGGAGGGCGTCCAGTCCTTCGCAAACAGCCTTGATGTATAAACCTGAACCACCTGTCATGATCACATGGTCGTGTTCTTTAAAAAGTACGTCGAGCAGCGTCAGTGCGTCGCGCTCAAAATCTCCGGCACTATAAGATTCCGTTATGGAATGCGAATTGATAAAGTGATGTGTTGCCTGTTGTAATTCATGGGCATCGGGTTTTGCCGTGCCGATGGATAACTCGCGAAAGATCTGGCGGGAATCGGCCGAGATAATTTCTGTTTTAAAAGCCCGGGCAAGCCGGATCGCGAGCTCAGTTTTCCCGACCGCGGTTGGACCGGCAATGATAATCAGGTATTTTGCCTGGCTGTTTGGCATTCTGGACTTTTTATGTGATTTTAGTAAACACAAAAATACACATCATGGACATGAGCACACTACTTTTTTTTATTTTATCATTGTTATTGGGAGGAAGCCTGGGTGCGGGGACCTATTATTTTTTATCCGGCAGGCATTTGACACGTTCTGAACCGGAACGTGAAGCGACCGTGTTATTGGAAAGAATCGAAAAAGTTTTTAAGGTTGTGATGGCAGAAGGTTACTTCACCGAAATTTATAATTACCAGCACGACAAAAATATCTGGAACTTGATAAAGGATAAAAAAAAAGCACTGGTTATTGCCAAGGCGAAGGTGCTGGTGGGATATGACTTTGGAAAATTACGTTACCACATGGAAGGAGCCGAGCGGAAGATGGTGATTGATTTTTTCCCGGAACCGGAAGTACTTTCGATGGACACGGATTACAAATTTTATGACATTGAGCAAGGCTGGCTTAATCGTTTTCAAAGTGACGATTATACTTCTATCCTGAATGAGGCAAAACAAACCATGAATGAAAAGGCGCTGCAAAGCGATTTACCGAGGATTGCAACGAACCAGGTTCAGTTGATGATGTTTCAACTGGCGGCTACGATGAATTGGAAAGTAGATATGCAGCTGCCGGAGGCGAACAAAAATCTGTTGGAAGAATATTCGACGTATAAACCCATTGAAGCGGGCGTGGATTCTTTGAACAGGAAGTCAGATAGCTAATTTTTGTGACTGTTATTTAAAATAATGTTTCGCAAGATCATCATTTCCCAGTTTTACAGCGTATACCATGTAAATTCAATCTTTTTACTTTATATCTATTTCTCATTCTTAAACTTTTACGGTCATGTTTAAAAAACTATTATTTGGAATCTGCGTATGCTTTGTGGCATTGTTGGTAAGTTGTAAAGGTGATGATGGTGCAGTAGGACCGGCGGGTGAGAAAGGAGCTAAGGGAGATACGGGAGCGGCCGGGCCTGCTGGACAGGATGGTCAGGGTGGAGGTGCTGCGGGTATCATCAGTGTTGGCTCCGTAACCGGGACCGGGACCGGGGATTTGTCTTTTGGTATTGACAATCTGACTGCTGCTCAGCAAGCTTTGTATGACACGAGTGTGGTTGTAATGGTATACGCGAAATCGCTCGGTGCCTGGTGGCCGCTGCCTGGTTCGGTTCAATTTGACGGCGATAAGGTAAGTAGCTACACTTTTGTGCATGGCGTTGACAAAACATCATTCTTTGTTGAAATTATCGCGACGGGTTGGTCGGAAGATCAGGCTGCGCCGCCGTCGCGTAAATTTGATGACATTAGAATTGTATTGATACCGGCAGCTTCATTGAAATTGTCCGCAGAAGTCAATTGGAAAAGTTATGAAGAAACTATTAAAGCGCTGGGATTGACCGATCGCACCGTGAAAAAGGCGTTTTTGTTCAAGAGGAAATAGATCTGATGCAGAGATAGCCAGAAGCCCCGCTTATGCAATCGACTGCGATTGTATAAGCGGGGCTTCTGTTTTATCATCAGCTCGGGTGTGCAGTTAAAAGAAATATCTGCTTTACGGATCGCTGGATATCTTTCTTGAGGCCTCGTTCATGCGAGTTGGAAAATCATTGCCGGTATCAAGCCTGTGATGAAAAATCAATTGTGTTTCGGAAACTTCGGGTAACAAAAAAGCGAAAGTACCATCTGGCACTTTCGCTTTTTTGTATTGGGTGATATCGATTAATATTCCCAAAGACCGTGTTCAAGCTCCATTAACTCCTGTTCGTAGTTGAGCGATTTAATCAGTGCTTCTTTGTCTCCTTTGTAAATATCGATAAATGACTTATCCGATGCGTTGGAGTATTTGGTAATACGTCCGTAGAACAAGCGTAAATCAAAGGCATCTGCAAGATTTTTGTTTTGCGCGGTGTTATGCGAGTTGTACCAGATATATTTCTTAGGATCGCTGCGGAACAAACGTTCAACATCTTTGTATCTGAAAGAAGCAACGGGTAATTCTAATCCTGTTGCAGCATTTTGATCGGAAGGGATCAAAAGCGTCAGGGTTTGAATATCCATATACAAGCGTGAGCGTTTTTTATCAAACGTCCAGTCTTCCTTAATCTCCATCAGACTGATCTGATCAGCGAAATATTCTTCTTCGACGACCGAAGTTGCGGCCAACTGAAAAGTATCAACGGGCGCTGCCTCAACTACCGGAGGCTCTTCTTTAATAGGCTTAGCTCCTTTTTTAGTTGATTTTTTTGGTTTTGGAGCTCCCCATCCGTCATCTTCTACGGCTGCTGTTTTTTTTGCAGGAGCCCCCCATCCGTCATCCGCAGTTGTTTTATCTGCTTTTTTCGCAGCGTCAGCTTTCGGTTTATCTCCAAATCCATCACCGGCGGCAGGTGTACCAAATCCGGCAGCAATCTCTTCTGCAGATAAGCCAGCTGTCTGGTTTGGAATAAGCATCTTCTTATGGATCTGTTCTCCCGTCAATTTTGTCGTACAAGAGTCATTCGCATAAGCTTCTATCAAACCGGCTTTTGCTGCTTCCAAAAGGTATTTTGTGATCTCATTATTTTTTGAGAACATTGCCGTATTCTGCTTCTCCTTAAGATCCACTCTTCTCCACAAGGTTCTTTTCATCATCACATCACCATCACTGATTGGATGTGACGAAAATTGATTGGCGGTAGAGTCTTCCTTCTCCTGAGCAAATACCATGGTAGTGCCCAGCGTAAGGGACAATATTGACCATGCAATTGTTTTTCCGTTCATTCTTCTCATTGCTTATATTTTTATCTTATCCAATCAGCAATTGTAAGGTCTTGTTTAGTTTAGCGATATCGGTCTGATTTGCTGACCCATTTCTACCTCACTAACATTGCCTTTGAAATTTTGACGCTCTACTTTTAAGATCTCGATCACATAACGATCACCTGGCTGTGCTTGTTGTGCCAATGATGAAATTGATCCACCACCATTTAAGGTAATTGGATTTCCAATCCGTCTGGCGCCTCTTGCCAATGAAACCTGTATTTGTGAAACACGGAATCTTGCATCTTCCGGCGAGAAGGTTTTAAAACTTTCATCTGATATGGCAACAACCTGTACACTTCTTGCAGCCGTGGCTGCAATACCTCTACGCTCGTCAAACGGTGCACCGTTTACCCGGATTTCAAGGGATGGCTTTGGTACAAGCCTAACACGGAAAGGTTCTGATCCTAAAACATTACCCTGGTTGCTCACCGTCAGGTTTAACTGTGCTCTGTTCGGCACAATGGTAAATTTACCTTTCTGACCGCTGTTAATGATTTCGCCGCCATCTGTTGTAAAGCTTGGAGCCCAAAGAGCGCCCAAGGCAGGGCTTTGAATACTTAGTTTATTAGCGCACCCCAAATACAAGGGAGGTAAAGTTCCTGTTTCAATCTGGTAAGTAGGTTTTACGACGAAATATTCCTGTTTCAGGTTTACTGTTGTGTCGCGGCCCGAAGGAGTAGGGAAGGAGATCGTTCCAGACAATTCACGGCGCACAACGCCTTCTGCATTGTAACCACCGCCTTGTGCCGTAAATTCTATTTTACCAACACCATTTTCAACTTTTACGCCTGCACCGTTAAGGCTCATGCGTGGTGTGATACCGCTGGCAGATGCCGCGATAAACATATCACCTTTGAATTTAGTACCCGCAACAACCGTTTTGGCATCCGCACTGATCATCGCCAGAATTCTGTCAAATTTAATATCGGCTGCCCCTACTTTACTGGCAAGATAGCTCAATACTTCACTTTCCATTCTGCGGATGTCCGTTTGCTTCTGGCTTAAAACTGCCAAAGCAGCTGCAACCGGAGTTTGTGCAAAATTCAATTCGGCAAAATCCTTATTTTTCTGATCCACACTCGTCTTGGTGATCGGATCTTCTTTTCCATCCAAAGCCAGAGACTGGAATTTAGTTGGGGCAACCTGGCTCAGTTGATCGGTATAGCTGTTCAGCGTTTGTTTCAGTTTGTAAGCTTTACCATTCTTCTTACCACCGATCATCAATTCCGCAACCTTTCCCTCTTCCTGTGGATTTTTAATTCCTCCCTGCTCATTTAATCCGCCACCGGCACTGGTGATAATTTCCTGTTTAAGGGCATTGATTTCATTTATTACAGTAGCCGAATTTTTCCGTACTTCATCAGCTTGTTTCAATACCGCTACGTCCGCAGCACGGTTTCCCGATTTTTCAACAGCAGCTTTAATTTTAAGTACGGTTTCCTGGTTTATTTTATTGGCTGCTCCTTGTGAAAGTTCCAAGGAATTGTTCAGTAGCATGAATTTTTCTATAATGGCTGAACTTACCTGCAATGCGAGCATTGCTGTAAGAACCAGATACATCATTCCAATCATCTTCTGACGGGGTGTTTCTTTTCCACCTGCCATATTGTTCAGTAATCAGTTATCAGTGATTAATTTGTTTAGATAACAAGCTTAAATCGCCTGCTAGGGTTTATAACTCCGTTCGTCTGGATTATGCATTGCCACGCATCGCGCTCAGCATGTTACCATAAATACCGTTTAGAGAAGAAATGTTGGTTGTTAGTTTCGACATTTCGTTTTTAAACACCTGTGATTCTTTGGTCGCATCAGCCATATTTTCCATAGCAGCGGTAAGGTTACCATAGAATGCGTTCATGGCCTTAAGGTGTTTGGTTGTGTCCTGAAGTTCGAGTTCATAAACAGCGTTCAAAGCACCCATATTTTTAGTGATCAGCTGAAACTGGTCACGATAGGATTGTGCATCTTTCGTCGCGTCGGCCATGGAGCTCATCGCGGTGATCGCAACACCATAAGACTTGTTCATATCTGTCATAGCCACCGATGCTGATTTCACGTTTTTCGCGTAATCATTCGTTGCCACGGTTGCGTCCGTCAAATCAGTGATTTTACCAACGGTGTCAGAAAGCGTTTTGAAACCTTTTCCTAAACTGTCAAATACATCTGGAGAGATTTTGGCATTGTCCAGCATGTTATCCAATTTGGCCGTGATACCACTTCCTGCCGCAGAACCACCACGGTTGATAGCAGGACCATTATAGTCGTCAGCTAGTTCCGGATAAACACGCGTCCAATCCGGGTCAGTATTGGAAGATTGGGTAATCGTTTGCAGTGCATATAGTAAGAAAATACCAACTTCTGTTCCAAGACCTAACGTAAGCATTTCACTTCCACCGTCCCAGTGTTGGATTTTAAACAAAGCTCCTAAAATAACAACTGCAGCACCCGCGCTGTATATTGTTGGTACTAGTTTATCCCATAAAAAACTAGATCCGTTACTCTTAGCCATACGAATTGAAATCGGTTATAGTGAATAGTGATTAATAAAAATTTGTTGAATTGTCAAAATAATGACGCAAAGAAGGCGCAGCAACTTAGTACTGCATCTTCTTTGCGTAAGATTTTTTAGCGACGGGCACGTCCACCGGCACGGCCGTTAACATTGTCCATCACGCAACGGAATCCGATAAAAGCTCTGCGTTCTGTTTCGTATTCGAAGGTACGTGTTCCTGTTTGCAGGAAGTAAGCCACATCTTTCCATGATCCGCCTTTCACAACTTTGCGAGGCTCGTCCGGGTTGTCATATCTTGGGTTCATATCCCAGACAATCGCAGTTGCGTTGTCGGTGAAAGCGTCAAGTGTCCATTCTGCTACGTTTCCAGCCATGTTGTATAAACCAAAGTCATTCGGATTATAAGCATTAGCCGGGCCTGTATAAGGATAGCCGTCGGCGTCATAGTTACCACGCTGTGGCTTGAAGTTTGCAAGGAAACATCCTTTGGTATTCATGGTGTAAGGATTTCCCCATGGATATTTTGCTACGGCACGTCCGCCGCGGGCTGCCCATTCCCATTCAGCTTCGCTAGGAAGACGGAATGCTGTGGAGTTGAACATACCTTCTTTGTTCTGATAATCGTGGTAAAGGTTGGTACGCCATTTTGCAAAATACTGAGCGCCTAACCAGCTTACGCCGACAACCGGGTAAGTATCAAAGCCAGGGTGCTGATAGTAATACTCAACAAAGGGATCTCCGTTGGAGTAGGCAAAATCTTTTTTCCAGGCAGTCGTGTCAGGATAGTATTTTGTCATAATTTCTTCCTCGCCCAGTACTGAAACCGAGTCAACCAGAAGCGCATTGACAAATTGACGATACTCATTATTCGTGATCTCGGTGTCATCCATAAAGAAGGAACTGATTGTCACGCGTCTGTTCATGTTGTTCATAGACGAAGCAATATCCTCATCCGCCTGTCCCATGGTAAAAGACCCGGAAGGGATCATCACCATGCCTGCAGGTGTGGTTTGTTTAAAACCTTTACGCGCAGTCGCCGTAATTTCCCCATTCGAAATACCGACGTCTTCTTTTCCTCCCTTGCCAAATTTATTTTTGATAAACCCGCAACTCTGCATCAGCATGAGCGCAGCTATCAAAAGCAAACTTTTGACTCCATCCCGATAGATCACTTTAACATTCATAGTGGTTTTTGATATTTGAAAGAATAAATGTTAGCCTAAAAACGTCAACCGATTAATATATAGTATACTAAAAATAAAAACAAAAGTAACGGCAACCAAAAATGAATTCCACAGGAAGTTTGAGCAGACTTAAAAGAAGTCTGAGTTAACCTTATTCATTTTATTCGACTTAACGTAAGAATGATGGTTGTTGGTATAGCACCCGAAAATTTTACAAATATAAATCAAAGTTTTGCAAACTGAACGACATGTGACTAACCGTATTTTTAAAAAAATGAGAAAATAAATGCCGATTATTTGATCAAATAGCAATGTTTCGCTTTTTGATTGGATATAATGGAGATAACGTTACGTGGTTGACTTTTTAGTTTACGGCTCAAAATCTGAACCTTGGAGTACGGATAATCGTTTTCTTTCCAAATTTTGGTGACGGTAGGGCATAGGATAACATCACTTCAAAAGAAGACGGTGATTTAGCCTTATTCCCTCCGATAACCATGTCGTAAGCCCCTGATAAACGTAGCGACTGGTCAGGGAGCAGGTATATACCACCCATGATGATGAAATAAGTATCCTGCTGTCTGTATGTGGCTCCGGCCCAATATCTTTTGTTATAAGTCACGGTTGCTCCCCCTTCTACGGAAACCGTTGAGATATCCGATTTTACTAAAACAATAGGCTGAACGTCCAGTAAATAGCCTAGTTCTATATTTACACCGGCGTTTAAGTAAACTGTTTTTGGCAATGGATTCGAGGCTGTTTCCGAACCCAGTTTATATTTGGGTTCAAGCAAATGGTTCAGAGACGCGCCGACGTAAAAGGCATCGGCAACATAACGTACGCCAACGGCGAAATCCGGATTTATTTCAGAAATTGTTCCGGTTTGAATTAAAGGATCATCCGGGTCACGCGCACGGAGTTTGCCATAATCAAGCGATTGTCTGAAAAGGCCTGCACTTGCGCCGATATGGAGATTTCCACCGGCTAACGGGAAATGATAAGCGGCAGATAATTTAAAATCCTGGTCATTACGCGGGCCGCTTTTATCGTTTAGGGCGTAAAAGCCAATCCCGAAATTTTTAAACGGCATACTGAACGAAAACATTTGCGTCGAAAGTGCGCCTCCTTCATCTTCATTTGTTGACTGATAGCCAACATATTGTGAACGGTGTGTAAGCTGGAATTTGGTAAGCCCGTCCGCACCGGCAGCAGCCGGGTTAAGATAAAGTTGGTTTAAGGAAAACAAACTGAATTGCGCATCTTTTTGAGCGGATGCACTATGAGATATAAGAAATATTATACCTACTAAACAGCTCCATGGTGTGTTACGGTAGATAAACGTCAAGGTCATGCGTATAGATTTTGTTTAAAGAACACTTGAGTGCTTCAGAGGTTTATTTCAATAACGCATATTCAGGAAAAAAATTGATATAATAATAAAAAAGGCCGGGAAAATTTCTCGGCCTTTTTTACACGTAAGATTCTGTTAAATATTATTCGCCTTGCGTATGTACAACTCCAGCGCACCGGTCATCGAAGGTGCATTCGGAAGAGGGGCTTGAATATCAAGAATTAAACCTGCATCCTCTACTGCTTTGGCCGTTGTGGGCCCAAAAGCGGCTATACGCGTAACGTTTTGTTTGAAATCAGGGAAATTGTCAAACAGTGATTTTATTCCCGAAGGACTAAAGAAGGCGATAATATCATAATACACGTCTTCGAGATCGGAAAGATCCGAGGAGCCTGTCTGATACATCGTCGCCTCTGTAAACTGAAATTCTTCTGTATCCGCGAATTCAGGAATTTCATTTTTACGGACATCCGAACAAGGGTACAAGAATTTTTCTTTCTTGTGTTTGCGGATCAGTTCGATCAGCTCAACCGCTGTTTTTGTGCCGGAAAAAATTTTGCGTTTACGAATCACTATATATTTCTGCAGATAGTTTGCTGTCTGCTCGGATATACAGAAATATTTCATAGTAGCCGGGACCTCAATGCGTCCTTCAGTACAAATTCTGAAGAAATGGTCAATGGCATTACGACTTGTGAAAATCACTGCCGTGTGATCCAGGATATTAATCTTTTGTTTACGAAACTCTTTGTAAGAGACTCCGTCTATCTGGATAAATGGCCGAAAATCCACTTTAATACCATACTTCTTAGCTATCTCAAAATAAGGTGAATTTTCGTCGGCCGGCCTTGATTGGCTTACCAGAATACTGGTAACCTTTTTGAGCCGATCCTGATCAAATTTGATGGTCTCACTCATGTATAATTCTCATTAGTTTAATTTCAAAATGATCCCTGAAACTTAAATAGCGAACTTTATGCCGATAATCAACGGGATTATTTCGATGACGCAAAGGTACGAAAATAAATAGAGATTAATAAATGATGTGGGAGGCTTCGTCACAACATATAGCGTTACGAACCGGATGATATAGAAAATCAGGAAGGGAAACATGATGTAGGGACGCAGCGGAACGAGCCACATGGCATTGTCTGTACTCAGCATAAAAATAAGGAGAAACAAGGCCACATAAAAGAAATACGAGGATTGTATTATTTTGAGGAACAGCGTATCAACAAGTTTGTCAAGATTGAGCATTTGGCCAACCAAAACCATGAAAACGTACTTCCCGTAAATCAGGAGGAGAAAGATTGTGGAAAGAATAAAAAAATCGGCAAGAAACTCTAAAACGTTAGATTCTTCGGACAAAATGGAGGCGACTGAAAACAGATTTAGCTTGTTGTGGGCAAAAAATATCAGCAGGAAACTCATCAGCATGGATACAATAATGACCAGAAATATCACATTGTTGCTGTATGGTTTATTCAATTTTGAAAGTTGCTCTCTGGGGTCATTATTGAAAAATTCCAGCGGGTTGATGACCCTCGAAAAAGCCAGCGGATTCAGGTTAAATATCCAGACATTTAGTATCAGAATAATTAACATAGCAAGTACTGAAAAATTACCAAAAGGTGAAAAATTAATTGGTTTTATATTAATCAGTGTGGAGGCCGTTTTCTCTAATATGCCTACTGCACCGGATTGTTTCTTATGACAGATCAAGACTGTTTTGTCTTCAATCCCCGAATTTCCGTAGATAGAAAGCAGTAATTCTTCCTTTTTGTATGTCCTGAAAAGGCTGTCGATGTTCAGTTCCAGCCATTCATCTTTATTTATTTTTTTTTGAAGGGCGCCTTCCAGAAAGAGATAACTTTCGTTTTCCGCTTTTACAAGGAGAAAATATCGTCGATTTTTAAGTAAGTCGACATATAAACTTACTGAACGGGTGCCTTCATTGATCCCCTTGGAGAAAGGGACATAGTTTTTGTACTGGCCGCTGTAAACAAGCCAGTCGTTCTGATAGTCATAAACAGGAAAAAACTGCTCGGGTGGCAATGCCTTGGTGGCGCCCCGTGCAACTGTGTCGGCGAAAAGAGATGCCGTAATAACGAGCAGAAAAAGCAGTGAATGAATTGACTTCATTGCTACAAGAAAGGGCGGGGTTTCCCCAGCCCTTTCATAAAATATTAAGATATCGTAATTATTTTCTTCCTAATGCCATAAGCATGGTTTCGCCGATCAATGCAGGAGATTCTGCAACGAAGATACCGGATTCCTCCATGATACGGATTTTAGCTTCTGCTGTATCGTCAGCGCCACCGATGATTGCACCCGCGTGCCCCATCCGACGTCCTTTCGGAGCCGTTTTTCCAGCGATGAAACCTACAACCGGTTTAAGGTTACCGCTTGCTTTGATATAGTTTGCAGCGTCAGCTTCCATGCTTCCGCCGATTTCACCGATCATAACAATGGCCTCAGTTTCAGGGTCATTCATAAGCAATTCAACAGCTTCTTTGGTTGTTGTTCCGATAATCGGGTCACCGCCAATACCGATTGCTGTGGTTTGTCCAAGACCTACACGTGAAAGCTGATCTACGGCTTCGTAAGTTAATGTTCCCGATTTGGAAACGATACCCACGGTTCCTTTTTTGAAGATAAAGCCTGGCATGATACCTACTTTACACTCTCCGGCTGTAATAATACCCGGACAGTTTGGGCCGATCAGACGGGTGTTTTTACCTTGAATATATTGCTTAGCCTGCATCATATCTTTGGTAGGGATTCCTTCGGTAATACAAACGATTACGCCAATACCCGCGTCAGCAGCTTCCATAATAGCGTCAGCAGCAAAAGCTGGCGGTACAAATATAATCGCTACGTCAGCTCCTGTATCGCGAACAGCCTGATCTACGGTATTGAATACAGGGCGGTCAAGGTGGAAAAGTCCTCCCTTGCCTGGCGTTACACCGCCAACTACATTAGTTCCGTATTCGATCATTTGCTGGGCATGAAAAGAACCCTCAGAACCCGTAAATCCCTGAACTATAATCTTAGAATTTTTATTAACTAAAACGCTCATGTTGGTAAATCAGTTTTTTTGGTAAAAGTAGGACGAAAAGCACGAAGTAGCAAAATGAAACTATAATTTGTAAATTGCTTTATCGATAATGTTTAAAATTGCCCATGAATATACTGACGAATTCCCACATCTTTTCCAATCTTGTTTTGAGTACGGCCGGTGTCTTTGTTTTTTTGAAGTATTTTAAGTCCCAGAACTTGCAGAGCCGCTTGTTATGGGGCATTTTTTTGTTAAGTATATCATTGAATGCGGGTGTGGAATTGCTGGTATTTGCCGGTTGGGAAGACCTCCGGTTTGTGCATACCGTCACAACAGTTGCCGAAACTACCCTGGGGGCCGTTTGTCTGGTTGTGGCGTCTTACAGTCTGATCATGCGTTATCAGGTAAGCAACATGGTGTTGGGGGCTACGATCTTGTTTGGGATGGCACTTTTCCTCAGTATTCTTTTTTATAAGGTTGAATATGTCGGCTGGATCATCCAGCCGTTTTGCATTGTCGTGACGCTGTGTACTTCCTGTCTCGGGTTGGCTTATCGTCAGAAGAGCGCCTTATGGGTTGTATTCGCCATGACCCTTTTGGCTTTGTCGGCCAAATCCCAAAAAATACCGTTGCCCATGCATCCCCTGGATCTCAGTCATTACATCGTGGTTTTGTCTATAATTTGCGTTGGGAAGGCCGTGCGGGATCAGTATAAAATCCTTTTCTGACATTTTATATTCAAACATTTGTTAATGGATTGTTTTTTTATAAATCCATATACTAACTTGCGCCAGTTAATTTTCAATAATAAAGTTTATCCATATCCTAATATGAAAATGATTAAGTCCAGCGCATTGCTTCTTGCCGCAGTTATGGCTTTCGGAGCGGTATCTGTTAGTCCATTACACGCAAAATCACTTAGCACTTCTGAAGTACGTGAGGTTAAGCAAGCAAAAACTATCGTGATTAAAGGTAGTGATGCAATGCAGTTTGATGTTAAAGAAGTTAAGGTAAAGGCAGGACAAAAAGTGAAACTTACACTTACGCACTCTGGTAAACTAGCCAAAGCTGCTATGGGGCATAACTTCGTATTGCTAAAAACCGGAACTGATGTTGCTGCATTTGCCGGAAAAGCTGCTGCTGCAAGAGAAACTGAATATATTCCTAAGTCTGAAGAAGCAAGCATCATCGCACATACCAAATTGATAGGCGGTGGTGAAAGCGATACTATTGAGTTTACAGCGCCTAAAAAAGGAACGTATACTTACATTTGCAGCTTCCCAGGTCACTACGCGTTGATGAAAGGTACTTTCATCGTAGAATAGTCCTTAGCTAATGCATAAAAAAGCGATCCAAATTCCGGATCGCTTTTTTTATGTATTAAGGGCAGATTTATATTTCAGCCAGTTGTTTCTCGATCAACTCAATAACTTCCGGGCGGTCCCACTGGGAAGCCCCGGTTTCCTCTGCAATAATTTTACCCTTATATATGATGTAAGTTCTCGGGATTGCATTGCCGTCCAAAGCAGGTGGGTAGGCGCCGGTGAATTGGTAAAACGGAAGCTGATAACCTTTCCGGGCGATAAATGGGTTCACAGTTTCTGCATCTTCGTCTGAAACGATATAGAAGTCAATCTTTTTGTGGTCCTTATACTGATTGTATAATTTTTGAATGCCCGGCATTTCCATGTTGCAGGGACCGCACCATGTCGCCCAGACATTGAGAAAGATCAATTTATTTTCATCCATCGTGACTGCTTTTCCTTCCAGATCGGTCAGAGCGGAAAGGTATACAGACGAGTTTGTCGGAAGAGCCGATTCCGGATTTTCAGCCGTTTGGGGTGAATCTGTTTTTGGAGCAAACAACGCGAAGTAAACAGCAATAAATGCAAGAATAGATAAACCGAAAATTAATATTTTTTTTGGAGTACTTCCCATGGTAAAAATTGTAATGGTTTAAAATTGGGCGAGTTAGAAAAATTTCTATAAGCAAAAGTAGGAATTTTATCCAAGATATTAATTCTATGCCAAGACTTCAAAAAATACATCTTCGGTTTGCTGTGCTCAACCAGAATTTGAATACTTTTATGCAAAATTAGATATTTTTAAATCCTTCGTGTTGAAAAATTATACATTCATGAAACTAAGACAATCCCTGTTTTTACTCCTATTTGCTGTTTTATTTCTACCACACCTATCCGTTGGACAACGTTCCGCTGCGGAATATTTTGAAGAAGGGAACAACAAGGCCAGAGCCAGTGACTTTGCCGGCGCACTTCAGGCTTACAGTGTAGTCGTCTCAATCAATGCTGATCACGCACCCAGTTATTTTAACCGGGGATTGGCCAAGGCAAATCTCAAAGACCATCGCGGTGCCATTCTTGATTATGACCGTGCCATTGAAATTAATCCTAAGGAAGCCCTGTATTATCAAAGCCGTGGCGTGAGTAAAAGTATGCAGGATGATTACCGTGCGGCCATTCAGGATTACACAAGATCCATCGAACTAAGTCCTGAGGATGCAAAATCTTACTACAACCGGGGCGTGAGTTATGCCAAACTTGAAAACCACAGAAGTGCGATGGTTGATCTTGATAAAGCGCTGGCACTGGATCCGGCTGATGTAGCCGCTTTGTATGCAAGAGGGAATTGCAAGCAGCATTTGCATGAGTATGCGGGAAGTTTAGCCGATTTTTCACGCGTGATTGAAATAAGTCCCAAACGTGCGGGCGCTTATGCGGGAAGAGGAAATGCTAAAATTGAGCTGAATGATTTCCAGGGAGCGTCAGCGGATTTTACGAAAGCCATTGAGCTGAGTCCGAATGAAAGTAACTATTACGACAAAAGAGGTTTCGCAAAAAATAAAATTGAAGATTATCAGGGAGCCATTTCTGATTATGATAAAACTTTGCAGCTAGAACCTGAAAATTACAAAGCCTACTACGGTCGCGGTTTTTCCAAAAGCAAACTAAACGACCAACGCGGTGCGATCGCCGATTTGACAAAGGCCATTGAGCTGAAAAATACCTATGTTTCGGACCCTAAGAAAATCCAGTACACAGGCCCAATCAATAAGGGAATACTGGACGAATTACGCAATCAGGTGAAAGAACACATCAAAATTGATGACCTTACTTCGGAACGTTCGGAGGCTTATTACATCCGGGGCTTGAGTAAATCCAAGAGCGGAGACAGTAAAGGTGCTTTGCTGGATATCAGCACGGCGGTGGAATTGAACCCTACTTATTCAGTTGCTTATTTTTCAAGAGGATTAATTAAGTCATCCATTGGAGACCAGATGGGGGCGGTGCTGGATTTCAGCAGTTCCATCAAATTGAAATCAAATTTCCCGGAAGCCTATTACATCAGGGGCATTATCAAACACAGTCTCGGGGAAGTGAACGAGGGCTGTCTGGATCTGTCGAAATCAGGCGAGCTGGGCTACATGGCTTCTTACAAGGTGATCAGTACTTATTGTAATTAGCATTTAGTGGAGCGTTGAAAGTTCAAAGTACTGCACTTTCAACGCTCCACTTTCAACTAAAAACTAAGCTTTCTTCAAATTCTCAGCCACTTTATCCCAGTTTACAACATTCCAGAATGCAGTGATGTAGTCTGCACGTTTGTTTTGGTAATGCAGGTAATAAGCGTGTTCCCAGACATCCAGCCCTAAAACCGGCGTTCCTTTCACTTCGGCAATATCCATCAGCGGATTATCCTGATTGGGTGTAGAGCTCACCGTAAGTTTCCCGTTTTTGGCAGTCAGCCATGCCCATCCCGAGCCGAAACGCGTGGTAGCAGCTTTACCAAATGTTTCTTTAAATTTATCGAAAGAACCGAACTGTGCGTTGATCGCATCCGCTACGGCACCTTTGGGCGCCCCGCCTTTGCCGGGTGCCATAATATCCCAGAAGAACGTATGGTTCCAGTGCCCGCCGCCGTTATTGCGAATGGCAGCCGGAGCCTTTCCTGCTGTTTTTACAATTTCTTCAAGCGTTTTTTTCTCGAATTCAGTTCCTTTTACTGCGTCATTCAGGTTTTTTACATAGGCAGCATGGTGCTTACCATAATGTATTTCCATCGTCAATTTATCTATGCTAGGTTCCAGCGCACCGAAATCGTAGGATAGCGGTGTTTGTTTGAAAGGTGCACTCTCAAGCAAAATTCCGGATGAAGTTTCTGCGAATGCGTAATCAGCCATCGCACCAACGGCCAAAGTACTGCCGGCCAGGGTGCGCAAAAAATCTGTTCTATTCATCGTTGCTATGATTTTAAGATAAACAATCAATCGTAAGCCACCCGGCTAACGATACTGCGTCCAAGTGTTATTTCATCAGCATATTCAAGGTCTCCCCCGATAGGAATCCCACGGGCGATCGTACTTACCCTGACTTCGCTTGGTTTTAGTTTTTTTTGCAGATAAAAAGCAGTAGTGTCGCCTTCCATCGTCGGACTAAGTGCCAGAATGATTTCCAGCACGCGGGCGCCTGGCGGGGCTTCCGCAATCCTCTTAAGTAAAGAATCAATGTTTAGATCCGATGGGCCTATTCCCTCGAGCGGGGAGATAATACCTCCCAACACGTGATACAAACCCTTGAACTGGCTCGTCGCTTCAATGGCTAATACGTCACGGGTGTCCACAACGACGCAAATAATGGAAGTATCCCGTTTGGGGTTCTTGCAGATATTACAAAGTGCTTCATCGGAGATATTGTGGCATTGGCTGCAATAGCAGGTCTGGGTCCGCATTTTCATAAGCGCCTCGGATAGTCCGCGGGTTTGCTGTTCATCGCGTTTCAGCAAATGTAAAGCCAGACGTAGGGCTGTTTTTTTACCGATTCCTGGAAGCCGGGAAATTTCACTGACTGCATCCTCAATAAGACGGGACGGATAATTCATGTGTAGCAATAAAGTAAGTAACCGTCGGTTGGTAATTAATGAATTTCTGCTGAAATACCTCTCCTGCAAATTTCATTCCTCATGCCGGCCAGTTCATCAAATTCTCCTTCCTTAACAGAGCATTTTCCTTTGTAGTGGATAATAATCGTACATTGCTCCGCCTGTTCGCTCGTATGTTTGCAAACATCTATCAAAGTGTCTATAACCCAATCAAATGTATTAACGTCATCGTTATAAACAACCAGTTTTTTTAGATCCGTTTCGACCGTTTTTTCCAGAATTTCCGTTTCTGTATCTATAAGCACTTGCATAACAACCAAATTTCTGTTTGTTTAGCAAATCTAATCAAAAGTGAAGATTTTTCGAAGCCTTTTATTACCTCTTTTAATATCTACCGTTCTTAAAACCCGCTGGTGAATGAATCCTTACGTTTCTTTAATTATTCTAATTGTATATTTTGCAATGCTGATCACAGTGTCGGTCTACACATCACGTGGGGCGGACACGAATACCTTTTTTACGGCTAACCGTCAGTCTCCCTGGTATTTGGTTGCTTTCGGGATGATTGGCACGTCCTTATCCGGTGTAACATTTATATCGGTTCCCGGCGCGGTGTCCAATATCCAGTTTTCTTATTTTCAGGTGGTTATCGGTTACATTTTAGGTTACCTGATTATCGGTACTGTTTTAATGCCGCTGTACTACCGGCTAAATCTGATTTCCATTTATTCATATCTGGAACAACGTTTTGGGTTCTGGTCGTATAAGACAGGTTCGGCCTTTTTTCTTTTGTCAAGAACAGTCGGTTCGGCGGTGCGTTTATATGTGGCCGCGCAGGTTTTACAGATTGCATTGTTCAAACCACTCGGCGTTCCTTTTGAAGTTGCCGTTGCGATCACGATTTTGCTGATCTGGATTTACACGTTTAAAGGTGGTGTGAAAACGATTATTGTTACGGATACTTTGCAGACTTTTTTCCTGATAACGGCTGTCATTCTGACGATTGTATTGGTTTCAAGAGAACTGGACCTGCATGGTATTTCCGATGTCTGGAATACGGTTCAGGATAGCGGCTATGCGAAGATTTTTTATTGGGATGTTAATGATTCGAAGTATTTCTGGAAACAGTTTTTCGCGGGTGTTTTCATTGCAATCGTCATGACTGGCATGGACCAGGATCTGATGCAGAAGAACCTTACCTGTAAGAATATCGGTGAAGCGCAAAAGAATATGTTCTGGTTTACCGTTGTTTTGGTGATCGTGAATTTCATGTTTTTATCGCTTGGTGCGCTGCTTTACGTATATGCATCTGCGAAAGGAATTCCAACGCCGGTGAAAACCGACGAGTTCTATCCCATGCTGGCATTGAACCACCTGGGGATTGCCGTAGGCATCACGTTCCTGTTGGGGATTACGGCGGCAACCTATGCAAGCTCGGATTCGGCTCTGACAGCGTTGACAACGGCATTTTGTATCGATTTTATGGAGATTGAAAAGAAGCCAGAGGCGAAAAGATCCAAGATCAAGTTCTGGGTTCATGTGGGTTTTTCAGTGTTGTTCTATCTGGTAATTCTTTTGTTTAACAAGATGAATAATAAAGAGGTGATCACGGCTATTTTCGATCTTGCCGGGTACACCTATGGTCCTTTGCTTGGATTGTTTACATTCGGGCTTTTCCTGAAAAGGCCTGTCATGGACCGTTGGGTTCCGTTGGTTTGTATCGTGGCACCTGTGGCAACTTATATCATCAATGAACATTCCGTGGAATGGTTCAATGGTTATAAATTCGGTTTTGAAAGATTGATTATCAATGGGCTGATCACTTTTATCGGACTTTGGCTTCTTACCGATTCCAAGGCGAAGAAGATCGCTTAAAAATAGATTGAACTGAATTTGTCCGAAGTGTCGCTGTGATCCCGGACAAATTCAGTTTTCCCGTATTCCACCTATCAACTTGCTACAATAGCACACGCTTGCACCTACCATGGAAAATGAATTGTTAAACAAACGGGATATCTTCGCTTATTTCCTCGTGGCGGCTACCGGTGCGTTGATCCAGCTGATCATCGGAACATTGGCGCAGGACTGGTTTTCGATAAGTTATCGTCAGTCGCTAACGGGGGGTTATCTGGTTGCATCCGTTGCCGGCTTTTTTCTTGCTAAAATATTCGCCTTCAATTCGAAAAATAAATCGAAGAACCATCGGGAAAAGATTAAGTTTTTCTTCGTTACTGTGCTTTCCTTTTGCATCACCGTGTACGGCTCTGATGCGCTTTACCGGTTAACGTTAATTGTGGTCGGCGAATGGAAGTTTACCATCCCGTTTTCAGTAAAACTGGTCGATATCAACAAGCTGTTCAGCCAGCTGACCTGTATGGCGCTGAGTTTTATGAGCAATTACATTCTGCACAAAAGATTTACTTTTAAGGACACCGGTTTTTACGGCCGGTTGAAAAGTTTATTGGCTCAATAACAGATCTATTCAGGTTTCTTTTCTCAAAAAATAACAAAAGCGGCATCCAAAATCCGGGAGTCTGCTGTTGTTGGGATTTCCACGTCTTTCCGAAGTATTTTATTTCGAAAATAGTCAAATTGAGACTGTTTTTTAGATTAAAATAAGCACTCTTTATCTTGTTTTAATTTTATATATATTGTAACTTTCTTTCGTTGAACGGTTATAAAATGACTGTATTTTATTAAAAAATATTGAACGATAATGCAACGAACAAGAGAACCATAATTTTTACAATCTATCAAACTAAATATCAAGACAATGAAATCACTATCATTATTTCTTATCGGCAGTTTGCTCTGCGTATCCTGCGCAAAAAATGAAAAACAGGATGAAGCAACTCAGAGTGCAAATATTGAAAAGGAAAAAAAAGCCATCGCCGCAACCATAGAAAAGGAAACGCAGTCCTTTTTTGCCAGAGATTATGAAGCATGGAAATCAAACTATGCACAAACCGATTATGCATTTCAGGCATGGAGTAATGACGATGGTACCTTCGATTCCAACGTAGGTTGGGAAGACATCAACAAGCAAATAGGAAAATATATAGCAGAAAATCCTGAGCCCGTTTCCAGTCACCCCAAAGTGGAACGGAAAAATATGCTTTATAAATTTTACGGGGATAATGTTGCCTACCTTACCTGGGATCAATTTAACAGCGATAAGCCCGAAAAATACTTTCACCACAGCAAAGAAGTCAGGCTTATGGAGAAGATCAACGGAGAATGGAAAATCGTCTGTGTGTCGGCATTTTGGGATTATAAAAACCTGATCCCGGCAAGTAAACTTCCAATGATCCAGAAAATAGCAAATGAGAGCCGAGGCAAAAACAAAATATAAATACCTATGAATCAGTGTCCGGTATGTTCGCTATCGAAAAATAATGTTCGGTATTGAACACAAGAATCGGACACTGGTTTTTAAATGTAATTTCATTAATATGCTTAAAATTAATTAGTTATGTAATGAATCAGCATTTATTTGAAACGTGTTTCTGATTTGGCACAGGCTTTTTTAGTAAGAGGATATCCATGTTATATGGAATGTTCAATCTTATAAAATATATAGCCATGAAAATTACAAACATTTCAAAATTAGTTTTGTCCCTTGGACTAGCCTTGTCAACTTTATCTTTTAGCTACGCAAAAGAAGAGGGAACCGAAAAAAAAGAAGCCAAAGCGGCGAAGGCCTTTGATGCTTCGTTGTACAGAGTGGCAAACACCAATAAGGTGAAGCTGGCGATCGATAAAATTCCGGATGCCAACGTGACCATTATTTTGAGAGACAATCACGGTAAGATTATTTATCAGGAAGTACTCAGAAAAAACAGCGAAGACCTGTATCGCCGGGTTTTTGATCTTGAAGAGGTAGACGAGGGGACGTATTACTTCGTTATGATGGGGAAAAATACTAAAATCACTAAAAAGGTAGAGGTATCTTCTTCCACTACCAAAGTGATCCTTTTGTAAGCACCCCGATACGAAAAAGAGCTTTGTCATATCAATGGCGGAGCTCTTTTCGTATTTTAACGGGATTATAATAATTCTTTTTCCGGATCCCAGAAGCGGGTTGCCCAGTCCTGGACCACATCATTTTTTACAACCACACCTTCACTTTCCAATCTTTCCTGCATGGTTGTTGGGGTTTCGAAAAGATGTTTTGCACTCAGCAGCCCATCTCGGTTTACTACCCTGTGGGCCGGAACATTGTGTTGGGTGTAGCTATTTCCCATTGCCCAGCCTACCATTCTTGCTCCGCGTTTTGAACCAAGATAGGAGGCAATGGCTCCGTAAGACGTAACCCTACCTTTTGGTATCATGCGGACCACATCATAAACATTTTCAAAAAAATCATTTTTGGGTTTCAGATCCTGAATTTGTTCTGGCTTCTTTGCGCTCATTGATTTCCCGGGTTAATTCTCTATACCATTTCGGTCCGTATGCGCGGATCAGCGGTTCTTTCAGGAACTGGTATAGCGGAACACCTAATTCCTGGCCGAAACTGCATGCCGGACTGCATATTTCCCAGCGGTCGTAATTAAGCGCATGGTATTGCTCATATTTCGTCACGCGAATGGGATACAAATGGCAGGAAATTGGCTTTTTATAGTCAATTTTTCCGTCGTTGTACGCTTGTTCTATGCCACATTTCAGAATTTTCCGTTCATCATAAATGGCATAGGCACATTCTTTTCCGTTGATAACCGGCGTTACATAGTCTCCTTCGAAGTCTGTTGTGTAAGTACCTTCTGCTGCAATAACTTTTTTCCCTTCTTCGGTCAGATACGGCTCCACATATTTATAAATGCTTTCCAGTATCGGCAGCTCCTCAGCGTCGAGCGGAGCACCTGAATCTCCTTCTACACAGCATGCACCCATACATTTATCAAGGTTACAGACAAAAAGCTGGTCCTCGATGTCATCGCTGATGCATGTATTATCAATCAGTATCACAGTGAATTTTTATTTATTGTTGTGGTATTTTTAACTTCTGGCCAACTTTTACGGTGTTACCCGATAAATTATTCAGCTTTTGAATATCTTCTACGCTAACCCCATAATTCTGGGAAATACGGAAAAGTGTTTCTCCCGATGCAACTGTGTGCGTTTTCGTACCGGATCCCTGAGCTGTTTTTGGACTGGAAGCGGTTTTGGGAGTACCAGAATCGCCTGCCTGTTTCTGAACAATCAGTTTCTGACCAACACTTAATTTAACAATATCATTCAAATTATTGAGCGAAAGCAGTTCTTTCACACTCAGACTGTACATTCTGGAAATACTGTAAAAGGTCTGACCTTGCTCCACAGTATGGAATGTATTGGACGCTTTAACAGCCGTTACTGCTGGTTTTTCCTTCACCGGCGGGAGTGGATTGTCAAAAGCAGTGGGCTGGGTATTGGCAGGCGTTCTTGACGCATTTTCCGACGGCGTTGAAAATAAATTACTATCAGATCTGCGGGCTACTGGTTTTGCAGCTGTTGCCGGTTTGCTCACCGTTGCCTTTGGTTCTACGGACGGTTTAAAAGAAGTGTCGTCATTGTCCTGTGTGATGATCACAACGCGGTCGTTTGTGTTTTCGGTAGAAGGTTTGGCCGCAACAACCGGGATTTCTACGTTCGCTGGTGTAGCAACGGTTGGGGTAACGCCAGGCTGAAATTCCTGATTTTCCTTTGCTATGCTGCTTTGGCTTTTGTCAACCAAAATGGGTGTATATTTTTTACGACCCGATGCGTTTGCCGGAATTTCATTTGACGTCGCAGACTGAGGCTGCGTAGGAACAGAAGCCACCATGGGGTCTGTAACCTTATCCTGAGGTTTCGGCGTGATAATTTCGATCGGCTGATTTCTCGGGCGCTTTTTGTTAAGCCATACAACCTGTCCGGTTTGCAAAGGATAATTCCGGCTGATCGTGCGGTTATATTTTAAGAGATTAACCAAACGCAGACCGTATTGCTGGGAAATGCTCTGCCAGCTGTCTCCTGTCTGGGCCGTATGGAATGGCGTCGCCGCTTTTTTATTTTTTCTTGCCAGGTAATAAATGTTTCCCGGAATGACCGGCATTTCGGCCGTTAGGTCATTGTATTTGCGAAACCGTGTACTTCTAAGATTTCCGGCTGAGGCGATAGATTTGGCGTCGTCACCTGCACGCGCTTCAATACCCGGAAGGCCATTTATTTCGTAGAACGTATTGCCGTTTTTTCCACTTGGCTTAACATTTGATTTCTTTAATATGGGAAATCCAGTTTCGTCCGGCGTGTTGTTGGATGCAGTAATAACGGGCTGACTTTGAGCAGGTAATGATAGTTTGGAACGTACCGAAGCAACCTGATTTGTTGGGACCGGAAGCGTGATAAGGTATTCACGGTCGGTTGGAACTCGGTTGTCGCTTACCCAGCGGTTATAATTTCTAACATCGGTTTCTGAAATGCTTAGTTCACGGGAAATGTCCGAGAAGGATTTGCCCTTACCATATTCAGATTCAATCAGTACCAGATTATTTGTCGTGCGATGTCTTTCTATGCCAGCCTCCAGTGCAATTTTGTGGGCAAAAAAGCGAAGCATGTAACGGTCTGTTTTGCTGTTTAATACAATTTCACGAGCATAGGACCAGCTGGCTGGAACCAGTTTTTTTACCCCGCCTACACCCTGATAGTAAGAATACAATGCAGAAACCCAGTTGTTGAGCTGCTGGTTGTTCTTTTTTAGATACCAGGCCGCCGCATGGGTTGAAGAACTGATATTTTTTCTTTCATCAACATCTTTGTCTACACGGAGGTTAAGCTCTATCGCTGTTTCCGGTTTAAACTGCCAGAAACCAACGGCATTGGAACTCGACACAACATCCGGTTTGAACGAGCTTTCCTGAACGGCAAGGTATTTAAAATCAATAGGTACCTCTTCATCCATCAGAATACTTTCGACGATCGGGAAATAAAGTATCGCCCGGTCCATTTTTTCTTCCCAGAATTTCCTGTTTGACATCAGGCTTTTTATATCCTCTTCAATAAGATTTTGTGCCGATCTGTCAAATTTTACTGTAATTCCTCCAAAAAGGACACTTACCGGAATTTCCGGAGCACCTTGTGCTTTTGCCAGGTTTAACTGAACAAAAAATAAAATTACGAATGAGGTAAATTTTAAGTATTTGTTGGAAATTTTGTTCATAAATAATAAAAGCTTGGCTTGTTTGATATTTTGAATTACAATTTTTGGAGCATCATCAATCCATCCCGGATCGGCAGAAGAAGATTGGAAACCCGACTGTCCTCGTGTACCATGCGGTTGAAATCCATGAGTGCCTGCGTATCCTTATCAATTTTCTTCAATTCCTTATCGAAGACTTTTCCGCTCCACAATACATTATCGGCAAGGATAAATCCTCCCGGCCGGACCTTATCAAGACAAAGATTAAAGTATGAAACGTAGTTAATTTTATCTGCATCCATAAACACAATGTCAAAAGTGTCCTGTAAAGTAGGAATAATATCCAAAGCATTCCCTATTCTGTAATCAATTTGATAGAGAAAATTCGATTGGCTGAAATATCGTCGGGTGAGGGTTTCTAATTCTTCGTTGATATCAATGGTGATAAGTTTACCATTGGGCTGTAAACCTTCGCACAGACAAAGTGCCGAATATCCGGTGTAGGTACCGATTTCTAAAATTTTCTCGGGACGCAGCATGCGGGAGATCATGGACAAAAAACGCCCCTGTAAATGCCCCGAAAGCATGCGCGGATTGAGCACGTTTGCATGTGTTTCCCGGTTAAGGGATTTCAGTAGTTCGTTCTCGTCCTCGGTGTGCGCTTCGGAATACGCTTCTATTTCTTCCGCCAGAAACTTCATTAAGCAAATGAATGGTTAGTATTATGAATGGTAAAGCAGTTGGTATTGAACCGCGCGGCGGCCGCTATTTACTCTTTCTCAATACCAACCGCTCATTTCAAAAAATTACAGGTGGGCAACAAGTCCCTCCAGATATTTGCCATAACCACTTTTAACGAGCGGTTTGGCGATTTCTTTCAGCTGGTCGGCTGTGATGAAGCCCATCCGGTAAGCGATCTCTTCAATACAGCCTACTTTCAATCCCTGGCGCTCTTCGATCACCTGAACAAATTGTCCGGCCTGCATCAGTGACTGGAATGTTCCCGTGTCCAGCCAGGCTGTTCCGCGGTTCAGAACACCCACTTTTAACTGGCCTTTTTCAAGGTAAACGCGGTTAACATCTGTTATTTCCAATTCGCCACGTGGTGATGGCGGGATATTTTTTGCAATTTCAACAACCTGATTGTCATAAAAATATAATCCGGGAACAGCGTAATTCGACTTTGGCGTTTCAGGTTTTTCCTCGATCGAGAGCGCGTTGAAATCTTTATCAAATTCAACTACACCATAACGTTCAGGGTCATGGACCTGGTATGCGAAAATAACGCCGCCTTCAGGATCATTATTGGATTGAAGCAACTGCGAAAGACCAGAACCATAGAAAATATTATCGCCCAGGATCAATGCTACTTTATCATTGCCAATAAATTCTTCACCAATAATAAATGCCTGTGCAAGTCCATCCGGACTTGGCTGCACTGCATAACTGATGGCACAGCCCAAACGGCTTCCGTCACCCAGTAATTTTTCGAAATGAGGCAGGTCATGCGGGGTGGAAATAATAAGGATTTCACGAATCCCGGCCAGCATTAATATGGACAGAGGGTAATAAATCATTGGCTTGTCATAAACAGGCATAAGTTGCTTGCTGACGGCCAATGTAAGCGGATGAAGCCTTGTGCCGGATCCACCAGCTAAAATAATTCCTTTCATTTGTTAACTTTCGATGGTTGTATAGTTGGTGTTCTTAGTAGTTTGGAGCGGTTTTGAAAAACTGAAAACCACCCCAAACGATTATCTGGCTGCGTACATTCCTTCGTAATATTTCTGGTATTCGCCGGATGTAACATTATTTAACCAATCCTGATTTTCAAGATACCAGGTTACCGTTCTTTCCAGTCCTTCTTCAAACTGAAGGGATGGTTTCCATCCCAGTTCTTCTGAAAGCTTGGTGGCATCGATCGCGTAACGCAGATCGTGTCCGGCGCGGTCTGTTACGTAGGTGATCAGTTTTTCTGTTTCGCCTTCCGCACGGTCTAGTTTTTTATCCATCACGCGGCACAAAAGCAAAACCAGATCAAGGTTTTTCCACTCGTTATGCCCGCCGATGTTATAAGTTTCGCCGTTTTTACCTTTATGGAAAATGGTATCGATCGCAATGGCGTGATCTTCCACGAAAAGCCAGTCACGAACATTTTCCCCTTTCCCGTAAACAGGAAGCGGCTTGCTTTGCAAGATGTTGTGGATCATCAACGGAATAAGTTTTTCCGGGAAATGATTTGGTCCGTAGTTATTCGAACAGTTTGAAATAACAACCGGAAGGTTATAGGTATTCTGGTAAGCCCTTACAAAATGATCGGAAGAAGCTTTTGATGCCGAATACGGAGAACGTGGATCGTAACTGGTTGTTTCGGTAAAGAAAGTCCCCGGATCGTGCAGTTCACCATACACCTCATCGGTCGAAACATGATAGAACCGGTGATCAGCCAGGTTATCTTTCCAGGCTTTACGCGCCGCATTAAGCAAATTGACGGTTCCTACGACGTTCGTCATCACAAATGACATCGGGTCGGAAATGGAGCGATCCACATGACTTTCTGCCGCCAGGTGAATAATTCCATGGAAATCGTTTTCCGAAATCAGTTTGTCGATAAAGGCTGCGTCAACGATATCTCCTTTTACAAAAGTATAGTTCGGCGCATTTTCAACATCACGCAGGTTTTCCAGGTTACCTGCATAAGTTAGGGCATCCAGGTTGTAAATGTGGTATTCCGGGTGGTGTACAACAAATCTGCGAACGACGTGTGATCCTATGAAACCGGCTCCACCGGTAATTAATATCTTTTTCATTGTTTGGGAGTAATTTTTAATTGCCAATTCCATGCATCAAGAAGTGCATCTGCCATTGTTTTCTCTGCTTTCCATTTCATAATGGAATTTACTTTATCCGACTGCGCATAAATTTTTTCTACATCACCTTCCCTGCGTGGTCCGATTGAATAATTAAGCTTTACGCCGGTAACTTTTTCAAATGTATTGATCAGTTCAAGAACGGTGTATCCCTGACCTGTTCCCACATTAAATATGTCATAATAATTTTTTTCTGTCTGGCTATCAAGCAAAATAAGTGCTTTCAGGTGCGCTTTTGCCAGATCAACCACATGGATGAAATCGCGTACGCAGGTTCCATCGGGCGTATCATAATCATTGCCAAAAACAGTCAGTGACTTACGCAGGCCAGCGGCGGTTTGTGTGATAAAGGGCACAAGGTTGCTGGGCACGCCATTAGGCAATTCCCCGATTAATGAAGTTTTATGCGCCCCGATCGGGTTAAAATAACGCAGAGAAATTGCTTTGATACCCGGCGCTGCATGTACATGATCCCTGATGATATCTTCTGCCATGGCTTTGGTATTGCCGTATGGAGAAGTAGCGGGTTTACGCGGTGTGGTTTCAGTAACCGGAAGCGCATCAGGCTGTCCGTAGACGGTGCAGGACGAAGAGAAGACAAATTTATCAACATTGTATTCCTTCATGACCTTTAATAAGGTAACGAGCGAAAAAATGTTGTTCTCATAATAATCGAGTGGTTTGTCAACGGATTCTCCAACCGCTTTGTAGGCTGCAAAGTGAATAACGCCGTCGAATTTTTCTTTTTCAAAAACAGCTCGTACCTGCTGTATATCATTGCAATCAATCTCATAAAAGGGAAATTCTTTTCCCGTAATGCCTTTAATTCCGTTGAGTACTTCGCGATTTGAATTGTAGAGATTATCAAGAATAACAGGTTCGAATCCGGCTTCATGCAGTTCTACAACGGTATGTGAACCTATAAAACCGGCTCCGCCGGTAACAAGAATTTTCATAGGAATGCTCTTAAAAAGAATAGGTGGCCAGTATGTGAATTGTTTTGAAAAGTTTCATTTTTCGCTTTCAAAAACTGAATTTTAAAGCGATATTTATTGTAAAACCAGGCTTCAAAACACAAATTTTTTCCGGGCAAAAGTAGAAAATTTGACGTCCATAAAAAAAAAATGTTTTTATTTATCCGTTGGTTGTTAAAAGCTGATTCGACAGAAAATGAACAAGAGAGAAATAAAAGCGCTGATATCCTTACTTGATGACGAAGATCATGAAGTAACTCAGCACGTTGAGGGGAAGATCTTATCATTAGGAGGAAACGTGATCCCTTTTCTGGAAACAGAATGGGAGGAAAGCTTTAACCCAATCCTTCAGCGTAAACTGGAAGAGCTTATTCATGAGCTTCAGTTAAACATCATGAATGAAAGGTTACAGGCCTGGAAAAATGGTGGCGGCCTGGATTTACTGGAAGGTATGTGGATACTGTCGACGTATCATTATCCTGAACTTTCGCTGGATAATCTGAAAACTACGATTGAGCAGCTTTACTATGATATCTGGATACAGTTTCAGGAGGAAATGAACCCGATTGACCAGATCAAACGGATCAACAGCATCTTTTTTGGGGCGATGAATTTTGCGGCCAATACCAAGAGTTTTCACTCGCCGTCGAACTCAATGATCAATGTGGTGTTGGAAAACCGCCGGGGCAACCCGATCACATTATGTGTGATTTATTTGCTGATCGCCAGAAAACTCGGGTTGCCCGTTTATGGGGTAAACCTGCCAAACTTGTTTGTGCTGACCTATAAAAGCGACAATACACAATTTTATATCAATGTATTCAACCGGGGAATCATTTTCTCTAAAACCGATATTGACCACTATATCGCGCAGTTGAATATCAAGCCGAAAGAGATTTTTTATCATCCTTGTACAAACCTGGAAATTATCCAGCGTGTGCTGCGGAACCTGATTTTATCTTACGAAAAAACAGGGGAGCAGGAAAAAATCAAGGAGGTAGAAGATATTCTCCGGTCGACGCTGGAAAGTTAGGCGATATTTAAACAGACACGGCCAGACAGTAATCTTCGAACCAGCGGATATGGATTGGAGAATTGATCTGAAGGTCTTCCTCGTCGTCTGTCAGGATGCCCTGGATAAGGCGTTGCGATTTCGTAAACGGTTGGATATAAATCGAATTTCTAAAGCTAATTTTCTTTTTTCCGTATAATTTGTAGATCGCCTCCTTGGCGCACCAATACATGCAGAGTGTGGCAAGTTCGTTTTCGGCGTGCGTAAATTCCGGTTCCGAAAGATATTTTCTGGAGGTTCTCTGAAGTTTGGGATCAGTCTTTTCCATATCGATGCCAACCGGTGCGGAAGGGTTGATCACTGCCGCAACATAGTCGAAGGTGTGTGTGATTGAAATGTGCGAAGCGTTATTGACCAAAAAAGCCTTCCCATGCTCATCTTTGTGGGTGCCCTCATATAGAAGCCCGAATTGTTCAACGAGTATTTTAATCAGCAGACGGCTGGCCAGCCATTCACGTTGTTTTTGTGGATGGGAAATGGTGTCAAGGTCTTCCGAATTATAGGAAGAACCTAAAATCGTATGAAGTTCATCTTCGGTTTCTGTCAGTTTCCAGAGTAGCAGGGTACTAGTCTCTTCAATCTTTTCGGAATGAACGAGGGGCATAATTATTCTGTTTAAGATTCGGTCCAGGCTTTTTGCTGCGGGGCATTACCTTTAGTTTGCGCTGACCAGTTATCGTTATTTTAAAGGGGATTAATTTCCAGCGACTTATTTGATCGTAAGATAACGTCCCGATATTTATTTAAATTTACAAAGGCAATTTAATGGTTTATTTACCAGTAATTTTTAATTGCCCAATACTAACCGCCAATAGCTAGCTGCTAAGAGCTATCCAAAAATGATTATTCGCAAAGTAGACACTTTTTCCGGTCATCGCGACAGCGTTTATACAATTATTTCTAATAATTCATCCCATGGCTTTTATTCTGCGGGCGGTGATGGTTTTGTGATTGAATGGGATTTGAAAAAACCGGATCTGGGCAAACTGGTCGCGCGCGCAGGTGTTTCGGTTTATGCGCTGTGTTTTGACGAGGCCAGCAAATTTCTCTGGATAGGACAAAATTTTGAAGGGATTCAGGTGCTGGACACCGTTAACAATAAAATAGAATATTCGTCAAAGGTGACCGCATCCCAGATTTTTGATATCAAGATCTGGGATAATAAGGCATTGCTTGCTTTGGGTGATGGCGTAATTGCCGTGATGGACGTGGCCTCACTCGCCATTCAGAAATATATCAAGGTGGCCAACAACAGTGTGAGGTCCATTGCTGTGAATCCTGGCACGGGAGAATTTGCAGTGGGCGACAGTGATTTTAATGTTCATATCTTCGATTTTGAAGGTTTTAAATTAAAAAAGACAATTTCCGCACACACAAATTCTGTTTTTTCCGTTCAATATGCTCCGGATGGAAATTATCTTTTCTCAACCGGTCGTGATGCGCACCTGAAAATCTGGGATGTCAATAGCGGTTATGCGCCGGTAACAGACATCGCGGCACACATGTATGCGGTGAATCATGTGACGTTCAGTCCGGATGGGAAATTTTTTGCCACCTGCAGCATGGACAAGTCCATTAAGTTATGGGACGCGGAGACATTCAGGCTGAAAAAAATTATTGACCGGTCGAGGCTTGCGGGGCATGCTACTTCGGTCAATAAATTGCTCTGGACAGACTATGAAAATCAGCTGGTATCGTGCAGTGACGACCGGATGATCTCCGTTTGGGAAGTAGCCATATAATATGGCTTAAAAGTGTAATTGTAGCAAATACTTTGAAATGTACAGGATATGTCTTTATCTTAGACGACTGTTACGAATTAAAAATTAAAGCATATATCCATCATGAAAATTTCGGCAATAGACATACGTAAACATACGTTTGAAAAAATTTTCAGAGGTTACAATCCTGATGAAGTTGATGCATTTCTTAACTCTTTATCGCAGGAATGGGAGCGCTTTTCGAGTGAGAACAGCATGCTGAAAATGCAGTTGGAATATGCAGAAAAGGAACTTAGTAAATTAAAAGATATCGAATCAACACTTTTTCGTACGCTTAAATCCGCGGAGGATGTCAGCAGACAGATTGAAAAAGAGGCGATTGAGGCGGCTGATAAAAGGGTTGAGGAGTCGAAGGTAAAAGCCGACAGCATGATTGAAGAGGCGGAGCAAAGGACGAATCAGGTCATCCTGGAAACGGAGAACCGTCTGAAGAAATTTAAAGAAGATTTTGCACTTGAAATTAAAAATCAGGAGCGTGATTTCCGCGCTATTGAAAATTTCAGAGACAATCTGGTCGTACAGCTTTCGTCCCTGGCTAATAACACGATTGAAACCGTTGGACGTTTCGAAAATAAATATGACAAGGAGTCTGTTCTGAATAAGATGGAAGAGATCAAGCAACATGTGGCTGAGATTGAAATCCCTAAAAAAGGAACTCCGATTAGTCAGTATGTCGCTCCTGAACCTGTTGAGGAAGAACTTACAGAAACTGAGGAAGAAATAGTTCCGGATGTTGCCCTGGAAATCGTTTCAGCGCCGGAAGAAGAAGCAATACGGATAGAAGAACCGGCTGCCGAAGAGATAGAATTGGTTGAAGAGGAAATTTTACCCGTGGTTGAAGCCGTCGTTGAAGAGGAGCCGGAACCTGTTGCGAAAAAAGAAGAACTGAGTGCGGCGGATGCGGCTACGGAAGCTTTGGCTGAAATGCATAAGTCTGCCGAAAGAGCGCGTGAAACTGCATCACCCCGTGAAGCTCAAAATACGTTTAAGGAGAAATCTCAGGAACCGGTTTTGCCCAAAAGTACAGGCGGATCATTTTTTGACCAAATATAATTTACATTGGGTACGATCTCATTAGAAGGGTTAGAGTTTTTTGCTTACCACGGTTATTATCCCGAAGAGCAGAGAATTGGTAATAAATATGCGCTGGATATCACAATCAATACTGATTTCATAGAGGCTGCGGTGAAGGATAAGTTAAGTGCGACGGTTAACTATGAAACATTATATCAGATCGCGGCAAAAGTGATGCAGGAACCGGCCAAGTTATTGGAACATATCGGTTTCAAGGTGATTGCCAGCGTGAGGGAACATTATCCGGATGTACAGCAGGTGATTGTGCGGGTATCCAAGTTTAATCCGCCGATAGGAGGGGTTTGCACCCGGGCTACGATTACGATGGAAGGATGAGTTTAAAGGAGAAGTCAAGACTGGGCGTCCCCGTTTCCAAAACTTGACTTCTCCGGCTTTAGAGCATTTGCTCTTTATTTATTATTTTTCCTTATGCAGGATATTCGTGCGGAAGCGAAACGTTATTCTGTTCGTTCCACGGCAAGCCCTGTGTATTTAAATGCGCCATGAATGGATCCGGGTTTAATTCCTCGCAGTTCCAAACACCTGGCTTCATCCACTCTTCGTTGGTCAGCATCAGCATGGCACCGATCATCGCCGGAACACCTGTTGTATAGCTTACAGCCTGCGCTTTCACTTCTTTGTAACATGCGGCGTGGTCACAATTATTCCAAACGTAATAAGTGGTTTCTTCACCGTCCTTAATCCCTTTGATTTGGCAGCCAATTGAAGTTTGTCCTGAATAATTTTCGCCCAGCGAATCAGGAGCAGGAAGCACTGCTTTCAGGAATTCCAGCGGAACGATATCCATTCCGTTGAATTTAATCGGCTTGATACTCGTCATGCCCACGTTTTCAAGCACGTTTAAGTGCGTGATGTACGCTTGTCCGAATGTCATCCAGAAGCGCGCACGTTTCAAGGTTGGGAAGTTTTTTACCAGCGATTCAAGTTCTTCGTGGTAAAGCACATAACTTTCTTTCGGCCCGATTCCAGGATATTCGATGGGTTTATGAATCGACATGGCTTCTATTTCAACCCATTCTCCATTTTCCCAGTAGCGGCCTGGCTGAGTGATCTCGCGGATATTGATTTCCGGGTTGAAATTGGTAGCAAATGCTTTTCCGTGGTCACCGGCGTTACAGTCGATGATGTCCAGATAATGCATTTCATCGAAATAATGTTTGTTGGCATAAGCAGTGAAAACCTGGGTAACGCCCGGGTCAAAACCACAACCCAGCAAAGCCATCAAGCCAGCATCTTTAAAGCGCTGCTGATATGCCCATTGCCAGCTATATTCAAATTTGGCAACATCTTTTGGTTCGTAATTGGCGGTGTCCAAATAATGCACTCCTGTTTCCAGACAAGCCTCCATGATCGTCAGATCCTGATAAGGAAGGGCAACATTGATAAGCAATTTTGGCTGGAAGCGCTTGATAAGCATCACAGTTTCAGCAACGATATCAGCATCAACCTGTGCCGTTTCGATATCAACTCCGTGCATTTCCTTGATTTCACCAGCTATTTTGTCGCACTTTGATTTTGTACGGCTGGCTAGCATGATGCTTGTAAATACATGGCTGTTCAATGCACATTTATGCGCCACCACACTTCCGACGCCGCCGGCACCAATAATAAGAACTTTGGACATGTGTTTTTTTAATGAATAATTGGGTGAATGTTTGAATAAGTGAGTCAGTTTTATCTGCAAAGAATCCTGAATGGTCCGTGCCGGATAACGACTTGCTCCCAAATTTCTAACGATAAGGCTCAGATCGGTTTATGCAAAAGCACAACATTCCGGACGAATCGTCTTTTCAACCGCAAAGATAGGACGACCAAATGTTTTTTTGTTAATTCATTATTAATTTAACCGACCCACCATGGATATTTTGCTTTTTGTTGCCGGTATTGCCTGTTTGTTAACCGGTTTGGCCGGCGCTATTCTTCCGCTTCCCGGACCTCCGCTGAGTTTTGCCGGACTTATCCTTTTACACATCAGCAAATTTGCCGAGTTCAGCAATACCGTATTGTATAGTTTGGGGTTTGTAACCATTGTGATTGCTGTGCTGGATTATTACATACCGATCTGGGGCACGAAGAGATTTGGTGGAACGCGCTATGGGGCCATTGGCGCAACGCTCGGTTTGCTGGTTGGGTTCTTTTTTATCCCGGCCATAGGAATGTTTGTTGGGACGTTTTTGGGCGCGTTGCTGGGAGAACTTATAGGCGGCTCAAAAATCAAAAGTGCGTTGAAATCTGCGGTTGGTTCCTTTGTCGGTTTCCTGACCGGCATTGTGATGAAGGTAATCCTTTGTCTGATAATGATTGGTTATGCAGTTATTGAAGTCTGGGGTAATGTATAACTGTAATATTTACAGTTAGTTATGTGAATTATTTCCTGGGCCACTTCGAGAGTTTTTGATTGAAATAGCAAGGGCCAAATAAAAAATCCTTGCAGCAAAGCCGCAAGGATTTCTTTTTAACCTAAACTAAATCGAACTTATTACATAGTTGTAACGTAACCGTTCTAGTTTTCATTTGATTTTTTTTCGTCTTTTTTCACTTCTTTTTTCTTTAACTCAACTAAGTCTCCGTTTTTCAGTGTTTTAGACACAACAATATATGGACCAGAGATTATTTCGTCACCGTTTTTCAGACCGGATAAAATCTCGATATTTTCGAAGTCACTGATACCCGTTTTCACCTCACGCATTTCTGCTTTTCCGTTCACTCTTACAAAAACAACTTCTTTGATAGCTTCCTCTTTCTTTGGTTTTTCGGGTTGTGAACTTTCCGGTTTTTTATCTTTTTCATCAGGAGCCGGTGTGTTGCTGCGTGTCGTTACCGCTGCGATCGGAACGGAAATAACCTTGTTTTTTCTTTCCGTCGTAATTTCCACCGAAGCAGTCATACCCGGTTTGAACGGATAGGATTTTTTATTCTTCTGAGCCATTAAGTCACTGAATGACTCGTTAAGGATTTTTACCTTCACTTCAAATTCCGTTACCGCATCAGAAGAGGCGCTGCTCAGGGCAGTGGATGACGAAGAGGCGAGTCCGGCGGCGGTGTTGGCAATTTCTTTTACGACACCCTTAAACTTGCGTCCTGAGGCACTGTAAGCGTCCACATCAATTTCAGCCGTGTCGCCCAGTGTTACACGTACAATGTCGTTTTCATTCACATTCACTCGAACTTCCATGTTGCTCAGGTTGGCAATACGCATCATTTCAGTTCCTGCCATTTGCGAGGTACCAACCACACGTTCACCGACTTCTACATTAAGTAAAGAAACAATTCCGCTAACCGGTGCGAAAATGGTCGTTTTACGCAAGTTTTCAGCGGCATCGCGAAGACTGGCTTCTGCGCTTTTGATATTGAATACGGCTGCCGAAACATTAGCCTGCGAAGAAGAAAGGTCTTGTTTCGCTATATCATAATTAGAACTGAACTGCTCAAAATCCGAGGCTGAGATAACTTTATCGCTATATAGCTTTTTGTTTCGTTCAAAAATCAGTTTTGATTGTGTCAAACGGGCTTCTGCCTGCAAAACCAGCGCTTTAGTCTGCTCGTGGTTTGCCTTGCTGGAATTGACAGCAGCCTGGGCGCGGGCCATTAACGACTCGTAGTTATCCGGACGTATCTTTAACAAAAGCTGGCCTTTCACAACCGAGTCGCCTTCGGCAACGTACAAGTTGGTGATCTCTCCCGAAACGTCCGGGCTTAACTTAACCTCCACTTCTGGCTGTACTTTTCCGGACGCGCTTACGCGCTCAATGATGTCAGCTTCCTTTACTTTGGTAAATTCTACTTCGGTGGCTTTTGGCTGCCCAATCCACCCGGCCTGTTTTGCACCGACTAACCCGGCAATAAGAAGTACAACAATACCTCCTGCAATCCACCATATTCCTTTTGAAGATTTACGCGCCATAATGCATTATTTGGTTTACGGTTGTTATATTTTTTATGATATCAGAAACTCCGTATCAATTAAATTTAGAAATCAGACAAGGGACGGTTCATGTAAAAATCGAGGATTTTTGTTCTGAACACGTAATCATATTTTGTTTGGATCAGGTTGCTGTTGGCCCGGTCCAGATTCGCTTTCGCAATATTGTACTCAACCGAATTGATCGCGCCCACATCGAAGCGCACTTGCGCGACACGGTGTGCTTCCGTTAAGGCCCGCACCTGATTGGCCGTTGCCGAATAACGTTTGGCCGAATTATTCATGTCAATATATGCCTGTTCCACATTTTTACGGATGGTCAGCTGAACCTGCTGTGCCTGATACTCCGTATTTTTTTGCTGAATTTTGGCATTGGCAACATTATATTTTACCTGGAAATTAGTGAAAATAGGAATACTCAAACTCAGTCTGATAGAAGGGTTTCTGTTAAAGTTCAGTTGGTCGAGGTATCCGAAATGCTGAATCGCTCCGTTTGGCGTCGTAATTTTCTCAATAACCGGGACTGTTACACCGCCGTAACTTACGTAAGAAGTTGTAGACGGAATGTCATAGGTTGTGCTTCCCGTTCCGTTGGCAACGAATCTTTCCTTTGGCGCAGCGCTTGAAAAAGCCGTACTGAATCCGCCGTTTAACGATAACGTCGGCATGGCTACACCCCGTGCAATCTCGATTGATTTTTTAGCAGATTCAACACGCAGATTCGCTGCTTTCATCTGTGGCAGATTGGTCATTGCTGTCTCGTATATTTCCTGAATTGTCGCATCGTAAGCCTGAAGTGTCGGGTCGGCAACCGGTATTTTTACGACGTTAATCTGATTGGCACCCGGCAGGTTCATGTATTGTTTCAGATTAAGTTTTGCGGTTTCCAGGTTGTTTTCCGCGTTGACAAGTGAAAGTTCATCGTTTGCCAGCTGTGCACGAAGGTCAAGCAGGTTGCTTTCTGCCAGCGTGCCGGCGGCTACCAGTTTGGCTGTGCGTTCCACCTGCAGGTTCGAAGCATCTACCTGGCGCCTGGCCACTTCAATGAGTTCTTCGTTGCTGATTACCTGAAGATAGGATAAAGCCACGTTCAGCATCAGATCGTTACGTGCCGCATCCAGGTCTTTCTGGCTGGCCTTTAGATTGATGTCATTTCTGACAATATTGTTTTTAGTCTGGAATCCGTTAAACAGGACTACACTCGCACCAAGCTGAAAGCTGTTTTGGCTAATATTTTGCTGAACAAACTGGTTGGTAAAGGGGTCAATGTTACGGCCGAAACTGAATCCCTGTCCGGCACTGAAATTCAGGCTCGGCCAACGCTGCCAGCGCGACTGCTCGTAGGTATTTCCGTTGGTCTGAACTTGTAATTCAGACTGTTTAAGCTGAGGATTGGATTCCAGCGCGATTCGGATACAGTCTTCAAGGGAATACGTGTTTTCTGCTTTTGGAGGAGCCGTTGTCTGCCCGTAAGCCGACTGGAACAAAACGAGTCCACAAACCATCATGGCTATAAATGCAGATTTCTGTAACGAATTTATCATATGTCCATACTGTGTTAGATGTTCAATATTACATGATGCTATAAAAAACAACCATCCATTTAGTACGGACGGTTGCATAAGTAGGTAAATGGGTATTTTACAATATTTTGATTTAGTGGAAAAATAAATATCCCAGCCAGATCCCGGCCAGCACACCGATTAAGTCGGCAATAAGGCCAACTACAATGGCATAGCGGGAGTTTTTGATACCAACCGATCCGAAGTAAAGCGCTACGATATACAATGTAGTGTCCGCTGATCCCTGAAAAATGCAACCCAGCCTTCCTACAAAGGAATCAGGGCCGAATTTTGTCATTCCCTCAATCATCAGCGCACGGGCTCCGCTGCCGCTTAGTGGTTTCATCAAAGCCACCGGCAAGGCATCGGTAAAATCACTGTTGATACCTGAGCTGATGATAACATACCGAAGGCCGTTCAGTAAATAATCCATAGCGCCGCAGGTACGGAACGCGCTGATTGCAACGAGCATACCAACCAGATAAGGCATGATTTTAACAGAAGTTTCAAAGCCCATTTTGGCACCTTCAATGAAGACGTCGAAGACATTCACCTTTTTGTAAAGCGCTCCCAGCAAAAAAGAAGTGATAATGAAAAGCAGCAGCGAGTTGCCGACCACGATCGAAATCGTCTCAATTTGTTCTTTAGGCAAACCGGTCAGGTACCAGAGCAAAAGTGCAAGAACGGCTGTAACGCCACCCAGACCGATCACAACGGTGCGGTTAAAAAGATTTATTTTTTGCCAGGCGGCGGTGATGATCAAACTGACGACCGTGGTAATGTAAGTTCCGATCACACAGGGGATAAAAACGTCAGACGGGTCAGTAGCGCCCAGGATGGCACGCTGTGCAATGATGCTTAACGGAATGATCTGAAGACCGGATGTATGCAAAACCAGAAACATGATCTGGGCGTTGGAAGCTGTGTCTTTGCTGGGGTTAAGTTCCTGGAGGCTTTGCATGGCTTTCAGTCCGAAAGGTGTGGCCGCGTTGTCAAGTCCTAACATATTGGCGCCAAAATTCATGATCATCTGACCATTCGCCGGGTGATTTTTAGGGATTTCAGGGAAGAGTTTGCTGAAAAAAGGTCCGATAATTCTGGCAAGAATATTGATAGCCCCTGCCTTTTCGCCCACATTTAATATCCCAAGGAAAAACGTCATAACCCCGGCGAGTGGCAAAGCAATGTCCACCACCGCAACTTTGGAAGCGCTAAGAATTCCTTCTACAACCAGTTTTAGCGTTTCTGTATCGCCAAAAAGGATAAATTTAGTCAGGGCAACGAAGAAGGCAATTGCAAAAAACGCAATGAAAATATAATTAAGGGCCATTAGATGAGGTAGTGGTTTATCAAAATGAAAGCCGAAAGCGGGTCGGAATATTTTTGAGGTCGAAAATAAATTAAATTCCTGAGAAAGCAGTAATCATGTGACGGGCGCCATCCGGATTTGCCGGACATGTGTAAATCATTTGCGGATTTATTCAAATTTTTAGGATTACGTAATCTTAATCCGGTTTTGAGATGATTTTCAAGATTCATTCCCTATCTTCCACTTCAAATATTTCTGAATTGAATCCCTGGCTATGAAAAAGTATTGTTACCTGTTATCCCTTGTTTTATTATTTTCCTGCAACAAAACGAAGGAGACGGAAGGAAAGAAGGAGTCTTCAATGACCATATTAAATGATACCATTCCGACGGTCAGAAAAGTGGTAAGTAAAGCCGCCGTTGCCAGTTACAGCGAAGTCGTAAAAGATAAGGATAACCTGAATGACTGGAAGTTTGCCGTAGACGTGTTCGAAACGGAGGAAACTTTTAAGTATAAGGTTAAAATAAAATACAAGGAACTGGACGCTGATGATCATTTAACTGTGCCGAATTTTGGGATTCAGCCCACGGTGAAAATTGAAAAAGGAGAGGAGGAACTTTCCTGCATCATTGGTTTTCTGGATAAGGACGGCGCGTTTAAAGAATTTAAAAGGGTGGAAGTGATCGGTGATCAGTTGAAAATCAAGCAAACCAAGGGATATGGCCGCAGCGTGGTGCGGGCAAAATAGTTGGTTTTTACGTTGATCTTAAAATCCTGCCTTGATATAACTCCATCCTTCCTGTTGCCGGATCACCAGTTCGGCAATGCCCGATGGTATGATTTCAATTCCCGCTATCAGATCCTTCGGTAGGATATTGTTGGAAATCAGCATGTTATTACAGATTTCAATTTTTACGTTTTTTCGAAGCAGGGCAACGATTTCTTCGGTAAAAGGATTCTGGTCTTTAAGACAAAATGGCCCCGAAGCGCCGTGGCATACGATTTTCACTTGTACGTTGTCATTGAAATAATCAAGCAGATTGAAAATCTGTCTGATCGTACTTTTGTAAACTTTGGGCTCGGGAGATGTTAACTGGATTATCGCTTTGTAAGCATTCATCAGGATATCGTTACTTATACAATTAAGGTAAATGATTTTTTTGATAATTCCCGGTTCAGGCAATGAATTGGTGTTTCGCCTGAAATATTTGTCAATTTCAGGTTTCCTTACGAGATTAAAAATACGGATTTTAGCAATCTCCCGGATACTGCTCTTTGATGATTACACGGATCAGTCCCAACAGAATTATTCTTTTTAGGAATTTTCCTGATGTTATCCTTTTCAGTATGCAAAACGATCCGGAGAAGCGGCGAAAAGTTTTGTTGTTATTTTGTAAATAATTTACGATATTTTTGGATAAATAGGCTCTGATCAGGTATTTGAATAACCTAACTGAATGTTATACTTTTAATAAGAAAAAAATGCTTCCTGATATCTTTTGTAAGGCAGTTTCCCGCGAAGTAATTAACCGGATTGAAAAACTGGATAGTCATACCCAGCCCATTTGGGGGAAAATGAATGTAGCGCAAATGCTTGCGCACTGCTGCGTCTCGTATGAATACGTATATGAAAATAAATATAAACCACCGGGGTTTTTAATGAAGCTGATCCTTAAAAACATGGTTAAAAACACGGTCGTAAACGAAACCGCGTATAAAAGGAATAACCGGACTGCACCGGATTTTCTCATTACTGACGAAAGAGATTTTCAGATTGAAAAGGAAAGGTTGATCGCTTATATTGAGAAAACGCAGGAATTGGGCAAAAGCTATTTTAAGGACAGGGAATCACATTCATTTGGGAAACTGAGCTGTACTGAATGGAATAATATGTTTTATAAACACCTGGACCACCACTTAACCCAATTTGGGGTGTAAGGCTGAGACGGGTAAACCGGTTGGCAATGAAATATATAACCAATTTTAGAAGAGAAAAAACTCTTTTATTTGGTTCTTAGAATAACTAAGTTTGTAAAAAAATCCAAAGAGGAATGGTTTTTTCCAAAACGTGCGAGTACGCAATCAGAGCGGTGATTTATATTGCCCAGAAGTCGGAAGACGGAACAAAGGTAGGGATTAAGGAAATTGCCGCAGGTATTGACTCGCCGGTTCATTTCATCGCGAAAATTCTTCAGGATCTGAGCAAACGGGAAATCGTGCAATCGGCTAAGGGGCCAAACGGCGGATTTTATATCAATAAGGATGCCCGTCAAAAATCTCTGGCTGACATCGTGATGGTTATTGACGGCGACAGGATATTTACAGGTTGTGGGCTGGGGCTCAAAAACTGCTCCGAAAGTAAGCCATGCCCATTGCACTCGGAGTTCAAAATCATCCGTGACAAAATAAAAGTAACGCTGCATTCGGCCACGATCGGAGATTTCAATAAAAGCCTTAATGCAGGATTGAGTTTCATTAAGGAAAGATAAGCGCCGAACCGGATCGATATTGTGTTTAGAACTTAATAAAACAATTTTGAGAAATTTGTTTTATTAAGTAACTTATAAACAGCGCTATATTTTATTTTTACACGATTGAATATTGGACAAAACTGCTAATTTAATACAATGAAAATTACCTTTTTTTTGACGTATATAGGATTGGGTTTTAGGTTGGATTTATAGTCTGATGTCAAGATGAACGTTAACGTAGCGGTGGCCTGAAAATTACTTTCGCAAGATTTTTTGGACATGTTTTATATAAATTGTGAGAAAATTTAGGATATTTATAAAAAATCGAACAGGTAGTAGGTATTGCTATCTGAGACAGACAGGAAACGAAAGCAAGATAACCAGGCTGTAAGAATAGAAAAATTCCATAGATTAAGACCGATTTGAGCAGTTGCAGAGGATAGATTTCGTGAATCATCTTCGGGACTCGTGGAGACAAGGCGCATTGATTAACCGGCGAAACAGGGATTTTTTTGATAAGATTACATTTCTAAACTTTATTGTAAAAATAAAAAAGGTTTATAATCTGATAGTTATGGGAAAAGGAAAGGATTTGTTTGGTAAGTACAACGATTTAGCGAAGGAGAAAGGTGTTGGAAGTGAGGAGTATCGTTATGCCTGTGTTCTGTTTCAGGCGCTGTTGATGCTTGGCGAACGCCGGGTTTTTGAGTTATTGGAAGAAGCCGATGTTACCGGGAAAAAATTGGCGTTGGAATATGCCGTCCATGCGGGTGGGGATGATGACGATGCCGTGCCAAGTGATGTGATACTGGTGTAAATGTGTGAATGACGAGTAAGCTTTTAGAATTTTTGTAAGGCCCGGGGGGTACCGGAAGATTGAAGTTGTTTTCAGTCGTTAAGTGCTCGGTTTTTTTGTTGCCTGATGTAGAATTTTTAACAAAACGGGTAATTACCACCTGTAAATTTAGCTCTAGCAGTTATGCTTAAAAAATTCTGAGCCCACATCTGTGAAATAATTTCCTAATTTATTTCACTCAGAGCTATGTTCTGGAAAACGATAACTCCGGGTGAAACAGCGGTTAAGATGCCGCTTTTTTATTCGGGTGATTAATATCAAAACACATTATTGAAGCCGAATGATTGAAACATACGCGTCTCCGGCCAGTACCGCTGCTCCGAGGATTCCATAGAGCTGATGGCTAATTGTTGATCCCGCTTCTGCATTTGTAATTACGCCGGACTGAAAGCTGTTTATGGAAACTGACGGAGAAACAATAGAACCCGGGAGGGATGAATCGTTTAACAAAATTCTGCTGGAGATCAGCAGACTAGCCGTTGTGTTTAATCGATAGGATATCTGATAACGGCCGGCATTGGCAATAGTAATGACGGTATTAGTGCTGTTAATCGTGACACCCGAAGCGAAAGCTCTCAGCAACCGCATTATCCCAACGGTCCGCCGCCGCGGCAATTCCCTTTTCTGCTCATGCTTCTGATTACCAGTGGATAAATGCCGCGCGGTGGACCGCCGACAGCCTTTTTTAATATATCTCGTTCAAGTTGTGTGTCGCGGAGTTCTTTCCTTAGCCGGGCCAGTTCCTGTTTCGTTTCGCTCAAAATCACTTTTCCATTGCCGGGAAAACTACCATTCTATTTCGCAGAAAACTCTCTGCGCCAGCGGTATAACATCGCCGGTGGGACATCTAATTCTTTTGCCAACGCACTAAGGTCTGTGCGGGTGTTGCTTAGTTCGACGCTCATCAGTTTGAACTCCTTATCAAATGCTCTTCTTTCTCCAGACATGGGTGTTAAGTTATAAAAGTTTCACTTAACTCAGTGTCCGCTTAAATATAGCAGGTCCAATAGTGTTCTACCAAAAAATAAAATTTTGTTTAATGGCAATGGAAACCAACTCGCTGATGCCTTCAAGCAGCTCATTGAAGCAAATCTGATTGTTTCTTGTAGTAAAGCTGAGCTTGAAGGATAACTTCCAGTACGTATCAAATTCTCTTGTTAAGCCATTCACAATTGGCTACCTTAATAGTATCATTTCGTCCGATGTCAAGATTTGCAAGTCACCCATTTTTAAGATTTTGAAAGATAGGTCAGAACTGGTTCCATTGGCGTGGAGTAAGAAAGGTAAGAATTCATAGTTTGTTTAAGTATGTAGCTCACAATATTGGCATTCATTAAAGAAATGGGGCGAATGTTCCACGAGATTGAATTAACTATTTGTAATATAGTGCACTACGCAAAAAAACACTTTTCTTTTATAAATTCCTTTTTTGACCCATTGCTTCCAGGTAACAGTAAACCGTTGACCGGCCTACACCAATGATCCCGGCTATTTCTTCGGCAGTTTTCTTTTCCTTGTATAGCATCACTGCGGTTTCCGCTTTCTTAATAGCTTCCTGACTTAGTCCTTTCTTTTTCCCACCCATGCGACCTCGTGTGCGTTCGGCAGAAAGTCCTGCTTGGTACGCTCTCGGATAATATCCCGTTCAAATTCAGCTAAGGAAGCAAAGATGTTCAGAAAGAAGCGGTCTTGGGCAGTTGAAGTATCAATTGCATCCTTTAAGGAAATGAATTCTATTTTCTTTTCTTCCAGCTGTGCAATCAGATTAACCAGCTCCCGCAGCGACCTTCCGAGCCGATCAAGCTTGTAAACCACTACCGTATCACCCTCCGAAGCATTTTTGAAAGTTGTGGCCGTTCTTTACCAGATGAAACTTTCTCTTGAAATATTTGCTGGCACTTCGCAAGTTTTAACTCGTCAATTTGCATATCCAGTACCTTGTCCTGGGTTGAAACTCTGGCATATCCTATTTTCATCATTTCAGATGTTTAGCTTCTCCTCTTACAATCAATAGATAAGCTGGGTAACTGTTCGGAGTAGAACTAACGCAATCCTATTTGTTCAATGGAGGAAGTATCCGTAGCAAAGCGGGATTGTCCAGCATTTGTTGAAGGCGTTCAGGATTGGGATATGGAATTTGCGTTCCGGTCTTTTGAAGTGCTGTCTTATCCCGGGTCTTCAAATAAAGAGATACATTCCGTGTCTGAGTCAACCTGGTTTCGTGATTTTCTCGCATTTCCCTTAAGTCCGGATCAACACGTTTTGTATAGCTTACAAAAATGGCCAGAAAAAATGTTAAAGCCACTATCTGGAGGCCAATTCTCGTTCTTCGACTACTCCCCAACCCTTCTGTTGATCTCAAAATAAACCAAGCATTAGCAGCCAAGCCTAAATGCAAAACCTCTGTGTATCTGGAACCAACTTCATACATATTATGGCCCCTCCCATAAGCAAGTGCTACAATCTGAATACCAGCCCAGGCAAAACAGCCTGTCATTAGGAGATCGCAACGACCGAATTTTTTATGAATTAAACGTGTAGGTATTACAATTAAAGCAGGCAGCCAAACAAGACCAATATATAACTTGCGCGCAGTCAACGGCCAACCCATTACACGGATTGTTGCTTTATACATCTCCGTTATATTTTGTGCATGCAAAACATTATGCGCTTCAACATACGGCATCGTCAGATATCCTGTTACTGCGATCGTCAGTAATGCCGGAATAACCAACAGTGTTTTAATTGGCCACTTCTGACAAATATACCCATCAAGAAAGTAAACAACAGCCAAGGCTACAGGAGTGAGAAGGCCGGAAGCCATTGTGAGTACGCTAAGTATGCAAAATGCTATTACGATCAATATGGCCCATGTACTTGTTGGGCGGTATACTGCCAATGCAATAGCGGACAGAGCAAATAGATTGAGGAAATAAAACTGGCTCTGGAATCCTATTAACATATTTTCCCATGAGAAAGGCAATGCGGCTCCGGCAACAACAACCGGGACAATAATCCACCGGGTACCACGCAACTCTCCCATTCGGTGTAAAAGCCAGATCAGCAAAAGTGGTGTGGATGCACCAAGCGGAATATTTAGCCGTGCTTCGGTCAAATTACTCCAGGTACCGGTAAGTTCGAAACTCAGCAATGTCATAAGTCGCGTAGGAAGTATCCGGTGCTCATTATTTGGTTTCCAAAAGTCCGAAAAACGCAATTTCCCTTCGATCCAGGGATGTAGTAAACCGTCCCATTCGGAGTCCCATTGATCCCAGTAAGGCAATGCGACTGCAAAATTTTCTACATAATACCATCTTGGGATAATAATCGCTGCAGAAAGGAGAACAAATATTAAGAACCATTGCTTGTCAAACGCAACGACTTCTGCAACGGACTTTGAAGCAGGTTGAGATTTTATCATTGCCTACACATGCTAAAACACAAATAATTGCGAACGGAGCAAATACCTGAGGCAAAGACAGGAGTAATTACCTCGCGGAGTTTTGAAACAAATATCATCTGAATAAAGAAAGTTTGTTGACTATCGCCAATAAGAGCGAATGAATACATGCCGTATACTAACATTAGTGCAAAAGAGATTATTTTTTAGCCTATATCCAAAAACCAGTTTTATGCTCTTCTGTAACAGGGCTTTTGAAAATTGCCTTTAGGCTAATTACAAAAGTCAGGATTAAAACTATTATTATTTGTGAGGCCATTTGTTTGCGTTGTTATCAGCATAATTATTATACGTGTAATATTTTGATACGAATGTCTAACTTACAAACTCCTCTTTTGTCCCATCGCTTCCAGATAACGGTACACCGTCGAGCGTCCTACGGCAATGATGTCGGCAATCTCTTCGGCAGTTTTCTTTTCCTTGTATAGCATCACCGCGGTTTTCGCCTTTTTAAGGGCATCCGGACTAAGTCCTTTTTTTGCCACCCATACGTCCCCGGGCACGTGCAGCTGAAAGTCCTGCCCTGGTGTGTTCCCGGATGATATCCCTTTCGAATTCGGCCAATGAAGCAAAAATGTTCAGAAAAAACGTTCCTTGGACGGTCGAAGTATCAATGGCATCCTTTAAAGAAATAAACTCAATTTTCCTTTCTTCCAGCTGAGTAATCAGGTTAACCAGCTTCCGTAATGATCTTCCGAGCCGGTCAAGCTTGTAGACCACTACCGTATCGCCTTCCCTGAGTATTTCCAGCATCTTCAAAAGTTGTGAGCGCTCTTTGCTTGATGAGTCTCCTGAAATATCTGCTGGCATTATGCAAGCTTCAACTCGTCAATCTGCATATCCAGTACCTGGCCCTGGGTTGAAACTTTTGCGTATCCTATTTTCATATTGGGATCCCACTAATCTGGTAACTTTCCAAAAGTAGGATTTTATGTAATGAGATGACAATTTGGTATTGGTATTTGATACGAATGCGATACATTTCGCGGTCATTAAAAAATCCCGTAGAACGTCCGTTTTTGCGGACATTTTAATTCCAACAATTTTCACAATTTAGACGATCATCTTCAAGTTGACGAATTGTGGAAAGCTGATGCCATCCGGTTTCGTTGAGTTTGTATGAGCTTTGCTAACAGGTCCGATAACGTCAATAACCTTTCTTTCACAATTTTAGAATGTAAGTGCTAATACTTTTAATAACGAATAATTTTCACTTATTTGAAGTATGGCGGAAATGGAATTAAGAGTAAAAAATCACTACATTCAAGAAGCTTATTTACGGAACTGGGAATCAACTCCTGGCAAGGTCTTTCTTTATCAAAAACTTGTCTCTCATGAAAATGTTCCATTATGGAGCGAAAGACAAATAAATGGAATAGCTTACAGAAAGCAACTTTATTCTCGACCATTTTCTGAAAATCGAGAAGATGAGATCGAACGATGGTTTGCGGATGAATTCGAATCCCCAGCTTGGCCTGTTATTCAGAATGTTATTAATGAAGAACGACTTACACCAGATAACTGGACCAAATTGGCACTTTTTTTGGCTCTGCATGATCTTCGTACTCCAGCTCGTCTGCTGGAACATCTCGATAGGTATACAAAATTTGTAGATAAGGAATTTTATAAAATTCTGTTAGATGCTACACAGAAGATCGAACAGGGACATCAACGTAATGTGCCCATTAATGACGCTAGCCTAACTCTTCCGTTGAAGATCACCACAGAAATAAAAGAGGATGAAGAATTTGGCATTTTAAAGGCGGAGACTGCTGCTAGCAGAGCATCCTGGCTTTGGGCGATTGAACATCAGTTAAGAAACACTGTCAATATTCTACATAAGCACAAGTGGCGGATAATGCACTCAGCGAAAGGATTGTGGTGGTTCACTACTGATAAACCTGTTATCAGATTAAATTTCTTTTCAAAGGAAAGGTATAATTTCAATGGTGGATGGGATTGTAAAGGGTCAGAGATTTTAATGCCTCTTAGCCCTGAACACATGTTATATACGAAAGTTGGCCATTACCCACCTCCAAGAGGCAGTCGATTTTCTGAGGAACAAACCATTCTCTTGCGTCGCATCATTGCCCAACATGCACATAGATATGTCTATGCCAATACAGCGGATGATGAAGTAACCAGGTTAGTAACGAGAATTGTTGATCGAAAAAAATTCAAATATGAAGAAGTGCAATGGGAACGTTGGCACTCTGAACAGACTGAATCAGAGAAGTACTTCTTTAGAGGAAATGACTAGCTAACCAGCTATCTAATTATAAAAAAGCTAGAGAAGCCGGGATACAATAATAGAATTGGTCCTAGAAACGATAATTTCTTGGTTCATAAGCTGCCTCTACCTCTCTCACAAAACCACCATTTTCAGGCACATCTATAATGACTAGTGTTTATGCGAACTACATTGGTTAAGCACTACCCGGTTTTTATGGGGGGAGGTTTAACTCTGAATTTTAAAATTGAAGGATTGCAATTAATTACAATCCACTAGAACAACCAACTATCTGATGAAGCTCAGCCGCTCTGGACACGGGAGCCGAATTTCCCCTGCTGGACTGGAATTCGGTTGGCGACGGTATGCTAGTGGCTCGTATCCCTACTTCTGCGCAAAACTGCTTGCTGCCAACACCTTCCGCAGTTTTTCCTGGGCATTGCCGGTCGACGGGTGTGCTGCGTGCGTGGCTACCATCCGGCCACGTTCGTCTATCAGCAGGTAGCGCGGAATGCCCCAAACATGGTAAAGGTTCCAAACGGATTCGGGCTTATCGGTTCCGCTAAGTATATGTATCCCATCGGGCACTTTACCGCCGACCACCATTTTCTTCCAGGCCAGGGTATCGCGGTCTACCGATACGTACAGAAATGCGATCCGGTCGTTGCCTTTAAACGCTGCCTGCACTTTTTTGGAATCTGGGAACGCGCTTATGCAGGGTCCACACCAGGTCGCCCAAATGTCGACATATACCACTTTTCCTCGCAAATCCGACAGCGCCAGTTGCTTACCATCCGGGGTTATGCCAGAGAAATTTGGGGCGGGTTTGCCGGGGCCAATTTTTTCCCATCGGTCCACATCTTCACGGAGCACACTTTTATATTCCTTGGAAGGCACTTGCTGTTCTAGTGTTTTCGCAAGCATACGCAGATCAGGTGTTAGACCATTCAATGCAATTTGAACACTGGCACTTTTGACGCGCAGAAAATCTTCGACGGACTTCGGATAATGGCTGGCTTTTATTTTGTTTTCAACCAATGCTGGAAAAATAGCATCCAGGGTATCGGCCCCTACTTTCTCATTCTCTTCATAAATAGCATTACTGATCTGGTTATTATAAAAAAAGCCACCAATTAGTCCATAGTCGAACACACCGACTTTCAGCGCTATTGTATCAACCGGAAAATTTTCAACTACTTCCCTTACTGAAAGCGGAATTTCTGCGAAATCCTTCCCTGCGGCAAAATTATATTGGTAGAAAATTACATGCATATCAGCATGCCGTTTAAGCAGGTCCAGCTTTTCTGCAGATATTTCCGGATCGGTTTTAAGTTTGCCCAACAATTGATCATAACTTCTTTGCAAGGAATCTTTTGCTTTCAAAAATTCATTCGCTTCAAGCCGGAAAGAATAACTACCATTCCATTTATTGAAAACAGAACTTACTTGCTGCATCTCATAATAAACCTGATTGACCGCTGCCCCATCACCCTCAAAACGTAATGAAAGCTTTGTTCCGGCTTCATCAGACCGAATCTGAAAATTCTGTCCCGGTAAGATCAAAATACCTGCCGCTATGTTTTTACCGTTGTTTATAAAAGCAAAAAACGGCTCTTTCACTGCCACTTCTACCACGCCTTTTCCTGTACTATCCAGCCGTACTTTCGCCAATTCGATACTGGCTAGACTTATCATATTCGTTCTTCCCACAATGACAGTATCCCCCGCAGCCTTCGGAAAATTAATGAATATTTTAACTGAGTGCTTAGCATTCTTCTCACAACCGGTAGTTCCGATGAACACTGTCGAAAAAAGCATTACCAGATAAATATAATAGCGCATTTAATTGAAGTTTTGTAAATAAAAAGTAACTCAAATTAATTTACGCTAATAAAATGTATTCTGTGGAAATCAAGACTGATTCTTTTAAAAATTTAAATTTTTGTGCCGGTCGAGACGAGGCTGTAAAATGAATTCTGATGTACTATTTTGGGGCACTTTCCAATTCAGTTAACCGGTGTGCATTTAAAATATTTTTCTAACACGAGTAAAGCCAACAAATCCTCCGTCTTCTTATCCTGAAATTCCTGAACAAAATTATGGGCATTTTTAATAATAGCTTCTGCCTTATCAGTATGTTCTATAAAGTAGGAAAGCTTTTGCTCTAAATTTGAATAATCGTCCTCAATATGAATATAATGAAAGTCGGGGATCAGTTTTCCTTCCATAAACCAGGTTTCAAATTTCGGAGTGGGCATGACTGCTATCGAATTGGAAGACATAATCCATTTTAGATTGGTTGCAACGTCGTTACCTTCAAGGCTTAAAATAAATTTATACTTTAAATGTTCAACAATAGATAGTTTAGGCTTTAACCAATTAGCATTACTATTATTTTTACCAACATGGCCTAAGTCACATATCGGATTACTGAAATACATATCCATAAACTTCAATCGATGGGGTTGTGTCATTGCACCTCGTCCTATTAATTTATTGGACTTGTCCCTGAATTTTATTTTATCGTCAATGAATACAAAATGCCGTTTTTTATCCAGTTTTAACAATATAGAATTGTTATTGTGTTCAGAAATAGGTCGACTTTTCAGTATAGAAGGAACGTCAGGAATGTAAGTGATACCCCCAAAAAGGAAATTCGCTTTCAAGTTTTTATCAAAATATCTAATGTATTCGAATAAGTCGAAGTTGTATGACTTCGGAGATTTGAGAATTTTTAATTTGTGTAGGGGGGGCGCTCCAATGCCAAGGTTCACATTTCCGTCAAGCTTGTTATAGTAGTTTAACCGATCATTTATTTTGCTTTCATTGTATTCTTGAATACTGGATAATTTTCTTTTAAGATTAATCCTCTACAATTTGGAAGGGATCAGTTGTCTTGCTAGATTCTTTATGTAATAAAGTGCCTTATTTCTGCGAAGCTCAATCAAAAATTGGTTGTAATACATCTATACTGCAATTGTTTTCAAGTAAACGAAGAGTTATTTGATTAGAGTATGTTTTGGATTAAACTAATAATGAGAACCAGTCGTTATTAGTTTAATCCAAATCATACTCTTACACTCCCCAATTAATTCACCAATCACATTTTCAGAATCGAATATCTGTGATGCATAACGTCTTTATAGGATTGCTTGTATTCATCTGAGAGGAATGAATTATCCAGCCACTTGAAAGCAACGTCTTTTTTGTTTTGAAATCGTTTAAAGGTATTCTGTATTTGTCGCTCGTTTAGGCCCAATCCTAGTCCGAACTGGATAAAATGATCCAGCTTTAATTTTCTTTTTTTGCCATCCAGCGTTAACGCGAGCTCTTCATTATCATCCGGATTCGCGATACTCACATTTAACAGATCATAAGCAGGAGCCAAAGTCCAGTCATTACCACCATTGATCATTGAAAAGTTCTTTAGGTGCATATCGTTGTTGCCGGTAAGGAAGCTGAAAACCGACAGTTCAAAGTAATACAACAGATCAAGTAGCGTGTTACTGGAGTAGGCGTTTATAGCCTTCCCAACACGTTCCATCGAACTTTTGTATTTATCAAAAGCTTCAAGGATCTGAAACATATCGAGCATGTGGATTTTGTCTCCATTGTCAGTCCGGTCTATACGTTTGGTAATATATGCGAGTTCACCAGACTGCAATCGGATCAGACTCGAAGGAACTGTACGCATGCCAAAAGCCTCTTCGGCGATACGCATAGTTACATGCTCGTTCTGAGGCATTTCAGGGTAATTTTCGGAAGGTGGTTTCAAAATGAAATTACCGCCAAGTGCTCCAACGATTGTCAATCTTTTTCCACGCCCGGTTTCCAGTGCCTCACTAACAATCGTTAAAGACAATTTTGGTTGCACACCTGGTACTGTAACGCTGCGCTCCACTACATCTTTGGCCAGATCTTTCATCTGAGCAAGCGAATAATCAAAAACAGGCGGCGTTTTTGTCCTAAAAAACTTCATACTGCAAGCCTCGTGAAAATCGCCTGATGCTTGTTTATCCAACGGCTTGTAGCAATATAAACAGTTATTCATGATCGTCTGCAATTGGTATTACACTCACAGCGCCAATACAATTTTGGCAACAAACCAACAGAAGTCCCATACGGTCATTTAAGTTTATTTTCCAGCTTTTTGACGCAATATCCAAAAGCCATCCTTCAGGAATAAGTCCGTCAAAAAAAGGGAAAAGGCGTTTATCCGTATACATGGCAGAGACTACCGGCATTGAAAAACTAATAAATTGATTCGGGTAGTTCTGTACGTATTCGTCCAGATACCGAAACTGGTAAAGACCGTCGTCTGTCTCAGTAAGGTGTCCTGCTTCTACATCCTTGTAAAATATTTTTGCCTGTCTCATAGCGGCTGCTCCTGGTTTGTTGGGTTTAGATCCTTACTACTTACCGGAGCTAGCTCGTGTCCGAACATTCGGAGTACCTGATTCACTTTTTCAAGATTCAGATTTCCTTTATTCTGCTCAATTTTTCGGATTACCGTAAGTGCGACTCCGGCCCTGGACGCCAGGTCTTCCTGAGTCAATTGGGCTAGTTTTCTTTTTTGCTTAACGAATTCTGCTAATCTTTCCATTTTATACGTTTAAGCATATAATTATTTAAATATAATAAATTTTATATGTAAAAGCATACAAAATGTTAATGGTTAATCAGAATTATATTCTTTTACATATAATATTCATGTTTTTGATCCTATAAATGAGTATTCTGTTTCTAAAAGATAAAATGACTAAGGTATGTGGGGAAATCTTGTTCTGTGTTCGCAAACAAAGAACAAACCTGCTGTAATAGGTATTAAAAAGAAGATCTTTTTGTGGAGTAAATGTTCTAAATTTTGCCTCGAATCTAAACCAAGGTAGTTCGTTAGTTTAGATTTGAGGCAAAAAACTAAACTAACTGAATTGCAAGTTCAGCTTTTGTGCCATTTTCTAGACTTATATTGGGAGTTTAAGGCTTACGACCTTCCGCAACGGTAATTCAATGGAAATAGGTGGCTTCAAGAAACTGTTTCCCGTCGGGACTGGTGTAAGATTATTTTTGATTTAGTTTTCCTTCCACTATCTTGGTTAGCAGTTCATTTTTATCTTGCTCTGCTTTTAGAAGACGCTCGTAAAGTTTTTTGTTTTCTTCAAGTGCTTCAACCCATTTATCAATTGGATTTATATTGAATGATGGATTGTAATTTACGATACCATTTGTATCGTGGAATGTATTAGATATAATATTTATGGCTTGTTGTTCGTCAAAGTTCTTAATGGCATCGGCTGGAACTTGTAATATTTTCGCCACTTGATCTAAAATGTCCTGTTCTATGGTTTCTTTTTGTTTCAGCAGTGATACCCGTTTCTGAGTCCAATCTTCACCCAATTCATACGCAAGCCCTTCTTACTTAATTCCAAGCATTTCCCGGAAACGCTTTACATTTCTGCCTTGATGTATGTTTTTGGTCGTGTGAGAAGATGCGTGCATACTGTAAATGTAAGAGCTTATTGGTAGATATTAAAGTTCTAAAATAGTCGTTTCTGACTAAAATTCCCAATCCTTGAATTTTTTAGAAATCGGGAATAGTTCAATTTTAGGAATGGGTTATCATAAAAGACAAGGTTATGAGATTCATTTCAGAAGATGACGCAGATGTCCGCCCACTTTGGATGTCACCACAGGAAATTAACGATCCATCAGAATTTATTCGTCAGTTTTGCAGGAGTAGCGATATCTGAATTGTTTAACTTTACTGATTTTTCTGGCTCATTCAGTGACTTCGAAGAAAATGCTGATCAAGGGTACAGGTTCGAAAAAGACGGTCAAATAATTTACAAAGCATTAAATACTGAAACCGGAGATCATGAGCTAATTTTCATAGAAAACGGGGAAATATCTCAATATTAAAAAAACATCCCCACCACTTGGTATGATTGAAAAATGTCAAGTTAATCAGTCACAATTCCTTTGGTGGTGGGGATAAGCAAATTTAAGAATTATGGACTGGAAAGAAAGATATGATAGGATGAAAAATCACTATCATTGGACTGACATTAATGTAGCCGAAATTATAGGTAATACGCCTGGTAGTGTAAGAACGGTATTAAACAGAGAAGATTTTCCGAGATGGATCAGGCTGGCCATTGTTGTTTTTGAAAGGGAGAATAAAATTATTGATTGAACCGGAGCCCGTTATTTTACGGGTTCCTTTTTTGTGTTCATAAATGCCAGATATCCACGTGAGAGTGATATCATATCTTCATCCGTATCTTCTTCTACAATATGGACATAGCGCATGGTGGTGTTGATATTGCTGTGTCCCATGATGTATTGCAAGTTGGTAACCTTGCCGCCAAAGCGGATGTAGTTAGTAGCAAAAGTGTGTCGGCCCATGTGGAAGCCGGCAATTTCCATGCCCAATTTGTTTGAAATTGTTTTAAGCGCCTTACGTCCGTATGGTTCCGATATCTTTAATCCGCGTTTTATAGCTTCGATTTGAAGCTCAACGCAATCTTCCATGTACTTCATGGCGTATTCGTCTATATGGACGTAGACGGTTTTTAGCTTTTTGGTGAGCTCCTGTTTTTGTGGATGGAAAATTAATTTACCGACAGCCTTATAATATTCCAGCTTAGATTCATTCGGTTTGAGTATATCCGATATCCGAAGTGAAAGATGGCAGGCTATCAGGAATCGACATAACGTTAATTTTTCTCCGATCGGAATTTCCTGCCGGTAATACTTTATCAGCTTGGCTACATCCCTGGGACGAAGGTGTTCGATCATTTTTACATCCTGAACTGTTTTTACGTCGGCCTTCACGAACGGATTTTCGATCGGAATATGATCATCGATAGCCAGGTTAATGTATGCTTTCACATACTTCATCACGTTGGCGATCGTGTTGCCATCCAGTTTCTTTTTCTCCTTTGTCCTTTTATTGTTTTGCTTCTGCATCCAGGATTCGAAGCCCTCGATGAATTTTTTGTTAAGGTCCTTAAAGGGGATCTTCTTCCGGTAGTCGGACAGCCAGAGCAAGGCGGTTGTCTGGGATTTTTTTGTGTTCTCTGATATTTTCTTTCTCCTGTACCGCTCCTTTATCTTATCGCTCATATATAGCACGAAGTCTTGCAGCCGGAGATAGTTGTAATACATATCCTTTAATTCGGATATTTTGCAAACGGGCGGTCATGAAAATGTCATTAACCTTCGCGTACGCCTGACGGATCATGAGGTTATTGTCATTGCATTCCGTGTCGTTTTTATCCCTGGCCAGAAGTTGGAAATTTTCTTCATCAACCAGGCAGGGAGGCCAGTCGACGTCAAGCGGAATTTTGTCAAAATCGGTATCGATTCCCACCAGGATGTACAACTGAGATCGCCCGTTTTTCTTCACATAACTCTTGTTGTACCGCAATCCAATGAATGTTTTCACGCAAAAACTATTTGAAAGTAGAAGGCAGTTTTCTGGTCGAAAAAAATCTTTAGAAGTGATTTGAAAGTAGAAAAACCCCTCATACGTGGTGTATAAGGGGTTTTTTGAGAATGTGTGGGCCCACCTGGAATCGAACCAGGCACCTACTGATTATGAGTCAGTTGCTCTAACCGAATGAGCTATAGGCCCGCTCTGTAAAAGAGTTTGGAGTGCAAAATTAGTCAAAGAGATCAAATCTCCAAATGATTATCATAAGATTTCATTCTTTTCTGCGTTCGTAGTTTACTATTTTTGTAAAAAAAAGCTACGTTTTGAACAAAAGAAAGATAATCAACGATCCCGTTTACGGTTTCATCACCATTTCCTCAGATCTGCTCTTTGACCTGGTCGAACATCCGTATTTTCAGCGTCTAAGGCGGATCAAGCAGTTGGGACTGGCTGATTTTGTCTATCCTGGCGCGCTCCATACCCGTTTTCACCATGCCCTTGGCGCAATGCATTTGATGAGCCAGGCTTTGCGGACTTTGCAGGAAAAGGGGCATTTGATATGGGAGCCGGAAGTGGAAGCAGCCCAGGCTGCTATTCTTTTGCACGATTTGGGGCATGGTCCTTTTTCCCATGTGCTGGAAAAAGTGCTGATGCCGGGTGTGGCGCACGAGTCGATTACCCTGGCGATGATGAAACAGCTTAACCGACAAATGAATGGAAGGCTTGATATCGCAATTCAGATGTTTGAAGGGGTTTATCCAAGAAAATTTTTTCACCAGATGATTTCGAGTCAGTTGGATATGGACAGGATGGACTACCTGAACCGTGACAGTTTTTATACCGGCGTTGTTGAAGGTTCCATTGGTGCAGACCGCCTGATAAAAATGTTTGAGATCAGTCAGGATCAACTGGTGATTGAGGAAAAGGGGCTGCTGAGTATTGAAAACTTTTTGCACGCGAGGCGGCTGATGTACTGGCAGGTTTACCTGCACAAAACGTTGCTAAGTGCGCAGGCGATGCTGACGCAAATTTTGAGACGCGCCCGGGAATTGACGGCCAAAGGAGAAAATTTATTTGCGACACCTGATTTTTTCCGGTTCCTTGAAAAGAAATTTACACTCGCCGATTTTGAATTTAATCCGGATTTATTGGAATCTTTCAACAGTTTGGATGATAACGACGTATGGGCTTCAGTCAAGGGGTGGACCAAGCATCCGGACGTCATTTTATCCACCTTGTGTAAAGGCTTACTGGATAGGCATTTATTTAAAATCAGCTTTTTTGACACCGTTCCCGGAGAAGAAATTTTGGCTCCTTTGCGGGAAAAACTTTTATCCGAAGGGGTTTTGGAAAGTGAGTTGTCATACTTTTTAGTGACCGGTGAAACTACGAATTGGGCATATGAAAAGGAACAGGACCCCATAAAGGTCAAAATGAAAGATGGTACTTTGCTGGATATTGCCGATGCTTCTGACATTCCAACGATCGAAGCACTCACTAAGATTGTCCGCAAGTATTATGTATGTTGGGGTAAAAATGTATCTTTGCGTGGTTAGTCAGGATGTCAATTCTTTCACCGACGAAAAGAAGCCTTTTTTAGAATTCGCTTTATTACTTACAAAGACGTTACCAGAAATTAGCCGAGAATATGAAATTTACTGTCAGCGAGATTGCAAAGATGCTTGATGGAACTACCGTTGGTGATGATACACTTACAATTGATTCGGCCGCCAAAATCGAAGAGGGGCAGCCAGGATGTATATCTTTCCTGGCCAATAGTAAATACGAACCTTATATATACACCACACAATCCTCGGCTGTAATTGTAAATAAAGATTTTGTTCCCAAGCAGGATATTGGTGCTACATTAATTTATGTAGACAATGCTTATAGTGCCTTTACAGTACTGCTTGAAGAATATCAAAAACGTATTGCAACAGGGAAAAACGGCATTGAACAGCCAAGTTTTATTGGTGAAAACAGCGAAATGGGCCCCTTTGGGTACCGTGGTGCGTTTTCTTATATCGGTAAGAATTGTAAGATAGGAAACAATGTAAAAATATATCCTAATGCTTATTTAGGAGACACCGTGGAGGTGGGGGATAATACCATCATTCATCCAGGTGTAAGAATTTATGATAATACGATTATCGGTAAAAACTGCTGTATTTTTGCAAATACGGTGATCGGAAGCGATGGTTTTGGATTTGCCCCGCAAAAGGACGGTTCTTACAAAACAATACCACAGCTGGGCAATGTAATTATTGAAGACGATGTGAGCATCGGATCCAATACTACGATCGATTGTGCGACGATGGGATCAACAATTATCCGCAAAGGTGTGAAAATTGATAACCTTGTTCAGATCGCGCATAATGTGGAGATTGGAAAAAATACCGTAATTGCAGCGCAAGCTGGCGTTTCAGGTTCGGCACGCATTGGTGAACAATGTGTTATTGCCGGTCAGGTCGGTATTGTGGGCCACATTACGCTGGCAAATAAAACCAAGGTGGGCGCCCAGTCGGGAATAGGGAAATCAATCAAAAAGGAAGGTTTATCACTTTCTGGCTCACCTGCGAGAGATCTTACCGAACACCTCAGAGCCATGGCCTTTACGAGAAGACTGCCGGAGCTGGAAGACAGGCTGAAGGAACTGGAACGCAGGCGTGAAGTTTCGGAACATTAAAAAAAGAAAGGAATTAAGTAATAGAGCGTTGAATAAGCGCATATTTTTTGCAAAAATGCAAAGCCCCGCAGCCTTTTAGTAGATTAGGAGAATATAATGAACGAAAAACAACAGACCATAAAAAAATCCGTATCAGTTACGGGAGTGGGTTTACACACAGGTGTGGTAGCAACGATGACATTTGTTCCTGCTGCAGCCAATCACGGTTATAAATTTCAACGTGTTGATTTACCAAATCAGCCCATTGTTGATGCCGATGTAGATAATGTAGTGGATCTGTCTCGTGGTACAACCATTGAGCAAAACGGAGCCCGCATTCATACCGTTGAGCATACACTTGCTGCCCTGGTTGGATTGCAGATCGATAATGTTTTGATACAGCTGGACGGGCCGGAACCTCCGATTATGGACGGAAGCTCAATCAAGTTTATCGATGCATTGATTGATGCCGGTATCGAAGAACAAAATGCATACCGAAACTATTTTGAAGTTCCGGAATATGTTCATTATAAAAATAAAGAAAACGATATCGAAATGGCTGCCTTGCCATTGTCTGATTATCGATTAACGGTGATGGTTGACTACAATTCAACCGTGATCAGCAGCCAGCATGCCTCACTTAATGACATCACGTTGTTTAAAGATGATATTGCAAAGTGCCGTACATTTGTTTTTCTGCATGAGTTAGAATCTCTATTCAAGCAAAATCTGATAAAGGGTGGTGATCTTACCAACGCCATTGTGATCGTTGACCGCGAGGTTAAGGATGGTGAACTGGACCATCTTTCACAACTTTTAAATCAGCCAAAGGTTAGTGTAGACAAGTCAAACGGCATTTTGAATAACGTTGACCTGCATTATCCCAACGAAATGGCAAGACATAAACTGCTTGACCTGATCGGAGATTTGGCTTTGATCGGAAGACCAATTAAAGCTCAGATTCTTGCAGCGCGCCCAGGCCATGCGGCTAACGTGGCGCTTGCCAAAAAAATCAAGAAACTGATTAAATCGGGTAAAGGGGATATCCCTCAGTATGATCCGAATAAAGCACCGGTATTGGATATCAACCAGATCGGGCAGCTTCTTTCACACCGTTATCCTTTCCAAATGATCGACAAAATCATTGCATTGGATGAAAACAGTGTGGTGGGTATTAAAAATGTAACCATCAACGAAGAATACTTCCTGGGACATTTTCCGGGAAATCCAGTAATGCCAGGTGTTTTGCAGTTGGAAGCCATGGCGCAGACCGGTGGAATCCTGGTATTGAGCAGCGTACCGGATCCGGATAATTACTGGCCATATTTGATAGGAATTGACGCTTGCCGCTTCCGTAAGAATGTTTTCCCTGGCGATACCGTAATTTTCAAGTGTGTTTTTACTTCACCCATGAAACGTGGCATTGTAAAAATGAGCGGTCGGGGATATGTGTCCGGACAGCTGGTGTGTGAAGCAGATATGATCGCAAGTCTAGTAAAGAAAAAATGACACAACAGTTAGCATATATCCATCCTGATGCGAAGATCGCGCAGAATGTAGAAATTGAACCGTTCGCCATGATACATGCAGATGTAGAAATAGGCGAGGGGACCTGGATTGGCTCACATGCCGTGATTAATGCAGGAGCGCGTATTGGTAAAAATTGCCGTATTTTCTCTGGTGCCGTTATTTCATCGACGCCGCAGGATTTGAAATACAATAATGAATACACACTGACGATCATTGGTGACAATACAACGGTTCGGGAATACGCCACCATCAGCCGCGGTACGGAAGAGCACTGGAAAACAGTGGTTGGATCGGGCTGTCTGATCATGGCTTATGCACACGTTGCACACGATTGCCGTGTGGGGAACAATTGTATTATTGGAAACAATGTACAAATGGCCGGACACGTTCATGTGGACGACTGGGCTATTGTAAGCGCGATGAGCGCGGTGCATCAGTTTGTTAAAATCGGCGCGCATTCTTTTGTGTCCGGTGCTTCACTGGTGCGTAAAGACGTTCCGCCGTTTACCAAAGCAGCGCGGGAGCCTATTTCTTATGCGGGTATCAATTCCGTGGGATTGCGCCGCAGAGGATACAGCAATGAGAAGATCATTGAAATCCAGAATATTTACCGGTACATTTATATGAGAGGCCTTAACAATGCGGAGGCTTTACAGAAAATTGAACTGGAATTGCCGCCTTCCGACGAACGGGACGAGGTTGTTAACTTCATTAAGAATTCTGAAAGGGGGATTATGAAAAGTCCTTTTCAGACTTATGGATCGGGAGAAACAGAGTCTCAGGCTTAATCGATACAATTTTATATAAAAGGCTTGTTTCCCATCGGGAGGCAAGCCTTTTGTTTTGTTGTTATAAAACCAGAAACGGCAGGATAAGTACCAATGTGATCAGTACGCCTTTATAGATCGTCTGGTTGAGAAACTTTGTCTTGTGCAAAATCAGTGATTGCAACACGGACATGCTTAACAGAATAATGGACAGACGCTGGGGATAACGAAATTCTGTTTTAAGGCAAACAACGATGCACCCTGCCAGTACGATCAGGGTGATGCAATGCAACATCTGTTTTGCTAATGGCGCTTTTAAAATCGTAGCCATATTGCATGTACCGGGATATTCCACAGCATCAAAATAAGAGGCCAGCAAAAAGTTCTGAAATACGGTCAGGAAAAACAGAACGCTGATATATTTAATTTCTATTTCCGGATCCGGGGTATTTAAATAAGTATTGCCAAGAATAGCTGCCGTTAAAATAACGGCATAAAAAGGTTCTCTCAAAATTTGCAAAGGACTTTTATCCGGCAGGCGTGAAGTGAGCCAGAGCGCCAATCCTGAAAAAACCGTCAAGCCAAGGGCAAGTTTCCATAGATTTCCTGGCAGAGAAAATGCTGTTCCGGCTGCAAAAACCAAAGCCACCGCGATGATTTTTAGAAAATAAATCCGCTCCTTTTGATTCGCTAAAAACCTTTTCGTTTCTGTTTTGGCTGGTTTTCTGTTATCCAAAAGCCGGTTTAGATTGGAGAGGATGAAGACGCCCAAGCCCAAAATAATTGTTACAGGATAACTAATTGCGGCTTTTCCTAGCGGGATACGGCTAATGGCCAACTGTGAAATCATGGCAGCTGCGGCCATATCAAGACCCATCCAGTGCAAATGGATCAGTCGGGAATTTCGGATGGTATGTAAAATAAAGCTGAGTAAATTTCCTTTCACAAAAGATTTTTTATTCTGTCAATAAAATTTCATCGCCCTGTTTTACAAGGCCATGTTGTTTTGCCACCACGTTCTGGCCAAAAAGAATTTTGTTGTTAACTTTCCTGTAAGTGGCTAATGTTTTAAGCGGCTCTTTGCCTTTTTCTGCCGTCTCCGGATCGATCGTTGTCAGCACGCAACGGGCGCAGGGTTTTACGATAGCAAAGGACAATGCCCCGATCTGAATGGATTTCCATGCATCTTCCGCAAAAGGTTTTGTACCGGTTACGACAAAATTGGGACGAAAACGCTTCATCACAATCGGTTCTTCCAGCCGGGCGTTCAGATCGTCCAGGGAAGCCTGTGATATTAATAAAAACGGGAAACCATCTGCAAAACTTACGTTTTCGTTATTTTTTGCATAGCGGGGATCTGCTTTTCGTTTTGTTGTTTCGGGCATAACCACCAGTTTTACAGCCATTTTCATTTGCCCGCTTAACCAGGCATCCACTTCGTTACTAACCGTGAGCGCGGGAACCTCATCATCCCAGACTGTTACCGCCATAGCATCGGCACTGACGGGTTGAAAAGGAACTGAAATATTTTCTTTCGGATTTAATTTATTTGTAATCAACAGGGAGTTTTCCTGGATGGCAACTTCCAGCATCGCCATGTTGGGGAATTCTCTTTGTGACAGAAAACGTCCGAACTGGTCTACAATCATCCAGCGACGATCATATTGGAGGCCTTTTTCCTGCACCTGCGCCTCTGCAAGGCGAATGCCAGCCAGCGATTTTACGGGGTAAATCCAGATTTCCGAAAGAATCATGAGATAACTTAATTACAGTTTAGAACTCCATCCTCGCCATCGGACTTACGGTCTGATCGCAAAAATCATTTTCAAGAAATTTATAGTGCGCTGCCATGGCAATCATAGCCGCGTTATCGGTACAATATTCAAAGTCAGGAATATAAACTTTCCAGTGAAGTTTTTCCCCTAATTCCAGCAATGAAGTACGCAAACCTGAATTGGCGGAAACCCCGCCCGCGATTGCAATTTCTTTAATTCCGGTTTCCTTTGCCGCTTTTTTTAGTTTTTTCAAAAGAATATTGACGAGCGTATACTGGATGCTGGCACAAATATCTTCAATATTTTCCTGAATAAAATTCGGATTTGCACGTACCTGTTTTTGTAAGAAATACATAAACGAAGTTTTGATCCCACTGAAAGAAAAATCGAGTCCGGGCATTTCCGGCAAAGGGAAACCATAAGCAAGCGGATTTCCCGTTTTAGCATATTGGTCGATCAATGGGCCGCCGGGATAGGGTAGGTCCAATAATTTTGCCGTTTTATCAAAAGCTTCGCCGACAGCATCGTCCCGCGTCTGGCCAATGATTTCCATGTCCAGCGGACTATTCACTTTCACGATCTGGGTATGACCGCCGCTCACGGTAAGGCACAAAAACGGAAATTCAGGTTTGGGCTCTTGTATGAAATGCGCAAGCACGTGTGCCTGCATGTGGTTTACCTCAATAAGGGGCAGGCCAAGGCCCAGTGCCATGGATTTGGCGAAGGACGTGCCTACCAATAAGGCGCCTAATAAACCAGGTCCTTTTGTAAAAGCGATGGCATGCAGGTCTTTTTTTGTTACTTTTGCATCGTTCAATGCTTTATCCACAACGGGCAGAATGTGTTGCTGATGCGCTCTTGACGCCAATTCAGGGACTACACCGCCATATTGGGTATGAATGAGTTGCGTAGCAACAACATTGGAGTAAATTTTGCCGTTAGATAAAACAGCGGCCGAGGTTTCGTCGCAAGACGATTCTATCGCGAGGATGTTCATGAAATTTGAATAATATTCGCAAAAATAAGCAATTAACGATAAGATACGCAGGAATCTGCTGCGAAGCTATATATGTTGAAATCCCTGAAGGCGATCATCAATGTCCTGGTTGTGCTAATGATCTTTGCGCTTTTAGCGCTGGGAATCGTTACCGTCGCCGTGCAGTTCCCTTCAGTCCAGACTTTCCTGGTCAAAACGGCTACCGCAACCATTTCCGAGAAAATGGGTTATCCCATTCACATAACACGGGTTAACATCAAATGGTTTGACGTGGTATCGCTGGAAGGAGTTTCCGTGAAGGATACTACCCAGCGGCAGATGATCGACGTCGGAAGGATTGATGTGAACCTGAATGTGCAGGATATCATCGACAATTCCTCAAAAGAAATTCACCTGGACGAGGTGACGCTGTACCAGCCGAATGTCCATTTGATTGTCGTACCTAAAACCGGTGATTTGAATATTGATGGTTTTATCAACCGAATTGTCGAACTTACTTCTTCCAGTACGCCAAGGCCGGCCAATGCACCGGAAAATAACACACCTTTTACAATTGGAAAGTCCCGGATTGTCGATGGGACGTTCCGCTATGACGACCCGAGGAGGCCGCGGTACAAGGGCGCGCGGATTTTTGATTATTCTCACTTCGAGCTGAACAAGCTTAATGCGGATCTGAAAGATTTCCTGGCGCAGGGTGACACGATCTCGTTTCTTGCCAAAAACCTGAAAACAGTTGACCTTCAAACGGGTTTAACGATGCACGATCTGGATACCCGCTTTCTGTTTTGCCAGAAAAAAATGGAGCTGAAAGAGCTGAGTGCGCATATCGGTAATTCTTTCATCAGCAATGACATCAGTTTTCATTACAATCGTTCGGGAGATTTGGGTGACTTTAACCATAAAGTTTTTCTCAGAGGACATTTCGTCGACAGCTATATTCATTCCTCAGATCTTGGTTTATTTTCGGAATATGTGGACAGGCTTAGTGAAACCTGGAAAGTTTCGGGTGATTTTGATGGCCGGGTTGATGATTTTGAACTGTCTCATGCCGATATCCGCTTCGGCCAGGGAAGTCGTTTACTGGGTGATTTAGGTTTTAAAGGGTTGCCGGATAACAACCCGGTTATGGATATTCAATTATCATTGTCCAAAGTACTTCCGGTTGATCTGGTCCAGTATTATCCCGAGTGGAAATCGCATGAAACATTGCAGAAATTTGGTGTGACGTTACTGGATGGAACCTTTAAGGGAACAATCGGCGACTTTGACGTGAAGGCTTCGGCTTCTTCTGAGCTTGGGAAAGTGTCCGGAGACTTGTTGTTTCACATTTCGGACGAAAAAACGACTACTTATTCTGGGGATATTTCTACAACGGATTTCGAGCTTGGTAAGCTGATCGACTTGCCGGAAACCTGGCAAAGGCTGGATTTTTCGGGGAATATTCATGGAAAGGGACTTGATCTTGCTAACGCTTCGACCAATATGGACGCGATGGTGACCCGGATCGGTTTTAAAAATTACGATTACAGAAATATTGGTTTAAAGGGAAATTTGCAAAATCAGTATTTCAGTGGATTGGTCAGTTCGCGGGATTCCAATCTGGTTGTAAACCTGGAAGGCGAATTTGATCTGTCCAAACCTAAAAAGTCTTTTGATTTACAGGGTGTTATTGAAAAAGCCAATCTTTTACCGCTTGGTTTTACCAAAGACGCCATTACACTTCGGACGCAGCTTGATGTAAAAGTCGCAGGAAACACACTTGACGAACTGCTCGGCGATGCCAAATTGCTGAATACTTTTTTGATCACCTCGAAAAAGGAGCGGAATCTGGTTATTGATACGTTGCTGTTTTCTTCCCGCCAAAAGCTTGATAAGCGTATTTTAAATCTCGAAAGTGAATTTTTGACGGCCCGGGCGGAAGGGGATTTTATTCCGACGCAGGCCTGGAAAGACATCAATCAGGTGTTGTCTGAGTATCAGCTTTATTTCTTTGAGAATCTTTCAGATCGAAACGCTTATTATGCGAAAAAGGAGAAAAAGACAATCTTACGTAAATATGAAATTGACTACGAAGTTGAAACTAAAAACATCGGACAGTTTTTGGCCTTTTTAAGTCCCGATGTATACGTGTCCCATGGTTCGAGAGCGGAAGGTAAATTCAAAATGGATAACACTGCATTTGTCTCTTTAAATGCTGTGGCCGATACGGCTCGTTATGGGAAAAACCAGTTCATTAAATCCGAAGTAGACGTGACAACTTCCAAGTTTGTCAACAGCGCGGAGGTTCTGGCGTCGGTGCTGGTGATTTCTGATAAACAGCAAATGAGTACGCTGGTTCCTACGGAAAAACTGGAACTGGAAGGTACCTGGGACGTGGATCACATTGATTTTAATGGCGGTATAAGGCAAGTAAGTAGTACAAACCGGGCAAATTTGACGGGAGAAATACGGTTCTTACCCGCCGGTCTGGATATTGGTTTTAAAAATTCCCGACTGAATTTACTGGATGAAGCGTGGACTATGCCGGAAAACAGCCTGATTTCGATTGTTGGCAAAGATATTACTTTCAGCAATCTTGGTCTGATAAACGGGAGACAACGACTGACGCTGAACGGAATTTTGTCGTCGGATCCGGATAAGACGCTGCTTTTGGATATCAAGAATTTCAAACTGGGAACGCTGAATCCGGTTTTTACAACGCAGCTTTCCGGTATCATGGATGGTTCCGCAAAAGTACGGGACGCTTACAACAGCGTGGTTTTGGATGCCAATTTTAATATTGAAAGTCTGGGTTATGCGAACTACGAATTTGGAAACTTTTCAGGAACAGGAGAGTGGGAGCAGTTTGATAGCCAGTTGCAAATCGATGCGGAACTGAACAAGGACGCGAGACGGATTTTTACGCTCGTAGGATCTTACCGTCCTAAATTGAATTCGAATACGTTAAACCTGAAAGCGAATTTTAATGATATGGATTTCAAAGCATTGGAGCCGTTCTCTCAGGAACTGGTTTCGGATGTCAGCGGAAAAGCGCACGGTACGGTATTGATCAAAGGTACGCTGAATGCACCGGTATTGGACGGCTCGTTGATGGTGGAGAAAGGGCGCATGAAATTCGATTATCTGCAATCGGTGTTTACTTTTAGCGATAAGATTAATTTTACCGAAAGTGAGATCACCGTAAATAATATTACGCTGACGGATCCTGACGGCAATACAGCGTCGCTTCGTGGCGGTGTTTTTCATGATGGTTTCAAGTATTTCAGTTTAGGTTTTAATGCCGATCTGCACAATTTCAAGATCCTGAATACGGCCAGTAAGGACAATGATATGTTTTACGGCACCGCCTATGTAACAGGTCCTGTCAATATTTACGGCCCGATCGATAATATGAACATCGAGGCGAACGTGACCAGTAATAAAAACACCAGGATACATATTCCGCTGGATGGCGCTACCGAGGTGGCAACGCAGGATTATATTCAGTTCGTCAGTCAGATGCCCAAAGAAGACAGCACGTCTTCGTCAAAAGATTTGCAGCAGGGCAAGGTTGCGGGAGGTATCAAAATGAATTTTAATTTCAACTTAACCCCGGATGCAACCTGTGAGATCATTTTTGACCGGCAAACCGGTGATATCATCAGGGCGAACGGAAGTGGCCGTTTGAATCTCAATATTGATACCAAGGGTGATTTTACGATGGTTGGGACCTATGAAATTGATAAGGGCGATTACAATTTCACGCTGCAAAATATCATTAATAAGAAATTTACGATCAAGCCAGGCAGTAAGATTGTCTGGTCGGGCGATCCTTACGGGGCACAGCTGGATGTGAAAACCGGTTACAAACAACTTGTTTCATTAGCAGGCGTACTGCCCAATACCTCTACGACCAACAGCGCGGAAGCAGCGATATTATCCCGCCGCTATCCTGTGGAGGTGACAATTGCGCTGTCTGACCGATTGATGTCTCCTCAAATTAAATATGACCTTCAGATCCTTGACAATCCGTCGTTAAGCAATTTGCGCGGGCAGCTTGAAGCTTTCCAGACCAAACTGAAATCGGATGAACAGGAACTAAGTAGACAGGTAAGCAGCTTGCTGGTTGTGAATCAGCTATTGCCGGAAGCTAATGTTGCCACCAACCAGAATTTTGTCGGTAACAGCATCAGTGAACTCGTTTCAAACCAGATCAGCCGTTGGGCTTCCACCCTGAATGAGAATCTGGAAGTGGGTGTCAGTGGTCTTTCGCTGGATCAAAATGCACTTAACAATTTACAGCTTCGTTTTTCATATCGGTTTCTCAACGACCGTTTCAGGATTACAAGGGACGGACGGATCAGTTCCGGAAGTACGGGTGCCAACCAATACGATGCGACAAGCATCCTGGGCGAATGGACGCTGGAATACTGGCTTACGCCCAATGGCTCCGTTCGTGCGAAAGCTTATAACCGGAACATTCAAAACTCGCTTTACCTGAACAACACCTTAACAACGGGCGGTGTCAGCATGCAGTTTACACACAGCTTCAACCGCTTCAAAATGATGCCGAAACCGGTGGCTCTTCAGATTCCTTATACCATTCCGGTCCCGGATTCTTCCGAAAAGGACACAAGCAACAACAAACTGATTTCAAGAAAAGAACTTATGCGTTAGCACCTGTTGACAGTGCGTGTTTAATATGGTGTATGCGCGCGTTGAATTCCAGATTTGGGAAATCAATACCCGGCACGCAGGTAGCCGCCAGATAATCCATAACCTCCTGGTGGTGCGGCACCCTTTTCCCGGTGACAATGCTGATATGTTTTGAAGTGGTCCAGAGCATGGTTTTCAATTCAGTCCGCTGGTCATTGGTCATGAAATATTCCGTTACCATGGTATCCTCATTGTAATGAATAACACGGGAGGTGATCCGGGTCCACTCGCTGATCAGTGCCGGACGCACGTAGGCGATCTGATGCTGATAAACCACCCAGCTCGTTTTCAACTCCCTGAACATCGCTTCAAAACTGAAACCGTATAATTTTGAAACCTGGTCTTCCCGGGCGTTGAAAAAATATTCAAAATATTTCGAGTTGTTCAGATGCATTAACGGGTCACAATCCTGAAACCGGACGATTACCCGCGATTCTGCTTCAACGGGCATATTGGATAGGTCGGCTGTGAAAAGCATGTCAAGAATGATGAATTAAGACCGGGTCACCGGTGCGATGAAAAATTTATAATAATGATTGAGGTATCTGGGTTTTGCCTTATTCTCCACGATACCTCACGGCAAGGCCTTTCATGATATATCCTTCCTTTTTTACCGAAGTGTAATATTTATATTGCACGTTAATGAGTGCGTTGGCTCCGATTTTCTGTGCTTTCATAACCAGACGGGCCGCAAGAAGTTCTTTGGTATCCGCATCATTGCCGCGATACATCATTTTTTTATTCTGTGTTTGTCTTGCCGTCAGAGAATCTTCGCTGCTGATCTCTACCCAGCCGATTTCGGAGTAAGGGCGGTCGAGCGACTGATTTTCATAAAGTACTTCAATGGGGTATTTCTTGCTTGTCGAAATGGGGATTCCTGAGCTGCATCCTGCCAGAATTCCGAAGACTACCAGAAGTAAAACCTGGCCGATTTTTGGGTTACGCGTCATTGGATTATTTGTGATTATACGAACAAAACTGAGAATCGGGGTGATGAATTCCCATAGGTTAAAAAAGAAATGAATATAGCGGTTTGCTTTCAATTTATGAATACATCAATTAACCCGCTGGCGTTGCGGGAAAGTCTGATTTAAAACTGTCGCGTAATTTTATCATTTCAGAAGGTAAAGAACCACGGTTTTATCTTTTGATAGGGAGATAACGATTTGTTAAACTTAAATTAGCCTGAACAAATCTTTCGGGCGTATACATTGGGAGTGAGGAAATATATTTTTCCTACTTTGCGATCCGAATTAAACTGCGTCAGGCATAATCTTCTTAAACCTTTTCTATGAAATATATATCCAGACTATCGCTGCATGCTGTTTTGCTGGGCTGCATGCTGAGTTCTTTGGTTTATGCGCAACATTCCCCAAAAGCATCGCAAAAGGCAACCCCACTGGCCCGACCCAAACTGGTTGTGGGCATCGTCGTAGACCAGATGCGTTATGATTACCTATACCGTTTTTATAATAAATATACCGAAGGCGGGGTCAAAAGACTTATCAATGACGGCTTCAATTGCAGGAATAACCATTACCATTATGCGCTTACGGTAACGGCAGCGGGACATTCGGCTGTATACACGGGATCTTTGCCAGCGATTAACGGAATTGTGGGAAATGACTGGTTTGACACGGCTACCGGGCAAAAAGTATATTGCACCGATGATCACAACGTTGCGACCGTGGGTAGTACGAATGTCACAGTCGGTAAAATGTCCCCGAAAAATTTGCTGACGAGCACTGTTACCGACCAGCTTAGAATTGCTACGAATTTTCGCTCGAAAACAATCGGTGTGGCCATCAAGGACAGAGCATCGATTCTCCCGGCGGGCCATGCGGCAAACGGGGCTTACTGGTTCGATTCCAAAACCGGTAATTGGGTAACGAGTACTTATTACACCAATGAGCTTCCGAAATGGGTTCAGGATTATAATGCGAAGAAAATGCCGTCCGAATATTTGAAACGCGGATGGAAAACGCTGTTGCCTATCGAGCAATATGTGGAAAGTACGCCGGACGATGAACCCTGGGAAGGAAAATTGCCAGGGACTGCCAAACCGGTTTTTCCGTACGAGCTGGCAGGATTGTCTGGCGATGCTTTTGGGGTGGTAACGACAACGCCCTGGGGAAACACGATGACGAAGGATATGGCACTCGCAGCGATCAAAGGCGAGAATCTTGGAAAAGGGAAGGATACCGATTTTTTGGCTGTGAGTTTTTCTTCACCGGACAGAATCGGTCACGCTTTTGGCCCGACTTCCGTTGAACAGGAAGATAATTATCTGCGCCTGGATATGGAATTTGCCGAGATGTTTACTTTTCTGGACGGCTGGGTTGGCAAAGGCAATTATACGGTTTTCCTCACTGCCGATCACGGAGGGATGGATGTTCCCGCTTTTTGGCAGGAACATAAGCTACCTGCGGGTTTATTGAATGCAAGACAAATTGAAGATCTTGTCAAAAAATCGTTGTCGGATGCTTTTGGAGCGGGTGATTATGTGTTGGCCAGCGAAAACTACCAGTGGTATCTGGATCATAAATTATTGAAATCAAAAAAGATATCGATGGCGGATGCCGTTGAAGTGGTCAGAACTGCTTTGCTGCCCATCAAGGGCATTGCCGATGTGCTTAATTTGCAGGATATGAATAAAGCACCTTTGAATACATACCAGCTCGAATTGTTTAAAAATAATGTGAACGCAAAGCGGAGCGGAGACCTTCAGGTGGTGGTGCAGCCCGGATGGTTTGCCGGCGGCGCTACCGGCACTGATCACGGAACGCCTTATAACTATGATACCCATGTCCCTTTTTTACTGTACGGCTGGGGAGTTAACAAGGGGGAAACGCTCAAGAGGACGACGATTGCGGATATAGCCCCAACGGTCTCCTCTCTGCTGCATATTCTTCCACCGAGTGGTAATGTCGGGAATCCCGTTGAGGAGGCACTGAAAAAGAACTGAGGCCTTAAAATCCCATTAAAAGCATGCCCTGTTCTAATTTTTAATATACTTTTGACATCAATTAATAAATATTCCTGACACGTGAGAAAACTATCTTTCTGGCTTATGGGACTTTTTGCAACTTTTTCAGTTGCTGCCCAAACACCCAAAAAAACAAACGTTACAAATGCCAAAACGCTTGCAAGACCTAAATTGGTTGTAGGTATCGTTGTGGATCAAATGCGTTATGATTACCTGTATCGCTATTATGACAAGTATGTCGAAGGTGGGATCAAACGCTTTTTGAATGAAGGTTTTAACTGTCGTAATAATCATTACAGCTATGCCTTAACGGTAACAGCGGCCGGTCACGCCTCGATTTATACAGGTTCGGTACCGGCGATCAATGGAATGGTCGGAAATGAGTGGTATGACCAACATGCAGCAAAAGGCGTTTATTGCGTGGAAGACAGTACGGTCAAAACGGTGGGCAGCAGTAATGTAAGTGTGGGTAAAATGTCGCCACGGAATTTACTGACGAGCACGGTAACGGACCAACTGAGAATTGCTACCAATTTCCGTTCAAAAACCATTGGCGTAGCCATCAAGGACCGCGGTTCTATTTTACCGGCAGGACATACCGCCAATGGCTCGTACTGGTTCGATTCCAACACGGGAAACTGGGTGACGAGTACTTTTTATATGGAGGAACTGCCGCAGTGGGCAAAGGATTACAATGCAAAAAAAATGCCTTCGGAATATTTGAAGAAAGGCTGGCAGTTGTTGAATCCTATTGAGCAATACACGCAAAGTACGGCTGATGATGTGCCTTGGGAAGGAAAATTACCTGGTGCGAAAAAACCTGTTTTTCCTTATGAACTGGCCGGTTTTGCCGGAGATGCTTTTGGTACCGTAACCGGCACGCCCTGGGGAAACACCATTACGAAGGAAATGGCGATTGAGGCCGTAAAAGGCGAAAAGCTTGGAAAAGGTGCTGAGACAGACTTTTTGGCGATCAGTTTTTCTTCTCCTGATAAAATCGGGCACATGGCCGGACCTAATTCGGTGGAGCAGGAAGATGATTATTTGAGACTTGACCGCGAATTTGCCGAACTGTTTTCTTTTTTAGACAGCTGGACAGGCAAGGGGAATTATACCGTTTTCCTTACAGCCGATCATGGCGTTGTCGATGTTCCGGGATTTGCAAAAGAGCATAAGTTACCAGCGGGCCTTGCCAGCAGAACTGTGTTGGCAGATATCATGAAAAAGAATTTAAATGAAACTTTCGGTGAGGGTGCTTATGTGACAAGAAGTGAAAACAACCAGTTGTATTTGAATCACGCTTTGCTGAAAAAGAAGAAAATCACGGCAACCCAGGTTTTTGAAGTAGTCAGAGAATCACTTTTGCCGGTAGACGGTATTGCCGATGTATTGAATCTGACAGATATGGGAAGGGCGCCTTTGAATACGTATCAGCTTGAATTGTACAAGAACAATGTGAATGCGAAAAGGAGCGGAGATATCCAGATCATTACGCAGCCAGGCTGGTTTTATGGCAGTTCAACAGGTACTTCCCATGGAACGCCTTACAACTACGATACCCAGGTTCCATTCGCGTTATTCGGTTGGGGAATCAATAAGGGCGAGACTTTGAGACGCACTTCGGTATCTGATATTGCGCCGACAATCGCTTCTTTGCTACACATTTTGCCGCCAAGCGGAAACATTGGAAATCCGGTTGAAGAGGCTTTGAAGAAATAAGTTTTTTGAATTAGTACAAAAGTGGCTGGGTTTTGGAAATATGATTTCTGAAAATCCAGCCACTTTTTATTGGTATAAGATTAAGACTCTTCCACAATCAAAGTAATGCCTTCTGTCCGTTGAATAATGACTTTACTGCCTGCGTCAATGGGATTGTGGTTATTGGAGGTGGCACTCCATTCTGCACCCCGATAGTATATTTTCCCGGAACCGTCCGAGGGAATATCCCGGATGACCATGGCTGTTTCGCCTATAAATTCTTTGTATTCTTCCTGTTTGCCACGCCTTGTCTCCAGTAATTTCTTCGCATGTTTTCTGAAAAGTATTAATGTGAGCATAGAAATTGTCGAGAAAGCTACAATCTGATATTCCAGCGTTGGCAATATGCCCAGAGCGGCCAACAAGGCAGTAACCAATCCGCCAACGGCGAAAAATATAAAAACCAATACGACGCTCACCAATTCTGCTACCAGCATCAGCAGTCCGATAATCATCCATATTTGTGGCAACGACAATTCCATCATTATTTCTTTGGTTCGGATGATTTTACAATAGTCATGGCTGTGGCAATCATTGAGCCCATGTCGGCGAAGTTGGCCGGAAGAATAAGTGTATTTCCTGCTTTCGCCAGTTTTCCGAACTGGTCGACAAAATTCTGCGCCACTTTTAACTGAACGGCTTCAATGCCACCTTCATTTTGAATGGCCATTGCAACCAGTTTGATACTTTCGGCAGTAGCCGCCGCGACAGATTTTAAAGCCGCGGCTTCCCCTTCTGCTTCGTTGATCTGCCGTAAACGCAAACCTTCCGATTCCAGAACAACCTTTTGTTTTTGTCCTTCCGCCACATTGATAGCGGCCTGTTTTTCACCATCAGATTGCAAAATAACAGCCCGGCGTTCCCGTTCAGCCTGCATTTGTTTTTCCATGGCGATCAGCACGCTTTGGGGCGGTGTGATATTTTTTATTTCATAGCGAAGCACTTTTACGCCCCAGCCTATCGCGGCGTCATCAATGGACTGTACTACGGCGCGGTTAATGGTCATACGTTCTTCAAAAGTCTTATCAAGATCCAGCTTTCCGATTTCACTACGCATGGTGGTTTGGGCAAGTTGGATCACGGCAAATGTATAATCAGCAATGCCGTAGGCAGCTTTCTTAGGGTCAATTACCTGAATGAAAATAACCCCGTCCATGCGCACCTGTACATTATCACGCGTGATACAGATTTGTTCGGGAATGTCAATGGCAGATTCTTTGAGTGTGTATTTATAAGCGATTCGGTCGAAAAAGGGAATGATAAAATTAATACCCGGTTGCAGCACCCCATAAAATTTACCAAGTCGTTCCAGTACATAGGCAGTCTGCTGCGGTACAACTTTCACCGTCATCAGAATGGTGAGTACAACAAGGGCCAGAAGTACTAATAAAGGAGTCATAGTATTTGAGATTATGGTTTAGTACGAAAATAACTTTGTATCTGACGGATTCCTAACGATCTGTTACCAACGAGCCGCAAACGAGCCTGTCGGTAATAGATCGTGATGGATGGCATCGTTTAATCTCTTAGAATTTCTTTTGAGATAACCATTTTTTGAATTTCGCTGGTCCCTTCACCGATCGTACAAAGTTTGCTGTCCCTGTAAAATTTTTCAACGGGATAATCTTTGGTAAAACCATAGCCGCCAAAAATCTGTACCGCTTCATTGGCGACCCGAACGGCGGTTTCTGATGCATGGTATTTGGCAACCGCGCTCGGAAGGGTTACTTTTTCCCCCTGGTCTTTCAGAGCCGCAGCGTGATAGGTCAACAGCGAGGATGCCTGGATATCGGTATACATATCTGCAAGCTTGAAAGCAATAGCCTGGAAATCACAAATGGCCTTGCCGAATTGTTTTCTCTCTTTGGAATAGGCCAATGCAGCTTCGTAAGCACCCATTGCGGTGCCAACGCCCAGCGCAGCGATCGAAATTCTTCCCCCGTCCAGTACTTTTAAAGACTGAATAAAACCATCTCCGACTTCACCCATTCTTTGGCTATCGGAAATAAAGCAATCCTGGAAAATAAGTTCTACCGTTTCAGATGCGCGCATGCCCAGTTTGTTTTCCTTCCGGCCTGCCGTGAAACCGGGTGTTCCCTGAGGGATAATAAATGCGGTGGCGCCGTGTTTATCACCAGGCTCACCGGTCCTAGCGATCAGCACGGTGAGGTCTCCGCTTTTGCCATTGGTAATAAAATTTTTAGATCCGTTAATAAGCCAGCCGTCACCTTCGCGGACGGCGACGGTACGCATGTTTCCGGCGTCAGAACCCGTATTGGGTTCGGTCAATCCCCAGGCACCAAGCCATTTTCCCGAAGCGAGTTGGGGTAAATAATTCTTTTTTTGCTCCTCACTGCCAAACATCAGAATATGATTGGTACAAAGTGAATTATGGGCCGCCATCGACAGGCCAATGGAAGGATCAACTTTGGAAAGCTCAATAATAGCTGTCACGTATTCGTCATATCCCAGGCCGGCGCCGCCAAATTCTTCCGGGACGAGCATACCCATGACGCCAAGTTCACCCAGTTTATGGAAAACATCTTTTGGGAAAAACTGCGCCTCATCCCATTGGTTCATGTTTGGTTTTAGTTCCCTTGCTGCGAAATCACGTACCGACTGCTCGATAAGGGAACGAATTCCGGACCCAGGGTTTTCAGCTGTGCTGGAAGTGTCCATGATGATTATTGTTGATGATGAAATTTGTTTTGTTCAATTATAAGAAGAAATCAACATATTTCATTGACCGAATAAAAACAAATGATGGTAAGAAGAAGCGGGATTCGTTTAAAAAAATTACTTTTGTTCTGGTCGGATTTTGTCTGGCTTAATAAAGTGCAATTTTTGCGTTAACTGAAATCTAATTCATCGCAGCTATATTATTATTACAATTTTATGAAAATAGCAGTAGTAGGAACCGGTTATGTTGGTTTGGTAACAGGAACTTGTTTTGCCGAAACAGGTAATCAGGTATTTTGCGTAGACATCGACGCTAAGAAAGTAGAGCGTATGTTAAACGGTGACATTCCCATTTATGAACCGGGTTTGGACGTACTTTTCGACCGTAATGTTGCCGAAGGCCGTTTACAGTTTACAACCAATCTAGCCGAAGGAATTAAGGGTGCAGAGGTAATCTTTTTGGCATTGCCTACGCCTCCGGGTGAAGATGGGTCTGCTGATTTGAAGTATATCCTTAAAGTGGCAGATGATCTGGGCCATATTTTAGAACAATATGCGGTGATCATTGACAAAAGTACTGTTCCTGTTGGAACCGCTGAAAAGGTACATGCTGCGATCGCCAAAAATGCGAAAGTTGAGTTTGATGTCGTTTCAAATCCTGAGTTTTTACGTGAAGGTGTTGCCGTTGAAGATTTCATGAAGCCTGACCGCGTTGTGGTAGGAACAACTTCTGAGAAGGCCAAAAAGGTTATGGAGAAACTTTACGCGCCGTTGGTTCGTCAGGGGAATCCTGTAATTTTCATGGACGAGCGTTCCGCTGAAATGACGAAATACGCTGCGAATTCTTTCCTTGCCATGAAAATTACGTTCATGAACGAGATCGCAAACCTTTGCGAAAAGGTAGGTGCGAACGTGGATGACATTCGTCGTGGTATCGGAACCGACAGCCGGATCGGAAAACGTTTCCTTTTTGCAGGTATCGGTTATGGTGGAAGCTGTTTCCCGAAGGATGTTCAGGCTTTGGCTAAAACATCAGAAGACTATAACTATGATTTCAGAATTTTGAAATCTGTTATGCAGGTCAATGATGATCAGAAGAAAAAGCTTTTGCCGATGGTAAATAATTTCTTCGATAATGATCTGAAAGGAAAGACGATAGCCGTTTGGGGATTGGCTTTCAAACCTTATACGGACGATATCCGTGAAGCGCCGGCTTTGGAGAATATCGAGGCTTTGCTTGAAGCAGGTGCCATTGTAACGGTTTACGATCCGGAAGCGATGGACAACGTGAAAGGAGTTTTGGGAGAAAGAGTTACTTTCTGCCACACGCCTTATGCAGCCCTGGATGATGCCGATGCTTTGATGATCTTTACCGAATGGCCTCAGTTCCGTACGCCTGAATTTGAAAAAATGAGTAAATTACTTAAAAATAAAGTAATTTTTGACGGACGTAACCTTTACGAATTGAGCACGATGCGTGAAATGGGTTATACTTATTTCAGTATTGGTAGAGAAAAAGTATCATAATTATAGATTTTGAGATAGAGATTTCAGGAATCAGATTATGTTTGAACGCATAATTTTATCCCTGAAATCTCAATTTTTAATATCTCAGATCTGCCATTTTAATCTCAAAATCTAATTACATAATTCATGAAGCGTGTATTAATAACCGGAGCGGCAGGTTTTTTAGGGTCGCATCTTTGTGAGCGATTTTTAAAAGAGGGGATGTATGTTATCGCAATGGACAACCTGATCACAGGCGACCTGCGCAACATTGAACATCTGATGCCTAATCCAAATTTCGAGTTTAATCATCACGACGTTACCAAATACGTGCATATTCCCGGAGATTTGGATTATATCCTGCATTTCGCCTCTCCGGCCAGCCCGATTGATTATTTGAAAATTCCTATCCAGACCCTGAAAGTGGGTGCCATGGGAACGCATAATTTATTGGGACTTGCGCTTGCAAAAAAAGCACGTTTTATCATCGCTTCCACTTCTGAAGTGTACGGGGATCCTTTGGTTCACCCGCAGACAGAAGAATATTGGGGCCACGTAAACCCGATCGGGCCAAGAGGCTGCTACGATGAGGCGAAACGTTATCAGGAAGCGATCACCATGGCTTACCACCGTTATCATGAGGTTGAAACACGTATTGTTCGTATTTTTAACACCTACGGCCCGAGAATGCGATTGAATGACGGACGTGTATTGCCTGCATTTATCGGACAGGCGCTTCGCGGTGAAGATATCACAATCTTTGGTGATGGCTCTCAAACACGTGCATTCTGCTATGTGGATGACCTGGTTGAAGGAATTTACCGTTTGTTGCTGAGCGATTATTCATTGCCAGTTAACATCGGAAACCCGGGTGAGATTACAATTAAAGAATTTGCAGAAGAGATTATCGCTTTGACGGGCACAGACCAGAAAGTGGTTTATAAAGACCTTCCACAGGATGATCCGAAACAACGTCAGCCTGATATTACCAAAGCAAAAGAAATTCTTGGCTGGGAGCCGAAAGTATCCCGCGCAGAAGGTCTGAAAATCACTTACGATTATTTCCGCAGCCTACCTAAGGAAAGATTGTATGAAGAGTCAAACCACCGCGGTTTCGAGAGCTTTAAAAAAGAAGACGAGAAAATATAATTTAGGATTTAGCTGTTAGCGATTAGCAAAAAATCCCGCAGAAATTACTTCTGCGGGATTTTTTGCTAACAGCAAAAGGCCAACCGCTGGATTAAACTTCCATAATCTCTTTTTCCTTGGCAGCAAGAATTTGCTCCACTTTTGAAACAAAGCTATTGGTAAGCTGCTGAACACGGTCCTCACTAAGTTTTACCAAATCTTCTGCAACGCCTTCTTTCGTTAATTTACGAAGCGCATTGTTCGCATCCTGACGAATGTTACGGATATTGATTTTGGCTGTCTCAACCTCGTTTTTCGCACGTTTTGCAAGCTCACGGCGGCGTTCTTCGTTAAGTGGCGGAACGGAAATACGGATCATTTCCCCGTCATTAGAAGGAGCGAAACCTAAATTTCCGTTACGGATCGCTTTCTCAATGTCATTAATAATTTTTCTTTCAAACGGCTTAATGGCAATAGTCCTGGCATCCGGGGTGTTGATCGTCGCGACGTTGGACAAAGGGGTCATTGTGCCGTAATAATCAATCTGGAGGCCGTCCAGCATTTGAGGAGATGCCTTGCCGGCGCGTATTTTTCCCAGTTCAATAATAAGGTGTTTGATGGCACCTTCCATGGTGTCTTTGGCGTCGTCCAGATATAATTCTATTTCTTCCATGATTTACTTGGTGGTATTGTTTTTCTATTAATTCGATATCAAAGTCCCAACTTCTCCACCCATCACCAGGTCATAAAGATTACCAGGTTTGTTCATATCAAAAACGATGATCGGGACATTGTTTTCTTTACAAAGTGTGAATGCGGTCAGGTCCATGATCTTAAGATTTTTGGACAATGCTTCATCGAAAGTAAGCTGCGTATACTTGGTCGCCGAAGGATCTTTTTCAGGATCGGCCGTATAAACGCCGTCTACACGGGTACCTTTTAATACAACTTCCGATTCGGACTCAATCGCGCGAAGACCGGCTGTGGTGTCGGTTGTGAAGTAAGGGTTTCCTGTACCGGCACCAAAGATGACGATACGGCCTTTTTCCAGGTGACGTACGGCCCGGCGACGGATCAATGGCTCGCAAACCTGCTCCATTTTAATCGCTGACATGAGCCGTGTACGCATGCCGTGTTTTTCAAGAGAACTCTGAATGGCCATCCCGTTAATAACAGTAGCTAACATGCCCATATGGTCGCCTTGAACTCTGTCAATACCGGATTTTTCCACCGACGCTCCCCGGAAAATATTTCCTCCTCCAATAACGATTGCTATTTGTACACCTGCATCCGCAATTTTTCTGATCTCACTTGAATAGCTGTCCAGAATATTAAAGTCGATTACTTGTGTTTTATCTCCACCGTTGAGTGCTTCTCCGCTAAGTTTGAGAAGGATACGTTTGTATTTTGGTTGGGGCATGATTTGTTTGTTGGTGTTTTATTTTGTAAAAATAAGCGTAGGTAGTTCAGATTACCAAGGAATTTATTGAAACTCTATCAATACCTGGTTTTTTTCTACAATCTCGCCCGGTGTAACTTTTACGGTTTTCACAATACCGCTGCCGGCAGACTTTATAATATTTTCCATCTTCATCGCAACCAAAACCAGTAAGGTGTCTCCCTTTTCCACTTCCTGGCCCGGTGTTACCGCAACAGACTGGATAAGTCCGGGCATGGGTGCTTTAAGATTGTTGATTTTTTTTGTGGCTGTTGCCTGCATACCAAGCCCTTCCAGCAACAGATCAAACTGATCTTTTGCAGAGGTTTCATAAGGCTGCCCGTTGATCAGCAATTTGAAAGTTTTGTCGGCGATATTGGATTCCTCCACTTCCACAGTGAAAGAACGGTTTTGCCAAAGTACGTGAAAGAGGCTGTCATTCAGCTTTACAATGTCTCCGTCAAAAATATCTGTACCGATCAGCCACTGATTTTCCTTCTGGGTTATTTCAAAAGATTCATCCTGCGTCGCGTCGCCGCTTTTATCACCTACTTTAATTTTTAACATAAGGCTTCGCTGTATTCCAGTACGACTTCATTGAGTATTTCATCCAGTTCTTCAAAAGTCATACCCTCTACCAGGCGCATACGGAAAGGTTTGAAATGTTCCAGTCCCTTAAAATAATTGGTATAATGACGTCTCATTTCGAAAACGCCCGCGATTGGTCCTTTCCAGCGAATGGAAAATTCGAGATGGCGGCGGCAAACGGCCACACGCTCAGCCAGGGTAGGAGGAGCAAGTTTTTCGCCTGTTTTTACAAAATGCTTAATCTCATTAAAAATCCACGGATTGCCGATGGTCGCCCGGCCGATCATGATCCCGTCGACGCCAAAGCGGTTTTTATACTCCAGTGCCTTTTCAGGACTGTCCACATCGCCGTTTCCAAAAATAGGAATCGTGATGCGCGGATTATCCTTTATTCTGGAGATCAGGGTCCAGTCTGCTTCACCCTTATACATTTGTACGCGCGTTCTTCCATGTACCGAAAGTGCCTGAATACCGATATCCTGCAATCTTTCTGCAACTTCCTGAACATTTTTCGTGCTTTCATCCCATCCCAGCCTTGTTTTTACCGTTACCGGCAAATGCGTGGATTTAATGACGGATTCGGTCATGCGTACCATTTTAGGGATATCCTGTAACAAGGCAGCACCGGCACCGCGGCAAGCTACATTTTTTACCGGACATCCATAATTAATATCGATCAGGTCCGGATTTACTTTCGAAGCAATTTCTGCGCAGGATCCCATCGTTTCAACATCGCTGCCAAAAAGCTGGATGCCCACGGGTCTTTCATATTCAAAAATGTCCAGTTTCTGCACACTTTTTGCTGCATCACGAATTAATCCTTCCGAAGAAATAAATTCCGTGTACATCAAATCCGCACCGTTTTCCTTGCATACAGCCCTAAAGGGCGGGTCGCTCACATCCTCCATCGGAGCAAGCAGCAGCGGGAAATCGCTCAGTTCTATTTTACCTATTTTTACCATTTATGATGTGTCAGGATATGCCTGGGGACAGAATTTATCAAGGTTTCAACGACCTTTTCTTATCCATCAACAGTCCCCCGATATTTTTAAATTCATAATTAGCTGTAAATTTACACCAATTATGCAAAAAAGTTATTCAAATTTGGTACATACACGAGTGCCCGGTACATTGGGAGGTTTGTTGGTCTTGGTTGGTTTCGTGCTTATTGGAATGGCTGTGGGTAATGTGTTGGCAGTTCTCATCCTTGCCTTGATAACTGGTTCTGATGCAGATAGTATCACGGGTTTGATGACAGAATTGTTTATTCATCCTGAAAATATTCCCAACGGATGGATCGCCATGATGGTTTTGCAGGGTATAGTACACTTTTTTTCTTATCTGCTGCCTTCGCTGCTGTATTGGTTTTATATGGAGCGTAAGGATTTGCAGGATTTTAATTTCAGGAAAAAGCCTGCCCCGATCACCTGGTTTCTTGCGGCGATTGTCGTTCTGGTTTTTATTCCGATCAACAGCCAGTTTATTACGTGGAATTCCAACATGGTATTTCCCGAATCCTGGTCGTGGCTGGAAACGTGGATGCGTGACAAGGAGGACCAGAATGCGATGCTGACAAAGTTTATGACCAATTATCAGGAGATTGGCCAGTTGCTCGTTGCACTGACTGTTGTGGTGCTTCTTCCTGCTTTAGGTGAGGAGGTGTTGTTTCGTGGCATTATACAACGTAAACTTGCACAACATTGGGCCAATGTACATATTGCAATTTGGGTTTCGGCTGCGATTTTCAGTGCTATTCACTTTCAATTCTACGGATTTTTGCCACGGATGATACTCGGGGCGTTGTTCGGATATTTGTATTATTGGTCTGGGAGGTTATCAGTGGCGATACTGGCACATTTTGTCAACAACGGATTCGTATTGGTGATGATGTTTTTGTACAACACCAAAGTGCTGAAAGTAAACATCGAGGAAATCAAAACCATGCCGTTGACAACAATTCTAGTATCGATTGTCTTGACGACAGCGATTTTATTCGAGATTAGAAAAACAGGGCTGAAGCAGAAAACTTTGGCTTAGAAAATTATAAATAACAATTAAAAACACTCAGCATAGCAAAGTCACAGGACTTGCACAGAGTAACATCTATGGACGAAAATTGGGGAAAGGTATATCATACCAGGCAGATGATTCGGGCGGAAATAGCCAGAGAAATATTGGAACAAAATGGAATTGCAGCTGTCATTGTAAATAAACAGGATAGTAGCTATCCAATTTTTGGTATGTGCGAAGTGCACGTTCCTATGACAGATCTTGTTCGGGCTCAAACCATTTTATCTAATGAAGAATCCCTTGCAGAATCTGAGTAATTTACAACAGCGCACCATCACCGGACTCATAGGATTCGTCATCATTCTTGGGTGTATACTTTACAGCGAATGGAGCTTTTTACTGCTTTTTTGCACGATCAGTTCTTTAACGCAGCTGGAATTCTATAAGCTTTTAGGCCTGGACGGAAATCAGCCACTGACTTATTATGGCACGTTCTGTGGCACAGTTATGATGTTATTGGCGTATCTGATAGAACAGGATCTGGTTTCTTTTGAAAACTATTTCATTATCAGTCCTTTATTGTCGATGATCTTTTTTATCAAGCTTTATAAAAAGAATGATTTAAAACCATTTACGAATATTGGCTTTACTTTTTTGGGGATAATTTACGTGGCGCTGCCTTTTTCATTAATCATCGTGATGGCCATGCGCGGCGGGATTTATAACTATGAGATCGTACTGGGCAGTTTGCTTTTGCTTTGGGCTTCGGATATCGGTGGATATTTTGCGGGAACAAAATTTGGTAAACGTAAACTCTTTGAACGTATCTCCCCAAAAAAATCCTGGGAAGGTGCGATGGGCAGTGCATTATTTGCTGCGTTGGTCGCTTTTGTCCTCGGGCATTATTTCCGTACATTCGAACCCTGGAAGTGGTATTGCATAGGCGCTATCATTGTGGTCGTTGGTACTTATGGAGACCTGGTTGAGTCATTGTTCAAACGCAGTATTGCCATTAAGGATTCGGGGAATAGTATCCCGGGGCATGGCGGGTTTTTGGATCGTTTTGATGGATTACTGCTTTCGGCACCTTTTATCGTGACATTCCTTAAATTGTTTTCGTAACAAACGGATTAAATCTTTATTCGGGCAATGCATCCAAGGTTCAACCGTTTTTGAATAATAGGAATACTTTTTTACATAGTATTGAGAAAATTTTAGCATATATTAAAGTCGACTTTAATCAACTATAACCCTTACAGTGCCTGAAAATGAGGATGCCGGTACTGAATAACGACCTGTAAAGAATGAAAAAAGGATTTTTAATATATTTTGTAATACTTGCAAGCGTACTATGTGGGCAGAAAGTTTTTGCACAGGGTGAGCAGAAGGCGATTATCTTTAACGGGGTTGTTGTGGGCGGAAAAAGTACCGACAGATTGCCGGGGGCCTATATCTTTATCCCCAAAGCAGGAAAAGGGACGCTGGCAGACAGCAGAGGTGATTTTCACATCCCGGTTTTTCCCGGCGATAGTATCATATTCAGCTATGTAGGGTATAAAAAGCAGTACCATGTCATTCCCCGCAATTATAATGCGGATACGTATTCGGCAATTGTAGCGATGCAGGAGGATGTGACCATGCTTTCCGAGGTGAAAATTTATCCATGGAAAACCGAAGAAGAGTTTAAAAAGGCTTTTTTGGCGCTAAAATTACCGGATCAGGCCGATCGTGATGCCCTGGCGCGCAGTACCGATCCTGACTATATCAACCGTATGGCGGCTCAGGTGCCTAACAACGCGCAGACCAATTATCGTTATACCATTGATCAGCAACTTTTTGGCCGGGAATCAGCGGTGGGAAAAGGATTTGCCACGACATTTCCATTCCTGAACCCTTTCGCCTGGGCAAACTTTATCAAATCTGTTAAAAATGGTGATCTTAAACAGAAAGAATGGAGGAAAGAACTGAACCAGGCGCCCCGTGAAAGTATAACGAGACAAGACATTCTGAGGAAAAACGAAGAGTTTGAGAATCCTAAGAAGGACGAAAAATAACGTTGAAATGTTAAAAAAAGTAAAAAATCAGCTCCTCTGGGCTGATTTTTTTTGTTCTTTATTTCTAAAATGAAGCAATTTTTTGCAGGAATAAATTAGCGGGTTGTTTTTAATGCCAATCGTTCACCGTCGAAAACGGCATAAGCCTGTCGGGAATGCTTGGTCACCCATTCCCCTAAATTGATGTACCGGCTGCGTTCATTGACGGCCAGATCCAGCATCAGGTGACGGTGTCCGAATACATAATAATCGTGATGTTGCTCCTTTTCCACTTCCTTGCAATAGATCAGGAGCCATTCGTGATCATCACCCATGAATTGTTCCTCGCCTTTATTAATATTGGCAATGCGGCTTCGTTTTGACCACTCAGAAGCGATCCACATGCCCACATCCGGATGTACAATTCTGAATACCCACTGGAAGAAAGAATTTTCGAAAATGCGTTTTAAGATTTTGTATACCTTATCACCGGGCCCCAATCCATCGCCGTGCCCCACAAGAATTGATTTTTTTAAACCTGTACTGCTTGTAATTTCAAAATTTACAGGATTACGATAAATCGTCGCGCCGATTTCATCTTTGAGATAACCGAACATCCACATATCATGATTGCCGGTAAAGAGGATTAGTTCAATGCCCCGATCGGAAAGTGCTGCCAGTTTTCCCAGAAGCCTCGTAAATCCTTTCGGAATGACGTGCCCGTATTCAAACCAGAAATCGAAAATATCCCCCACCAAAAAAATGATCTGGGCATCATGTTCGATGGTTTCCAGCCATTTTACAATCAGTCTTTCGCGGTCTCTGCTTTTTTCAGCCGAGGGAACGCCAAGATGGAAATCTGAGGAAAAATAAACACGCCGACCTTCGCGTAGTGTGACTGACTTGGTTTCGAAATTGAAATTCATGCGATGTATACAAATGCGCCGCAATTTACAATCTTCCGCGTAAATGACACGCCTGTATGTCTGTGAATATGTGTTTGCCGGTAACTCAGTTGATGTAGTATTCAAGGAAGTTATTTTGTAATTTTATATAAGACGGATTCAAGGATCAATCACTTAATTTGCTGACAGTCATGTATAAAAAAATATCGATTTTGATTGTTTTAACGTGCTTTTCATGGGTGTCGAAAGCGCAGATTCGTATCAATGACCCCGGAAAAGTTGCGGAAAGGCAGGCGGAGAATCGTGCAAACCGGAAGGTTGACCAGGCTGTGGATAAGGGTTTTGATAAAATGGAAGAAGGTATCGGCAACCTCTTTAAGAAGAAAGACAAGAAAACAAAAGAAGAGCAACCGGCGGATAAGGGTGAAAAACAAAGTAACGGCAGTAACGAAAGTGCCGATGCAGCAGGTGAAAACACGGCCGTCAAAGCGGGGAAACCTACATTACAATCATACAGCAAATTCGATTTTATTCCGGGAGACAAAATTGTCGCCGTGGAAGATTTTTCGCAGGACGCCATAGGGGATTTTCCTGCGAAATGGAATACCAATTCATCGGGTGAGATCGTGACAATTGCCGGAACAGAAGGGAAATGGCTGATGTTGGGGCCCGAAGGCGTTTTTTATCCTGAATTTATCACGAAGCTTCCCGAAAATTTTACGCTAGAATTTAACCTGGCGACTACTTCCGAGTTTAGTTTTTATTCCGGCGCATTGCGCACGGTTATTGCCGAACTGGCGGATCCTGCTAAAAGTTTTTCGAATTGGAAATGGTATGATGGCAATAAAGCCAAGGGCCTGGAATTGGGCCTCCATCCTTATTCTGCGGGCGGGAAACAAGGTTCTGCTACTTTTGATATTTTTGAAAATCAGGCAGAATCGATCATGAAAAATGAAAAGGAGATTCCGGCATTTCACGTTCCCGAGCACAATGTTGTCAAAGTTTCGATTTGGAGACAAAAATCCAGGCTGAGATTGTATGTGGATGACTATAAAGTGTGGGATTTGCCAAGAGCTTTTAACCCCGTAACAAACTATAATTTCATCGCTTTCAGTAATCAGGGTTATCATAGAGAGGCAGACCGGTTTTTTGTTTCGAATCTTCGGCTCGCGGTGGGCGCACCTGATACCCGTAACAAACTAATCACAGAAGGGAAGTTTTCGACCAACGGGATATTGTTTGACGTAAATTCTGCGACAATAAAACCGGAGTCCTTTGGCGTACTGAAAGACATTGCGGCTGTGTTAACTGAAAATGCCTCGGTTAAGGTTAAAATTATCGGTCACACGGATGCTGATGGCGAGGACGGTAGCAATCTGGCCTTATCGAAAAAAAGGTCGGAATCTGTAAAAGAAGCGTTATCCAGGGATTTTGGCATTGACAAAACCCGGTTGGAAACAGATGGGAAAGGTGAAAGCGAACCGGTTTCTCCGAATACCTCTGCCGAAGGGAAGGCCAATAACCGCCGGGTTGAGTTTGTCAAATTATGAGCTGGTCATGGTTTTTCGACAGTCTCTTTTTAGCTTGCAGGCATTAATTATTTATGTTATGCTAAGAAAAATATCCAGTTATCTTTTCCTTGTTTTATTGGTCTCAGGAACCAATGTATTAATGGCTCAGGCTGCTAAAAAGCCGGTTTTACAAAGAGCTACGCAATGGAAACCTGAAAAAGGTCAGTATTATTTTACCCATGCGCTCACTTTCGAATACGAAAATAAATCGGATAAGAAGAAAGGTGAAATTGTTATTTACGTAGATCCGGTGACGGGAACGATGTGTTTCAAGCGTGAGGACAGTTATGGGCAAACCGGAAAAAACTTCGATTTTATCATCGCGTTCCAGGATGGAAAGTACATTTACTGCGGCGCTGATGAGGCGGGTAAAAAGATGAAAATTACCGAAAAGGTGGAAGAGGTAAAGCCGGATGCTGAAACAATTAAACAGCAGACAGAAGATTTTAATACCTATTGCATTCCAACAGGTAATAAACGAAAAGACTTTGGTTGGGAAAGTATCGAATACGAGCTGTCTTATGCCAGATCGGAAGAAAAAGATAAGTTGTGGCTGACCACGCCTCCCTTTGGTATTTATCCTTTGTACGGTTTTGAGCTGATTGAAAACGTAGCCAGTCTGCCTGTCTCGTTCGACTATACTTACATTTTCGGAAACCGCCAGTTGTTGACAGAAATGAATTCGAAGGATGCCGTGCTCAAACTGAAAAGTTATGAGCCTAATCCCTTTCTGGCCATTACCCGTGGATATCCAGAGGTAAAAGTGGGGGATTAGACTCGAAAATATCTATTGTAACGCTTCTCTTTCCGCCATTACTTCGGAAAGAGGGCGTAAATTTGCAGGAATTTCAACTTCTTCCTCTTCCGCCGTGTAAGGGAATACATCCAGAATAGGCGTTAGGTTCATGTCCGTCGTTTCGTAAGGAATCAGCATGGTGCGCAGGCTTTCTGTAATTCGCTGCAAAGCCTGATCAATTCCATCGGCGTTTACCAGCATATAGTTCACGACTTTTTTCTCTTTGCCGCTTTTTTCGTCCACAGAGAAATAAACCACTTTGGCTTTAAACCACTTTTCTCCGTCTTCATAAGAAAACAAATCGGCCAGACGCATTTTCGAAATCGCCATGACACTGAAATCACTGGCGCCGGTGACGATCTGCTTGTAAAGCCTTGCTTCCGACTCGGTGTAGGAAATGGCATCGACAAGATATGTTTCATTAATTGTTTTAAGACTCCCTGCTTCGTCTTCCTTTTGGTAACGTATTTTTCCTAAATACCAGCTTGCCATTGTAGTTTGTTTTTGAATTAAAGTGGTTGTAAAAGTCTGCAAAGGTAGGTGCTGGAAGTAAGGCTTGCAACAAGATTTTTATCAAAAAGGATTATGGTTTGTTATCCGTCCGACGGTAGAAAAACCGTCGGACGGAATCGCCCGTCTGATGGCTTTTTCGCCATCAGACGGGTAACAAAAAATATTTAGGCTAAATAGTTTCGGATCAAAGCCCGCTCATTTCCTGTTTAGAAACCAGAGAACCAGTAAATAAGGCCTTTCGCAAAAAAGTAATAACAAAAGAATAATGCTGAACAGGTATGCACGTTGTAGTAGCTACTGTTTATCTTGCAAGAAATTTTTAACACACGATGAAAAAACAAATTTGGGTTATTGCGATTTTGGCTTCGGTTGGGTTATTTACGAGCTGTGGTGTAAGTCGTCAGGTTTCGGAAGCGAAAGCGTTCGGTGATTGTAAATATAAAATTGCCTCGGCCGACAGCATTTATCTGGCCGGTATTGATGTCAGTGAGTTCAGGAATATTAAAAGCATCAGTGATCTGGATCTGGCCAGATATCCCCGGTTAGGGCTTGCGTTCCTGCGTAAAGATGTACCGCTTGATTTACGTGTAAATCTGGATATCAAGAATCCTACCCGTAAAAAGGCGGCTATTAATCAGTTGGAATATAAAGTTTTGTTGACCAACAGCGAGATTTTTAACGGTTTTTTGAATGAAAAAATTGAGGTTTATCCGGGCAGCGGCAGTACACGCGTTCCTGTCAAACTGAGCGCCAATGTGTATAAGTTGTTAACAAATGACGCTACACGCGACGAGTTTATCAACATGGTATTGGCTTTGTCGGGAAAATCAGGTTCAAAACCGACTAAATTCACGGTGAAAGTTAAACCAACGCTGGATCTTGCCGGAAAGCAGATCAATTATCCGGGTTATCTTACTTTCGATCAGGAAATTACTACGGATATGATTTTAGGTATCAACAAATAAATATTAACGGAAAAAATCAGCATGCAAATCCTCACTTATAACCTCAACGGAATCCGCGCAGCCTTGAAAAATGGCTTGCTGGAATGGTTAAAGGATAAATCTTTTGATGTACTATGTTTTCAGGAAGTGAAGGCGACACCGGATGTGGTGGATTTGTCAGGATTTTCGGAGCTGGGTTATGAGCTGATCGGTTGGCATGCTGCCGAAAAAAAAGGATATAGCGGTGTAGCCATTTTTTCTAAAATCAAGCCAGATCTTGTTTCGGTTGGTCTGGACCTCCCGGTTTATGACACTGAGGGCAGGATTCTCCGCGCTGATTTTGGAAATATCACTTTGTTGAATTGTTATTTCCCTTCGGGAACGAGCGGAGAAATGCGTCAGGGCGTAAAAATGAGCTTCCTGGAAGACTTCAATAACTGGGTAAATACACTCCGTATCGAACGCCCCAACCTGATTATTTGTGGAGACTATAACATTGCGCACACCGAGATTGATATCCACGACCCGAAAGGAAACAAAAAGTCTTCAGGTTTTTTACCGGAAGAAAGAGAATGGATGACAAAATGGTTTGGAAGCGGTTATACGGATGCTTTCAGGTTTAAAAATCCGGCGTTACAGGAATATTCCTGGTGGACATACCGGTCAGGCGCAAGAGCCAATAACAAAGGCTGGCGTATCGACTACATTTCCGTTGCCGATACACTTAAAGACAGAATCGTGGGCAGCAGGCAATTTAATGATGCCGTCCATTCGGATCACTGCCCGGTTTGGCTGGAAATTGAATAGGGTAACAAATCCGAATCATATCTGTTATCCGCTTACTGAACTAATCGCATATAGCTAATTGCCAACAGCTAGTTATCAATAAATATTTTGTATTTTTGATAGAGACGGAAAATAAAAATAAGTTATGAATATCTCCATGCCTGTAACTTTGAAAATGGGAGAACTGATGAGTGATGAAGATTTCTTTCAGTTTTGCCAGATGAACGACACATTAGAGTTCGAAAGAGACTCGCATGGAAATATTATACTTATGTCACCAATAGGTTCTTTTACTGGTAATTTTAATTCTCAGGTCTTAGGAAAATTATTCATTTGGAATGAAAATTCGGGTTTAGGGGAAATATTTGATTCTTCAACGGGCTTTACATTGCCGAATGGCGCAGTTCGGTCTCCTGATGTTTCATGGATTGAAAAAGAGAAATGGAATTTTTTAACAGACAAAGAGAAAGAAATGTTCGCGCCGATCTGTCCAGACTTCGTTGTGGAAATTCGGTCAAAGTCGGATGATATTAAGTATCTTTTGAAAAAGATGGAGGAGTATATTGTAAACGGAGCCAGGCTGGCTTGGCTGATAGACCGTTTCGATCATATGGTTTATATTTATAAAGCAGATAAATCCATCGTAACTCTAGATTCTCTAAAAGTAAAACTGTCAGGAGAGTCTGTACTTCCCGGATTCGTCCTCGATCTGGAATCAATTATTAAATAAAATTTGGGCTTCTCATTGTCCATAATCAGCATACCTTTGTTTCGCTATTTCTTAATTTACAAACCTTTTGGAATGCTTTCACAATTCAGTCGTGAAGGCGATCATACTACTTTGGCTGATCTTGATTTTAGTTTTCCAAAAGATATCTATCCCGTTGGCAGGCTGGATGCTGACAGCGAAGGACTGCTTTTGCTGACCAATGACAACTACCTCAAAACAAAATTGCTTGAACCCCGAAACCGGCATAAGCGAACTTACTATGTGCAGGTGGAAGGGGAAATTACTAAGGAGGCGTGTCACCAGCTGGCAGAGGGTGTGAAAATTTCGATCAATGGGAAATCATATCAGACTTTGTCCGCATCAGCTTCCCAATTGAACGAACCTACACTTCCGGAGCGAAATCCACCCATCCGTTTTCGTAAAAATATTCCCACTTCCTGGCTATCGGTGACATTGCATGAAGGTAAAAACCGGCAGGTTCGGCGCATGACGGCAGCTGTGGGATTTCCAACCTTGCGTCTTGTGCGCTGGGCGATTGGAAAAATTAATCTCGCTGATTTTAACGCCGAAGGAGCTAAACCGGGGGACGTATGGGAAGTTACAGAAAAGGAAGTCAGGCAGCTTACACTTTGACTCCGGATCTTACTTGATAAAACAACTATTTGGACTTGCCAAACCGGATAGAAGGGTTAATTTTGTAGTTATCCTGTTTTCAAAATCATCATTAGTTGGCAAAGGAACAAAAAGAAACTCCGCTTAATAAACAGTATAATCAGATAAAGGCCAAGTACCCCGGTGCATTGCTGCTGTTTCGGGTTGGCGATTTTTACGAAACATTCGGAGAAGACGCTATTCGCGCATCCAAGATTCTTGGTATTGTACTTACACGCCGTAATAATGGCGGATCGCATGAGGAGCTGGCTGGTTTTCCGCACCATTCACTGGATAACTATCTTCCAAAATTGGTTCGTGCCGGAGAACGCGTCGCGATTTGCGACCAGCTGGAAGATCCTTCTCAGGCAAAGGGTATTGTAAAACGTGGCGTTACAGAGCTGGTAACCCCTGGCGTTTCCATGAATGACAATGTCCTGGACACGCGGAGGAACAATTATCTGGCGGCGGTCCATGTCGGTGCCGATGATTCATACGGTATTGCCTTTCTTGATATTTCGACCGGAGAGTTCATGACTTCTCAGGGCAATGCGGCTTATGTCGACAAAATGCTTCAGGGTTTTACACCGTCTGAGGTTCTTTTTTGTAAAAAACACAAGCAGGAATTTAATCAGCTTTTTGGAGGCAAATTTCATACGTTTCAGCTTGAAGACTGGTGTTTTGGTTATGACTACGGTTACGAACAGCTGACAACGCATTTCAATACCACCACGCTAAAAGGTTTTGGTATTGAAAACCTGCGCCTGGGAATCGTCGCTGCGGGTGTTATTTTGCACTATCTAAAAGAAACGGAACACCGGGAAGTAAGTCATATCAGCCGGGTTACACGGTTGGAAGAGGAAAAGTATGTCTGGCTAGACCGGTTTACGGTCCGTAACCTTGAGCTCGTTTTTCCACAGCAGGAAGGTGGCGTGCCCTTAATCCAGATTCTGGACCAAACGGTGACGCCGATGGGCGCGCGGTTATTGCGGCGTTGGGTCGTGTTGCCTTTAAAGGAAAAATTACCGATTGAGGAGCGATTGAATACCGTTGAGTTTTTTCTTCAGAATGATGAACTTCACGAATCAATCTCGCAACATCTTAAACAGATCGGCGACCTTGAACGGTTGATTTCAAAAGTAGCGGTTCGCAGGATCAGTCCGCGCGAAATGGTACAGTTGAAAAAATCGCTGAAACAGATCGGACCTATCAAGGAAATTTTGGGTAAGATTTCTTCGACGGACAGCAGTTATGCGGTTTTGAACAAATATGCTGATCAGCTTAATCTGTGTACGTTTTTAGTTGACAAAATTGAAAACCAATTAAGAGAAGATGCGCCGTTGCTGATTAACCAGGGCGGTATGATCAAAAGCGGTATTGACGCCGAACTGGACGAACTGCATGCGATTTCCCGTGAAGGAAAGGGGTTTTTGTTAAAACTGCAAAATGAGGAAATGGAGCGCACCGGTATTCCTTCACTCAAAATTGCCTATAACCGGGTTTTTGGATATTATCTGGAAGTTACCAATTCGCATAAAAACAAGGTTCCTGAGGAATGGATCCGTAAGCAGACACTTGTAAACTGTGAGCGTTACATAACGCCTGAACTGAAAGAATACGAAGAGAAAATTCTGAATGCAGAGGATAAGATCTCTGCAATCGAATTCCGTATTTTCTCAGAACTTATCCTGACGGCAGCTGAATATGTTGGTACGATCCAGCAAAACGCGGTAGTTATTTCTACTCTGGATGCGCTGGGTTCTTTCGCAACCACGGCACGGAAAAATAATTATGTCAAGCCGGTTATCAACGATGGCAAGATACTGGATATCAAGGACGGTCGTCATGCCGTTATTGAACAGCAGTTGCCTTTGGGAGAAAGTTATGTCCCCAACGACGTTTTTCTTGACAATGAAACCCAGCAGATCATTATCATTACCGGGCCCAACATGGCTGGTAAGTCTGCCCTGTTGCGTCAAACGGCGCTAATCGTGCTCATGGCGCAAATGGGAAGTTATGTGCCCGCCAGCGCTGCCACACTGGGTATTGTTGACAAAATATTTACAAGGGTAGGGGCGAGTGATAACCTGAGCAGGGGAGAAAGTACGTTTATGGTCGAAATGACCGAAACGGCCAGTATTCTCAACAATTTAAGTGACAGAAGTCTGGTTTTGATGGATGAAATTGGCCGTGGTACGAGCACGTATGACGGTGTTTCGATAGCCTGGGCGATCACGGAATATCTGCACAATCAGCCTTCGTTAAAGCCTAAAACGCTTTTTGCTACGCATTATCATGAATTAAATCAGCTTGCTGACGACTTCCCGCGCATCAAAAATTTTAATGTTGCCGTAAAGGAAGTTGACAATAAAGTGATATTTCTGCGCAAACTGAAACCGGGCGGCAGTGCACACAGTTTTGGTATCCATGTGGCGCAAATCGCGGGGATGCCTCAGCCGATCGTCTTGCGCGCAAGCGAAATTATGCACCATCTGGAAAAGGATCATGTCGCAGAAAAGCACAATAAAAAGGTGAAGGAAATGCCTAAGAATAACTTTCAACTGAGCATTTTTGAGCCCGCCGATCCGAGACTTGAACAACTAAAGGAAAGTCTGTCGATCCTGGATGTGAACACCTTGTCGCCGATTGAAGCACTTTTGAAACTAAACGAGTTTCAGAAGATGGTTCAAAAAAAATAATAAACCTGCAGTGCTAACTGCACCTTTTTGTATTAATAACTCCTAATCTTTTTTATGAAAAATCTGACGCGTTATCAGTTAATGGCCATGATGTTTCTCCTTTATTTTATATGGGGATCGTGGTATGGCCAAATGAGTAAGTACATGTTTAGTGAGCTGCATGCCACGGGCGTACAGGTGGGTAGTGCGTATGCGGCATTTTCAATCGCGATGATTATTGCACCGTTTTTTGTGGGTTTAATTGCGGACAGGTACTTCGCTGCTCAGAAGGTTTTGGGCATTTTAAGTTTGGCCGGTGCCGTGTTGTTATACGTCCTTACAGGTGTTAAGGATGCAGATACCTTCTTTTGGGTGATTCTGGCCTATTGTATCACTTTTGCGCCAACCATGGCATTGACGACTTCCATTGCGATGTCTCACGTAAAGGATTCGGAAAAAGATTTTCCAACCATTCGGGTAATGGGAACGGTTGCATGGATTGTGGTTTCCAATATTATCGGTTATTATGGCTTGGGTAACAGCGTAAGGATTTTTGAAATTTCGATGATTACCGCCGCTATTTTGGGCGTTTATTCTTTTTTCCTTCCCAACACGCCTCCGAAGCCAAGTACGAATACTTCTTTCTCTGCGATTCTAGGTCTGGATGCTTTTAAGCTTTTTAAAGACCGTTCTTTCGCTATTTTCTTTATTTCGTCGTTGCTGATCTGTATTCCTTTGTCATTTTATTATGCGATGGCCAACCCGTCTCTTACGGATTCCGGAATGACCAATGTTGAGAACAAAATGTCACTTGGGCAGGCTTCCGAGGTTGTGTTTATGTTGCTTATCCCGCTGGCGTTCTCTCGTTTGGGCGTGAAATGGATGCTTATTGTGGGACTTATTGCCTGGATTGTCCGTTTTGTGGGCTTTGGTTACGGCGATGCTTCAAGCGAATGGTTATTGTATATGGCAATCGTTTTACACGGTGTTTGTTATGATTTCTTTTTTGTTACCGGACAAATTTATACGGATAGCAAAGCAGGAGATAAATATCGTTCATCCGCACAAGGTTTGATTGCCATCGCAACGTACGGTATCGGTATGGGTATTGGTTCCTGGATTGCCGGTATCGTGGCAGATATGTATACCGTAGAGGGCATAAAAAACTGGACAAGCATCTGGATGGTACCAGCGGGTATAGCCGGGGTAGTTCTTGTATTGTTTATACTTTTCTTCCAGGATAACAAAGTTAAAGCGGAGGCGTAAAAGGAATATTGATGTTCCGGAAGTTTATTTCATTTTTGGGAATACCGCTCCGGATTTAAGCAAAAGTAAAAAGACAGAGAGGTCGCAAAGTTGATTTGCGGCTTCTCTGTTTTTTATAGGAACGATATCATAAATTGTTCGTTGGACGTAATCTAATCGTCGTTTTTTTGTCAGACATAGTCTGTTTCGCGGGGGATATAGTCTCCCGACCACCTCTAACATCATCCAATCTCTAAGGATAGATATTATGTTGCTTTGCCTGACGGCGTAGCCGTACCCTGTTGATAGCCAGTTTATATGTTTAAATTTCCCGACTTCATCGGAGTCTCCGATCCTTTACGAGTGGCAGTTTAAAAATATTCAGGACGCGCCTACGGAGCGAAAATTTACATTAGACTCATTTTGCTATAAACAGGATGCTCCTACGGAGCGGGATTTTGAGTAGCAATGTTGGGTATAACTTGTTTTGCAAGGGGAGTCTCCCGACCACATCTAACATCATCCAATGTTTCAGGACAGATATTAGTTTTGCCTGACGGCGTAGCCGTACCCTGTTTATAGCCAGTTTATATGTTTAAATTTCCCGACTCCATCGGAGTCTCCGATCCTTTACGAGTGGCAGTTTAAAAATATTCAGGACGCGCCTACAGAGCGGGGATACTCAGGTTAGACTCATTTTGCTATAAACAGGATGCTCCTGCGGAGCGAGGTTTTGAGTAGCAATGTTGGGTATAACTTGTTTTGCAAGGGGAGTCTCCCGACCACCTCTAACATCATCCAATGTTTCAGGACAGATATTAGTTTTGCCTGACGACGTAGCCGTACCCTGTTATAGCCAGGTTTATGTTTATATTTCCCGACTCCATCGGAGTCTCCGATCCTTTACGAGTGGCAGTTTAAAAATATTCAGGACGCGCCTACGGAGCGGGGATACTCAGGTTAGACTCATTTTGCTATAAACAGGATGCTCCTGCGGAGCGAGGTTTTGAGTAGCAATGTTGGGTATAACTTGTTTTGCAAGGGGAGTCTCCCGACCACCTCTAACATCATCCAATGTTTCAGGACAGATATTAGTTTTGCCTGACGACGTAGCCGTACCCTGTTATAGCCAGGTTTATGTTTATATTTCCCGACTCCATCGGAGTCTCCGATCCTTTACGAGTGGCAGTTTAAAAATATTCAGGACGCGCCTACGGAGCGAAAATTTACATTAGACTCATTTTGCTATAAACAGGATGCTCCTACGGAGCGGGATTTTGAGTAGCAATGTTGGGTATAACTTGTTTTGCAAGGGGAGTCTCCCGACCACATCTAACATCATCCAATGTTTCAGGACAGATATTAGTTTTGCCTGACGGCGTAGCCGTACCCTGTTTATAACCAGTTTATATGTTTAAATTTCCCGACTCCATCGGAGTCTCCGATCCTTTACGAGTGGCAGTTTAAAAATATTCAGGACGCGCCTACGGAGCGAAGATATTCACATTAGACTCTTTTTGCTATAAACAGGATGCTCCTACGGAGCGGGATTTGGAGTAGCAATGTTGGTACAACTCGTTTTGGAGGGGGAGTCTCCAGGCTACGGCTAACAGCAGCAAATTCTATATTTTACTGAAAAGGCCACGAAGCTAACTCCATGGCCTTTTCCGTTATTAATTTATCTTTAAAGCATTAGCTATTTTCGAAAACTTCTCACCAATCATCTCGGTCTCTGGAATCACCTCTTTTGGATCCGCCGCCCTTTTTGTAGTCGCCATCTCGGCCGCCACGACCGTAGTCAGATTTTGGCTTGCCGCCGTAGCCGCTATTGCCTCCTCCGTAACCGCCACCGCTGTTTCCTCCTCCGCTATATCCGCCGCCGCTGTAACCACCACCGGCAGGTTTGTTTCTTCCAAAGCTGGAACTCCTGTCACCTCCGCCACTATTTGTTCTTGGCTGATCGCCGGGTGTTCTTTCTTTTTTCTGTGATTCGTTAACAACTAAAGGTCTACCGTACATTTCAACCCCGTTCAACTCACTTATGGCTAGTTTAGCCTGTTCCTCATCAGGCATTTCTACAAACCCAAATCCCTTGCTTTGACGTGTAATTTTGTCAATAATGATTTTTGCGGAGCTTACTTCACCAAATTTCTCAAAAGCTTCACGCAACTCGCTTTCCTTTAACTTAAAAGAAAGACTCCCAACAAAAATGTCCATAGAAATGCCTGTTTTTTTAATTTTGTTTTGTTCTGTTAAATATATTTATTTTAACTGATATGCTACCACACTATTTTTGAAAAATGTTGGTATATATACAATCTTTTTTACCGGGTCATAGCCAATATCCGCTGTGTTGCTCGTCGCAGGGCGTGTATCCAGTATCAATTCTTTCGATCCGTCCGATTTTACATAGTAAACGGCACCAGCCCAGGAAGACACCACATACTCGCCTGGTTTCACCTGCTCGATACCATCCGTGCTTTTGTCCATACCCTCAGCAATTGTCGTTGGCTTCTTGTTCGCATCCAGTTTGATCAATGATCCGCTGTCGAGAATCAGCAAATCCGAGCCAACTGCCAATAACCCGTTTGGGCGCGTCAGTGCTTCGTAATAGGTAGAAATTTTACCGTCTTTTAATAAATGAACTTTATGCTGATCGGAGTCAGACACGTAAATGTTTCCCTTCGCATCAATCGTCAGGTCATTTAAGAATTTGGATCCTTCAACCGGATATTTCTTTAAAATTTTTCCGGTTTTAAAATCAATTTCTACGATATCCGTAATATCGGCAACATAAAATTTAGAGCCTAACTTGCCCATTCCTTTCGGCGCATTAAGTCCCGATACCCAGTTTAAATCAACAATTTTTCCATCCAGTCCTACTTTTCCGATTCCGCCTTTTCCATCCTTTTCGCCGCCTTTTCCGTCAATTTGAGCTACATAAAGCATTTTATCCTTTGCGCTGTAAAACACAGATTCAGGGACGGGGATTGTGGCTTCTGTTGCCCAAATTTGCGTCAATGAATTTTGAGCCTGTGCCGTTAAAGCAGCTGAGGTCGCTAATAATGCAGTTAATAAAATGTTTTTGGTTTTCATCCGGCCTTTGTTTTGGTTAGCGTTAGGGAAAATAGATAGGTGTATTAACTGATACCTGAAATTGTTATACCAAAGCTAAATAAAAAAACACAAAAAAAGTCCGGTCAGAAAGAACCGGACTTTTTTAAATTTTTTGCAAAAAGAGTACTACTTCTTCTTTTTGGCTTTTTTCTTGCTGGTTGCAGCAGGTTCCTCAACCACTTTCGTTAAGTCTTTGATACGAATATTTCTGAATTTTAATGGAGATCCGTGTCCAAGGAAGCCCAGATATCCTGAGGTATTTTTCAAGCCAGGATGTTCACGGTGGTCCGCTGTTCCGTTTTTACTCGCTTCTGCAAGATCGCCTTCCAGGATTACGGTTCCGTTCAGTGTCACCTTGATTTTAGAACCTTTCAGATAAACTTCTTCGTAGTTCCATTCACCCAATGGTTTCAAATATCCGCGTTTCGCAGGAAGAATTCCATAAGCCGAACCATGGTACTGGTATTCTTTCAAATCTTTATAGATGTCGGCATCGTTGTCCAAAATCTGAATTTCAGTGCCTACATAAGCCGCGTCGCCCTGCATCGGTGTACGGATACCCAAACCGTTGTTAGCTCCCGGCGTAAGTTGAAATTCAAAACGGAAAACGAAGTCGCTATATTCGTCTTTTGAGTAAAGATTGCCCTTTCCTCCGCCGTTTGGATTCAATACCATTTCGCCGTTTTTGCTCGTGTAGTCGGTTGTATTACCAGCCCATTCGTGCATGTTGGTACCGTCGAAAAGGATTTTATAACCTTCTTTCTTTTCTTCTTCTGATAGAACAAACGGCTCAGGACGAGCGATTTCGCGGACATAGACATTACGGTAATAAATGATATTGCCATGCGCCTGCAATTCCAATTGCTCTTTCACAAAAATCGGCAGTTTACGGTCCCAGTAGTTTTCAAGAATTACATTGTCTACTACTTTTTCTCCGTTTAGCTCAACCGTCACACGGTCACCGATCATGGTAATGTGGAAATTATTCCAGTCACCGATGGCGTTGTCAGCAAGTTTGGTCGGGTTTTTAGGATTTTTTGTATTGTTATACAAACCACCTGAACCTACCTGCGCACCCACTTCCACACGCGAAGTATCCCAGATCTGCACCTGCGGTGTTCCGCGAAGATAGATGCCGGCATCACCTTTTGATTCAATTTTCCAGTCGACAAACATTTCGAAATCTCCGTATTGTTTTACCGTACAAAGGTTATCGCCGTGTCCTGAGAAAACCAGCTCGCCATTTTTAGCGGCCCAGCCGGAACGCATTACGTCATCCGCTTTTTTCTGTTTGGCAGCCAAAGTGTCGGCGTTCATTTTGCCGCGCGCAATCGGGTTTTCTACCAAACCCTTCCAGCCTGAAAGATCTTTTCCGTTGAACAAAGAAACAAATCCCTCGCCAGCTGGCATTTCGGATAAATGCTTCCGAATTGATTCCTTCTGGTACTCGCTGTCCTGGCCCTTAAGTGCCGCTGAGGTTTTTGTTAGCAATGAACGAACTTCTTCACCCGTAAAATTTTTATTGGCCAGGCCAACACTCATCACAGCCTGTGCCGCAGCTTGCTGCACAGCACCGGTTGCATCAAGATACTTACCAGCCAGAAGCAAAGCGCCAAAGGTTTTATATTTTGGCAATTCTTTCAATATCAATTCCTTTTGCGCATCCGTTTTTGCAATGTCAAGCGCGTTGTGCAACATCAAAACCTTATTAACCGGTGTTTTAGGCGATTTTGTAATGCCTGACACATAACCCGTTAAAGCAAGATTGAAATCCTCTGAATCCGTTGATTTCTTGGCAATCGCCAAAAGTTCATTGGCAGCGCTTGCATCCGTCCAGTTGGAAAGTGCAGCGATGGCCGCTTTTTTAGAAACCGCATCGCCCGAATTGTACGAAGCAACAACAGAAGTTAAAGCTTTGGTGCCACCGATACTTGCCAAAACCGCAAGATAGCGTGATTGTTTATCGGCAGGAGAAGTCGTGATTTGTTTCAGGATCAGGTCGCTCTGGGCAGAAGTATTTCCGGAACCTTTTACACCCGTGATCACGGCTTTCTGAACGGCAGAAACTTCATCAGCATTGCTTACAGCGTTTAAAAGTGTAAACAACTGAGGCAAATCATTTGAAGTAGCCAATGATTTCAAAGCGCTGAAAGCCGCCGATTTTACTTCCGGATTTGCACTGGTCAGCAACGCCGAAACAGTACTCATTTTAGCACTTGCAGCTCTTGCAGCCAACACATCAATAACGGCAGGTTGAGCCGTTGCAGGCAAAGCAGGCAATGCGGTAGCAAGCTGATCCACCACAGTATTTCCTTTCAAAGTCAGAAGCGTATTTTTAACGGATTTGATTTCGTCCGAAGTTCCTTTTTTCAGTATTGGAAGCAATGCAGGCAAACTGCTCTCACCGCCAATTTTTCCGACAGCCCAAATCGCAGCCGCTTTTACTTTTGAATCTTTTGATGCCAAAGATTTGGTAACCGCTGGCAAAGCGTCTTTTGACTCAGTACGTCCAAGCATGTAAATAATTTCAGACTGAACTTCCGGTTTTGCTTTTTTCAAAGCGTTCAACCAAGGTGTGGTTCCGTCCGCCATCGTGTATTTTTGACCCAGTTTCAGAGCCGCAGCGCGATACTCAGCATCTGTACTTTCCATTGCTTTTACCAAAACAGGAACACTTTCACGTTTTTTGCTGTCTGCATAAATTTTCAAAGCAGAAGAACGGGTGTCCGTTTGTTTCGGATCTACCAGCGTTGTTGTAAGTGCCAGCGCAGCTTTTTCTGCAATGGGCGCATTGCCTGTTAATGACAAACGGGACAAGTAATTCAGATAGGCCGCAGTCGAATTAGCTTCATCGTAACCATAACTGGCTTTTTTAGCAGCAGCAGCCAATATCGCTTCCGAAGAAGGTACGCCGATTTCAGAAAGCGCGAATAAACTTACTTTACGCAGGTTCAGCGCTTCGCTTGCAGCCGTTTTTTCAATCGCTGAGGCAGCATCTTTATAGCGGCTAGCACCCAGTGCTTCGGTAATTGAAATCTGAGGATTACCTTTTGCATTGGTCAAACCTTGCAGCAATGCCTTTCCGGCAGCCTCTGATCCTATTCTTGCCAATGTTCTTGCCGCTGGTCCTGATAATTTTTCGTCCGTCAGAAAAGTGGCCAATGCCGGTACAGCTTCGTCTTTACCAATCGTTTGCAGCTGATAAATCAAAAATTGTTTGTTTTCCGATGCTTCTACTTTTGATAAAGCTTCCACATAAGCTTCGGCGGCCGTTTTACGCCATGCTTCTTTTCCGGCTTGTGCAGTATAGTAAGTAAAACCAGCCAAAGCATATTGAACTTTGGTATCGTCTCCTTTGCCCGGTGCAGCCAGCATCGTCGCAATCTGAACCAGACCTGGTTTCCCAAGTTCGCCCAGCTCGTCCATGTTTTTCTTTAACTGTGTTGCATTATCAGCCGGCAGCTGTGCCAGTAAGTCGGCAATCCGGGTTGATAAGGTTCTGTTTTTATCCAATTGAGCCATTGCACCCGTATTCAGCATACAGCAAGCAAGCAGCGCATATATAATTTTTTTCATGATTTATTTTAAATGAATGAAACGGTTTTGGATTTTCTCTTCGCCGTTGGTCCGGTTAGGAGATTTTTACGTCCATGATATTTACATGGTCCAGGGTCCACGCATAGGCTGGTCGATCAGACGGTTTGCGCCTTCGTCGTCGATAAATTCTTGCTTGACAGGATCAAATTTCAACGAGCGGCCCAAACGAAGCGCGATCAGTCCCATGTTCACCAATGTACATGAACGGTGTCCGTTTTCTTCATTCAATGCAAATTTCTGACGGCTTTTTACCGCTTCAACAAAATCTGTAACCTGCGGCTCAGGGTCCGGGAAGGCAGCCAGTTTCTTTTCAAGATCCTGAATATCCGAACGGAAATTAGGATAAAGTTTGCCTTTAGGTCCCTCGATATAAGCAACGTTTTCATCTTTTGCCTCACCATCCAGCACGATCTGGCAGCCATCGGCGTAGGTATATGTGATACGTCTCCACGTGCCAACGGCTTCCGAGTGCTGCTGCGGTGCATCCACTTCAACACTTACCGGGCTGGTATCGTCTTTACCAAGAAAATACTGGATCGGGTCAATATAATGTTGTCCCATATCACCCAATCCGCCTCCATCATAATCCCAATAACCCCGGAAAGTCTGGTGAACGCGGTGTGCGCTGTATGGTTTGTACGGTGCTGGTCCGAGCCACATGTCGTAGTCAAGTTCGGCCGGAACAGGCTGAGGCTCGTTAACCGTTTTTCCAACCCAGTAAAACTTCCAGTCGAAACCGGTATGCTTGCTCACCGTCACTTTCAACGGCCATCCCAACAATCCGCTCTGAACCAATTTTTTGATTGGCTTCACGGTTGTTTTCATACCATAAAAATTATCCTCAAAACGGAACCAGGTATTCAGACGGAAAATTCTTCCGTGCTGCTGAACTGCTTCTACCAAACGTTTTCCTTCGCCGATTGTCCGGGTCATTGGTTTTTCACACCATACATCTTTCCCTGCACGTGCCGCATCGGCGGCGATGATTCCGTGCCAGTGCGGCGGAGTCGCTACGTGAACGATATCAACTTCCGGTAATTGGATTAATTCGCGGTAGTCTGAAAAGGTTTTTACCCCTTTGTCTACCAGGTCAACGGCTTTTTGAAGATGGGTTTTGTCAACATCGCAAAGTGCTACTACCTTGGTGCCGGCATAAGGAATGTGGCCGCGGCCCATGGAACCTACGCCCACAATGGCTTTGGTAAGCTGGTCGCTGGGCGCAATAAAGCCTTTGCCTAATACGTGGCGGGGTACGATGGAAAATGTGACGAACGTCGCCAGCGAACCTTTGATAAAGTTACGCCTGGACGAAGAAGTGCCTTTCTTTTCTTTCATTAGTTAAGGGATAATTTAGGAAATTGAAAAGTATAGGATTGTAAATAATATTACTAAATACGTGTGAAATTATGACATTATTTAGAATGTAACAAAGGGAGTTATGTGATTCGGGATAATATTTCAATTTAACTTCTTATCCGACAATTATTTGGATAAGTATTTCAGCAGCTGATCACGCACAGGAATATGGCATGTATCCGGGTGATCCGAAAAATGACCGAACAAATACATTCACGCAATGAACAACAAAAGCGTAGCCTTTATTAAAAGACCACGCTTTTGGTTTTGACCGGCTTGTTGTATTTTATCAATAAGTCAGCTTGAAAATTTTTCCGAGTGCCATCGATAAAACAACATACGTTTTATCGTCAGTACGTTCTATATCGGTTGCCATCATGATGCCGTCCATGATTGTGGTTCCATCTTCATTGGAAATTTTACCGGTATTAGGTACAAAACCCGGAGGGGGAGGGGAAAAAGAAAACTGAGCGAATGAAAGCACCAAAGGTTTATTGGTAGGGGTCAGTACAATGTCAACCAGGGTGGTAAATCCGCTTTTGTAAAGTGATACATTGCCAGCTTTGTCAACCTGCTGAATCGTTGCCAGACCGGGAACGAAAGGAAATCCGCTCAGGGAAGATACCAGAAATTTTGTCCCGTCATACACGATACCGGTTGGTACGAAATCAACTTTTTGTCCCTGATTGTCGTAAGGCGGGAATTCGGCAAAAATAGCCAGCGACTTATCCGGACTGCGCTTTACGATGGCGTTGGCGGCAGCGTCCGTTATGTAAAGATCGCCGTTTGGTCCCCAGGTCAGGTTATAAATATTGGACTCGTGTTTGTGCACCTTGAAAGCTGAACCCAACACAAACAGATTAATGGTCTCATTAGGTAAAGCAGCGGCATCCATTGCAGGCGTTACGCCCGGTTTAAAATTAGATACATCGGCAATAAACAATTTGCCCAATACACCGTGCAGAATGTAAAGTTTTCCATCCTTGTAGCTCAAATGGGTAAGGCCGCTTGGCGTTTGCTCAGGACTGATGTCGGATTTAAAACCCGTGATGGCAGGCCAGATTTTTCCATCAGGCGTAATCACCGAAACTCTTCCGGAATTTCCCTGTCCGGTTCCTTGTTCGGTCACCCATAAATAGTTGTTTGCCCCCTGGGTTATTCCCAACGGTGCCATAAGACCGCTTGAAAACTCAGCGGATTTGAATTGCAGCGGATCCTCGATAATCGCGTGATCGGTACATCCGGCGGTAAAAATCAGTAACAGAAGGGTGAGCATTAATAGAAATGATGCTTTCATAATGGTAATATTTATGTCGTTGATAAGCAAAGTATTACGCGATATTAATAAACAAATTGCTCTCGTCGAAAGACGATGTAATATTGTTATTATTCGGTCATCAGGGGAGCTGATGCAGGTAGGCATAAACCGCTTTCAGCTCATTATCGGTGTAGGTGAACTCCCGCCAGGGCATCGCGTCGCTCAACTGCCGGCCTTCGGGTGTTTTACCGGTACGTAAAGTCTTGATAAAGCCTGCTTCTGTCCATTTTCCGAGATTGGCGGTGGAGCTTATATTTGGAATTGGCGGTTCATCAGGGTTATGGGCCGGTGCTCCTTTAAAATTATCACCGTGACATCCTTTACAGGTCAACGTCAGGTATTTGCCATATTCTGGCGCTGTACTGGCAGTCACAACATCGGGATAAACGGCATTGTGGTCAATTTTTTCAGCTGGGAAAAGCGGGAATTCTCCCAGAAATGTCAATATCCGGCCCAATGGTTTCAAAGATTTTTTATGATTGGCCTTATCAACCGGCGGGCGGGTTTTTACATAACTGATCAGACAGGCCATATCCTGATTTGAAATCTGGTAAATTTCATGGGAAGGCATAAACCAGAGGGAACGGTTGTCTTTTCCCAGGCCGTGGCGTAAAGCCCGGATCCAGTCTTCATCGTCATATTGGATGCCGCCCTTACCGGAAGTAATGTTGGCGCTGTACAAGATGCCGATCGGTGATTGTTCATCGGCGAAAGCACGGCCACCGGAAAGGTCATGTCCATGACATCCCTTACAGCCGCGAATCTCTGCAATATGTTCGCCTTTTGAGCGGGAAAGGCTATCGTCCGGGATGGTTATTTTCTGAAGTTTTGCTTCATAGACTTTGTCGGCTCGGGCTTCTGTGCTGTAATAAACATAGAGATAAGCAATCCCCAGCAGAACCAAAATACTACCTAACGTAATACCGGTCCATTTCAGTATTTTTCTGATCATAGCTGTACACTTTAAATGTAAATCAATAGCTAACGCCTTGCTTGGGCTTTTTACAAAGCATTTGCAGGTGCCGTGGCGGTTTTTTGTAGAGAATAACGTAGCAGATTTAACTTAGTGATAAAGTTATAATGTGTCTGATAATCAGTCAACTGAATTTTATCGAATGGTAACGGATTTGAGTAAACGGTTGTGCCCTGAATATACTTATCAGTGCTTTCTGATAAACATATTCAGGGGCAGTATGTTTGGATGGAATAAAGTTGAAAAGTGATTTTACAACGGGATATTACCGTGTTTTTTTCTTGGCAGGGTGGCTACCTTATTTTCAAGCATCGCGAAGGCGCGGATCAGCTTTTCCCGGGTTTGTTCAGGGTAAATTACTTCATCAACATAGCCGCGATGCGCTGCCCGGTACGGGTTTGCGAATTTCCTCGTGTACTCTTCTATTTTCTCCTGCAACTTTTCGGCCGGATTTTCTGCTTCGGCAATTTCTCTTTTGAAAATGATCTCAGCTGCGCCACTGGCGCCCATCACGGCGATTTCTGCGGTTGGCCAGGCAAAATTCATATCGGCGCCAATGTGTTTGGAGTTCATCACGTCATAGGCGCCTCCATAGGCCTTGCGGGTAATGACGGTAATACGCGGGACAGTTGCCTCGCAAAACGCAAAAAGCAATTTAGCTCCGTTGGTAATAATACCATTCCATTCCTGATCGGTACCTGGCAAAAATCCGGGGACATCTTCCAATACGAGCAAGGGGATATTAAAACAATCGCAAAACCGGACAAACCGTGCCGCTTTCTGACTCGCATTGATGTCCAGAACACCCGCCAGTACGGCAGGCTGATTCGCCACAACACCAATACTTCTTCCGGCAATACGCGCAAAACCGACGACGATATTTTCAGCGAAATGTTTATGCACTTCAAAGAACGTATCGCTATCCGCGAGCTCTTCGATAACCTCACGAATGTCATAAGGCTGGTTCGGATTTTCGGGAATGATGTTGTTGAGTACCGGCCTGGATTCGTTGGCAGGATGATAGGGCAGACGGGGTGCGTCATCTTCGCAGTTTTGCGGAAGATAACGCAACAATTTTTTGATGTATAACAAACATTCCACTTCGTTGGGCGCTACAAAATGCGTCACACCGGATTTGGTTGCATGCGTCATGGCTCCGCCCAGTTCCTCGGAAGTTACGTCTTCATGCGTAACCGTTTTGACCACATTAGGTCCGGTCACAAACATATAACTGCTGTTTTCGACCATCAGAATAAAATCCGTAATGGCCGGAGAATAAACTGCGCCGCCGGCACAGGGGCCCATGATGGCAGAAATTTGTGGAATAACGCCGGAAGCCAGCGTGTTTTTATAAAAGATGTCGGCATAACCCGCCAGCGAAAGCACACCTTCCTGAATACGTGCACCGCCTGAGTCATTTAAACCGATAACCGGCGCCCCGTTTTTCATCGCCAGATCCATGATCTTGCAGATTTTTTCGGCGTGTGTTTCAGAAAGCGACCCACCGAAAATGGTAAAATCCTGTGCAAACACATAAACCAGTCTGCCGTTGATTGTACCATATCCCGTCACCACGCCATCGCCCAGATAATGTTCCTTATCCAGCCCGAAATCCCGGCTTCTGTGCATGACAAATTTGCCTATTTCTTCAAAAGAACCTTCGTCCAGTAAAATCAAAACTCGTTCGCGCGCGGTAAGTTTTCCTTTTGCATGTTGGGTTTTAATCCTTTTTTCGCCTCCCCCAAGGTCAGCTTCTGCATTTTTTTTATCTAAAAGGTCTTTTTTCGAAGTCGCGGCAAATCTTGATTCCATGTAATACGGACGATATAGTTACATTTGTTATTAAACAGATTCATAAATATAATGTCATTTTAACGGAATCGGGAAATTTTTGCATTTCTATGAGGCAGAATGGTATGCGCTTTACTTTTTGGATGGTGATTCTTTGCCTTGTTCAGGTAAAAGTTACGGCACAAACAACCGGCGGAAGGAGCGGACTCAATTTTCTGCAACTTCCGGCGCAGGCAAAAAGTACGGCGCTGGGAGCGAACCATATGACCATTGCCGGTAACGATCCGGCTCTGTTTTTACAAAATCCTGCACTACTGGATTCCACAAAAGAGGATCAGGTTTCATTGAATCTGATGCCTTACCTGGCCGATACCAAATTTTTGAATCTTGCCTATGCCAACGGCGTAAAGCGTACGGGAGGAACCTGGGGCGTAGGATTGCAATATCTTAATTATGGCAACATGACCGAAACCGATGACATTGGTAACGTGATCGGAGAATTCAGGGCGGCGGATTATGGTTTATCGGTCGGTTATGGGCAAACCATTGGTGCTTTTACCCTTGGCGGCACGGTGAAAGTGGCCGGTTCTTCCATTGAATCTTATCATGTTTGGGGTTTGGCGGTTGACTGGGGAGGTGTTTTCAAGCATCCAAAGGAGGATTTTACCGTTGGTTTTGTTGTTAAAAATCTCGGTTTTTTAAGACAAAATTTTGTCGGGGCTAATGACCCGATCCTGCCGGTGGACCTCCGGGTTGGGACTACATTTAAGCCTAAGTACATGCCAATTCGGTTTTCGGTAACCATCCATCATCTGAACCGTTTTGATATGGTTTACAACGATCCGAACCTTTTTTTTACCTACGATTTAAGCGGTGCCCGAACTCCCCGTAAAGTGGGAATTGCCGAGAAGTTAGGGCGCCACGTGTCTTTGGGTGCCGAATTGTTACTCCATAAAAATTTCAGAATATTGTTAGGTTATGATCATTTGCGCAGGCAGGAACTCAGGTTGAATGAGGCCGGTGGACTTGCGGGATTTTCCTTTGGCGCATGGCTTCGGGTTAAACGATTTGAGATCAGCTATGGCCGGGCGCAATACACACCCGGTTTCGGGAGCAGCTCTTTGTCACTTGTGATGAATTTGAAAAAGACTGCAAAACAGTAACGTATGGCTTCTTATACCAGGTTTTTCTTCATTAACGGACTTTAATGATTTGTTAATCAGCTTTTAATCTCATCTTAATTATAATAATCTGGTAATAGTGGCTTCATATTCAAAACATGGTAAAAGGGTTTATTTGTGCAAATTATTCAAACACCATGACCATGTTGAGCAAAAAACTTTTACTATCATCTTCTTCTCTTTTGAGCCTGCTTTTGCTGGCAGGCTGTGAGGACCACCGCATGTCCGATAGTCCTGACATTACAGTAACAAACCGTTCGGTTACGCCTGTTCTGGCAAAATTACTGCCCGGTGCGACGAACGGACGTATTGGTGCGAGCGGCGTTAAAATGTATTCGTTGTTAAGCAGTGATGATGTGTTGGAACAATCGCCAAATTTTGTTTTTGGTGGTTCCGCCGATGGGGCCGGTCTTTTCCAGAACCCGGATGGAAATTACACGATTCTTGTCAACAATGAGGATAATTTTGCAGTTTCCCGTATCACACTGGACAAGACTTTCAAGCCGGTAAAAGGAGAATATGTATTGAATTCGGATGGCGGAACCTGGCGTTTATGTTCGGCAACGCTGGCTACTCCGCTGGAACATGGTTTTGGCCCGGTTTTCCTTACGTCGGGTGAAAGCGGACTGGAATCCAGAACCCATGCACTAAAAGTTGATGCCAATGTAAGCCAGGCGAATATCTCCCGCGAGATGGCCGGACTGGGCCGATGGAGTGCAGAAAATGCGCTTCCTTTGCCTAAAACAGCATATCCTGGAAAAACAATTATCATGATCGGTGACGATGATTCGGACGTAAATGGCGGGCAGCTGGCGATGTATGTTTCAAACACGGTCGGTGATCTTGACAATGGTTTGCTTTATATGCTGAAACGCACGGATAACAACCAGAAAGAAATGGATATGAAAGTAGGTTCAATGTACGATGTTGAATTTGCTAAAATAGAGAACCACAAAACGCTTACGGGAGCGCAGATCAACGCGAAAGTAAATGACTTGAAAGGCATGAAATTTGGCCGTGTAGAGGATGTAGATTACCGCAAAGGCGGTGGAGCAAATGGCCGCGAAGTGATTTTCGCGGTAACCGGTCAGGATAACTCAGGTGCAAATGCAGACTATTCCCGTTCGAAATATGGCCGCGTTTACCGTTTGGTGATGGATGAAAAAGATCCGACAAAAGGTAAACTTGAAGTTTTGCTGGATGGCGATGATCGTACAGGTATTGCTAAAACTTTCCAGGATCCGGATAACGTTTGTGTTACAACAAATTACGTGTATATCATGGAAGATCCGAATGGCTATGGTGATGAAAAACATGACGGTTATGTTTATCAGTTTAACCTGAATACGAGACAGTTGACACCGGTTATCGAAATCGATCACCGCAGAACAGAAGCGGATGCTGCAAAATACAATGTTGGTGGTACGTCAAAACTGGGTTCGTGGGAAAGCAGTGGTATGATCGACGTGTCTGATGTGACGGGCCGTCCGAATACGTTCATGCTGGGCATACAAGCGCATACATGGAGAGGAGCAAGATATAAAGGCGTTGACGGCGGTTCGGTGCGCAAGTCCGAAGACCAGGCTAGTCAGCTGATCCTGATCGAAGGTTTACCTCGTTAATTTAATATTTCCAAAACGCCTGGCGGGTGCAAAATTCCTGTCAGGCGTTTTTTGCATGAATTATCATCTGCTTTTCTGCATCCATACTGCTATGTTTTCTGAGCAAAAATCAAATATCGTTACCCGCCCGTCCGGACGGAAAAATATGTTGTGGTTAACCTTGTCTTCATTGGTTCTGCTGACGGGTGGTTTGTACTCGTCTTGTTCCAAACCGGATACTCGGCCTGTTCAAATCGTGAAACAAGCTTTTATGAAGGATATTGACGGGTTGGATAGTGCCGTGAGCCAGTTGCAGCGTGACTTAAAGGCGAACAAATCTGCGTCTACCATTCAATCGTCATTTTGTAAAGCCAGACTGGCCTATAAACGTGTTGAATTTATTTCGGCTTATTATAGTCCCGAGACCACCAAAGCGCTTAACGGACCCAATATTCCGGAAGTAGATGACGATTTAAGGGTTAACCCACCGCAGGGATTTCAGGTGCTGGAAGAGTTGGTTTTTCCTGAAATTGATTCAGCTGGACATGAGGAAGCGATGGAGCTGGCGGCTGTGATCCGCTCTAATGTAAATCGCCTGCGAAAAATTTCTGCCGGTAATGAACTTACCGACAGTCATGTTTTTGACGCCATGCGCCTGGAAGTATTTCGCATTGTATCACAAGGAATTACGGGATTCGATTCACCGGTTGCATTCCATTCTTTACCGGAAGCAGCGAGTTCACTGGAAAGTTTGCGGGAACAGTTGACGTATTATGATTTGAAGGAACGTGATCACACGCTTGCGCAGAAACTCAATCAGTCGTTTGATAAAGCCATTGATAAACTGAAACAGGGAAGCGATTTTAATGGATTTGACCGTCTGGAATTTATCCATCAGGATGCCAATGTATTGAGTAGTTTGCTGCTTGATGCTCAAAAAACATTAGCGATTCCGGTTTTTATAGAGAAACGCTTGTTGTCGCCATCTGCCCGAACGTTAACGGATTCGGGAGTTTTCAATCCCGATTTTTATGTAAATCTTGATGCGCAGCAGTCCACCGCCGACCGTATTGCGTTGGGCAAAATGCTGTTTTTTAATCCGGTTTTGTCCGGGAATGGAGACAGAACCTGCGCCACCTGCCATCAACCCGAAAAAGCGTTTACGGATGGCGAAACGAAGAGTTTTGCCGTTGGTCTGGATGGTAGTCGGATTGGTCGGAACGCACCCACGCTTTTGAACGCAGCTTTTCAGGCCGTTCAATTTGCCGACTCCCGTGTTGCTTTCCTGGAAGATCAGGCGAGTGATGTTATTGAAAATCAGCAGGAGATGCACGGTTCTTTACCCGAAGCAGTGAGGGCTTTAAAACGGCAGCCGACGTACCAGAAGTTATTTGCCGGTTCGTACCAGGAAGGGATTACGGAGCATACGCTTAAAAATGCCATTGCGAGTTATATTCGTTCCCTGAATACTTTGGATTCCAAACTGGACGGATATTTTCGTGGTAATACGCAGGCCCTGACGGTTGAGGAAAAATTTGGATTTAATGTATTTATGGGAAAAGGAAAATGTGCGACCTGTCATTTTTTTCCTTTGTTCAACGGCACGGTTCCACCGGCTTATCAGGAAACTGAAAGCGAAGTACTGGGTACCCCGGCAACAGTTGCGGGCAAGAAAGTTGACCCGGATGTTGGCAAGTTTATCCTTACCAAACGCGAACCGCATCGTTATGCGTTCAAAACGCCAACCGTTAGACATATTTCTCAGACAGCACCTTACATGCACAATGGTGTCTTTAAAACTTTGGAAGAAGTTGTTGATTTTTACAACAAGGGTGGAGGAAATGGGCTTGGTTTTAACCTGGAAAATCAGACATTGCCATTTGATAAACTGGATCTGACAGATCGTGAGAAAAAGGCTTTGGTGGCGTTTATGAAGGTGATGTAATCCTGAATATTGGCGATGCTGTTAGGAGATGCCAGATGAGCAATCAGCAAAGTGTTATCATCCGGATAGGTAAACGTTTCTTTCGGGGAAACCTTGGGTATGTTGTCGCTGCCGGAAGTTGCGAGTCAGCATAAAACACTTTTGTCGATGTATTGTTTTACTTCTAGGGTAAGCATCATTCGAATACTACTTTTTATACAGTTGCAAAACAAGATTGACGGTCATAGCTTAATCGAAAGTTGTAAATGCCCATCCAAACCGAGCTCAACTATTTTCTGCAAAGTGGAGATACGAACCTCTTTGACGTTATTTTCTATCTTGGAAATATATGAAACAGTAAATAGTCGATCAACTATTTACTGTTTGTCAGACGTTTACTTGCTGGTTAAGTAACTTTTGAAAACCGCATGTCGGGAATTACCTGTTCTCCAAAACCTCTCCTTTTTCCAGTTTCAAAAATCTGGTCACACAGGAAGGAATTTCGTTCAGATAGTGCGAAACGTATATCAGCGTCCTTTCGGGTGTTTTACAAACTGAATCGACAACGGATTTGAAATATTCGATGGATACGGTATCCAGTCCCTGGCAAGGTTCATCCAGAATTAATAGCGGAGGGTTTTTAACCAAAGCCCTTGCCAGTAAAACGAGTCTTTGTTCTCCTTTGGACAATTGTGAGAAATCTTTTTCGATCAACGGATGAACATGTAACAATTCGGCAACTTCATGCACCCGCTCAATCTGGATTTCTGTCAGTTTCTTAAAAAATATGCCTGTTGCATCAAAAAAGCCTGATGCGATGGTTTTAAAGACCGTGGTGTTTTTCGGGAAATACAAATGTAGCTCTGGTGAAACGTGCCCGATTTTTTGCTTGATATCCCAGATAGAGGCACCAGCTCCTCCGCGTTTTTTATCAAACAAGTCGTAATCGTTGGCAAAACGCTGTGGGTTATCGGCGGTGATTATGCTTAACAAAGTAGATTTTCCGGATCCGTTTGCCCCCGATAGCGCCCATTTTTCCCCTTTTTTAATCGTCCAGTTGATGTCTTTTAAAATCTGATCCTCATTGTATTTTACCTTAATATTCCGGAGGTCAATCGCGGTTTCGAAATCGCTGAAATTGGGTTCTCCGAAATGTTCGAGTTTTTGAGGATCGGGTTGTGGGAAGGCTTCCGGAGTCTGATTTGTTATCTTAAAATCGCTGATTGGAGCCAGTTTTTCTATATTGCCATGATTCATTTCCAGCACATGCGTAATGCAAGACGGAATTTCCGTTGCGATTGTGCCAATAACGATCATTACACCGGACTGTGAGAGCTCGCTTAATGCATTTCTCAAAACCTCACGCGAATGTACATCCAGTCCGCTGAAAGGATTGTCCAGTAAAAGTATTTTCGGGTGTTTTAACAGCGATTTAGCCAGCAGCATTCTGCGGGTTTCTCCATTGGAAAGTGTTACAAAAGGGTGATCCAGCAAATGGGTGATGGATAGCAATGTACTTACTTTTTCCAATTGCGCATGATCTACCTTAGATGGCTCCAGATGCACAGAATTCTCATTGACCGTCCCCACCGGTTTCAGCTGATCGGTTAAAATAGCACGGACGGTAGGGGCGCGTTCCGCTTCGTAGGCATGAAAACGCTGCTGGTAATACTCTGCACCGGCATTGACGATGCGGTTAAATGAATAATCATTCGGCACAAATTCGATTGTTTCGCGAACGGGTTCGGTAAATCCATAATGCAATTTTCCCTTCGATACCGGCCATTTTCCCGCGAGAATGTCAAGTAATGTTGTTTTCCCTGAGCCGTTCGGGCCGATAACTGCCCAGTGTTCTCCAGAATTTATTTCCCAGTTTATTCCGCTTAAAACGGTTGTATCGTATTTTTTGACAAAAACATTTTCTAGTGCTATCTGAATCATACTCATTTACGCCATCGGTGTTACTAAAATCGCCGGTATAAGCCGCCGGTTACATTTATTTGACAAAGATTGTGAACTTTGACGGGAATCAAAAGGTGGCAACGAGATAAAAAATACGCCTGTCATTCGGTTTAATCCCGACAACAGGCGTATAAATAACACTATTCTTTATGAAATATTATTGATGAAGTTCGAGATTAAATTCTTTCATCATTGAGCTGATAAAAGACGGAAGGTCTTCTGTTTTTCTGCTTGTTATCAACCCATTGTCAGTAACCACATCCTGATTGATCCATATTGCCCCGGCATTTTCAAGGTCTGTTTTGATTGCGATGTTCGAAGTTAAAGTCCTGCCAAGTACTACATCGGAATCAATTAATATCTGCGGGCCATGGCAAATGGCCGCAACAGGTTTATAATTTTTAAAAAATGAACGTACAAACTGTACCGCTTTGGGATTGGTACGAAGCACGTCGACATTCATTACCCCGCCTGGTAAAAGCAGGGCATCATAATAATCGGCTCTTGCGTTATCTAACGGCACATCCACCCTGTGTGTTACGCCCCAATCTACTCTGTTCCAGCCTTTAACCGAATCTTTATTTGGAGAAATTATATGAGTTGTCGCACCATTTTGATTCAAAGTTTCACGTGGGCAAGTCATTTCGACCTGCTCAAATCCATCTGCTACTAAAATAGCCACCCTCATTGCATTTGATGTCGAGTTCATATTGTGGATAGTTTTTGAATTATGACTTGATATTCTTTAATAAAATACAGAAATACAAATAATATGCCAATGCGAAAGGCTCCCCAAAAAGACTTAATAGAGATCGAAACGTGGTGAAGAAACCACAGTGTGGTGCAGATTTTCTCTGTTGTTAAATTACAAATTTTTCAGGGTAAAACAAAGCGGACAGCCAAAATTTTTTGGCTGTCCGCTGCAAGGCATTTTGACTAGAAATTAGATCTCTACACTCCCGACATTTTCAAAAATCAGCTCGCCATTCGCATTTAATTCCATCATAATCACAGAATCCTTGGCAACCTGGCCACTTAAAATGCCTTTTGAAAGTTCATTTAGTATTTTACGCTGCATGACACGTTTAAGCGGACGCGCTCCGAATGCCGGATCAAAACCGTCTTCTCCTAGTTTTGTCAGTGCTTCATCCGTTGCATCCAGCGTTACGCCTTGTTCCTGCAACATTTTCTGAATTCCTTTGAACTGAATATCCACGATCTTGCGAATATTTTTCATTGAAAGCGGTTCAAATAATACGATCTCGTCAATCCGGTTCAGGAACTCAGGACGTACCGATGCTTTTAAAAGATCCAGAACGGCCTGTTTTGCTTCTTCCACGATCAGCGTATGATTCCATCCTTCATCCTCGGCAAACTTTTCCTGAATGATATGACTTCCGATATTCGAGGTCATGATGATAATCGTATTCTTGAAATTCGCAACACGGCCTTTATTATCTGTCAAACGACCTTCATCCAAAACCTGCAAAAGTATGTTCCAGACATCCGGATGGGCCTTTTCTATTTCGTCCAAAAGAATAACGCTGTACGGCTTGCGACGAACGGCTTCGGTTAATTGTCCGCCTTCATCATAACCCACATAACCCGGAGGTGCCCCAACCAGACGGCTTACCGCATGGCGTTCCTGATACTCACTCATATCGATCCGCACCATGGCGTTTTCGTCATTGAACAAGTATTCAGCAAGTGTTTTTCCAAGTTCTGTTTTACCGACACCCGTCGGGCCCAGGAAAAGAAAACTGCCCAGCGGACGTTTGGAATCCTGTAAGCCAGCCCTGCTGCGACGAACCGCATCGGAAACAAGCGTGATCGCTTCTTCCTGTCCGGCAACACGCTGATGCAGATGGTCTTCCAGATGCAAAAGTTTTTCCTTATCACTTTGCAGCATTTTACTCACGGGAATACCCGTCCATTTTGCCACAACTTCCGCAATTTCTTCCGGTGTAACTTCCTCCTGCATCAGACTTTCCGCATTTTCAGAAGCCTGTAATTCTTCCAGTCGTTTGTTCACTTCCGGGATTCGACCATATCGGATCTCGGCAACTTTTCCGAAATCACCGGCGCGTTCAGCCTGTTCTGCTTCCAGACGTAACTGTTCCGTCTGTTCTTTTAGCGAACGCACTTCGTTTACTTTCCCTTTTTCATTTTCCCAAAGCGCTTTCAGACTATTTCTTCTTTCACTCAGGTCGGCAATTTCCTTGTTTAATATAGACTCTTTTTCCTTGTTATTTTCACGGCGAATGGCTTCGCGTTCAATTTCCAGCTGCATAACCTTTCGGTTCAGCTCATCAAGTTCTTCGGGAACACTATCCATTTCGAGACGAAGTTTTGAGGCAGCCTCGTCCATTAAGTCAATCGCTTTGTCAGGCAGGAAGCGGTCGCTGATGTAACGTGTAGAAAGCTCAACGGCCGCGATCACGGCGTCATCCTGAATCCTCACACCGTGGTGCAGCTCATATTTCTCTTTGATACCGCGCAAAATACTGATGGCATCGGGAATCGTCGGTTCATCCACCATAACGGCCTGGAAACGGCGTTCCAAAGCTTTATCCTTCTCCATGTATTTTTGATATTCTTTCAGCGTGGTTGCACCAATCGCATGCAATTCACCACGGGCCAAAGCTGGTTTTAGCAAATTGGCAGCATCCATCGCGCCTTCACCACCGCCACCGGCGCCGATAAGCGTGTGAATTTCATCGATAAACAATACGATTTCCCCTTCGGAATCTGTCACTTCCTTGATAACGGCTTTCAGACGTTCTTCAAATTCACCTTTGTACTTGGCACCTGCGATCAGCAGACCCATATCCAGGGAAGCGATAATTTTTGATTTAAGGTTTTCAGGTACGTCGCCCTGAACAATTCTTTGGGCAAGTCCTTCGACGATCGCCGTTTTACCAACACCCGGTTCACCTAATAGAATCGGGTTGTTTTTGGTCCTACGACTTAATATCTGCAAAACACGCCTGATTTCTTCATCCCGGCCGATCACAGGATCTATTTTTCCGGCTTTTGCGAGTTCATTTAAATTTTTGCTGTACCGTTCCAGAGAACGATATTTTGCTTCTGCGTTTTGATCTTTCACGGGGTTATTTTTTCCTCTAAGTTCTTTAATGGCGTTAATAAGCTCTTTCTCCTTAAACCCAACTTCCTTCATCATGGCAGCTGTGGAATCTTTTCCACTTACAATCCCCAGTAAAAGAAGCTCAATACTGATGAATTCATCACCGAACTCTTTCAGATACTGCTGCGCTTTGGCTGTGGCCGCGGCCAGGTCGTTTCCAAGAAAAGACTGGCTTGAACCCGTCACCCTCGGATAACTGTCAAGAATTTTTTGCAGACGGTTATTTAAAATGTCTGCACTTATATTTAAATAATTAAGAATAAACTGTGACGTATTTGGATCTTCTTCCAAAATGGACTTAACAACGTGCCCCGTTTCAATGGCCTGCTGCTGGTTTCCCTGGGCCATTTGCGCGGCGTGTTGTATAATTTCCTGCGCCTTGATAGTATATTGGTTGAAATTCATGGCGGTATTTAGTTGAAATTTGGTAACATACATTCTTTCCTCAAAACAGTATGCCGGATCGTAAAATCGGAAATTATGTCGCGATCCGGGGAGTGTTTTGATGAATATACGTCAAAAAGTCATATTTGGGTAAGGATTTTTGAAAATATTAACCAGGAATGGCTGAGAACCCACCAGCGGCTTTCGTCTATTTATTAGGTTTAAATGTTTAAATTTAACAAAAATATTGGAGCCTTGAATTGCGGGAAAAGTTAATTTTTAAGATAAATTTTAATGAAAATCGGTCTTTTGGAATGCGACCATGTTCGCGAAGAATTAGTGCATATTGCGGGAGATTACCGGCAAATGTTTCCTGCCTTGTTTGCGGCGATAGCCCCACACTGGGAGTTTGAATTTTTTGATGTTTGCAATGGTCATTTCCCGGAATCCGTAAACACCTGTGATGTTTACATTTGTACGGGTTCAAAGTCCTCGGTTTATGATGAGGAAATATGGATTGATAACCTTAAAGCCTTTGTTCAGGATTTACATAAGTCGAAAAAAACTTTTATCGGGGTGTGTTTTGGACATCAGATGCTGGGGGAGGCGCTGGGTGGAAAAGTGCAAAAGTCGGCTGTTGGCTGGTGCGTGGGCGTTCACCCTTTTGAAACCCTGGTACATACAAACTGGATGCGTCCGGCGATGACATCCTTTAATCTTTTGATGATGTGTCAGGATCAGGTTTTGACCTTGCCGGCCGAAAGTATTTTACTGGCCCAAACCCCTGACTGCCCGCACGCCATGTTTCAAATCGGGGAAAATATGCTGGGTATTCAGGCGCACCCGGAATTTCCTAAAAGCTATGATAAGGCTCTGATGGAACTGCGCGTGGACAGGATTGGCGCACGGAAAGTGGAGCTGGGCATCATGAGCCTGGAATTGCCGACTTCGGAAAAAAACATAGCGCAATGGATTGTAAACTTTGCGGAAGCGAATAAATAATGGCGAAACATGCTATAATTTTTTGTTGTCACCTAAGATTATAGGATTTTTACAAAAGAATAGACAAACAGTAACAAGTTTTAGTACGATCCGAGATTTAGAACCCAACATTCACATGATAGATACGAACGAAATCACACGCCGACAGATATTGACTTCGTTACAGACGCAGCAGAAAATTCGCAGGATTGCTTTTGAGATATACGAACAGAATTTTGAAGAGCGCAGTATTATCCTGGCCGGGATTGCTGGTGAGGGCTATGAATTTGCCAAAAAATTGAATCAGGAGTTGCGGGCAATATCGCCGCTTGAAGTCAAACTTATTGAATTGAAATTTGATAAATCGCTGAACCATCAAAGTGAGATCCATTTTGATGATCAGTCCGTTCCGGTAGAAAATCAGGTCGTCGTCGTTGTGGATGATGTGCTGAACACGGGCCGGACCCTGGCATTTGCGTTGGAACCGTTTTTGAAAGTACAGATGAAAAAGGTTCAGGTGGCAGTCATTGTTGATCGTGAACACCATAAGTTTCCAATTTCGGCGGACTACGTGGGCTATTCTTTGAACACGACTATCAGCGAAAGAGTAGAAGTGATTTTAAGCCGTCCGTCGGAAGAGGGGGTTTATTTAAAATAACAAAATCGTTGAAGCGCGTTGCAAACGCGAAACCATTTTCCCTCGATTGCAAATCGGGAGAAATCAAAAAGGGACAATATTCTCGATCAAAATGAGAAATATTGTCCCTTTGTCTTATCAATGGGTTTTTAAAATTAACTGTATACCCGTCTCAATTTTACATTTTCGACCGGACGGATGATCAACGGTACTTTTTCGATTTTAACCGAACTGCTGTCCAAACCAAACCATTTGTCTTCCGGAGTCGTGAAATCTTTCACGAAGAAATACGCTTTCATGATCATTTGCTCGATGAACGGCAGGTCGTTTTCAAAGGAAAGGAAACGTTCCAAAACGACGAAACGGAAATCACCGGTAACATTTTGACGGCTCAGAGATTCATAACGGCTCGTGATATCCACTTCCTTATTCATCACCATGTCTTCTACAACTTTCCGGAAGAAGAGATTAATCCGTTGTTCGACCCGGAAACCAAGCTTGAAATTAACTTTAATAACCGTTTCATCATCGTCGATCGTGTTCACCTTGTACTCCATAGTGTACGGATCATCGGTGGTATCGACGTGGATAAACCAGTAAATATCAGCCCGTTTCGGGCGTTTCTGGAAGATCGAATAAATCACTTTGGTTTCAATTTCCGAAACACGCGATGCGTTCGTCATAAAAACCAAATGCGTAGTATACTTTGGGATACTGATGTCACGGCTTAACTCACGCAAAGCAGGCAGATAAGATTCCAGTTTTGTGTATTCCGTTAAACGTAATTTAATATAAAATGCTCTTAACCAAACCGTCATCAAACCGGCAACCAATACCCCGATCAGGATCGTAAACCAGCCTCCGTGTGAGAATTTCAGTAAGTTGGCACCAAGGAAAAGTCCTTCGATGGATAGATAAAGCAGCATGAAACCGATAACGATCCATAGATTTACCCTTTTTAAATAAAGGTAATAGGAGAAAAGAAGGGTGGTCATGATCATGGTCAGGGTGATGGCCAGACCGTACGCCGCTTCCATGTTGGAAGATTCTTTGAAATAAAACACAACAACCATGCATCCCAGCCACAAAAGCCAGTTGACGCTCGGCACATATAGCTGGCCTTTTTGATCACTCGGATAAACCAGGCGAACTTTTGGCCAGAAATTTAAACGAATTGCTTCCGATATTAATGTGAAAGACCCGGAAATTAAGGCCTGACTGGCAATAATAGCCGCTGATGTCGCAATGGTAATACCCGGAAGCAACCACCAGTCAGGCATTACTTCGTAGAATGGTTTACGTCCGTCAAGCAGATTGCCAACTTCCGAAAGCAGCCAGGCGCCTTGTCCGAAATAATTCAGGACCAGGCATATTTTAACAAAAATCCAGCTGATCCGTATGTTTTCACGGCCGCAGTGTCCAAGATCCGTATAAAGTGCTTCTGCACCCGTCGTACAGAGAAAAACGGCACCAAGCATCCAGAATCCGCCCGGATGTTTTGTAAGCAGGTCGTAACCGTAGATCGGGTTCAGGGCTTTGAAGATTCCGGGATGATCCAGAATCTGATACAGTCCTAAAACGCCCAGCATTGAAAACCAGGTGATCATGATCGGCCCGAATGCACGTCCCACGATTTTGGTCCCGAAGGCCTGGATCATGAAAATCAGCGTAAGGATCGCGATTACGATGGGAATAGTCTGAATGTTCGGGTAAAGAATGCGGAGTCCTTCGACGGCGGATGAAACCGAAATAGGCGGCGTAATAATACCATCGGCAAGCAATGTACTTCCCCCGATAATAGCCGGAACCGTAAGCCAGCGGGCATGTTTACGAACAAGCGCGTATAAGGCGAAAATTCCTCCTTCACCCCGGTTATCCGCACGAAGAATCAGGATAACATATTTTACAGTGGTTTGCAGGGTCAGTGTCCAGACGATACAGGAAAGTGCACCGTAAATAATTTCTTCCGTGATTACTTCTTTGCCAATAATGGCCTGCATTACATAAAGTGGAGATGTACCTATGTCACCATAAATAATTCCGAATGCAATAAGAATACCGGCAGCAGAAATTTTGTCAAAATTGTGTTTGGATTCCATTCATTTCGTTTCTTAAAATCGGCGAAAGTTAGGAAACCGCAGGCAAAGTAGATAGGTATAAGCCGAAATTTAATTTAACCCAAGTTACGTATACTTAAAAAAACGTCCGAAAAAGCAGGTAACCGTTTAAGGATATGATGATTAGCGTTATAACCCAGCTAAGGATTGTGAGGTTTCTCGAATTTGCAAAATTCCCCATAATGGAGCGGTTTGAAGTAAAAAGTACCAAAGGCACTACCGCAAAGCTCAATTGAAGCGACAGGATGACCTGGCTGAAAACGAGCAGTTCGGCCATGCCTTTTTCACCATAAAAGGAGGTTATGATCAACGCCGGAACGATGGCAATTCCTCTCGTGATCAACCGCCGTAGCCATGGTTTCAGGCGGATATTTAAAAATCCTTCCATGACGATCTGCCCGGCGAGTGTTCCCGTTAATGTGGAGCTCTGGCCTGATGCCAATAATGCCAAAGCGAAGAAAATTCCAGCCAGACTAACCCCTAAAAGCGGGTCAAGCAGGTGATAGGCGTCTGTGATATCCGCTACTTCTTTATGGCCGTTTTCATGAAACGCGGCGGCTGCAAGAATTAAAATGGAGGCATTGATAAAAAATGCAAGTCCGAGCGCCAGAGTAGAATCAATCGTTGCAAACTTGATTGCGCTTCTTTTGCCGGTATCGTCCCGTTTAAAATTTCGGGTCTGGACGATGCTGGAATGCAGATATAGATTATGGGGCATCACTGTGGCTCCAAGAATACCAATCGCGATGTAAAGCATTCCGGGGTTGGTGACAATTTCTGTTTTGGGCAAAAGTCCCGTTAAAATATCCGGAAGGGAAGGTTGTGAAACGATCATTTCATAAAAAAAACTTAACAAAATGATGCTCATCAGTGCTGCTATGATACTTTCAATGATGCGAAAGCCTTTTTGCTGAAAATATAAAACGAGTAGTACGTCGAGTGAAGTAAAAACGATTCCCACGGTCAAGGGCAGACCGAATAATAAATTTAACGCAATGGCAGAACCGATTACTTCCGCAAGATCTGTCGCAGCGATGGCAATTTCAGACAACACCCACAGCACCAGTGAAACGGGGCGGGAGTAATAATCACGACAAGCCTGGGCAAGGTCACGACCGGAAGCAATCCCCAGTTTTAGTGCCAGATGCTGCAACAACATGGCGAATAAATTGGAGATCAGGATAACCGTTAGTAAGGTGTAGCCAAAGCGGGAACCTCCCTCAATATCCGTAGCCCAGTTGCCCGGATCGATATATCCGACTGCGACCATGAGCCCTGGCCCCGTGAAAGCCATTAACTTTTTCCAAAAACCGGCACCTTCGGGTACATGGATTGAAGCATGTACTTCTGGTAATGAAGCAAGCTTACCGGAGTTGTCCGTGGTGTTTTTAGGCAATGAATCCTTGGCTGTTAAATTGTCAAACATTTTTCGAATGTCAAAAATAAACAATTTGGTTTATTGAAAACAAAGATATGTAAAACTTTAAATATATTTTTAGGTTAATCTAAATTTTTTTAAATACGATTAGTAAATTGTACTTTTGCTGAAATATTGAGGTTTTGGGATAAACATACGATGCAGAACTCCTTCACAGAAGAAAATTATTTGAAAATTATTCACGCCCTTTCAGGACGTGAAGGGCATGAGGTGAGTACAAACGCTTTGGCGGAAAGTACGTCGACCCGCGCTGCGTCCGTTACGGATATGCTGCGTAAGCTTGCAGAGAAAGGATTGATACATTATAAAAAGTATCAGGGCGTAAGACTTACGGAGTCGGGTGAGAAGGTTGCCATCAACGTAATCCGGAAACACCGGTTATGGGAAGTGTTTCTGGTTGAAAAACTGGGTTTCGGCTGGGATGAGGTACATGACATTGCAGAAGAGCTTGAACATATTCCGTCGGATCATCTGGTGGAACGCCTCGATGCATTCCTTGGCCATCCGAGATTTGATCCGCATGGAGACCCGATTCCTGATGCAAAAGGGAACCTGACCGAACCGGATTATTTTATACTGACCGAGGTCCAGATTGGTGAGAAAGTAAGGATGATGGGCGTGCTTGATCATGCGCCGTCGTTTCTTCAGCATTTGGACAGAGCCGGTATAACGCTTGGCTGTTTGATCGAAATTAAAGAAATTAACGAATATGATAAGTCAGCATCTGTACAGATTAATGAAAACCATACGTTGTTTATAAGTCTTGAGGTTTCCAAAAATTTATTAGTACAACGCCGATGAGACCTACCCAGCCATGAGATTGAAAATATTGGATCGTTATCTGATCAAGAATTTCCTGATTACTTATTTCTTCGTTGCTTTTGTGATCGTACTGATCATTTGTATGATCGACTATACAGAAAAAGTAGATGATTTTCTTGAAAAAAAGGCGCCTATTAACGAAATTCTGGTTGATTATTACCTTAATTTAATACCGTACTGGATCAATTATATCAGTCCGCTGATGGTATTTATCGCCACGGTTTTTTTTACATCGCGGATTGCCGCCCGGACAGAAATCGTTGCCATGCTGAGCAGCGGGATGAGTTTTAGCAGAATTTTGCTACCGTATCTGGTGGGTGCCACGGTGCTTGGCGGCATCACTTTTCTTCAGGTAGGCTGGGTGCTTCCCAAGGCGAATAAAATCCGGAACACGTTCGAGAAGGCCTATGTGAAAAATGAATTTACGTTCAGCGGACGAAATGTGCACATCACCATCGCACCGGATGTGTACGCCTATCTGGAAAGCTATAATAATGCTACGAAAACGGGGAATAAGTTCACGATGGAAACCATCAAAGGCAATCAGCTTTTGCAGAAACTTTCAGCGGATAAGATTGTCTGGCAGCCAAAAAAGCAGAAGTGGACCCTTCAGAATATCCAGGTAAGGACGATTGACAGCCTGAGAGAATCCATCAGTTATCCCAAAGATATTGATACAACGATCAATTTGTATCCCAAGGATTTCGAAAGTAATTACAATTTGTACGAGACGTTCACCCTGCCTGAATTAAACGAATACATCGACCTTTTGAAAAGCCGGGGAGCGGATGGACTCGAAGTCTATCTGATTGAAAAATACGTGCGGTTCACCCAGCCTTTTGCCATTCTGATTCTCACGGCCATAGGTGTCATTGTCTCCGGGCGAAAAAGCAGGCGCGGGGTAGGCTGGCAGATTGCCCTCGGTTTTATGCTCGCATTCGTTTACATCCTGTTTTTCTTATTGTCAAAAGGCGTTGCGGAAGCCGGAACGGTAAGCACACTGTTTGCAGTTTGGCTGCCTAATATGGTCTTCGCAGGCATTGGGATTTTACTCTATAAAACATTGCCGCGCTGAGGTTATTATTGCGATGCCCACGCCGGGATTCAATGGGATAATTTTTCAAAAACAGCCAAAAACTACTTAATTAACTTATTACTACTATTTTTGTCGCGCCAACAAACCACACAATATGAATCCATCTCGTCTGCTTTTAGTAGTACCATGTTACAATGAGGAAGCGATTTTGAATCTGACCTATTCGACGCTCAAAACCTATTACACTGGTATTAAAGAACGGGGACTTATTGCTGCAGACAGCAAAATCTGTTTTGTTAATGATGGAAGCCGGGATAAAACCTGGGATATCATTGAAGACTTGTGCCAACAGGACGATACGATCATTGGTGTTAAATTGTCAAGAAATTTTGGTCACCAGAGTGCGATCATGGCCGGTCTTGAAAAACATATCGATAACTTTGATTGCTTTATTACCATTGACGCCGATTTGCAGGACGACATCAATGCGATTACTTCCATGATCGAAAAACATCAGGAAGGTGCTATGGTGGTGTACGGTGTGCGCGGCGACAGAAGCGCTGACAGCTGGTTCAAACGTTTTTCGGCAGAAGGGTTTTATGTACTGATGCAGAAAATGGGCGTTCCGGTTGTATTCAATCACGCAGATTTTCGTCTGATGGATCGCCGCGTTCTTCAGGAACTGGGCAATTTCAGGGAAATTAATATGTTCTTGCGCGGTATTGTGCCGCTGATCGGTTTCAGGAATGACAAGGTGGTTTACAGCCGTCTGGAACGTGTAGCCGGAGAAACCAAGTATCCGTTAAGTAAGATGTTGCTTTTTGCGTGGAACGGGATTACTTCCTTTTCTACCTTTCCAATGCGGTTGGTGCTTTATTTTGGCTTTTTCAATTTTATGGTCGCGATGGTGATCGTGGCTTATATCTTTTTATCATTTTTAATCGGGCATACTGTCCCGGGCTGGACGTCAACCATGCTGCCTCTCACCTTTTTCAGCGGTTCCAATATGATGGCCCTGGGTTTGATCGGAGAGTATATCGGCAAAATTTACGAAGAAGTAAAGGGCCGTCCACGTTACATTATTGAGAAAACAGTTAATGAATAGATTTTATAAGAAATACCGAACCGTTGGTAATTACATCAACACGCTGCTTTTATTGAGCGTGCTTTTGCCTTTGCTGGCACTTTCCTATTTCAACCATCCTTCCCCTGCCGACGACTATTGTTATATCGATACGGTTTTCAAATACAGCTGGCTGGAAGCGATGAATTTTTACTATTCGGGATGGACCGGAAGGTATTTTGGTATTTTCCTGAACCATTCAAACCCGTTGCTGTTCCATTCGGTTACCGGGTTTAAGGTCATTCCGGTGGTTTTATTTACCGGTCTGCTGTTTGCATTGTATAACCTGTTCCGGCATTTAACGCCCACCTTGTCACGGATTGCGCATTTAGGTTTTGCAGGCGTAATCTTTTTCCTGTACATCCTGAAAATGGCCAGCATCGTGGAAGGATTTTATTGGATGGCCTCCTTTGTTACTTACACCGTTCCTAATATTTTCACGCTTTTGTGGGTGGCCGTTGTTTTGGATTGGTACCGTCAGGATACCAAAAAGACGTTGCTGGCTATTTTGGCCAACTTTTTCGTTTTCGCCATCATCGGAAGCAGCGAAACCAACCTGTTGATTATTCTTTTACTGATTGCAGCCCTATGGTTTTACAAACTGGTATTTCATAGAAAAATCGATGGCTTAATGGTCAGCATGCTCATCGTAGCGGCTGTATCCAGCTATTTCTTTTTTACCGCGCCCGGAAATCAGGCACGTTTGGACGGTAATCCTTTAAGTAGGAATATTGTTTTTTCGGTCGTTTCTTCATTTAAAAAACTGGCTTTCCTAAGCTTCGACTGGACTTTTAAAACACCTTTATTGATTTTCTCACTGGCCTGGATTATTGTACTTTCCAAGGTATCTGTTGGCGCCCGAAAATATTTTTCCATGCCGGTATGGTTTGCCGTGCTGCTTTACATTGGCGTATTGTCTGCGCAAATATTTCCTTCCTATTATGGTATTGGAATTGAACCTTCGGCACGCGCTCTAAACTGCGTGTACCTGTTTTTCCTGATCGGCTGGTTCTACGTCGTCGGGGTAATATTTCACTATTTGCATACACGTTATACGGGGCATTTCCCATTGTCGTTTCTGCGTTACGGCGTGTTGTATTCCTTATTGGTGATCTCGATTGCATTTTCGTTTTTCCGCAGCAGCAATGTGAAAATGATTTACACCGACTTATTGAAAGGAAAAGCCGCGGCTTTTAGCAGGGAAACGGAAGAACGTTATGCAATGATCCAGAATTCAAAGGATCCCGTCGTTTACTTGCCGCCTATCCGGACAAGGCCTATGTCCTTATATTTTGATGATATCAGTGTCAACAAAGATCACTGGTGGAATAAATGCATGGCGGGTTATTTTGGTAAAGAGGCTATCATTATGGTTGATAAACATGAATAGTCAGGAAAAAAACATACCGCTTCCCGTTCGATTTTTCCTTGGATTGTTACCACTGGCTGTGATCGTCGTATTTTACTATTTCTGTGTAAAATACAGCATCAACATTCCCTGGTTCGACGATGTTGAAAATATCCCTTATTTCCTGATCAACTGGATTGAAGCGCCTTTGCTGATCGAAAAATGGCAGACCATTATTTTTCCGAACAACGAACATAGGGTTCTGGCTGCGCGTCTGATTGTTTTGGGGCAATATTTTTTAACGAATAAGCTTAATTTCCGTGATCTGGCATTTTGTGGAAACCTGAGCGTTCTCGTTTTGTTTGGATTGCTTGCTTACAGTTATCTGCGTCAGGGCGGCAAATGGGTACTGGCTGTGCCAATCGCTTTCTTCATCTTTAACTTTCAGTCCTATGCCGGTACTTTCATGACAATCATGTCATTGCAGTATCAGATGGTGATTTTGTTATCTGTTGCCAGTTTGTATTTTCTTGCCAAACAGAAGACGTTTCCGTTGTTTCTGGCATTATTGCTGGCTTATATTGATACGTTCAGCATGGGCAACGGCATGATGGTCTGGCCTTCAGGACTGGTGCTTTTGCTATTTCAGGTGCGTTGGCGCGATGCTGTGCTATGGACAATTTCGGGTGCCGTTGCCATTTATCTTTATTTCCATGGTTTCGATTTTGTGCAGGGAAATGATAAGGCTTTCGATTACATTCTGCAATATCCTTTCCGCACCTTCCTTGCGTTTTTCACCATGCTGGGAGGAGATTTTGATATCATCGCCAATGCCGCATTTGCCAAACGAATGATCATTCCGACGCTGGCCGGACTGGCGTTATTTGTGGTTTTTTCGACCTGGCTTATCGGTATTTTATCCACATCACCTTTCTGGGGGCAGTGGATTCCTGACCAACTTGCAAAAAGGTTTAAAGGGCTGCCCAAAGTACAGCATGATAACAACCGCTGGAACGCGTTCTGGCTTGGGACATTGGTGTACGTCCTGATCAGCATGATTCTCGTGGTCGTTTTCAGGACCCGATTTGACCCGCATATTATCCTTTGGAGCACTTATAAAATGTATCCCGCGGTAATGACTTCGGTTATTTACATCATCGTCGTGCAGTCATTCGAGGGCAGAAACCAGATTTTGGTTTTTGTACTGATGTTATTGGTTTCCATTGGTGTCTGGGCATCGACGTTCGTAAACTATTTGCCGATCATCGAGGAGACAGGCGTGGTACGTACCGCTTTTGCGTTCAACCAAAAGAGAAACGGTGTCGGTTTAGGTGCTACGAAAAACAGTGCCTTTGAAACCATGCTGGCGACGACCCTATTAAAGGTTGATAAAATGGGCATTTATTCTTTACCGAAGCCGCTTATTCATGCAGATGAAGATAAAATCTCACTGGCAGATTCGTCAGGGATGACCTCTGTAAATGTTGTGCTGAATAATTCCTCGCCGGATGTTTTGAATATCGGTCATGATTTTCAAACGGTTTCAGGCGAAAGGAATTATGCTGTTTTAGAATCAGAAAACAACCTGTATTTGTTTTCCTTTCCTTTAAATAACACCGGCGCGATTTGTCCCAAGGGTACGATCCGGGCCGGAGAATATAAAATTGGAGTCTGGAATGTATCGAAAAATGGTACCAGGGTTTCGCAGACCAACCAGAAGGTAATTATTCAATAACACTATGCGCGTTCGTTACTGATGCTTTTTAATTCAATACAGTTTCTAATCTTTTTTATAGTGGTTACGCTGGCATATTTCTGCCTGTCGTGGCGGGGACGGTGGATGTTGCTGCTGGCAGCGAGCTGCTATTTTTACATGGTTTTCAAACCGGTTTTTATCCTAATCCTGTTTGCTACCATCGTTATCGATTATTATGCTGGGATCTGGATTGCCCAGACAAAGGATCAAAAACAGAAGAAGCTCTTACTGATCATCAGCCTTATTTCAAATATCGGTATTCTCTGTTTCTTTAAATACTACGATTTTCTCGAAAATTCTTTTAATAATTTAATGGAAAGTATTGGGTTTCACCCGATGATCCCGCACCTGGAAAGGGTGATTCCGCGGCCAATCCTTGCCTGGATGGTGGACAATGCGGGTCACATTTTACTGCCGATCGGTTTGTCGTTCCACACGTTCCAGGCCATGAGTTATACCATTGAAGTATATCGCGGAAACCAGGCGCCTGAGCGTAATTTTGGTATTTATGCGCTCTATGTGATGTTTTATCCCCAGCTGGTGGCCGGTCCGATCGAGCGGCCGCAGAATATGCTTTACCAGTTTCATTCCTATTTTAAGTACGATTTTGAAAAGGTAAAGTCGGGTTTGATGCAGATGGCATTTGGCTTCTTTAAGAAACTGGTGATTGCCGACCGACTTTCTATGGTTGTGGATCATGCCTATCTGGCTCCGTCGGACCAAAATGGATTAACTTTGGTTACTGCGATGGTCTTTTACTCATTCCAGATCTACTGCGATTTCTCAGGATACTCTGACATTGCCATTGGTGCGGCGCGCGTGATGGGTTTTACATTAATGGATAACTTCCGTTCGCCTTATGAGTCAAAATCGGTAGCCGAATTCTGGGGACGCTGGCATATTTCGTTATCTTCCTGGTTTCGGGATTACTTGTATATCCCGCTGGGCGGTAATCGTAAAGGTGAATTTAACAAATACCGCAACCAGTTCATCGTCTTTCTGGTGAGTGGTTTATGGCATGGTCCATTCTGGCAATTTGTGATTTGGGGAGCTCTGCACGGTACGTATCAGGTTACGGCATCCCTGCGCGATAAGTGGTTGAAAAATGCCGGAATTTCGATTCCTAATAATGCGATAGTCCGGACATTTAATGTTTTAATGACCTTTATTCTGGTAACACTTACATGGGTGTTTTTTAGAAATAACATCACCAAGTCAGTCATTATATTCAAACAAATTACAACCTTATCATTGAGTGACAAAATCAATACACCGTTCAATCACGTTGAAATGTGGTTTTGCGTCTTTCTGATTGTTTTTCTTTTGGTTAAAGAACATTATTGCCAGCATATCCCGACGAAAAATACGACTGTTTTTGTGTTGCTTTTCATAACGATTTTGTCCCTGGTTTACTTTCTGGGTGTGGTCATAAAAAATCAGTTTATTTACTTCCAATTCTGATCACGGGAAATCATACAATGTCAGATTTTCAATGGATAATTTGAAAATCAGGTTTTCTATATCCCGATTTCTGCCAACCTGACAGTGAAACCGCTGAGTATTATTTTTTAGGTAAGATTTTATAAAATTAACCATAACGTCGCACCGCGACAGAATTGATATATGTACGAAGTTACAGCAGATAACCGATTAAGAAGATTGATCATCGTAGGAGACCGCGTTTTGATTAAACCCAAAAGTCCTACGGACCGCACGAACACCGGCCTGTATTTGCCGCCCACCATCACTGAAAAGGAACAGGTGCAAAGCGGTTATGTGATCAAAGTGGGGCCGGGTTATCCAATTCCGTCTGCGTCGGAGGATGAGTCCTGGAAAGAGGTGGAGGAAAAGCTGAAATACATGCCGTTGCAGGCCAAGGAAGGCGATATTGCGATTTATCTGCAAAGAAATGCCATCGATCTGGAATACGATGGAGAAAAATATGTTATCGTGCCTCAGGGCTCCATTTTGATGCTGGACAGGTCGGAAGATTTGTTTGAATAATGCTCTTTCCCTGCTGAAATAAACCTTACTTTTAAGGACGGTTATAGTATTCATTAAAAACAGACTATTTTATGAAGTATAAGTTTTTAGGAAATACGGGTGTCCTGGTTTCAGAACTTTGTTTTGGTACGATGACATTCGGTGGAGATGGATATTGGGAAGCCATTGGAAAGCTTCAGCAGGAAGAAGGCAATGCATTGATAAAAACGGCTTTTGATAGCGGGATTAATTTCTTTGATACCGCGAATGTCTATTCTTATGGCAAATCCGAGGAAATACTGGGGAAAGCTTTTAAAGATTTAGGTATTAGCAGAAGCGAGGTGGTTGTCGCTACTAAAGCCAGAGGTAGAATGGCGCCCGGTGCGAACCAGATTGGCTTATCGAGGCTGCACATCATGGATTCCGTAGAGGATAGTTTGCGCAGACTTGGCACGGATCATATTGACTTATTTTATATTCATGGCGTAGATGCTTACACGTCGCTTGAAGAAACGATGCGCGGTCTGGAAGATATCGTCCGTTCGGGAAAAGTACGTTATCTCGGCGTGAGCAACCATGCGGCGTGGCAGATCATGAAGGCGAATGGTATTGCCGAGAAAAACGGATGGACGAAATTCGTGGCTTGTCAGCATTATTATTCCATCGCCAACCGCGAGCTCGAACGTGAGCTGATTCCGATGATGGAAGATCAAAACCTTGCTTTAATGCCATGGAGCCCGCTGGCGGGTGGTTTTCTTTCTGGAAAATATACAAGAAACAATAAAACTTCGGGCGATAATCGCCGTGACAGTTTTGACTTTCCTCCGATTGACAAGGAGAAAGCATACGATATTATTGAAGTTATTCAGCCGATTGCGGAAGCCCATGGCGTATCAGTCGCACAAATCGCGCTGGCCTGGGTATTGAGTCAAAAAAGCGTGACGAGCCTGATCATTGGCGCGAAAAAGCCGGAGCAATTGAAAGAAAATATCGCAGCAACAACCATTTCGTTGTCGCAATCTGATCTTGCCCAGTTGTACGAAGCCAGTTTATTAAGTACGGAGTATCCGCAATGGATGTTTGAACGGCAGGGCAGGGACAGGATCCCGCAATAGCCGGATTGATTACAAATTAAAATAGAAAAGCAGCTGGAATCTGGCTGCTTTTCTATTTTTCATTCAACTTAAAATGCAAAAATGAATTATCTTTTATGGTCTTTGCTGAATCTGGGCATGCTGGTCTGGTTCCTGCTGATCGTGTTCAGTGTATTGAAATTGGTGTTGAAAAATCTCGGAATGCTTTCTGCGGTTGTATTTATTGTCGGCATTTTGTCTTTTATGCGCAGTGCCGTTGTTAACAATCAAAGTCAGGCCAATCAGTTGAGGGCGCATGAAATAGCCGGTACGGAAAATCTGGAAGAGTCACTCTCTTATAACCTGGACCTGATGTATGTGTATCGTAAGGATTCTATTTACAGCGGACAATTGTCTGGTAAGGTATTGAAGTCAGGAACGGTAATTGGGCATGAATGGGCGCCCGGGCTGACGTATACCTATTTGAACAACGGTGTAATACATTATGATGTGGCCGGAGATCATCAATGGAAATTACTTGGACTGGTTTTATACAATCAGCCAAAGCGGTTTAAAGGGACAATAAAGATCAAATAATTTCCGGTGCACGGTTTTCGTCGCAGAACAGAGTACCTTTGTCCCATGTCAAATCAGGAAAACTTAGAGACCACGCTTTCAGGGCTGGGTATTGTTGCATTGAATGAAATGCAGCAGCAAGCAAATACAGCGATTCAGGAAAATTCAGAAATACTTTTACTATCGCCAACAGGTTCAGGTAAAACACTGGCGTTTCTGCTGCCGCTTTTATCCATTTTGCAAAAAGATATCGCGGACGTGCAGTGCATGGTTGTTGTACCGACAAGAGAACTGGCATTACAGATTGAGCAGGTGTGGCGGAAAATGTCAACGGGTTTTAAGGTTACCTGTTGTTATGGCGGTCATGATATGCAGACGGAAATCAGAAGTCTGAGTGAGGCGCCTGCCCTTTTGATTGGAACGCCCGGCAGGCTGATGGACCATATTTTCCGCAAAACTTTTACAACCAGAAAAATTACGACACTGATTCTCGACGAATTTGATAAGTCGCTGGAGCTTGGTTTTCAGGATGAAATGGGGGAGATCATGGGCAATCTTCGCGCATTGAAAAAGACAATTCTTGTGTCGGCTACGGCAGGGACAAAAGTACCGGCATTTACCAGAGTGAAAAATCCGGTCGAACTGGATTTTATCGGAAACAAAAAACAAAATAGCGGCTTAACGGTTAAACTGGTTTTGTCCGAGAAAAAGGATAAAACCGAGAAGCTTGTGCAGCTTCTTAGTTTCCTGGGGGCGGAATCAACATTGATTTTCTGCAATCTGCGGGAATCGGTGGAAAGATTAAGCAGTATATTAAAAGAAGAAGGTATCGACTGTACCTATTTTCACGGCAAGCTTGAACAAGAAGAGCGCGAGCGTACCTTGATTCGTTTTCGGAATGGATCGGTCTTATACCTGGCTGCAACGGATTTAGCAGCGAGAGGTCTGGATATTCCTGATATGAAGCATGTTATCCATTTTGAGCTTCCGATGAAAGGGGATGAGTTTACGCATAGAAATGGTCGTACGGCACGGATGTTATCTGAAGGTACGGCTTATATCCTGCTGAATGCTGATGATACTTTACCGAATTATATCGACAGAAAGCCGCCGGTCCTTGACCTGCCGGCCAAGCTGACTTTGCCGGCTCCCTCGGACTGGACGACCATTTATATCAGTGGTGGTAAAAAGAACAAATTGAACAAAATGGATATTGTCGGGTTTTTATTGCAAAAAGGAAAACTTGAAAAACAAGATCTTGGATTGATCGAGGTGAAGGACACTATATCCTTCGCAGCCGTAAGGAAAAGCAAGGTAAAATCGATGCTCAGCCTGATTTTCGAGGAGAAAATGAAGGGGAAGAAGTTCAAGATTGAAGTGGCGCGGTAAGGAAATTAATAATCATTTAAGTATAGAAAGCGGGTAACCTCTCAGAGGATTATCCGCTTTTTGTTTTACCGAAAAAAAACACGTTTTCTTTCTCTTTCTAATTTTAAATCTATTTACTTTGTAATACAAAGTACTTTTAAAATATAAAAACCATGATCAAACTTCGTACTTATCTGCTCTGGTTCGCCATGACCGCTGTTCACACGTATTTGTTTTACAGCAATGCAACCGGCGTTAATGCGCTTGTATTTTCTTTATTGAGTGTTGCGGTTATCACCTGGTACCACGGTCTTTTAAACGAAAAATTCTGGCTGCTGGCTGCGACCGGGCATCTGATCATTGCTACAGGCACCGCCTGGCATGCAACGTTCAGCGATATTGCAGCTTATAATATCTCCTTCATTGTGCTTGCCGGATTTGTATTTTCAGTACGGAGTAGTTTGTGGGTGGCTTTTATGAATGGCCTTACCGGTAGTTTTTTATTCAGCTTTTTACAGGCGATTATTAGCGGGATAAAACTCATCCATGAAATGTTTCTAAAGCCGCAGCGATCGCTTTTTTTAATAAAAAAAATGCCTTTGTATGTGGCTCCGGTTTCGGTTACCCTGATATTTTACATGTTGTACGGTGCATCCAATCCTGATTTTTTTCTGAAAATCACCTTTCCTGCATGGGAATTTAACTTTGAACTGATCGCCTATATCGGTTTTAGCGCCATCATTATTTGCCCTTTATTTTTTTCATGGGGTATCGAAAAATTAACGGATTGGGATATTAAACAGCCCGACATGCTTTCCAGAATCCGTGTAAAAAGACACGCAGGAACGCCGATGGGGCTTTATTATGAGAATAAACAGGCGGTTGTTATGTTTATTATGCTCAATGCCCTGATCGTGATATTTCTGGTTTTTAATATTCTTCAGATATTTCTGCCTGCGCTTAATCATTCGGCTGCGGATTTTTCCGAGCAGGTGCATCAGGGACTTGAAGCTTTGGTTGTCAGTTTAATCGTGGCCATTTTATTAATTATGTACTATTTTCGGGCAAATCAGAATTTTTACGTCCGCAAAGAAAGGCTTGTTAAGCTGGCTTCACTCTGGATTGCACTTAACGGGATGCTGATTCTCTTTACCTGTTATAAAAATCTCCTGTACATCGATGCATTTGGCTTAACCTACAAACGGATCTGGGTATTTATTGGTATGCTGTTATCCGGCATTGGCCTTTATCTTACTTTGCTTAAAATTTATCGGATACGGACAAACTGGTATTTATTACGGCAAAACGCCTGGGTACTATATTTTGTCATTTCATGTTATGGCATGATCAATTGGGACCGGCTAATAACCTGGTATAATCCTAATTATGCCAATCACCTGGATATGCAGTACATCATGAGCCTGGGCAATAGCCAGCTGCCGTATTTAAATGAACTTTTGGCTGCCAATGATCCGAGAATTATGCCATACGAAAAACAGATCCGGGAGAAAATAGGGTCTGTAAAAGTTTCGTCAAAGTGGCAGGAAAGGACCTGGGATGGTATTTGGCTGGAAAAGCAACTCGCAATAAAATAGTCTTGGAAGCGTATCAGATTCTCAATTCAGTGAATCTGGTACGTCCGTTCTTTGGGAAATTATATATTATCAGTTGATTTTTTCCAGATGCATTCTGGATATTGCTATGAGCCGGAAACGATTGAGAAGTGAGCCTTCGAACCATTTTGGTCAAAAAACGGAACAAGCCAAATTCTTGGGGGGAATTGAATCGGGACTTCATGCGTAGAGTTTGGATAGTCTGAAAAGGAAGAATGAAATATCCCTGACACCCCGTGAGGTGGAACGGAACGCTTTTA
>NZ_JAVFVU010000015.1 GCF_030929615.1 Dyadobacter sp. LHD-138 | reverse complement strand
GTTTTTCGTCTACACAAATAACAATGGCGTTCATGGGCGGCGTTAAATACAGCCCGACAATGTCTGCTGATTTTGCAGCAAAATCCTTGTCGGCACTAATGCACCAACTGCGTTGTCTGTTTAAATGAATGCCTTCCTTCTTTAATAATCGCCAGATTGCATCGGTACTACAATTGAGTTCAGTAGCAAGAAGCGGCGCATCCCATCGGGAGTAACCGACTGGTGGTGTTTCACTTATCTTTTTAAGTACAGATTCATTGAAAGCCGCATCATAAATAACTGTACGCCCAGCCTTGGGCTGGTCTTCTAACCCTGACAAGCCTTTTGACTGATACGCCCTACGCCAAAAAATTACTTTATTAGCGTAGGTTCTCAGCTCCTTAGCTATCTCAGAAGGCTGACGGCCTTTACTGCTTTCAATCACAATATAGGCCCGATCATTTTCTTTTCGGGAAATATTTCTACTGCGAATTCTTCTTTCCAGTTCTTGTTGATCCGCTTCCGGAATCGGATATGGCGACACTTTTCTTGACATGCCATAAATATAACACTTTTATTGAATTTAATGAATAATATCTATGCAATTAGACACTAGCTTCGCCCATTGCCTGGTATGCTATGCATTGGTGGTTACAGGAATTCGCTTATAAATCTGACATCAAGTGGTGGACATTTGCAGTAGCGGGTGGACTTGCCGTAGGAATTGCCCTGCTAACCGTAAGTTTTCAAAGTGTCAAAGCCGCGTTGATGAATCCCGTCAAGAGCTTACGTAGCGAATAAGTTTGGGGTTTGCTTATGTTGACCCTCGTTTAGGCGGCTAATAAGTATGGCTGTGTTTATCGTATAAAACGTCAGGTTTAAACGGTGGTTTTTCTCAGACTGAGATCACCTGCTGTTTAGTATTTTCCTTTAAATGTAAGGGAGTTGATTGTCAATAGGATTATTTTAAATTAGACGCTAATTACTTATTATGTACTTTTTAATATTTATTGGATTTTGGAATTAATGGTTGGATGAAGCTTTGCAATTCGGCTCAAAAACGATGCATAACATAAAGTGGCAGCCTGGTCACTTCCAAAATTGTCCATCATCAGGGATGCAAATCACGATGGGTTGCCGGATATTTATGTGTTAATGGCGCAGAAGGTGTTAAGCGGCAAGTTTTTCTCTTTATTTAAATTGTATTTATCACATCTTTAAAAATATTAATGAAAGGTAATTTTGTAATTTGTCTGCTAATCTGGTCGTCAATATCCTGTATTAATTCCTATCATAATTTTCAGCAAAAAGTAGTAGATGATTGTAAACAAGCGTTGTTATTAGCTGACGTCGATCTATTGCAATTCGGGGAAATGAAATTTGGGAAAATTTCTGATGACACCACATTTAATATTAATAGAATAAAAAAGCCATTCGACTTCAAAACTGGTAAAAGCTTTTACGGTGCAATCGAAGTAGATCAAAAAACAGAAAGATATCTCCTCATTGTCACATCAAAAAGAAATGGTGCCAAAGGCGCCATTTATAAGCAGCCGACATTCTTCTTCCCAAAGGTCATCTTGTTGGATAAAGAAAATAACTCCATAAGCAATGATGAGCTTTTAAGGTCGGCTCATACTTACGGTGAGAACAAGTTATCAATATCCTACCTAATTGACGATGACCTAGCCCCAAAAGTTAAACGAGTTATTGTATTTACAGATCCAAATTTGGCTGGTAGGTTAATGTCAGACTATTTTGCACATAACGGGTCGTTTGGCACTGAGCCTCCAATTGTTAGATCCGATTTAGATGGAGAAGCAATGCTTAACGTAGAGGGCCAAATCTCAATAAAAATAAAAGGAAAAAAATAGTATTTTGATTGTGCTTTCCAAAAAAATACTGGGCTATTGTTCTGTTTTGAATTGAAAACAAATCAATGAATATCTGGGAAAATTACCGTCTTTCGGGAATTCCCAGATATATACTAATTGATGCAGAAGGTAAAATGTTGCAAACGCACGCGCCCAGACCCAGTTCTGACAATATTATTTCGGTGCTGAAAGGATATTTAAAAGAAAGCTGAGGCCATATTGCCACTTTGCCTGCCTGCAGGGTATATCTTTTGGGATTTTGCTTATATAGCATAAGTGTATTGGCGTAATTTATGGACCATTGTCGGTTTGTATTTTTCTCGCAAAACGATCAGATGCTGCTGTAAGTGACAGGTTGTCACTTATAGAAAAATTGTCTCAAAAAACGAACTTCTTGATCACTCTAGTTTATTTCTATTTAACAAAGTCATCGTCATGAAAAGAATTTTTTACATCATTGTCTTAATATTTGCTGTTTTGGTTTCCCACGCGCAACCTAAGGCAGGTATTGATTTTACTGCATCTTCTTGGGATGAGACCGTGCGGAATGCGGGCAAAAGTGGAAAACAAATCTTTCTGTATGCACAGACCAAATCTTGCCACTTTTGCCGGCAAATGGAAAAGGAAGCATTCACGGATCCAAGGGTCATTGACTTTTATAACGCTAACTTTATCAGCTTTAAAATAGATAGTGAAGATAAAGGGGCTGGTGAAGCACTTTCTAAACAATATGGAATTATGGGATTTCCTACTTATTTGTATTTTGATAAAGAAGGTGAAAAATCCCATCAAAGTGCTGGATTCAAACCATCTAATGATTTTATTCAGGATGGTAAAAATGCGTCTGATCCCAATACTGCCTTGTTTACATTGCTGTCAAAGTACGATCTGGGCGAAAGGTCTCCGCAGCTATTGTTTAATTTGAGCAGTGTGCTTACCTATTATATGGTGAAAGATAACCCGAAAGAAAAGATTGTACAGGAATACCTAAGCACACGGTCTGCCCAAGAATTGGAGTCAGAAAAAAATCTCAGATTCATTTTTACAAATTTGCTTGACTTCAAAACACCTACTAGCCAGTTTTTTTTGAAATCCCAGGAAAGATTTATTCCTCTGTTTGGAAAGGCCGATGTAGATAAAATGGCTCAGAGAATTATAACTCAAACAGCATTCAAGGCAGGAGGAGAAAATAATTTGGCCTTATTAGGTGAACTGAAAAAAATCGTGGCCACTAGTTTCGCAGATACATCCAAACTCCTGTCCTTAACCCAAATTTATTATTTCGGAGGAAAACGTGATTGGCCTGGTTATGCCAAATCAACTTTGCAGTATGGAAAAACAGTCGGTGCAAATGATTGGCAGACGATGTATGAAACGGGAATTTATTTGAAGCATTTTGCCAAAGATAAAGAAACGCTGAAAATTGGCATCCAGGTTATGGACAGGGTATTAAAATTGCACAAAAACTATGAGCATCTATGCATTTATTCTAATCTTCAAAATAAAGTTGGTAATAAATATTTGGCCCTAAAAGCTGCAAAAGAGGCTGTAAAGATTTCAAAAGCGGAAGGAGAAGACAGCAGTGAGGCAGAGGAACTTATTACTGAGTTAACGGCAATTAAGAAATAGTATTATTATTGAAAGTGTTAATTTCTATTCATCTAAAATTGTCTTTCGACAAGATATATAAATGAAGAACGGCAATCTGATTAAGGGCAATAAAGGTATCGCGATTCTATCAATTTTAGGAGGTGTTACTTTCTTCTATCTGGTCGCTCGGGAATATTTAAATTCAGATTATGACAATGTGAAGGCCGGAGTTGCCTTTTTACTACTTATATTTTCATGTTTCCAAATAATTGGCGGAATATTGACGTATAGAAATGAATTGCCGGGGTTTAAGGTGTTAATTGGTTGTTATGTTGTACAGATCTGTGCCTTTTCAATTGGAGTGTTTTCATATATGATTTCAACGGGCCCTATTCTTTTTGTCAAGTATGATTTTGTAGAGTCAAAGCTAGCTGCGGATGTCGGATTATTTCAAGTGGCGTATCATTTAGATTTTTCCGGACAATACGACTATTTTTCGGTCAATTTGACCACTGTTACCATTATACTTATTTTAATAAAGGAAAGTAAAAAGATTAGGAGAAAAGAGAGCAACTGACATTAATTGTTGGAAATATGGGTAATTCATTTGTTTCAAAAAACGAAGCATATGAAATGAGAATATTGATCCATTCTTAATCGCCGAAAATGTTAGTTGACATCAAAGGCAAATTAATAATCAGAATTTTAGATTCAAAAGGTTCTAAATGTGTTCGAAAATGGATACCCACCGTCAAATGGAAAAATACTCAGAGGCTGATCTACGGCGATACTTCGGTTCAGCAAAAAAGGGTCAAGGGTTAACTAAAACGGTATTATATTTTATGATTGGATTTATATGCCTGTCGTTGATTTCACCTTTCATTCCACCAAAATCTCAACGGGGTAACTGGATATTTTCGAAAAACATTGATGCCTATATTTTAAAAGTTAAAGATTTTCTGTACTTGTATGCTTTAATAGTCCTTTTAATCTCCTTTGTAGCTATGTTGGAGAGCGGCCGCCGGAAGGTCGACAGACTACTGGGCTATAAACTAGTTGCAACTCGAAAAATATCTAGAGTCATACCACTTCCTAACAGAAAGCTACTCATGCTTAATAACTGGATACCGTTTGTATTAAAAGAGAGGCAATTAAATTTTCAAAATGTGAAATCCGGACAGTCTATTCAAACGATAAGAACCGGGACTTTTAGGCTGTTGCAATACAATATTTATGATTAATGACTTTATGATGATCCCGGTACGTAATTAAAACTGAACTATCACAAGCTATGCTATTCAAATAATTCGTCTCAAAAACGACGCATAACTTAAAATGATAGCCTGTCACTTTTGAAATTGTATCAAAAAACGAAAGGTATCGACGGGAAAAGAAAACCATTATTTTTTGAATCTTATAATCAATTAATTCCCGGGAAACCTACGTCCATTTTAGCGGAATATTTTGATAGTTACTCATGCCTAAATATAATTGAAACATCCTTTTGAAAAAGGACCTGTTTTTTCAGTTTTAACATGGGTATTTGCAGTGCAAAAAAATTGGTGAGTAAATCGAGAGCATCGTCAGTGAAAAAAATGACTCACCAGAAATGGGATACTTGATTTTAAATGTGCTTCGAGATAGCAACGCAAATTGTCTCAATTTTTGACATATGTCAACGTTCACAGACAGTCAATTTATTTTTATGGCAACGCATCCTGGGTTTGCAGCAATATTATTTTACGATTTTGAATGCGTTGGGCGAGTAATCTTTTACGCTGTTCCCATTGTGCAAGGATATTGTGGAGTGCGGCCTTATTTTTATCCGTAAGGTTAGAAAATGAGTTACTTCTTAAAATGTTTATGCCGTCGACATAATCCTGGTGATCATTCAATAGATCTGTAAATTCTTTTAATCCTTTTTCATCCGTAATTCCGACAGTCTTTAAACGCTTCGGCAAGGCAAAAGAAAATAAGTTTGCATTGTACAGGATATCCTTAAGGTCTTTTTTGACGGAATGCAATTTCCTATCTGAGATAACTGTTTGTGCGAGCACCGATCTTACTGCTTTGGCTTTTCTTCGGATAAATTTTCTCACGATTTTGTTCGATACTCTTTGCGGAGCTCTCCTGGTAATTGACTTGATTGCCTTAGGAAAGTCAACCTTTGAGACGACTTTGTCCAACTGTTGTGTAAGCGGTTGAATACTTTTTATGAGCTCAAAGAGATAACGGTTGCGCTTATTGAGATGCGGTAATACCGAGGAATAATAGAGCTGAAACTTGCGGACTTTTCCTGCTTTGTTGTAGATGTCTCTAAGAGCAGCAGGTATTTTTATTGTTTTTTTAGCGTGTTTTGTGTGACAGAGCCGGAGGATGGCCCTCATTTTCTTATAGGCTACGCGGAATTGATGAATGGCCTCCATGTTGTCTTCGGAACGAGGAATCATGGCTGCATTTTTTTTCAGGCGCTCCAATGCTCTTCTTATTTTCAGTTTCTTGCGCTTCATCTCCAGTTCCGGGGAAATAGTTCATGATGTGCCGGGTAAGGCTAAGTGATGCTACAAGCCTCCATCCTCTATAACATGTATAAACGGATTATCGTTAAAGCATCTGCTATAAGAAATCTGTATTGTAGTGGTCACAGATACCGAAATCTCCAATCTCTATCTCCGCCTGCTTAAATTTATAGCTCTTTCTATTCGTGGCCGATTGTATCGTTGAAGGAAAATTGGGTAAAGGTTTAGTAAGATATTTAATATTAGTAGCCACAAAGATTTGAGAGCTCCGAATTTCAACGCTACGAAAACATTAAATCCCAGCACGATAACCAAGATAATTACGTGACCTAGTTCAGATTTTTTCGTTTGATAATGTAAATTCATCAAAACGCTGGTGTTTTTTTCTATTGGGTTAGATTTTTTACTCAGTTTTTCCCAACCAGTCCAAACCAATAATTTTCTGAAAAAATTTATTCCAAGAGGTTCGTATATTTTTCCTCTCCGTTCCCAGCCCTTTTCATCATAGTAAGAAGAAGTAAGCTGGCTTTTTAGCGTTTCAGTAAAAGCAAGCACACAAAACATCAACAGGAAGTTCAGCGCCCAAGCGAATGAAAAACCGTCCATTCTAATGTAATGAACCAACGCACAAATGGAACCAATTGTAAGTGTCGTGATTAAAACTAAAATTAAATTTTTTCTCATAGTCTATCGTCCTGGAAAAACCTCACAAAGATTTTATTTGTGATTTATGCAACTTATTAATCGTTTTGGGAGATTTTGTCTATCACCATATTGCCCAGCAGAAACGATAGCAACAACTGCTTCAGATTCGAAAATTTATATTCCTTTTTGTTCAATTCCTCAATCAATTGAATAAGCTGACCAGCAGTTCGGTCTAGCCTGTCAAGCCTCTATACCACAAGAGTGTCCCCGGATCGGGCATATTTCAATAATTCATTCAAACGTGGTTTTTCTGACTTGCCCTCTGAAACCTTATCGTGAAAACCTTCAATTCCTGTCTTGGAAGAAGCATCCAGTTGCAAATCTAAATTTCGCTCCTGTGCGCGTACGCTTGCCTATCCAATTTCCATAGTAAAAATACACGGTTCTTAACTTGTATAAATTTAGTGTAATTTGTTTTCGTGTACAAAATATTTGGACTAGGGAAAGACGCAAAAGGAAGAATATTTTGAATAACCCTACGGTCCAACTTAACCTCCGATTTTTATTTACGAGGTATGATATAAAGTGGATACCTATTAAGTCTTCTGATCAACCAGCCTTGCAAGTAAGTCATCTCTGAAGGTAGCCGATAACGAGAGTACATGATCGGCCAGCGTGATCTGATGTCTTTCGATCTTGTCGATTTTGGATATAGATATGACATAAGATTTATGGATCCGCATGAATGCTTCCCGTGGTAATTTTTCCAATATCTCTCCAAGTTTCATTCGGGTTAAAACCTGTCGGTCGGATGTGTGAAAAGTAAGGTAATTTCCATCGGCTTCAATGTAAAGCAATGCGTCGAGATCAATGCGTGCCCAGTCGTAACCGGTTTTGACAAAAATATAATCGTATGACTTCGCCTCATTGGTGGTGCTCGAAATTTTTGCAGCAGCCCGGTCAATAGCTTGCAGGAAACGGCTAAGGCCAATAGGTTTCAGTAAATAATCCGTCGCGGCGAGGTCAAATCCCGCAACGGCATGTTGCGGGTGGGCGGTAGTAAACACAATATGTACCGATGGCGAAAGCATCCGGGCCATTTCCAGACCAGACAAATCGGGCATCTGGATGTCAAGAAATATTAAGTCGACAGTGTTATTTTTGACAAAAGCAAGTGCTTCCATTCCGCTGGCAAAAGCGCCCAGGACAGTTAGGCCAGGAACTTTACTTGCATGCGCTAGCAAAACGCTAAGACCGAAAGGTTCATCGTCTACGCAAATACAACGAATATGTGCCAGATCTTTTTTCATAGCAACTGCTCGATTTGCTTGTATAAAGCTTCCCTTTCGGAGGGCCGTTTTGCATGGATGGTAACGATATTGCCCAACTTGTCCACTAATATATACGATGGAAATATAAGATTACCTTGTTGGGAATAAATCTTGCGCAAATGTTCCACCAGATTTTTACCCGCCAGAATGTGGTATCCCGTCAAATGATAGAATGCAATCATTTCCTGCCATTTCTTCTCAGGATTCGGCCGGTGCTCAACGGCGATGTATGTAAAATCCACCGGCTTATCCTTAAAACGATCTTTCAGTGCCTGATTGAAGGGAAACTCCTGTCTGCATGGACCACACCAGGTTCCCCACATGTCGATGAAAATCACTCGTCCTTTATGATTCGCTATTACTGAATCAAGCGTAGGAACGGTACGCGAATCCTGTACAAAATGAATGCCTTTTGATTCCAGTTTTGTTTCAGCCAGACTTTCCAGGTAGGGTTTCATTTTTTTTTCAACCTGAGACCTGTACGGACTTTCCGGAAAGCGTTTCACAAAATCCTGATATGCTTCCTGCTGATATTCAAGGTCGCCCGCGTTGATCCCTTTAATTAAAAATGAAGCTATGGCATATTCCTGTGCACGGCCCGTAAACCCATATTGCAAAGCAGCATGTTCCCAGTATCGCTCTCCTTTTTGCCGTACTTCCAGATTGACTTCCGCGAAAGGCTTCTTGAAAACCGCTTCTGCAATTCGGGCAAACTCCTCTTTATTGGAAGCAAGATGCTGGAGATAGCGCGGGTAATAGCTGACCATGATTTGGTAATGGTAACTGTTTAGCGCACTAACATTTGAAAGCACAACGACTTCATGTGCCGTTTTCAGTGTTTGCCGCCATTCCTTTTGCTCATAGCGTGAATTGTGACGCGAAGTCCATACATTATTTTTCCAGATCAGGTCCCAGAGTTTACTTACCGCGAAATATTCAATATCGGCCCTGGTCATGCGTAAAAATGTTGTTGTTATTTTACTGTCGTTCAATTGTGACAATGCAGAGTGCTGCGCTTTTCTTAGTTCAATAAGAATTTGTCCTGGCGCAGTCAGGGTATCGTTCCAAGTCTGTTTGCCAAGACTATTGGTTGTTAGACCTAATTTCTGCCGAAACTGATTTTCCCTGCCTAGGCTACCTCCGAATCGAACTGTTTTCAGAGAATCGTCTGTGTCAATCACTAGTGTTTTACCTTGTTCGGCATACAGCTGCAGACGCCGCCCTGCATGGATCATAAAAATGATCTGTGGTTTCTCTACCGCCAATCGAATTGAAAATTTCCCTTTCTTATCTGGCACCACTTCCACAGCATTGGCTGTGTGTAACCAGCAATCGAAGGGCACATTGAAGACCAATGCTTTTCCTGATTGGGGAGGTGAGATTTTTCCGGATACTGTCATTTGGGCGTGCGAAGTGGTGAACGCTGCGAGTGCGGCGCACAAAAAGAGTAGTCTCATAAGTGAAAGCTGGGTTAGTGTAGACGAATATGCAGCTGGACATTGTACCGACCAGCTACCTCACCGAAAGTCAGCGAGTGCCTGTCGGGGTAAATGAGTTGAAGACGTTTTTGTGTAGTTTGAATACCTGTGCCTAGTCCATCCTGATCCGGCCTCGGCGGAAATAAACTGTTTTGAATGCTCAGGTCGAGCGAATGCTCCCGAACAGTCAATTGTAGTTTTATAAAACTGTCCTGCTCGATTCTGATTCCATATTTGAAGGCATTTTCAATAAATGGAACCAAAAGGAACGGTGCAATGTGTGCAGGAAGTCCATCGTAGTCAAGATCGGTTTGCACCCGGATCGTATCCCGCCCAGGCAGTCGTAATTGCTGCAAATGGAGATAATCTTTCAGAAAACTCAATTCTTGTGAAACCGGTGTAAAATCCTGCTGCGCTTCGGTGACCGTATAGCGCATGATATTAGACAGTTGCTCAATGCATCGAGCGGTTTTGTCCGCATTTTCGGCGAGTGCTGTTCCATATAGTGTATTTAAGGTGTTAAAGAAAAAATGCGGGTTAATTTGCGCCTTCAGTGTGGTGAGTTCTGCCTGGACTTGCTGCATTTGACGATGGGCTTTATTTACACGCTGATGCACAAAATCCCTGAACAACGCGTAACAAAAACTGTAAACTGCAAAGGCTATCGAAGGTCCCCACAGAGCATTGAGCTCTCCTCCAAATTTCCACTGATTATAGGCTGCAAGCAGGAGCACAAAACAGGCAGAAAAAAGACAGGTACCTACAATAAAATACTTGAATGGCTCTTTCTTAAAAATATAATGGTAACTGAATTCGACGATGAATGTACCCGCCAAAATCACCAGCCAGACGGTCTGATAATAGTTGTGATTAGCAAATCGCTGCCAGTGCGTAACCGCGGAGCCATCGGTATTGAACAGGTGGACGCCGTTGGTGTTGACTTCATACCAGTAGACAAGCGCGTCGTTAAGTTCGGCGCCCACCCAGATAAGAAGCGCGTGCAGAAGCCATTGTTGCCAAATTGCCAGACGTGGAGATTGCATGAATTGAAAGATGATCATATCCAAAACAAGCATAATTCTTTTTACCCCGCAACAAAGAGTGACAAGTAACCCATAGTTTGGGACGAAATACCCATTTTATGACCAATTTGGTTGGTGCCTAAGAGTATTTGATTTTGAAACTTAATCGCTTTTTCGGGCTCTTAAATGGACGTTTCGTGAGATCTGTCTATTTTTTCAGAGGTCGCGACTTTTGACTAATTTTCAAGTTCTAGTCTCATTTGCTAATTTTAACTCCGTTACAGATTATAATCGAACATCATGTAATCCTCATATCTAAAAAAATATACTTCTCAGTGAAATGAAAATTAACATTAGAAAAGAAAGTCCTGACGATTATCTTTCGGTTTTTAACTTGGTTGAAAGAGCTTTCAGAGATGAAAAATACAGCGACCATCAGGAACATTTTTTAGTCGAGCGGTTAAGGGCGTCCAAAGCCTTTGTACCTGGATTATCTTTGGTATATGTGCTAGAAAAGAAGATTGTTGGTTATATCTTGCTCACAGAAATAAATATTAAAAATTCCGAAGATGAAATCGGATCTTTAGCACTGGCTCCTGTGGCAGTCCTTCCCGAATTTCAGGGCAAGGGGATTGGAGGGGAACTCATTGAAGCTGCGCACCAAAGTGCGAGAGACTTGGGCTATCAATCGGTTGTACTGTTGGGGCACGACAAATACTATCCAAGATTTGGCTATCGTCTTGCTGACAAATTCGGTATATCTTTACCCTTCGATGTTCCAAAGGAAAACTGTATGGTAATTGAATTACAGCCTAATGCCTTGAAACATGTCCATGGTGATGTGGTTTATCCAAAAGAATTTTATCAATAGTCTCATCTCTGGAACGCAATAGACAAAAGTGCGCCTTCTGCTCATGAAAAGGATGATGACGGGAATCAACTGTACAACGAAGATGCTGCATTGGATGGAGAGAGAAACAAAATGGGAAATTGGGCCACTTAGAAGTATGCCCAGCAATGACGACATCATAAATACACTTTCTTCAAGAGCCAATTCAAGTGCTATGCACCCGTCATAGATATTTTGAATTGGCATGGGGGCAATACTACTACATGGAATAATCTCTATAATAATAAAACAAATTTCCTATGAAAATACAGAGCATTTCAATTTTACTCGTATTCTCTTTTTTTGTTTACAGCCTCACATATCGACCGTTCTTTCGGACCTTTTCTGAGACAATCATCTTAAACGTCTTTTGAGTATATTGCAAATAATACTTCAATGAAAGGTTAAACCCATCATTGGGCATTTTGTATTGGGCTTGGATCAATCGGGGAGTTCGCACAACTTTATGACAATAAAAACGCATAGACGGAAATCTAATTTAATTAAGACTACGAAAATGACAAAGAACAAATTACTAAGAATGGACAATGTCAGCATCGTTGTAGAATCACTTGATGATGCTATTTCGTTTTTCTCGGAGATAGGCTTAAAGCTCGAAGGGCGGGGGACTGTGGAAGGAGAATGGGCTGGCCGGGTTACCGGACTAGGTTCTCAGTGCGTAGAGATTGCGATGATGGTTACTCCGGATGGGTACAGTCGACTCGAACTTTCGAAATTTATCACACCGCCTACCATATCAGATCACCGGACTGCGCCTGTGAATGCCCTCGGTTATCTGCGTGTCATGTTTACCGTCGAAGACATCGACGAAATGGTATCCAGATTAACCAGGCATGGTGCCCAACTCGTTGGGGAAGTGGTTCAGTATGAGAACGCCTATAGGCTTTGCTACATTCGCGGAACCGAAGGACTTCTTGTAGGACTGGCAGAAGAAATTGGTAATAAAGGAGTAAGAACCAGTGCATAACAGGGTTGCCTGCTGCACAACTTACAATAAATCGGGTCAAGATATTTGAGTTGGGAGCCCAGGTTTAATGGTCCACATTATGGATCGGGTGAATAGTTTTCAACTTTCCCAAACGTTCGTTCACATTTGTCATACTCTCTTTCGCATGGTCGAGATGGTGCAGCATCTCTTTTTTTGCTTGCTCAAAATTTCGGCTGATCAGTGCATCCAAAATATTGACGTGATGATGCAACACGCTTTCAATTTTGACCCGGTCATAGCCAATTTGCCAGAGATGAAAAATAACCAGCGTAAAGGCAGCATTATACGATGCTTCTATAAACCTGTTGTGTGCAGCTCCTATAATGGTGGTATGGAAATCCCACTCGATACTTCTCATATCTTGAATACTTATGATATGCTGCCCTAATAGTTTCTGGTGCCTTTTTTTTAATAAAAGGAGCTTTTTCCAGAGCTGGTCATCGTCAGAAATTGTCTGCATTGACGAGATTGCGTAACCTTCAAAAAGTATCCGTATCGCCGCAATTTCTTCGATCAATGCGGTTGAAAACTCAATAACTTCCCATTTTTGATGCGGATGTTTTTTTATGATACCACTCTGAGCGATTTTGAATAGGGCTTCCCTCGTTATCACCGTATTCGTATTGAATTCCCTCGCCAGTTCAAGTTCCGAAAAACGGTCCCCTGGTCTTAGTTGATAGGACGACAGTTTTTCAAGGATTAATTTTTCAACTTTGTCCGATTTTGATTTTTCATAATCTTCTGTTGAAAAATAATCGATCGCATTGGGTAGGCGTAGTAAGATTTTATTGCTGCCGTCTTGCCTTGCAATGCCATTATTACAGAGTATTTCCAAAAGCTTTTGTGCAGTAGTTCTACTGATAGCCAGATTTTTGCAAATAATGGCAATTGGTGGAAGTCCACACGGAATTTCCTGGATATTGCTGAGGATATCCAGTAGTTTGTTGTAAGAGGCAATGATAAGTTTGCTATGTTCCACTGGCATTGTAGCAAGTTAATGTAGGTATCCGTTTTTTCTGTTAAAAAATTAATTTAAGTCAACCAGGCTTGATGATACAAGGTCGTGGTATAAATATAATTGCATTTTTATAATTTAAATTTACAATATGTATTTTTATTTATAAATAATCATTACAATTGTGTTTTGTTAAGGTAAAATATCAATTAATCAAAATGAAAAGATTCGAAGATCAGGTTGCGGTCATTACTGGCAGCGCCGACGGATTAGGCAAAGCTGTGGCCTTTCGTATTGCGTCGGAAGGAGGTCATGTCGTTTTGTTTGACCGTAATAGTGAACTACTTGAAAGAACAGTACAGGAATTTAATGAAAGCGGAATGTCGGCGAAGGGTTATCCAGTAGACGTATCAAGCGAAGATGATGTAAAAACAGCAATGCAGAAGGTAGAAACCATACACGGAAGACTTGATATCATGGTTAATGCCGCAGGGATTGTAGGCCCAACCAACACAAAGATCACAGATTATTCAGTGGAGGACTATGACCACATATACCGTGTAAACCTGCGGGGATCTTTTTTGATGACGAAATATGCTGTATCGATTATGGAAAAACACAATTATGGCAGGATTGTCCTGATCGCTTCAATTGCCGGAAAAGAAGGAAACCCGGGTATGGCGGGTTATTCATCCACTAAAGCGGGCGTGATAGGTCTCGTAAAAGGCATAGGTAAGGAATATGCAGATACCGGGATTACTGTAAACGGACTGGCTCCGGCTGTTATCCGCACAGCCATGAATGAGAATACGAATCCTGCGCAGCTGGCCTACATGATCGCCAAAATACCGATGAAACGCCTCGGTACAGTGGAGGAAGTAGCCTCTTTGACTTCCTGGATCGTATCAAAAGAAGCCAGTTTTACCACCGGCTTTATATTTGACCTCTCGGGAGGAAGGGCTACTTACTAGTTTGAGCGTGAAATTGGCTCAGTGACGCCGTTTCCGAGATTTTCAGATAAATGAATAGTAGTAAAGTATTGAATTGAAACTTTTCTTTATGAACAATCTGACTAACCCACATCATGTCATATGACCCGCTCCATAAACTTAAAGAGGCCGAGCTCTGGCAATCCTTCAAAAATGGCGACAGGGAAGCTTTTGTATTGATTTACAGGTCATATTTTAAAACAATGACGAATTACGGATCTCGGTTTACATCCAGTCCGCAGTTGCTGGAAGATGCGGTGCAGGATCTTTTTGTTTCGCTATGGAGGCGTCGCGACATGCTCGGAAACCTGGGGCACGTTGAAAGTCCCAAATTCTACCTGATGCGGTCGCTGCGGAACCAGCTGATCCGGAATTCCCGCCATGACGTATTTGAGCAGGCAGAGGATATTGATGATTTTCTGGATCATCTGGTATCCATATCATCGGAACAGCAAACTATTGACCAGGAAATTGTACTGGACCAGACCCAGAAAATCCGCATGGCCATTACCAATCTCAGTCCCCGGCAGCAAGAGGTGATCAATCTGCGCTTTTACCATGGGATGAGCCTTGATCAGATGGCGCAAATCATGGGGATCAATAAGCAGGTGGCCAGCAATATGCTTTTTAAAGCATATACCGTTTTAAGGCTTACACTTAAAGCACTTTCATTTCTGGTGATTGGGTCCAGGTTTATCAGTTGACAGCCCTGGTAGGGTTAGCAAAATATTTTTTAAAATATTTTGCCTTTTTGTGTTAATCCGGTGAAAAACGTGTCTCTGTATGTATATAGGGAATCTGTTCTTCTGTCAAAATGGATAATAACGAATTTAGGTTACCGGATTTTTTAAATAATGATTCCTTCGTGCAGTGGGTATTGTTTCGCACAGAGGACGGGCACTGGCAGCAGGTACAGGCAGATTATCCGGGCATCAAACCGGTGATGAAACAGGCACGGGAGATAATCATGCAGCTCCGCGCCGAAGAGGAAGAAGCAGTATCTGTTGACGAAGAAAAAGTGCTGGACCGGATTTTGGCAAAAATAGAAAGCAGCGAAAATGTTTTTGGAATCCCTCCGGAAAAACGAAGTTCCATGACGTGGCTGAAATGGGCGGCAGTTGTTTTGTTTTTTCTGGGTACCGGCTGGTTTTTGATCAATAAAAACCTGATGCAGGCCATCAATTACAATGAATTGGTAGCCAGGGCCGCAGAGCAAAATACGCTGATCGAAAAGATTAACTCGACGGATGTTCCGATGCGGATCGCGTTTGAAGACGGTACGGTGGTAACATTGAAAAAGAATAGCAGGTTGAGCTATCCTGTTCATTTCAAGGAAGATATTCGCGAGGTATTCCTGAGTGGCGAGGCGTTTTTTGAGGTCGCCAAAAATCCAAAGAAACCGTTTTTTGTTTATGCCAATGAAGTGGTAACCCGGGTTTTAGGCACTAGTTTTGATATCAAGGCTTTTGATGGAGAACGGCAGGTACGGGTCAATGTTCGGACCGGGCAGGTGTCGGTTTATAATCAGAAAAGGATCAGCCTGGTAAATGAGGAAGTGAAAGGGCTGGTATTGTCGCCCAACCAGCAGGCCGTGTTCGACCGAAAAAATGAAAGTCTTTCAAAACATCTTTCGGACGATCCTATACCATTGCTGGCGGAGGCCGGTGACGTGAAAAAGCTCTTTGACGATATTCCGGTTTCGCAAATTTTTCAGGAATTGGAAGCGCTGTACGGTATCCGGATCATTTACAATAAGGAAATTTTATCGAATTGCATTATCAGTACCAGGTTTGGTCACGATTCACTGAACGACAAGCTTGACGTGATCTGTCAGACGATCGGTGCCACCCACAAGGAGATTGACGCACAGATTATTATTGAATCCGCGGGCTGCCAGTAATAGTCTGTTCGTTCTAACTTTCTAAACCATACCGCCTATGCAGCAACCAGCTCCGTCGGGGAGCAACAAAAAAAGGGAAAGGATGCGACAACATCCCTTCCCGCCGACCACAGCCGCAAAGGCCGATGGTAATTAATTTTTGTCTTTTGGGGAACAAAAACAATCAAAAGTATGACAAATTCTTATACTAAAAAAGAGGTTTTCAGGATTATGAAGATCACTTCGTTTCAGTTCATTATGGTATGCATCCTGGCCGGGAATGGCCTGGCCTGGTCGGCTTCGTCCCAGGAGCTGTTAAAAGAGCGGGTAACACTCTCGATCCGGGATGGTAACCTGAAATCCTTTCTCAGGACATTGGAAAAGCAGGTTGATATTACTTTTTCCTATCAGAAGGATGTGATCATGACCGAGGGCAGGCTCAATCTCGAATTCAGAAATGAAACCGTAGATGAAGTGCTGCGGCAAGTGCTGACGCCAAGACGTATACAATATAAGGTTATCAGGAACAACCAGGTAATACTAAGCCGGAAACCATCGGCTGGGAGCGAAGCGGAATCTTCGGGCCGGGATAGCGGAAAAGAAGAAAGTGTCCGTATACCAGCCGAAACTTATGCCGACAGGATTATCAGCGGCAAGGTAAAAGCCGTCACGGGGGAGGGACTGCCAGGGGTGAGCATCATCATTAAAGGTACCAACAGGGGGATGACCACGGACGTAGAGGGAAACTACCAGATCGCTGTTCCGGAAAGTACGCCTGTTTTGATATTTAGTTTTGTGGGATATGAAAGCCAGGAGATCGATGCAGGAAGCATGACCAAGCTGGATGTCGTATTGGCAGCTGATATCAAGGCATTGGGGGAAGTGGTCGTCGTAGGATATGGTACGCAGAAAAAAACATCGGTAACGGCAGCCGTTTCAACATTAAAAGGCAATCAGGTCGCAACTGCTCCCATTGCCAATCTCAGTAACGGTTTGGGCGGCAGGGTAGCAGGGGTAATTGTAAAACAAGGCTCTGGTGAACCGGGCCGCGACGGATCGAGCATTTTCATTCGGGGGATTTCATCTACCGGAAATAACCAGCCGCTGCTGATCGTGGACGGTATCCCGAGGAATTTTCAGCAGCTGGACCCCAATACCATTGAATCGTTTACGATCCTAAAGGATGCCGCAGCGGTGGCTCCTTACGGGGTGGCCGGGGCCAATGGAGTAGTTCTGGTAACAACCAAAAGAGGGAAAACAGGTGCTCCTGCACTGACCTACAATGGTTATATCGGATTTCAGAACCCGACGGTGCTGCCCAAGTACGCAGATTCGTTTCAGGAGGCCACGCTGAAAAACGCAGCCGCAAGAAACGCAGGACTGCCGATTCCTTATTCGGATTATGCATTGCAGAAATTCAAGGACGGGTCGGACCCCGATGCATTTCCCAACCATGATGTTTTTAATAAAATCGTTGAAAAAAATGCGGTGATCACGACACATAACATCGAGCTTTCGGGTGGGGGCGAAAAAATCCGTTACTATACGAGTCTTGGTTACCAGCATCAGGAAGGTATGTGGAAGACCACGAGGAATAACAGGTACAATTTATCCGTAAACCTGGATGCCCAGGCCACCAAAACCACAAAGGTCTCCCTCGGGATCAACGGTATCATCCAGAATGCCAAGTACCCGCCATCTGACCAAAGCGGTGGAACGACGGGTCGTACGGGGCGGATTTTTGAGCTTGCGGGCTTCGCTCAGATCGGATATGGCCCGCTGGTGTATAGCAATGGAATGTATGGAAGCCACATTATGCCCGCCATTTTTGCCAGTGGTTACGAAAAAAACAACACGACTTCACTCTATACACAATTAACCGTCGAGCAGGAAGTGCGCTTTATCAAGGGGCTTATGCTGAAAGGTACCATCGCTTTTGATCCGACATACAATGAATCAAAGCTATGGAAAACACCCTTAAGCCTTGCCACCATTGACACAACAAAACGACCTTATGTAATCACTGACGGGATATTCGGGGACGTAAAACCGTCGCTCGCCCAGAATTACAACCGCACGCAGCAGCTTACCTATCAGGCAAGTATCAATTATACAAGATCATTTGGCAGAAACAATATCGGTTTGCTGGGGGTATTTGAAGCAAAGGCCAACGACGCGGTCAATTTCGGTGCAAGCCGGAGAAACTACAATCTTACCATCGATGAAATTAATATGGGAAGTTCCAGCCAGGCCGATATTGGTACGAGTGGATCTTCTGTGTCGGGCAGGCAGATGGGACTGGTTTACAGGGCTACTTATGATTATGCCGACAAGTATCTTTTCGAAGCCAGCGGTCGTTACGACGGTAGCTATTACTTTTCTCCGGATAATCGGTTCGGTTTTTTTCCAGCTTTCTCGGTCGGCTACCGTATCTCAGAGGAGGCTTTCCTGAAAGACAATGTCAAATGGCTGGACAATCTGAAACTGCGCGGATCGTACGGAGAGGTAGGCGCGCTGGCGGGAAGTGCATTCCAGTATCTGAGTACGTATAATGTGCTGGGTACAGCCTATGTGTTGGGCAACAATGCGGTACAGGGCATCAGCGAACGTGCAGAACCCAATGTTAATATCACCTGGGAAAGAGCTAAGAAAACGGATATCGGTCTGGAAGCTACTTTATGGAAAGGGCTGCTGAACCTTGAAATCGATTATTTCTATGAAAAGCGGTCCAATATGCTGGTCAATCCGGATGTGATCGTGCCGAAGGAATATGGGGTAGGGCTGAGCCAGGTAAATGCAGGCATCATGGACAATCGTGGATTTGATTTGTCGTTGAGTTCCAATTACAAGATATCCGGCGATCTGCATATTTCCCTGGGAGGTAATTTAACTTATGCCAAAAACAAATTGCTGAAGGTTTTCGAAACACCGGTTACCTACGACAATCCCAACCGGCGCGTGACCGGCAGGCCGCTGGGAACGCAGTTTGGATTTCAGTCACTGGGCTATTTTCAGACGAGTGATTTTAATGAGGCAGGAAACCTGAAAGCGGGTATTGCCAGTCAGCCATGGGGGAAAGTATTCCCGGGCGATATCCGGTATGCTGACCAGAACGGGGATGGGGTGATCAACGACAATGATCTCACGGCCATAGGCGATGCAAATGCTTCTCCGCGGATCATTTACGGGGTCATGCCGTCCATCAGATACAAAGGGCTTTCGCTGGACCTGTTGTTTCAGGGCTCGGCCCGTACCAACTGGTACTATCATCCTTCCTCGATCATGCCGTTCTGGAATGGGATGAAACCCTACGAGCAGAACATGGATTACTGGACACCCGAGAATCCGAACGCTAAAAACCCCCGGCTTACCACGGCACCTACGACCAACAATTCACAGGTTTCTTCATTCTGGATGGGCAACGCGGCTTATCTCCGGCTGAAAACGATGACGCTGGCATACTCGCTTCCTGCAAGTCTGATTGAAAAGGTAAAAATGCAGAACGCCAGGATATATATATCAGGACAGAACATGATTACCTGGACAAAGCTGGTCAATTATGACCCGGAACTGGGCTCAAACAATTCGTATGTTGCGAATAGCGGCTGGACGTATCCGCAGCAAAAAGTGGTGTCAGTTGGTGTTAATGTTACATTTTAATTCTAATCCCTGATCATGAAAATATTTGCAACAAAGCTCAAAAGCACGGTAGCATCTGTCTTGATGGTAACCAGCCTGTTTTCCTGCGGTACTTTTTTGGATGTTGTTCCCAAAGACCAGGTTTCGGACGACGTATTGTGGAAAAGTGCGGAGAACGCGGATTTGTTCCTCAATAATATTTATGCCGGCCTGCCGGGACCGTTCAACAGCGGGGACCCGCTGGAAAATTTTTCAGACAATGCGATCAATGGAATTTCCGGCCGTTACAGCTCGAATGTATATGCCAATTCAAATTATACTCCCAGCAACAGCCCTAGCCAGTGGTCGCACTTTGATAACATCCGCAAGTGCAATGTGTTCATCCAAAAAGTGACCGCTTCGGCCTTGTCGGACAGTTGGAAAAAAGTGAGGCTGGGGGAAGCCAGGTTTTTGCGTGCATACTATTATAGTTTGCTTGGTATGCATCACGGAGGTGTGCCCGTCATTACCGACGTACTCAACCAGAACTCACAGGGTGAAGCTATTTTCAGAGCCAGGAATACTTTTGAGGAAACCATGAAATTCATCACGGACGAATGTACTGCCGTGGCTGGGGACTTGCCCGTTACAGCTCAGTCGGGACGTGTGACCAAAGGCGCGGCCCTGGCGTTGAAAGGATGGTGCGAGCTTTTTTCAGCCAGTCCGTTGTACAATCCCACTGGTGACAAGGCCAGGTGGAAACTGGCTGCGGAAACCAATAAAAAGGTGATTGATCTGGGTATTTACAAGTTATTCCCTAGCTACGGAACGCTGTTTTTGGAAGCCAACAATAACAATGCCGAAGTGATCTTCGATAAAGCTTATCTGGGCGGAACCTCGCTGGGTAATGCTAAAACTTCCAATTATGGCCCCACGTTTGTGGACGGTACCGCCCGTGGTTTTGCAGGGTCCAATCCCACGCAGGAGCTGGTAGATGAATATGCGATGGAAAATGGTTTGCCTATTTCCGACCCCAAATCTGGCTATGATCCGCAGAACCCCTATGTGAACAGAGAAAAACGGTTTTATGACGATATTATTTATGATGGTGCCGAATGGTTGGGTTTCAAAATCATGATGAGAAAAGGTGTAGGTAGCAAGAATGAGACGGATCTGAGTGACAACAATGAAGCTACAAATTCAGGATATTACTGGCGAAAAGGGGTAGACCCCAAGTATGCCACGGTCGGAAACAACCAGAACAGCGCGCATTATATGATTTTTCGCTATGCCGAAATATTGCTCAGCTATGCTGAGGCGCAGAACGAGGCAGTCGGGCCGGACGCGTCTGTTTATGCGGCCATCAACCAGGTTAGAGCCAGGGTTAGCCTGCCTTCAGTTGCTGACGGACTAAGCCAGGAGCAGATGCGCGATGTAATTTACCGGGAAAGAAGGGTGGAGCTTGCCTGCGAAGAAAAGCGTTGGTATGATCTGATCCGGCTGAAACAGGCTGAAACGAAACTGAACGGACATCTGAATGCGATCTTGATCGCCGAAGAAAAAGGAAAATGGGTTTATAAAAAAGTACCTGCTGCTAACGGCGCAAGAACATTTTTTGCCAACAAAAATTACGTCTATCCCATCCCGCAGTCGGCCATTGATACCAATCCGAAATTGGTCCAGAACCCCAACTATTAACCCTTTCAAAAGGGAATTCTTATCAGTAAATTTCAGCTTATGAATCACAAACGGACGTTTTTTATCATCAGTTTTTTGCTTGCGGTTGGGGTGTCAAATGCCTTTTCCCAGAAAGCAGCCCAGGTCAGGATTGAATGGAAAGATGGTACTTCGGTATCAGGTGCTGTTCATTTACAGCATGGCACCCTGACCAAAATCGGACTGTCGGCCGGAAAAGGGAAGGTAAAGGGCAATACTTTCCAGTTTACATCACCAGGCCCAGCCAGCGTGCAGATAGGTATCGATAGTGTCGGGAACCAGTACGGGACTGGGGGCACGGTTGTTTCAATCAAAACCGCTAAAAACCCTTTTTCGTTTTTCCTTCGGGATGTGAGCTCCGGGTCACCGATCTTTCTGCCCGATTATGGGGTAGCGGTGCTGAATGTTACGGATAAAAGGTCTTATCAGGATGTTGAAACCGAAATACTTTCCCGAAAGTTGCGGACCAAGATCCAGCGTATCGAAACGGAAAATGAAGTTTCATTTTCTTCCGTTGAGAAGACCGTACGGAATATGACGGTACCTACCTGGCTGGGTACGAGCAGGGATTTCAGGATTTTCGAGATTTCCGAAAGCTTGTCTGATGGGGCCAGAGGAGAAGCCAATATCATTTCACCCAAACTTTCGTCCACTCCGCTGCGGATACCCGAAACAAAAAATGAAACCGTAAACTACCTCTATACTTTCGGCCGCGGAGTAGGGGTGAAGGAGAATATCAAACGCAGACTGGAACAGGGGACTTTACCCATTTTAAATTCTACTTTGACCGACGATGATGTGGTTTACAATTCTACCACTTTCGTATCACTGGAAAAATCACCTATCTCCGGGCAGAAAGGGACGGATTTTATGGTGGCCGACAAGTATAGCGGCGGCCACATGTTTACCAAAGAACAGGAGGAATTGTTGAAAACCAGGACTGAAAAAGCACTGAATCCGGATGAGGAAACCGTTTTGCTTTTCAGATCTGAGGTCGAGAATACCGGCTCGGTACCTCGTTATGCGTGGTTTAAAACGCCACGCCCAGGCACGGGCTGGTGGCATAAATCACCATACAGCTTTGATGAAAAAACGGGCTTTTCAGCTTATTCGGAAGACAGGGTGTTTTGTATTTCCAAACTGAACGGAAAGCCGCTTCCCAACGAGGAAATTTCGGTTTTGCTGAAACCCGGTGAAAAAGTACTGTTTGAATTTTTTATCCCGCACAGTCCGGTTTCCAGGACGCGTGCCGTGCAGCTGGCAGCTCAGAATTTCGACCACCGCTATGCAGAAAGCAAGGATTTCTGGCTCGCGAAGCTGGGTAAAGCGGCACAAATACATGTTCCGGAAAAACGTATCGAAGAAATGATCCAGGCCGGACTATTACACCTCGATCTGATCACTTTTGGCAATGAACCCAACGCAACTTTAGCCCCCAATATTGGTGTGTACTCGCCTATTGGGACGGAAAGTGCGCCAATTATTCAGTTTTACGCCTCCATGGGCTGGAACGATATCGCAAAAAGATCACTGGACTACTTCCTGGATAAGCAGCACGAAGACGGTTTTATTCAGAATTTCGGCGGGTATATGGTGGAAACCGGCGCCGCGTTGTGGAGTATGGGTGAGTATTTCAGGTATACCAATGACAAGGAATGGGTTGGGAGCGTAAAAACGAAACTCATCAAATCCTGCGATTTCCTCATCGCCTGGCGCAACCGTAACAAAAAAGAAGAGCTGCGGGGAAGAGGTTATGGTATGATCGAAGGCAAAGTAGCTGATCCGGAAGATCATTTTCACCAGTTTATGCTCAATGGTTATGCTTACCTCGGAATGAGCCGCATAGCGGAAATGCTGGCCAGTATTGATCCTTCCCAATCTGAAAGGATCAAAAAGGAAGCCGAGGCATGGAAAAGAGATATCCGCGAATCGTTTTTTAATTCCATGGCCCTTTCACCGGTAGTACCGCTGGGAGACGGAACCTGGTGCCCTACTGCGCCGCCCTGGACGGAGGCCAGTGGTTTGAGAGGCATGTTCCAGAAACGCGAAACTTTCTGGTCGCATGGTACTTTTACGGCGCCAGATGCCATGCTTGGTCCTATGTACCTTGTTTTTTGCGAAGTGCTGGAACCCGACGAGCCGGCTTCTAAAATGCTTCTGGATTATCACAGCGAGCTTTTTTACCAGGAAAATTCAGCTTTTAGTCAGCCCTATTATAGCCGTCACAACTGGATGCAGGCGAAGCTCGGCATGACAAAACCTTTTCTGAGTACCTATTACAATACTTTTGCCGCGCTCGCCGACCGGGATACCTACACATTCTGGGAGCATTTGTACAAAGTAAGTCCGCACAAAACGCATGAAGAGGCCTGGTTTCTGATGGAAACGCGCTGGATGCTGTATTTCGAAGAGGGGCAGACCCTTAAACTGTTCAATACCATGCCGCGTAAATGGTTGGGACAGGGTAAAAAGGTAGAGCTGAATAACGTCAGGAGCTATTTCGGTCCGGTGACTGCGGACGTAATTTCACAGGTGGACAAAGGTTATATCACCGCCAAAGTGAGCTGCACGGATGTCCGCAAACCGAAAGAAGTTTTGATACGTATACCGCACCCGGACAATAAAAAACCGTTGAAGGTGACGGGCGGCGTGTACGACGAAAAAACGGAAACGGTGTCCGTTAAATCCTTTACGGGCCAGGCAGAAATCCGACTGGAATACTGATTAAAGCATATTGTCTTTTTATGAAACTGACCGGGTAGCACACGCTACCCGGATCGGAAATCTATTTCCTGAACTTTTTGAAAAATAATAAATAATGGCTGCAAGCACGATTGATATGCTGACGGTTGTTGGCTATTTCATCCTGATCCTGGGTGTGGGGTTATGGTCGGGGAGAGGAAAAAAGGGGACAGCCGCCAACTATTTTGTGTCCAAAGGAACCCTTCCTTTCTGGGCGATCGGTGCGGCCTATGTTGCATCGGGACTGAATCCCGAGCAGCTCATTGGGATGAACGGTATGGGATATATGGTGGGATTGCCACTGGTGAATTCGTATCTGATCGCAATCTTCGTTTACAGCGCACTGATCTTTTGCTTTTTCCCGATATACCTCCGCAACAACATCATGACCATGCCCCAATACCTGGGGATGCGATTTGATCTCAGAAGCCAGAATGTTTTCAGTGTCCTGCTGCTGGTGAGTTATATACTGTTGAATTTGTCCGTAGTGCTCTACGGCGGTGCAAAGCTTTTTCATGGAATCTATGGCGTACCCATCTGGCTGGGCGTTCTGGTACTCGGGGTTGTCGCGGGCATGTATACCATGTATGGCGGCATGAAATTCGTGATCAATGCGGCTGTTTTTGACTTTGTACTGGTACTGTGTGCCGGAGCAGTTTTATTTGTGCTGGGGTATATAAAGCTGCCCAACGGGTGGAGTGATATCAAGGCACATGCCCCGGGTGGTTTTCACCTGATGCAGCCAATGGACTATCCGGTAATGCCCTGGCATGCGGTGCTTTTTGCGCTATTTAACCTGCAATTGTTTTATTCCTGTATCAACCAGTCACTGGTGCAGCGGGGACTTGGTGCGCGGTCGGAGTGGGATGTGAAAATGGCTATTATCCTGGCGGCTGGTTTTGTATTGCTGCGACCATTTATAGAAATATTTCCCGGAATGATCGCGCGTGCACTCGCATTGACAGGTCATCCCGAATATGAAGTTTCGGCCGGAGAAGTGGATAGCGTGTATCCGATGCTCATCAAAAACCTGATTCCCGACGGATTGAAAGGCCTCTTGCTCATCGGCGCGCTGGCGACGGTGATGTCGACAACGGCGGCCCTGCTCAACTCCATCTCGACTTTATTCACTTATGATGTTTACAAAAAATGGATCAATACGGGTGCAGATGACAAAAAACTGGTCAGGGTTGGGATTATCACTACACTGGTGCTGATGGTTTTTAGTATTCTGTATGCACCTGTGATTGAGAATTTTGGCGGTATATTTCTGTATTTTCAGGCTGCATCGACTTACCTGGCCGTACCCGTGGCGACCTGCTTTTTATTCGGTATTTTCTGGAAAGGTACAACACCGGCGGCCGCTTTTGCGGTCATGGTTGCAGGTATCCCGCTTGGGGCAATTATTCAGCTTTGGATCATTCCGACGTTGTTCTCTGCGGACATTATCAAACAATTCGGTCTCGCTAATTTTTATGTTATCGGTGGTATCACCCAGATTTTCTGCGCACTGTTGATCGTGCTCGTGAGCCTGGTCACAAAGCCGAAGGATTTTGAAGGTATCAAAAATCTGATGTGGTCTCCCAAGTTGATGAAATCCCCTGAAGATGAGCCCGGTCGACCGTTATGGCAATCGGTCTGGGTTTGGTGGGGTGTGATGGTGGTGGTGTACGCTTTGGTTTATTATATGTGGTGGTAAAAATTTGAAAAAATGGAAACGAATAAAACAGCTTTATGTGTCATTGCGCATCCTGACGACGCGGAATTTCAATGTGCCGGTACCCTTGCGCTGCTCGCTGAACGCGGCTGGAAAATTGTGATGGCCACCATGACGCCGGGGCAGGCCGGTTCCACGGTGATGGGGCCGGAAGAGATCAGTGTCATCCGCAGGGTTGAAGCCTCAATGGCGGCGGCTATGATCGGCGCGGAGTATCATTGCCTTGAATGTGAGGATATTTTTATAGCATACGACCGTCCTACACTGATGAAAGCCATCCAGCTTGTGAGGAAGGTGAGACCGTCGCTCGTGATCACGGCCAGTCCTTCGGATTATATCGTGGATCATGAAATGACAAGCAAGATCATGCAGACAGCCTGTCTGGCTGCTGGCATACCCAATATTCCGATAGCAGGAATGGAGGCATTTTCGCCCGTGCCACATCTGTACTATTGTGAGCCTACACATGGAAGGGATATTTTTGGAACGGAAATCCAGTCGGCTATGCATGTGGATATCAGTAGTGTGATGGAGCTGAAAGTACAGATGTTAAAATGCCACAAAAGCCAGCGCGACTGGCTGCGGCAGATCTCGGAACTGGACGAATTTGTAGTGTCCATGGAAGATTATTGTGAAAAACTAGGTAGAAAAATTGGCAGGTCCTATGCAGAAGGTTTTCGCCAGCACCTCGGTTTCAGCTATCCGGCGGATAATTTACTGGCGGCTGAATTAGGCACTTTGCTTCATATTAGCCAGGAAAAATAAATGAAAATCGAGATCACAAACAGAGAAGGTGTCCTGATCATCCGGGCCGAAAACGAGCAACTTTCCTTTGAGATCGCGCCGCAGCTCGGTGGGAGGATTACCAGTCTTTATCATAAGAAGCTTGAAAAAGAGTTTTTGTGGTATAACAAAGGCATTGGGTTGGCTCAAAACGAACCTGGTGCAGATTATGATTCCAACTTTTGGGGAGGTATTGACGAGCTGTTGCCGAATGATATTCCGGAAACTATTGATTCTGTCGCATATCCCGATCATGGAGAGTTATGGACGACGCAGCTCAGCCATGAGGTAATTCCTGGGGGCATATCGGTAGAAGGAACGCTGCCATTAAGCGGGTTGTATTATCGGAAAATCCTTTTGCTGCATGCAAGCGAACCCGAAATTGAGGTCCGATACAAGATCCGGAATGACTCGGGCACCCGGCGGCATTTTCTCTGGAAACTCCACGCAGCCCTCCAGATTCAGGAAGGCGACCGTCTGCTGAGTAAGGCAAAAAGAGCCAGTATTGTCAGTGCAGGTTCAACCCGCTTTAAAAATATGGATGAATTTTCGTGGCCGGAAATAGAAAACACTGATGCTTCGCTGGTTCCGGCTAAGGATGGGACAATGGATTTTTTCTATCTCTATGACAATCCGGAGGCCGTCATGCAAATGCAGAGCAAAAACGGGGAGCATGTTTTTGCTTACCAGTATGATCAAAAAGTATTTCCCTATCAATGGTATTTTGCCTCTTACGGACAGTTCAATGACCATTACACCGCCATACTCGAACCAGCGTCAGCTATGCCGGTTCGTGTAAACGATGCCCGGAAACTGGGTCAATGCACAGCGTTGGGGCCAGGAGAGGAGATTGATACGATTGTTAAAATATATGCTGGTCCCGTCGACGGCCTGCATCTGCACCCTGACCATCTATGAAAGTACTCATCACCGGCGCCGCCTCGGGCATAGGCCTTGCCACCGCCATGCGATTTGCACAGGAAGGCTGGGATGTTTGTTTGAACGACATTCAGACAAAAAAACTGCGGCGTATCATGCAAGACCTTCCGGCAGGAAACCATCTCATATTTGCAGGGAGTTATGCGGATTCGGCGGCTGTTAAAAGCTGTGGGAAGATGATCCTTGAAAAATGGGGAAGGCTGGATGTGCTGGTCAACTGCGCCGGTGTATCTGAGCGGACAGACTTGCTGGAAATGGAGCCGGAACGCTGGCGGCGAATCTTTGATCTGATGGTTAACGGTTGTCTGATGACGTCGCGGCTAGGTATCAGTCTGATGTCCGGTAATGGTCGTATCATCCATATTACTTCAATCCACGGAGAGCGGGCGGAACAATATGGGAGTAGCTACGCGATGGCGAAGGCGGCGATCAATCAGTTTTGCAGGTCGATGGCGCTGGAACTGGCGGATAGGAATATCCTCGTTAACGCGGTTGCGCCCGGATTTGTGGATACACCCATGTCGGTGACCGATGGGGAGAACGAGTTAGAAACCAAATGGTTCCGGGATAATTATATTGAAGGAAACCACTTGCCGTTGCGCCGTGCCGCCATGCCCGAAGAGATATCAGGGGTCGTTTTTTTTCTCGCCGGAAAAGACGCATCCTATATCACCGGGCAGGTCATTACGGTCGATGGTGGGTTGACCATCACATTTTAATCAATTTAATTTATTCATTTCTAAACCTTTAATCATGAAAATTGAATCGGTAGATTTTTTTTATCTCAGTATGTCGGAAGTACTTGACATTGGCGATGGAAGCCAGGATTCGACACTCGTGCGGGTACGCGGCGGCGGGCTGGAAGGTTGGGGTGAATGCGAGGCTTCACCCCTTCCTACGATCGCCAGTTATGTATGTCCGATGTCACACAGCGCCTGCAAACCGGTGAAATGGGCGGTGGAAGGTATGCCGCTGAACCGTGTTGAGGATATTTATCAGATTACCCGACGCGTTCATGAGAATTGTTTTGACCTTTTGCAGTCGGATCATACGCTTTCCGGGATTGATATCGCGTTGTGGGATCTGTTTGGAAAGTATGCGCAGGAGCCTGTTTACAAGCTGATCGGTTACAACAAAGCATTTCCCAAACTGCCTTATGCATCCCAGCTGTTTGGAGACACGCCGGAGCTGACCTTTGAAAAAGCAAAAGCCTCCCGGCATGCCGGCTACAAAGCTGTGAAATTTGGCTGGGGGCCTATTGGTAAGGCAGGTGCCAAAACAGACGGGGATCATTTTCGCGCCGCCCGTGAAGGTTTGGGCAATGATCTGTATCTGATGATTGATATCGGAACGGTCTGGAATGAGGATTCGGATACAGCCAGGCAACGTCTGGATTCCCTGAAAGAAGTAAATACTTACTGGCTGGAAGAACCGTTTGCGAATATGGCGCTGGGACCTTATAAAGCCCTTTCCGTTGCCAAGCCCAATGTCCCGCTGGCGGCTGGCGAAGGTTGTAACAATTATGTGCAAGCCGCTGCCATGCTCGATTTTGCAGGTTTAAAATATATCCAGATTGATACGGGGCGGATCGGTGGGATTACGTCGGCCAAACGCGCGGCTGACCACGCGGTCCGGAAAAATATCACTTATGTCAACCATACCTTCACCTCGCATCTCGCGCTGAGCGCCTCGATCCAGCCTTATGCAGGTTTGGAAAAGGACATCATTTGCGAATATCCGGTGGAGCCGAAAAGTCTGGCATTGGATATCACACTGAATAAGATTCTGCCGGATGCGGACGGAATGGTTCGGGTACCTGATCAGCCAGGTCTTGGTATGGAGATCGATAAATCTCGTTTAATGGAGTATCTGGTCAATGTGGAGATCAAAGTCAGGGATGAGGTAATATATCGGACGCCTGATTTATTGTCGTGAATCATTGTTTGTATCTCATATTTTGGAAAATTTATTTCTAAGATATGAGATACAAACAATGGTTGGAATTGTGTGATGATTCAATGTTTACAGTCTCCTCACAAAGCCATTGAATTAATGAATTTGTGAGGGATCCAGTACTTTTTTTATGGTGTGATATATGAAATGCAAATCAACTGAAGAAAGACAATAAGGAGGGACCAGATAGAGAATATTTCCCAAAGGGCGCAGGATGATACCCTCGTTTAAAAAATGAGTATACAAATACGCATATTGTTGATTGAAATACGAACTATTTTCTTCGATTTGTAACTCAATAGCCAATATGGTGCCGCATTGACGCAAGCGCTTAATCTTTGGGTGTGAGTCTACCTCAGCAACGAATTGCTCGTGTTCTTTACATATTCTTTGGATATCATACTGAGTTTCCTCACTTAAAAGCAATTCCAAACTGGCCAGAGCAGCCGTACAAGCCAGTGGATTGGCGGTGAAAGAATGCCCATGAAATAATGTCTTATACGGATCATCTGCATAGAAAGCCTCGTATATCTCTTGACTGCATGTGGTAAGTCCTAACGGGAAGGTACCGCCGGTAAGGCCTTTTGAAAAGCACATGATATCTGGTTTTTCTGCGAGGTGATCGGCGGCAAATAAACGACCGGTTCTACCAAAGCCTACAAAGATTTCATCCTGTATCATGAGGATCTCTTTTGATCGGCAGTATTGCATCAACCGATCCAAATCTTCAGGCTCATGCATCAGCATGCCTGCTGCACCTTGCACCAATGGCTCGTATATAAAACAGGCTAATTCGTTGCGATGTTCTTCGATTATAGCTTTGGTTCTTTCAAAATTATTTTTTGTAGGCGTTTCAATGTAAATCACTTCAAAAAGTAAGTCTCCAAAAGGTTCGGTCCATTTACTTCGGCTGCTAACTGACATGGCTCCGAAGGTATCGCCGTGATATGCATTTTCAAAAGCCAAAATCTTGGTCTTTTTCAATCCATGGTTATAGGCATATTGCACACACATTTTTAAGGCCACTTCCACCGCAGTCGAGCCGTTATCCGTATAAAATACTTTTTGCTGATTAGCGGGTAGCAAATGAAGTAATTGTTCGGATAGTTGAATGGCAGGTTCATGGGTGAACCCTGCAAAGATGACCTGTTCTAATTTGAGCAACTGTTCCGAAACTCTCTTCGCAATATGCGGATGTGCATGCCCATGCAAAGTTACCCACCAAGAGGAAACCGCATCGATATAGCGTTTGCCATTTGCATCGTACAGGTAGGCTCCCTCACCACGTACGATCGGAATAATCTCATTGGCTGTTTTCATTTGGGTATATGGATGCCAATTAACAGCCTTATCGCGTGCTTTTAAATCGTTGTACATACGCCTTCACTTTTTTTGGTCAGTGGTTGTAAGCCTAGATTCCGAAACATTTGCATATCTTCCGATATGCCAGGATTTGGGGTCACCAGCAGGGTTTCGCGTTCCCCCGTAAAGATTGAATTGGCTCCTGCCATAAAACACCAGGCTTGTTCTTCTTCGGTCATTTCTATGCGCCCGGCACTGAGACGTACCACAGAAGCCGGCATGGTAATACGTGCGGTAGCAATCATACGCACCATATCCCAAATAGGCACTTTTGGATTGTTTTCTAACGGTGTTCCTTTCACTCGGGCCAGTGCATTTACAGGAACCGATTCCGGATGTTTAGGCATAGTCGCCAAGGTTAGCAGCATAGATACACGATCGGCAGGGGCTTCTCCCAGACCGATGATACCTCCTGAGCAGACCGTGATCCCGGCTTTTCTCACATTGTTGATTGTGTCGATACGTTGATCAAACTTACGTGTACTTATAATTTCATCGTAATAGCTTTCCGAAGTATCCAAATTGTGGTTATAAGCGTGTAAGCCTGCTTCTTGTAAGCGCAAGGCTTGTTCTTCTGTAAGCATCCCCAATGTGCAGCAAACTTCCAACCCCAGATCATTAACACCTTTTACCATCTCAATAATTCGGTCAAAATCTTTGTTGTTCCTTACTTCGCGCCAAGCCGCTGCCATGCAGAAGCGAGATGACCCGGCATCTTTTGCCTTTTGTGCATGTGCAATCACTGTTTCGGTAGGTAGAAGTGCTTGTACTTTGATATCGGTATGATAACGGGCTGCTTGTCCGCAGTACGAGCAATCCTCTGGACACCCGCCTGTTTTTACAGAAAGCAACGTACATACCTGTACTTCTGAGGGTTTGTGCCAGGTGCGGTGTACGGTTGCGGCCTGATAAACCAATTCTAATAAAGGTTGGTCATAAATAGCCTGAATTTCTTCTTTAGTCCAATCGTGTCTTAATTCTTTGTTCATTTTTTATGCTGTTAGGCTTGTTATCTGTTTTGCGATTTGTTGAACGGTAGCTCGGTCAAGTGTTGCTATATCGGGCAATTGCAAGATGCAGGTGTTCCGGTCTAAAAATTTGGTGATGGCTCGTTTGGTATCCGGATCAAAAAGCCCATTAAAGACAAAATAGGCAATCGGAATACGGTCTTCTTTCAAGACTTTTAACGTAAGTAGCGTGTGATTGATGCACCCGAGATAATCTCTGGCGACGAGTACTACCGGAAGCGCTAATCGTTGGATAAGATCGCGTACATAAACTGTGTCCGATATGGGTACAAAAAGTCCACCGGCTCCTTCAACAATCAGGTGGTTGTCGGTTTCGGGTAGTTTAAAATCCGCTAGCTGTATCGTCAACTGTTCTTGTGCTGCCGATTTATGTGGAGAGGCGGCCAGTTTCAAACGATAACGTTCCGGGTGAATCCGTATGTGTTCATTGACCAATTGTTGTATCTGCATACTGTCGGATTGCTCCAGGTCACCGGACTGTATAGGTTTCCAGTAATCGGCCTGCAGGTATTCAACGAGTATGGCAGCGCAAATGGTTTTGCCAACACCCGTCCCAATACCCGTTACAAAAAGTTTGTTAGATGCTTTCATGTCGTCAAATAATTGCGCAATGCATAAGTAAGTTGATCCAGCTCTGCTTGGGTATTAAAAGCATGCAGGCAGATGCGCAAGCGTTCTGTACCCGCTTTTACAGTGGGTGACACTACTGCAAAGGTTAAGAGTTGCTGCTTTTCTAGTTCCATTTGCAAGGCTCTTGCTGCGGTACTGCTCGGCACTAATAATGTTTGTATAGGACTATTTGCAGCCGAAAGCAATGGAATGCCAGAAGTTCTAAATTCCAAAATGCGTTGCTGTAATGTTTGAGCAAGCTCTGGATAATGCGCAAGAAATTCGTAACCTTTTCGCAAGCTCACTGCATGGAAATCGTTCAGGGCGGTGGTATAGATAAAAGCGGCGGCAAAATTAACCAGATAAGAAATCAAGGAATGGCTTCCTAAAATAGCTGATCCATGTAAACCCATCGCCTTACCGTAAGTAATTACAGTTGCAAAGACTCTCTCTTGCAGATCTTTATGTGCAACCAACCCATAGCCAAAAACGCCAAAGGCATGGGCTTCATCTACGATCAATGCGGACTGATAGCGTTCTGCTAAAGCAACGATGGTTTCCAAATCAGCAAAATCACCTTCCATGGAATACAAACTTTCTATGGCTATAAAAGTGGTTCCCTTGCTTTTTTTCAACAACTGCTCCAAGTGATTCAGGTCATTATGCCTGAATCTATAGCCCTGTGCAGCAGACAAACGGGCACCATCGCGCACAGATCGGTGTATGAATTCATCCATCAACAAAGTATCACCTCGTTTTGGCACGCTAGAAAATAGCGCAAGGTTTGCCATAAAACCAGATGGGAACAATAAGGCTGCTGCTGCTTTATGTTTTGCGGCAATGAAAGCTTCTGTTTGCATGGTGCATGCAGAATTCCCGCTAATCAGACGTGATCCTGTGGCTCCTACCAATAAAGAGGGGTCAGTATTAATTGCCTCAAGAAGTAGTGTGTGAAATTCATTGTTATGGGTCAATCCAAGATAATCGTTGGAGTAAAAATCAATCCCTTTTTTAGGAGCCTTTAAACTGCGTAGCATATCCAGATCAGTACGATGCGCCAAGGCTTTGTTTAGTCGTTGATTAATTTGATGCATGATGAATTTCCGTATTGATTCGGTGCAGCCAGTCCTCAAACAATACTTGTTCGAATGCTAAGATAGCCGAGGCGTGTTCTTTCCAATCTGATCGAAAGTTGTTCAGTTGGCCAATCATCTCTTCCAAATGACCTTCTTCCTCAACAATAATCGATTTTACCATTACATGATGTTTGACATTGGAAAGGATATCTTGGTAAACGGGATACAATAAATCAGCACGTACTTCAATAGCATAAGTCACAAATAGATAAGCCGCATATTTTAGTTCAGCTCCCTGTAATTGAAACTGCTTTTTTAAATAGCGAGAGCATTGGATGTCCAAAGCATGTAAATAAAAACGCGTTGCCCGAGGGGCAAGCAGCTCAGCATCGCTATAAGTGCTGCAACTGTTTGCATCAATTTTTAGAATTTGTTTTTTTAAATAATACGCATGTCGATGTTCTTCGGCAGCATGTTTTAATTGGATGATGCCAACTTGGGTAGGATGCTCACAGGCAGATATTTTACGTGCTCCTGCATTCTCCATAAATGATAAGGTATTGAGCCATTTTATGTGTAGCGCGTTATTTTCAACAATGCATTGAATGGTATTGGTCATTTTCTTTTAGTTTTTTGCCAAATATAGTTGCTTGCCGGATAGTCAAATGGTGCCGCTTTTTACTTTATGGATAGTCCGGTTAAAATTCTGTCGCAGGGTATCGTGCATCAACGCCATCCTACGTGGATATTTAACGGCAGGTACAAACTGCCCGGAACTGAAACCCTGGAAGGATACAATGACTATTTATTCTCTCATGGCGTGGTACCAGACGAAGCTATTTTGCGGACCTTAAAAAAGAATACCTGAAACCCAGGCGTTATAAATCGGAGACAGTGCAATGGTATTGGTAACGTTTAGAAAAAACATTACGCAGTGCCACATAAGTAGGAAAGGCCACCCAGAGACCTTTTTCTGTTGTTAACTTCACTGTTTTATTACAAAAAATAATTGAATTCTGATTTTTCACATAGTTCCGGACTTAATTCCCTTCCTGCAATAGCCAATAAAAAGGATTTCGAGGAGTTGTATAGGGAATACTGGCAACGTTTATACGATTTTGCGCTTGCTAAGACGCATAATAAAGACGTTGCGGAGGAAATTGTGCAGGATCTGTTTGTGACCATTTGGGAAAAACGTAATGAACTAAAGATTACCAGTATTCAAAGTTATTTGTTCGTTTCGGTCAGGAACAGGGTTATAACCTACTTCAAACAAAAGATATTTGCCGATCTTGACACCGCGTCGGATTCTGTTGCTCCTGATTATCCTTTATTTTTGGATGAACTGGAAGCTACGCTGCAGGCTGCGCTGGGTCAGCTTCCTCAGAAAACAAGGGATATTTTTCTTTTAAACCGGTTTGAAGGAAAATCGGCACATGAAATATCCGAGAAGTTACGTATTCCGGAAAGGACCGTCGAATACCACATCACCCAGGCGCTTCGCCAACTTAAAAGCTTACTTCGAAACACAACGACGATCTTGGTAGCAATTATTTCGAGTATTACGTTTTGAAGATAATTCTTCTATTTATGCTTGTTTAGTATAAATTTTCCGTTATTTTTTTATCTCATTTGCGGTGGGTGGTCTTTTTTTAGTCCTTATGAAAAGGGCACACAAAACGAACATGAGCAAGGAAAACTTTTATACACTGCTAAGCCGCTACAAAAGTGGAAAATGCACAGACCAGGAAAAACGATTAGTAGAACAATGGTTTGCTATTCTGGATGAGGAAATTCCTGAACGCAGCATTCAGGAAAATGGCGTCCTTGAGGAGCGAATCTGGAACGCGATACAAGAGGAAACCGAAGCGGAAAAACCTGCAATCGTTTCTGTTTTCTGGAAATGGGCGGCCGCCGCGATGGTTATTTTGGCACTGGGATGGGGAGGATACAGGTTTCAGTCCGTTCAAAACCCGGCCTCGACGTCATCTGCCACTGTTGCTAAGGAAAACTTCTATACAGAAACCAATCATTCTGATGTAATCAAGACGATTGAACTGCCCGACAGCTCCGAGATTCAACTTTCGCCCAACAGCAGTATCTCTTATGAACCGCGCTTTGATGGCGTCAGACGCGAAGTATATCTGGAAGGCAAAGCATTTTTTCATGTTAAACGAAATACCGAGAGGCCGTTTTTCGTACATACCGGCGAAATCGTTACCAAAGTTTTAGGAACCAGTTTTTGGGTCAATGGCGGCGACCATAACAGTGCTATTGAAGTATCAGTCGTGACGGGTAAAGTTTCAGTATCAGAGCATGGCAAAGCAAACTCCGCTAAAACCAGTAAAATAAAAGATGGGGTAATATTAACGGCGAATCAACGGGTTAAGTACACGACACAGACCCATTCATTTGAAACCGGCCTGGTTTCAAACCCAATACCTGTGGCTACGGACAAAAAAGGGAAACCGTTTGAAGGATCGTTTGTTTTTGAAGACAATTCGTTCAGTGATGTAATCGGAAGACTGGAAAAAGCTTATGGAATTGAAATAATCCTGGAGGATGAAACATTTACCGGCTGTCTTTTTACCGGCAACATTACCAGGCAGCCCTTATTTACCAAGCTGGATTTATTGTGTTCTTCTGTAAATGCGAGTTACGAAGTACGCGGAACCCGCATTTTGATCAGTGGAAAAGGCTGCGCTGTTACGAACCTAAACCCCACGCCAGATATGAGATAGAATATCAGTTTAAAGAAAAAAGAGCCGAACGTGTTGCGAGCACTTTCGACTCTTAGTTACCCCCTTTTTTGTGTCAACAGCTCTTCATTAAAAAATAATGAATGCAGAGGGGTTTTGCCAAACTTTTTCAAGCCTTAAACAAAACGTTCAAAACTAATGAAAAAACGAATACATCTTCATACTCTCATCCTACAAATTATGAGGATCACTGTTTTACAATCAATTTTAGTATTTATGGGTATATCGCTGGGTTATGCCAATGAGGCGCGTACCCAGGATCTGTTGGATCGTTCGATCACCATACGGGTAGAAAACACTGAAATTCGGAAGGTACTGGCACAAATTGAGACTCAGGCCAAAGTCGAATTTGTATACAGCTCCAGTGCCATTGGAGCCAATAACAAAATTAACGTGGTCGCCATCAATCGAAAACTGTCGGAAGTACTCAGCATGGCGCTCAGACCGCTGAATATTTCGTACAGTATCGTTGGCGGCCAAATTATGCTTCATAAAATACCGGAAAAGCCGGTGCTGAATAATCCTGAAAAAGAAGAAGCGATTTTGATCGACAAGGAAGTTTCAGGAAAAATCACGGATTCCAAGGGAATGGCACTGCCGGGTGTCAGTATTGTCCTGAAAGGTTCGCAGCAGGGCACGATCTCCAATGGTGAAGGTACATTTTCTCTCAGTGTGCCCGACAACAATGCAATTCTGGTATTTTCTTTTGTGGGATATATTAGTCAGGAAATTACTGTTACCAATAAAGCGGTCATTGACATAGTCCTTCGGGATGATGAGAAATCGCTGGATGAGTTGATCGTTGTGGGTTATGGAAAGCAATCCACACGACAGCTCTCCAGTTCGGTTTCCTCAGTAAATGGAAAGGACTTCGCAGATCTTCCGGTATCTCAGTTTACGCAGAAATTACAGGGTAAGCTTGCCGGTGTGCAGATTTCGCAGGCAACCGGGACACCGGGTGGAGGCATGACGGTACGGATAAGGGGTGCTGCTTCCATCAACGGTGGAGCTGACCCGCTTTACGTGGTGGATGGAAACCCTATTGTGGGCGGTATCAGTAATATTAATCCCAATGAAATTGAAAGTGTCAGTGTACTTAAAGATGCTTCTGCAACCGCATTGTATGGTTCAAGAGCAGCCAATGGCGTTGTGCTCATCGAGACGAGAAAAGCGGTTCCTGGTAAAACCCGTATAGATTACAGTACTTATTTTGGTATACAGCAGGTACCGCAGCGCGGCCGTCCAGACATGATGGATGCGCGGGAGTTTGCTACATGGCGCAAGGAACTGGCAGAAGAGAGAGGCCTGGCTGTGGATCCGGTTTTTCAAAATCCGGAACAATATGGAAAGGGGACAAACTGGTTTGATGCAATCACACGTACTGCGCCTATGACCGATCATAATTTGTCATTAAGCACCGGTACAGAAAAATTCAGTACGACAGCAACAGCAGGTTTTTTAAGTCAGGACGGTGTCGTTGTCGGATCAGGCTATAAAAGATATTCGTTGCGGCTTAATACTAATTTTCGGCCTCATGAAAAAGTGAACATAGGCCTGAACATAGCACCAACCTATTCTACCAATACAAACAGCGGCGTGGATAATGTGGGAGGGGCTTTTAATGAGGCTTTACAAACGTCCCCTTTGGCGCCGTTAAGGAACCCGGATGGCACGCTGACACTGACGGCTTTTTCGCCGGGAATGTTTGCGACGCCTAATTACGCCAGGACGCTTACGGACAGAGTTGTGGATAACAAGGATACGCGGATTTTATCCAATATGTATGCAGAATATCAGCCGGTAAAAGGTTTATACTTAAAGACTTCCGGTAATATTGATATGGGCAATTCACGTGGTTTCACCTTTAACGGCACCACCACTGGTGAGCGTGGTGTAGGTCTTTACAAAACACCCACTTCTGGTCTTAGTCAGGGTTCGTATCTGTCCTGGGTAAACGAAAATACAGTGAACTATCAAAAGGAAGTTGGAAATCACAGTTTCGACGGATTGATCGGATTTACCGCACAGAAATTCAGACAGGATGCCAGTGCTGTAAACGGAAGTAATTATCCTGATGATAAAGTCCAAACAATCAGCGCGGCCGGAACAATCACATCATCCAGCAGCATACAGGAATGGAGTTTGCTTTCCTATCTGGCCAGGGTAAATTATAATTACAAAGGGAAGTATCTGGTTTCGGCCTCCATACGGCGTGACGGATCATCACGTTTTGGTGCAGACAACCGCTGGGGTAATTTTCCTTCTGTATCGTTGGGATGGATTTTATCTGAGGAAAGTTTTATAGCCAATATTCATACGATCTCCTTCCTGAAACTGAGAGCCAGCTATGGGGTCACGGGTAACTTTAATATTGGGAATTACACGCATATACCGACCATTTCAACGTCGAATTACGTTTTTAACGGCGGTATTGCTGGGGGAAGAAGAGTGGATAATCTGGCAGATCAGGGAATTGGGTGGGAGTCTAATGAACAGTTTAACATTGGACTGGACCTGAATATATTGAATGACAGGATCAATTTTACGTATAACTATTACCGTAAAAATACGAGCGATCTTTTGTTTAATGTTGGCGTACCAAGAGCATCCGGTTATTCCAATATCCAGACCAATATCGGCGGTTTGAAATTTTGGGGGCATGAATTCTCCGTCAGCACGGCCAATATCCGCAACAATAATCTGAAATGGAATACCGATTTCAACATTTCTTTTGACAGAAATTTGGTGACCTCACTTGGAAACAAAACTGCCAGACTTATCACCGGTCCGGGTAGCGGCGTCATAGGCGGTTCCCACGTCACGATGGTTGGGCAGCCGATTGGCATGCTTTATGGCATGGATCACATGGGTGTGTATAAAGATCAGGCGGATTTCGATAGTTCCCCAAAACATGCTACCTCGCAGGTCGGCACCGTCAAATTCCGGGACGTGAACGGCGATAACGCTATCACCGTAGGCGATGCAACGATTATCGGCAACCCGCATCCCAAGTTTATTTTCGGGATGACGAATACGCTTCAATACCGGAATTTCGATTTTTCAACGACACTATCAGGAACTTATGGGAATGATATCCTGCGGGGATCGGAGCAGACCTTGACAAATCTTGACGGCGTTTTTAATGTGCTCTCCAATGTAAAAGATCGGTGGAGATCTCCGGAAAATCCGGGCAAAGGCAGATACGGAAGTCTTGCCGCAGGGACAACGGGACTGGAACGTGACTGGTGGGGTAGCCAGATGCTTTACAAGGCAAGCCATATTTCTATCAATAATGTCACACTTGGTTATGCCGTTCGTTTGAAAAGCGAAAATGCTTTAAAAAGACTTCGCGTTTATACAAGTATTCAACAGCTCCACATTTTTACAAAATACCCGGGGGCCAATCCGCAGGTAGCTGTGAGCACCTCTTCCACGGGATTAGGCATTGACGGAGGCTCGTATCCTGTTCCCCGTACCTACACGGTGGGTGTAAATGTTGGATTTTAAATATTTAAGCTAAATTTTAATCGAAATAAGGTCATGAGAGTGAAGGCCATATTAACTATAATTGTATCAGCGGCATTGGGCTCCTGCAGTGATTTTCTGGACGTCGCACCCCAGAATGCAGTAGTGCCAGCAAACTTTTTTCAGTCCGAATCTGATTTTATCCAGGCCGTTAACGGAGCCTATGCACCTTTGCAAAGCTTGTATAACAACCAGGCAAGCTGGGCCATGGGTGAAATGCGCTCCGATAATACCCATTTCTTTTACAACAACGATTTTCGCTCGCCTATGCCGGAAGAGATCGATGAGTTTGTAAACGGTGCTGAAAATACGGTAACCGCCGAAAGATATTACATCAATTTTGACATGATAGCGCGTGCCAATAAGATACTTTCTGTGATTGACGATGCAAAACTGGACAAGGCAAAAAGTGACAACCTTAAGGGACAAGCACTGTTTCTGCGCGCTCTGGGATATTTTGATCTGGTCCGTTACTACGGTGGTGTTCCGCTTCCGCTGACACCCGCCGCGGACCTGGCTTCGGCAACGTTGCCCAGATCAACCAGGGAGCAGGTGTATGCCCGGATTATTGAAGATGCCACTGCTGCTGCCGGTTTACTATTGAACAAAGCGAGTCAGGAGGCCGGCAGAGCCACTTCGGGAGCAGCATGGATGCTTCTGGGCGATGTGCATCTTCATTTGAAAAACTGGGCAGAGGCAGAAAGTGCACTTTCGAAAGTGACGGGATATACACTGATGAATGAATATGGAGCCTTTTTCAATCCGGCCAATAAGAATAATCAGGAATCGGTTTTTGAAGTTCAATATCTGCAGGGTACTTCTTTGAACTTGTCGAGTGCTTTTCCCTACGCTTTTATTCCGCTTACACCGGATTACGCAAAATATACGTTAGGACCGGTAGGATCTCAATCCGCTTCGGGTTCGGGATGGAATATTCCTACGGACGACCTGCTCTCAACGTACGAAGATCCTGCAAAAGACAAACGTTTTAACGCTTCAATAGGCTTTATTACCGGCCCTTCGACCGTATCGGATACCAGTTATGTCAATTTGCCGTACATCAAAAAGTACCAGTATCCGCATGCTGTGTTTAACCAAACCAATGAAAATTTCCCCATTTACCGTTACGCAGAAACCTTGCTGATGCAGGCGGAAGCGGCCAATGAACTGGGGAAAGTCGCAGATGCACAAAGTTTCCTGAACCAGGTTCGCAAAAGAGCCGGACTGGAAAATTCCTCCGCAAAAGATCAGGCAGCGCTTCGTGAGGCCATTATGAAAGAGCGCAGGGTTGAGCTGGCTTTCGAAAACAAACGTTGGCTGGATTTGGTGAGAACAGGTCGTGCAATCAGCGTTATGAATGCCTACGGTGCAAAATTAAAGGCGAACCCGGCCTATTTTTATCTGACAGCTGCTTCCTATACTTTGGATGAAAAGGATCTTTTATTTCCAATTCCATTTCTTGAAATACAGGTAAATCCTGATCTGGTGCAAAATCCGGGGTATTAACGGATCCATTTTTCAGGAGACATTACCCCTAAACCCTTCTCCGATCCCTGGCTTTTTCAAGACAGGGATCATTTTTTGAAAATAACGCTCATTTGAGCATCCACTGATTAGAGATCCGGACAACTAATTAACCCGAATTATGAACATTAAAATGAGTAAAAAGAGCTTTTTCTTGCTGACGATCTCCCTAAGTTGCTTTGCTGCACAAGTACTGGCGCAGCAGAAGGAAAGAAGATCTTCGCCCATTAGATTTGAAAAGAAAATGATCGCATCTGAAAGTAACGAGTCGGTCGCTGTGTTTGACGTTGACAATGACGGCAAACCAGATCTGATCTCCGGTGAGTTCTGGTACAAAGGTCCAGAATTTTTTGACAGATTCTACATCGGTGAAGTAAAGCGTTTCAGGGAATATTGGGATGACTTTGCCACAATTCCAATGGACGTTAACGGGGACGGGAAAATGGATTTCATTACGGGAGGCTGGTTTAACAAGAGTCTTATCTGGCGTGAGAATCCGGGTAATAATGGCCCCTGGAAAGATCATATTATTGACGAAACGGGAAACGTGGAGACAGTTCGCGCCTGGGATGTTGACAATGACGGACACCCGGAAATTGTTCCGAATAACCCGAATTTACCCTTCCGGTTTTACAAGCTGCAGAGGGATAAATCAGGGAAAGCCTTAGGGACATTTATCAAAACACAAATCGCAGAAAAACAAGGACACGGCGTTGGCTTTGGGGATTTGAATGGTGATGGACGAGGCGATTTTGTCATCAGTTCAGGTTGGCTGGAAGCGCCAAAGGATGTGATGAAGGACAAGTGGATTGCACACAATGATTTCAGTTTTGAAGATGCCAGTGTACCGATGATTGTTACGGACGTAAATGGAGATTCAAAAAATGATATTATCGTCGGTCAGGCGCACAGCTACGGACTGGACTGGTACGAGCAAACCACAAAGTCGGGCAAAATTGGCTGGATTAAGCACAACATAGACCCTTTCAACTCGCAATTTCACACAATGGATTGGGTGGATCTGGATGGCGACGGAAAGATGGAACTGGTTACCGGAAAACGTTACCGTGCGCATAATGGAGGCGATCCGGGAGAAAAAGACATGGTTGGCTTGTATTACTTTCAATGGAACGGAGAAGCATTTGTTAAGCAAATCATTTCACACGGACCTTACGGCGTAGGCAAAGGGATCGGTGTGTATTTTTCTATCGCAGACCTTCGGGGAACCGGCCGCAAAGATATTATCGTGGCTGGCAAGGATGGTCTTTGTGTTTTTTTTAACGAGGGTAACAATTGACTTATCCTAAGATAAACTTCTGTATAACATCAGGGAATAAATTACCTAAACTTAAAGTACATGAGAAAGGTATTGGGCACACTTGGTCCTGTTTTATTAATGTTCATCACAATTCTTTACAAACCTATTCAGGCTCAGAACGTACCGGTAGGCGCCTCTGGTCGTTTTGATTTAAAAAATGGTGATCGTGTCGTTTTTCTGGGTAATTCACTTTTTGAAAATGACTTTCAGTATGGCTGGTTGGAACTTCTCCTGACTACCCGTTTTCCGGATCGTGACGTAACTTTTCGTAATCTGGGCTGGTCCGGTGACAATGTCTGGGGAGACGGGAGAAGCACTTTTACAAATCCGCCCACAGCTTACCAGCACCTGATGCAGGATATTACCAAAGCAGCACCGACGATTGTCTTTCTTGCGTATGGTGGTGTGGAAGCGCAGGAAGGGCAGGCTGGTTTATCACATTTTAAAGAAGGGCTGAATAACCTGCTTAATAAAATTGATTCGCTCGGAGCAAAGACGATTTTGTTGTCGACGATTCCCGTTGTTTCAAGCGATACCGCTGTTAATGTATCAAAACGAAACGAGGATCTTGCATTATATTCTACCGCCATTGCTCAGGTTGCATCCGCCCGCAGCAAACAATTTATTGATATTTACCAGCCAATTCAGGAGATGAGCAAAAAGGAAACCATCATCGAAAACGGTGTTCACCTGAACGAGACGGGCTACTTTTATCTTGCCAGTGTTTTAGAAAAAGGGTTGCGCTTGAAAAGAGAAAAGGAAACTATATCCATTACTGTTTCGAAGCACGGGCCAGTAACTTCTTCGCCTGCAAAAATAACAGATCCGGGTAAGGATATGACGGACTTTAAATTTACAATTGAGGAAAAATTTCTACCGTTTTCTATGCCGGGGGCAGCTTCCAGTATGGCCGTCAATCCGACCGTACTCAAGATAACAGGCTTGAAAAAGGGCGTTTATAGCCTTGATATAGATGACAATCAGGTTTTTACAGCTTCTTCTCAGCGCTGGGAACAGGGCGTGGAAATCAAGCGGGGGCCGTCTTTTATACAGGCGGCTGAAATTCGTGATATGATCTTAAAAAAGAATGAACTGCATTTTTTTCAATATCGTCCCATTAACGAAACGTACATCATTGGCTTCCGTGCCTATGAACAAGGCAAACACGTCAAAGATCTCGAAGATCAGAATATTCTGATCAAATGGCTTGAAGGACAAATAGCAATAAAAAGGATGCCGAAAAAGACAGTCTATAAGCTTTCTTCCCTGCGGCAAAAAGTTGCTGGCAATTAGTTTTTAGCCAAAATATTATCCGCGGAAATTATTACTAAATAAGAAATACCAGTATAACAAAGCTAAAAGCCAGCAACGGCCCGTCGCGCAGCAGATAGCCAACAGCCAGACATATGAAAGCAATAAAACGATTATACGGGGTCATGATTCTTCCAATGATCCTGGTTATGAGCTCTTCCGTAAACCAAATTGATGTATACGAAGATCCGGATCCGAAGAAAGAACTCGCGTCTTTTAAGGTCGCAGATGGTTTTGAAGTTTCGCTCTGGGCGGCGGAACCTTTGGTAGCCAAACCAATTCAGATGAACTGGGATGCGGATGGCCGTTTGTGGGTGGTAAGCAGTACGGCGTATCCGCACCTGAAAACAGGAGAGGTAGCCAACGACAAAATTTTTGTCATTGAAGATACTGATGACGATGGAAAAGCAGACAAGACGACTGTTTTTGCAGAAGGGCTGACAACCCCAACGGGTATACTTCCTGGTGATGGAGGTGTATATGTGGCTAATTCAACAGAAATCCTTCATTTTGCTGATACGGATGGCGATGGAAAAGCGGATAAAAAACGCAGGATTTTGAATGGGTTCGGAACCGGAGATGCACATCATCTGATCCATACCTTTAGGTGGGGGCCGGAAGGTAAAATGTATTTTAACCAGTCGATTTATATTTTCAGCCATGTGGAAACGCCTTTCGGTATCAAACGTCTTGAAGCCGGTGGTGTATGGCAGCTAAATCCAAAAACACTGGAAATGGATATCTACGCCCGGGGGCTTGTCAATCCATGGGGACTTCAGTTCGATTCATGGGGACAATCGTTTCTTACGGATGGAGCCGGTGGTGAAGGTATTAACTATGCGTTTCCGGGAGCGACTTTTTTAACTGCGCAAAATGCCGAGAGAATTATTCGTGGGTTGAATCCCGGACAGCCAAAACACAGCGGGCTCGATGTTGTCTCGGGTAGGCATTTACCTGACGCATGGCAGGGGAGGTTGATAACCAATGACTTCAGGGCAAATAGAATCAATAGTTTTAAGTTGGAAGAACAAGGAAGTGGTTATGCTTCAAAGCAAATGGAAGATCTGATGTGGACGGATGATGTTGCGTTTCGCCCTGTAGATATTAACGTAGGCCCGGATGGCGCTATTTACGTCGCCGATTGGTATAATCCGATTATCCAGCACGGAGAAGTTGATTTCTTTGATCCGCGACGTGACCAGGAGCGTGGCCGTATCTGGAAGATTACCGCTAAAAATCGCCCGTTGGTGAAAAAACCTAAATTAAATAAGGCACCTGTTTATGAGCTTTTGGAGGCACTTAAATTACCGGAGGATCTGGCTCGTGCCAGCGCAAGGCAGGTATTGAAAGAACGTGGTGCAAAAGAAGTAATACCGGGTTTGCAAACCTGGGTGAATGCTTTGAGTAAAAAAGATAAGAATTACGAACACAATCTTTTGGAAGCACTTTGGGTGTATCAGGCGCTTGATATCGTCAATGAGCCTCTTTTGCTCAGTCTGATCAATGCTGAAAGTCACAAAGCACGCGCGGCCGGCTTGCGTGCGCTCGAATTTTGGCATACAAGAATTGCCAATGTACCGGCTATTCTTGCCAGGGCAGTAACTGACAAACATCCGCAGGTACGTCTGGAGGCCGTTATTGCTCTTCGTAAAACAAAAACACCCGAAGCTGCGCGTGCTGCCGTTTCTGTACTGGATTCACAAATGGATGAATTTCTGGATTTTGCCCTTTGGCAGACTGTACGGGAGCTGGAACCCGTATGGATGGCAAAAGTGAAAACGGAACCGGATTTCCTGGGTGACGCAAAGAAAACGGTTTATGCCTTGAAGTCAGTGAATTCGCCGGCGGCGGTTGCGCAGTTGATCCGTTTATATGACAAGGGGCAGGTGCCGGAAGAATATCAGAACGATGTTCTTGCCGCCATGGCCAAATTCGGTCAACCGAAGGATCTGAATGTATTGCTCGGTATGACGCTTCGTAAAGGCAAAAACGTGGCGGCACAACTGGCGGCTCTGGAAAGTGCAGCCAGTCAGCGAAAAATATTGCCTGATCAAAATACAGGACGAATTGCCGATTTTATAGGTAATGAAGACGAGGCGGTGAATTTAAGTGCCATTCGCCTGACAGGGTTATGGAAGTTGGAACAACTCGGTGGCCGTCTTACGGAGCTGATTCAAACCGGAACACCCAATACTAAAAAAGCAGCACTGGGAGCCTTGGCTTCGATAGACAAAGACAAAGCCATGAAATTGATGATCTCCATGGCAGGTGCGAAAAATACACCGGAAGTGCGTATCATATCAACCGCACAGCTGGCGACTTTAAATCCTGTTGAAAGTGCAAAAATTGCTGCTGAGCTCATGCGGACATTGCCAGCTGACACCGATATGACGGACCTTTTTATGGCGTTCATTCCGAGTAATCCCGCAGCGGCTGCCCTGGCGGATGCGATTGCTTCCAAAAAAATTCCCGAGGCAATAGCTAAGGTCGGAAGGCAGCTCGTTCGGAGCCGGGCGGGCTGGACACGTCAGCGAATTGACGAGATTACCGCGCTGAACAAAGCACTGGAAGCTTCTGGCGGAACATTACCGGTAGAAAATATGCCTCAGGATCTTAGTGATAAGGACATTGCCAATCTGGCCAAAGTGGTAACTGACAAGGCTGATCCTGTAAAAGGTGAGGTTATTTTCCGCAAAGCCAGCACGAACTGCACGACTTGTCATGCCATCGGCGGTGCTGGAGGCCGTATCGGTCCGGATTTGAGCAGCTTAGGAACGAGTTCTCCCGTAGAAACAATTATTCGTTCCGTTTTGTATCCCAATTTGTCTATTAAGGAAGGTTATGACCTAAAAAGGGTTGTAAAAAAAGACGGTTCTGAAACCATGGGATATCTGGCCAGTGAAAGCGCCTCGGAAATTGTTATCAGAGATGTGACGGGTAAAGAAGTATCAATACCCAAAAGCCAGGTAAAGTTGATGGAAAAAGTACCCGGGTCATTGATGCCACCCGGATTGACGGCTGGTTTGGGTAAACAGGAATTTATTGATCTCATTGGTTTCCTTTCTAAAATTGGAGAATCAGGTAAATTCCGTGTTGCCAATACACGTTTTGTGCGACGTTGGGAATCGTTAACCGGAGATAATCAAACGGCTGCTAAAATGTTAGCCAACGGATCATTTCCTGCTAAGGGAAAAGGAATTACGGCGCAGCCTGTTTACAGCAAAGTTTCCGGAGCGTTGCCGTTAGACGAACTCCCCGAACTAGAAAATGGGAGCAAACGTGTCAGCATAGTGCGCTTCGAAATAGAAGTGATGACTAAAGGTACGGTAAATCTGGCTTTCAACGCGACGGCCGGAATAACGGCTTGGGCAGCGGGGAAACCGGTTAAGCTAACAGACAGCGGTATGGCCGTTGATGTTCCACAGGGTGTTCAGACTTTTACACTGGCGGTGGATCGGGGAGTATTCAAAAATGATGCCTTGACCGTGCAGTTGAAGGAGGATGAAACCAACGGTGCGCAGGTGCGACTGGTTATGGGAAAGTGAAAAGCTAATACAAGAACAAAGTTTTAAAAGGTGGATATGGTGTAAATTAGCGTGTATAGCTAACTTATGCCATATCCATTTATGTTTCCAGGATTGTGCCCTGAACCATCGTATCGTGCAGTTTACTTGCTGATACTGAGCTTTTAATTGCCGTGGAGTCGGATGGTGAAGATGCGAAAAAGATGGTGATAACCCGAAATGCAGCAACGGGTTGGAAAACTTACAAAGTAGAAGTTTTTCAGCCCCGGTCTTTTAATGAACGTAACTATCTGGTTCCTATTCCACAATCCGAGACCAGGTATAACGTAAAATTTGAGCAAAACCCTGACTATTAAGTGTCCTACTAAATTGAAATAAAGCATGAAATACAATGCATTGATGCTCTTGACCTGTTGTCTTTTAGGTTTGTCAAATATTTTGTTTGCTCAGGATGAGCTTTCGGTTTATAACTACTGGAAGTTCCATCAGGGTACAGTGAGTCAAACTTTCTATAACGAACTAAGTCACCGGGCATTTGAGCAGTTGAAAAAACGGGAAGTGGCCATTGCGAAACTGAAAACAAAAGCAGATTGGCAAAAAAGACAAGCTGAGGTCCGGGCAAAACTAACCAGGGCAGTCGGGTCTTTCCCCGAAAAAACACCGCTGAACCCGTTTGTGACGGGGACATTGAAAAAGGAAGATTATACGGTGGAAAAGCTTTATTACGAATCCCGTCCGGGGTACCACGTGACGGCCGCCCTGTTTATTCCTGAGAAAAGACAGGAAAAGGCTCCGGCGATCATCTATTGCAGCGGACATAGCGAGAATGGCTTCCGGAATGAAGCGTATCAGCATATCATCCTGAATTATGTTAAAAAAGGATTTATTGTGCTTGCGTTTGATCCGATAGGACAGGGGGAGCGTATTCAGTACCTGCCGGACGAACTAAAAAAAGGCGCGGTGCCCGAACATTCTTACGCCGGCGTACAGTCTTTTGTTTCCGGACTGCCGCCCGCCAATTACTTTATCTGGGACGGAATACGCACCGTAGATTATCTGCTTACCCGAAAAGAAGTGGACCCTGCGCGGATAGGGATCGCAGGGCGGTCGGGTGGGGGCACGCAAAGTGCGTACATCGCAGCAATGGATGACCGTATTCTGGCAGCAGCTCCTGAATGTTACATCACTACTTTTGACAAGTTAATCCGGTCCAATGGACCACAGGATGCCGAGCAAAACCTCATGTACGGGCTGGAAAGCGGCATTGATATGGCGGATTTCCTGGAAGTACGTGCGCCAAAACCTGCGCTTATCGTAAGTACAACCCTGGATATTTTTAGCATCCAGGGGGCCAGGGATACTTATCATGAATCTAAAAGGGTATATCAGGCCTTTGGAAAAGCAGAGCAGTTGCAAATGACAGAAGATGATGCAGGACATGTATCCACACTTAAAAACAGAGAGGCCTCCTATGCCTTTTTTCAGAAATATCTGAGCAATCCAGGCATACCGACTGACGAGAAAGTAGAGATTTTGACTGATAAGGAACTTCATGCAACACCTGAGGGGCTGGTTATCCCATTTCTGAAAGGTGAAAGTATGTTTTCACTAAATAAAAAATACGCGCTGGCGATTGTTGAAAAAAGAGCGCGGGATAGAAAAGCCACTCCCGATTATCAAAAGAGCCTGAGGGGGAAAATGATTGGGATTTCGGGATATGTGAAGCCGACAGGAAAAAAAGATGTTGTTTTTTCGGGAAGGATACAGAAGCCGTATTATGCGATTGAAAAATATCTTGTAAAGGGAAACGGAGACTACTACATCCCGGTTTTATGGTTAAAGCCGAAAACTTCCTCCGGGAAAACAATTCTTTTTCTAAATGAGGGTGGCAAATCGATGGCTGCTCAGAAAGGACAGATTGCTGAGCGGCTCGTTGGTCAAGGGTTTGAGGTGGTACTGCCCGATGTAAGCGGCACGGGCGAGCTTGCCAGCGGATTTATGAAAAGCGGGGATTCGGTTATCGATGACATCCCGTTGAATCTTTGGTTTACCGGCATACTTACCCACAAGAATCTGGTAGCCGTTCGGGCCGAGGAAATTTCTATTCTTGCAGATTTTGTTAAAAGTGCCGGTGCCGCTAAAACGTTGAGCGCAGTGGCATCGGGGACCTTAACATCGGACCTGCTACATGCCGCCGCCATTGAAAATCCATTCCACAAACTGGTGCTGATCAACCCGCTGATTTCTTATCAATCCATTACAGAAGAGAAACTTTACAAAACAAAATTTGCACTATCGGCAGTTGCCGGTGCAATGCCAGTCTATGATCTTCCAGACCTGGTTGATATGCTTTCTTCGCAAGGTTTGTTACTAATAAACCCCATAACGGCTACGGAAAAAGAGATTGATCAGAATCGTGCCAATTCCATTTATGCTCAGGCCCTCAAACAAACAGATGCTTCAAATTTCGAAATTAGGCGAGATTTGAAAAGTGATGCCTGGGCACCTTCTATAATATCGTGGATTAAATAAACAGGATTTGCAACGGCTTAGTCAGTAAAGTCAGTCATGTGGGAATTTCTATATGGCTAACGTTATTGCTTGTTTTCCCACTTTTCGGTCTACTATGTTATCGGATATAAGCTTTTTGTGCCCTGGTTCGAGCGCTGTACTGATGCTCCTTTTACGCACATTGTATATTATCGTCTCCCAAAAAGTTCGTCATCAACAGCTTCACCCAGATTGGCCAGCCGGAAATATGTTGCTTTTCCACCGGGATCAGTAAATTCTGTCAGCAGCAGATCCAGTTCGTGTGGACCGTTCCCCAGGGTCCATCCTTCCCGCCAACCCTTTATCTTTAGAGAAATTCCATCCGGTCGGATCGAACGATCTGCGATCGGGCCGCTGATCGTGAGCGGGTCCAGAACGATACGGCCAAGATCAAAACCATTCAGTTTATTGTGCGGGTCAACCTCTTTATTGATATTGTCAACGCCCGGATTTCGCTCCGGATTCAGACAGAACAGAACCGGCCCCCGCATCACTGCCACACGACCAGCCTGCCGCTGACGTCCTTTCACCAGACGAGGTTCCATGGGCATTTCCAAAATCACTTCATCGCCTTTTGACCACTTACGACTGATCCTTGCGAATGATCCAGACTTCGTCGTTTCATTCCAAGGGGTGCCGTTTACAGTGATGGTCGCCGTTTTTGCCCAGGCCGGAATGCGTAAATCCAAACGAAAGGTGGCTGGTTTTTCAGGATTAACCTTGACCAATATGCGTCCCTGATTTGGGTATTCGGTCAATTGTTCAATATGTACAACACCCGCTTTTGGCAATTCCAGCTTTGCTGATGACGCCGTGTACAGATTGACACCTATGCCTTCGGAGCCCCGTACCACACTGCTGTAATAAATCATTTGCGGTAGCTCTGAAATAATGCGCCTGTAATTGTTCGGACAGCAATAGCCTTCCTCGTGAAAATACCGCCGCGGTCCCACCATAGGCGTATAGTAGCGAATTTGTTCCCCATGTGGTGATTGTGCTGCGAAAAGGGTGTTGTAAAGGGTTCGCTCAATCAGGTCCCCGTACCTTGAATCACCCGAAAGCCGAAAAAGGTTTTCGTAAACCCTGATCTGATACGCCGATGCGCAGGTTTCGCCAAGCGCATTTTCGCCATCCTGGTCGTCCGTCCATGCTTCCCACTGCCCGGCGGCACCGGAAATGACGGCTCCATCTTTTTCGGTTAAAAAATCGATTGCTTTGTTTGTCTGATTGAGCAACCTTGGTTCGCCAGATAATCGGTATAGTTCAAGCTGCGCGAGGCACATGCCTAAAAAACCATAGACATGTCCATTCAACCCTTGTCTCCGACCAATCTCAATTTCAAGATCCCAGTCTCTCGTTTTCTTTTGTTTAATACAAAAATCAAGATACGCCCGCTTTCCGGTGAGGCGATATGCAGTCAGCATTGCCCGGTCCAGGCCGGTTGCAGCTTCAAACAGATTCACTCCCGTATTTTTTTCCCAATGATAGGGCATGGACGACCAGTTGGCCATAATATAATCCAAGGTTCTGGTCGCGGCATCCAGCGATTTTTTTCTTTGAAAGAGTTGGTAATCTTTAAGCAAACCAAAAGCCAGGTAGCTCATTTCATGCACATCCCATAATGTCCACATACGTTCGGCTTTGGTGAACATTCCGATGTAGCCGTCAGGCTCCTGGGTCGCAATGACTTTGTCCACCAGAAAGTTTTTTATTCGGATCGTTCCGCTATCCTGCGCGTGTGCGGCCATTTTTGCCACAGCGTCGATCAGCATACCCGTACCGATGAAACCTTCACTCCGCTTCTTGTCCCGAAATGGTGCAATGAAATATTTGTCGAGGTGCAGGCTTTCCAGATTGGCGTGTTCGGTGATGTGGATACGTCGCCCAATTTCTCCACCCACTTTTACTTCCGAAGCTTTGGCAGCGGTAAAAACATCTGTGACCTTTGTTAGAACGGCCTGCTCGACTTTGCTCTGCCCCTTTAAAGCAAGACTCTGAACGATCAGTACGCCGATCAAAAAACTGTATTTTGTAGTACTTATGCTGCACATCAATATTTTTTTTTCATTTCCGGTGGAGGGGGTTGGTTTCAGAGCCATGTGGCTGGTCAGAAAGAATCAGGTTGAGCAGAGTGCCCCGTCTATTACTGCACAGATCATTTTCCTGGTGGTTCAGTTGATTTTGTCAGATTTTAACGGGTTGATGTATGCTTCGATTTTTAAGTTTTATCCTGGGGAACCTGTGGCATTGGTGCCGTGCATGTCTCCAATGTGCAAGTTAAATAAACCTAAGGGATTATTAACGGCTTTAAATGCACCATTTTAATGAATCGCTGTGGGGGTTGCAAAATGAAGAATAAGCTTGTGTATCTGTATGATGAAAGCGCAGACGTAGTGATAAGTACCTGTTGGTAATTAGCTATGTGCGATTAGATCAGTAACCTGATGATCAATAGCTTATAATGAAAATCAATAATATGAATTAATTTTTCACTACTTACTACTAAAAATCACTCCGCTACTTTCAAACAAAAGAATTGTTATGAGATATTTTCTTTAATGCCTGACAGTAAGCTTCATTTTGGCTTCTTGCAGTAAGACAAAAGGGCCAGGCGTAAGTAACCAAATGTTGTATTTGTATTAAAATTTTGTGAAAGTCATTGAATTAGTACAATTTTTGATAGTTTTATCCATTAGTTTCCCGATAGTTACTTCAATGATATTACATGTAATCAGTTTGCAATTCTTATGAAAAATAAATATGTCCTTTTTTTGCTGTTCCTTCTGATAAGTGGGGGGCTATATCAATGCAAATCCAAAGAAAAATTTGAATCTGAATTTGTTAGGATTGATTTTGACAAGGCAGCTGTGCAGATCATGGATACCCTCACGAGTCAGCTTATTGGCAGATGGAATTTACAACAAGTAGAATTCCATCTCAAATACATTAATTCCACAGGATCAGTAAAAAAAGACACCGTCTTTCAAAATTTTGCGATTTTGGAAATTCAGAGCATTTCCAGAGAAATCTTAAATCGTCCTAGATGCAAGGGACAAATTACATACAACGGACAGCTGTGGCCGGTAAGATTCGACCTTTTGGCTGATGCTGGTCGTATGATAGAAAAAAAAGGTCCACATGCTTTTACATTGTTTGAATGGGACTTTCCGGTAGGCTCCCGGACATGGAAACCAGAAGAAATGTTCATCAAGAATTTTGGTCTGGACGGCGAGAATTTTTCGATTGAACTTGATAATAATAAAAATATGGTTTGGAAAGGGCTTAACAGAGACATTAAAGAAATCAGAATGAAAAAAATATAGGTTGTTCAGACTTTTAGCACCCGAAGAGCGTAATAAATTCAAATAACCTCAGAAAGCATAGTACTTGAAAACGGAGGTAAGTAGAGACGGATTCTGCCCCAGTACAGATTTTGTATGGCTGTGTCCAATAGAAGGATTTTGCGAGACGACTTAATTTTTATTGTGCGTCAGGACTGTAAACTAAACTGAGTCGTTGCTCTTATATTTGTTGTCTCCTACTACTGTTCACAATCATGATCTTTAAGCGTGCTATTTTCATTATTCTTTCACTTATCGCTGTCAACGCGGAAGCACAGCTCATAGATACGCTAATTGATGTCAGTCCCTATACACTACATTTCCGGATTTTGAAGGGAAAGAATTTACCGATACTTTTTGAATCAGGAGGAGGGATGGATGCCTCACAATGGGATTCGATTGCCACTGTCCTTCATCATCGGCTTCAAGCCACAGTGATCACTTATGATCGTGCTGGTTTTGGGAAAAGCACGTTAGATACAGCCAATTATACGATCCTTCAGGAAATCAAAAGTTTAGAAGTCGCCCTGGGAAATTTTGGCTACGGCAATGCTGATTTTCTCGTTGTTGGGCACTCCCTTGGTGGTTTTTATAATCGTGTATTTGCTGGGCGACATCCTGAACAAGTCAAAGGAATTGTTCTGCTTGATCCGAGAATACCATCTTATGAAGACATGAGTTTCGCCAGAAATTATTTTAAGAGCCTTGATCGTAAGGACTATGAACCCGACGATATAAGTTTGTACCACCTGCTGGCCAACATGGAGCGGAATAGTAATTATGTCCGACAGGTGCCATTGCCCTCTGAAATCCCAATTCTGAATATCATGGCTGAGAAAGGACCATTTACGGAAGTGCAAGAAAATGAACGGTTTCAAGCCGATCAGCGCAGTTTTGTTAAAGCAGCTAAAAATCGCAAACTGGTTTTGGCCAAGGGCAGTTCACACAATATCCCCTATGACAAGCCTGGCTTGGTTATCGAACTGATTACAAATTTCTACCAAAAACTGAGAAATTGATTTACTGTGGGCTACTATGAAAAGTACGGATTGGTAACTTCATAATTAATAAATAGAATATATTATGTCGCTGGTATTGCAGACACGCTATATGCATGGCATTCAGAATTATTTTTTATACGGGGTCATTTAATAGCATACCGCATAGTATGGGAGACGGCGTCTTATTGCTTCACAAAACGATGTCACCACCGGATTTTGTGACGAGACTGAAAATCCGGGGGAAATTTATAATTTTAAGAAAAAAAGGTACTATTAAGAACAGCCATACATGACAGTTGAGACTCACCAAATTAATGAATTAAGAATAGCCGAGGTGATTTCGGATAAACTTGTAATCGCCAGCACTGAAGATGGTCTGGATTTATTGGGTAATTTGTATTACCAGGGATTCGATAGGATTATGATCAATGAAAAAAATATAACGCAGGATTTTTTTGATCTCAAAACGGGTATAGCCGGAGAGATTCTTCAGAAGTTTTCCAATTACCGGATGGGGCTTGCCATTATTGGAAATTTTGATTCGCATCCGAGCAAAAGCTTCCGGGACTTTGTCTTTGAAAGTAACAAGCTGGGGCTCATTAACTTTGTAAATTCCAGGGAAGAAGCGATCAGTCGGTTTTCCAGCAAACGGTAGTGGATTACAGCCTTATAGGTTATGGAAAAGGAAGCGACCGGTCACAGCAATTACATCTGTTCAAACGGACCATTATACGAAAAGGCCAAATTAGATATGAAATTTATCTTTCCAGAAGAAATGCTTGACGGATTAAAACACGGTAATCGAAAATCCGAGCCGGTAAAAAAAACAGAAATGGTCATTTATGTTCTTCATGCTGAATTCAACTGCATTGTATCAAATTGGTATCATGACGATCCAATATTATTTCGGCGATGACCGCCTTCCTTTGCGCTATCATTTTTTTGTTGGGATTACAACGTCGATTCTCGCGCTGATCATCGAATACCTAGTTCGCAGCAAATCACATCGATTTAAAATGTGGCTGGCTGCGTTGATGATGGTGGGGATGGTAATTTCTGCTTTGTTTATTCCAAGAGGGTAAGATGCCATTGGAGTATATATTCTTGACATCCTTGAAAAGCCAATATAAATCAAGCCGCAAAACGTGTTAACAAAGTAATTAATCTCTTTATTAATACGTTTTGCGACGGTCGATGCCATACATTCTTTTATTTTACCCTAACACGCTCCCGGCCACTTTTATTTCAATCAACCGGACCAAAATAGCGCATTTACTTTCTAATTCTGTTTTCCAACAAAAACACACCGTTTTTATTGGCCACAACGATATCTGGTTTTTTATCCTTATTGATATCCTGCACCACAATATTGAGACCGGCCCCTGAATCGTTGTCAATGACGTGCTCTTTAAAATACGGTTCTTTGTTTGAATTAAATTCGAACCAAAGCAATATCGCGGCATCGCTGTCGCCCGGATCCCGGCCATGGTGCGCCAGGAATCTTTTGCCTGTGATATAATCTTTGGTTCCATCACCGTTTAAATCTGCCATGATCGAAGCATGAGTTTGCGCCGTGGTGGTACTCATCAAATGCGTTTTGAAATTGATCTTACCTGCGGCGTCCGTAATCTGTTCGTGCCACCAGATGCCTAATCCATGGGCAGAGGCGCTTACGACATCATTTTTACGATCTCCGTTTACATCCAAAATTTGCATGTGGGAACAGGGCTCTCCCAAATTGGCCTGGTGAAAAACCCAGTTACCCGCTTTATTGTTCTTCGTCCCTTCAAACCAGCCTTCACGAATGACAACATCTTTTATGCCGTCCATATTGATGTCGCCATAGCCTATTCCATGTGAGAAAATCTCAGTTCCGGGCACATTTTCTCCACTTAGTGCAAAACGTTTCCATTCGGTATCCCCCTTCTTTGTGGGAGCCTGCAACCAAACGATCTGTTTTTTAACCTTATCGCCGCAAAGAATATCCAGCCTTCCATCTCCATCCATATCGATAAAACCAGGAGATTCATTGGATATCCCTAAGGAATCCGCGATGATATGCTTTACCCATTGGTCCGATTTGTTCCGGGGATTCTCAAACCAGAAGCCCGGTTTTCCGGGGAAATCAACAATCACGACATCATCCCAGCCGTCCAGATTTACATCCATGCCCAGATTCAGAAACGAATTGCTGTATTCTTTTCGCGGTTCAAAAACCCGGGATGGTGCCAATTCATGTTTCTTCCAGTCAGGCGCCTCAAACCAGTAATAGCCGGCGATGATATCCATTCGTCCATCTTTGTTCAAATCCGCAACAGCTGCACCTTCCGAGATAAAATCTCTGGTCAGTGTCGTTTTTTTGAAATTTTGATCACCCTCAGATTGTGCCAGGGAAAGGTTTGTACAAAGCCCCAGTAGTGCAACGATCCGGCAGATACGTTGTCTGTTCAACTTTATCGTCTTTTGCATAGATACCAGCTAAATTAATTTTTCAAAATCTTTCCAATCAGCATCTGACTTTCGTGGTTCTCGTGTGAATGCCCGTTTTTACCTAATTTGCTATCCAGCTCTTTCAGCACTTTTTTAGATTCATCCGTACCGATGGCACCTATGCGTTGAATGGTATATTGTAAAATTTTAGGCAGTTTGGATTTTTCCGCCATTAACAATGCACGTTTCATATCGATGGCGGCCAGTGGTTCGGCAGCATACCAGACCATTAGAGGCAGGTTGTGATCATCTTTGTCATCCGATTTTTGAACCAGTGCATCCAGAACATCCCACCTTTGCGCGGGCTCCAGTCTTGTCAGTGCCGAGGTAAGATATAACCTGACCACTGGCGAGGTATCTTTTTGGGCCAGGGCTGCGAAGTGTTTCAACGTTTCGGGGGAAACGCTTTTGTTTTCTGCCAGCAGCTGAATAGCCCAGCTTCTTACATCCTCGTGTTCGTTGGCTAATAAATCGGTCAGTTCTTTTTCAGTAAACCCTTTTGTGACATGCAGTGCCCACATGGCGCGTAGTTTTCGGGTTACGTCGGGATTGGTTGACAATATTTGTTTCAGTGCTTTGTGTACTTTTTTATTAGGTCCACGTTCCTGCAAAATTGTTCTCGCCTGCCGCACGTACCAATCGTTGGCATTTAACTGATAATTCACCAATGCCATATCGGAGGCTTTGGATAGGTCCACTTTTACAAACTTGTCGTTCTCATGCGTAATTTTAAAAATCCTTCCCATCGTTTTATCGTGTACATCGGGATTCGGACTGTGACATTGGTTTTTGTCATACCAGTCTATTGCATACACCGATCCGCTTGGGTCATACTTCATATTCAGCCATTGCGACCAGGAGTCGTTCATGGCCAGGAAATCATTTTTATGAGACGCCACATAACCAGATCCGTTGCGCTCGAAATGATCCACATTCAGTCGGGCACCATTGATATTGTTCATGAAAATTTCATTGCGGTATTCCTTTGGCCAGGAATCACCGCCGAGGTATATCATCGCGCCTGCGTGGGCATGTCCTCCGCCCGCAGAGGCAGACCGGAAGTTCCCTGCATGCGGTCCGCGATCGCCGAGCCAATGTACATGGTCACCAATGGTTTTGATGTCATCATAGGTATATGGGTTAAAATGCTTTCCCGCCTGCCGCTGGTAACGCGCCCCCTGAATGACATGATACATATGCGGAATCACACAAACGGTGATAAAGGGATGGCCATAGTCATTAAAATCGATTCCCCATGGATTGCTGGATCCTTCTGCAAACAATTCAAATTTATGGGTCGTGGGGTGATACCGCCAAACGCCTGCGTTTAACTTTGTCCGTTCAGAATCCGGAGCGCCTGGTTTGCCTACATTGGAATGTGTAAAAACGCCATGGGTACCGTAAAGCCAGCCGTCGGGTCCCCATCTTAAATTGTTCAGCACCTCATGGGTATCCTGAACACCCCATCCGTCGAGCAACTTTTGTGGTGGTCCGGCAGGCTTGTCATTTTTTGCATCAATCGGGATAAACAACAGATAAGGTGCGGCACCCAACCAAACACCGCCCATGCCCACCTCGATACCACTCACCAAATTCAACTTTTCCGCAAATACCTTTCTGCTGTCCAGCGTTCCGTCGCCATTGGTATCTTCAAAAATCAGGATACGATCCTTTCCTTCTCCCTCTTTGGCCGGAACAGGGTAGGTGTGCCCTTCAACGACCCAAAGCCTTCCTTTTGCATCAATTGTAAAACTGATCGGGCGAATGATAGCCGGCTCTGCTGCGGCCAGGGTCACTTTAAAACCTTTGGGCGGCGTCATGGCCTGAGCTGCTTTCACACCCGAAAGTCCTGCGTTCAGCACAGGGTCCAACGGCGGAAGAATTATAATGTCTTTTTGTTTTAGCTCATTGGGGAAATTCGGACGGCTTGGATAAAAAAGGAAGTCATCGAAATTGATATGTGCCCATTTGTCGTTTGGAATGTATGGAATCTGCGAAATCCCCGTCTCGTTGTCGATTATCCGGATGAAAATCTCCTTGTTCAGATAGGGTTGTAAATCCACAACCACGGGTTGTAAAGTGGCCCTGCCTTGTCCGGTGATATGAAAAATAACCTGATCCGTTCCGGCCAGTAAAAGTTCAACCCGCGTATCCTGCAAAGCCCCACCTGAAACCCTGAAAGCAGCAAATGGCTGTGTAACTTTAAAAGGAACCGATGTTAAGCTTCCCGTTAACTTCGCATTGACCGTTCCGCCACTGCTCAGAAAGTACTTGCCTTCAAAACCAATATGCATTTCCTTTTCATGAACCGGAGAGGGGTCTGAGTTGATGACCGGATTGGCGAAGGCGTTGCCGGTTGCCGTCCAGTCTTTGAGCAATCCCGTTTCGAAATTCAGATTTAAAGGCTGTCCGTCCTTCACAGGCAGCTGTCCGGCAATGGTTGTATTGGAGATAACCCCTTCGACCACTTCAAAACTTCCTACCATACCCGCAACGCGATGTCCTGGGACGGAACAGTAATAGGTGTCGTTTTGCGCCGCAGTGAAGGTGATACTCGTGCTGCTCCCTTTTTCGAGAATCACCTTACTTTTGATCCCGAGTTTTTCCAACGCAATATCATGCGTCATCAGTTCTCCGTTGGTGATCTTAATGCGAACCCGATCGCCCTTGTTGGCCTTTAAAGTAGGATTACGGGCTCCATCGGGAGCAAAAAATCCAAGCATGGTCGCTTCCAGTGCATAATCCCGGTCATAACGTGCACTGTCTTGCTTTTCCTTCCTATTCATGCCGAATACCGTGCTGGCAGGGCCCACAAGAAATAAAGCGAGAATAGTGATAACTACATGGCGCATAATAAATTAGTAATTGAAGTAATTGAAATATTATAATTGAACATTTGGTTGCAAAATAAGGAGGCGATCAGGTAAACAAATCGCCTCCCCGGTGTAATCAGATGGTAACTGCAATACTGTGCTAAAAGGATTAATTTCCGGTTTCAGATATTAAAAATGAATAAGAACAGAAATATACTATTCCGTATATCAATATCCGGGATTTTGTTTGTAAACGCCTCTTGACCAGTTCATTTGTGCTTGCGGAATCGGCAGGTACTCATCCCGGCCGGCGGTAAATTTCGCAACTTCCAGCCAGGGGCGCCGTTTCTTTTCTGCATCCAGATAGCCATTCAAAGTTTTGGCGGCAAGGCCCCATCTCACGAGGTCGAAAAACCGGCGTCCTTCCATGGCCATTTCCAGCCTTGCTTCCCACATCAAGGCATTCCAGGCAAATTCTTTATCCCATTTCACATCTGCGCCAATCACATAGGGCTCAACTTTGTACTTCACGGGGAATGTGCCGTCTGGCATTTTCAACCGGTCTACACTGTGTGCGGCGCGCTCCCTGATCTGATTGATAACGGGCAGTGCCTCCATATGCCTTCCGAGCTGAATCAGTATTTCCGCCTTCCAAAGCAAAACTTCCGCATATCTGACTTCCAGCTGATTCTTGGAATTGAACATCCAGAAAGCGTTGAACAAGCCCGGACTATTCGTCGTAACATTCTCTTTCAAAGAGTGGAAATATCCATACACAGCTGGTTGCCTCGAAGCGGTACTATCGAACAAAACGGTCTGGTATTTCCATGGATGCCCTGGAATGGCTACGGTATGGCCAAGCCGCGGATCCCAGGTGTTATGGGCAAAATACTCCTTCTTGTTGGTGATATTTTCATTGTTGAACGTATTGAAAAGCGGATAACCATTGGCATCCACTTTGAATGCATTCACCATATTATAGCTAGGCTTGTGAAAATCACAGCAGCTGAAATAGGGATTCCACCAGGGTGCGGTCAGGCCGTTTCCTTCATTTAGATTTCCCCGGACTGTTCCGTCATTGATGGTAAATTGTAGCTCCCACAATGACTCCGGCGACGCGTTATCGTATTCCAGCATAAAGTTCTCGGCAATATCCGTCGCCAGCTTGTATTTGCCGCTGTCAATAATTTCATTCACCAGGGCCAGGGCTTCTGTCAGTTTAGCGTTATCAAGGGTCGTGAGCTGATTCCGGTCATCCTGAGGGTAAGCCATCCACAATACGGTATAAGCCAAAAATGCTTTTGCTCCATATTTATTAATTCTCCCCTTATCCGTCTGGGTTGCGGGTAAATTATCGGCTGCAAACTTTAAGTCATCATAAACTTTTTGCCAGAGGGCCATGTCCGTTGTCGCCCCCTCGGGGCGGTTGGGAATCTTGACAATATCCTCGTTCGTGTTTTCTTCGGTCACATAGGGAATCCATCTGTAAATCCTTTTTAGTTTTAGGTGAATCCATCCTCTCAGAAACCGCATTTCAGCGATACGCTCATTTTTTTGTGGATATTTTGCTTCATCCATACGCTTGATGGCATTAATTGCCGTGTTTACGCGGGAAATTCCGCTATAACCACTGAACCATACACCATCATTATTTCCAACATTGGCATTCACCAGTGAATAGGTCTCCATCTGAAACCAGGGAGTTTGATCGTCCAGTCCACCGCCGCCCTTATAGGCATCGTCCGAGCGAAAGCTGGCAATCCACGGATTCATCGTGTCAAATGCATGAGCCCTTGGAATAAAGGCGTAGGCGGCGGTTACGAGGCCATCGACATGTTTAGGTTCGCTTATCTGCTCTTCGGTAATGATACCTTTGGGATTTACATCCAATATGCTTTGGCATTGGGTAAAAGTCAAAACCGAGCAAACCAGCAGCATGTATTTATTCATTTTTTTCATATCTGTGTTGTTGTCAAAATGAAGCATTGATACCCATCATGAATATTTGCGGACGAACGTACGGACTGGAATATTCATTTGCTTTTGTTGGATTCTCCGGATCGATGCCGGTGTATTTATTTGCGCCCCACCACTTTTTGAGATTGACAATATTCTGAGCGTTCAGATAAACCCGGAATTGTTTCATGCCAATTTTTGAGATGACGCGCACCGGAAGATTGTAGCCGAGCTCAATGTGTCTCAGTTTTAAATAGGAACCCGATTCCGTAAAATAGGTGGAGACTCTGCGCTCGTCGTTGGTATTATACAGGGATAATGCAGGAATGGTTGAATCGTAATTCTCCGGCGTCCAGGCTCCCAATAATCGTTTGGGATGGTTGAAACCGCTTTGGGTCCATACATTCCAAAAATCGCTATACGATTTCCAGTCATTGCGAACCGTGTTGCCTGCGATGCCTTGCCAAAACATGGAGAAGTCGAAATTCTTGAATTTAGAATCCATATTTAATCCGTACATAAACTTAGGATCGCTAACGCCAATCCAGGTCCGGTCATGCTCCCAGGTTATTTTTCCGTCGTTATCCAGGTCTTTATAGCGAATGCGTCCGAGACCTTTTCCCTGTTGTTCCGCAGAACTGTTCACCTCCTCCTGTGATTTAAACAGACCGTCCGCAACAAAACCGTAAATAGAGTTCAGCGGACGGCCAAGAATGTCGTCGTCCAGTCCGTTCCCGCCGTAAGTAAATTTTACCGACTCGGGCAAATCATCTACTTTGTTCCGGAACGTGCTCATGTTTCCCGTCAAAGAATACTCGAATCCACTGTCAAATTTGTCCCCGTAGGTAAGAATGAGTTCCACACCTTTGTTGGTCATGTTGGCGGCATTGATCCACTGATAACCACCCTCACCAATGGCCGCCAGATAAGGAGGCTCATACAGCATGCCTTCTGTGTATTTGTAGAAATAGTCGATGGATCCCGTAAGTTTTGAGCCGAAAATTCCAAAGTCCACACCTAAATTGGTCTGCCGGGTTGCTTCCCATTTTAAGTTTGGGTTTCCGATATGACGTCTGCGATACCCCGAATAAAGCGTTCCTGATTCATTTCCGGCCAGTCCATAACTGGTGGCATTATAACTGGCGTCATAGAAATTGACCAGGGCGTTGGTAGGGATGTTTGAATTCCCGTTCATACCCCAGCTTGCCCTGATTTTCAGGTCAGAAACAAAAGGAACATTTTTCAGAAAAGCTTCATCGCTAAGTCGCCAGCCGGCTGATACGGCCGGAAAAAAACCAAACTGGTTGTTGATCCCAAATTTTGAAGAACCATCGTAACGCAGGGTGGCAGAAAGCAGGTACTTGTCTTTGAAAGTATAATTGAACTTCGAAAAATAGGACAGCAGCGAGTATTCGTCTCCTGTTCCATATATTTCCTGCGTACCCGTGGCCGAACTTAAATAGCCATAGTCATAATTTTCCAGCTCTAACTTTCTTCGGAATCCTTCCATATTTTGGAAAGTATACCGTGAAGTTTCTATTCCGGCCAAAAAATCAAGACTATGATTTTTCAGACTTAAATTATAGTTTAAAGTGTTGGTCCAGGTGCTCGTAATAGCCTGTCCCTGATAACTTCTGACCCCGTTATTGATATTCCTTTTTCCCCCGCCTTCAACCCAGGTGAACTCGATATGCCTGTAATTGTTTCCGGTATAGTCCAGTCCAAACTGTGTTTTCAGGGATAGATTTTTAAGGATTTTCAGATTGGCGTAAACACTTCCTATAATTTTATTGGTCGTCGTAAAATTGTCCTTGCCGAGCGTGAGCATACGTACGGGATTATTGTAATCGTCCATGCCAAGGCTATAGGCTGTTCCTCCCCAGCCTCCGTCGGTGGTGTAAACGGGGATAATCGGAGGCATTGTTAAAAAGGAATGGCTGGTATTCTGGTCGTTGATTTTTGACGTGGAAACGGCAATATTTTCTCCGATGCTCAACCGGTTCTTGATCAGACTGTATTCGGAATTCAGGCGTAATGAAATACGTCGCAACCCGGTGTGAATCTGTGTTCCGCGGTTTTCGTAATAATTTACAGAAAACATGTTCCGAACATTCTGATTCCCGTTTGTCAGTGTAATCTGATGATTATTTTGAAGTCCCAGCTGCGATCCCGCATCAAACCAGTCCGTATCTGCCGCTTTCATGGTTTTTTCGGCATTGAGCCATTCCCTGGGAATCACCTCATCCAAAACAGGATTTCCCTTATCGTTCAAATGCGATTTGAAAGAATAGATTTGGGTCACTGCGTTAGGATCCTGTTTTTCGTTCACCGCTGCCTGCCAAAATGCCCGGCCAAACTCTTGCGTATTCATCATCGGAACCCTGTTCATAAAGCTGGAAACGCCTATGGAACCCGTGTAAGCAATCTTGGTTTCACCTATTTTCCCCTTCTTTGTTTCGATGAGAATCACCCCGCTGGCCGCTCTTGAGCCATATATACTCGCCGAAGCGGCATCTTTCAAAACTTGTATGGAAGCAATGTCGTTAGGGTTGATGTCCCGGAGGTTGATGTTGGTTGGAAAACCGTCCACGACTATTAATGGCGGGGCTGACCGCATGGAAGTTAATCCGCGTATCTGTACGCTCACATTGCCGGTCGGACTACCGTCCCCGGTGATGTAAACGCCCGGAAGGCGTCCTTGCAGCCCTTGCATGACATTTGAATAACTGTTTTTCTCAATCTCACGCGCGGTAACCATCGCAATGGATCCCGTCAAATCTGCCTTCTTTTGGGTCATGTAACCCACTACGATCACTTCCCCAAGCGCCTTGGTATCTTCTTTTAATAAAATTTCCACATGCGTTTGGCTGCCTATTTTTAGCTCCTGGGTTTCGTAGCCAACATAGCTAAAAACCAAAACCGCATCCTTGTTATCTGGAATAGACAACTGAAAACTACCTTTTTCATTGGTGGTGGTGCCAATTGTCGTACCTTTTAACACGACGCTTACACCAGGCAAAGGATTATTAGAATCCGTCATCAGCACCTGTCCGGTAATTGTTTCCTCAGCGGTATTTTCCTGAATAGTCGGCGCCACCACTTCATGCGTAAGCTCTTCGGTTTTTCCTTCTTCCTGTTTTTTGGTCAAAATGATATGTCCTCCGGATACCGCATACTGAATAGCCAGGGGGGCTAATAATTTATCCAAAACCACATCCAGCGTGTACTTTGAAGCCGATATGCTCACCCTGTGGTTATCTACAAGGGATGGAACATAGGAAAACTTCACATGGGCCGATTGTTCGATGCTGGCCAACACGGTTTTGAGCGGTTGACCGTTTGCTTCAATGCTGATCTCACGTTTCAGGAGCTCCTGGGCAAAGCCATCACCAGCAAACGAAAGGCTGGTAAAAACGAGTGAGATAAGGAATGGAATACAAGTAACCTTGATCACTGTTGCCAGAATTTTTAATGGTAAACTATTTTTTTTCATAACTTAGCAATGGTTTTAGTGTATACAAGCAACAAAGCCCTCCCACGATTCCCGAAAACGGAAACCTTTAAGTTCAACTTAAAATGGTGAGGAGTAATCGAGGTCGATAACGCTGGTACCGTTATCGGCCTTTTTTTAATTAAGATCTGATCATAGGAATCTGGTTAGGTTTGTAATGGATTAATTGCAGCCTTTACCTGAAACGATTACCCGACCATCGACGACACGATAACTGGCGCCAATTGTTTGGGTAATAATATCAAGTTTTGCAAAAAGCGATTCGTTGGTAAACTCAACATGAAGCAAGCATTTTGCCATCACCGTGCGATCATATTCAAATGGTATTCCGTAAACTTTTTCAAGGGATTCAAAAACTTCACCGATCGGCCGGTTTTCAAAAGACAATACCTGGTCTTTCTTCATATTTTTAAGCTGATCGGGAAAGTCGATATTTGTTTTGAAAATCGCCTGGTCTTTCGTGGAGAACAAAGCCTGCTGATTCGGGATTAGCATAAGTTCGGCACCTTTTTGCGCTATCCTTTCCCCCTTCCGCATAGGTGTTACAGCTACGCGTCCGGTACGAACCAAAACTTTCACTTCCTTCTCCGTGGTTTTGATCAGAAAGCTGGTCCCAACCACCCGCGTAAGCAGGCCGTTGGCATATACAAACAGAGGATTGACTGTGTCCTTGCGGATGTCAAAAAAAGCATCTCCCGAAAGATATATTTCCCGCCGTTTGTTTTGAATGAACGGATTTGCATAACTGATTTTACCGGATGGTAATAAAACGACGATACTGCTATCGGGTAGTGTTACGCGTTTTTCCTGTTTGGTTTCGTTCACTTCTTCATGCAAGGGCGTTGCTGCCGTTGCAATGATTTCGTTATAAGAATATGCAGCTGATCGGTTATTTGATTTAAAGAAAAATACGCCCAGCATTAGCAATACCGCCGCGGCAATAGAAAGCCAGCGAAATTGGCGGCTTATCCTGAACCTGTTTTTTTGCGGTATGGTATGCGACAATATGGCTGCCACACCTTCGGCCAATTCCTGTTGGGTTAACGAAGAAGTCTTTTGAGTTAAGGTAAGAAGCAGCTCACGTGCCTGATTCATGGTAAAAACTTCTTCAGGATTAAGTGCCAGCAATTCGTCCCAGTAAAGACTGTTTCCCTTCTCGTTTTCCCAAACGCAGAATTTGAAGTCTTCATCCAAGAGCAAGTCCTGAAGATTACACTTGTTAAATCTTTTCATGAAAAATATAAAATTTAACCTTACAGAGACATAACCCCCAAAAGCATAAGGGATAATGGAAAAAATATAAAAATTTTTACATTATTCTTCACAAAATTTACAAATAACTGTTTATCAGACAATTAATAAAATGAAAAGAAAACCATACAATGGCAATTTCCATTTTTCCTTTAAGAGCTTCAAAGTCTGATACAACAGATTTGCAACGGCGCCTCTCGAAATGAGCAAAATGTCCGCTATTTCCTCATTGGATAAATCCTCGTAGAATTTGAGGTGAATGATCTCTCTTTGTCTGCGGGTGAGCTGGCCTAATACAAAAGTAATTTTACGTTCTCTTTCCAGAACTGATTCTTGCGAAATGATCTGCATTTCCATGCTCTCATCCTGAAAAACCTGTTCCTCATAATCGTCAATATCCAGCAAAACTTCAGACCGGCGAAAACTTTTAAAAAGTCTGTTTCGAATGCTTTTTAACAAATAGGGTTTGATCTGGTCGACTTCACTCAGATGTTTGCGTCTGTCCCATAGGGTTGTAAACAGGTCATGGATATGATCTTTTACCTTTTCCCGGTCAGCGGTAAATTTCAATCCATAGTCAAAAAGAGCCGTATAGTGGGTTTGGACTAAATACTCGAAAGCGGCCCTGTCTCCCTCTACAAACCTTTGCCATATCTGTAAATCCTCAACCATATAAAACGGTAGCATGTTAATAAAAGATCACGGACAACGAATAGTAACAAGAACTTTCTTTCCAAACCGTTACAGACCTGAATTATACTCATGACGAGTTGTCCTTACATTACTACAATTGCAAGCAATGGCTGATTTTGCGTGGGCTGCCTAACGGTTGTTTTTTAGATGTGTTCCAGGGAAACGTACATCGTCTTGCCCTAAAAAGTTGAGAAGAAGCGGCTTGCAACACTTACAAATAGGTCGGTTTGGCCGAATCTTTTAAGTGTCGGTTAAAAAAAGTATGGATGCAAAAAAATATCGATGAAGTCGTTCAAACTTATCGATACTCCCGGAAGGATGATGTTATTGTGGAAAATTCGGGCAAACATTCACGTTACGACCCCGAAAGCGTGGCATAACTATTTCAGAAATCGAATTTACAACGCCGTCAAAACTGTCACACGTTAATTGGGATCTCGGAGTAAACGGTAATCGTTGGGTGAATGCCCGATGCGCTGTTTAAATAACCGACTGAAATGTTGTGGATATTTGAAACCCAGTTCGTAAGCAATTTGGCTGACAGACTTTCCCGGGTCAAATATTTTTTCTTTTGCGACGTCCATTATTTTCGTCTGGATATAATCCTGAGCCGTTTTTCCTGTTTCTTTCTTGATCAGATCACCAAAATAGTTGGCTGATAAATGTAGTTGATCAGCACAATACCTGACATTGGGAAGACCTAATAGCTGAGGCTTGTCTGAGTTGAAATATTCGTGGAGAAGGTTATCCAGCTTTTCGAGAATGCCCTTGTTGGCATTGTCACGGGTGATGAATTGCCGGTCATAGAAACGGATGCAGTAATCAAGAAAAAGCTCGATGTTGGCTGTGATCAGCTTTCTGCTATGCTTATCGATTCCTTGCTGAAGTTCATATTCTATCTTTGAAAAACAGTCTGTAATAATTTGACGCTCCTTTTCGGATAAGTGCAGGGCCTCGCGTACTTCGTAGGAAAAGAAAGTATAGTCGCTCATGTGGCGTCCAAGGGCGGTTCCCGGAAGTAAATCCGGATGAAATACCAGAGCTATCCCCTGCGGCTGATAATAATTGTCCCTGATGTTTTCTCCGATCACCTGGCCAGGTGCCAGAAAAATCAGCGTGCCTTCTTCGTAATCGTAGTTGTTAAGACCGTATCGGAGATCCCCGCAATGTATTTGTTTTAAAAAAACAGTATAAAAACCATAGCTCATTTTTCGTGACTCCCTTGGATCCGCTTTGGAAAGGTCAACAATGCTGACCAGTGGGTGTAGCGTTTCTTGTTTGTTAAACGTATTGTAATCACGGATACTGTCAAATCTTAGCACATTGTCCATAAGCTTCTTTAATAAGGATCTGGTACAAATCTAAACATAGTCACCGACATACAGCCTTGGGGACGGGGGAATCAGTGATTTTGGTATAAAATACGGTAATCTGTATACAAGATCTGGTAAGAATACCCGGTACCTTGCAGCATGTACTGGAAGTCTAAAAACAGTCGATATAGTACATCTGCAAAAAAGGTGGCTTATGCAGTCGATGCGGTAACCGGGAAGCAGATTTGGAGATATGATCCTTTTGATGTACATAAATCGCTAGTATAGCGTGATTTCAAAGGTCAAGGCGCAGGAAAATGGACGAAGGGCGTTACACAACAGCCCCGTCCATTTTCTGAATTCAGGTGGTTATACCGGACTGAAGCGCTAGCGCGCTTTGGTTGAATCCTGGTCTGTACTTTTTGCAATTTGCAAAAATTGCGCGACTGCCGATTCGCTAATGCCATTGCTGATGACAAGGCGTGGATTGGACTTACTTAATTGATTGACAGTGCTGTCGGTCACATTTGATTTCCATACATAAACCGATCGCATTGTTTTCATAGCGGCAATGCTTTTCAGACCATTGTCAGTCACTTTTGTATCAATCAGATTGAGATATTCCAGATACTGCATCGATTTGAGACTGGCCAGACCAGCGTCGGAGATAGCCGTACGGTCCAGGTAGAGCTTCGTCAAATATTTCAATTTGGCAATTTCTTTCAGAGAAGCATCTGTGATTTTGGTCCCGCCAAGTTTTAATAAGACAATCTGGCCTGATAAGTTCGTAAGCAATGGAACCTGAAGGTCATCAAAACCCTTCGCATTCACAGCGCTGACTTCGAGTAGATTCAAATCCTGAGAGAGCGGGTTAACAAGCAATCCAGCCTTTCGGAGCACATCTATTTTTTTATCATCAGCCTGGTCTACTTTAAGGCTCAATACGGGTGAGACAGGTGCTTTCTCCTGGTTGGTTGCGCCACCTGCCGTCAGCGAAGCCAGTGCCGGTTTTACGGCATCAGATTTTTTAAGTTCACTGACCTTTTTACCAACGGGAGCACCTTGCTCAATCCACCAGGACAACAGCGCCACTTGTTCGTTTGATAGCTGTGGCTTTCCCTTGGGAGGCATATGCTGATCATCGTTTTCATCAAGCAGGCATCTTTTAACCAGATCACTTTCCGCACTATTACCCGCTACGAAAGCCGGGCCGTTTTCGCCGCCTTTCAGGATAAACGCCATGTCGTCAAGCCTGAGGTCTCCTTTGCTTTTGCTTGCATTGTGGCATTGCACACAGCGCATTTCCAGGATGGGCTGCACAATATCCTGGTAAACAAGGGCCTGTTCTATATTTTCGATAGGCTTAATTTCTTCAAGCGGCACTTTGACCGGCGGCATTCCCGCCAGCGTGCGAAAAGGTTCGGGCGTATATTGGGAAAGAAATCCTTCCCCATGCGTCAGAGAGCCGCCGTCGTGACCGGCAGTCATTGTAAGCACAACCGCCATGCCAAATGTGCCTAAATAAATTTTAGAGCCGAACGGTATTTTTTTCTGGAATTTGTCGTGAGTCACAAACCAGGCTATCCAGGCAAAAACAGCCACGCCAATCCCTTGCCATTTATGCCTGTCGAGCAGTACGGCATCATACCCGCCACCCAGTGAAAGCAAGTATCCGGCAATGCACGCAAGTGAGGCTCCGATAGCCGAACATAATAGTATAAAAGTGATGGTCAAAGCGTTGACATTGACCTTATTCGTACGACGGCCAGTTTCCAGCAGTGCAGCAATCAGTAAAAAACCAATCGGCAAATGGACCAGCAGGGGATGAAACCTGCCAATGAAAAGTGACCAGCCGGTAGACTGGAGAAGTATATCAAACATAAATTGAAATAAACTAGGCTAAAACTTCTTTTACTACTTTACCCTCTGTATCAGTAAGCCTGAAATTTCTTCCCTGAAAAGGATAGGTGAATTTCTCGTGATCAAAGCCCATTAAATGAAGGATCGTAGCCTGTATATCATGAACATGTACACGGCCTTTTACACCATAGTACCCCAGCTCGTCGGTTTCACCATGTGTCACGCCTTTTTTAACGCCGCCGCCCGCCATCCACATCGTAAATGCCTCTAAATGGTGGTCACGCCCCATGTAGGGCATCACCAGTCCGTTCCTGTTTTCCTGCATGGGTGTCCTGCCAAACTCAGCCCCCCAGATCACCAGGGTATCTTCGAGCAGCCCGCGCATTTTAAGATCCTGGATCAGCGCTGCGATCGGCTTGTCGGTGGCTTCGCATTTTTTTCTTAGTCCGCCCTCTACATTATCTTGCTCTGAGGTGCCGTGGCCATCCCATCCCCAGTCAAAAAGCTGCACAAAACGAACGTCATTTTCCACGAGTTTGCGGGCAAGAAGACAGTTCATGGCAAAAGTACCGTCACCGGGTTTTACACCATACATATCCAGAATAAATTGCGGCTCTTTGGAAACGTCCATCACCTCGGGGACCGACATTTGCATCCGGAATGCCATTTCATACTGACTGATCCGCGTCAGGATTTCAGGATCCTTAACGTCCTCATAGGTCTGTTGATTGATTTGATTGATGGCCTCAATGGTTGTTTTCCGCATGTTGCGGTTCATGCCGCTGGGATCACTTACATACAAAACAGGATCGCCACCGGTGCGGCATTGGACACCCTGATAAACTGATGGCAGGAAGCCGCTTCCGTATACACTTTTACCGGCATCAGGTTGTCGGCCACCCGATGCCAGCACCATAAAGCCGGGCAAATTCTGGTTCTCTGAGCCCAGACCATAAACGGTCCACGCACCCAGACTTGGCCGTCCCAATCTCGGGCTTCCCGTATGCATGAGCAGCTGTGCGGGAGCGTGGTTAAACTGGTCGGTATGGACAGCTTTGAAAAAAGAAATCTCGTCGGCCACCTTTTGCAGGTGTGGTAAATAATCAGATATCCAGGCGCCTGACTGCCCGTGCTGTTTAAACGCACCCTGGGGGCCAAGCATCTTGGGAACACCTTGTATAAATGCGAACTTTTTGCCTTCTAAAAATTCAGCAGGGCAGTCTTTTCCATGGTATTTCAGGAGCTCAGGTTTGTAGTCAAATAACTCTAATTGAGACGGAGCACCAGCCATATGGATGTAAATGACCCTTTTAGCTTTCGGGGCGAATTGGGGAATGCCCGATTGCACAGATTTATCGGAAGCGTTGGGCTCAGTCGAGCTTGCCGAGCAGGAGCCCATCAGCGATCCTAAACCCAGAGCACCCAGGCCAAATCCACAAGATTGCAGGAAATGCCTTCTGGTCTGGTGTTCCAGTTTTGCATATTGTAATTCTTTGAGTAAATTTTCCATATTGTTAACACAGCCTTTCAAGCGTTTTTCTAGTAATTTTTTGATGATGGACAATCGTCGGTCATCACTCCTTCGTTATCACGTTATCGAGGTTGAGCATCACATTGGCGGAAACCGTCAGCGCGGCCAATTCCGGCGACCTTTCTTTTCCGTAAGGTAAAATGCTGTCTACCTGTGCAGGCTTCGTTTTGTATGCGTTTAAGGCTTCCTGATATACTTTCATGAGTACCGTCAGATTCTTTGGCTCAATACTTTTGTAAGTAAGCATCCGGTAACCTTCGGTTAACTGTTGCTGCGGCGTATGGCCTCTTTTTTGCATATTGGCAGCCAACTGTTCGGCGGCCTGAAGATACACTGGGTCGTTCAATGTTACCAGGGCTTGCAGCGGCGTGTTTGTCAGTATCCTTCGGGACTGACAAAATTCGCGGCTTGGTGCGTCAAAAGTAACCATCGAAGGGTAGGGGGATGTTCTTTTCCAGTAGGTGTAAAGTCCTCTGCGATACTGATCTTCTCCTTCACTCAGTACCCATTTTTCACCACTGTATGGCGATTGCCAGATCTTGTCGGGTTGGGCCGGCATGACACCGGGGCCGTACATTTTCTTTGAAAGCAATCCACTGGCGGCCAAGGCCTGGTCACGAACCTGTTCAGCACTCAATCGTACGCGCGGGCCTCGCGAGATCCAGACATTGTAAGGGTCTTTTTCAAGTTTATCATCGTCTGTTTTGGAACTTTGCCGGTAGGTAGCCGACATGACAATGCGTTTAAGAAGCTTCTTGACACGCCATTGATCCTTTTCCATGAATTCAACAGCCAGCCAGTCCAACAGCTCTCGGTGTGAGGGTTCACTTCCTTGCGAGCCAAAGTCTTCAACAGTTTCCACGATACCCCGGCCGAAGAGCTGCTCCCAGAACCGGTTTACGATCACCCGGCCGGTCAAAGCATTTTCCCGGTTCACGATCCATTTGGCCAGTCCCAGCCGATCTCTGGCATAATCTTTCGGCATAGCATACAGCAATTTGGGGACATCCGGTTTTACTTCGGCGCCTTTTACCATCCAGTTTCCTCTGACAAACACATGCGTTTTTCTGCTGAAATCCCCTTTCCCTTCCCATAATACAGGAATGTCTTCTGCTGATTTGGTTAAAAGTCGGCTGAATTCAGCAACCACTGCAGGATATTCGGGCTCAGTTTTTCCGGGTATTTCTTTTTGGAACGACAGCCATTTAATCCTTACCCAGTCATCTGGTGTTTTGGAACTCTCCAAACTGAAAAACAGATCCTGCTTACCACCTGCATGGGGAATGGGAATGATCATCACAGTGTCTTTACCCTGTGTGTTGGGCACAGCGATGCGGGCAATAAAGTTCTTTTTATCGGAAGTATCTTTTCTAATCGTCAGGACGGATTTGTCTATACTGGCACCCAAAGAAACGACCATCTGCGTCATTCCTGTAAGATTTGCACCTGGGAGCCTTCCCGAAGTTTTATGTTTTAACCCTAAGTATTTTCCATCTAATAATGTCGCGCCACCAATGATCTGGAAGTCATGGGAATTGATCCTGGGCTCCATGACCCGCATAAACTGGGTGAAGTTTTCTGTCTGCTGAGGATCGCGTTTGGCTACCCAGTCGATCAGTCGCTGCACTTTAAGCGAATCGTTTCCTTTATAAAACCGAAGGGTAGGGGAATCGTTAGGCACATCTTCGTCACGGGTATTGTTGAAATAAGCCATGTACTTATAATACTCGTCGTGCGAAATGGGGTCATAAGGATGGCTGTGACATTGAATACACGCAAATGTGGTTCCCTGCCACACTTCCCAGGTCGTATTGACCCGGTCTATCTGAGCGGCGACCCGGAATTCTTCATCCGACGTGCCGCCTTCATCGTTGTTCATTGTATTGCGGTGAAAGCCCGTGGCGATCAGGTTTTCATCTGACGGCATTCCGTTCTTTTTAGGAAGCAGATCGCCGGCCAATTGTTCTATCGTAAAAACATCAAAGGGTTTGTCCGCATTAAATGACCGGACTACATAATCCCGGTAACGCCAGATCCTGCGCCCGCTATCCTTTTCGTATCCTTTGGTATCAGCATACCGCGCCAGGTCCAGCCACATGGAAGTCCACCGTTCTCCAAAGGAGGAAGATTTGAGCAGCCTGTCGACCACTTTTTCATAGGCATTGGCCGAGTTATCATGCGTGAAGTCTGATACTTCTTTTTCCGTGGGTGGCAGTCCGGTAAGGTCCAGGCTTACCCGTCTCAGCAACGTTGCCTTATCGGCTTCGGGCGAAGGTGAAAGATCCTTTTCACGCAGTTTTTTCAGCGTAAAATGATCGATCTCATTTTTTGGCCAGTTTCTGACATCCTGATCCAAAAGTCCAAAAAGGTTCGAGAAAGTTCGCAATGAGGGAACCTCCGGTTTTTCGATGCGTTTGTAGGACCAATGTGTTTCCCAGGAGGCGCCCTGATCAATCCATTTTGTCAAAATATCAATTTCATCTTTCGATAACGGGTTGCCGTTTTTTGGCATTTTTTCATCCGGATCATCGGTCAGGATGCGACGAATCATTTCACTGGCGTGTGCGTCGCCCCGCACGACCGGGATTTTGCCGGATTTACCCGGTTCAAGCATTTCATGTTCAAACAAAAAACTGACGTCACCAGCCTTTTTTACCCCTCCATGGCAACCCATGCAGTGTTTATTGAGAATGGGTTTAACCTCGGCGTTGTAATCTACTTTATGTTCAAACAAGCCTGACCATGAAAACGATGACCAGAAGATCACCACCACACCCAGGCCAATAAAAGTCCGTTTCTTCATCATTAAGTCACTATTTTATGCTAATCATTACAACGAGTCGGCGAATGATCTTATACTTTCTCAATCTTATTGAAATTCAGTTCGATAAGATTGAGAAAGTATAAGTTAAACAGACTCTAAAAAGAAATTATTTCCATTCAGGATTCTGGGTTACCCCCGGATTTCCCAGCAACTCTTTAAGGGGCAAAGGCAATACATAATCCTTAGCCTTGGGAGCCCGGTCAATTTTGTATTTTGCAGCAAAATGGGTGATTTCTTTTCCAAGATAATCCTGTGTTCCTCCAAATTTACTTTTGCGGCGCAGTTCAGGATACATGACCTGTTCAAACACAAATTCCTTCATCCTTTCCTGAATGATCGCATCGCGCAAAGCCGACTGGTTGAGTGCCGTTAGCGGTTCCAGTCCCGCACGAGTCCGTACTTTGTTGATCGATACGAGCGGATCGCCCTGGCCGCTTTCATTACAGGCCTCCGAATGTCCCAGTAAAATGTCTGCCAGGCGGATGTAAATTGTATTTTTTTCCGTTGCCGCATTGCTCTTATCAAGCTCCACAATCTTGGCTGACCATGCTTTTCCAAAAACCAATTGAGCCGGGTCTCGCGGATTCGCATCGGATTTTACAACGCCTCCAAAACGTGATAAATTATAGTCCGCAGTTGGGCTCCAGCGTACGATTGGATAGGCACCATCCACCAAACCAAACCTACCTGTTGGGTAACTTTCAATAAATGTGCCTGCAATTCTTTTGTCGTTTTTATCATAAGCGGCTCTGAATTCCTGCGTAGCACTCAACCAGCTCCATCCCGAACCTCCAAGCTGGCTTGGGAAATCCTCAGGATTAAAATGCGCGGAATGTACATTGTATTCACTTGCATTGGCGGATGCAGACACTTGTGCTTCAAAAATGCGTTCGCCCTGATTTTCATGGGCCAGGTCGAAATTATGGGCAAAATCATCGAATAGCTTTAATCCGCTATTGTTGATAATGTCTTCGCCTGTTGCTTTGGCATCTGCCCATTTTTCATCCCAAAGCTGTGCTTTCATCAATATTGACTTTGCTGCCCATCGGGTTGCCCTTCCCATATCAACACCAGTGTAGCTTGCCGGTAGAAGCTCCGCAGCTGCCTTTGCATCTGCATAGATCTGATCGATCAACGCCCGTTTTCCGCCGCTGTTCGACGGTAACTCGTCGATGTTTTGGGTTGATTTTACGGTAATCGGGGCATTGTCAAAATAGCTGAGCAGACTGTAATAGTAAAATGCGCGAAGATAAAGGGCCTCGCCTTTCACCCTTTTGATCAGTGCCTCATTTGCCGGATCTTTCATGGCATCAGCCGTTTCAATGATGGCGTTGGCTCTGTTGATGGAGCGGTAACAAATGCCCCAAAAGGCTTCGATGTACTCATCTGCCGGGTTGACGTTGCCAATATTGTATTGCAGCGGCCCCTTTTCCCATCCAACCTGATAGCCGACCAGACATTCGAAAACATACCGGTCATAGAAATAGCCGCTACCTCCTGAATTCAGGTCGTCATAAACCGCATTGACACCCAATGCCAATTCGGCAGCGGACTTGTAAAAAGTGTCGGGATTAATAAAATCCGGCTTCTCCTTTAAGTCGGAACAGCCTGCTCCGGTTAGCAATAAGGCCGTGATAAATGTGTATTTAATGTATAAAAATACGTTTTTCATATTCATTCAAATTTTAGGCCGATACAATTAAATACCAATATTTACACCCAGGGTGAACATCTTTGCGCGTGGATACGCGTCATAATCGTCCCCACGGTTCAGGTTGTTTTGGCCTTGATTATTCACCTCCGGATCGAAACCCTTATACTTTGTAATCAAAAACAGATTTTGTCCGCTCGCATAAATTCTTGCATTACGGATAAAAGTGTTTTTAATCGGCAGCGTATAGCCAAGTGACAGATTCTGAAGACGGATAAATGAGCCATCCTGAATAAAGAATGACGAACGACGGAAGGAAATAAAATCACGGCGGCCATCAATAACCGGGCGCGATGCATTGGTATTCTGCGGTGTCCAGGAGTCTTGAAGAATCGTCCCGATCTGATTGATTTTTTGCACGCCATCGGCCATTTCTGACTGCTGAAGGTTCCGAACCTGGTTCCCGTGTACGCCACGAAGGAAAATTCCGAGATCAAATTTTTTGTACTTGATGCTCGTGTTGAAACCCCAGGTAAGCTTAGGATTAGGATCTCCTATAATCTTGAAATCGTCCGTTGTATACTTGCCGTCTCCGTTTACGTCCTCGTATTTAGGATATCCGGCACGGGCTGAAAAGCTTTTTCCCTCCTCGTCTGACTGGAACAGGCCGGTGTATTTATAGCCTCTCCATACACCGATCGAATTTCCGGCTTCCACCCAGCTTCCCAGCACACCCAGGTGGCCGCTTGTGCTGTTGGAAAAAAACGGGGTGCTTTTCCCAAGATCGAGGATTTCGTTTCGTAAAATAGAAACGTTACCGCTAATGTCCCAGGTGAACGAATTGGTGCTCATTAACTTATAGCCAGCCGAAAATTCCAGTCCCTTGTTGCTTAACGAACCCGAATTCAGCATGACCGTACTGAATCCTGTACTTTGCGGAATCGAGACATCCAGCAGTAAATCCGTTGTTTTATTTTTGAATGCGTCGATGGTCAGCGTTAACCGATTGCTTAGCAAGGCAACGTCCAGACCGACATTCAGCATAGAAGTGCTTTCCCATTTAAGATTTGAGTTTGAAATCCGGTTCGGTCCATAACCTGAGACCAGCGTAGGTGTTCCGCCGAAAACATAGTTATAGGATATCAATCCAGCCACTGAACGATAAACAGGAATCTGAGAATTTCCGGTAAGCCCGTAACTTCCCCTGATTTTAAAATCGTCAAAAATGCTGCCTAGCTTTGAATTTTTGAAGAATTCCTCATTGACGACTCTCCACCCGATTGCGGCAGAAGGAAATGTAGCCCACTTATTGTTGGGGCCGAATTTTGAAGAACCATCGCGCCGAAGGGTAACGGTCATCAAATAACGATCCTTCAGATTATAGTTGATTCTTCCAAGCATCGACATCAATTCCCATTCCACGCGACCGGAATTAGGTACCAGCGGTCTGCTGCCATTTTGCATATTGACAGCCGTAATATCATCTGAAGGCAAGCCTCTTGTGGCGTTGGATTCAAATCTGTTCAGTTCCTTCTGGTAAGTATAACCAAGTGTAACATCCAGGTTATGCCCAGGAGCTATTTGCTTGTTATAAGTCAGGATATTTTCATTCAGAAGGTTAGTCGAATTTCTGTTTGCCTTTTGCAATTCACGACCATTCTGCCTTCCCAGGTATGTATAATTATTGTAGAAGGTGGTACGGCTGGCATTTACAACGTCTACACCCAGGCTGGTGCGGAATTTAAGGCCCTCCATCAGATTAAATGTGAGGGCTGAGGTACCAAAAAGACGATTGGTAAAATCCCGGTCATAACCCTGCAGTGCTTCCGCCAGCGGGTTGGTCAGAAAGCGCTGATCATAACTGGCGTACTGATAATTCCCGTTTTGGTCATAAACAGGGACCGTTGGGTCAAGACCTAATGCTGAAATCACAATACCTCCCGGTCCTCCGCGGTCTGTCGGTACATTGCTGCTGGTGGAGCGGCTATAAGACCAGCTGTTGCTTAACGTTGCCTTACCATTCAAAAAGTCGTTGTCCAGATTCATCCGAAATCCGTAACGCTTGAAATCTGTATTCTGGATTATTCCTTTATTATCCAGGTAGTTGCCTACAAAAGCGTAACGCGTTCCTTTGGTTCCGCCCGTAAACGAAAGTTGGTGATTGGATAACCCGCCCGTTCTGGAAACAACATCCCACCAATCGGTTCCGGCACCTATTTCGTTGATTCTCTGGTCGGTATAGCGAGGACTCCCGCCTTGGCTTTTCTCCAGTAGATTGATATACCTTGCGTAATCGGCTCCGTTCAGGACATCAATTTCTCTTGCGATTTTTTGAAAAGAATAAGAACCATCATATTCCACACGGCTCTGGCCTTCTTTTCCTCTCTTGGTGGTGATCAGAATAACACCGTTGGCACCGCGGGAACCGTAAATGGACGTCGCGGAAGCATCTTTCAGGATTTCGATGGACTCAATTTCATTCGGATTAATGGTTGCCATGGCATTGGATGCCTGTCTGTTTCCGCTGGTACCCAGCGCTCCGTTGTCGGGATACATTGGAAATCCATCGATAACATACAATGGCTCGCTGCCGCTGTTGATTGAATTGGCCCCCCGGACACGTATTGAAATCCCTCCGCCCGGTGCTCCCGAACTTTGGGTAACCTGTACACCCGGAGCCCGTGACTGGATCGCCTGGTCAACGGACGTGACAGGCATTTCCCGGATCGCATCGCCCTTGATACTCGATACGGATCCTGTAAGGTCACTTTTCCGGACCGTACCATAACCTACAACGACAACCTCTTCCAACGATTTATTTTCCGGTAGCAGGGTTACGGAAAGAGAAGTCTGGTTTCCGACTTCAAGCTCCTGCACAACGTATCCGACAAAACTGAAAACAAGCACGGCACCGCTTCTTTCAGGAATGTCGAGTTGAAATTCACCGTCTTTATTGGTCGTGGTTCCCCGTTGCGTGCCCTTTAAAACCACACTTACACCGGGTAAACCCATTTTTGTGTCATCGACGACTTTACCTGATATGTTAGCCAGGTTATTGTCCAATACGACCTCTTCACCAGGTTTCGGCAGACTATTCGAATTGATCGGTTTGTTTAGGGTGAGCAATATTCGTCCCGAAGCAAGTTGATAGGAGACATGCAGAGGCTCTAAAAGTATCGTGAGCGCATCAGACAATTTTTGCCGTGAAATATTGACATTAACCGGTCTGTCCGCTCTGATCGTTTTCTGGCTGTACGCAAATTTTACATCTGCCTGATCTTCCAGATTTTTCAGGATCGTCTTGAGTTCTGCATTTTGCGCGTGGATCGTTACACGTCGCTCAAGGATTTCCTGAGCTCTGCTTTCAGTTGCCCCCTGTGTAAGACTGGTGCAGACAACTGAAAATATTATTTGGACAAGCGTTATTTTCATGACATTGCACAGTGCAGGGCACCATTTTAACTGTCGAATTTTTTGCATAGTTTTGAATGTTCTTTTTGTGAAAAACAGGACTTTAGCCTCCCTCACGATCTTGCCGGATCGTGTGAAACAGGGAGATCAATTGATCCGATGGTGTTCGAGCACCATCGGTTTTTAGGTTTTTGTGAATAAAGGTGTCTTTTATTTTGCCATACACGCGGTGTTAAGGTTCGTTACTATACCTGAGTATTTACGTTAATCACAACCCTCTCCGTTTATCAGTATCCGGGTTCCTCTGATCTCGTAACTCGCCAGATTGGACTTACACAATAAGTCCAGCTTCTCGTACAACGGCATTTCCGAAACATCCCCGGTGAAGGTGCATTGCGCCAGACGGTCATTTGCAAACACGATATCAATGGCATATTCATCTTCAAGCTGGCTGATAATTTCTGCGAGCGGGACATTGTTGAATGTCAGCTTTGGTTGAATTTTGGCTGCAATTTCAACCTTCACGGGCTCAGCCACGAGTCCGGTCATCAAATGTCTGCTTTCCGGAAAATAGGTAACCCGCTGATTTGGGGTAAGCACAACGCCATTGTTATTCTTCATGGCGGCTACCGCCAAATCGGTATTTTTGAATGCAGCATTATTTTCAAAAACAGATACTTTACCCGTTACAACTTCCACTTCGAGGGCTTTATCCCGGATATTGGTCTTGATGCTGAAACTTGTACCTAAGACCCTGGTTATCAGCTTTCCGGAGTATACGAGAAATGGTTTTTTAGGGTTTTTAGTAATTTGAAAAAATGCATTTCCGATCAACTGGACATCCCTTTTATTCTCTGAAAAGTGATCCGCACACATCATTTTGCTACCCGGGTAAAGCGTCACCACGCTCTTGTCTTCCAGTATGATCTGTTTGGGCTTCCCGGTTTTGTTTTCGTAGGTTATTAGTTTACCGGACGGAACCTGCAGCAACAACGGCTCGGCATGCGCGACCTTGTCGGTGACGCTAATGGAGAAAAACCAGGTATATGTCAGCGCAGTAATGAAGACGGCCGCCGCTGCGGAATACCAGGCGGTCCGCTGCCACCAGCTTCCCGAAACAAGTAACTCCTCATGCGATTTCTCAGGCTGTATATCCTTCCTGATTTTTTTCAGCAGCCGTTTTTCAATCAGCTCCTTTTCTTCGTTGTCAAGAGACAACGAAGCATCGCGGTTCAGGTTTTCATACCATGCGTGGATTTTTCGGATTTCTTCCACCGTACACTTTCCCTGACGATATCGTAACAGCAGTGCCTGAATTTCCTGGTTGCTCATTAAAGTGTGACTTCGTTTTAAATGATATCCCGGACCTTCCAATCGTGGAGGTCCTTCATTAAACAAGCCGTGTTATGGTAGATTTGCCCTAAATCATTTTAAAAAATCTTTAAAGATTTATATAATGTTCAGGAAAATAACTTATTTTTCTTGGGATAATTACAATGAAAATGATGGGTGATCCTGATGTGTTTGTCAGGAAAGAAAGGTAGCACTCCAAATGAAGAGGGAGATCATGGCATCCTTAAGCTGGAGGCGAAGGGATTTGGTCGCTTTGGTAAGATGATATTCAACGGCCTTCTCAGACAGCTGAAAATGCGCGGCGATCCTGTGGATGGGCCAGTGCTCAAGACGGCTTAGCCTAAAAATTTCCTGTGATTTTTCGGGTAGTATGGCCAGGCTTTCATCTACCGCTTTGTTAAGATCATTAAAAGCGATGGTATTTTCTGTGTTGCAATCTTCAAATGTGGAAAATGCCTGGTAGTAATCCAGGTATTTGGTTCTGGTACCCTGTGTACGGATGTGATCAATGACCTCATAACGAACCGCGGAAAAAAGGTAGTAGTCCAGACTTACAATTTGAAGGTTATGCCGCTCTTTCCATAGCCTGGCAAAAATATTCTGCACCAAATCTTCCGCAATTTCCTTATGCTGAAGTTTCCTGTATGCAACAAGAAACATCTCATACCAATATTTTTTGTAAATACTGGCAAATACGTCTTCATTACTGGCTCGTAAAGCCTCAATAAGGTTTTGCTCCAAGGTTTCTGGCTTATCGGTCGTGGAAAACTTTCATTTATTTACCCATAATTAAAAGTTTTATCCCGGAATATTATAATTATTTATTCACAAAAGGCCTTATGCAGCCAAAAGTACTTGTCGGACTCAAGGAAATTTACACAGAACAAAGATTCTCCGGCAGAGCGCTTTACAATGATGGCAATGGAAAGACACGGTTCTGTACCATGGTGAAATTTGGAAGAAAGGCAGCTTGATAACCCGGAGAGTCAAACGGGTTATCAGTCATGTGACGGAAAAATTTAACCGTTTTTTAAATCAGAATATGCCAACAAAGACTGTTTACTCACTTTCCTTTTTAAGGAGATGAAAGAGATCAGATACAAAATGGTAAACGATGCGTGCATGTTAACGCTTTGTTTTTCAGATCCAAAACATAAATGATTGAGCTTAATAAATTATTGATATATTTTTATAAAAATTTATACTTTTGCTTAGAAATTAGAGCTGAGGAAGAAGTTGTTCAAATATTTTCAGTATTTCGATATCGGGAAATAGCAGGAAGTGATGGAACTATTATCATTGTTTAGAAGAGAGGGCTCTTCCAAAAATTCAGATTTTCAAATATTGTTTAGCACCATTTACAACGGACTGGTCTATTTTGCTTGTAATATATTGGATGATAGAGATGATGCCGAGGATATTGTTCAGGACGCCTTCGTGAAATACTGGAATAGCAAAGATGAGATTGCACCTGATATTGCTGCCCAAAAAAGTTATTTGTATTCGACTGTTAAGAATTCCTGTCTGAATTTTCTACGCCATAAAATCGTTGCCAAAAAATATGAAGACCAGCTTACCGACACTTGGATAGACGATAGGATTGTGATCAATTCCATTATTCATGCAGAAGTGCTGTCAGAAATTCACAATGCAATAGAGTCTCTCCCCCTTGCCTGCAGGCAAATTTCAAAAATGAGCTTCCTGGAAGAAAAGAAAAATCAGGAAATCGCTGATGAGCTGGGGCTGTCAGTCAACACCGTGAAAACACAAAAGCAAAGGGCCATGCACATGCTGCGTGAAAAACTCACCCTGGAGCTGTTTTATGTCATGGTTTTAGCGTTTTACAGACACTAGCATTGTCTCTGCAAACTTTGTTCCTTTCTTAATCCGATAGCCGAAAGCAGGGGCGGCCCAGTCGACTGCCGATCGCACGGCAAAAGAAATCCGGATGAGGTTTTTAACCGAATTTTATATTTTTAGAATTTTTTCAATTTTTTTTATAATTGTTGTCACCCCAAATCAAAGCCAGGGTGTCTTAATGTTATAGATAGCAAATAACATGAATGAGCTTTTTGACCGGGCGGATTTAATATCGAGATATCTTAGGGGCGATTTAACCGCTGCTGAAAGGGTATGGCTGGACCAATGGCTTAAAGAGGATATCAGAAATCAGCAGCTACTGGATGCATTGGAAAACGAAGCTACTGTAAGCAACGATCTTTTGTTTTTTGCATCGATAGACCAGACAGCGGCATGGCAAAAAATAAACCGGAGAATTCGGGACTCCGACGAGCGGTCAAATCAGAACTTTTTTGCCAGATATTGGAAATATGCCGCCGCCTCAGTTGTTGTCGGGCTGCTTTCTTATGGCATGCTAAGGAATACGTATAAGGTAGATCGTTTGGGTGGTGTTGCCCTAAAAAAGACGATGTTGGAAAATGATATTCCACCAGGAAAAGATAAGGCAACGCTCACGTTATCGGACGGTAAGGTGATTACGCTGGAAACGATAAAGGATGGTACTTCCATTGAGCAGGACGGAATAAAAATGACCAAAAAAGATGGTAAGGTCTATTACCAGGTATTGGCGGGGGGCGATACAAAAAATATTCACTACAATACCATCAAGACACCGGTTGGAGGACAGTACACGATCATTTTGCCAGATGGAAGCCAGGTATGGTTAAATGCGTCCTCTTCTTTACATTTTCCGACCGTATTCGCGGGCAATACCCGTAAGGTTGATTTGATCGGAGAGTGTTATTTTGAAATAGCCAGGGACCGGACTAAACCTTTTATAGTCCAGGCGGGTAAAACGCAGGTTGAAGTCTTGGGTACTCATTTTAACGTCATGGCATATGCTGATGAAGGAAATACAAAAACGACACTTGTAGAAGGAGCGGTAAAAGTAGGGAACGAGACTTCAAGTAAAACGATTACACCGGGTCAGCAGGCTTCGGTTGGAGCGAAAATTGACGTCCAGTCTGTTAATACGGAAGAAGCAATTGCCTGGAAAAACGGATTTTTTCAGTTCGAAAATCAGGATCTTGGTACTATTTTACGTCAGTTGACCAGGTGGTATAATGTTGAAATTGCAAATGAAGATCAGATTCCCGATAGCCATTTTACGGCCGTTATTCCCCGGAACATCACATTGTCGCATGTGCTTCAAATGCTGGAAATGTCCGGAGAGCTTGAATTTGAAGTTGTCGAAAATAAAATTACAATTAAACAGAAAAAGTAAATGATAAAAAACCGGCAGCGCGTCAACGCTACCGGTTAACCTTAGAATTTACTCAATTAGTACAGTCCGAACCGTAAATTTTTAAACTCTAATTCATTCAAAATTATGAAAAGAAAGCTACACTTCAAAAGAAGTAGAAGGCTCTGCTTTGCTTCTGCTAAACTATTATATGTGATGAGGTTAAGTACACTATTGCTCACCATAACCTGCATGCAGGTATACGCAGCAGCCGCTGTTTCACAAAAAATGTCGATATCGGTCCAGAATGCACCACTTGAAAGGGTGATAAAACTCATTAAGAAGAAGAGCGGGTATTATTTCATTTATAACAATGAAATGCTCAAAAAGGCTGGCCCCGTTACCGTGAATGTATCGGATGGCTCACTGGAACAGGTACTCGACCAGTGTTTTATCAACCAGCCATTGACGTATGGCTTGCTGGATAAGACCATTGTTGTTAAATTAAAAACCCCTGAAACCAAGGCCGAGCCGGTGCCGAAACCCGAGCCGAAGATACAGATAAAAGGAAAAGTCGGGGATGAGACTGGCGTTGGTCTACCCGGTGTAAGTATCGTGGTGAAAGGTACGGCGTTTGGAACTATTTCGGATGTTGAAGGGAATTTTCAGCTGGATGTTGCTCAAAAAGAGCCTGTGCTGGTTTTTAGTTTTGTAGGTTATGTTTCACAGGAAGTCAAAGTTGTCAATGAAACTGCCTTGAAAATCGTGCTTCAGGTCGACAACAAGTCCCTGGCGGAAGTAGTGGTCGTAGGTTATGGTACACAGAAAAAAGTCAATTTAACCGGTGCGGTGAGCAATGTTTCTGGTTCGGAATTAACCACCAGGCAGGCTCCTAATACGACCTCACTGCTACAAGGAAGAATGCCGGGGGTACAGGTTACACAGAATTCCGGTCAGCCGGGTGCGGAAAACGCCTCCATACAAATTCGGGGCCAGGGTACTTTCAGTGGCGCAGGTAATGACCCGCTTATTTTGATTGATGGCGTGGAGGGAAATTTAAATAATGTCAATCCAAATCAGATCGAAAGTATCTCGGTGTTAAAGGATGCGGCATCAGCAGCAATTTATGGTTCCAGAGCGGCCAACGGCGTTATTCTGGTGACCACCAAAGCAGGTAAGGCCGGAAGGTTAAATGTGGATTATAGCTATAACTTCGGTAGTCAGCGGGCTACCTCCATTTACGATAGAATAACCAATTCTGTGCAGTACATGGAGTTGCTCAACATGGCGATCGGCCATACAGGTACCAATGTCAATCAGCTTTATACCCCCGCCCAGATTGAGATGTATCGTCAGGGTACTGTGACAAATCCTAAACAATATCCAAGTTATGACTGGTTGGACGCGATTTTTCGCACCGCTCCCATGCAGCAGCATTATTTGAGTGTCAACGGTGGTAAAGAGGGCACCACCTATAACTTTGGTGCTGGTTATCTTGATCAGGATGGAATCCTGATTGCAACGGGCTATAAAAGGTATGATGCCCAGTTTAATTTCAAAACGAGTCTGAACAAGCGTGTGACTTTCGGTACCAACATTGCTTTTTCAAAAGGGGAACGCAATGAAACCGCGTTGAACGGTAACTTTGACGGGAATTCAACCGAGGATCAAATATTGAGTGCGTTGGCTGCTCCGCCCACGGCTACTCCCAAGTTGGCTGACGGAAGTGGCAGATATTCGAACAGAGCATTTATCCAGGAAGGTGGAAATAAGAACCCGGTGGCCATAGCTGAAAACGGGGGGAGATACATCAAAAACTATTACGCGCTTGCATCCGCATTTCTTGACGTTGACATTCTTCCCGGCCTGAAAGGGCAGGTTAAAGGCGCCGTAAAATACAATGACAGGCAAACGAAGGTTCATGTGGTGGCTGTACCCGGCTATATGTTTCTGCCTGATGCAGCCGGACAAAATGTATTCAATGCCCAGTGGAATGGCACCATTGGAGAGAACAACCTGACCGTACGGGATGAAAAAGATGTCCAGTATACACTTTTCGGGACATTGAATTACAATAAGAGCTTTGGAGAAAGCCATAATTTTACTGCATTGCTGGGTGGAAGCCAGGAAACTTTTCGTTACGACCGTTTGCAAGGTTTTAAAAGGAATGCTCCTTCCAGTGATTTGACCGAACTTGGCGGATATTCCCCGGGGGGGCAGTTGGTCAATGGTTTTGCCTATGAATGGGCGCTTCAGTCTGTGTTTGGGCGTGTGAACTATAATTACCAGGAGAAGTATTTGCTGGAAGGTAATTTTCGCTATGACGGTTCTTCCCGTTTTCCGAAAGGAAACAAGTGGGGACTTTTTCCGTCGGCTTCCGCTGGATGGAAAATTTCGCAGGAGAATTTTTTAAAATCAGTTAAGTGGGTAGATAATCTTAAAGCCCGGGTATCCTGGGGACAGGTTGGCAACCAGAATATAAACCGTAGTCTGAGCGGGGAGTCAATGCCTTATCCATATCAGCAGGTCTTAAATCCGGTTTTATATAATATTGGAGGTTCCTTACAACAAGGCGTAACGCAAACGGATCTGATCAATAATAACATTACATGGGAAACCACTACGGTCACGGATTTTGGTCTTGATTTCAGCTTGTTTGAATCCTCTTTATTCGGAAGCGTGGATTGGTATTCAAAAAATACAAAAAACATCTTAAGACCTTTGCAGGTCCCGGAATTTATCGGTGTCGCCGGACCGACTGTCAACCTGGGTGAGATGAATAACACGGGTATCGAACTTTCTCTGGGATATGAAAATAAGATCAGCGATTTCCATTACAAAGTGCAGGGGAATTTTGAAGCCTATAAAAACAAGGTTGTAAAATTTGGTGCGAGGGAAATCAACAGTGGTAACGGCACAATAACACAAGAGGGACTGCCTTATAACTCCTATTTTATGTATGTGTTTGACGGTATTTATCAAAACCAGACCGAAATTGATAATGGACCAACGCCGCTTGTGAAGCCTAAACCAGGCGACATGAAATACAAAGATGTCAGCGGGCCGGACGGAGTTCCGGATGGCAGGATTACTACGGATGACCGAATGGTGGTTAGCGGTGCATTTCCTAAATTTAACTACGGATTAACCTTCAATGCCGACTATAAAAACTTCGACTTTAGTTTCTTTTTGCAGGGTGTGAAAGGTCGTAAAATCTATGTGAAGGAGTGGGGGATTGCGCCGTTCAGGCAAACCGGTCCGCCGCCGACATTCTGGGAAAATGCCTGGGATGGTGAAGGGACATCCAATACAATTCCTCACATTTTTAATGAAAATTATGCGCCCAATACACAGGTTTCGGATTGGTGGTTGCAGGATGCTTCTTATCTGCGTTTGAAGAATCTTCAGCTTGGCTACAATTTTCCTGCGAAAGTAATCAATAAGGCCAAAATTCAGATGCTGCGCTTGTATGTATCCGGAGACAATCTGCTGACATTTAGCGACTTTTTCAAAGGAAGTGACCCTGAGCGCGCTGCTGCCAGTGGCCGGGCTGCCATTTATCCTCAGGCTAAAATTTATTCATTCGGGGTAAAAGTTACATTTTAATCATTGATATTATGAAGACATTATATATACGAACAATGTTTGTGTTCATGTTAAGCACCCTGGTGTTTTCCTGTAAAGACACATTAGATACAAACCCACTTTCCAATCCAAATTCCGCAGATTTCTGGAAAACCGAAGGGGAGGCCAACAAGGCACTTATAGCCTGCTATTTTAAACTTAAGGAGCCCATTGTTTCCAATGGACCAGCTCAGAGCGGTAATTTCCTTTTCTGGGAGGCGCTCTCCGACAACGCTTCCAATACTTCAAATTATGAAGCCTTCGATATTGTTATGAGAGGTGATCACAATTCTGCCACAACGGGTATTGTCAGCAAATCCTTTACATTCGGGTTTCAGGGGATAGCCTATTGTAATTATTTTCTGGCTAATATCGACCGTGTCAGTGCCATTACGGATGTGGTGCGCAACCGAATGAAGGGAGAGGCCTTATTCCTGAGAGCTTTTTATTACAATGATCTTGCCCAGCTTTACGGTGATCTGCCAATCATTTTAAAACCTGCTGAGCTGGAAAGTGACTTCAAGAAAATACCCAGATCTGCCAAAGCCGACGTTGTTGCACAAATTATTAAAGACCTTGACCTGTCCATTTCGTATTTACCCGCATCATCTTATGTAGATGGCCGGGCGGTAAAAGGCTCGGCAATTGCGTTAAAGACAAGGGTTTTATTAAATAACCAACGCTTTGCAGAGGCTGCGGATGCGGCGTGGTCTTTAATCGGTGCAGCGTCTAATCCGTTCCAGCTTTCTGATAACTACGCCGGAATTTTCTTTGGTAGTCAAATGAATAACAAAGAGATCATGTTTTCCGTCCAGTTTAAAGCACCCGATGATTATCACTCGCTGGATCAGATTATTGGGGGGCGTATGTCTGTGTTTCCGACCGTTGAGCTAAAAAACGCCTATGAGCCGAATGACCCGCGCCGGAAATTGACCATTTTTGAAGCGGGAGATCCCTGGGCTTACAATCCGGCGGGCTTCAAACAAACCGGAAGCTTAGCCGAAGGACAAATCCCCTATACAGCCATGGTTTTTAAAAAATGGGTAAATACGGCCGTAAATAACGCCTCCGGCTCCACATTAAGTGAGCAGCATATGGTCAAAATTCGTTATGCGGACCTGCTGTTGATGTATGCTGAGGCTATGTTTGAAAATGGTTTGGGGGATGATCCCCGCGCGTTGAAAGCCCTGAATGATGTAAGAGCGAGGCAGGGTGTAGGTATGCCTCCGAAATCTGCACTAACGCGCGAAATTATCAGGAATGAACGAAGGGTTGAGCTGGCTTTTGAGGGGTTACGTTACAATGACCTGATCAGGTGGAAAATAGCAGACCAGATCATTCCCCAGGTAGCTTTTGATGCAAAAGGCACCAAAAGGAAATTCAAATCGTACCTTTTCCCTATCCCACTGGGGCAGATGGATATTATGAAGGGCATCTGGACACAAAACCTAAACTTTTAAGGATCAGTCATTATGTTCAATACAAAATTTTTAATTTCGCTGATGCTTCTGCTATCTGCGAGGGTATTCGCTATGGATCAAACCGTCGTTCAGAGCCCCGATAAAAAGATCTCTTTCGATATTTTTGTTAAAGACAAAAGCTTATTCTATACTGTATCTTATCAGGACAGGCCCATTATTGAAGCTTCGCCCATACGAATGTCCGTGGATGCAAAGGTTATTACTGACGGGATTAAGATTGGCAAGGCCGATTTATACCAGTTCGATGAAAAATACCCATGGAATGGTGTTCACTCGATCGTCAGGAATCACTATAACGGAGCGAAAATTAGCATTACTCATGGTGCCAGGCGTTACACTTTGGAGGTTCGGCTCTTTAATGAAGGCGCAGCTTTCAGGCTGATTGTACCGGGCAAACCCACTGAAAAGCGAATTGCCGACGAGTCGACCGTGTTCACCTTACCGGCGGGCAGCACCGCATGGTATCATGATTTGAACATGCACTATGAAGGGTTGTATGCCAGGAAAAATATGGATACGGTAAAGGCAGGCGAATGGGCTGCGCCCGCTGTTACATTTCAATTACCCGACAGGCAGCTTTATTTGTCTGTGACCGAAGCGGATCTTAAAAACTATGGAGGAATGGCCCTGCAGACCAATGGCAATAAGGGAATGGTGTTGCGACTGCCTCAAAACCAGCCGACTTCTTATCCGTATAAATTACGTTACAGCCCTGAGGATACGCTGAGACTTTCCAAACCGGCCACAATTAGCGGGACGATCACCACGCCATGGCGGGTCATTATTATAGCCGATGGTTTGAATGCGCTGGTCAATAACGATGTGGTACACAATCTTTGCCCGCCGCCGGATAAGAAGATATTTCCTCAGGGAATAAAAACAGATTGGATTAAACCGGGTTCCGCAGTCTGGAAATACCTCGATGATGGCGGCGAAGGTACATTGGAAACCATGAAGGAATATTCCAGACTGGCCTCAACCCTTGGGTTTAAACACAACATTCTGGAAGGGTTTTGGAAGAAATGGAGTGATGCCGACATTAAATCGTTGGTTGACTACTCCAGGGAAAAAGGTGTTGATATCTGGCTATGGGAACATTCAAAGAATTTAAGGGAGACCACTGCAAGGCAGACGTTCTTTAAACATTGTCATGAGCTGGGCATTGGCGGTTTGAAAATTGATTTTTTTGATCATGAGGCGAAAGAGGAAGTTGATTTGTATCAGTCGATACTTAAGGAGACAGCCGGGCTTCAAATAATGGTTGATTTTCACGGAGCCAATAAGCCTACCGGACAGGAACGTACCTGGCCCAATGAATTAACCCGGGAAGCTGTTAAGGGCATGGAAGCCAGTAAACTCGCCGACCGGGCCGGGCACAATGTCACATTGCCCTTTACCCGTTTTATAACGGGGCACGCCGAGTACACGCCGGTTCATTTTGGAGAGCGTCGTAAAAATACAACCTGGACACATCAGATTGCCAGCGCAGCAATTCTATCGGCTCCCTTGCTTATGTATTCGGCGAGTCCGCAGCACCTGCTGGCCAATCCCGCGGTTGAGATAATAAAAAGCATTCCATCCGTATGGGATGAAACCATCGTCCTGCCAGGATCTGCCATTGGAGAGGCCGCTGTGTATGCACGTAGAAAGGGAAGCACCTGGTTTTTGGCCGTGATGAATGGCGCAGGGCCCAAAACATTCGATATCTCATTGTCATTTCTTGGTCGGGGATCCTGCAAAACTCTGGAAGTCAGTGATGTGCAGGGGGATTCGGCCGCGTTAAAAGTGGTCGAAGGCAGCCATGGTGAAAATGACAGCATCCGGTTGAATCTTGCAGAAGGTGGGGGATACATTGCAAAATTTACGAAGTGATATGTTTTAAGCGGGTGTTTTTGTAAACGATTGCCTGTCATCGACTGATTTGAGGCAATCTAATATTTGCCTTGTCATTTAACACAAAATAATAATAAGAGGCTGTCCAGTGGTATGCGCTGCGCGTCATAATCAGGCGCGCAGCGACCAAATAGTAATTTACTGATAAATGAAATTGTCTGAATGAAAGATTTTAAAATGTATTTCCTGGTATTGTCAATCGTTTTTTGTTTTGCAAATAAAAACAAAGCGCAGTCGCTGTATGCCGGACGTTATAAAGCTGTTTTTACGACGGTGCCCAAAAAAGTTCCCACTGCAAAAACACCTGACGGGCCATTGGCCGGCAATGGAGATATTGGCCTGACGCTCGGTGGGAGTCCGGATAAGTTGGTGTTTTATTTGGGTAAAAATGATTTCTGGCGCGCGTACCCGGTTTATCCCGGAGGAGGTATCGTTTTGCCGGGACGACTCGAAGTGAGTATTGCCGCGCTTAAGGGAGCCAAATACTACGCGGAGCAGTTATTGGATAAAGCCATCATTGAAGCGAATTTTACAAAAGATAGTCTTGCTGTTGGGGTAAATAGCTGGGTATCTGCTACGGCAAACACGGTGGTTTCGGAGTTTACAGCCAACAAATCCTGTGTAATGAAACTTGCTCTGGCGGCCACGGAGGGAAATACATCCATAACCACGAAAGGTACCACCGGAGCGGTAATCTGGGTGACGCGTTCATTTGAAAATACGCCGCTACTCGCATATCCAACCCATGTGGCGATGGCTTTAAAAGTGCTGGGAGGAAAGCTTCAAAAAGATGGGACAATTAATTTAGAACCTAACCAGAAGCTCACGATAACGGTTACAATGTATACCAATCACGACGATAAAGATTGGAAACAAAAGACCATCAAGGTGGCGCAATCCACGACGCAGGGTACGGTAGCCAAACTGATAAAAGAACATGCAGGTTGGTGGAAGGAGTTTTGGGGCCAGTCAAACGTTCGCATGGGCGATCCTTTTATCGAAAAATATTACTACGCGTCGCAGTACCTTTTTGCATTGAGTTCAAGGGGTGGAAAATTTGCCCCGGGCATCTGGGGGCCGTTTATAACCCGCGACTCCTCGGCATGGGGTGGTGATTATCATTTAAACTATAACTATCAGGCACCATATTGGGCAGCCTATTCGTCCAACTACATTAATCAGACAGATAATTTTGATCAGCCCGTTCTGGATTATATGGAAAAGGGCAAACAACATGCCAAAGACCTGCTGGACATGAACGGGATTTATTACCCGGTGGGAATAGGTCCCAGGGGGCTGGTGACCACGCGCTGGCCGCTCACTGCGGATGAGATGGAAAAACGGTATGCAACAAGGGAAAATATGATCGATGGAGGGTATAAATTCTTAGGGCAAAAGATCAATGCCGTGTTTAGTGTGGGCAATATGCTGATGCGCTTTTACAGCACTTATGACAGGGCATATGCCCGCAGAATATATCCTTACATGCTGGAATGTGCCAACTTTTGGGAAGACTATTTGAAGTTTGAAAACGGGCGCTATGTGATTTACATGGATCATTACGGCGAAGTCATGCCAAACCTTAAAAATAAGGGGCAGTGGCGTGACCAACTGGGTGATTTTAATTCTACGCTTTCCATAGGTTTGGTTAAAATGCTGTTTAAAGGAATCATTGATGTCAGCAGCTTTTTGAAAGTTGATCAGGCGAGGGTCGAAAAATGGCGGCATATCGTCAAGCACATGAGCGATTTTACTGTTGGCGAAGTAGATGGAAAACTGAGTTTGAAGGGTGTCGAAACCAGTCCTTCCGCCTGGCATAGCGAGATTGCCGGGCTGGCCAGGGTTTCTATTCACGGATTAATATTGCCAGGCGGGGTATGCGGCCCCAAAACAGACTCGGCCTTTAACCAAATTCTGCTGAGTGATGTAAGCCGTTGGAAACAAAAGATGAAAGCACCGGGAGAATGGGCAAATACCCTGGGGAATGGAATTGAAACCTGTTTTCCGGCTGCGGTGAGGGTAGGATATGATTCTGATGAAATCCTTGTACAACTTAAAGATCGTATTAACCGCCAGTCGCTTCCTAACCTGTGGATCACAGCCGATGGCGGAGGGATAGAAACCCTTGCGGCAGTTCCCTTAACCGTTAATGAAATGATGATGCAGAGTTATGAGCAAATCATCAGGATATTCCCAAACTGGAATAAAGCCAAAGATGCAAGTTTTGAAAAGTTGCGGGCCTATGGCGCCTTTCTGGTAAGCAGTGATTTGAAAAATGGTGAAATCCGGTACGTTACATTGCTGAGTGAAGCGGGGAGAAAATGCATGATGGATAATCCCTGGCCGGGGAAAAACATTCAGCTAACCAGAAATGGACTGGCGGCTGAGACACTTTCCGGCAATTCACTGGTTTTCGATACCCGGATTGGTGAGCAGCTGGAAATCAAAGTGAAATAAATTTTATCAGATATAAATTTCCTGCACATGAAATTACTGCTAACGACCATTTTGTTAGGGATTACCTTTATGACCGGTTTTGCGCAAAAGAAGCCGCATATTCTAATCGTTACAGGCGGACATGGATTTAAACAAGTCCCATTTTATAACATGCTGGATTCGCTGGGTGATATCAGTTATGAGAAAATCGAGCAGCCAAGCGGTAATGCGTTAATTGCATCGCCCGCTGTTGAAAAGTTTGATGCGCTTGTTTTCTATGATATGTATGATTCCATTACGCCATCCCAAAAGCAGGCTTATGTACAATTGCTCCAAAAGGGAAAAGCAATGATATTTTTACATCATGCGCTTGTGTCTTATCAGGGGTGGGACGAATTTCAGCGTATCATCGGAGGCAAATATTATGAGAAGGCAACGTTGGTAAAAGGCGATACGGTAAAATCCAGCTATCAGCATGATGTGATTATTCCGGTGAAGATCGAGAATCACGAGCATCCGGTGACCAAAGGGCTGAGGGATTTTCAGATCTATGACGAAGTTTATGGAAATTTCGGCACGCAGTCAACCATCAAACCGCTGCTTAACACCACGCATCCGGGTAGCTCCCGCTACATTGCATGGATCAACCCTTATGGTCACAGCGATGTGTTGTTTATACAGCTGGGCCATGGACCGGAAGCCTTTGCGGATTCTAATTACAGAAAGTTACTGTTTCAGGGGATTCAATGGTCGGTATCACGGCATAGACAAAATGAATAAAATCACCCGATCTGTTTTTTAGCTGTTCAATTTTTTTATTCATTTGGCCGTATCACGAATTTTTTGGCAATGCTATCGCCGACCACTAAAAACCGATAGCAGCATTGTCTTATAATATTATTCGTGGTAGGGCTATTTTTAGGCTCTTGGAAATCTCCGGGCTTAACCCGCCGTTTAATCATAGGAATTTTATTCCCTCACCCCTTGGCCGTCCATCTGCCATTTTTTGTTGCATAGCGCATCCCGGATGCCTGTGCAACAACACGACCCACTGCATCATCTTGGTTTTGAAATGGACGCAACGCCAAAAGGAGGAATGGGCTATGCGTTAAAAACATCGATTTCGTTCACATGATTTTTTAATGTTTGGCGTCATGCAGAAGGCTATCCTGCGAAATGAGGTAAAAATCGGTATTAAATGCAGAAATAATCAATATGTAGACCAAATATAATTAAGTTTGTTTTTTGTTACCGAAAAGGCCAGTTTAAAGTTTCTTAATAATTGATGTTTATATGAAAAAACTAGTTATTGCCGCTTTGGCGCTATTTTCTTTAACCGCGCAGGCGCAGCAAAACGTCCTTTTGGAGCAGTCTTTCTGGAAATCGCCTCAGGATGTGAATGCTGTAAAAGCGGAAATTGAAAAAGGAAATAACCCTGCCCAGCTTAACAGCAATAGTTTTGACCCGGTTGTGCTGGCGATCAATGCCAAAGCGCCTGTGGAAACGATCAAATTTCTTCTCGCTCAGCCAGGAAATGGTATCGAAAAATTAACGCATGATTCGCGTACTTATTTGCATTGGGCAGCGAATGCGGGTAATATTGAAATCATGGAGCATCTTGTTGCCAAGGGCGCGAAAGCCAATGTGATTGACAGTCACGGAGCTACGGCGCTGAACTTTGCCGCTGGCAGCGGGCAGCAGAATACAAAGGTTTATGAAATCTGTCTGGCGCATGGCGCTGATATTAAAAAGGATCTGAATCATGATGGTGCCAACGCTTTGCTGATTGCGATTGCCAGCGATAAGGATCTGATCCTGACCAATTATTTTATTTCAAAAGGACTGGACCTGAAAAGTAAGGATGCAGCGGGCAACAATGCATTTAGCTATGCAGCCAGGGGTGGTAACATGGATATGTTAAAAACCCTTTTGCAGAAAGGCGTGCCGGCGCAGGATAATGCCATGCTAATGGCCGCTCAGGGATCACGTCGTGGCAGTAACGGCCTGGAAGTTTACCAATACCTGGAAAGTCTGAACATCAAGCCTGGTGTGATTGGCAAAAATGGCGAAAACGTTTTGCACGCGCTTGTACGCAAACCCAAGCAGGAGGAAATTATTACGTATTTTCTTTCAAAAGGTGTGGACGTTAATAAGGCGGACGAGGATGGAAATACACCTTTTATGAATGCGTCGGCTTTCAACCGCGACACGGAATTGCTGGGCTTGTTGGCTTCCCGTGTAAAAAACATTGATCAGGGTAACAAAAAAGGTATTACCGCATTGGCGATGGCTGTACGTGGCAATTCGCCGGAAGTTGTGAGTTATTTGATCGGTAAGGGAGCATCGTTAAACGTAACTGATGCCAATGGCGATAATCTTGCCAGTTATCTTGTTCAGTCGTACAGCAGCCAAAGAGCCGCTGAGTTTGAAGCGAAACTGAAAGTGCTTCAGGACAAAGGTTTTAAAATTTCGCAGCCACAGAAAAACGGCAATACTTTATACCATTTGGCCGTGGCTAAAAATGATCTTTCGCTGGTGAAGCGTCTGGAATCGTATCAGATTGATGTAAATGCTAAAAACAGTGAAGGCATTACGGCACTTCATCGGGCTGCGATGATTTCAAAGGATGATGTTTTGCTGAAATATCTGATCTCCATTGGGGCGAAAAAGGACATTGTGACCAATTTCCAGGAAACTGCATTTGATCTGGCTGGTGAAAATGAATCCCTTACTAAAAATAATATAACCGTTAACTTTTTGAAGTAATATTGATGTCTAACTTACTGAAAACAGCACTGTTTTTTATGGTGCTTACATTTGCCAGCCCGGTGGGCGCATCTGCGCAAAGTACGGGTACAAGCAAATATAAATGCATGATCCAGATGACCAACTACATGGGTGAAGGTGCCTATGTAGTGATTTCCCTCATTAACAGTAAAGGTGCGTACGACAAAACCTTGTACGTGCTCGGATCGGACAAAAAATGGTACAACAGTCTGAAAGAGTGGCATAAGTTTTACGCCAAAAAACCATCCGGCATCAGTGCAATTACCGGAGCGTCTGTAACGGGAGGCGACAGGAGCGTGAATGTTTTTGAAATTGAGACTGCAAAAATTAATGCCGGCTACAAACTACGGTTTGAAAGTGCGGTGGAAGACAAAAATTATAACGTAAAAGACCTGGAAATACCCCTGACAACAGAAACGCTTTCGGGAAAAAGCGAGGGTACAGGATATATCCGATATGTCCGGTTTAGCCCAAACTAGTGTCTTTTTATCCTGTTTTGAGTACTTATGACCATTTCGATATGGAGATACAGCCATTTAGCCCTGGCTGTATCTTCTTTTCTTTTGTTGACGCTGGCATCCCTCACCGGCGTTGTACTGTCTTTTCAGCCTTTATCCGAAAAGCTTTATTCTTATCGTGCAGACAAGTTTGACGAAATCACACTGGCGCAGTCGCTGCCTGTTTTAAAACAGACCTATCCGGAGATCAATGCGCTTTCGGTGGATGCCAACCAGTTTGTGCAGATCAAAGGCACAGACGCCAACGGGGAAAAATTAGTGGCCTACATTGACCCGGTAACCGGTAAAATTCTGGGTCATCCGGAAAAAAAGAGCGAATTTTTTGAATGGGTTACTGCCTTGCACCGCTCTCTTTTTTTACATGAAGCCGGTCGGTTTTTTGTTGGTCTGACGGCTTTTCTGCTGCTGCTGATCAGTATCTCAGGTACGATATTGATTGTTCAGCGTCAACGCGGCTGGAAACGGTTTTTTACCAGAATAGTCAGGGATAATTTTGCGCAGTATTACCATGTGGTCCTCGGGCGGCTTTCGCTGATTCCGATCTGTATACTGGCATTGACCGGCACTTATCTATCCTTAAACCGTTTCGGGCTGACTGAAACACCCCAGATTTCTGCCAAAATCGACTTTGATGCGATTCAGTCAAAACCTGAGAGGAAAACAGCAGATTTCGATATCTTTAAGGGAATAAAACTCTCGCAGGTACAAACCATTGAATTCCCTTTTTCGGAGGATGTTGAAGATTATTATACACTGAAACTGCGGGACAGGGAAGTAACTGTCAATCAAATAACCGGCGAGGTTCTCAGTGAAGTAAAATATCCAGCAACTGCTTTACTGACTGAATTCAGCCTGGACCTGCATACGGGCAGAGCAAGTGCATTGTGGGCGATTGTGTTGGCAGTGGCGTCTGGAAATATCCTTTTCTTTATCTACTCCGGTTTTATCATCATGTTCCGGCGCAGGCGGAACCGGGCTAAAAATAAATACACGGCACAGGAAAGTGAGTTTATCATTTTGGTGGGCTCGGAAAACGGCAGCACTTTTGGTTTTGCCAATGCCGTTTATCAGCAATTGATTACGGGTGGGAAGACAGCTTACATGACCGAGCTGAACGACTACGCGGTTTTTCCCAAGGCATCCCATATCATCATTATGACGGCCACCTATGGACTCGGCGATGCGCCAACCAATGCGGGGCGTTTTGCTTTATTGCTCGCTAAATATCCCCAGGAGCAATCCGTTCAGTTTTCAGTAATTGGTTTTGGATCACACAGTTATCCCGATTTTTGTAAGTTTGCTTTTGAGATAGACAATTTGCTTTCAAAGGAAAAATGGGCAGTTCCGATGCTCGAAATCCATACGGTTCATGATAAATCCCCTCATGAATTTGGGGAGTGGATTACTACGTGGTCGCAGCATGCGGATATTCCCCTGGTCGTTTCTTCGGAACTATTACCGGCGAGACAGGAAAAGGCACAGTCCCTGACGGTCATCGATAAGACAGCGGTTTTTCAGCCGGGAGAAGATTTTCTGATCCGTCTGCGGCCCAAAAACCGTGTGAAATTTACTTCGGGCGATTTACTGGCTATTTATCCGGCAAACGACCACCGGGAGCGGCTTTATTCGATTGGTAAGGTTGGAAAAGATATTCAGTTGAGCGTTAAGTTACATGATAAAGGCCTGGGTTCGGATTATCTGTACCGTCAGGATTCGGGAACCATTATCACCAATGCCCGAATTGTGGTCAATGCACATTTTCATTTCCCGGCGCAGACGGCCCCGGTGATTATGATTTCCAATGGAACCGGTATTGCGCCATTTTTGGGGATGATCGATCAGCGGCGTCCCGGGACGGATTGTTATTTATACTGTGGTTTCCGGGATCAGAAATCCTTTTCCGTTTATCGGCAGGCACTTGACAACAATCTGGAAGAAAATAAATTAGGCGGTTTGCAAGTCGCTTACTCACGCGAAGGCGAAAAGCAATATGTAAAAGACTTGCTTTTTCGGGATGAAGCTTTTGTCGCAGATGTGCTGGCAAAGGAAGGCGTGGTCATGCTTTGCGGATCGCTGTCTATGCAGAAGGACGTGGTCAATTTATTGGAAAATATTTGTCAAAATCATCTGAAAAGGAGTGTCAGTTACTATCAGTCGCGGAGCCAGGTGGTTATGGATTGTTATTGATCGGAGCGGAAAGCAATTTTTTAGGCGGATTCATTACAACTGCCCGGTTTTGTATTTGGAAATATCCATATTCCGGGAAGAAAATATTTTGCCATCGTCCGTTATCATAATGCAGCTATAATCGGGAAAAAGGTTGATTAATTTCAAACCGGCCTGTTTTCCAAGTACCATCAGAGCGGTGCTGAACCCGTTGGCTTTTTCCGCGCTGGGGCCAAAAACAGTCACGCTCGTAAGTCCCGTCGCCGGATATCCTGTGGCAGGATTAATGATATGCGCATAGCGTTTCCCATTGAAAATGACGAATTTCTCATAACTGCCCGAAGTAACGGCAGCTCCCTCGCGAAGTGGAATTACAGCAAAGACTTCGTCCTTTCGGGCAGGGTTTGTAATGCCAATTATCCAGTCGGAACCATCGGGTTGTTTACCCCAAACACGCATATCGCCTGACCCATTGACGATACCGGCCTTAATGCCTTTTCTGAGCATCAATTCGCGACATTGATCGGCGGCATAACCTTCGCCCAGGGCACCGAATCCGATTTTCATTCCTTTCATTTTCAGGAAAATCGTGGAATTGACTTTGTCCAGAAGAATGTTTTGATATCCCACCTTTGCAACGGATTTCTTAATCGCGGCGGGTGTGGGCATGGCGGTCATAGACCCGTCAAATTTCCAGATCCGGTCCATGGCGGCGAAACTGATATCGAAAGCACCGTTAGTCAATTTTGATAATTCCAGTGCTCTTTCTGTCATGGCAAAAACCTCCCGGTCAACCTGAACGGGACGAATTCCTGCATTCGAGTTAACCTGCGAAATCTGTGAAGCCGGCTTCCAGTCGGAGATCAGGTTTTCGATCCGGGTAATCTCCTGAATAACGGTATCAATGTTCATTTCCGCCGTCAGCGAATCCTGCGCCACAATCGTGATATCGAACCGCCCACCCATGAGCAGGGTTGTTCTTTTCCGGAGAACCTGCGCATGAGACATCAGACTGGACAAGACAAGGACAATGGTCAGAAATACTTTCATTGGTATTATTTTATTTCAGGTAGTTGCGATTTAGCGCGCAATTTAATCATATCCTTGCAAGATCACCCGGCAGGATTTGCACAAGGGGTGAAATGTAAATAACCGCTGCCGGAACAAACAGTCTTTGAGACTGATCCGACAGCGGTTATTATCTACGTTAAACAAGATCTGAATTACTTATCCCACCAGACTTTGTTGGTTGTTATTTCATCGGCGCCCTGTTTGTTTGCTTCCTCATTATTCGTCTGTCTTTCGGACTCAGGATACATGAAACGGTGCGGGAATGTCGTTCTGGTAGGTGCGTCCAGCGAGTTTGGGAGCGCCGGAATTCCCAATCTTCTGAAATCACTCCATGCTTCCAGACTGCTGATGCTGTTAAGCGACAGCCATTTTTGTTCAATAATCCTTTCAATTTTATCCGTCGCCTGATCGAAATTTACGATCGGTTGTGCGTTATAGGTAGTGAAAGTGCTCGCAGCGACTTCCATGTATTTGAAAGATTCCTGAATGGCCTGTTCATAAAATCCTTTGGCAGAACCGGTAATCCAGCCTCGTTGGGCAGCTTCCGCCTGCAAAAACAAGCTCTCAAAGGATCCCATCATGACGGACGGCTGTGTTGCACTTTTAAACAATGCCGCCGGTTTGTTCCCGTTTTCCGCGGGCCCTTTAAAAGCCGATGTATTGGCTCTTTCATATTCAGTTTCTGCATTTGGATTTCCAAATAAAACACCCTTGTAATCAGTGCCCACAGAAACAAACAAATTGGCGAGACGAGGGTCATTCCGTTCTTTGTATTTGTTGATTAAAAAAACGGTTGGGCGAATATCCTGGTGGTTGGCCGTGCTTACACCCTGGACCGTTTTGTAGTTGCTTTCCCAAAAAGGGTTCAGTTTTCCGGCGGTGCTCAGATAACCCGGTTGAATAAAGGCATTATCGCCAACACCCAGATAACCCGTTCCTTCACTTTGTATTTTTTGTATTTCGGACGTTATATATGCTTGGTTGCCGGCTTCGCTCTGGCGGATCAGTGCGCGCAGTTTGACCGTATTGCCAAACTTCACCCATAACGTTTTATCACCCTTAAACATGATGTCGTCAGCGCCCGCCGTTGTACCGGCCGGTGCATTTTTGATCTCATTGATCCCTTCGGTGATCATGTTAACGGATTTTTCATAAACTGTTTTTCCGTCTTCATAACGTGGCGTGGGGTGAACGGTTCCCTGCAACGCGTCATCAAAAGGCAAATTGTTGTAAACATCAACGAGGCGCATGAAATGCCAGCCCTGCATAATTTTAGCGACGCCGGAATAGAATAAAACACCTTCTGTGGTGGCCTGCTCCCTGATCAACTGATAGTAAAGCAAATTGGTATAACCATTTTCCCAAACAGGAATTCCATCTCGCTGATGGCGAATAGCCGGTCCATTGTAGGTTTTCAGGTCAACAAAGTTGTTAATCCCTTCGCTGGTCGTTCCCCAGTAGCCACCCCAAAAAGCGCCAATCTGGTTTAGCTGCCCTGTTTCCTGATTTACACTGCTGACCAAAGCTGCCGATAACTTGGCCGAAAGCGGTAGATTTTCGGAAATCGGCGCATTGGGATTGTTATTTACATCAAGGAAATCACTGCATGCCGTGAAGGTGAAAATTCCCAGCAGGCAAAAAGCCATTTTTATTAATTTTTTCATCTTTTAGATCATCAAAAGTCAAAGATTCCGGAAACGGGAAATGGATTTATTCCGTATTATGAAACCTGAATATTTTTAAAAACTTACGTTCACATTAAACCCATACGTACGGTAGGGAGGTACCTGGCGGAAACTCAGATAGCCGTCGGTGCTGTTGTAAAGCATTTCCGGGTCTCCGTATTTATTATCCTTGTGACGGATGATGAAGAGGTTGGTCCCAACGAGTCCGATGCTTGCGTCACGGATAAATTTCTGCTTTCTTAAAAGAGAGGAGGGTAACGAATAAGTGATGTTTAATTCCCGTAATTTGAAGAAATTGGATTTCGCCGCCGTATTGATCTGCACTTCTCCCTGCTTACTCCAGAATGCCTTTCCACCGCTTGACGTTTTCAGTTCTGTATTTTCTTCATAAACGCCCGGCGTTATTATTTTTCCTTCGGCATTTTTGATTGGCGCCGTTATTTCGACGACTGAATTTGGATAAACAAATGCTTCCCGGCCGAATTCAGCGGTGCGTGGTTCCGTGCCAGCGGTATACATGCGTGGGACAATTTCAGAGTATAACCAGCCTCCCATGCGCCAGTCGAACTGGGCGCCCAGGGTTAATCCTTTGTAGCGTACGGAGGTATTGATGCCCATCTGATAAGGCGGTACCATTGTACCCAGGTGTGTCGGCTCAGAAGCCACGCGGGGGTCACCATTTGCGTCAACGACAATCCGGCCCTGCGGATCCCTGTAATAGTCACTCACGAGCAGACTTGGATAGGCCTGTCCCTGATTGGCATAAGACTGACGGAAAACGTTAAAGGATTTCAGTCCTGCGTATAATTCCTTAACCTGATTATTGATATGCGTAAAGTTAAAACCGATATTCCATTTCAAATCGCTTGTTCTGATCACATCGCCGTTGATACCCAGTTCGATGATGCTGTTTGTCAGGCGGCCGGCATTTACCACCGCGCTGCTGTAACCGGTAGCCCGGGAAGTTGTCGCATTAAAAATCTGCCCTTTTGAATCTGAGTAAATGTAACTTCCTTCAAAATTCAGCCTGTTATTGAAAAAACTTAACTGTGTACCGATTTCATAAGAAGTAACAAATTCAGGCTCAATGTTGGGATTTGGATATTTCAGACCAGGGGAGAAACCGACCATATTCCCAAACGGAAATCCGTTCAGCTGTGCGTATGGATTGTTAAGGGAGTAGGGGTCAAGGGTAACGTTTCCGGTTTTGTTCCACGACGCAAACAGCTTACCGAACGAAAGGAAGCTATTGTCTTTCAGCGCCGGAATGGCTTCATTGAAAACATAAGAAGCACTCAGGCCCGGGTAGAAATAGGAGCGGTTTGCTTTGCTCAAAACAGAAACCCATTCGTTACGGCCGGTGAAAGTCAGGAAGAGATAATTGTTGTATCCCGCCGTGAATTCTCCGTAACCTGCCATGGAGCGGTATGCTGTAATGGTCGAACTTCCCGCCAGTTCTCCGATTCTTGTGCCCGGATTGAAAAGGTCCGGCAGCAGTAAATTGCTGGTGCTTATACTGGTTGCTTTCGTGTTGTCCGAACGGAAGTTTTGTCCTAGCAACAAACGTGTGGTAAACTTTCCAAAGTCCTTATGGAAATTCAGGATGAAGTCGCCATTTAACCTACGGAAATTGTTTGTTCCGTCGGCTACGCTGCCGTTGACATTGCGACGACCAGCGGCTTCAAATTTTCCTGTCGTGCTGCGGGTATCGACTACGTTGTTGTAAAGCCCTAAACGATACATCGCATTCAGCCAGGGTGTAACCTCGTAGTCCAGCTCAATTTTTCCATTCAAAGTCTGCTGCTGACTTTCATCACGAATGTTACCGATTTGCTGATAAGGGTTTTTCTGGGCGTCGGTAAAGAAATAATTAGGATTCGCGTTGGAGGTTGGATTTTTATAATCCTTCATGGCATTGAAATCAAAATTTGCCGGGAGTGAATATGCTGTAATCCAGGGGCCGTCTGGCGTGGTATTCTTTTTGAAATATACGTAATTGATGTTGTATGAGGTATTCAGCTTGCCAAATTTTCTTGAGCCGTTGAAACGTGCACCTGTTCTGCGGCTCTTGTCATCGGGGATAATTCCTTTGATAGAAGCATCCTGTACGGAAAAGAAGTAGGTCGTTTTTTGATCTCCACCCGAAAATGAAAGATCATTCTGCATGTTGACACCGGTAGTGAAAAGATCAAGACGATTGTCGTTTCCTGGTGCGGCATACCGTAGCTGCGGCTGCGTGCCGTCAGGAAGTTTTGGTCCGAAATCTTTCATCGTTCCATCAAATGCCGGTCCCCAGGATTCAGCCTGGCTGGCGTTGTAGACGCCATTAACACCTTGCCCGAACTGATTTTGCGCCGGAGGCAGCATAAAAACATTTGAAAAAGTGGTCGTATGTCCAAAAGTGACTTTTCCTTTATCACGTGCACCGTTTTTTGTCGTGATCATAAGGGCGCCATTGACGCCTTCCGAACCGTATAAGGCGGCAGCGTTTGCCCCTTTAAGCACCGTTACACTTTCAATATCATTGGGATTTATCCGGCTGATATCCGGCAATGGTACCCCGTCCACAACATAAATGGGCGCGTTCTTACTTCGGTTCAGCGAGCGGGTACCACGCATGGTTATCTGCATCTGCGGGTCCACTTTACTGTCGTACATATTGATACGTAAGCCGGAAACTTTACTGGTCAAACCACCAAGCGGGTTAATCGTCTTTCCCTGATTGAGATTTTCGGAGTCTACAACCTGTGCGCCGCCGCCGATTTCACGCGCGGCACGTTTGATGCCGAGTGCACCGGTCACCATTACTTCCGAAAGCTGATTTACATCCTCTTTCATGGAAATGGTGATTTCTGAAACATTTTTTTCGATAACAATTTCCTGGGATTCAAATCCTATGAACGAAATAACAAGGATGTCTTTTGCGTTGGCCTGCAATTTAAAACCGCCTTTTTCATTGGTAATGGTAGCATCGGAAGTTCCTTTGATAACAATGTTTGCACCGGGAAGGGCATTGCCGGAAGTTTGTTCTATTACCCGGCCACTGATTTCGGCCCGCTGTGCGTAGGATGCTGCTGCAATGATAAGCATCAACAGGGTCAGGCAGCATTTTTTGTACATGATCATCTCAAATGATGTTAGGGATTATGCTTTAAGAATTATCACAACGCCACTTTTTGCTTGAATCGGACACAAAAAAACAGGGCTCCGGCATGGAAAATTTTGCGCGGAGTCTCTTGTTTCTATGGCTTTATCAAAGTTTTTTCGTAGAATTGTTTGGATACAGTCTAAATACAGACTGTTTCGCAAAGGTATATTTGGAACAATTTAACGTGGTGACGGTAAAAGGAGAAAAGATGACGAATGAGGGAGAAATGCTTTTTAACGTAGCGGAATCAAAGCCTGAAGCAAAACAAAGCTGGCAATATCCTGATTTTGCTTCGCTGAAAAAGGATGAAGTGATCGAAAATTATATCGTGTATGACGACGACTATATCAAAGGAAAAGGGCAGGAGATCATGCTGGATGGTGTTTATTTCTGGTATGGAAATTTCAGGATAAGCTCCCGGCAGCCGATGCTGATCCACACTTCGGCATCGCATGTTCAGATGAATTTTTGTCTGCAAAACGTTACGACTTATTTCTGCGAATCGTTTGTGAAACCATTTGTGAGGTTCAAGCCGTATCAGCATAATCTGTTACTATTGCCGCAAAGAAAAATGGTTGTGCAGTGGCAGCCCGGTTTAGAAACAGAAGTCTTCTCAATTAATATTTCTCCTGAATTTTTCTTTCATAACCTGCCGGAAACACACCCGCTCTGCAAACATTTCAAGGAAGGGATTGCCGAAGTATTACCCGCATTTTTGAGTTTGAGAAATCTGCCGCTGACTTCAAAAATGATTTCGATCTTATTTGAAATATTACATTGTCAATATTCAGGATATCATAAAAATCTGTTTGTTAAAGCTAAGGTGATTGAGTTGCTGGCGTTGCAGTTTGCGCAGTACGAAGAACTGCCTCTGCCTGATATTACCTCTCCCTTAAAGCAGGAGGATATTACGAAAATGCATCTGGCAAGAGAAATACTGATTGAAAATATCGAATCACCGTTGTCGATAAAGGATCTTGCCCATCAGGTTGGTACCAATGAATTTAATCTTAAAAAGTATTTTAAGGAAGTTTTCGGTACGACGGTTTTTGGTTATCTGCACGATTTCAGAATGGAAAAATCTAAAGAACAGCTAAGCGTGGATGGTAGCAAGATTTCCGAAATCGCGCAGAGAATGGGCTATAAACATGCCACACACTTTACGGCGGCATTTAAAAAATATTTTGGGTTTTTACCCAATAAAATGCGGATTGGCATGCTGCATTTATTTCACTTTTCGGAGTATGTGGCTGAGCTGGTTACTGAATTTGGGTTGGCTGGTTCCGCTTTTGAATCGATTTAAATGGTTATTTGAAATGTTCCAGCTCTGATTCATTCTCCTGCGCTTCGGCTTCTTCCGCCGGTGTGTACAGCATGGCCGTGCAGAAGCAATTTTTTGTACCCTTTTCAAGCAGGGCATGGTAGTTGACACAGCTTTTACAGCCTTCCCAAAACTTCTTTTCCTGAGTAATTTCGGCGTAGGTGACCGGAGTAAATCCCAGTCGGGTATTCATTTTCATGACGGCAAATCTGGTGGAGCCGTCTAAAATTTGGCGAGGTCAAAATAGAATGTGCTGCCCATGCCGATCTCACTGTTCACGCCGATATGGCCACCCTGTGCTTCGATGAATTCCTTGCTGATCGCGAGTCCCAAACCCGTTCCGCTTTTAGCGCTTCCGGGCACCTGAAAGTAACGGTTGAAAATTTTGCTTCGGTAACGGCTGTCAATACCTTTGCCTTCGTCTTTGACCGAAAAGTGGACCAGATTGTCCAGGCGCTTGATCTGGACATGAATCTGGCCGGCCTGATTCGAGTAACGTATGGCGTTGGTTAAGAAATTGATCATCACCCAGGCCGTTTTTTCCGTATCCGCCTTGATGGTTGGCAGGTTTTCTTCCGTGTCAACAATAAGCTCAACCTGCTTTTGTTCGGCCTGCACCTTAACGGCCTCAAGGGCGTATTCCAGAATCCGGGCAGGGGTTGATTCCTGGATGCTCAGCTGGATATTGCCGGTTTCAACCTGAGACATATTCAGCAGCTCCCCCGTAATTTTCAAAAGCCGGTCGCTGTCTTCCTTGATGCTGTCAATGAGCTGCTGCTGCTCGGTATTGACAGTACCGGTCTGGGCATTTTCCAGGAGCTGAAGGCTCATCTTAATCGAAGAAATCGGTGTTTTCAGTTCGTGGGAAACCGTTGCAATAAAATTGGTTTTGGCAAAATCCAGCTCCTTGAAAGGGGTAATGTTTTTAAGGACGATTACCTGCCCAATAAGTTTTTTCTCTTTTTCACCGGTGGGCAGGATCGTGATATTGACCACTTCTTTCTCGAAGTAGCTTTCCTTATCATCCGCATAGATTTTTATCGATTCATTTTGCTGATTGCTGCCATCACCCTGCTCGGAAAGGTCGTAGATCAGGGACCGGACCAGATCATTGGATGCGGCAACTTCCTGGGCGGTTTTACCGACCACATCCTCGGACCTGAGTCCTGAAATTTTCAGGGCTTCGTTGTTGATGAATAAAATACTTTTGTTTTCATCCAGGCCGATCACGGGCTCATGCATATTGTTGATCAGCGTTTCAATCCGTTTTTTTTCAATCAGTAATTTGGAAAGATTGCTGTTGTTGTACTCTTCCAGTTTTTCAGCCATCGTATTGAATGAATCGGCCAGTTCGCCAAATTCATTTTTACTTTTGTAATAAACCCTCTGCGAATAGTTCTTGGCCGCAATTTCCCTGATGCTGTTGGTGAGCTCCTTTACGGGGTTGGCAATATTGCTGGGAAGGTTGACCAAAAGGGTCATGCCCAGTAAAAAACAAATGGTGCTGGAAACGACGATCCATAGATTTGCCGTGCGGGCGGTTTCTTTGGCAATGTCACTTTTGCGCTGAATGGCGATCATGTTCAGCCGCATGATCTCGGAAATGTCTTTTCTGATCAGCAGGTGCAGCGTTGCATCATGGGGATTTGCTTTCAGCAGCTGTAAATGATGTTCGATGTGACCGGTTGCCTTGCCTTCTCCCTGCTCGGTGACGTTTTGCTTCTGTTTGTCCAGATTTTTTTGAAAATCTTCAAATCCGCCAGCCTTAAGCTGTATTTCGTCCAACGCCAGCAACATATTTCTGGCATATTCAAGGGTATTGTAGTTGGCGATCAGGATGTTTTCAGAATCATTCTTTAAGGCGTTGATATTTCTGATCCCGACAGACGACAATAGTAAAATCATAAAAAACAGCAGGCCAATGCCCAGTGTCAGTTTTGCTTTAATTTTCATGATAGAATAACCAGATCAATTTCAGAAACAGATAACTTTTTCAATAGCTGATTAAAGATATTGGTGGCCAATATCACTTTAAACAGACTCATATGCGGCTTGCCGATGCAAATGGTTGTGATCTGCCTTTGCTCGGCGACCTCCATGATGGTTCTGGATACGTGCGCACTTTCAATCCGGATGATTTCGCCGCCCAGCTCGGTTGCCAGCTTAAAATTATTGATCAGATGCCTTTGCTTGTCAAGGGCAATTTTATCCATGCTTTCCTTGGGCGTCTGCACGTACAGCAGCACCCAGGGACTATTGTAATAACTGGCCAGCCGGGCCGTTTTGCGGATGACCGTTTTGGACGTCTGGGCGTTGCTGCTGATGCAGGCCATAAATTTATTGGGCTTCAAAGAGGTTGTCCCCCGCGAAGTAATTTCGGTTTCCACTTTTCGAACGACCTGGCTGGCCACTTCTTTCAGCGCCAGTTCGCGGAGCTGTAAAATGTTGTCCGAGGTGAAAAAGTTGCTGAGTGCCGTCGGGACTTTTTCAGCCGCATAAATCTTACCTTCCTTCAAACGGATGATGAGCTCATCGGCCGTCAAATCAATGTTGACCACTTCATCGGCCTGCTGCAAGACACTATCCGGAATTCTTTCTTTTACTTCCACCCGGGTGATCTGCTTAATTTCTTCGTTCAGGCTTTCGATATGCTGAATGTTGACGGCACTGATCACATTGATACCGGCATCCAGTATTTCCATAACATCCTGCCAGCGTTTATCGTTTTTACTGCCTTCGATATTGGTATGGGCCAGCTCATCGACAATCACGATTTCAGGACGCAAACTGATGACGGCCTGCAAATCAAACTCTTCCAGTTCTTTTCCCTTGTAAAACAGTTTGCGCCGGGGAATAATCGGGAGTCCTTCGAGCAGATCGTGGGTCTCTTTGCGGTTATGGGTTTCTATATAACCAATTTTCACATCAATGCCGTTACGCATCAATGTGTGGGCCTCTTGCAGCATCCGGAAGGTTTTACCTACACCGGCACTCATGCCGATGTAGATTTTGAACTTCCCTCTTCTGGATTTTTTGATCAGGTCCAGAAAATGTTTTACGTTGGTTTCTTTTTCAGTCATTAAAATGATAGTGCCACTGATGTTGTCACAAAGAAATTCTGGCTGTCGGCCTTTTCATGCTTTGTAAATATACCGTCTTTGCTCTTAAAAGTTCTCGCTTCCAGGCGGAACATGACGTTTTGGGCTGGCAGGTAGTCAAAGTTTGCCGAATACCCGAAAGTTTTGAACCCGTTTGGCGTTCCCGTGCTGATGATGACCCCGTTTTTGTCGGCATAATACTCGCCGCGTGCGGCAAGACGAATTTTATCATTGGGGGAATACCGGGTAATCAAAATGGGCGTATACCAGGTATTGTAGCGGCTGCTTCCCTTGCTTTTTTGCTGGGTACCAATATCGAAGCCCGCCGTCAGCCCAAAGCGGTCTGTGAATTGAAACACCCCGTAAACATTATTGAAATATCTCCATTGTCTGGTGCTGTCGGGCTGCTCGTTGCCCAGGTACGTACTCCAGTTCAGGGTCACTTTGGCCGATGGCTTAATGGTCAGCTGGGTTCCGAATGCCGGCGTTTGATTGCCGGGCACTTTCTGGATGCGCTGCCAGCCATTCAGATACATGACGGCTGCATATATTTTTTCGTTTTTAGTGGTATAACCAATCTTAACACCTGCCTCATAATAAGGTGAATTTTCGGCCAGTAAACTTCTGGTCAAGGTCCAGTTGTCCTTGCCAATCGCGCCTTCAAAGCCAATATGCGAAGGCATAACGCCGGCGTCAATCCATAAATTATTGTTTTTTGAAATTTTTACACCCACGTTGGCTTCATAAATATTTTTAAGCAATCCCTGCTCTGCTGCCAGATTGTATTGTGCATAGGTCCCGGCCATCACAGCCAGGTTGGCCCGTACATTTTCCGTATTGTAATTGACCTTAAATAGCCCCAGGTTTAAATTTACCTCGTTGTGTTTGTTGAAATTGTATAAAAAGCCGGGTCTTTCGTGACTGGCCGGTTTGTTAAAATCGTAACTGTAAAAGGCTTCGATGTAGCCAGAGAACGTCAAAGGATTTGCTTTTGGTTTTTCGGCCACAATACTATCCTGGGCAATAGCCTGAAATGAAATCATTCCGGCGGCAATCAATAATAATTTATTCATTTTCATACTGGTAAGTGTACTGGATTTTTGAAGTGATTAACCCGACGGGCATCTAACGTAATTTCAAATTATTGATATTTCTAACTGGTGAAAAATATTAACGCAGAGTAAAGGGAGTTGAGCGCTGAGTTTGGAGAGGTGTTTTAATTTCGGGAAAGGACTCATTAACAAGGTAGGTATTTAAGGTGATTTTAAATTGTTGATATTGGATACTTTAAGTCAATTTAAGGATCTCATGAAGTACTGCCGGGTTAATGATAAAAGGAGTTAAGCATCAGTTCTGGTTAAATAAACAATCACGAAACTCAGCGCTCAACTCCCTTTACTCTGCGTTTAAATACACATATTAATACAATTGAAAGATGCCATAAAGTGCCGTCGGGTTAATATTGTGTTGGTGCCTTCTCTTATAGTGGCGGGCACCGTATTATAAAAAACGTTGAGTAAATGACTTGGACTTATTTAGCCTGATCAAGGGCTATGTTCAATTTTAAAACATTGACTTTGGCGGGGCCTAAAAGTCCGAGCAAAGGTGCTTCCGTGTTTGCTTCGATCAGCGCCTGCACATTTTTTTCGGAAATATTTCGAGTTCTGGCAATCCTTTTCAACTGGACCAAAGCGGCTTTGGGAGAAATATCCGGATCCAGACCGCTACCGCTGGCCGTGACCAGTTCGACGGGAATGTCCGATTTTTTAACCTCCGGATTGTGCAGCAGAAAAGTATCGATGCGCGCCTGAACGGTTTGCAGGTATTCGGGGTTTGACGGGCCTTTGTTGCTGCCACCGCTCCCGGCCGCATTGTAATCGACGGCTGACGACCGTGAATTAAAGTATTTGTCTTCGGTAAAAGTCTGGCCCAGATTGGTGTAGTATTTTTTGCCATGCTGCACCACGACCTCGCCATTGCCATGGTTAGGGGCCAATTGGGCAACGGCCCAGATGATGGCTGTGTATACGCCCGAGAAGAAAATCAGGGTAACAACCGTTAGTTTTATTGCCGGAAATAAGTTCGTTTTCATTGCTTTATTTTTAGGCTGGCGGCGGCTTACCACCAGCCAGGTTTTGTATTTAATGGTTACTCTTTTTAGTCTGCTAAATCCAGATACTGACGACAAGGTCAATGATTTTTATACCGATAAAAGGGACAATGATCCCGCCCAGACCGTAGATAAACAGGTTTCTGCGCAGCAGCGCGCTTGCGCCGATGGGTTTATAGGCTACGCCTTTCAGTGCCAAAGGAATCAGGAACGGAATGATGATGGCGTTGAAAATCACGGCGGAGAGAATTGCGCTTTCCGGGCTATGCAGGTCCATGATGTTCAGGCCTTTCAGGGCTGGGATCGAGGCAATAAACAAGGCCGGGATGATGGCGAAATATTTGGCGACGTCATTGGCAATGGAGAAAGTCGTCAGCGTCCCGCGGGTCATCAGCAGTTGCTTCCCAATCTCGACAATTTCAATCAGTTTGGTCGGGTCATTGTCCAGATCCACCATGTTGCCTGCCTCCTTGGCCGCCTGTGTACCGCTGTTCATGGCCACCCCAACATCAGCCTGGGCCAGGGCTGGCGCATCGTTGGTACCGTCGCCCATCATGGCAACCAGTTTACCACTTTCCTGTTCCCTTTTGATGTAGTTCATTTTATCTTCCGGCTTGGCTTCGGCGATAAAATCATCGACACCCGCTTTTTCGGCAATAAATTTCGCAGTCAACGGGTTATCGCCGGTCACCATCACCGTTTTTACACCCATCTTGCGCAGACGCTCGAACCGCTCGCTGATGCCCGGTTTGATGATATCCTGTAATTCGATCACGCCAAGCACCTTTTCATTTTCGGAAACCACCAGCGGTGTGCCTCCATTGCTGGATATTACTCTTGTCCTATCCTCAATTTCGGTTGGGAATTTGTTGCCCGCTTTGGTGGTCAGATTTCTGATCGAGTCAAAAGCACCTTTGCGGATCCTGGTTTCGTCAAAGTCAATACCGGAGCTTCTGGTCTCGGCGGTGAATTTGATATAGGTTGGATTGGCCAGATGGTTGTAAGACGATGGATTCAAATTCGCCAGTTCCAGGATGGATTTTCCTTCCGGCGTTTCATCGGCGATCGAGCTCAGGACCGCGCATTTGATAAAATGGTTATCCGTCACGCCTTTGGCGGCATAGAAATTCGTCGCCTTTCTGTTTCCGATCGTGATCGTTCCGGTTTTGTCCAAAAGCAGCACGTCAATATCACCGGCTGTTTCAACGGCTTTCCCTGATTTGGTGATCACATTGGCACGAAGCGCACGGTCCATACCGGCAATACCGATGGCCGAAAGCAGCCCGCCGATCGTTGTCGGGATCAGACAGACGAAAAGGGAAATGAAGGCGGCAATGGTGATGGGCGTATTGGCCTGGTCGGCAAAAGGCTTCAGCGTCACGCAGACAATGATGAAGACCAGGGTAAATCCGGCCAGCAGAATCGTCAGGGCAATTTCATTGGGTGTTTTCTGGCGGCTGGCCCCTTCGACCAGCGCGATCATTTTGTCAAGAAAACTCTCGCCGGGTTCGGTCGTTACCATGACTTTGATCTTGTCGGACAAAACCTTGGTACCCCCTGTTACACTGCTTTTATCACCACCGGCCTCCCGGATAACGGGCGCACTTTCCCCGGTGATCGCGCTTTCATCGATCGTGGCGAGGCCTTCGATAATCTCGCCGTCGGTGGCAATGTTGTCACCGGCCTCGCAGATAAAAACATCCCCCTTTTTCATGGAAGCAGACATGACCTGTCTGGTCGAGACCGAGAATCCGGCCTTGTTTTCGATGACCAGTCTGGCTGGCGTTTCCTCCCTTGTTTTACGTAAACTATCGGCCTGGGCCTTGCCTCTTGCTTCGGCGATGCCTTCGGCAAAGTTGGCAAAGAGCAGGGTTAACAGTAAGACTAAAAACACCGTGAAGTTATAGGCAAAGCTGCCTTGGGATTTTTCTCCCATCAAAGTCCATATACTGACCACCAGCATAATGGCCGTTCCGATTTCCACGGTGAACATCACAGGGTTGCGGAACAGGATGCTGGGGTTTAATTTGACAAATGCCTGTTTGAGGGCTTCATTGACCAGGTCCTTTTGAAACAAGGACGTATCTTTATTTTTCATTTCCTGATGGCGTTTGGCCGTTATTGATTAAGTATGCGCTGCTTGCTGATTGCCGGATATTGGTTACAATCCGTTTTTGCAGCTTTTATTTAAATGAATCCCGTGTCTACCGTAACGTGAAATATTCGGCGATCGGGCCCAGGGTCAGCGCCGGGAAAAAGGATAATGCTGTGATGATCACGATCACGGCCAGCACCATCACACCAAAGGTGGCCGAGTCTGTTTTTAAGGTACCGGCGCTTTCAGGGATGTATTTTTTACTGGCCAGAAGGCCTGCAATAGCGACCGGGCCAATGATGGGGAGGTAGCGGGAAAGGATCAGAACAAAACCGGTTGTAATATTCCACCAGGGATTGTTATCGCCCAGCCCCTCGAAACCACTGCCGTTGTTGGCGGCCGACGAGGTGTATTCATAGAGCATTTCACTGAATCCGTGAAAGCCCGGGTTGGCCAGTGTGGCAGCGGTGATGGATGGAAAGGCTGCTGCGAGTGCCGTGCCCACCAAAATCAGGAAGGGATGCAGTAAGGCCACGATCATGGCGATTTTCATTTCCCTGGCTTCGATTTTTTTGCCCATGAATTCAGGGGTCCTTCCCACCATCAATCCACTGATAAAGACCGCCAGGATAATGAAGATGAAAAAGTTGAGTATCCCTGCCCCGACACCGCCGTAAAAAGCATTGGTCATCATCGACAGCAGCTGCATCATACCGGATAATGGCATGGCGCTGTCATGCATGGAGTTGACCGAACCCGTTGAAATTACGGTGGTGGCTATACTCCAAAAGCCGGATGCCGCACTGCCCAGCCGGGTTTCTTTGCCCTCCATCGCGCCTGCGGACATGTCCACACCCATATGGCCAATCGCAGGATTGCCATTGATTTCCCAGATTACCGTGGGAATGGCCAGCACCAAAAAGCCGATGGTCATCACCCCGAAGATCATCCAGCCCATTTTTCTTCTTTTTAGGAAAAATCCGAAAGCAAAAATCATCGCCATGGGAATGATCATTTGCGCGATCATTTCTGTCATATTGGTCAGGTAATTCGGGTTTTCGAGCGGGTGCGCCGAGTTGGCCCCGTAAAAACCCCCGCCATTGGTACCCAAATGCTTGATGGCCACAAAAGCGGCCACCGGTCCGCGGGAAACCTGAACGGTGTCGCCCTGCATGTTGACGATGGTATCTTTGCCCTCAAAAGTCATCGGTGTCCCGCTGAAAGCCAGTACGGAAGCGACAACAATGGAAAGGGGCAGCAGGATCCGGGTGCAGGATTTTACCATCAAATTGTAAAAGTTTCCGAGCTGATCCGTTGTACGTTCCCGTAAGGCCATAAATATCACGGCTGCTGCCGCCATACCGGTTCCGGCAGTCACAAACTGAAGAAACATCAAAAACAGCTGAGACAAATAACTGACGCCGGATTCGCCCGAGTAATGCTGTAAATTACAGTTGACGACAAAAGAAATGCTGGTGTTAAAGGCCAGATCGGCGCTTTGTCCGGGGTTGCCGTCGGGGTTCAGCGGCAGCCAGCCCTGGTTCATCAGCACAAACATGCCCAAAATAAACCAGACCATGTTGATGGTGATCAGCGAAAACATATGCTGTTTCCAGTTCATTTCAGCGTTTTGATCGATGCCGCTGATTTTGAAAAACTGTTTTTCAATGGGGTTAAAAACGGGATCCAGGGCGGTTTTCTCCCCTGCATAAACTTTTGCGATGTACTTGCCCAGCGGTAAGCCGAAAACCGCCGTCAGCACAAACATCGCAATGATTCCAAATATTTCAGTGTTCATTTTTTCTTAATTTAAATTCGATTTCACTTTCCAGAAAATGATGTAAACCATCGAGAGGGCAAGCAGCCAGATCAACAGGATGATGAGCACTTCCCATAAGCCTGTTTTGTTTTTGTGATCGCTGTCCCGGGTTGTCATGCCTTTCAGATTAGAATTTTTCGGGTTTGATTAAAACATAACAGATGTAACCAAACACGCCGATTGCTACGATGAATAGAGCTGCCATGGTTAGATATTTTCAAAGAAGTGAACGGTTTTGTAAAAGAGCGCGAAACATAAAATTCCGGCGGATACCAAGAGGATTGTGATCATGATTCTGGGATTTAAATTGTATTAATAAGCATTGCGTTGTTTGATGTATTCGGTGCGCAGTCCAGCCGGAAATATCTGCTGAACATCGATGTGATGAACTTCCAAAACCATCGACAGGTTGTAGACATAGACATTGGATATGGCATTTTTGGTTTGCGCGCTTCCGTTTGCATAGAGCCTTTCGACGGCATCCAGGCATTTTTTTGCCCGGCTCACATGGCCTTTCAATACCAGCGTGACGGTCAGGGAGGCAAACCGCTGCATCCGTTGGTAAACGCTGTATGTCATTTTGTTTTTCATCACCTTTTGTTTTAGTTATAAGAACCGATACCAAAGCTGTTCCATGATCCAGGACCTGGTTTTAACCTGTTGACTTGTTGCTGGTTAAATGAAATTCGGGTTTTTGCCAGGGGGTAAGAAGGCTATCAAAATGATAGGGTTTATCAAAATGGATGGGGGGTTGGGATTTATTTGATGGCGTATTTCTTTGCGATAGGCATCTACAACAAACGGGTTTAACGGAGCAGGGATATCCAGGCAAGGGTTCGATTTTCACCGCGGGTTCGATAAAATCAATTATTTGACGATCAAATCCAAGGTAGAAAAAAGTAGACCGTTGCAGGAATAACTTTGCAACGGCCCAAATCACGGTAACTAAAACTGATCTTAAATCTGTATCGCTATTCAGGACTAGTCTGTCCTTTGATTACAGTTTATAATATTTTCTTCTCATCACATGCTTAATCAGGCCTTCTGAGAAGTTTATATGTAAATGTTTTTTCGGTAGAAACAATTTTAAAAATTAGCAGCATTGGGTCATGTCGCAAATCGATCTTTGGTTTTAGCCGGTAACTGCCCGGAGCTCCCCAGGATTCCGTTTCAAAGGGAATTACTGCTCCCTGGTTGTTGTAGAGCCAAAATTCGGGCTGTGGAGCATTTGTTTTCACAATAAATTCATTGTGAACCGGTTGGATTTTACAATAAATATCGTCTGAATTTTTGATAGATATAACACGTGAATAAGAGAAGGTTTCATCCCGGTCGATCATTTTTAAACGATAGTAATGATGACCTTCAGACGGCGCTGCATCTGTAAAGGCATAATTTAATATGGTATTGCTTTGTCCGGCCGCTGTAACGGTGCCGATGCTTCTAAACGACCTGGAATCGCTGCTTTTTTCAATACTAAAACGTGAGCTTTCAGATTCGGAAGTCGTTTGCCAGTTCAACGTGTTTCCCTCCGCTGATTTTCGGCCTCCAAAAGAAACAAGGGTGACAGGCAAGACGGTGCCCCAGTTCATATTGCCAATGGAAACAAGCTGGTTGGTAGGGTTTAACCTGGCGTCTGAAGTTGAACGGTAGGTGATTGTTAAAGTTTTCACACAGTTGCCTGCTGCAAAAGACACACCAGTAGGTGCACCACCACCCGCGGTGGCATCACTGGAAATGCCTGTAATTGTATTGCCTGTTGCGGTAGCAAATAGAGAGGTTGTGATTACTGGATCTGCGAGCGTTGCTCCACTCTGATCGGTAGCCGTGATCACAACTTGATCTACATACTGAAATCCACCTCCCGCGCCGGTAAACAAATCACCTCTGTCAATTTCAAATAAATTAAAATTTAAACCACAGACCGGTTCAGAAAATAACAGTGTAACCGATACTAGGGACGTGGACGGATCATTGGAAGTATGGTTGACTCCCAATCCCAGCCTGCTGGGCGCTGTCGTAAAAACTCTTGGATAATTTGCCTGCCAGGCCAAAGTCCCGCCGCCAGCCAATGCAACCGAAACATTTACTGGTGGCGATGAACCAACATTCTGGTAGGTATGACCGTCCAGATCTCCATCGGGATAACCCGGCGTACTGTTACGCCAGTCGAGTTGCGCAGCTGCGTCAAATGAATGCAGCATCAATAGAATCATAAAAATAATTTTCATAACGTCGATGATGGATTATTTAAGACAATTATATTTCAAACGGCAATGATTGTATCAGAAAGTTACAACCAATTAGTCAATAAATTATAAAGAATTAATTAATCCTGCGCCAAAAATTATTTCAACGCAAACTGATGGACATTATCGTACGAGTCAAGACATCCCCTTCATTTACATAACGTTGCGTATCTCGATTATGAAAAATTAACTTTAAATCTGAGCAACCCTTTCTTAGAGAAGAGGAGTTTGTTTAAAAAAATCATTTGTTTAAACTCAATGCATTGTGCGTAAATTCGCTCGGTGTAACGCTGTATTGTTCTTTAAAACATTGTGAAAAATACGATGGGCTTTCAAAGCCAACCAGGTAGGATACCTGCGTTGCGGTTTCTCCCTGCGCGAGCAGAATGGCTGCTTTTTGCAGACGATATCTCCTGATGAGCTCTACGGGGGTTATATCCAGAAGCGTCTTGAGTTTTCTGGCCAGGGTACGGTGGCTCATATTGACTGCAGTGGCCAGAATTTGCACGTCCATATCAGATGTGCTGATCAGCTTATCCAATTGAGCATAAAGGTTGTTTATAAATTGATCTTTTGTACGCTCGGTTGTGCTTGGCGGAACCGCCGGGAATATTTCCAGCTGTAGGTGCCTCCTTATTCTGTCCCGCTGCAAAAGTCTCGTGCTGATCGTCTGTTCGAGTTCGTTCAAATGAAATGGTTTTGACAAATAGTCGTCGGCACCAGCAACGAGACCTTCCATACGGCTGTTTTGCGCCGCCTTGGCTGTCAGCAATAAAATAGGAATGTGGTTGGTACGCACATCCGATTTTACTTTTTGGCACAACGCATAACCATCCATGCCCGGCATCATCACATCGCTTACGATCAGGTCAGGTATTTCTTCAAAAATCACCTGCATTGCTTCGTTTCCGTTCGATGCGGTGAGCACGCGCCAGTTTTCCCGAAGGCTTTCCGTTAAAAACTGCCGGAGTTCTTCGTTGTCCTCCACCACCAGTAACAAGGGCATTTCAGGCCCCAAGGCGGAATCAGAGGTTTCTAACTTTGTTTCGGATAAATCTGGGGGTAAAGTGTCGGGATATATTTCGGATGCGTAGTGCACCGGGACTAACGGGATCGTAACAATAAACTCGGAGCCTTTACCCGCCTCGGTAACCACGTTAATGCGTCCGTTCATCAATTCCACGAGTTCTTTTACCAACGACAGCCCGATACCCGTGCCCGCCTGTTCCCGCGTTGCGCTGTCATTGGCCATGTAAAATCGTTCGAAAATGTGGGGCACGGCCTCCTGACCAATACCAACGCCGGTGTCCCGGACAACCAAAATGACCTCCTCCGTATTTTTATCAATATTTTCAGCGCTTAAAGACAGGTTAACTGTTCCTCCGTGCGGCGTAAACTTTATGGCATTGCTCAATAGATTGAAAATAATCTTGCCCCATTTGTCAGCATCGAAATGGTATAATTTTGCTTCGTTCTTTACGTCCTGCATTAAACTGATACCCTTTCGCTCTGCCTCCGGGATAAAAGCATGGATACATTGGACGACGTATTCTGCAAGGTTGCCCACGGCCAGGTTCGTTTGCATTTTTCCGGATTCAATTTTGGAAATGTCCAGCATCTGGTTGATGGTGCCCAGAAGTCTGTTTGCATTTTCCCGGATATAGCCGATGTTTTTCAGGCTTATCTGCGATAGTTCCGGTTGTCGGATCAGCCTTTCGAGCGGGGTGATGATGAGCGTCAGCGGTGTACGCAGCTCATGCGTAATGTTGTCGAAAAACCGGGTCCTTACTACATTCAGCTCCTGCAAATGATGCGCTTTGACTTGCCCGATGATGACCTCATTGTGCAGCCGTAATTGCTTTTCCCTGAATTTCCAGTAAGTCCTGACAGCCGCCAAAAGCAACAGGCCGTAGAGCGTATATGCCCACCAGGTAGCCCAAAAAGGAGGTGTAATCCGAATTTCGATCCTTTTGACGAACGTACTCCATTTTCCGGAAGTATTGGCTGTATTGACAGCGAACGTGTATTTTCCGGGCGGTAGACCGGTATAATTTGCGATGGTTGCATTGCCATTGAGATTCCATTCCTTGTCATAACCTTCCAGCATATAACGGTAGGTGAGCTTCCCCGGATTCCCAAAAGCAATACCGGCATAGGAGATCGACAGGTAGTTTTGATCATAAGGTAATGCGATGGTTTTTAGCGCATTGAGCGGCGCGTCCATCCAGGGAGACTTACCAAAAATCTGAGGTTTGTTTTTTATTGACAGTCCCGTCAAGGCCGTTTGAGGGCTGCTCGTATCGGGCGCAAACAGTTCGGGATTAATGACTACATATCCCTCCACGCCACCAAAAGCAAGCCGCCCGTCGGTAAAGCTGAATACGTGGTAACGGTTAAATTCATCTCCCGGTAAACCGTCCGGTTTTTGAAAAGTGTATACCTTTGAACGCTTGGAATCAATGAGTGAAAGCCCTTTGTTTGTCCCGACCCACATACGTTTGCCGAGATCCGTTGCCATGGTGTAAATAACTGCACTCGGCAAGCCGTCCTTTTCATTTAATACCTTTTGAAAGCCTTTTTCGGTATGCCAGTCGATCAGACCATCTCCCATCGTACCAATCCAGAATCGTTTCTGATCAGACGGGTTGGGAATCATTCCCGTAAAATAGCGGACCACAAAGGGAATTGTACTTTTTTGTGGCTCGTTCGCCTTATACCACTTGACCAGTGCATTGTCACGAAATTTAAAAATGCCATCCCGTTGTGTAAGCACCAGAAAAGCGTTGCCGTCTGTTGCCAAACCAATAACCGCAGACAGGGTGATCACTTTGTTTAAGTCCACAAATTTTGGTAGCTCGTCAGGTTTTTCCCAGGTCCACAAACCGCCCTGGTAGTCAATTGCATAAATGCTTTCTCCTATACTTGTAAGACCCGTAATATCCGCAAATTTACCTGCCGGCATGGGTAAGGCACGCCATTGCCCGTACTCGTATTTTAAGACGACGGGATGCATGTTGGCCCCCGGTCCCTTGCCCATGCTACAGATCAGTGCTCCGCTTTGGGTATAGTGGTATCTGAAGCCGTATGACCACTTTTCCTTTAACCACGCAGTTGGCACGACTTTGGAAAAACCAGGCAGCAGATTGAGCACGTCGCTATGGAAATTGTCTTGGTAGGCAGAAGCAAATAGGGGTAAGGCCCTGAGATTGATTTTGTACACCCCATTTGCGTTGGTTCCAACCCAGAGCACACTCGTGCTATCGATGAAAAAACTGATAACTTCCTTGGACTCTCCAAAGCTGTCAGGAACTTTCCAAACCAGCTCAAAATCACCGGATGGCAGCCAGCGATAAACACTGCTGCCTGCCACAAAATATAAGTTTCGGTCGGGCCCAACGCCCAGCATAGGACGTTCGGCGGATATTTGCTCAGACCCTGGAATGCTGACGGTTGAGAATTTCCCAGAACGCGGATCGAAGACGATCAACTTATTCCGATCCGTTGTAACCAGCCGCCCATCAGGAAGCGCACAAGTCTTGTAAGCATACAACCCGCCCAGCGAAAAGGGGATATTGAAGGGTTTCAGATCGAACCTGTTTTTGACCGAATCATACTTGCATATACCTTTGGAATGAAAGGCCCAAATGTCGCCTCTGATGTCTTCGGTCAAGGTAATGATAACACCTGGAGGGGAATTCTTTTGCGTACTGTCAAACCTGGTGACTTTATTTTTTTCAGGAAGGGCAAGAACAAAGGCTGAACGCTTGTCGCGCATCCACATGCGTCCATGCGAATCGACCAGTTCCGCGGTCAACAACTTTTGAGATTCCATCCATCTTATCAGACCTTTTGATACCACACGCTGTTTCAGCGGATCGAAAATTTCCTTGTCCCAGTTTTCATAACCTATAAAAAAACGATTCCCCGGCCCCTTTTTTACCGATACGATCACACTGGATAAAACGCTGTTGGAATCCTTGGCATTGGGCAGGAAGTAAAGGAAGTTCTTCCCGTCGTAGCGGGCAAGTCCGCCTAGTGTCCCAAACCAGACAAATCCGTCGGCATCCTGAACAATACTACTCACATAGCTTTGCGGCAAACCGTCATCTACTTTGTAATGAACCTGGCTATTGAACAAGGGCTTTTGTCCCCGGACCTGCACGCAAACCAGTAAAAGTAAAAGAAGCGGTATTTTCACAACGTTGGGGAATGGTTATTGATGCATAACGGCCGCCTAAGCTCCCGGTGGTGACTTTACCGAAAAAACTGCCATTAAGTTATCAAATATAGAGAAATGTCTAAAAAATGATAGCATTTGTCCAAAAAATGATAGTGTGTCTGCATGGCACAACACTACTTTTGCCTGACAAAAAAAGCGCTTCCGACCCATATCGCTTATGCTGTTTCGAAAGCATTGGCTATTGAAAGTATTCCGCGATAAAATACAATTCTAAACCAACCTCACCCAAATTATTATGATCACAAAACAGTTTCGCTTTCGTTCATTGCTTGTTATTTCCGGCCTTCTTTTTGGTACAATTGGCTGTATGCAGGACCACAGAATCGGCGGTCCGCAGGCGTTTGCACCGGTCGGTGCACCTTTTGCAACGGATCTTAAATCGCCTATTGGCTTAGCCGATGCCGCCCATGGCAACACATGGGTTACCGAGGCTGGCAGCGGTAAGGAGAATGATGGCCAGGTTACACTCATCACAGCTTCGGGGAAAAAATATCCCGTGATTACCGGATTCGTTTCGAAAATGAGCCCGGAAAACTCTCCTGAGGGACTAAATCACCTGCTTTACAGCGACGGAAAGTTGTACATTTTACACGGTGTCGACGATATGCTTTACATTGTTGATGTATCTCAATTTGTTCCCGGCGTTACCAAACCCATTCAAGCGAGCAGTTTGGCGGGGGAGGACATAGGCACTTTTGTAAAGAACGCATATCCTAACGCGCCCGATGCCAAAGATTCCAACCCGTACAACCTGACATTTGGTACAGACGGAGACCTTTTCATCGTAGATGCCGGAGCTAATGCTGTTGTCCGCCGTGCTAAAAACTCCAAAGCGCTGAGTATATATGCTGTGTTTCCTGATGTGGCGAATCCGACGAGCCCGATGGTAGGACCTCCAACCATCGATGCAGTACCTACCGGGATCGTTTACGATGGGTCGAGCTTCTACGTAACCACGCTGGTCGGCTTTCCGTTTCCGGGAGGATTATCCAAAATTTACCAGATTGACGCTTCAAAGACTCCTGCCGAACCCAAAGTTTACAAATCAGGATTTTCAGCCCTTACGGATATTGTTTTTGCGCCAAGCGGCAAGCTGGTCGTTACCGAGTTTGGGTTTTCGGCGGCGGGTGGACGCATTGCAAGTGGGGAAGATGCCGGTCAAAGCTTACTGGCTCCGGCCATCACACCCGTCGACATCATGTTAAGCTCTGCTTTGGCCGATACCTATTACGTCTTGTATTATGGACCTGGCCTCATCATGAAATTGGCTGCTCAGTGATTTGGAATCGCAGGATCCTGACGCGATCGTGCATTTGAATAAGGTTGAACCATATGACCTGATCCGTTTCTAATTGGAAATTCGGTCATCCGGTATCTGCGTTTATGGATGAGGGCGCCCGGAAATTTTCGGGTGTTTTCGTTTGTAATAATCAGTATTGCTTTCATTTAAACAACGTTTTTTTTACGAAAAAACGACATGTAGGCTGGTTCAAAAGTGCGCCAAAAAGTGGAGGGGAAATCATGATGCTGTAAGCATTGATTGGCCCAAAACGGCTCCCAAAACACGAAAAAAATGACCATTTCAGTCCACGTGACCTGAATTTGATAGCATTTGTCTTAAAATTTACAGTCTGTACTTCTGCAACACACTAATTTGCGCTACGCAAAAAAGAATTCCTCAACTATCATTTCACAACCGGAAAACATGAAAAATTTCTTTACAAATAAACGAATCCCCAGCGGCGGGCTATTGCCCGTTTGGTGCATGGCTTTGATGCTGATTAGCCAGCTTGCGATGGCGCAGCGGTCGGTGACGTATACCACGGAACCGCTGAGCGCGGCCGGCGTGCCCGTTGGCACCTCCAAGCACCTGATCTATAAAGTTAAAGTAGTGGTGGGTAACCAGGGAGGAGTAACGGTGGGCCCTGTCGCTATCAAGACGACAGGAACCTATAAGTCGGCAGATATTAGCGGATTCACACTCTGGTACAATACCACCAACGCCAATCTGGCAGATGCCCAGCTCTTCCAATCGACTGCATCCCTAGGTGGTGCCGGAGAGACGCTCGAATTTCGCGGAAGATCAATTGGATTGGCTTCCCCTTCCACTGTTTATTTCTTTTTAACGGCGGATGTACCCCTGACGGCAACGGGAGGGCGCACGTTTGGTATCAATGGAGCCACCGACCCCCTGAACATTGGATACTATTACAATTTACCCGTCGTCGATAACCAACAAACTAATGCAGCCGGATTACAAACGATTGTTGTTCCCAAAGTGACCTACTCAACCGAAATTGTGCCGGCTGGCAAGGCAACGAGGGACGAGATCGCTCACTTGCTGCATACCTTTAAAGTAGAAGTAGGGCCGTTGGACATAGAAATAACCGACATTAACATCAAGACAACCGGAACCTATACTGACGCCGATATCAGCAGCTTTTCTCTTAAACGAGGCAATTCATATTACGGGCCTAGTAGTGGAACTGTCAGTGGTAACGGCGAGACGCTCTCCTGGCGATTTCCACGGAGTGTGCTCCCTGCCAATTCGGTCCACTATTTCGAAGTGAAGGCAAATATAACAGGCACGGCCACCGAGGGAAGGACATTCGGTATCGATGGGAGCGCCAAGACCCTCCAGATTTCTTACAGAAATCGTACGCCCACCGTCACCGATAACCAGACAAATGTGTCTGGTTTGCAGACCATTGTGATTCCCAAGGTTACCTACACAACCCAGGCTGTGCCAGCAGCCAGTGTATTGCAGGGCACCAGCGATAAATTGCTGTATATTCTCAAAGTAGTGGTAGGTTCTGAGTCACCTGTGAAGTTAAAATCCATCGCGCTGCCGACGAAAGGAAACTATACAACCTCCGAGATCAGCGAATTCAAAATATGGCAGAACAGCAGCCCTAGTCTGACAAACGCTACCTCTTCAGGTACGGTAGGAGCCGTAACCGGTGCCGGAGAAACACTCTCAATGTTTTTTTTGCGAGGTGACCTTGCTGCCAATTCCACTACCTATTTGCTTGTAAGCGCGAATGTAAAGTCCGATGCCACAGCGGGCAAGACGGTCGGTATCAACGGAACTGGCGCTGCGTTCGATATCAACTACTACACGCCCATACCTATTCCCACTAACAATTCCCAGTCTGATGCGGGTGGGCTGCAAACGATTGTTGCTCCCACGGTAACCTACACTACTGAGGCTGTGCCCGCAGCCAATGTTTTGCAGGGCACTGTTGATCGGTCGGTTTACATTCTCAAAGTGGTGGTTGGTCCTGCGGCACCGGTGACTTTAAGTTCAGTGTCTATCAAAACGAGTGGAACTTATGCACCCTCCGATATTAGTCAATTCGTAATCTGGCGGAATACTGCTCCCAGCAAGACCGGGGCCAGCTATTGGGCTGCGGATGCCTCTCTAACCGGGGCCGGGGAGACGCTCACTTTGGGAGGAGCGGCACAGACCCTTGGTGCTGGTTCCACCACCTATTTTCTTGTAAATGCGGATGTAAAGCCGGGAGCCACGGCTGGCAAGACTTTTGGCATCAACGGAGCCAGCAACGTCCTCAATATTACGTACACCAGCCCACCACCCACCATCACCAACAACCAGAACGATGTGGCAGGATTACAAACGATTACTGCTCCCACGGTAACTTACACTACTGAAGTTGTGTCGGCAGCCAATATTTTGCAGGGCACCGTTGATCGGTCGGCTTACATCCTCAAAGTGGTGGTTGGTCCTGCGGCACCGGTGACTTTAAGTTCAGTGTCCATCAAAACCAGCGGAACTTATGCAACCTCCGATATTAGTCAATTCGCAATCTGGCGGAATACTGCTCCCAGCAAGACCGGGGCCAGCTATTGGGGTGCGGATGCCTCTCTAACCGGGGCCGGGGAGACGCTCACTTTGGGAGGAGCGGCACAGACCCTTGGTGCCGGTTCCACCACCTATTTTCTTGTAAATGCGGATGTAAAGCCGGGAGCCACGGCTGGCAAGACTTTTGGCATCAACGGAGCCAGCAACGTCCTCAATATTACGTACACCAGCCCACCACCCACCATCACCAACAACCAGAGCGATGTGGCAGGATTACAAACGATTACTGCTCCCACGGTAACCTACTCCATGGAATCGGTACCGGCAGCAAACGCGTTGCAGGGCACGGTGAATCACCTGTTGTATATACTCAAAGTAGAGGTAGGTTCCGTCGCTCCGGTAACTTTAAGCTCAGTTGCGATCAATACGAGTGGGAACTATACTGCCGCCGATATCAGCCAGTTCAGACTCTGGAAGAATAGCACCGCCAGCCTGGCAACGGCTAGCCCTATCGGTACACGGGGTACGGTATCGGCCACCGGAACGGGGGAAGTACTCTCCTTCGGTTTGACGGAACAGGCGCTTGCAGCCAATTCCACAACGTATTTCTTTTTAAGTGCAGATATACAATCCAATGCCACAGCAGGCAAGAGGATCGGTATCAACGGAGGGGCCAGCAGCACCCTGAACATTACTTACAAGAACACAACACCCACCATCATCAACCAAAATGCAGATGTGGCAAAATGGCAGACGATTGTTGCACCCACGGTGACCTATTCAACCGAAAAAACGGCCGCATCCAATGCTCCCCCGGCTGCTACAAACCATCCTTTTTATGTACTCAAAGTAGTCATGGGTAACGGTCAGGGAGCAACTTTGACAAATTTTAACGTTACCACCAATGGCAATTATGCTGCCGGTGACATCAGTTCTTTTAGTTTGTGTCAGAGCGACATGCCCACGGTGAACGCTGGGGCTGTTAATGGCAGGGTTCTTGGCTCGGTGATTGGCAGCGATAATACTTCAACCGGGGCAGGGGAGACGCTTACCTTCAATACTGGAAATGTTTCCCTGGCTGGGGGAAGCACAATTTACCTGATTGTGATGGCCAATATAGCGCCTACCGGTACGCTCAACAAAACGTTTCATATTAACGGTGCTTCCAATCCTGCTACCCTAACTTTTAGTGGCTCGTCACCCTCCATTACCAATAACCAAACCAATGAAGCCGGCATGCAGACCATCAGCACTGTACCGCTTCCGGTTACGTTGGTATCCTTCCATGCAAAGGCTGAGGAAAATGTGAGGCAATTAAGTTGGGCAACTACAGTGGAAAAAGACAACGACTATTTTGCGGTGCAAAGAAGTCTGGATGCTAAAAATTTCACAGAAATAGCGCGGGTAAAAGGTACCGCGGTCGGCGTTCAGACGCATCGGTACAACTACACGGATGCCGAAATAGTCCCGGCAGGCGCTATGCTGTACTACCGTCTAAAGATGGTGGATCTTGACGGCAGCTACGCTTACAGCTCCATAGCCAGCTGTCGCGACGGAAACCTGCAAACGCTGCAGGCTACGGTATTCCCCAATCCCTTTTCTGAGTATGTAAAAGTCAAATTTATACCGGGAGAAACCGTAACCTTTCACTGGGTTTCAATGGACGGCCAGTCTGTGGGAACCGTGGAAAAACGGGTGATCCCGTCTTCTGGCGAAAGCCTGATCACGGGTCTGGATAAGATGCTGCCGGGCATCTATCTTTTGACCATCCGTTCCGCTGCCGGGGAGGTTACGAAAAAGGTTGTGAAGGAGTAAGGAATTGACAGGTCATTATCCTGGTTCCACATTGTTTTGCCAAGTAAAAACCTCTTTTGACAATAAAACACATGAAAACTTTCACCAGAGATCAGCGAATCCCGGCAGGCGGGTTTACATCCACCTGTTTCCAAAAATTGCTCTTTACTCTACTATGCTGTTTTTTATATTCAATATCAGTAAAAGCGCAGGATCATGCCGGTGCATTTATTACCATTTGGGATACTGATAAAATGAGTGCCGACACGCATTTAGAAGTGCCTTCTACAGGCACCAACTACGCATACTATTGGGAAAATGTCGGCGATCCAGGTATTAATGCCGGAGCAAATTATATCACGCAATCCGGCAACCTGAGTATACCTTCAATCCCCAATAACACGGGCAAATACCGGCTATATATTAAAGGCAACTATACCGCGATCAGTATGTTGGGAAACGCCAATTCAGCACCGGCGTTGACCGCCGTAGAAAGTTGGGGCAATATCGTATGGAGTACGATGGCGAATGCATTTAGGGGATGTGCGAACCTTGCAAATATACCAATAGCCGCACCTGATCTGAGCCAGGTGACCAGCCTTAGGTATATGTTTGGTGGCGCCAGCATCTTTAACAATCTGGTCGACCATTGGAATACCTCTAACGTAACGGATATGAGTTATATGTTTTCTGGAGCCATTGCATTCAATCAACCTATTGCGAGCTGGAATGTCGAAAAGGTAACCAATATGACCGGGATGTTTAATGGGGCAACTGCATTTAACCAGAATATTGGTAACTGGCAATTGAAAGCAGGTGTAAGCCTGGTCTTTTTTTTTAATCGCTGTGGATTGGATTGCAAAAACTATGGATTAACGCTTAAGGGGTGGGCTCAAAATAGCAGTACGCCCCAAAATATTGCTTTAGATGCAGTTGACATTCGATATGCGAGCGATGCGCTGGTCTTTAGGAACTCCCTCGCATCTGATAAAGGCTGGACTTTCTCAGATGCCGGTGAATCATTTGGTTGCTCGATCTAACCAATTATCGATCATACCAACGCTTTTATTACAGTTTGGGATACCGAAAAACTGGCTATCGATACGCATTTAGAAATTCCATCAACTGGCGCTAATTACGGATATTATTGGGAAAAAGTAGATAATGTTGCGATTAACTCAGGCAGCTACCAGGCAAAAGGGGGCACACTGACTTTAAATACATTGATGCCTAAATCAGGTACCTACCGGCTCTATATCAGAGGGGAATATACAGCCATTAAGATGAATGAGAATAGCAATGCTGCAAAAGCCTTAACGGCGGAGGAAAGCTGGGGGAACATGGTGTGGTCAAATATGAATGGTGCCTTCCAAGGTTGTAGCAACCTTCTCAGCCTACCAGCCGCTGCACCCAACCTCACCCTGGTAACCAGCATGGCGAATATGTTTAATGGCGCCAGTTCTTTTAATTCTCCGATTAACAACTGGAATACGTCAAACGTAACCAGCATGAGTTATATGTTTAGCGGCGCTAGCACTTTTAACAATCCTGTCGATAACTGGAATACGTCTAACGTAACTCGTATGGATTTCCTGTTTTCTGGAGCCGCTGCCTTCAATCAGCCTGTTTTGAATTGGAATTTCGAAAAGTTAACCGATATGTCCGGGATGCTTAATGCGGCCACTGCCTTTAATCAGAATATCGGCAGCTGGCAATTGAAAGAAGGTATTAACCTGGTCAATTTTTTTAACAGCTCTGGGATAGATTGCGAAAATTACGGTTTGACACTGAGGGGATGGGCTCAAAACGCTTCTACCCCAAGTAACCTCACATTGGGAGCGGTTACGAGGCAGTATGCCAGTGATGCTTTGCCGTACAGAAATATTCTTATAGCGAAAGGATGGTTAATCAGTGATGCAGGAGTTGCCAGTGGATGTAACTTGCCATTACCTGTAACGTTAACCAAATATGCGGTGAAGCTACAAGCTGGTACGGTGCTGATCAGCTGGCAAACGGTTGCCGAAGTGAACAACAGTCATTTTGTATTAGAAAGAAGTACGGATGGAATACGTTTTAGTTTTCTGAAACAGATAGTTGCCGGGTTTGGAGGAAACGCTGCGTCAAATTATAGTTATACGGATGCATACCCCGATAACGGCAACAATTATTACCGACTGACTCAGGTAGATTTAGATGATGCAGCACACAATCATGGGATAAAGACCGTCTATGTTCCGTTCAATAAAGAGCCCTCGATTGTTTACCCTAACCCTGTCAGCCAACTGCCGGTCACCGTAAAGTTTAAACCCAATTTATACAACAAAGCCAACCTTTTCAACGTCAACGGCCTGTTGATCGACTATAAAAACATTACAGGAAGTGATCAGCCCGTTCGTTTTGATGTACAACAATTGCTTCCCGGGACCTATGTTATTCAGCTTTCCGGGAAAGAAACTTCGGTACATCAATTCGTAAAACAGTAGACCTTCTCACAAATAATATTGCAAGATCGTTTTACGTTGGCAGTCGGCTATCAGCAATCGGCTAAAATGTCGTTTCTTGGATTGGCGTGACCTCCGAAGGCCGATAGCACTACAAATGAAACCGTGAAAAGGGCTTGTAGTTTAATAAATAAACATCCCGGAGCGAATGCGGTTGTCCGTCGTGCCAGGCGCTCCGGGTATTCATGTTGTATTTCCTGATGTGACTAATCCGGCTACGTTCCGGGATAAATTGAGCGGAACAATGCAGTTGGACGCAGAAGCGCTCAAATATTTTGCAGATAGCAAATACAACCGAACGTTTAGCTGATAACGTAAGGAAAAAGCGGAAGCTTCTCGCGCTTCCTCTGATTAAAAGCGGCATATTATACGCCCGTCTCAGATCCAGTCTGTGTGAATTTACCTTCTTATAGCGGCGCGGAAATTGACAAATAAGTTCTTCAAATCACAGATCAATCTCTGAAAAGATCGGAGTATTGCCTTCTGCATCAATTTTGATTCTCTCAAATCTTAATCCACTGATTAAATCTACGTAATACCGGGATAATACTGAATGATCAATTTTGCAGCTTTATTCATCCTAAACCCAACCTGATTTGATTGAAAAATAATTGCTAAATCCTTTTAATAATCGTTTGGATAGTACAAAATCCGGTAACGGGTCAACATTACCGGATTATACGCAAACGTCAGTTTAAATCCTTTACAAGAGGCGATGTACTTGTTTAAAGTTGCATTTTAAACCTTAGACCTTATCAATTTATGAACAAAAAATTACAAATTCCGACCCTTGTCTGGAGCGGAATGAAAGTGTCATTTTATCAAATGATCATCATTTTATTTTTTTGCGGATTTTCCAATGCCCGTGAAGCGGAGGGGCGGCGGATGCTACTTAAAAATGAAAAAAAGTCACCAGTGAGTTCGGTCGGAGCTATTGAAAGCCTTGTGGAACAAAGTCTTACCGGGACTGTTACTGACGAAACGGGCGCTGCTTTGCCAGGCGTCAGTGTTTTGATCAAGGGAACCCAGCAGGGCACAACAACGGATGTTAACGGGAAATTTCAAATTGCAACACCAACGGCTTCCGATATTCTGGTGTTTTCGTTTGTGGGTTATTTATCCCAGGAGGTCGTTGTTGGCAACAAAACTGGCCTGAATATAACGCTGAAACCGGACAACAAAACACTGGACGAACTGGTGGTGGTTGGTTATGGAACACAGAAGAAAATGAACCTGACTGGGGCGTTGTCGACGCTCGATATGAAGACCAAAGAAAATACGCCAGTCACCAACGCCAGCCAGGCCATGCATGGGGTATCCGGGTTATGGGTCAACCAGTCCGGTTCACGGCCAGGGGCTGACAATGCCACGATACGGATCAGAGGGGTTGGAACGACCAATAACAGTAACCCATTGGTACTGGTAAATGGTATGGAGTACGATATGAATGAAGTCAATCCCAATGATATCGAGACCATCACGGTACTTAAAGATGCTTCTGCTGCCATTTACGGGTCACGTGCTGCGAATGGTGTTGTTTTGATCACAACCAAGACAGGCAAAGCCGGGAAAAACAAAATCAGTTACAACTTTTCCCATGGTATTCAGAGCCCTACGATGATGCCTGATGTGATCTGGGATCCGATTCAGTATATGCAGCTTAAAAACCAGGCGCTACGCAATGAAGGCAAAACGGTGGTAGATTATTCGGATGCTCAGATTGAACAGTACAGAACCGGCATGGCCACCAATCCTTATGCTTATCCGAATATCAACTGGTTTGACAAGGTGATGAAAAACGGTACGTTGAACCAGCACCATCTTCAGTTCTCCGGCGGATCCGACAAAATGCTGTACAACTTGTCCCTTGGGTACATGAACCAAAAAGGTGTGCTCATAGCCAATGACAACGCCCAACGCTATTCGGTGGATCTGAATCTGTCCTCACAGGTGAGCAAACGCCTGCGGGTAGGAGCTAATATCATTGCCAATTACAGAAAATCCACTGAACCAGCAGACGGGACTGCGGGATATTTCGGTTCGCTGATGCGGGTGTTGCCAATTTTTACACCGTATCTTGAGGATGGGCGATATGGCAACGTTGCCTTCAGAACGCCCGGACGTAACCTGATCGAAAATCCAATGAAACTGGTCAGGGAAGGGTATCGTAAACCTACGGTGCAGCGGATTTTCACAAAACTGTTTGCTGATTATCAGCTCCCATTTGATATCAAGTACAGTATCAATCTTGGACTTGACAAGCTTGATACTGTAGAAAGACGTTTTAATTCCAGGGTGAACACGTATGATCCGCTCACTTTTGCCGTCATGAACTACGGTCAGACCGTGTCTTACAATGGTAATATAAGCAACTTAAACCTCAATTTCTTTCAGACCGTTTCATGGGATAAAACGTTTGCAACGCATCACCACTGGTCTGCGCTGGCGGGAACAAGCTACAATGATTTTGACAATAGTAATTTCGGTGCCAGCATAGAAAATCTTTCGGGCAATACGCTGACCGATTTGAATGCGAGCTCTTTAAATCCCGTCGTGTCGGGTGTGACAACCCGTGACAGACTTACCTCTTTTTTCGGAAGGGTGAATTATGATTTCAAGGAAAGATACCTTCTTGAAGCAGTGGTACGATACGATGGTTCTTCACGTTTCGGTCAGGACAATCGCTGGGGGCTTTTCCCGGGGTTATCTGCGGGCTGGCGCATCGATCAGGAAAAATTCTTTGATCTCCGTTTTATCAATCTGTTGAAACTACGGGCCTCCTTAGGAAAGCTGGGCAACCAGGCTGTGCCGCTTTACAGTTATCTCAATGTTGTAGATCTGGGTAGTGATTATTCGTTTGGGAATGTGCTTCAGCCGGGTGCAGCCACGAGGTCATACAACGATCCGGGGATTTCCTGGGAAACTACTACCACTTACAACGCCGGTTTGGATGTAGAGGCGTGGTCGGGCAAGCTTTCCGGGGAGTTTGAAGTTTTCAAAAAACGTACATCCGGCATTTTACGTCAGGTCGCTATCCCTTCGCAGGTTGGGGCGCTGAACGGACCGCAAAGAAATATTGGAGTCGTGGATAACAAAGGGTTTGAGGTTACGCTGAGTCACAGAAACCGGCTTGGTGATTTCAAGTACGACGTCCGTACGGCAATTAGTTACGTTAAAAACGAAATCGTCGATCTGAACGGCGAAACGGTTATTAATGGCCGGAGAATATTAAAAGAAGGACACGCACTGGATTCTTACTATTTACTGCAAAGCGAGGGGATTTACCAGACCCAGGAAGAGATCAATAATAGTGCAAAAGTGAGCAGCGCCGTGAAACCGGGTTACCTTAAATACAAGGATGTCAACAACAGTGGTACCATCAATGGCGATGACCGGGTTATTACCGGTTCGTCGATCCCGAAGTGGAATTACAGTTTCGCAATTAATCTGACTTACAGACAGTTCAGCCTGAACACTTATTTGCAGGGCGTACAGGGTATAAATATTTATCCTACTGCCAATCTTGCTTATCCTGTCAACAACGGAGCCGGTCTAACCAAAGAATGGGCAACCGATTCCTGGACACCGGAAAATACAGGTGCGAGATTGCCCATACTCACCACGCCACAGGGCGGCTCGGAGAATTATCAGAATTCGACCGCCTGGCTCAGGAGCGGATCCTACCTACGGGTTCAGAATATTCAGCTGAATTATGCTTTTCCGGAAAAATGGCTTTCCCGAGCCTCTATCAGCAAGTTAAACCTGTTCGCCAATGCTCAGAACTTTTTCACTTTTTCGAAGTATAAAGATTCTGACCCTGAACGGAATATCACTGCGGACACACTGTACGACTATCCGATGTTAAAGACGCTGAGCTTTGGCCTGAACGTTACTTTCTAATCCTATTTTTAAAAGACATTATGAAAAAGATAATTTGCGTTTTTACACTCAGCTTATTCATAGCCGGTTGCGGGAACGATACATTAAATGTTGAGCCGAACGACCGCTATACCGAGGATTCCTTCTGGACTTCTGAATCCAATGCTATGATGGGCCTCACGGGTAGTTATGCTGTCTTGCGAAATGAGGGACTATTTGGAGGCACGGCGACACCGCTCTGGGAAGAAACTGCAACACCGAATGCTTATAATTATGACAATTCGGGAGGCTGGAATGTGATTGGTGCGGGTACACAAACCGGAACCAATTCATCGATCATCATAACCCGGTGGGACGACAGCTACCGGGGTATTGGTCGCTGCAACACGCTTTTGGCAAAAATTGATGGAGTTTCAATGGATGCCGCGTTAAAAAACAGGATGAAAGGAGAGGCCGCCTTCCTGAGGGGATTGTATTATTCGATACTGGCAACCTATTATGGCGGGGTGCCTTTGATTCTTGCTCAGCCAGATCCGGTTACTCAGTCGGCGCTGCCACGCAATACGCGGGCGGAAGTGGTGGAGCAGGTGTTGAAGGATCTGGATCAGGCAGCGGCTGTCCTGCCTGTAAAATACACGGCAGGTACAGACATTGGCAGAGCTACCAAAGGTGCGGCATTGGCTTTGAAAGCGAAAGTGCTGCTTTTTGAGGCGAGTCCACTCAACAATCCCTCGGGCGATGTGGCCAAGTGGAAACTGGCTGCCGATGCTGCCAAGGCGGTTATCGATTTGGCTGGAACTGGCTACGCGCTGTTTGCGGACTATCGCCGCCTGTTTCTTCCTGCAAATGATAACAGCGTCGAGTCCATATTTGATGTACAGTTTATGGCGCCACAGCTGGGAAGTTCATTTGACCTGGTCGGTCGCCAATATAACACGAACGCGCCCGTGCGGGATCTGGTGAACGCATACCTGATGAAAGATGGGCTACCGCAATCCCAGTCACCTTTGTACGACGCTGCCAATCCGCACAACAATCGTGATCCACGTATGTATCAGACGATTGTATACCCGGGCGATACTTTTCAGGGAGAAGTGGTAACGCCGTCCCGATTTGTGGTGACCGGATATGGGACTAAAAAATATACCATATACGACAAGGAAGCCAACAGTAACAATCTTCAGGGCGGCCGGTCGGAAATCAACTATATGGTCATGCGCTTTGCTGATGTACTGCTTACGTATGCAGAAGCACAAAATGAGGCCGTTGCCGCACCCGACGCGTCGATTTTGGAGGCTGTTAATAAAGTGCGTGTAAGAGCAGGAATGCCAAAAGTGACAGAAGGAAAGACAAAAGCTGAAATGAGGGAGATAATACGCCTGGAACGCAGAGTGGAATTTGCGGGCGAAGGCATGTACTACACGGATATCCGCAGGTGGAAAACTGCCGAGACTGTACTCAACGGGCCAATTTTTACCTATGCTGCCAAACCAATCATGACCCGTACATTCAATGCGCAAAGGGATTACTGGTGGCCAATACCCGATGTACAACGTGACAGAAACCCTAAGCTCGAACAAAATAACGGATACTAACATTGCCGTGGCAGGGCACATTGACAATGCATTTTTTATGCTGAGCCTTGTGTTTGCAGCCGACTATACTTTTGACCTCGTTTTTTGTTCAGGACTAAAACAAAATTCCGGAGCGCTGGAAGCTGGGAACGGCTTCCGGCCTTTTTTTCGGATTATACGACTAAAACTTTAAGGGAGGTTTTAGAAAATGGGTAAATCAATTGTAATAACTGCTTCTATCTTCCTTGTTACCATCATTATATCATGAAAAATACAAACCTTCATTACGTCAAAAAATTAACCTGCTCACTCGGAATCGTAGTATTGATTGCCTGTGCAGCGTTCTCACAAGCCATTACGCCGAAATCATTTCTGGTATGCGGCGACAGTAAAATTCTAATCGTGGATTACAGTAAGTCCCGTGACAGCATTCCTGAAATCGTATGGAGCTGGGACGCGCATCTGGCAAAAGATCTTCCAGAAGATTTTAGAACTAAAAAATTTAATTCCACCGATGATTGCAAAGCCATAAACAATGGAAAGCAAATATTAATATCGTCGTCGTCCGGCGCGATTGCGATCCTTAATGTACACGATAAAAAAGTGGTTTTTTATGCAGATGTGCCAAACGCTCATTCAATTGCTTTACTGCCCGGAAACAAACTGGTAGCTGCCGCTTCGACGCATGCGAATGGAAATAAGATCATGCTTTTTGATATCAGTAAACCCAACAAGCCGTTGTTTACTGACAGCCTGTATTCAGCACATGGTCTGGTTTGGAATGCCAAAAGGAAAAGCCTGTTTGCGTTGGGTTATGATGTTTTACGGGAATACAAGATAACAGATGGAAAAAGTCTTAATTTAACGGCGCATTGGAAGATTCCGGGTATAGGCGGGCATGAACTGGGCCTGACTTCGGATGACGACAACCTTTTTGTAACGGAACACCATGGCGCCTGGATTTTCAGTATGGATGACCATCAGTTCACAAAGGTCAAGGATTTTCCGGACAGTGAAAATATAAAGAGCCTGGGCCGGGATGGTTCCGGTCAGTACATTTTCACAATTCCCGAAAAAAGTTGGTGGACTTATCACGTACGTTTTCTTGCGCCAGCGCGTAGTTTTGTTTTCCCGGATTTAAAGGTTTACAAAGCCCGCTGGTTTTACCAGTAAAGTTGTTTAAACTTAAAGGTATTAACCCGACGAGACCTTGTTGAAATTTTGAAAATTATAAATTGCTCAAAATCAATATCTTGTAAATGTATGAAATTGGGTTAAATATTCTTCGGATTAATAATCCCGAAGGGATGATATTATTGTAGGAAATTGGATCAAACATTAAGGTCATAACCCTGAAAGGGTGGCATAACCATTTCAGAAATCGAATTTTTTGTTTAGTAAAATGCTCTCAATCGTCGAAATTCTAATTTCGGCTTTTGAGAGCATTTTTTGGTAAGCAATACCGCAGCAAAGTTGAACAAAACTACGCTACCTGAATATTTTTTTCATTTCTACTTAATTGGTCCTATCAATATCACGAAACGTTCCTACGGAACGAAAACCAGATCGATTTATCCCGCCGCGCGGTAGCAATGATATTGAAATTGCAAAATATCGTTCCTTTGGAACGGCTGGTGGTGTTGGCTGCAGTTAGTCGTAATATCCAGACCGCCCGGAGTTGGTTTTGGATACATTTTTGCTTCAAATTTGCGCCTTTTTTTAATGCTATAAAAATTATCTTCGGATAGCGTAGAACAAAACATCATTGCTCATTTTTCCAGGGCTCCCGGATCACCATTTGTCTGCGTTTGTGGTCAGGTACTCCTTCCGGTATTTCAGTGGAGACTGCTGCATCAGCGTGTTAAAATGCTGGCTGAAATTGGACCAGTTGTGAAACCCGCTCTCATAGCAGATTTCGGTAATGGATTTTTCCGTGGTGATGAGCAATTTGCATGCGTGGGAAATCCGTATTTCGGTCAGGAATTGAATATAATTTTTTTTGGTGTTTTTCTTGAAATAATGACTGAATGCAGACACACTTTGATTCGTAAGTGCTGCGACATCTTTCAGAAAAATTTTTCTTTGAAAATGCTGCATGGTGTATTCAAAGACTTTGTGAATCCTGTCCTGGTCTTGTTTAGAGAAGCTGACGATGGGTGACTGGGTCAGGTAGGTGATTTGATCCGAAATACTGATCTGGTGCAGGCAGTCGAGCAGGGCGGCCAGTTGCGCAAAGCCCGAAAGCGATTCGATCATACGAAGCGTTTTTCCGATTCTTTCCCTTAATGCTCCTTTCAAAGCGATGCCTTGGGAAGCATTATGAAGGGTGTTTCTGATCAGTTGCATTTCGGGCAGGCTCAAAAAACGCTCGCCAAAAATGTCTTCAGTGAACTGAACGACCACGGAACTGCCGATCATATCAAAATCTTTTTTTCTAAACCAATGCGGCAGGTTTTTGCCCAGGAGAAATACGTCACCCATCTGATACGCGCCAATGTAGTCACCAATAAAAGCGGAACCGTATCCTTTTGCCGCGATCAGCAACTCATATTCTTCGTGCTGGTGCCAGGGCGTTTCGAAGTGGGGTGTGGTATAAGTGCGTGCCACAAACGATGAGCTGCTATCGAGGGGTAGTTTCTGTATGAGCGGTTTCATCTGGTATGCTTGATATTTTTAGGATTATTTTATTCCATTTATTCAAAATAACATATAAAACTACGAAAATACCGATGGTCTGCTGCTGAAAATTACCGTTATTTTGTCTTATTACTATTTAAAGAAAATTTTAGCTATTATTCAGTATTAAGACATTTTGAAGTATGGAAACAAAACTTAGCATTACCGAAAAATCGGATTTCGAAAGAGATGGGTTCTTAATTAAGCGTAATTTTTTTAATCAGGATGAGATTGGTCTGCTTTATAACCTGGCCACTGATGACAGTGTGACGAGCCATGCATTTGACCTGAAAGATACCAACGGAAACCGGACAAAGCTGACACTCTGGTTTACGCCCGGTGATGATTCGTTCGGACTTATGTCCCGGTCGGAACGCATGGTAAAGGCCGTGGAAATGCTGCTTGGAAATGTTGGAGAAGTTTGTCATTTCCATTCAAAGGTCATGCAGAAGGAGCCTAAAAAAGGAGGAGCCTGGGAGTGGCACCAGGACTATGGTTACTGGTATAAAAATGGCTTTTTGTACCCTGAGGCCATGATTTCGGTGATGGTTGCACTTACAGATGCCACGATTGAAAACGGGTGTTTACAGGTATTGAAGGGAACCCATAAAATGCAGCGGTTTGAGCATTCATTTGTTGGCGAGCAGCAGGGAGCAGATCCGGATTTTGTGGCGGAAGCCGAAAAAAACAGCGAGCTCGTTTATGTGGAGCTGAAGGCAGGGGATACGCTTTTCTTTCACAGCAATATTCTCCACCGATCGGACGCTAATCTGTCTGATAATCCCCGATGGTCGGTTATTTCAGCGTATAATCTGTCTTTTAACAAACCTTTCAGAGAAAAAAATATGTCATGCATCGAGCCGGTAAAAATGGTTTCGGACAGTGCTTTACTGGAAAGCGGGGGCCGGTCGGTTACCCAGGCAGATTTTCTCAGTAAAGAAGCGGAAATCACTTTGCAGGATTTGAACCGCTCATAACCGATGTTTTATGCATACGAATCTTGAATATCTCCCTGTTTTTCCTGAAAATAAATCTGTCGGTATTGGTTGTGTAGGGGCTGGTTTTATCATGGCCGACTGCCAGCTGGTAGCGTATAGGAATGCAGGATTTAATCCGGTAGCCATCACGTCACGGACCTTGGCCAACAGCCAGAAAGTTGCCGAAAGGCATAAAATTGCGAAAGTATACGCGTCGTACCAGCAAATGTTTACCGACCCGGAAGTGGAGGTGGCAGACATCGCGGTACCGCCCGACGCGCAACTCACGGTCGTTAAGGAGGCCGTCAAAAACAAAAATATCAAAGCCATACTGGCCCAGAAACCCATGGGGATGAACTACCAGGAGGCTTTGGAAATTGTCCGGATCTGCGAAGATGCCGGTGTGGTATTGGGTGTAAATCAGAATATGCGCTATGACCAATCGGTACGGGCATGCAAAGACCTTATCAACAAAGGACTGCTTGGGAAACCTGTATTTGGCTCGATCGACATGCGGGCCATCCCGCATTGGACTGGCTGGCAAGCCGGTATGAACTGGCTTACTTTGCGGGTGATGAGCATTCACCACCTGGATACTTTCCGTTACTGGTTTGGCGATCCGAAAAGTGTTTATTGCAGCGTAACCCAGGACCCGCGTACGATTTCAAAATTTGCGCACGAAGACGGTATCGCCCTGTATATTCTCGAATATGAAAATGGCATGCGGGCCTCTTCCTGGGACGATGTGTGGACAGGCCCGGCACGGGAGGGCGCTGAGGAAGATATTTACATTAAATACCGTGTAGAGGGCCTTGACGGTATGGCCAAAGGAACGATCGGCTGGCCGTCTTATCCTGCGCATAGCCCTAGCACGCTGGATTTTACCTGCAAAAACATTGCCGGCTGGCAACGTCCGCGTTGGGAGGAAGTATGGTTTCCGGATGCTTTTGCCGGGCCGATGGCCCAGTTGCTGGTTGCGCTGGAACAAAATAGAGAGCCGGAGATCAGTGGCAGGGACAATCTAAAAACAATGGCCCTGGTAGACGCCTGCTACGTATCAGCAAGAGAACGCCGGGCTGTCGACATTGCAGAAATATATTCGTAAAAAAATAAACGCATTGATCTTATGGTTCAGGTTGGAATTTTTACAGGTTATTTTCCTTATGATCTCGCACAGACAGCAGCCCGGATCAGGGCGCTTCATTTCAATACCGTGCAGCTGGATGTATCTTTCAAAGACATGGATTTGTCGACCAATGCGCTGGATTCGGCAAAGGCCAGGAAAATCAGGGACACTTTCAGAAATCACAATTTGCCAATTTGCTGTATTTCAGGTTATACAAATCTCGTGCACCCCATCGCTGCAACGCGCAAGGCAAACCTGGACCATCTCAGGCAGATCATACGTCATGCCAATGAACTGGGGTCGCCCTATGTGATCAGTGAAACAGGGACTTATCATTTAGAAAGTGACTGGGTTTCAGATCCTAAAAACAAAACGGAGGAAGGTTATGCCGAATGCCTTGACGTCATTGGTGGCATTGTTGATTTTGCCCGCCAGCATGGCGTCACATTCTGTGTGGAAACGTATGTGAATAATGTGATCGGCTCTGTTGAAGAAACGCTCCGGTTATTTGCGGACATTAACCATCCGAATCTGGGTCTGTTGATGGATCCCACCAATTATTTTGAAGAACACAACATCGGGGCTATGGATTTGACGTTGAACCGGATATTTGATGCTTTGTCTGATAAAATCAGGATTGCACACGCCAAAGATGTAAAGCTGGCCGAAACCTTTGCTGGCGTGTCTATGGCTGATATCGATGGTGATGAGGCGCATGCACTTCGTGGGGTAGGCATGATCGAGTTACCGGCACCCGGACTGGGCGCTTTGAATTACGATTTATATCTTAAACGGCTGGCCAGGCAACATCCGAATATCCCGATGATCATCGAGCACCTGGAAGAAGCGGATGTGCCCAGAGCCAAGCAGTTTATTGATGAAAGATTGCTGGCCAATGGATTGTAGGTCCGGGTTGAGCCATATTAATTGTTAGGATATCCATTTGTTATGAAAAAAATAAATTCCCGTTCGCTCGCTGGTTTTGGGGCCGGAGCTATTTTGTTGGCGTTGCTCATTGGATTTGTGCCAAAAATACGACAGGGATCACCCGGGGAAGAGGAATGGGGGCATTATGGTCATGATGCTTCCAATAACAAATTTTCTCCCTTGTCGATCATCAACACAAAAAATGTCAGCCAACTAAAGCAGGTCTGGAATTACCAGGACAGCAAGGACGGGTCCAGCATTTTGTTCAATCCGCTGATCGTAAAAGGTAAAATGTTTGCCTTTATGCCAAGCGATAAGCTGGTGGCCCTTGATCCTGCAACTGGAATGCTTATTTGGGAATTTTCTCCCGACAGTACCGACGTGAGTACCTGGACAAGAGGGGTTACTTTCCATGCAGGGAAAAAGGGCAGGCCGGATGCGCTGCTTTTTGTTTTCGGTTCAACGCTTTACTCGATAAATGCCTCTACCGGTAAACTGATTAAAGATTTCGGCGATCGGGGCAGGGTCGATTTTTACACAGGGTTGGCGGTTGAGGAATCCATGAAAAAACGGGTCCATGTCACCGCCAATGCGCCGGGTGTTATTTTTGGAGATTTGTTTATCGTGGGCTGCAAGGTTCCCGACGAACTTCCGTCTACGTCTGGTGACGTACGGGCGTTTAATGTGTATACAGGAAAACTGGAATGGGTTTTTCACACCATTCCCAAGGAAGGAGAATTCGGATATACGACCTGGCCCAAACATGCAAGACAGAAAAATGGGGGTGCTAATTGCTGGGGCGGAATGGCCCTGGACGAAAAGTTAGGGATTGTTTATGTCCCAACTGCCTCGCCGTCCTTTGATTTTTACGGAGCGGACCGCGAAGGAGAAAATTTGTTTGCCAATTGTTTGCTGGCACTCGACGCAAAAACGGGCAAAAGACTCTGGCATTTTCAGACTACCCACCATGATCTGTGGGACCGTGACAATGGGTCGCCGCCGAATCTGGTGCAGGTAAAACACGACGGCAAGCTGATCGACGGTGTTGCCTTAGCGACCAAAATGGGCTATGTATTCCTGTTCGACCGGAAAACAGGCAAACCATTATTTCCAATAGACGAAGTGCCGGTGCCGACCAAAAGTGAAATGCCGGGTGAAAAACCATGGCCTACGCAGCCCATACCGACCAAGCCCGACCCATTTTCGCGCCAGGGTTTTAGACCGGAATATTTCAGCACAATAACCCCCGAGGTTACACAATTTATCAAAGACCAGATCGCCGGGAACAAATACAATACGGGTATTTACGAACCACCAGGCTTAAATGGCTCGCTGATCCTGCCTGCTGCACATGGCGGCGCCAATTGGGGAGGTGCATCCTATAATCCCAATTCCGGGGTGATGTTCGTCAATGCGGTGGATATGCCCTGGTTTCTTCAGTTGAAGGACATCAAGTCGCTGAAAAAAGATAATGAGGAAAGCGGTGAAAACCTGTTTAAAATGTATTGCAGCAGTTGCCACGGCGCGGATCAAAAGGGAACCAATTTTGGGCCGGATATTTCTTTGAAAGTGAAGGGTTATGTCAGAGAAAACCTTGCAAAATTCATCCAAAAGGGTGCGGAGCCAATGCCTTCCTTTCAGCATTTGCCGCAGCAGCAGATCGATGCGATCACGGCTTATCTGAAAGGTATTAAGGTTACAGATGCAAAAAAGACGATTGAAAGCGGAGAATCCGGCACAAAGGAACCTTACGGTTTTTCGGGCTATGAATTTTTCAAAGATCCAAACGGTGTGCCGGCCATCAAGCCTCCATTCGGTACCTTAAACGCCATTGATCTCAATTCCGGTGAAATTTTATGGCAGGTTCCGCTCGGCGTGGATAAAAAATTGGCCGCGTTAGGCATCAGAAATTCCGGACTATTCAATCGGGGCGGGGGAATTGCCACCGGAGGCGGACTTATTTTTATCGGGGCAACGGTGGATCAGATGTTTCGTGCCTTCGACCAGAAAACGGGTAAGTTACTCTGGGAAAAAGAACTGCCCGGAAATGCCACTTCCGTGCCTTCTACCTTTTCAATTGGTAAAAAACAATACATTACAGTGGCTGTGAGTCCTGATCCGGGCAAGGGCTACAAGGGCGGCTACATTACGTTTAGTTTGGACTAAAACAGATGGGTTCTTTTATGCATGTTTGAGCAATTGTCGTTCTCTTGTTTTAATATATTTATCATTTAAAATAGTAGTATTTGTGGATATATTAAAAAAGAAATAGATATTTGTTTACTTGTAAATTAAGCTTAGAAAAGTCAGTCTGATGGAGGAAGTTTTGACAAATGATGCCGAATTGCTTAAACTTTTGCGGAAAGGGGATAAGGCAGCATTTGAAGAGATCTATGACCGTTATCGAACCCGTCTTTACAGAGCCGCCCTGAGCAAAGTCAGAACCGATGAAAATGCCAAGGAAATTGTCCAGGATATTTTTCTTGATTTATGGCTCAGACGTGACCAGGTACAGATTATTGAACTGGAGCGATATTTGTACTCGGCGATTAAATATCGGGTGCTGGATTTTTTTAAAAAAGAATTCCAGCGTCAGCGCTACGTTCAATCTGTCCATTATACCCAACTGGACGAATCTTCCGACACGGAGGAGATGCTGGCTTACAACGAACTTTCCGAGTCAATAGCCTATTGTATCGCGCAGCTTCCGGAGAAAACAAAAGTGATATTTGAGTTAAACAGAATCCAGTATAAAAGTGCTGATGAGATTGCCTCGGCACTTGATATCCCGCTAAGGACCGTCGAATATCATATCACACAGGGATTGAAATCGATGCGGTATCATCTCAGAGACTATATATTAGTTTTGCTGATTCTTTTCGGTTAGAGGCAGCATCTACCCCTCATGACAATTCCAACATAATTCAAGCAAAATGCAGGTAGTTTTATAAATTTACTAAGAATTTGTAAAATCATTTGCGGTAGTTTCCCAGTTGTTCTACTTACAACTAAGGCGCCGTTATTTTTCTTTGCCATGACAAGGAGAGGCCAGGTGCGTTTCCATTGGTATAGCTTTTGAGCGTTTATCTTTGAAATATATGGATAACATAACAGGCAGTTGAAATCCTTAACATTATGATGAAACATTTACAAGGTTTCTTAAAGCTGCTGGACCGCTATCAAAAGAGCGCGGTTACGCCCGATGAGAAACGGGCGATGGATACATGGTATGGTTCAATCGATCATGCCGGCCAACAGGAAAATACGCTTGCCGAAGAGGAAGCTGGTAAGGCCATGTGGTCAGTGATAAGCAACGGGATGTCGGAAGAGCCTGAACAGGTAGATCGCAGACATATTCTCTCGGGATCTGGCAGGTTTTATTTTAATAAGTTTTATTTCCGATTGGCTGCTGCCTGTTTCCTGTTCGTGGCGGGGTTTATGTTGTATCGCTCTGCTTTTAGAGATGTGGAGATTATTTCCGGTGTCAGGAATGAAGTGATTGAAAAAATGCTTCGCGTCAACAACCCGGAATCGGTGCAAAAACAGTTTACATTATCCGATGGCAGCAGGATTACCCTTGAACCCGGTGCTGTTTTGTACTATCCTGCGCACTTTGCTTCAAATGAGCGCAGTGTTTTTTTAAAGGGGAATGTTTTCTTTGAGATTGCACATGACCGTTCAAGGCCCTTTTATGTTCACGCGGATAACATTGTTACGAGGGTTTTAGGTACAAGTTTCACGGTCAGAGAAGACCCTAAAACGAAGAGCATAGAAGTAGCCGTGATGACTGGTGTCGTGGAAGTGCAGCAAGCGGGTGATTCCGACAATTTGCAGCCTAAAAAGAACAAGGTTGTACTAACTCAGAATAAAAAAGTGACTTTTTTTGAGCAGGATGAAAAGCTGATCACAGGTCTCGTGGACGAGCCGCAAATGATCAGAAACAGGCCGGAAAAATCCGGAGAAGAACGTTTTGACTACGCAGAAATGCCTTTTCCGGCAATAATATCCATACTTGAAGACGCCTATGGTGTCAAAATTAATATAGATGAGAGACTAAGGAACTGTATCATTACGGCAGATTTATCTCAGGAAAATACACTTTTCGCGCAGCTTGAAATTCTCTGTGAGAGTATCGATGCAAGGTATGAGATCAGTAAAGATACCATCGTTATGTCGGGAAAAGGATGTGAACCAAGAAAATAATTTTTTAACCCTAAACCAATCTCAGCAGCCCATGTTGTAGAATACACTATCAGAAAATAAAAAAAAGCCGAAGATGCTGGAAACATACTTCGACTTTCTCCCTGAACGATTTACGATGTAGATCGGTAATTCATCTGGAAAATGAATAACGGGAGTTGTAAATCATCGTGTTAAGAGATCTAACAATTACAAAGCAATGAAAAAAAGACTTAAGATCATATATCCGTTACGGACAATTATGAAAGTGTCAAGTTTACAATTATTTTTAATGTTTATCACGACCGCATACGGCTATGCTTTCAATTCGGAGGCACAGGAATTGCTGACGCAAAAAGTATCGATCAAGGTTGAACAAAAGGAAATTCGGGAGGTTCTGAACCAGCTTGAATTAAACACCAATGTAAAGTTCGTATACAGTTTACAGTTATTGCCGGTCGAGCGTAAGATAACGCTCAATATTGAGAATAAGCGGCTGAGCGAAGTACTGGAAACGATGTTTTCACCTGATAATATTTCATATAAAATTATCAGAAACAAAATTGTACTTAAAAAAGTAGTTCCCGGTGTTTCTGAAATCAAGTCCATTGAGCCGGTTAACAACTTTTGGGCCAGTGAGAAAACAATCGACAGGACGGTAACCGGAACCGTGAACGATGATAGCGGAGCACCTCTCCCAGGGGTCAATATTGCGATCAAAGGCACCACAACGGGTACGTCCACGGATGGGGAAGGACGCTTTTCTTTATCAATCCCTGACGACAATGTCGTATTGGTTTTTTCTTTTGTTGGTTATACGGCTCAGGTCGTGCAGCCAGGTGTTAGAACTTCGCTTCAGGTTACGTTGAAATCGGACACAAAAGCACTGGACGAAGTCGTTGTTATCGGTTATGGTACAAGTAAACGTTCCGATTTCACGGGTTCTGTCAGTTCACTGAAACTGGAAGGGTCCGCGGTTGCATTACTCCCGAATATGAATGCGATGGAAGCATTAAAGGGAAGCCTTCCGGGATTGAACATCGGTGCTTCCAACACGGCAGGCGGGCAGCCAAGTGTGGATGTTCGCGGCCAGAATTCAATTAACGGCTCCAACGACCCCCTTATCGTATTGGACGGCGTCGTTTTCCTTGGGAACCTGGCCGATATTAATCCAAGTGATATCGCTTCTTTTGACGTGCTCAAGGATGCTACTTCGGCAGCTGCTTATGGCTCGCGTTCCGCCAATGGTGTGATTGCCATTACGACAAAAAGAGGAAAAGTTGGAAAACCCGTCATTACCCTAAATTCTTCGACCGGATTCCAGACCTGGCAAAACAGACCGGAAATGATGAAAGGCGAAGAGTGGATTAAAGTTGTAAACGCGAGAAATAAATACGCCGAGGGCTCCACCAACTGGATGAAACCGGGAGAACTGGCAAACATGGCTGCGGGCAAAGAAACCAACTGGCTTGATAAAGTGACCCGGACCGGCGTAATTCAGACATATCAGGCTGCTGTTTCGGGAGCGAGCGAGCGTGTGAGTTATTATATGTCAACGGCCTATGATAAGAATAAAGGCATTGTTGTCGGAGATGGTTTTGACAGGATTTCTTTATCGGGAAAGGTGAAAACGAATATTACCAACTGGCTTGAAGTAGGTGTAGATGCAGGGTATTCCAAGAGAACTTATACGGGAACAGACCCGCTGATACCGGTAAGGTCCAATCCGAATGAGCCCCAGCCTGATACCCGGTTTGCAGCCAATATCAATGAGGCCCAGACGATGTCGCCCTATGGTGTCATGTACCGGGATGAGCAGGGCAATCTGGAAAAGTACCCATACACCCAATCCGGTGTTAACCCTTTATGGGGTGTCAATGATGGCACGCGCAGCAATCAGGACGTACGCAGTAATTACAGGATTAATTCCAATGCCGTTGTTTCTGTTCCCTGGGTTGAAGGCCTGACTTACCGGATAAACCTGCTCTACAACAATACAAGTAATGAATCAGGGAATTTTACCAATGAACGTTATTATGTACAGGAAGGCGAGAATGCCAGCCGGTATCTTCCTTCGACGTTACAGGGTTTTCTTACCAATGCAAATGGTGTAATCAATACGTATGGCACGAAAAGCTATGTTTTTGATAACATCATCAATTACAAAAATACATTTGGTAAACATGGTATTGACTTAACATTGGTTGCTACACGCGATCATCAGCAGTATCAGCTCGTTGGCTCTTCCGGATCTAACTTCGCAGCTAACGGGAACACAACACTTGATATGTGGGGCTTACACAAGGCAACGGTTCAAAGGGTGAATCTGGATGCCAACGAACGCTCGAATATTGGTTACCTGGCTCGCGCGAGCTATGCTTTTGACGAAAAGTATTTTTTTACCGGATCTTATCGCCGTGATGGTGCATCCGTGTTTGGAGCCAATAACAAGTGGGCTAACTTTTTAGCCGCTGGCGTAGCGTGGAAAGTGACAAATGAGGAATTTCTTAAGGGCTTCACACCACTTAATAACTTAAAAGTTAAATTTTCTTATGGTCAGAATGGGAACCAGGGTATTGCTCCCTTTGCTACACTTTCTACCATTGCCAATGCTGCGAGCGGCGGTGTGAGATATGAATTTTCCAACACGCCGGGCGTTATCAACTATGGTTTATATCAAAATGCACTGGGGAATGCCGGTTTAGGGTGGGAAACAACCACTTCGTGGAACACAGGATTTGAATCGGCATGGCTGAATAACCGCATATTTCTGGATCTTGACGTTTATTATGGGAAGACAACCGACCAGATTTTCACCCGTAATATCCCAGTGATGACAGGTTTTAAAACGATCAAAACTTCAATGGGGCAGGTGAACAATACGGGCTTTGAAATTACCGTGCGGTCGGTGAATTTGAAAAGCAGAGACCTGACCTGGAACACCTCGCTGACCTTCTGGCAAAACAGGAACAAATTGGTAAAACTGTATGGTGAGGACCATGATGGCGACGGCAAAGAGGATGACGATATTGCAAACAATCTTTTTATCGGACAACCGCTTAAACCCATCTTTGGTTATGAGCAGGATGGGATCGTTCAGGCAGATGACGCTGAGTACATCGCCCTGACCGGTGCTGCACCAGGTGCCCCTAAGTACAAGGATATCGATGGCACCCCTGGAATTACCCCAACGGATAGAAAAATCCTGGGCTATTCTCAGGAAAGCTTCAGGCTGAATATGAGCAATAATGTGTCTTACAAAAACTTTGACCTTTATGTCATGATTACCGGTACGTTTGGTGGAAACAACAGGTTTTTGAAAAGTAATCAGGCAGCCTATATGACGGCTGGTACGGGACGTTTTAACGACAATATGACGTCAAAACCTTACTGGACTCCGGAAAATGCAAGTAATGAGTTTCCGTCCGCCTATTTTACAGGTGACGGACGTTTTCAGGGCCTTCAGTCGAGGAGCTTTGTACGTGTGCAGGATGTAACACTTTCATACCGTCTGAAACCGGAATGGATTTCAAAAGTAGGCATGAATTCAGCTAAATTATTCGTGAGTGCGAGAAATCTTGGCACATTTACCAACTGGATGGGCGGAGATCCTGAAACAGGCACCACAGTACGCGAGAATACTTTTCCTGTTCCATCAACCTATTCAATCGGCGCTAATATCAGTTTCTAAACACTAATTTTTATGAGAAATATATTATCTAAAAAGTCATTCTGGGGACTGATGCTGCTGATCAACATGATCGGCTGTAAATCCAGTGACGATTTTTTGAAGGAAAATCCAAACACGTTTTACACAGTTGACAATGCATTTTCTACCTCTGCCCAGGTTGATCAGGTATTGGTCGGTGCTTATTCGCAGGTCAGGGATTTATGGGCAAATCCCGGTGAGGACGGCTGGATTTTCGTATTGCGGGGAAATGGTACGGATATGTACGATGTTGCAAGCATCCGGAAATCAGCTACTTTCAATAACTATGGCCTCATTAATGCTGATAATAGCACCTTCTACAACATTTACAGTACCTATTATCAGCTGATTGCAAAAGCCAATCTTGCGCTGGAAGCAGCACAACTTCCTCATATTTCATTTTCGTCTGAGGCCGAAAAAGCGAATATCATTGCGCAGGCTAAGTTTTTCAGGGCATATGGTTACCGCAATCTGGCCGAACTTTTTGGTGGTGTTTCAATCGTGACAACCGTTTCAAAGGTTCCGCAGTATGATTTTAAAAGATCTACCCGTGTGGAAACCTATCAATTTGCGATCGATGACCTTTTGGCTGCGGAAAAGGATCTGCCTGAAACATCGGTAAGCGGCGGACGCGTGGTAAAAGGTGCAGCCCAGCATTATCTGGCGGAATTGTACCTGGCAATGGGAACACAATTAGCTGCCGATGGAAAAACATCTGAGGCACAGGCTGCTTTTGCCCAGTCTGTCACTTATGCAAGCAAGGTTATTGATAACGGAGCTTACGCGCTGATGAAAACGCGGTTCGGCGCAAGGAGCACAGAAGCGCAGGGTAATGTATACTGGGATTTGTTTCAGGAAAATAATGTAAATTATCAAAACGGAAACAAGGAGAGTATCTGGGCCTTACAGGTTGACTATGCAGCCTACCGGGCAGAAGATGGTAAATCGAAACTGCCTTATTCACGTACCTATGGCGCAGTTTTCAGAGATGGAGCCAAAGATCATTTAACAGGGACACTGGAAGATGTGGGTGGCCGTGGCATTGCGCAGATGATCCCGACGATGTATGTAAGGGATGAGATTTACGCGGATAAATATGCCGGCGATATGCGCAACTCGGAGATTGTTTTTCGCCGTGTATTTAACGGCAACGTGAAAACTTCACCCTACTTCGGAAAACCCGTTCCATGGGAAGTGTTATACAACGGAAGTCCGGATGCAACGACCAACTTGAACAACCGGAGTATTGTATATCCTATTTCATGCAAAATCGCAACCGATAAGTACACCGGTCTTGCCGACGGAGAAAATATGAGCAACCTTTTTCGCGACGATTATTTTATTCGTCTTTCTGAAACGATTCTGTTACGTGCCGAAGCGAAACAACGGAGTGGGGATAAGGCTGGAGCGGCGGCGGATGTGAACCTGTTAAGGGCCAGAGCCAATGCGACGTACATGGTAAGTGCGGCAGATATGGACGACAAATTTAATTTAATCCTGGACGAACGCGCCCGTGAACTGGTGTACGAAGAGGCCAGATGGAATACACTGCTTCGGATGGGAGGAAATATTGCCGTAGAGCGTATCAGGAAATATGCTTACTGGCCGGAAGCCAAGGCTACTTTAACTTTCGACTACAATCTTTGGCCAATTCCTCAGACCATAATCGATACCAACAAAGATGTTGTTCTGGAGCAAAATCCGGGTTGGAAGAGATAATTTGGTTAAGAAAGTTTTATGGTTAATTCCCAACCAATTGCCCGCCCATGCGCGCTGGTAATTGGTTGGGGATAACCTTTTCAATATGGTCATTTAGTTATGATTTGATTCACTAAACTCTTATTTTAATGTTAAAAATATTGCGCTCTGTCTGCTTTTTAGCGGCTTTCCTTTTGTTTTTAGGCGAAAAAGTGATCGCTCAAAAAAGTACGGCTATTGTTGAAAGTACGGTTTTTCAAAATCCTCCGTCGAGCTATGGTATCCGCTGCTGGTGGTGGTGGCTCAACGGTAACGTCGATAAAGAGGTTATCACGCGCGACCTTGAAGAAATGAAGGCAAAGGGTTTCAGCGGGGCGTGCCTTTTCGATGCCGGCGGTGCGGAACAGCGTGGAAATGACCAGGTTCCTGAAGGACCCATGTTTGGATCACCTCTGTGGACAGAACTTTACGTGCATGCCATGAAGGAAGCTGATCGTCTGGGATTGGTTATGTCGATAAGCATCCAAAGCGGATGGAACCTGGGTGGACCCGATATCACGCCAGCCGAAACGGCCAAACAGGTTGTTTTTTCACAGGTGCAGGTCAAAGGAGCAACCAGAATACAACAGGAGCTGCCGGTGCCTAAAACACATTATGATTATTACCGGGATATCGTCGTTTTAGCCATTCCTCAAAAAATATTCCCTAACCGTGCTCCGATACGGGATTTTGAGAATAAGGCTGCTACACGGGAGGTAGGGGCGTCGGTTCCCGAAACAAGGCCCTTGCTCACGGATATTGCGGGTACAGCTGGGGAACAGGATGCGAACCTGAACCAGGTACTGAATATTACAAAATACTTTAAAAATGGTAAATTGGACTGGAAAGCTCCCACCGGAGAATGGACCGTTCTGCGCTTTGGTTATACGCCTACGGATGCTGAGGTTTCTACTTCCAGCGGGAAATGGCAGGGACATGTAATCGATTATCTGAGCGAGAAAAATTTCAACCGCTACTGGGATACCAATGTGGAGCCGCTGCTGAAAGCGATTGGTCCGCTGGCCGGAAAAACCCTGAGATACCTTCAAACCGACAGCTTTGAGGCTGGAGGATTAAACTGGACGGAAGATTTCGAAAAGGAGTTTATGAAATATCGCGGATACGATCCCATTCCATACCTGCCCGTGCTGGCTGGTAAAATCGTCGAAAATCGTGAGGTCAGTAACCGTTTCCTGTCCGACTTCCGAAAAACACTGGGTGATCTGATCGCAGAGAAACATTACGGGACATTTTCCAAAAGAGCCAGAGCATATGGTATCGGCATTCAGCCCGAATCGGCCGGGCCTCATGCAGGGCCTTTTGATGGGCTTAAAAATTATGGACACAGTGAAATCGTGATGAGCGAATTCTGGTCACCGTCACCACACAGACCCAGACCGATTGATCGTTTCTTTGTAAAACAGGCTGGTAGTGCGGCAAAAATCCATGACAAAAAACTCGTAGGTGCCGAGTCGTTCACAACCATTGGGCCACACTGGAATGATGTGATGTGGTCTGACATGAAACCGAACGTAGACCATGAATTTTGCGCAGGATTGAATCTGGTTTATCTGCATACCTTCACGGCTTCACCCAAGGCAATGGGTCTTCCCGGACAGGAATATTTTGCCGGAACGCATTTTAATCCCAATGTGACCTGGTGGAACTATTCAACTGAATTTATTAAATATCTGACCCGCTGCCAGTACATGCTCCAGAGTGGCACCTCGGTGGCTGATGTGTTGTATTATTACGGGGATCATTCCCCTAATCTTGGGCGTTTGAAAGAAGATGATCCGGCGGGTGCCTTGCCTGGTTTTGACTATGATCTGATCAATGAAGACCGGTTGCTGGCTTTGGAAGTAAAAAATGGCAGCATCTATTTACCACACGGCGTTTCGTACCGGGTGCTTGCGCTCCCGGACCATAAAACGCTGTCACTGGCTGTTTTACAAAAAGTTCAGGCGCTGGTAAAAGCGGGCGCAACGGTGATCGGGTTTAAGCCGGTTACTACGGCGAGTCTGGTTAAGTATCCTGCTTCTGAAAATAGTCTGAAGAAAATTGCCGATGCGCTTTGGGGAAATGGCAGTGAAGCAACCGGCGTCAGAAAAATCGGTGCGGGAAAGATCGTTTGGGGAAAAACGGCAGCCGAGTATTTAAGGTCCGAAGGTGTTGCGTATGATATGGAGATCGTTGCGCGGGAAAATGGCAGCCGATATGATTACATTCACCGCGTAGAAACCGGAATTGACTTTTACTTTCTGAGCAGTCAAAATCGTGCCGCTTCCAAGATGACAGCCGCTTTTCGTATAAGCGGCAAGCAGCCTGAACTGTGGAATTCGGTTACGGGGGAAATCAAAGCGGCCGGGTCATTTTATCAAAAGGATGGCAAAACGTATGTCCCGCTTGAATTTGATCCGTATGGTTCCATTTTTGTGGTTTTCAGAAACGATATAGCCAAAGATAAAAATGGAGAGCAAAAATCAAACTATCCGCATTTCGCGGAGGAAACGACATTACACGGAACCTGGGAAGTGGCATTTGATCCAAAATGGGGAGGACCTGCCAAAACTGTTTTTAATGAGCTGACCAGCTGGCCTGAAAGAACCGAGGAGGGCATTAAGCACTATTCGGGTAAAGCGGTTTACAGCAAAAAATTTGATGCGGACAAAGACTTTTCCGCGGGCAAAATGGTTTACCTGGACTTGGGAGAGGTGAAAGATATCGGCATTGCGCGCGTAATGCTGAATGGAAAGGATCTGGGCATTCTGTGGGCTCCTCCGCTTCGTGTCCCGGTTTCGGGGTTGTTAAAGGAAAAGGACAATGAGCTGAAAGTTGAAGTGGTCAATACCTGGCGGAATCGTCTGATTGGAGACAGGACTAAACCGGTTGACAAAAAGCTGACGAAAACAAATGTCAAGGTGTTGGATACCTGGCAATTAACGCCATCTGGATTGCTCGGGCCGGTAAGGCTTATAAAGGGCGAAACATTATAGCGGATAACCTTTCAGCTATACATTGAAATTCTTTTACCAAATGTTGTGAGGAAAGTTTTGTAATGTAAAGGAATCTTTTCTGCGTAAGTATACAGTGACCGATAAGAGGGTGTCTTCTAGTTTAGAGGACGCCCTCTTTTTTTTATCAAAAATTTTGAATCCCCAGTGTATCCCGGATCACGAAGTATCCCAACCGATTTACTTGCCTGACGATGTTAATATGTTTATAAATAATCTAATATCGTTCATGTATGAAGCTGGTCGTGTGCATATTTTAACTTCATTTTAATTTGAATTTAATACCAGGCTAATTAACGCTGACGCTATTTGTAACTGTGTTAAAAGCACGATTTGTGAATTCACCTCTTGTTTTAAGATAGTTGTGCGGCCAATGATAAAGTTACTTAGATTTCTCCTTCCGATATGGATTATACTCATGAGTGGGTTTTCTGGACATAGCGGACAAACATTGACGGAATCATTGGGATATGCTCCGGTAAAAAATTTGACAAACCCGGCATTTATCGGTTGTGTCTATGCGGAGGATAATCAGGACCTGCTCTTGAAGTTGGACAGGCCTGATAGCGAAAAAGGAAATGCTATAAACCACCAGGCGAATATTGAGGAAAATGAACTGGTTCCCGTCAATAAATATTCGCAGTTGAGTGTTGACCTGACCACGGCGCTTTACACGCAGATCCCCGCATATTTTTCACGGCAGTTCACAGGATGCCTGTTTATAGATAAACATCATTCTTGTTTGCTGTTTTACAGGACACTGTATCTGCTATTCGAGGTGATCATGACGTGATACAAACCTTGGCAGATAAGTTGAAATAGCCTGTCTTTACGCGTTGCTGTCTTTAACACCGGGCTTTGAACAATATACGGCAAAAATGAGTGCGTCAGTGTGCCTGGGTACAGACGTCCTCCCCAAACAAGAATTATCAAAAATCATATTGTATTAAATAGCAAAACCATCATGAAGAGAATTCTCATGGTCATTAGTTTGTGTGCGTTGTTGCTCGACACAGGCTGTGAATCAAAAAAGGAAGAAAAGGAAGAGGAAGTCAAATATTTGGTTACCAGTCCTTTGCAAAAGGATACATTGATCACCAAAGAGTACGTCGCTCAAATCCATGCGATCAGCCACATCGAGCTGAGAGCTTTAGAAAAAGGTTATCTTCAGAAGATCTATGTAGATGAAGGACAGCTGGTAAAGAAAGGCCAGCTTATGTTTCAAATCCTGCCTATGATTTACGAGGCTGAAACACAAAAGGCGCAGGCTGAGGCTAATTTTGCCGAAATTGAATACAAAAATACCAAATCACTTGCCGACAGCAATGTGGTATCCAAAAATGAACTGGCTTTGGGCAAAGCCAAGCTTGATAAGGCAAAGGCTGAACTGGGATTGGCTCAGGCACATTTGAGCTTTACGCAGATCAGAGCGCCGTTCAATGGTATCATGGACCATTTTCAGGGAAGGTTGGGAAGTCTTGTCAACGAGGGAGATTTGCTGACAACCCTGTCGGATAACAGTAAAATGTGGGTTTATTACAACGTGCCGGAAGCAGAATATCTGGATTACAAAACGCAGATCATTAAGGAAGGGGCGTTGAAAGTAGAGCTGCAAATGGCTAATAACAAGTTATTTGATTATCCGGGTCTGGTTGAGACCATTGAAGCAGACTTTAACAATGAAACGGGAAACATCGCTTTCAGGGCAACTTTCCCAAATCCGAAAGGGCTTTTGAGACACGGAGAAACGGGTAATGTGCTTGTTAAACTGCCACTTAAAGATGCGCTTATTATCCCGCAAAAAGCGACTTTCGAAGTTCTCGAAAAGAAGTATGTCTACGTGCTGGATAAAGACAATGTGATCCGGTCAAGAGAAATAAAGATTGAAGCTGAGCTGCCGCACATTTTTGTTGTGAAATCTGGTTTGAAAACGAGTGATAAGATCCTTCTGGAAGGCTTGCGTCAGGTACACGAAAATGAAAAAATACACGCCAAATTCGTGCAGCCTGATTCTGTTATCTCTCATTTAAATCTATATGCCGAATAGTCAGGTATCCTAAAAAGTAAAGACATGTTCAATCAATTCATACGAAGACCTGTTTTTGCGATTGTGATCTCGATCATGATCGTATTTATAGGCATCCTGGCGATTGAGAAATTACCTATTTCTCAGTTCCCGGACATTGCCCCAACAACCGTAAACATCTTTATTGCTTATCCCGGTGCAAGTGCCGACGTATTGGTGAAATCCACGCTGATTACGCTGGAACAGGCCATTAACGGGGTTCAGGACATGCGATATATTGCTACCGATGCAACCAGTGCCGGTGAAGCCACGCTCAGGATCATCTTCGAGCCCGGGACTGACCCCAACGTTGCGGTAATCCGGGTTAAAACAAGGGTGGATCAGGTGATGCCGCTCTTGCCGGAACTGGTGCAACGCGAAGGGGTTATCATTTCGCCGGTTCAGCCGAGTATGCTGATGTACGTCAACCTTTATTCGAAAGAAAAAAGCATTGACGAAAAATTCCTGTTTAACTATGCTACCGTTAAAATGATCCCTGAAATCCAGCGGACCAAAGGGATAGCACGGGCACAAATATTAGGTAGCAGGAGATATGCCATGCGTCTTTGGTTGAACCCTGAGCGTATGCGTGCGTACAGTATCTCGACCGAAGAAGTAATGAAAGCGGTGGGCGAGCAAAGTATTGTGGGGCGCCCGGGCCGGATCGGTCAAAGCTCCGGTATCGCTGCGCAGTCGCTGGAATATGTACTTACCTATAAAGGAAGGTATGACAAGCCGGAAGAGTATGAGAATATCATTATCCGGGCCAATTCGAAAGGTGAGAGCATTCACTTAAGAGATATAGCCAAAGTAGAGTTAGGGAGTGAATTCTTCGATATTTATTCCAATCTCGATGGCCATCCTTCGGCCGCGATCGTGTTAAGACAAAACTATGGCAGTAATGCCAGTGATGTGATTGAAGAAGTAAAAAAGAAGCTTGATGTGATGAAAGAATCCTTCCCTCCGGGCGTGGATTACAAAATCAGCTATGACGTTTCCCAGTTTTTGGATGCGTCTATCGAGCAGGTTATTGACACTTTGCGGGATGCGTTTATCCTCGTTGCCCTGGTTGTTTTCGTGTTCCTTGGCGACTGGCGTTCTACTTTGATTCCGATCCTGGCCGTGCCGGTATCCTTAATCGGGGCGTTCTTTGTGATTCAGGCTTTTGGACTTTCCATCAACTTGATTACGCTTTTTGCACTTGTACTTGCGATTGGTATTGTGGTCGATGATGCGATTGTCGTCGTCGAGGCCGTCCATGCCAAGTTTGAAGAAGAACCTCACCTCACGCCTTATGCCGCGGTGAAGAAAGTGCTTGGTGAGATCAGTGGTGCGATTATCGCGATTACAGCCGTAATGGTTTCGGTGTTCCTTCCAATTTCTTTCATGTCAGGCCCGGTGGGTACATTCTACCGGCAATTCTCGATCACGATGGCGAGTTCAATTGTGATCTCGGCCTTGATCGCCTTGACGCTTACCCCTGTGTTATGTGCCATGTTACTGGAAAATCATCATGGACATGAAAAGAAGAAAAATATACTTACCAAAGCACTTGACAGCTTCAACCGGGTGTTTGATAAACTGACCGGACGATATGTAAGCTTATTGAAAAAAATTGTTAGCCGCAGAGTAGTTACCTGGGGAGTATTATTGGCCTTCTGTGCTGGTATTGTATACGTGAATAAAGTGCTGCCGGCTGGGTTTATTCCCAATGAAGATCAGAGTACGATTTATGCGATTATCCAGACACCTCCGGGTTCTACGCTGGAAAAAACCAACGAGGTTTCCCGACGCCTTCAGAAAATTTGCGAAGAGGTGGGGGGAATTGAGTCTGTATCTTCTTTGGCCGGTTACGAGATTATGACGGAAGGCCGGGGTTCCAACGCCGGTACCTGTCTGATCAACTTAAAGCCCTGGCATGACCGTGATAAAAATGTGAAGGAGATCATGGAAGAACTGGAAGCAAAAACAAGAGGACTTGGTGCCGTGGTTGAATTCTTTGAACCACCTGCAATTCCTGGTTTTGGTACTTCCGGCGGTTTCTCCATGCGTTTGCTGGATAAAACATCCGACACAGATTACAGCGAATTTGACAAGATCAACAAGAAGTTCATGGAAGACCTGGCAAAACGTCCGGAGCTTACCGGGTTATTTACCTTCTTTGCCGCCAATTATCCGCAATATGAATTGCAGATAGATAACCAGCTGGCGATGCAAAAAGGCGTGTCGATCGGAAAAGCGATGGATAACCTGAACATCATGATCGGTAGTACCTACGAACAGGGTTTTACAAGATTCAACCAGTTCTTCAAAGTGTACGTGCAGTCGGATCCAAGTTTCAGAAGGCTTCCATCCGATCTTTTAAAGCTTTTTGTTAAAAACGATGCGGGAGAAATGGTTCCTTACTCGTCATTCATGACGCTTAAAAAGGGTCAGGGGCCTAATGAGATCACGCGTTTCAACTTGTACAATTCGGCTGCGATCCAGGGGCTTCCGGCAAAGGGATATACCACTGCGGATGCGATCCAGGCGATACGGGAAGTTGCAGCGAAGACGTTGCCAAAAGGATATGATATTGCTTTTGAAGGTCTTTCTTATGACGAATCGATTCGTGGAAATGAGTCGCTGGTTGTGTTCATGATTGTACTGGCGTTTGTATACTTTGTTTTGGCAGCGCAGTATGAAAGTTTCATTATTCCTTTTGCGGTGGTGTTATCGCTGCCGGTTGGGGTATTTGGTTCATTCTTGCTGCTAAAATTGATGGGTCTGGAAAACAACATCTATGCCCAGATCGGTCTGATCATGCTGGTTGGTTTGTTGGGTAAAAATGCAGTACTGATCGTCGAATTTGCCGTCCAGAAGCGACAGCAGGGTGAAACGATCCTGAACGCGGCGATTGAAGGGGCAAAAGTTCGTTTCCGTCCTATCTTAATGACCTCATTCGCTTTCGTTGCAGGTTTGATCCCATTGATCAGCGCGACGGGTGCAGGAGCCATTGGAAACCGTACGATTGGTGCTTCGGCCATGGGCGGTATGTTGTTCGGAGCAATTTTCGGGGTCCTCATCATTCCTGGGTTGTACTACATATTTGGCACTTTGGCTGATGGCAGAAAAATGATCAAAGGTGAAGAAGACGGCTCGTTGTCAGAAGAGTTTGTTCATGCAATCGACGCTTTTTCCCAAACTAAAGAAAATAAAAATGATGCGGAATAAGAGAATATTAAACTGGGTTGGGATAACGCTAACGGCGCTGACCTATACCGCCTGCAGCGTCCCGTCTTTGGTACAGAAAACAGAGAGTAAAGTAGTACCTGTGAGCTACAACAGCTCACAGGACTCTACCAACACGGGAAAAACCAGTTGGAAGGTCTTTTTTACCGATACTTCACTGACTGCGCTGATTGATACGGCTTTGCTGAATAATCAGGAACTGAATATCACCTTGCAGGAAATCGAGATCTCAAAAAATGAGATCATGGCAAGAAAAGGGGAATATTTGCCGTTTGTGAGTCTGGGGGGCGGAGCAGGCGTTGAGAAGGCATCGCGGTACACGCTGCAAGGTGCGACTGAGGAAATTACGGAGATCAAACCGGGGAAGAAGACTCCGGATCCATTGTCTGATTTCCGTTTCGGGGCGTCTGCTACCTGGGAAGTGGATATCTGGCATAAACTGCGCAATGCAAAAAAAGCAGCGGTGTCGCGGTATCTGTCTTCGGTGGAAGGAAAGAATTTCATGATGACCAATCTGGTTTCAGAAATAGCCAGTTCTTACTATGAATTACTGGCACTGGATAGTCAGCTGGATATTTTGCAACGGAATATCGAGATTCAGAGCAATGCGCTTAGGATTGTAAAAATGCAGAAAGAAGCGACAAAGGTTACCGAACTGGCCGTTCGCAGATTTCAGGCACAGGTACTGAATACGCAGAATCTTCAGTACGATATCAAGCAAAGGATTATCGAAGCCGAGAACCGGATTAATTTTCTGGTTGGTCGGTTCCCGCAGCCTGTTAAGAGGACGCGCCAAAATTTCGAAACTTTGATGCCTGGGCTTGTGCAGTCGGGTATTCCGTCACAGTTGCTGGAAAATCGTCCGGACGTGAAACAGGCGGAGCATGACCTTGCGGCAGCAAAGCTGGACGTACAGGTGGCAAAGGCGAACTTTTATCCGCGTCTGGGTCTTACGGCAGTGCTTGGTATACAGTCGTTCAGCCCGATTTATCTGGCAAAAATGCCTAAGTCAATTATCTCTTCCATTGCGGGGGATCTGGCTGGGCCGCTGATTAATAAAAATTCGATCAAGGCAACTTATTACAGTGCCAATGCGAGACAGATACAGGCTGTTTACAATTATCAGCGGACTGTCCTGAACGCCTACATTGAGGTAACCAATCAGCTGTCGCGGATCAGTAACCTGGAAAAAAGTTACCAGTTGAAATCGAGTGAAGTGGAAGCACTGACCGAGTCGATCAATATCTCTAACCGTCTTTTTGCCTCGGCACGTGCGGATTATATGGAAGTTTTGCTGACACAACGTGATGCACTTGAATCGAGATTCCAGCTGGTTGAAACCAAAATGAGCCAGATGAGTGCGATGGTTAACATTTACCGGGCACTGGGAGGCGGATGGAATTAATCAGGAATTCCGCTTAGTACATTATTTCAATGTAAGGACGATAAAAGTGATTGCAAGAGCCTTATCTGAGCTTTTGCAATCACTTTTTTTTGTTATAGATCATGGTTTTTCGCTTTAACTGGAAATTTGGTTCTCAATAGAGCCATTTGAAAACTGAAACAGCAGGCATTATTCAATCTTTATCAATTTAGTATCAAAATGTATCATTTTTATTATTTATAACTTAGCAATGATAAAACTGGGATATATTTATATGATCAATTGCGATTAATACGGTTGACACCCTGGTTTTACGGCATATACCTTGAAGAATTTAGTACTGTTTTTTTTACTTTCCCTCGTGGTCAGGCCCTGTCTGGCACAGAACTTTCCGTATTATTTCAGGAATTACCAGGTTTCCAATGGACTTTCAGGCAACACCGTAACGGACATTGTTCAGGACAAGAAAGGTTTTATATGGTTTGGGACACGTAACGGACTTAACAGATTTGATGGTAATTCTTTTAAGATATTCAGAAGCGAGCCCGGTGACGCATCAAGTATTGGCTCGAATACGATCTTTTCGCTGCACGAAGATGCCACCGAAAAATTATGGGTTGGGACGAATAAAGGAATTTGTATCTATAATCCTGTCACTGACCGTTTTTCATCCTTTAAAGCTATTTCTGGCGGGGAAGTGCGTTTTCTTAAAGGGGATAAAAATGGCAATATCTGGATCATTGCGGACTTTGTGCTTTACAAACACAACATTAAAACCGGCAGCTTAAAATCCTTCCCCTTAAAAAATGACGAAACGATATCAGTGCATATTTCTGACAAAGGCGGGGTATGGACCGCAACGAAAAATGGCCTGATCCGATTGTATGATCCTAAAACAGGTGATTTTACGGTGTACGATATGCCGTATTTGGATAAGAAAAGAGATGTTTATTCCAAAATGACCCTGCAAACTTTTGGAGATTCAACGCTGATTATCGGTACAATGAAAAGGGTGCTGCTGTTTAATTACCACACCCGGCAAATCAGTGATTTGTTAAATGAGTCAAATCAGAGTAAAGACACGCATATTCATACGATTTTCAAAAACAGCAACAACCAGATCTGGATGGGGTCTGAGTCGGGGTTGTATATCCTGGACATGAAATCAGGGAAGAAGAACCATGTTTTCCGGCAGAATTATAACGCTTATTCCATTTCTGACAACATTGTTAACGCCATTTACCAGGACAAAGAAGGTGGAGTCTGGATTGGCACGCAGTTTGGCGGGGTCAATTATTATTCTTCACAATTCGACAATTTTAAGAAATATTTTCCGCAACCCGCCAAAAACAGCATCAGTGGCAATGTGATCCATGAAATCTGCAAAGACCAGTATAATAAGTTATGGATCGGAACGGAAGATGCGGGGCTCAATCAACTTGATTTAGCGACAGGGACGTTCAAATCGTTTCTGGCCGATGGAAAAAAAGGAAGTATTTATTACAAAAACATCCATGGCATGGTTGCCGACGGGGACAAACTCTGGATCGGGACTTATGAGCACGGGCTGGATGTGATGGATTTGAAAACCAATAAGGTGATCCGGCATTACGATGCGAGAAATGATGCGAAATCTTTCAGGAGCAATTTTATTGTTACGATGTACAGGACAAAAAGTGGGGAGATCCTCGTTGGGACCTGGGAAGGACTGTATCAATACAACCGTAAAACAGATGATTTCTCACGAATGACTTTTTTTGATTCGCAGATTCAGAATATTCATGAGGACGATGAAGGGACGTTGTGGGTAGCCAGTTATGGTGGCGGTGTTTATTATTACAATAAAAAAACGAATAAAAAGGGCCGGATTCTGTATTCGGTTGGTAAGCCGGATGGCCTGCTGGAAAATTACATCAACAGCTTGTATCAAAGCAAGGATAAAGATATCTGGTTAAGTACCGAACATGGTTTGTCGCGGTATAGGCCATCGACGGGGAAATTTACAAATTACCGGATGGAGAATGGCTTGCCCGATAATCAGGTGTTCAGAGTACTGGAAGATAATGGCGGAAATCTCTGGGTGTCCACCTCGAGAGGGCTTGCCAGGCTGGATCCGAAAGCGGGAAAATTTACAAATTATCACAAAGAAAACGGGCTTCCAACGGAACAGTTTAACTATAATTCGTCTTTCAAAAACGATGATGGAACCTTGTTTTTCGGTACCGTGTCGGGTATGATAAGTTTCCGGCCTTCCGGTTTTGTGAAAAATAAATTTGTTCCTCCGGTTTATATCACCGGTTTGCAGGTTAATAATAAAGAGCTGGATATTAGGTCGGAAGGATCTCCTCTGAAGAAACATGTCATTTATACCGATCAGATTACTCTGCCTTATTACAATTCGAATTTGAGTTTTGATGTGGCTGCGCTGAGTTATATTATTCCTGAAATGAATAATTACAGCTATCAGATGGAAGGGCTGGACAAAGAGTGGACTTATTTAAACAACAACAGAAAAATATATTTCTCAAAACTTCCACCGGGAAATTATACCTTCAAGATCAAAGGTTCGAACAATGATCAGGTTTGGAATGAAACGGAAACCAGGCTGCGGATTGAAATTTTGCCGTCCATCTGGGAAACAACCTGGGCCTATATCATTTATATTTTGTTGATTGCAGGCATCATTGTCGTGATTTTTAGATATTATTATCTGGCGCTGAACGAAAAGAACAAACGACAAATTGAAACGATAGAAATAGGGAAGGAGCGGGAGATTTATAATGCGAAGATTGATTTTTTTACCAATGTTGCACACGAAATCAGGACGCCGCTTACGTTAATAAAAATGCCTTTGGATAAATTGCTGACCAGAATAAAAAGCGATCCGGAATCTATTGAAAGCCTGAACATGATAAACAAAAATACCAACCGCTTGATTGATCTGACGAATCAGCTGCTCGACTTCCGTAAAGCGGAGGCCAATAATTTTAGTCTGAATTTTACCAAAACGGATATCAATGAAATGTTGAACGATGTGTTTTCAACGTTTAAACCGGCCGCGGAACAGAAACAGCTTCACTATAAAATGGAACAGCCGCGGATTACGCTGCATGCGTACGTGGACAATGAGGCCTTGAAAAAGATCATCAGCAATTTGATCAGTAATGCCATTAAATATGCGGACCAGTCCGTTAAGATTAAGCTTTTGCCCTTTAATAGTGACGATTTCCTGTTTTACATTGAGTTCAGTAACGACGGGGCGCTTGTGGAGGGTGAATACAAGGAAAAAATATTCGAGCCGTTTTTTCGCATCAATACCGACTCCCGGGAGACGGGAACGGGCATCGGTTTGCCGCTTGCGCGTTCGCTGACCGAGCTGCATAAGGGCAAACTGGAACTGAAACCTGCCGTGGCCGGCATGAATACTTTCCTGCTTTCTTTACCCATCCACCAGGATTATGAAATGGATCTGGATAGCGAGGAAAAATACGATACCGACAGTAATTTGTTTAGTGCTGCTGAGGGGAAAGTTGAATTTGACCCGGCCAAGCCGCTTATTATGATCGTCGAGGACAATGCGGATATCCTTGGTTATCTTTATCGTGAGCTTAGTTCGGCGTATAACGTAATCAAGGCCGGAGACGGACAGCAGGCGGTCGGGATTTTGCAGGAGGAGAATGTTCAGCTTGTGATCAGCGACATCATGATGCCGATCATGGACGGGATCACACTCTGCAAAACCATGAAAAACGACGTCCGGTTTAGTCATGTTCCGATTATTCTGCTTACTGCGAAAAACTCGATGAGCTCCGAAATTGAGGGGCTGGAAGTAGGTGCGGATGCCTATATTAAAAAACCGTTTTCACTGGATCATTTATCTGCCCAAATAAACAATCTGCTTCACAACCGTAACATTATCAAAGAATACTTCGCCCGCACGCCCCTTACACATATTAAAGGAATCGCGTTTTCAAAGGCGGACAAGGACTTTCTTGAACAGCTTAACGAGATCATCAGCGCGCATATTTCAGAAAGTAACCTGGATGTAGACTTGCTTTCCACGATGATGCATATGAGCCGGCCAACGCTTTACCGGAAAATCAAGGGGATTTCCGATATGACGCCCAACGAGCTGATCAATTTATCCAGACTCAAAAAAGCCGCTGAATTGCTGGCGGAAAAAAATTATAGGATTAATGAAATCGCCGATATGGTGGGGTACAGCATGTCGTCCAATTTTTCACGCGATTTTCAAAAACAATTTGGCGTGAGCCCATCGAATTATGTCAATAACTTGTAAGGAATCTTATTCAGATCTGATTTTCTGAATTCACAAATTTCCTTACATCGTTGTGCCTCATCCTGCTTTTCAGGGTGAGGCGCAGCCACTGCCTATTGCCTGAAAATTTCTTGTTTCAAGACCTTTCGTATAACAAGGAGCTCCTTTGCATCTTTTCTTTTAGCTTCAATTTTTCGTTCCTGCCGCCCGATTTCTTCACGGGTTTTCAGTTGAACTTGCTTTTTGATAATGCTATATATTATCACCGTTTAGTGCAAAATAATCACATTGAGACATTTTGATACTAAAATGATACAGGTTGAATATTTGATTTAACGGTAAAATCTGACCTTCGTTCCGTTGTAAATAAGTGCAATATTTTAGCAATAAAGTGCCAGTGATTGTACTTAAATCATCTCAATTCACAATAAAACAATGGTTAAATGATGAAAAACTATTTTTTGAGAGCACCTGTGCTGCCGGAAAAATCTGCTCCATTTCACTGGGCAGCTGTTCTCGTTTTTTTGGGTTTATCAGCCCCGAAACTGAAGTTGGTTCCGATTAACCTGATTCTTAACTAACCTGTTGGCAAGTAGTCATTTTCGACGCTCCACTAACTAAATTATCTCATTATGAATGTATTCTATTTTTTGCACCGGCAGTCTGGCTGTCTGGTAGGAAATGTGAAACTGAACGGACAAATGTCCGCTGGTAAATCGCAATTTCGTCTTTACAATGTGCTGTTTATTTTGCTTTTTTCTGCTGCTTCTGTTTTTGCCCAGGACGTAAATGTTACGGGTAAGGTGACGGATTCGAAAGGTGACGGAGTTCCAGGTGTTGCGATCACCATCAAGGGAACGACAAGAGGAACCAATACTGATGTGGATGGAAAATATCAGTTTGCGGCACCTGCCGCAGCTACTTTGACTTTCAGTTCAATCGGTTTTGAAACCAAAGATGTACTCGTGGGTAACGCAACGACCATCAATGTGACGCTGACGGAAGATATCAAATCGTTACAGGAGGTTGTCGTGGTAGGTTATGGTACCCAAAAAGTAAAAGATGCTACCGGCGCCGTAGCTTCGTTAAGTCCGAAGGATTTTAACAAGGGCGTAATTGCCTCTCCGGAGCAGTTGCTGCAGGGCCGGGTAGCGGGTGTGCAAATGACACAAGCGAGTGGGGAGCCGGGCGCGGGAATCAGCATTCGTATTCGCGGAGCCGGTTCTATCCGAAGCGGAAATAATCCACTTTTCGTGATTGACGGTGTGCCTATCGGTGGTGGTGGTACGTCGGGTGGACTGGATGCGGGAGCCGGTGCTTCGGCAGCGCGTAACCCATTGGCGTTTTTGAATCCTAATGATATTGAGAATTTCAGCGTCTTGAAAGATGCGTCTTCGGCAGCTATTTATGGATCAAGAGGAGCGAATGGTGTGATTTTGATCACGACAAAAAAAGGAAGAAAAGGGCAGGGATTTAATTTCTCAGCCAATACCAGTGTTTCTTCAACTGCAAAACGTTATGATATGCTTAACGCCGCCGACTTCCTGAAAGGAATCAAGGCTGCCGGTGGCGATATCACAGGTGGTGTGGATCAGGGTGCTGACACCGACTGGCAGGATCAGATTTATCGTACAGCGGTAAGTCAGAATTATGATCTGGGTTATGGCGGAGCGACGGACAATACAAGATACCGCTTCACAATGGGTTATGCAGATCAAAAAGGGATCATCAAAAATTCAGGTTTGAAACGCCTTTCCGGAAGACTGAATATGTCTCAGGATTTGTTCAAAGATAAGGTCGTGATTGATCTGGCTTTAACGGGTGCTGATATTCGCAATACCTACGCGCCGATCAGTGATAATGCCGGAGCCGAACCAAGTCTTATTGGGGCATCCATCCAGTCGAACCCGACTTATCCTGTAAAAAATCCGGATGGAACATTTTACCATCCGGGAGGAAACAGCTACCGTAACGCCGCCGATCTTTTGGCGCATATTGATGACTCAGACAAAATTTACCGCTGGTTAGGAAACCTGAGCGCAACCTGGAAAATTACCAAGGCGCTTTCTTACAAATACACCATCGGGATGGATAACCTGAGCAGTGAACGTACGACCTGGTTTGATGCAAGATTGCAGGGATTTGATAATGGAAGTAATCTTAGAGGCGTTTCGATTCCACGTGTCAGTACCAACGGCCGCGGGGTGATTCAGAATATTGACCAGAATTCATTGCTGATCGAACATACCGTTAACTACACCAACAAATTGGGCCGGGGTATTCTGGAAGCTTTGGCGGGTTATTCTTACCAGAAATACAATAACTACGGTTACGCGAATGCAGCCTGGGGACAGAAAACGACGGTGCCATTTCAAAAAGAATGGGGTGCTTTTTCTGACGTAGCTTTTAAAGGAGCAGCGCTCGGAGATAGTAGCCGCAGTGAATTGCAGTCATTTTTTGGACGTGCCAATTACAGCATCAGTGATAAGTACTTTTTCACAGGAACCTTACGTGTGGATGGCTCTTCGAAGCTAGGTGACGGCAATAAATATGGATATTTCCCTGCCCTTGCTGCAAAATGGAAGCTGATGAATGAGGCATTTATTCCAAAGAATGTATTCAGCGACCTAAGCCTGCGTTTGAACTGGGGTATTACGGGTAACCAGGAATTTGGCGGAGGTATTACCAAAGCGGTGAACAGAAGAAATACAAACGGAACCGAGACGATCAACGCGGCGAGTCCCGATATCACCTGGGAAACGACCACACAATACGGCGCAGGGATTGACTTCGCGTTTTTAGACGGAAAATTGAGCGGTACGGTTGATTATTTCAACAAACAAACCAAAGATCTGTTGTTTTTGGCAAACTATGCACAACCTGCTGCTGTAACCCAAAGATGGGTGAACCTTCCCGGAATTGTGAGAAACACGGGTGTTGAGGTAAGTTTGGGATTGCAGGCTGTTCAGCAAAATAAATTTACCTGGGAAGTGCTTTACAACATGTCTTTCCTGAAAAATAAAGTGGAAGATTTTGGAGATGCATTCATCGAAACGGGTGCGATCAGCGGCAAAGGACTTACGGGTGCCTATGCGCAAACCATTGCAAACGGCTATCCGCTCGGCTCATTTTACATGCAGACTTCTGCCGGATTTGACAAGGATGGACACACTATTTTCCTGAATGAAGGACTTCCTTCGGTGGTGGGTAGCGCGATTCCGAAATTCAATTTCGGGCTTACCAACAACTTTACTTTGGGCAACTGGAACGCAAGTCTTTTTGTAAATGGGCAGACCGGAAACTATATCTACAACAACACGGCCAACGCACTATTTACCAAAGCGACACTTGCTGGTGGTGGTAATGTGACCTACAAAGTTTACAACAGCAACGAAGCTACCGATAACCCGCCAGCCGTTACGAACCAATATCTTGAAAAAGGAAATTTTGTCCGTATCTCCAATTTCTCGCTTGGATACACTTTCCAGATGAAGCCTGAGAGCAAGATCAAGTCGTTGAGACTATCGGTTTCGGGACAAAATCTTGCCTTGTTTACCAACTATTCAGGCCTGGATCCTGAGGTAAATACGAACAAGGAAATGAACGGGGTGCCTTCCATCGGGATCGATTATATCTCGTATCCTAACCCGCGTACATTCACTTTTGGAGTTAATGTTGGTTTTTAATTACCTGAAATAGAAATAATTATGAAAAATATAAAATTGCTCGGCTTATTGCTGGCAGGCACCATGTCGATGTCAGGCATTATCAGCTGTACAGATTTGGAAGAAGATATCCTGGGTTCAAAATACATTGACGAATCGGAGCCCGGAAAAATAAGCGGAACCGCGCAGGAGCTGCTGAATGGAACCTACAACCAACTGAGCATATTGAGCAGCTTTGATGTGGTTTTCAGTTTGCAGGAATGTTCTTCGGATGAATTGCAAATGCCTACCCGCGGTGCTGACTGGGGCGATTTCGGGAGATGGCGGCAGATTCACCAGCATCAATGGACGCCGAGAAATACGTCTGTGGTTAGCTCATGGGATGAATTGAACCGAGGTTCGTACCGCGCCAATCAGGTTATCTCATTGGCAGGAACCAATAAGCAGTTGGAAGGAGAGGGTAAGTTTTTGAGAGCTTTTTACATGTTCAACATCGTTGACCTTTTCGGTCAGGTGCCTTTCCGGGATGTGGCCGATTCACCGGACAAAGATCCGATTGTGATGAAGCGTAAAGAAGCGACTGAATTTATCATCAAGGATCTGGAATTTGCCATTGCAAACCTTGCTTCCGGTTCATTCAGTAAAGCAACGAAAGAGGCTGCGCAGGCCCTGCTTGCAAAAGTGTATCTTAACAAAGCCGTGTATGATCAGGCGCCGGAATCACCCGCCGGACCGTATACATTTGCCAAGGGAGATATGGACAAAGTGATCCAATATTCAAATGAGGTCATCAATTCGAAGAAATATTCGATCCAGCCCAAGGGAGAGTATTTCAAGATGTTCTATTGGAATAATACGACCGATTCGAAGGAATCTATTTTTGGGGTGGATAATACCATTGGCAATCAGCCAGCATCTTTGAGAAGCCGTGTGTTTTTTGGAACGCATTACAAACAGTACATCGGTGGCTGGAATGGCGGTACAACCCTGTCTTCTTTTTATGATTATTTTGATAAGGCGGATGAGCGTATAGGAGGTGATATGCCGGGCTTTACAGATAAAACCGGTATGAAAGTCGGCTTCCTGATCGGACCTCAGTTTGATAAAACAGGTGCAGCTTTAACAGACCGTGTAGGAAAACCATTATCTTTCACAAGAGATGTAAATTTATTGTACGCAGGAGAGGCCAACGGAATCCGGGTTGTTAAATTCCCGCTGGATCCGGCAAACATCGATCAGTGTGCCAATGACTACATTCCTTTGCGCTATGCTGACGTAATCCTGATGAAAGCCGAAGCGATTTTAAGAGGCGGAACAGATCCCGAGGGGCAGACAGCCGTTGCGTTGGTGAACTCAATCCGGGCAAACCGCGGAGCGAGTGCGTTAACAACGATTGATCTTCCGGAAATGCTGAAAGAACGTGGCCGGGAGCTGTATTGGGAAGGATGGAGACGTAATGATCAGGTTCGGTTCGGGACATTCCTGAATCCGATGGACAACAAACCTTCCAGATCAGCCGATAATTTCGTCGTGTATCCGATTCCCCAGAAAGCGACATCGACCAACCCGAATCTGAAACAAAACTTTGGATATTAATGGGTGAAATCAATCAGGTAGTAAGCCGATTGGTTTGATTAAAAGCATGGTTCCTGATTCCCAATATATGGGAATCAGGATTTTTTGTACAGAACGAATACTATGAAAAAGCAGGACAATTCAGGATCCAAACGGGCTGGGGCACTGCCGCGGACAAAGAATCGCCGAGTCATTTTTGGGATTATAGCGCTTCTCATCCCCTTTTTTATTTTAGGTCTATTTGAGGGTGGGTTGCGCCTTTTTGGTTACGGACGTGATTTAGGATTATTCGTGGAAAGTGCCGAGCGTCCCGGGTTTCTCGTCATGAATCCGCATGCGTCTGAAAAGTATTTTGGTGATCCTGAAAATGCCACGACCGGTAATTATGAAGAATTCAGTAAGAAGAAAGGGGCGGGTACTTACCGGTTTTTTGTACTGGGCGAATCCACAACGGTTGGATATCCCTATTTTTACAATGGTTCCTTTCATCGCTGGCTGCAATATCGGTTGCAGCATAGTTATCCCAACCTGAATTTTGAAATTATCAACGTTTCGCTGACTGCCGTAAATTCTTACACAGTTTTGGGATTCGGGAAGGAAGTGATAAAGTACGAGCCGGATGCGGTGATGATTTACACCGGGCATAACGAATATTATGGCGCCATGGGTGTCGGTTCAACGAACGCGATTCACGGGAATCGTTTTTTGATTAATACCTTATTGAAATTACGTGAATTTCGACTGGTGCAGTTGTTTAGCCGAAGCTGGTATGGTCTGAAAAGATTGTTTGCAGGAAACAAAAAGGGGCAGCGGGAAGGCTTGATGAAACGCATGGCGGAGGGACAGAGAATTCCTTATGATTCGGAAATTTACAAACAGGGCATCAGCCAGTTTGAGACCAATATGGACGAGTTGCTAGCCTTGCTAACCAAGCAAAATATCCCTGTTTTTGTCAGCAATCTGGTTAGCAATGAAAAAGACCTGAAACCCTTTATCAGTGAAGAAAATAGCACCGACTCAGCGAAAAACCAGTATCAGCAAGCGACTCTCGCTTATGAACGGGGAGATACCGCTAAGGCGAAATCCTTGTTTATAAAAGCGAAGGAGCTCGATTTACTTAGATTCCGCGCTCCCGAAGCGATTAATGAGACTATCTTGAAGCTTACCAGGAAGTATCCCGGCAGTCATTTGGTGGATACAAAGTCATTATACGAAAAGAACAGTCCGGGCGGGATTGTCGGCAAAACAACTTTGCTGGAACACGTGCATCCAAACTTATTCGGTTACGCCCTTTTGTCTGATGCTTTTTACCGCTCCTTCTCGCGGGTGATGAAATTGAATTCCAAAGCGGATAACCCACATGAAATGTCCTTCACGCAGCTTCGGAGCCAAATGCCGATAACGGCTGTCGATTCTTTGAAAGGTGCTTATGAAATATTACTGCTGAAAGAAGGCTGGCCATTCAATGAAGTGATACCTGAAAAAGACAAGTTTGGGGTGAGTTATGAAGCCGCGCTGGCAGGAAGGCTGGTGATGAAAAAAATAACCTGGGGTGATGCCATGTTATCACTTTTGGAATATTATCAAAAGGAAAACAAACTTGAACCGGCTGTGAAAGTTTGTGAAGCGCTTGCGCTGGAACATCCGTACGATCCGGCTTTTTTAATCCAGTCGGGGAAAATAAAAATGCAGCTCGGTGCTAACGAAGGAGCCATTTTTGATCTGAAAAGAGCATTTACACTGGAAAATACATTTGAGACGGCACGGGATATTTTCATCACCATGCTCAAACAGGACCGGTCAGAAGAGGCCGTAGCATACCTGAGATACGCCGCTGAGCACAACAATACGACTTTTAGTCTGAATGAGTTAGTTTCCTTTGTAGATAAGATCAATGTATTAAAAGCAAACCTAAAAAAGGACACGGCTAACGCGGACACATCCGTTGAAATTGCAGCCGCTTATCTCGAATTTGCCAATATTGAAGTCGCTGAAAAATATGTAAATGCATCGCTGAAGCTTAAAGCAGGTGATCTGAAGGCATTGAAATTGAAACGTCAGATAGCGGATATTAAAAGTAAAATGTAGTGTATGGCCCGATGCAGGAATACTGCATAAACTAAATTCAAGTTTGGGATTGACTTTGTTCAGAAGCCGATATTACTACCCGAACGAAAACAAAGAGGAGAAAATGCAGCGGTTTTCTCCTCTTATTAAAAACAGAGAATTGTCTAAATCCAGCTATTAATGACAGCAACCGGAAGGGTTGATGAAGTTATCGTACTTGTCGTGGTGACGCAGCCAGTCCATCGTTTCACGCTCATTTCGGCCTTTTGGGGTAAGGTCGAAGAAGTTGTGAGCCCCAAGCAGGATATCGCCGCCACGTGAATAAGACGAGTAGGTATGAAAAATCTCGCCTTCTGAATCCTTTAAAAATACACTGGTGCCTGGTGATTCACCGCCGGTTTTCTGTTTTTCATAATTGTAATAAACTTCTCCTTTTGCAATTTGTTCGTCGGTAAAAGAGACGTTGTGGTCATAATTGAAATCGCCCCCGAACGAAGAAACCCATTTAAAATCCCATTCCATCCGTTTTTTAAACGGAAGAATCTCAGTAAGCGGTGCTCTGGAAACAACAACGACGGAAACGTCATGATGCGCCAGGTGCAGGTTCGCACCGTCAATATGGTCGGCCATAAACGAACATCCGGGACAGCCTTCTGCCCAGCCGGGGGCAAACATAAAGTGGTAGATGATCAGCTGACTTCGTCCTGCAAAAAGATCCGCCAGGGTTTCTTTGCCTTCCGGACTTTCGAAAATATAAGATTTTTCCACTTTTACCCAGGGAAGCTCGCGCCTTTTGCGCGCGAGATCGTCATTCAGTCGGGTTAGCTCCTTTTCTTTTATCAGCAGTTGTTTTCGTGCATCGATCCATTCCTCCCGCGTCACAATTTTGTGTTGTATTTTGCCGGAGCTATCATCAACTACTTTATTTTGCTTTTCCATCGTTTAAAGGTTTGGTTTTTTACAAAATTCTATCTTAAATCTAAGAAAATAGCTGTGTGAAAGAGTCGGATAAAGGGGGTGTTTGAGACATTTTTATTATTGTAATTCATTGAGGTGCATCGTGGTAAAAGCTGTCAGGGTGTCAAGGGCTAAATTATAAAATTAAAATTATCACATCTTAAATTTTGTATTCCACGTATTATCAATCAAATTTGTATCGATTAGAATTGATCTAAATAAAATATCGGCAAAGTGATGGACCCGGATGCTATGAATTTAAATTTTAAACCGGATGTCGGAGAAAGTAAGTCGGGTTTTATGACGGGTGTAACTTTCAAATTTTAATGACCTTAAAAAAGATCCTGGGAACCCGCATGGTCGGGACGCTTCACCTCTGGCTCGGAATTGCATCCGGGCTGATGGTTTTTGTAATAGGCATCTCGGGGGCCACGTACACGTTTGTGGACGAGTTGAAACCCGTTTTTTACAAAGACCGGTTATTCATCACCCCTGAAAAAACGCCAAAACTGCCTTTGGGAGAGCTGGTTACGATTGCCGAAAAAGCTTTGGGGGGAGATAAACCCGTTAACAGGGCTGAGGTGTTTAATCAACCGGACAGAACGGTCATATTCAGGGCGTTAAAGAACGATAAGGAAGGTTTTTCGCACTGGGATTACTATAAATATTATTACAGGGTTTATGTCAATCCCTATAACGGAAAGGTTGTAAAGGTCGAAAACACAGAAAATGAGTTTTTTCAACTTGTGCTGAGCCTGCACATGCGGATGTTGTTCGGGGAAAAGATCGGCCATTATGTGGTAGGTTATTCTGTGCTGACTTTTGTCGTCCTGCTGATTTCAGGTATTGTCCTTTGGGTTCCTAAAAAGTGGAATAAAACGGGTCGGGAGAAAAGTTTCCGTATCAAATGGGGGGCAAAATTGCAACGGATTAATTACGATTTGCATAACGTGCTGGGTTTTTATGCTTTTGTGGTACTGCTTGTCATCGCGTTGACCGGACTCGTCTGGGTGTTTGACTGGATGGAAAATTCCGTACGGTTTGTGGCAAATGGCGGAGAGAATATTGCCAAAACAAAGCCGATGTTATCAGACACAACGTTGGCCGGGTCTGGTACCGACAGAGCATATATTCAGGCCCGCGACAAAAATCCGCAGGCGTATTCGTACCTTGTTATTTTTCCAACGAAGAACGATGGAACTGTTAATATTTTCACATACCTGACGAATAATACCAAATACGACCGCATTCAGGATAATTTTGATCGCCATTCGGGCAAGCTTTTGAAATCTGCCTCTTTCGATGCATTGAATAACGGTGATAAAATGTACCAGCTGAATTTTGATCTGCACACGGGTTCTATACTCAGTCTTCCAGGTAAAATTCTTGTGTTTTTTGCAGGACTGATCTGTGCAAGTTTGCCGGTTACCGGTTTTGCGATCTGGTGGGGGAGACGTAAAAAGAACCAGAAAAAAGAGAGCAGAACGTCAGTCAAAAGAATATCCCGTGTGAAAAAAACAGCGTTTGTGAAGCCAGCCGTGGAATCCTAAATGTTGTGATGTTTTATTTTACAGTCAACTTTTCTTAAGCTGTATAGACTTAATTTTTCTTTTCAAGATAACCGTTATCGGTAAGCTATGCGGCCATGCGCTGGGGACTGGATTATTCGTTTAATAATTTTTCGAAGCAAACACTATTGTCGATGCCGACGTACTGCCCATAATTTGGCGTGATGCTGTATCCATTTTTTGTATAAAGTTTGATGGCCTCCGGTTGTCTCTTTCCCGTTTCCAGCACGCATTTTTGATAGGATAATTTTCCTGCCCATTTTTCCAGCTCCGTCAGCACTTTCGTTGCAATTCCTTTTCCTCTGCCGTCAGGCGTCGTGTACATGCGTTTTATCTCCATCGTGTCCCCGGAAAATTCTTTGATAGCACCGCAGCTGACGGGCCGATCATTGTCATAGGCTACTACGGCATGTTTGATTTTATCGATTTTGTTGAACTGCGCATAAAATGAATGATCCTCTCCATCCCTTTTTGCCAGATCTGCATCAAGATGTCTGACAAGAAAAATGAAATCCTGATTGTCTGAGTCGGTTCTTGTTAATTGAATCATATGCGTGGTTATTTGTTTCCAAAGATATCGGTATCCCAACCTCTAAATTCGTAATATTTTTTCTTTGGTTCGCCTGTCCAGCCATTTATCCCTTTTTTCTTGGGTAAATAATAGCCATGAATATATAAAATAGGAAACAACATGGCTACCAATAAAGCCATGGCTGTAATTCTGCCAAAATATGTGGAAAGTGTGCATATGATTATCAGGGTAAGTACGTATTTCCCGATTCGCCAGAACTTTGGCGTTTGTTCTTCGAATTGTCCAAATAAAATATTGCCGGCAGCGTACACGATACTTACAATTGCTACCTCAAGCCAAAGTGATTCTGTTGCCCACATTACCTTGTCGTTTGTTCTGTTTTTCTAAAATAACGCCGTAATGCGTCCGTCACAACCAAGATAAGCAGAATTGTACGGCCCTGGTTTCATATCCCTCAGGTTCTGAATTATCTATCATATTTATGATACCAACTCATGATTTATCTTATTTTATTAATAGGTATGTTTTGCTGAATTTTGTATCGCCATCAGATTCTAATGAGGGCGAATGAGCGTGTTTTAATACAAAACGGATTTTAAATACTTCAAACATATGTTATTTCAACCATTTCAACTGGCAAAATTATCGCTTAAAAATAGAATCGTCATGCCACCCATGACGCGTTCGAGAGCGAATACAGGCGAGGTAGCCACGGATCTTATGGCAGAATATTATAGCCAGCGTGCATCAGCAGGGTTAATTATTTCGGAAGGTACGCAGGTAAGTCGGCAGGGACAGGGTTATGCCTGGACGCCAGGCATTTTTTCAAAGGCTCAAATAGAAGGCTGGGGAAAAGTCACAAAAGCTGTTCATGAAAAAGACGGTCTGATGTTTGCCCAGCTTTGGCACGTGGGGCGTGTCTCTCATACCTCTTTACAGGAAAATGGGAAAGCCCCCGTTTCCGCTTCGGCAATACTTGCTGAGGGGGTTAAGGTTTTTTTAGACCTGGAGGGTAAGGGCCCAGGTGAGGGTGCAGGCGAAATGGTTCAGCATTCCCTGCCTACGGAGCTTACTGTTTCGCAAATCAAAAGCATCATTGCTGATTTTGTTCATGCTGCGAAAAATGCAATTTTAGCAGGCTTTGACGGGGTAGAACTTCACGGAGCCAACGGTTATTTAATTGAACAATTCATTGATTCGCAAACGAACCTGCGAAGTGATGCATACGGCGGTTCTCTTGAAAATCGTCTGCGTTTTTTAAGGGAAGTGACCACAGCCGTTGCCGACGCGATAGGGCCTGAAAAAGTGGGTGTAAGGCAGGCGCCGCTGACCACGTTGATGGGCGCAACGGATGATAACCCCGAGGAAACATACATCGCCGCAGCCAAAATGCTGAATGAAATCGGTATTGCGTACATCCATATTGCCGAAGCAGACTGGGACAATGCGCCCATTATGCCGGTGGCATTCAAGGAGGCTTATCGTGAAGCATTCAAAGGAACTTTGATTTATGCGGGTAAATACACAAAAGAGCGAGCTGATGAGGCGCTTGCAAAAGGCTGGACGGACCTCGTTGCCTTTGGTCGTCCGTTTATCGCAAACCCTGACTTGCCATACAGGCTTGCTAATAATCTACGGCTGAACGAACCGGATAAAACCAAATTCTTTGGCGGTACCGGGAAAGGGTATACAGACTATCCAATCGCTTCACAAAATTAATACGCGCAAAGCCAAAAAGATCGGTTCAGAAGTTGGTTCTCCGGCATTATCATTATGGTGGGGCCGAAAAAGCTGTATTGATTATCCGCTTAATCAAGATCAGAATAGCAGAAAGTAGCTTTCGTGAATTCCGAGTTCATGCGTAAACCTGCACTTCAACAGACTCTGGTTAATTTCCGGGTCTGTTTTTTTGTGCTTAAATTTTTTTGAAAAAATATTCCACGTGCTGTCCAATTTCGAAAAACTCGCTTGATATGTTCATGTAATTCAAATATTTAATTAACTTTTAAATAAAAAGAAAATGGAAGAGTACATGTTGATTTTCAGGCACGAAGATGGTCGTAAAATAGCGTCACCGGAACAAATGCAGGTTTGGATGAAACAGACGATGGATTGGATCGGGGGGATTGCCGCCCAAAACAAATTTGTTGTAGGAAACGGGCTTCATTTTGACGAGAGCCGGGTGGTAGGGTATAATGGCGTTGTGACCAACGGGCCTTTTGGTGATATCAAGGAAACCCTTGGCGGTTATATCACTGTAAAAGCAGTTTCCGTTGACGAAGCCGTTGCATTTGCCAAAGGAAGTCCCGTTTTGCAAGGAGAAGGAAATACGGTGGAAGTTCGGAGAATTGCCAAAGGTGATGGCGTTCACTAAAAAAATTAATGCCTCTGCCGGTTAAGCAGAGGCAGGTTTTTAATTATGGAGCAGCAGGAATTAATTCCGCATTTATTCAGAACAGAGTTCAGGAAAATCACGGCGGTGCTTTGTAAACGCTTCGGTATAGCACATATCGAAATGGCCGAAGACATCGCCAGTGATACTTTTTTATGTGCTGTTGAAACATGGAGTTATAAGGGATTGCCGCCAAATCCGACGGCCTGGCTGTACGCCGTCGCCAAAAACAAGGCAAAAAACCAGTTGACCAGAAACGAGGTTTTTGCCAATAAAATCACGTCAGAGATCATGGATTCCAATCCCGAATCTGAGGAAATGGAAATTGATTTGTCAGAGAAAAACATTACTGACAGCCAGTTACAGATGTTGTTTGCTCTTTGTCACCCATCCATTGCAGTTGAAGCACAGATTGGTTTGTCGCTTCGTATTCTTTGCGGATTTGGCATCGACGAAATTGCCGATGCTTTTCTGACCAGTAAAGAAAATATTAATAAGCGCCTTTTCAGGGCCAGAGAGAAACTGCGGCAGGAAAAGGTGCGCATCGAATTCCCGATAGAAAATGATATCAACAATCGGCTGGAAACAGTGCTGACGACACTCTATCTGCTTTTCAATGAAGGGTATTATTCAGAAAGTAAAGATAAAGTGCTGCGCCATGATCTTTGTCTGGAGGCCATGCGACTGACGTATTTATTAATTGAAAACGAGCAGACCAATCGGCCTGCGGTGAATGCTTTATTTGCGCTGATGTGTTTTCACGCCTCACGTTTTGAAGCCAGAGCAGGTGAAAACGGGGAAATGATTTTGTATGATGATCAGGATGAAACACTTTGGAATCAGGAATTAATCGCCAAAGGAATGTATTATTTCAAACAGGCTTCTCAGGGAAATGTTATCTCCAAATATCATCTGGAAGCCGGCATTGCTTACTGGTATACGATCAAAGCCGACTCACCCGAAAAGTGGGAAAATATTTTGCAGCTCTTTAACAAGCTGCTGCAAATCCATTACACGCCCATCGCCGCGCTGAACAGAACGTATGCCTTATCGAAAGCAAACGGAAAAGCAGAGGCCATTGCGGAAGCGGAAAAACTAAACCTGGCCGGAAATCATTTCTATTTTACTTTGCTCGGAGCATTGTACACGGGCATCGACAACACGAAGGCCCGGCACAACTTTGCTCAGGCACTTACCATCGCCAAAACAAAAACAGACAAGTTGTCTATCCAAAAGAGAATTGACGTGCTGGACGCCGGTCTCACTTTACCTTGATATTTTGCGCTGCGAGCTCCACAGTCTGTTCCACCCTTGCCTGACGGGTTTCAGGCCGTTTGGCGCTCGAAATCCATTGCAGGATCATTCTTTTGGACGAAGGAGCGAATTTGATAAAATGCTTTAATGCAGCCTCGTTTTTATCAAATAATTTTTGAAGATCGTCCGGGATCACGGCATTTTCGGCGTCTGTCATGGCATCCCAGGTTCCTGTTTTTTTCGCGAGGTCAATAAGTGCCTGTCCGGCGGGCGTCATCAAACCCTGACTGCTCATTTTTTCCACCCGGTCTTTATTGATTTTGCTCCAGATGCTTTTCGGTTTTCTTGGTGTAAAACAAAGATAGCTGCTTTCATCATCGCGTTTGTTGGCTTTGCTATCGATCCAGCCATAGCAAAGTGCTTCCTCAATGGCTTCATGATAGGGGACACTCAGCGTTTTGCTATCCTTATGATACATAATCAGGAGGACTGCTTTTTCTGATTGACCGTTTTCTTTCAGCCAGGCACGCCATTCTTCGTTGGTTTTAGCGTGGAAAGCCGGGATGCCGTCTTTTGTTTCCATGATTAAAGTTCTTGTTTTAGCGTGGACAAGATTTGTGATCTGAAAGGAGGTTCTACTTATTCTGTTCCAGAATTTCGAGATAATGCGGATTGCGCATTATGCCAAGTACATTGCCGAAAGGATCGATCACGGAGGCAGTAATAAATCCTGCACCGCGTTCCAAAATGGGTTCATATTCCCTGGCGCCCATAGAAATAAGTTTTTCCAGAACAGCTTTCAGGTTATCTACGTGCCAGTACATGATGGATCCACCGGGACCGGCTGTTGCAGCTTTGGGTGTATATTTTGCATCAATAATGCCAAGTTCGTGCTGGTAGTCTCCAACCCGGAATTCTACATATCCAGGACGTTCGAAATAGGGTTCAATGCCTAAAAACTCAGTATACCATTTTCTGGCGGCGGCATGATCCGCTGCATAAAAGTTTACGGTTGCAAATCCTCTCAATGTTGGCGAGCTTGTCATTTTGTGCTTCTTTTAAGTTTAGAAATTTTTGATAATCCAAAATTAGACGGGGATTGTGACAGCCCTATGTCAGTAGGGTTGGGATTTTTTATATTTTTTTAAAAATATTACTACAAGGTCATTTTATGCGGAACCAAGGTAAAACGAATTTTAATATTTGTAACCCCATGATCAATGCTATGCTGCTTTTAACTATTTTTTGGTGAGGGCGGCTGGCTGGTGCATTTATTCAAAGAGCGAAACAGAAAGTGTTTAGATGGGCCGTCAGGCTTAATGCGAATCAATATTGATATAGCTAAGTTATAGTGCACTACGCTGAGTCTGAAAAAATGTACAACATTAAATTTTTGTTATGAAAGTAAAAAAAAGAGAAAAATTACTTAATCTTAAAATGAACGGTTCAAATGAATAATTGACCGAACTTTGCGGAAAAAGTATAGTAAATCCAAGTACTAAGGAATACAGGTTATGAACCCAGCTAATTTTACCTATTCCGATGAATATCTCCTGAAATTAATTCAAGAAAATAACGACGAATCGGCGTTTACTACGCTCTATGATCGTTATTTTCGGCTTCTCTTTAATTTCACTTTCAGCAAAGTAAATGATCAGTTTGTGGCACAGGAAATTGTGCAGGAGCTCTTTGTCAGTATCTGGCAGCAGCGCCACCGAAGTTCTGTAAATTCCTGCCGGTCCTATTTATTTTCTTCGGTTAAAAATCTGATTATTTCGTACTACCGGAAAGAGTTCACACGCAAGTATCATTACGACCGCTGGGAAATTCAGCGTGAAGATTCGACGAGCCTGACCGATCAGCAAATACTGACTGCTGACCTTCAGGTGCGGTATGAAGAAGGCTTGCATCTGCTTCCCCCAAAATGCAAGGAAGTGTTTATTCTGAGCAGAAAAGGACATTCAAACCGGGAGATAGCTTGCCAGCTCGATATTTCGGAGAAGACCGTCGAACAGCATATCACCAAAGCACTGCGGGTTTTGAAGGAATATCTTAAAGAACATTTCGCTTACGGATTGCTGTTGATGAATCTTTTTTAAATTTTTTTCACAACCGACTAAGGGTTGTCTCCCCGGCGCGCGACTTAGGAATTGTAACATTCACTAAGACATGATGCCATCCAATATTTCCCCTCAACTTCTTGACAAATATCTTAACCACGAATGCACCGATGAGGAGCGCGCGCTGGTAGAGGCCTGGTATGCCTCGCTCCGCGGAAAACAGGATTACCTGGATGCGTTACCGGAGGATCAGCAGACAAAGTTACAGGATGAAACTTTTGCAAACATTCAAAGTCAGCTGGCCGGTGCAGAGGAGCCGGTGGTCAGGAAATTTCCGCTTGGCTGGATCAACTGGCTTGCGGCTTCGGTTTTACTGGTCATGGGAATTTATTTTACGTACCATTATAACACAGCCCAGGAAGTTTCGATTGCAAAACAAATTGAGAAAAAGGGCTCTGATCATATCATTCGATTTGTAAATACTGAGCCCCGCGTGGTCATGCACCGACTTCCTGACAAGAGTACCGTCTGGATGCATTCGCAGGCGACAATCAGCTATCCAAAAGAATTTGACAGCAACAAGCGTATCGTAACTTTTAGCGGAGAAGGTTTTTTTGATATTACAAAAGATAAATCGAGACCTTTTTCGATTCAAAGCGGAGAGCTTGTTATCAGGGTTTTGGGTACGAGTTTCAATGTAAAAGCACCGGTAAAAAACAAAGTCTTTCAGGTTTCGGTCGTGACGGGCAGGGTAGAAGTTTCAGCCCCGGGTAAAGAGCAAACACCGCAGCTTGTGGTGTTGCAGCCTAAGCAGGAGGCTTTTTTCGAGACCGGCTCCCGCCGCCTGGTCTTATCAGCGGTTCCGGTACATGCCAAAAAGGAAATATATGAACCTGCGACGGTTGTATTTAAAGAAACGCCTTTAAACCAGGCGATTGATCAGCTTGAAAAACGATTTGACATCAGCATCAGCATGTCTAACCCGGAGATTGCTTCCTGTCTGGTGACCGGTGATTTTGAAAAAGAATCCTTGCCGGCCATCATGGAAATGCTTTGCAATAGTCTGGAAGCAACGTACACGATGTCGGGAAAGACAATAACAATTGATGCACTGCCCTGCAAATAATTACCACGCATTTATAAATTTCAATCCATTTCTATGAAAAACTGCCGCCTGATCCCGCCTTGAAAAGCCAAAAAACCGGGAGTGTACCACCACCCCCGGAGTAAGCTTACCAGCCCTTTCCGAATCGTACCACCGAAACAAAGGGCCAATGTATCTAAACAGTGCTTAAACCATCAGACAAATCAAAATTATGCAAAAATCAGTACGTAACAAGCCTATTAACTGGCAAAAAATAATGCGCATCGGATTGCTTCAATGGATACTGGCCGTTTTACTTGCAAGTATAAGCTATGCAAAGGAAATCTCCGCGCAGTCAATTTTGAGTAAAGACATTACGCTTCGGCTCACGAATGTCAAACTTAACGAGGTACTTGAACAAATTCAGGTAAAAGCCAACACCAAGTTTGTGTACAGCAGCCGTGTTTCGCTCAAAGAACAGGTTACCATTAACGTGAAAGATCAGAAACTTTCAAAGGTTCTGGACCAGTTGCTTGCCCCGCGCGGGATTCATTACAAGGTGATTAATGAACAAATTGTTCTGGCCAGGGAGCGTACGAATAAGGAAGAAAGCGTTATCCAGTCACTGGAAAACAAATTGCAGGTTTATGTGGCAAACCAGGAAATTCGTATCAAAGGAACCGTTAAATCCTCTGACGCCAATGAAACCTTACCCGGCGTAAGTGTCATTTTGAAAGGAAGCTCCCAGGGAACAACCACGGACAACAACGGAGGTTTTGAACTGTCAATCCCGACAACCCATACAGTTTTGGTGTTCAGTTTTGTAGGGTACATATCTCAGGAAGTAACCGTGGGGAGCAGATCGGTGGTTGATGTAACGTTAAGCCCGGATACAAAATCGTTGAATGAGCTGGTTGTGGTGGGATACGGGGTGCAGAAAAAAGTTAATCTTACCGGTGCTGTAAGCCAAATTCAGGCGAAGGATCTGGAAAACAGGCCGTTGAATAATATGTCTCAGATTCTTCAGGGGATGGTTCCGAACCTGAATGTTACTTTTTCAACCGGCCGCCCGGGACAAGGTGGCGATCTCAATGTCCGTGGGGAAACTTCCATCAATGGTGGAGGGCCGTTGGTATTGATTGATGGGATTCCGGGGGATATCAACCGGATCAATCCTGGTGACGTGGAGTCGGTATCAGTATTGAAAGATGCGGCGGCCTCGGCAATTTATGGAGCCCGTGGTGCTTTTGGGGTGATTCTGGTAACAACCAAAACGGCGAAAAGCGGAAAAACCAGTATCTCTTATACCAATAACTTCGGTTTTTCCACACCCACCATCAGTACCGATTTTATGACCAATGGGTATGAACATACGATGCTGAATGACGAAGCCTTTAAAAGAGCTACGGGAAATACCTACACGCGTTATTCCGAGGAAGATTACAAAGAACTTGAAGCACGCCGCTATGATAAAACAGAAAACCCTGCACGTCCCTGGACGGTTGTGAAAAACGTAAACGGGAAGGATATCTATAACTATTATGGGAATTATAACTGGTGGGATGCTATGTTCGATATGAGAGAACCGTCCCAGCAGCACAATGTGAATCTGTCGGGTGGAACGGAAAAAATCAATTATTTCCTTTCAGGTTCTGCTTTTGCAAAGAATGGTATCATGAAAGTTAATAAGGACAAGTTTACCTCTTACACTTTAAGATCAAAAGTAAATGCGCAGCTTACACCCTGGCTTAAAGTGAGCAACAACACGCAATACTTTGATTCAAAATACAAATATCCCGGGCTTGAAGGCGGAGCGAATGCCAACTTTGTAGGTGTGACAGTACATGCGATGCCGATCTATGCACCAACAAATCCGGACGGGACAGCGACTTACAATACGCTTAAAAACAATTATTCGATCGGTGATGGTTTGTTTGCTAACCTGTTGAAGGGGGTTGCCGGAGGTGAAAAAAAGGTTCACGAACTGACTACCATTAACTCGTTAACGATTGATTTTACAAAAAGCTGGAACCTGGTAGCGAACCACTCTTATTCGTTTTATATCGCGGATGACTGGTACCGTTCAGCGGTTGCCCAGTATTCCATTCAGCCAGGGATTTTAACAAATGTTCCCAATTTCAATACGGATCAGCTACGGAAAACATTCTGGTTCGATCCTACCAACGTGGTCAATGTGTATACATCGTATAATAAAACGATTGGGAAGCACTATATAGGCGGTACAGCGGGGATGAACTACGAGACGAAAAAGCATCAGCGTTTGTTTGGTGCTAGGAAGAACCTCCTTTCTGAAAACCTGAATGACTTGAACCTGGGAACTGGGGAACAGTTATCTTCGGGTGATTCTTATCAGTATGAATTGTTTGGGGCATTTTTCAGGGTGAATTATGATTTTCAGGGTAAATATCTGCTGGAAGTAAATGGCCGTTATGACGGTACTTCCCGGTTTGGCAGTGGACGACGTTACGGCTTTTTCCCTTCCTGGTCGGCAGGTTGGAGAGTCAGTGAGGAGCAGTTTTTTGATCCTTTGAAAGATGTGGTTAATAACTTGAAAATCAGAGCTTCTTATGGAACATTGGGCAATCAGCTTCCGTCCAACAATAGCTCGGCGAGCTTTTACCCTTATATTTCGATCATGCCAACGGCCCAATCGAGCTGGATTAGCAATGGACAGAAGCTGAATTATGTCGACAGTCCAAGCCCGATTTCTGCTAATCTAACCTGGGAAAAGGCAACAACGGCAAATATTGGTCTTGATATCGACCTTTTGAAAAACCGTATGAACCTTGTTTTTGATGGTTATATCAGAAAGACAACCGACATGCTGGTGCCTGGCCAAGTGCTTCCGGCCGTATACGGAGCGTCGGTACCTCGGCAGAATGCAGGGGATCTGGAAACCAGAGGGTTTGAATTGTCGCTGTCATGGCGGGATCAGTTCAAGCTGGCAGGTAAGGCGTTTAGCTATAATGCATCGTTCATAGTTTCCGACGCGAAATCGAAGATCACGAAGTATGACAATCCAAATAAACTACTCTCAGGTTATTATGTAGGCCAGACAATCGGCGATATGTGGGGTTATTCTTTGGATGGTTATTTCAAAACCAATGAAGAAGCGCAGGCCTATACCGTGGACCAGGCTTTGGTGAACAAACAGCGTTTGAGCGCACCAGGCGACTGGAGTAAATTGCAGGCCGGAGATATTAAATTTATTGACGTGGACGGAAATGGGAAAATTGATCAGGGGGCTAACACACTGGCTAATCACGGTGATTTGAAAATAATTGGAAATAACCGGGCCCGTTTCCGCTATGGTCTTAACCTGGGCGCGTCCTGGAACGGCTTCGATCTGTCGACGCTGACACAGGGTATTCTTCGTAAAAACTGGTATCCGGGCGCGAATGCGGATAAGTTTTGGGGGCCTTACTCTCGTCCGTATTACTCATTTATTCCAAAGGATTTTGTAAGTGATGTGTGGACGCCCGAAAATCAGGATGCTTATTTCCCGGTTTTGCGGGGGTATACAGCACTTAACGGAGGCGGAGATTTGAATGCTCCCAATGATAAATATGTACAAAATGTAGGTTATCTGCGCCTGAAAAATGTGGTGATTGGTTATAGCTTCCCAGAGAAACTGAGCAGAAAAATAGGTGTTCCACGGGCCCGTATTTACCTAAGCGGAGAAAACTTGCTGACTTATACGCCACTCAGGTCTAAATATATTGATCCGGAACAATTTGATGGTGATGTAACAAATGGAAGGTCTTATCCGCTTTCCAAAACATTCTCCCTCGGCCTTAACCTTAATTTTTAAATCCGGTTTATAACAGTCATTCTCATGAAAAAGATATTATTTACAATAGCCATTGCTTTGGGGCTTTGGGCCTGTGACCTTAACCAGTTACCACAGGATGCGATTTCCCCCGAAACGTTTTTTAATACAGAAAACGACCTTCTGCTTTATACCAATTCATTTTATGGCGCATTGCCTTCGGCCGAAGATGTCTACAATGAAGACGTGGATAACGTTGTAAAAAACAGTCTTCGGGATGAGCTTCAGGGAACACGCATTGTGCCTACCAGTGGTGGGGGATGGAGTTGGGGTTCGTTACGGAATATCAACTATTTTTTGGCTAATTCAGGGAAATGTCCGGATAAAAAGGCAGTTGCCAAGTACAACGGACTCGCCCGTTTCTTCCGTGCGTATTTTTACTTTGGAATGGTCAAACGTTTCGGCGATGTGCCATGGTATTCGCAGACGATTGAAGTGAAGGATGAGGATTTGCTTAACCAGGCACGTGATCCGCGGGCGATGGTGATGGATTCGGTGATGGCGGATATTGACTATGCCATTGCGAATCTGGATGCTTCCCGTCAGGTAAGCGCCGTCACCAAATGGACAGCCCTTGCTTTGAAATCACGCATTGGACTTTATGAAGGAACTTTCCGTAAATATCACCCGGAGTATAAGCTTGCCAATGCCGATAAATTTTTGGACGCGGCGATTTCGGCATCTGAGGATCTGATGAAAAATAGTGGTTATTCAATTTATAAATCTACACCGGGCACCGCTTATCTTAAGCTCTTTTCATCGGATAATGCCATTGTCGACGAAGTAATTCTGGCGCGTGATTTCAGCGACGAATTGCAGGTTTACCACAACCTGAATTATTATACCATGACGGCTTCCTATGGAAAACCGGGTTTGGAAAAGAAGCTTGTCAACAGTTATTTAATGGCCGACGGATCACGTTTCACGGATGTAAAAGGTTATGAAACGATGCAATTTTACGACGAAGTGCAAAACCGTGATCCGCGTTTGGTACAGACCATCAGAACGCCGGGTTATACACGTATCGGAGAAACTGTCCAACTGGTTCCTGAGTTTGGCGCTACGGTTACCGGGTATCAGCTGATTAAATTTGTTTCTGCCCCTAAGTGGGATACTTTTAACAAAGACATTACGGACATGCCTGTTTTCCGGTATGCGGAGATACTTTTGAATTATGCAGAAGCCAAAGCAGAGAGAGGAACCTTAACGCAAGGTGACCTCGATAAGTCTGTTAAACTGATTCGAGACAGGGTAGGTATGCCGAATATCAACCTGGCTGATGCCAACAAAAATCCGGATCCCTATCAGGCGCAGCAATACACGCAGCTTACAGGAAATAATGTTGGAGTTATTCTGGAAATCCGCCGCGAGAGACGTGTGGAACTGGTGATGGAAAATTTCTTCCGCTGGGATGATGTTGTCCGTTGGAAGGAAGGGCAGCTTTTGACAAAGACGTACAAAGGTATGTATTTCCCCGGACCCGGAAGTTATGATCTGGATAAAAACGGAAAAATTGACCTGGTAATTTACGAGGGGGATAAACCAACCGTTGCCGGAGCGCAGATATTGAAACTGGGTAGTGAAATATTACTGGAAAACGGTAATAAAGGCGGAAGTATCGTGATCAATGGCCATATCAATAAGAAGTTTAATGAAGCCAGAGATTATCTTTACCCCATTCCAACCCAGGAGCTTTTATTGAATCCAAAACTGGTTCAGAATCCGGGCTGGTAGGTTTTAATGACAGCGTGAGAGAATGATAGAATGGGCAGTTCTCATTAAAAAATGGATGGGAACTGCTTATAACAAAAGAAACTTAATAAACTATTCCTAAATCCTTAATTGAATGCTTTCAGACAGACGATCCTTTCTTGAAAAAATGTCTCAGATCGGGGCACTGAGCCTGCTACCGGGCGTCTCCGCTTTGGCGGCCAATGCCGAAGAAAAAAACCATTTTGTGGTCGGCCCTTATCTTCAGAATATTGGTGCTGATGAAGTGACCGTGATGTGGATCACACATAAAAATTCTTTTAGCTGGGTGGAATATGGCGCGGGAGGGTATACCAGTAAAAGAGAGTTTGGTTATAATAACGGACTGATCGAGGCCAATAACAGAATTAACAAGATCACGCTGACCGGACTGAAGCCTGGAACGGACCATAAATACAGAATTGTCTCTACGGAAATTTTAGGGTATAAGGGTTCGAAAGTAGAGTTTGGGGAAACGATTACGAGTCCGATGTCCAGTTTTAAAACGCCGGCTGTTAGTGAGGACGAAGTGAAATTTGTGATCTTTAACGATATTCATGACCGGCCGCAAATTATCCCGCAACTGCTCTATCGCCATGGTTATACGGGCAATGTCAGAGATTACGATTTCGTGGTTTTTAACGGCGACTGCTTCGACTGGGTTACCGAAGAGCAGCAGCTTGTCGATCACCTGATCAAGCCGAGCACGGATATTTTCGCCAGTGAATTTCCTTTTATTCTTACGCAGGGAAACCATGAATGCCGGGGCAGCTTTTCCCGTCACATTCCGGAGTATTTTGCTTATCCCGACAATAAATTCTATTACGCATTTTCACGCGGCCCTATCCGGTTTGTGATCCTGGATTCGGGAGAAGACAAAACCGATGATAGCGTTGAGTACGGCGGTCTTTCTGCCTTTGACCGGTATCGTGAGATTCAGGCCAAATGGCTCGAAAAGGAAGTGGCGAGTGAAGAATTTAAAAAAGCGGATTTCAGGGTGGTACTTATCCACATTTCTCCCTACCATTCCGGCGACTGGCATGGCACCCTGCATTGCCAAAAAGTTTTTGGCCCGATCCTGAACAAGGCTAAAATCGATATCCAGATTTCCGGGCACACACATCGTTACATGACGCATGATGCCGATGCAACGCACAATTATCCGATCGTGATCGGGGGAGGGCCGCTTGAAGGCAACCGGACGCTGATCAAAGTCCGTGCGACGAAAAAAGAACTTAACCTTAAAATGATCAGGGACGACGGCCAGGTGGTTGGAAAATATGACATTGCCAGAAAAACAAAAATGTAGGATTCCCAAATTTTAAATCAATACGCAAACCTGATACCATGAAATTAGTTTTTAATATACTGTTGGCTTTTGCATGTTTAACTGCGCAGGCGGAAGGAACAGAAAATTCAATTCCGGCCAAAAAAACAAAAAATTTAAAGGTGATGAGCTACAATATTCATCACTGTAATCCGCCATCTGCCGGCGACAAGATCGATGTGGCTGCCATTGCGAAGGTTATTAACAATGAAAAACCGGATTTTGTAGCGTTGCAGGAAGTGGATGTCAATACCGAGCGGTCGGGAAAAGGGCTAAACCAGGCAAAGGAACTGGCGCGTCTGACGGGCATGAACTTCTTCTTTTCCAAAGCCATCGACCATCAGGGCGGAGATTACGGTGTAGCAGTTTTATCCAAATTTGCTATTCTGGATTCAACCAGATTTATTCTCCCTATTGACCCTGTTGTCAAAGGTGAAACAAGAACAATCGCCGCGGTAACCGTTGAAATTGCAAAAGGGAAAAAGGTGATTTTCGCCAGTACGCATCTGGATTTGAAAGAACAGAACAGACTTACTCAGGCCGAACTGATTGTGAAGCATTTTGAAAAATCGGGTTTGCCAATGATTTTGGCCGGCGATTTTAATGCTTTGCCGGATAGCAAAGTGATTCAGTATCTGGATAAAAACTTTACCAGAACTTGTCAGAAATGTGCTTTCACAATTCCTGTTGAGGTACCGGACCGGGCCATTGATTTTATCATGTACAAGCCTGAGGGGACTTTTCAAAGTATTTCAACGAGGGTTATTGATGAAAAATATGCTTCGGATCATTTGCCGGTTGTGGCTGAGCTGAAGGTTAAATAGTTCTCGTTTTACGTCAATAAAAAAGATCATGTCTTATCGATATGGTCTTTTTTTGTGCTAGTATGATGAATGGGAACAGATTCCATGGGGCGAATTGGGATGGGAGGGGTCCTGTCAGAATGATCATTTCCAGGGTAACATAGTTAAAGGGGGGGGATCTGATTTTCGTTAAATGCCCGCATCAGACAAATCCATACCGCCATTTCTGGGCGATTGCCATCGCCGTTTCGAGCATGAAAGGTTCCCATTTTTCAGTTTCCCAGGCAGAGTTTTTCAGGTTAGACACGTCCAGCAATTGTCTGGCGTGGTTCAAATCCAGCGCATTTTCCAGAATCTGTGATAACTGCTGCTGTTGATTGAACAGTGAAAGGTCTTCCACTGGTTTTGAAGGGATAATAAGTTCGTGCAGCGGCATGAATTTATTTTTTTCTTTTTGAGAAGATCGAATGGATTTATTGGTGACAATCTCATCCATGCTGAGAAAATCGGTGCGGAAGTTATCCCGGCTTTCTTCGGTATCAAGTGCGGTTCCCAGTTGTTCCAGAACCACATATTTAAGATTTGGGCATAACGGTATCGTAGCTTCCAACAGCTTGAAAACTGCCTCGGGAACACCGTTATCATGTGTGTCACGCCGAATCTTTTCGCCTGTTCTGGTCAATCGTTCATCCCAGCTTCCGCCTGAAATATGAATTTCTCTTACTTTTTCAAGCGGATAGAGGTTGATGATATCCTGGAAAGAAATATCGAAATTGTGTATCTGGCAGTATAAGTTATGGAGATCCAGAATGATAAACCCATTGACGCCGTCTGTCAGCTGGGATAGGAAATTTCCGTGTTTTTTAACTTCTTCCAACGAATAGGAAAATGCCAGATTTTCCAGTCCGACCGGACATTCGCAGGCCTCCTGAATCCTTTTTAGTCTGTCGGTTCCCAGCGCGAGTGTGCTTTGGGTAAAGGGTATGCTGATGGGAGCGCCCTTGTGAAAATCGGTTCCCGTCATAAATCCGAAGTGTTCGGAGATATGGTCAAATTTGAATTCTCTGGCGAAGGTCCGCAGGTTTTTCAGCCAGGATTCTTGTTCCGGCAGCCACTTCCCCGAAAAAATGGAAAAATAAACACCATGGCCGATTAACCTGTTCTGGTTGCCAAATTCTTTAACCAGATCCGTAAACCAGCCTGGTATTTCTTCGTATTTAAAAAGTGCATCGAACGACCATTCAATCGCCTGGATTTTCTCCTGTTCAAAAAGTGGCAGGGATGCCAATAAAATATTGGCATCCAGATTGCAGGCCACGGACGAGAAAATCTTTTCCATAACTATTTATGACTTTACAATATCAGCCCATTCCACACGCAGGGCATGGATCAACGTTTTTTGTTTTTGCTGATTTTTCTTTTTCTGGGTTCACGCCGTCGTCGCTGGAACAGGCGGCTATGCTCGTGATAACGACGGCAACGGCCATCGCCTGAAGTACAGTTTTTGAAATTTTCATGTGGCTAATGTTTTAAATTGACCAATTGGGTTGCCTGGAAAATGAACCCGGCTATTGTTCCGGCTCCTTGGATATAAGACTCCGTCAATATAAAATTGGTTGTAACCGATCCGTGTAATTTCTGGATTTTATTTGTGCGGGGAATAGCTTGAAGTAAAAAAAATACCAGGCTGCGACTGGCAGCCCGGTATGGCAAGTGTTAATGTAAAACCTCCTGATTCAGCATCTTCTCAAATTCTCTGACCGCTTTTCTGATCTGTTTGTCGGACACGCCACTGTATTGAATCTGTAACTTTCTCGATTGCTCATCGGTCAGCCTTTTTAATTTCCAGTATTTTGGATGGCTAAGCCCGATAGGAGGATGGAATTCTTCTTCTCTCTGATCCTTTACCAAAACTTCCGTTTCAATAACCACTTTCGACAGATCTGAAGCAAGTATTCCTTTTGTAATCACTTTTACTGTACGCCCTGTTTCCAGTTCGTAAATTTTTTCATTTTTCATTTCTTCAATTTGCTTTCCGGAACACAAAGTTATTCATTGAAATGGTCAATATTGACTACTTAATAAAAAGTTAATATAAATCACCGGCTGGATCCGGGTTGAATTGTAGCTGTTTTTTACCCGTCCGACGGAAAAAACCGTCGGACGGGTGTGGCTCGGGCATACCTGTCCGGCCGTCAGATCATCCATTTTCGTTCGGTGGTGAAAGAAATGGTCAGCCACATTTTGTAGTCACCTTTGATCTGGTCATACAGTTCCTGACGGATTAGGTCAAGGTCCCCGACCTTCATATCGGAAAGATGTTTTGGTAATAAAAAATCAATTTCAATCGTATAACTGCTGCCGGTTTTAGCTACCCGAACCAGAGAATCGGTAAAATTATACTTTTCGGCAAGCTGCTCCGATGCTTCGTGAATTCTCTCTTCGACCTCGTCATCGGGCGCAAATTGAAGCAACTCGCGTACATTTTTCCAAAAGGTCCTGGCAGGAATTCGTAGAAACAGAATGGAAATAATGACGACCATCGAAGGATCGAGATAGGGGATCATGTAAGCGAGCGAGGTGTCCTTTAAAAAATAAGCCAGTGAGAACCCTCCTAAAACGCCGAAGCTCAAAAGTGCATCCAGCTGCCATTCTGTGGATTCAATGCGGACATATTCGGATTGAAGCTGTGCTGCCTTGTTTTTAAAAAACAGCCACAAAAGGAAACAAACGACAATGGAGGAGATTAAATAGGGCAGGGCAATGCCAAGTTCCACGGCCTTTCCGCCATCCATGATGTCGATAACAGAAGTGGCGAGGGAATAAAGGCACAAAAATATGATGACCGAAGACTGGACGGTTATCGCAAAAGGCTCAAATTGAGAGCGACCGAAGGGCAGGTTATCATCGTCAGGTTTTCTGACGAAATTGTTGACGAGCAATGAGACGCCCGATAGACTTAATCCGACCATTGAAAACAGTGCGTCGAAAATGATCGCCTTGGAATCTCCGATAATACCCACCACGATCGCCCAAATGGTTAATGCGGAGCCGGTGGCTATGGAAAGTTTAATGAGTTTTCTCTCCTGAATTCGTTTTTGCCGGGGATTCATAATTGGAAAGACGGTCGCTGTATTTCTAGATCCTGATCTGAAAACAAATAAAAGAGGATTATGGTTGTTTGAAGCTAAATATACCGATTTTTAAAACTAGAAAATACCTACTTTCAACTTAATCGTCCCTTTTATCGCGGATTCATGTTCGGGCATATAGGTGATATTGACTTTGCTGTTGTCCTGATTTCCATGGAAATCTCTTCGTAAAGTGCCGTGGATATCACCGGCTGGAAATTTAATGATCTCAGAATGCGTCCTTTTGAAAGATTTACTGTCATGGGAAGCCTTATGATAGTAATCAAGTTTTAAGCCATAATCGTCATTTGCATAGCCTTCTACCTTAATGACCAACGCGCTGTTGCCCGACTTGTGCGGGTTTTCCCAGATTGTTTTGGTAGCGCCAAGTTCATGAATATAATACTCATCATATTCCGGCGAAAGATAGAGGTAGGCGCCACCTGAAAACAGCAGCAGCAGTGAAAAGATTATAAGGAGCCATTCCTTTTTGTTAATCCAGATCATATCAGGTTCGATTTGTTCAGTTGCACAAAGTTATTCAATGAAAACGTAGCTCGTAGCGACTTAACAATTTGATAATCTGGAGCAGGACCTAGACAAGATCATTGCGATAGCTGAGGTTGTACATAATACCTCGCGCGATCTCCCGAATCACGGAATGTGACAGCTGTTTTTATTGATATGGCGTTGATTGTTTGGTGTCGTTTGTACATATATACTAAACAGTAATTTTATTGGTACATTTGAGTTTGGTGGGGTGATGATACAAATATTGCCGTGTGGTATTTATTTAAACATTGTGTCAATTATAAATATTTGTAAACATATTGCCTGTTTTAGTCCATATTATTAACCATAAGTTAACTAATACTATAATATTGTTTTAATAACTTTTGTTTTATACTCCTTTTAATTTCAAAAAGTACTTCATGGAATTATCGATAATTTTTAGCGTATTATTTTTATAAATATTTAATTGTTTACAAATACTTAACATTATAGTAACTATATTTAGCTGAGTAATTATTTTCTTTGTCCTATTACTAATCCTAATCACTACTACGTAATGTATTTCACTTCTATTCCTAAGCGAACAGTGCTGCTGGTGCTGTTGTTTCTTTGGTCTCTGCAAGGTTGGGGACAATCAAAAATCACAGGGAAGGTCAGCGATGCTACCGGTCCGCTTCCCGGAATTTCAGTTATTAATAAGACGTCCTTAAAAGGAACATCGACTTCCGTGGACGGTACGTACGCACTGTTCGCCAACAATGGCGATCTATTGGAGTTTAGAGCATTGGGTTTTGTTACGGAGGCACTTGCTGTTGGCAGCAATTCTGTGCTGGATATTACTTTGAAAGCGGATCAAACTTCCCTTAACGAGGTTGTTGTGACGGCTCTTGGTATTAAAAAGGAGAAAAAAGCACTCGGTTATGCGGTGCAGGAAGTAAAGGGGAGCAGCATGGTGAAAGCCCGGGAGTCCAACGCCATCGCGTCGCTCGCAGGGAAAGTAGCCGGTTTGACGATCGCGCAGGGAACGGATCTTTTTTCGTCCCCGAACGTAACATTACGTGGGCGTAAGGGTATTTTGTATGTAGTTGACGGTGTTCCTGTTAATACGGATTCCTGGAACCTAAGCCCGGATGATATCGAAACGTACTCGGTGTTGAAAGGTGCGAGTGCGGCGGCCTTATATGGTAACAGAGGCGGTAATGGTGCTATTGTTATCACAACCAAGAAAGGCTCTTCCAATAAAAAAGGATTTCAGGTTGATTTTAATTCCAGTACGCAATTGCAAACGGGTTACAACGCCATTCCTGAATACCAAACAGAGTATGGTCCGGGAAGTGATTATAAGTATGCCTTTAAAGATGGCCGTGGCGGTGGTATCAATGATAATGACTACAATATCTGGGGACCGCGTTTCGAAGGTCAGCCGATTACGCAGTACAACAGCCCTAAGGATGCAAGCGGCAACCTCGTAGCACTTCCCTGGCTTGCTCGCGGAAAAGACAACCTGAAAAACTTTCTGCGTGACGGGTTGTTGAGTACCAATAACTTATCGATTTCCAATAAGAGTGAATTCGGAGATTTTCGTTTATCGGTTTCGCAGATGTTTCAGCGCGGGACGGTGCCAAATACCAAATTGGGCGGGACGAATGTGAATATTTCAGGTGGTATTAACGCCGGGAAAAAGATGCGGATTGATGCCAGCATCAACTACAACAGGCAGTATTCTCCCAATTATCCAACCCTGGGTTACGGTCCGAACAGCCCGATTTACATTTTCACGGTTTGGGGTGGTGTTGATTATGACGTAAATGATCTGCGCAATTACTGGCAGCCTGGAAAGGAAAATGTACAGCAGTACAACCGTGAATATACGATCTACGATAACCCCTGGATGACGGCACATGAGGCATTGAAAACGTACAATAAAAATGACGTTTACGGTTTTGTACAGTTGAACTACAAACTTACAGACAAGCTTACTTTTAATGCCAGATCCAATGTAAGTACCTGGAACAGAAGACGTACAAACAGGGCTCCGATTTCTTCGAATCTTTACAATTTCGGGTTCGGTAACCAGGTGGGAGGTTATAATGAGAATTACGATACTTTCTGGGAAAACAATACGGAAGCGTCTGTTAAATATGAGAACCGGTTCATGGATCATTTTGGGCTGAATGCTTCGCTTTACGGAAATTTGAGATCTGTGAAGGTGACGGCCTTGAGTGGTACTACAAACAAAGGGCTTATTGTCCCTGGCGTTTATGATTTATCCAACTCGGTTCAGCCGGCAACTTCTGGAAATGACTGGGGGAAACGTCAGGTAGGAAGTGTTTATGGTTTTGTGGATCTTGACTACAACGATTTTCTTTATCTGAGTTTAACTGGCCGTGCAGACCGTTCTTCAACGATGCCAAAGAAAAACAATACGTATTTTTATCCGTCAGCGTCATTAAGCGCGGTACTTTCTGAGGTGATTAAATTCCCGGAAACCGTTTCTTTCGTAAAACTTCGCGGATCTTATGCGAATGTGGCCAGTGACTTTGTCGATGAAAATGATCAGTACGATATCTACAAATTACTCCCGACATACAGCACAAGCGGTCGCTGGAATAATACGTATACAGGTGTAGGTTATACAGGAACGTTATACAATCCGGATTTGCAGGCGGCGCGGGTTAAGACGATGGAAGCTGGTTTGGAAATGAGGTTTTTCCATAATCGTCTGACTGTCGACGGAGCGGTGTACCGAAATATCGAAGGGCCGGGTATTGTTAATGTACCGACTTCGATCACATCCGGGGTGTCGGCGATTCAGGGCAATGCGTATACCTACATCAGAAAAGGCGTAGAACTGACTGTCGAAGGTAATGTTGTGAAAACGGACAATTTCTCCTGGAATGTTTCGGCAAACTGGTCAACAAACCATAGGTGGCTCGACAAAATTGACGGCAAACAGATCCGAGACAGCAACAACGGAAACATAAAAGTAGGTGACCGTGCGGACGGATATTTTATTACTGATTTCCAGCGTGATGCGCAGGGCGGAATCATCGTAGGCTCAAACGGTATGCCAGCCTACAATCCATACAGAACGAAAGTGGGCAGTTACGACAATAAATTTACGGCTGGAATTAACAACAGTTTTTCTTATAAATCATTCGTATTCAGCTTCCAGGTTGACGGACGTTTTGGTGGCAAGATCAATAACTACATGTATACCAAGCAATTTGGTAGCGGAACTGCACCGGAATCAGCTAACGAGTATCGTTTGAAAGACTGGAATAACCGCGATACCAAAGGATACAAAGGAAGTGTTATGACGACTGGCCAGCGCATTGTGAAGGGGCAGCTTAACACGGATCAGGACGGAAAAGTAATATCGGATACCCGTGAATTTACAACAAATGATGTGCCGGTATTATGGCAGGCCTGGGCTACCAATTATTACCAGTCGAATTATGTAGCGGCCAAGAGCAGAAGTTATGTGAAGCTGCGGGAAGTGATCGTGAGTTATAATATTCCAAAACAATTATTGGAAAAACTACATTTTGCATCGTCGGCCAGTATCTCGCTTGTGGGTAGAAACCTCTTGTATTTCACGGGAAAATACACGAGAAATATTGACCTGGACAAGTATACGAACGGCGATACAATCACGGATTTTCAGACGCCTTCCGTGAAAAGTTTTGGCGCAAACCTTAACCTGACATTCTAACCGAACATTCCTATGAAACGTATAAAATTTTTTATCCTGTCATGCGTGATCTGCCTGACATCCTGTGAAGACATCACAGAATTGCAAAAGGATCCGGCTGCGATTCTTGCGCCTTCTTCGGATCTGATTTTGGCCGGTATTCTTATGAACGGTAGCACTTATGACGCGCCATGGAGTACGGACCACCGCCATAATCAATACATGACCCAGAACGAAGCCTATTATGAAGGGCAGGCTTATGGCTGGACAACGGCTTCCTTTGACGGTACTTATGTTAACTTGCGAAACGTAAACCAAATGGAGATTGCCGCCGAAAAAATCGGAGATCTGGGACTGCCATACAAGGCGTTGGGCAAATTTCTAAAAGCTTATTTTTACAGCCGTGGCACAGAGATTTTTGGAGACATGCCTATGTCTGAGGCGATGCTAGGCGCAAGTGATGCTAATTTTAAGCCAAAGTATGACAGTCAGAAGGACATCTATATTCAGGTACTTAAATGGTTGGATGAAGCCAATGCTGAGCTGACTCCGTTGGTTGCCAAGAAAGCAACGGTTTCTAACGATTTTGTTTACAACGGAGATTTGGCCAAGTGGCAGAAACTGGTTAATTCGTACAAATTGAGGGTTTTAACCAGCCTTAGCAAACGCGCGGATGACACCCCTGAGCTGAATGTAAAACAGCAGTTTACGGCCATTGTGAGTGATCCGGTTAAGTATCCGCTGATCCTGACCAATGCGGAGAACTTTCAAATTGTTTACAATACTTTTAATACCTATCCACTTTGGCCATCCAATGGTGTGGTTATAAAAACGGATAAGAGAAATACGCTGGGTGCGACTTTCACCGATATTGCCAAAGTGACCAGAGACCCGCGTTTATTGATTGTTGCCTCACCCGCGGAAGCTTTGAAAACAAATACGGATGTGTTTGCACGGTACGTTGGCGGAAAAACGGGTGATTTACAGTCGACTTTGCTGGATCAGGCGGGAAAAGGATTGTTGTCGATGATCAACTTTGACTACTGGGTAACTTCGGCTGCCGGCCTTCCTGCTATCCAACTTGGCGCACATGAGGTTCATTTCAACATCGCAGAGGCAATTAATCGGGGATGGGTTACTGGAAATGCTGCGGATTATTACAAAAAAGGTATTGAAGAATCGATGAAGTTTTATGGTATAGCACAAACGGCCATCGATGCCTTTGTAGCCCAAAACGCATATCCCGGAAACACCACGGAAGGTCTGAACAAGATTTTGGAACAAAAGTACATGGCTTTCTTTGAGAATTCGGGTCGCCAGGCTTTTTACAACAACCGTCGTACAGGCGTGCCCAAGTTTGATATCGGACTTTCAAATGCCAATAATAACCAGATTCCCGTTCGCTGGGCTTATCCTACTTCTGAGTACTCGACCAATGAAGTGAATGTAAAAGCTTCGATTCAAGCTCAGTTCAAAGGTGCTGATACGCAAAACGTAGTGATGTGGCTGATTAAATAACCATAAGCAGCTGTTAGCAATTAGCTATATGTGATTAGTTCAGCAACCGGATGATTAATAGCTTATTATAAAAATCGATAATAAACTAATTTTTCACTACTACTTAATTTAAATTAACTTCATTCCGGATTTTGGCGTCCGGGATGAAGTTAATCATCAACAAACCAAAGACCTGAACCTTTAATTAATCTTTCAAATCATGAGAAACAGTTTATTGATCTTTGCTTTACTGGCTTGCAGTACTTTTAGTTACGGGCAAAAGAAAGCGAAAAATGTGGTCCTAATTTCGCTGGACGGTTATCGTTGGCAGGAGGTTTTCAACGGAGCGGATTCTGTATTGTTGTTTAACAAGAAATACCGGAGCCAGGATTCTGCGGCCTTATTTAAAAAATACTGGGCTAATTCGGATGAGGAGAGAAGGGAAAAACTGATGCCATTTTTTTGGAATACGATCGGACAAAAGGGACAGTTGTATGGAAACCGGGATTTGGGAAGTCAGGTTAATGTTAAAAATAAATACTGGTTTTCGTATCCGGGACGCAGCGAAACGCTTTGCGGCTATTACGATCCGCAGGTGAACAGCAACAGTTATCCAAACAACCCAAACGAAAACGTACTTGAATTTTTCAACAAGCAAAAAGGGTATGAGGGCAAAGTGGTTGCGTTCGCTTCCTGGGAGCCCGTGGCGAAAATTGTTAACCGGGACAGAAATAAAATGCTGGTCAACGTGCCGGGAGAGGAAGTTAAAGGGGCAAATTTGACCGACGCACAAAAACTGGCGAACGAACAGCAACATTATCTGCCTGAGTATTTTGGTTCTGAAATCCGTTTCGATGTACACACCTATGCGCTGACAAAATCTTACATTGCAGCCAATCATCCAAAAGTTGTCCATATTGATTTTGCAGATCCCGACAACTTTGGGCATGCGGGCCAGTATGATTCATTTTTGGACGCAGGGCATTATCTGGACGCCATGATTGGCAATCTTTGGAATACCATGCAGCAGGATCCTTTTTATAAGGACAATACCGTGTTTTTGATTTATCCTGATCACGGGCGTGGTGTGGGCAGTCATTGGACAGGGCACGGGACTTCGGCGCCGCGTTCGAATGAAACCTGGCTTGCCGTCATTGGAGCGGGTATTCCAGCGAAAGGAGAAATGAAAAACAATGCGCAGATCTATCAGGATCAGATCGCGCAGACTGCGGCACAATTGCTGGGTTTTAAATTTACAGCGAACCATACGGTAGGAGAACCGGTGCCGACCGTTTTTAAATGATCTTATTTTTTAGTTAAGTAGTGGTGAAAAATTAGTTTATATTATTGATTTTTATAGTAAGCTATTAATCATCCGGTTACTGAGCTAATCGCCTATAGCTAATTGCCAACGGCTACTTATAATACTTAAAACCATGGAGCAACGTCGTCGCTTTATCAAAAAAATAGGTTTTATCGCAACAGCAGCATTAACATCATCCAATGTTTTTGCTATTCCTGTCAACAACCAAAGTACGAAAAAACTTAGGTTTGGATTAATTTCTGATTTGCATCATCTGCAATTTGGGCAGGATGAAGTACCCAGGTTGAAAAGTTTTATGGACGAGGTTGTAAAAACGAAGCCAGACTTCATTATCCAGTGCGGTGATTTTTGCCGGGCGCAAAAGTCGGATGGGATTATGGCGGAATGGAACCGTTTCCATGGTCCAAAATACCATGTCTTGGGAAACCATGACATGGATCTTTGCAGTAAGGAAACCATCATGAAGTTCTGGGATATGCCCAAACGGTATTATTCGTTTGATCAGGGTGGCTATCATTTTGTGGTGATGGACCGGAATTTTCTGAAAAAGGACGATGGAACTTTGGTGGATTATAACACCTCAAACTGGGGGCCGCTGCCGGCTCCCAAACGAAGTTTCACAGACAAGGAGCAGCTCAATTGGTTAAAAGAAGATTTAGCCGCTGCCAAATTTCCTGTTGTCGTATTTATGCACCAGCCTGTTTTTCTGAGTGATTATTTTGACGAAATCGGCAATGCGGATGAGATTTTGAAAATTTTTGATCAGGCCAATTTTATTGCAAAAAAGCGGGGGAGCATAGCAAGGGTAACGGCTGTTTTCATGGGGCACGATCACGACGACCGCTATGGTGAGCGGAATGGGGTACATTATTTTATCGTCAATAGCGCTTCTTATGTTTATCAGGGGCACGCGCACTTTTACAACGAGTCGCTTTTCGCCTTTGTAACGCTGGATCCCAAGGGGAAAATGACCGTGGAAGGCCGAAGCACAACATACAGAACCGGCACGCCTGAGGACATACAAATTACTTTTCCATCGAAAATCAGTGACCGGGACTTGATATTATAGTCCCGATACACGCCTTTTCAAAGAAATAATTTTCACTCCTTTCAGGGGGAAATTATTGATCCGGTTGCTTTACAAGAACGCCCTTGCTTTCGGGTGTACGGCGTTCTTTTTTTTCTGCATAGGCAACCTTACTTTCTTCAAAAGACTACTTCCATTTGAACCCATGTCGGCGACCGTTTTTATCTAGGTTGTTGTTGCGTTACACAATGTACCATTCCTCCATTTTGGTATAAATTTCTAACGTCAATTCCGACAACTGTTCGTGTGGGATAAAGTGTTTGAATTATTCCGTTTGCAATGGCATCATTCGGGTCGTTGTAGTTTGGTACAAGAACTTTATTATTGGCAATATAATAGTTTACATACGAGCCTTTGTAACCTAAATTCGTTCCATTTGTGGTTACTACATTGTTTTGTGTTAATGGAACTTTCAAAAATGTATAAGCCATGCCACTTTTGTTTTTGGCGGATAAAAGTTTGTTTATATCAGATTGCTTTACGTCAAAATCCAATAAGTCGTTTTGTTCCATCGTTACAATGGTTGTCGCATTCCCAAATCGGGCAAATCCGTCAACATGTTGGTCTGTAAGTTCAAGTCCTGCTTGGCCATCAAGCCAGATAAAGTTTGTGACACCTAAATATTTTGTAAAAATTGCCTCGGATTGTGCTTGTGTCATTCCTGGGTTTCTGTTGCTGTTCAGAATTGAACTTTTACACGCCATCAAAGTTCCGTTGCCGTCAATTTCTACACTTCCGCCTTCATTTATCATGATGGAATTTATATCAATTAATGTTCTACCTTGGTCGGCTGCAATCTTTGAAGGAATGGTGTTGCAGTTTGAAAAGCCAATTGGAAGCCCTGACTGGTCGTCGGTTTTTTGTCCCCAGGCATTAAATCCCCAATCTTGTATAACCAAATCCCCATTTTTATCCTTGGCGTAAATTGGCCCGTTATCCCTTACCCACACATCATCTGTTTTATAAATTTTGAAATCTACATTGGTTAATGAAACGCTTGCAGCATTCAACAATGCAATAATTCGGTCTTTTTCAGTTTGGTTGTAGGCAATAATGTGAACTTTTTCACTTGTTACCAATTCTTTTGTCATAGATACCCAAGTTTGGTCTAAACTGTTACGGTAAGCCACTCCATATTGATATTGGTGCGGCCATTGGAGCCAAGTTCCTTCGTGTGTTTCTGATTCTTCGGGCATTGTAAAAAGAATTTCCGAAGTTGTCGCCGGTTCTTGTTCATCGGCTTCGCTGCAAGCGAAAAGAGCTGTCAAAATTGTCATGAGTAGAAATATCATTTTATTCATGTTGCCAAATTGTTGTTATAAACAGATAATTTGTTTGCGACTGCTTTGATACCTGATTTTTTGAATATTAGAGCTACTCGCATTTACCTTCAAGGACGGTATTTTATTTAAGTATGCAGTATTCCGGTAAATACTATGCCTGACTATGACTGTTTATAACCTTTGCCCGATCCGGCGAATTGTAAGCGGTTTCCGGTATTTCTGCCAGGGCAGAAGTGTGGACATTTTCGCCCAAACTATAATATTGCTGAAAACTCATGATCAGCGGCTTCCACTTATCGGGGTCAACGCGGTTGATTTGGCCGTCCATCAGTAACGATTCCTCAATATGGACATTTTGGACGCGTAATTCAAAGGTCACGATACGGCCCCGCATGTCAATGTCGCCTTCCGCCAAACCGTGTACGGCCTCAACCACGGCTTCCATTTGAACGGGGCATTGTTTTACCCTGGGTGCCAAAACAGTTTCTGAAACCTGCCTGGTGAAGCCGGCTATTTCAAATTTATGTTCTTCGAAACGGTATCCGTTTGACGTTTTCCAATCAGGCACGGGATTGACACCCGTAGTTTTTGCTAACTTATTTACCTGACACACTTCGTTGACGGAAGGTAAATTCAGTACGCATTGCTTCGTTCGCATGAGGTTCTTTACAGTTTGTGCACTCGCCCCCAAGCCAATAACACAACGCCAGCCAAGCCAGAATATGGAAGACATCGGAGCAAGATTATCGGTCCCGTTTTCATTTTTGGTACTGATCAGCACGACCGGTGTACCGAAATACAAAATCGAAGGTTTGCTGTTGATATGCATGCGCGGATAGTTTAGGATGTAATTGATAGCACAAAACTATCTCGTTTGGCTGGCGGGGTAAACCTGATTCTTGCGTTGTTGGGTTTGGGTCGGTCGAAAACCGGTGAGGCTGGGACGCAGTCGGGAGGCTCCGCCGAACGGGATAGCTACGTGTAAAATCATTATTTGCAAGTAGGGCAAATATCTTATTTTAATGTCTTTAAATTGCAATCTAATTTCAAGCACTAAAGACATTATAAAGGCATATGGAACAATCAGTTTTTGCAAGGAAAGCCACACAAGAAGATGTATATCCAATTTTAAGGCTAGCCAATCAGCTTAGTGAGGCGATCTGTGTATCAGAGTCCTATTTGCAAAACAATCTCACGCAGTTTATTGAAAATGAAAAGCACTGTTTGCTTGTTGCTGTGCAAAATGAAACTATCGTTGGATATGTGTCGGGTTATTTTCACGATGCTATTTACGCCAGTGGGCTGGTTGCTTATGTTGATGAGATAGTTGTTGATGCTTCAGTCAGAACAATGAAAATTGGATCAATGTTAATGACTTGTTTCGAGGATATTAGTAAGGAAAATGGTTGCGTACTTGTTTCCTTAGCAACCTTTGGAGCAAAAGGTTTTTATGAAACACTCGGGTATGAGTCTAAGGCGGGCTACTTCAAGAAATGGTTACATTGACGTTGCTACATTTGTTTGGAGGCAGAAATAGGCAGATTTAATATTTCAACTAAATTTGACTATGAGAAAACGACGGGTGTTTGACGAATCTTTTAAAAGGATGGCATTGGAACTGT
>NZ_JAVFVU010000014.1 GCF_030929615.1 Dyadobacter sp. LHD-138 | reverse complement strand
CCTCGCCTTGCATGTATTAAGCCTGCCGCTAGCGTTCATCCTGAGCCAGGATCAAACTCTCCATTGTAAATTTTTGTTTGTGATCATCCCAAAGAATGTCACGGTATCTTCTTAAACGAACTATCTTGTTACTCTCTTCATCATGTCAAAGAACTGTGCTCCATCACTTCCGGAACTTGTGGCAGTGATCGTTTTCAGCGCCGTATTACCCGATTGGGAGTGCAAAAGTGGCAGCTTTTTTTTTACTACGCAAGCACGTAGGTAAAATAATTGTGAATTATTTTTGATTCTTTTGCTAATACACTGAAATTCAGCAGCATTTTAAGGAAAGTTTTTTCTAAGTTTTCGAGTAGGCGTTTTCAAACAGCCAGTACAAGTATCAAATTGAACTTTTCCGGGTACAAAATTCGATTGGATTATTCATTCACAACACCAGATATAAATAAAATGAGCTCCAAAATTTCCCATAGTACGGAATCTTGGAGCTCATTCTATATATAATGTACCGGAAATGTTATATTCTACCCAGTGCTTCGATATCGGCCACTGATTTTATCAACGGTTCTCCCAGTAATTGATAACCATTTTCTGTGATTAGGAAATTATCCTCGATCCTGGCTCCGCCGAAATCACGGAAGGCGGCCAGTTTATCATAGTTAATAAAGTCTTTCAGCTTGCCCTGTGCCTGCCACATATCCATGAGTTCAGGAATGAAGTATAAACCCGGCTCCACAGTAAGCACAAAGCCGGCTTCCAGCTCCCTGCCCAATCTGAGAGATTTCAAACCGAACTCCTTACTTTTTACCAAATCATCCGAATAACCTACGTACTGTTCGCCCAGATCTTCCATATCATGCACATCCAGTCCCATCATATGCCCGAGACCACATTGGAAAAACAAGGCATGTGCTCCCTGGCTTACCGCTTCCTGCGCATCTCCTTTCATTAAACCCAGTTGTTTCAAACCATCCACCAGCTGCTCGCAAGCCAGATGATGTACATCCAGAAAACGAATTCCCGGTTTCAGTGCATCAACCGCCGCTTCCTCGGCCTTCAATACAATTTCATAAACCTCCTTTTGAAGTGCTGTGAATTTTTGCTCGACCGGAAAAGTCCTTGTCAGGTCACCGGCATAATGCATGGCCGTTTCCGCCCCGCAATCACACAAGATGAGCTGCCCTTTTTTCAACTGATTCTGTGTCGGATGATTATGCAGTGTCTGACCATTGACCGTATAAATGACCGGGTACGCAATATTGCCCCCCGCACTCAAGGCCATCCCTTCCAAAATACCGGCAACGTACTTTTCTGTCCGCCCCTCCTTTGAATAACGGATCGCCGCCAGATGCATTTCATTGCTGACAAGAACAGCCTTATTAATTTCAGAAACTTCCTGAGCGGATTTGTAAGATCGCTGGGCCACCACCGCTTTGATCAACTTAACAGAAGCGCGCTCCTGCACCTCCGCATACGAAATCCCAAAGATCTCACTCAGTTTTATCACAGCCTGCGCACGATATGGCGGAAGATAATGCACCGTCTGTCCCTTGGCAAAAGATTTCTTCACCAACGTTTCCAGCGCACTTAGCGCATCTACCTGGTGAATCCCTGTCAATGCTGCGGTATCCGACACGGAGGGCTGTGTTCCCATCCAGACGATATCATCAATGGTCGGTTCGTTGCCCAGTAATATCTCCACATCTTCGTCAACATTAACAAGCGCCGCCAATCCGGGTTTGTCCAAACCAAAGAAATACAAAAACGTACTATCCTGCCGAAAATGGTAGGTATTATCCCGGTAATTCATCCCCACTTCCTCATTCCCTAATAAAAGAATGAGCCCGCTCCCAACCGTTTTCTTTAAAAGCTGCCTTCTTTCCTTATATATGTCAATACTAAACATGATCAATTTTCAATTTAAATGATTCAAACTATATTAATTATCGCGAACCTAATCTTCCAGCATCAGGTCCTTAATGTATTTTACCGGAGCACTTCCATAACTCAGGAATTTTTCGTGGAAAGATTTCAGGTCAAACTTGTTTCCCAGCTTATTTTGGTACGCTTTTCTAAGATCGATGATCTCCTTATATCCGGTATAATAACTTGTCAGCTGCACATTGCTAACACTTACCCGTTTCCACTTCCCTTCCGCCTCGGCCTGCTGCTGAAACGCTTCTTTTGTCAATAAATGCATCGCCTCCTCTTTACTCATGTTCCCGGCGTGCACACTATAATCCAGAATTGTATTACAAACTGCGCGCAAATGCCATTTATACCACATCAGCCACATTTCCGGCTGGTTATTTCCAAAGCCATTTTCGAGCATCATCTGTTCGGTGTAAACTGCCCAGCCCTCTACCATCGCCCCGTTGCCCAAAAGTGATTTAATCAAACTCGGCGACTGATTCGCATAAACCAGCTGCGTGTAATGTCCGGGAATCGCCTCATGGATATCCAGTATCTGCATGATGTAATGATTGTACTCCCTCAAATAGCTTTCGGCCTTTTCTTTCGGCCAGTTTTCGATGCTGCCTACATTATAATAGGTATTGCCGCCTTTGTCATACGGACCGGGCGCACTGATGGAGGCTCCGGCAACGCCTGCCATGTATGCGGGCTCCTTACGGACAATAAGTGGTTTGGTTGGATCCAATGCGATCAGTTTCTTTTCACTAATAAAGCTGATCAGCCCGGGAATAATATCTGCAATGGCTGTCTGGAAATCTTTTTGTTTGACGTGATTGGCCGAAAGGGTATCAATCATTTCGCCTATCAATGCCAGAGAATCCTTCGGCATGGGTTTATTTCCAAAATATTTGGGCCACAACTGCCGACTGATACCAGCCATTTTAGACTGAACCTCTTGCTTTCTAGCCACCGCCGAATCATAAATCTGGTCGGCCGTATAAGCGGATTGGATATCGTGTGCAAATTTTCTTGCATACAAATCCTTGCCCAACCGGAAACTCCGTGGCTTTTCGCTTTTCAATACTTTTAACCATTGCACATAATCCCTGATAGCCGTTACCGCCAGCTGTGATCGTTCAATAATCTGTTTCTTTTCCCCTGCATCCAGTGTTGACACTTTTACAGAATCCAGAAGATCCTTTTCAAAAACCGATAAGCCTCCCAAATTTTGATCCATCGCCAAAGCAAGAAGTTCTGGTACCGGATTAACAACCGTATTTTTTGCCGCCTTATAATAGGAAGGGACATTGGCCAATCGTCCGCGGATACTTCTTAACCGTTCGTTCAGCGGAGCATATTTTTCATTTAATATAAAAGCAAAAGTTCCGCTTACATTATAAATCGTGGGATCCCATTGATATGATCGCAAAGTGTCGGTACTCCAAAGCGATGCTTTGAGCAAATTCCGGATCATATAAAAATCGGTCCTGTTGGAAGCTGATAACCCTGCCGGATCGAAAGAAGACAGGGAATCCAGATGAATTTTTGCAAAAGCGACCGACGACTGCACCGATTTTTCATCCGGCACGACCAAAACACTGTCGTATTGGTGGTAACCCACACCAGTTGCCCAGTCGGGATATTGTTTCCATAGCGATTCGATGAAACCCGAGGAATAACTTTCAAAAGATTGATCGCTTCTGACAGTCTGTTCCTCGCCTGAATTTTTACATCCGGCCATAAAAACTGACATCAAACAGCCGCAAAACATGAGTTTCGTTATTTTAAACATACCGCCAGTACCTATAATGCTAGATTTATACATTTTATTCTCCTGCCTAAATTACTTCTATCCCTCAATAATACCACATCTCTCCTTCTGCTTTTCAACAGAAATAATTTTCATCTGTCCCATTTTTCAAAAAGTCAAAATTAGACTTTAACATCAGTATATCCTCTGCTGTATTTAATCAGTTATTAACCGATTTTAACCCGACAGGGTGTAAATCAAGGAAAAATTCCGCAATAAAGCGACGGATACGATCTGTCTTCCCACACTTTCGCAGCCCCTATTTTCTCTATTTATTGTAAAAATGAAAATACAGAAGTTATTTAGTAAATATTTAACCAGTACAGATATTGACTGCAAAAAGATATAAGTTCGAGGAAATTGCGCTGGAAATTGAAGAAAATATTATCAGCCTGCATTACAGAACCGGAGATAAACTACCTTCTGTCAGGACGTTGAAAGACCGATATAACACCAGTATCGCAACCATTCAGCGTGCGTATGAGCATCTGCTGATCAAAGACCTTGTCCGAAGCGAACCCAAATCCGGATATTATGTCAAATATCAGCCTGCCGCACACCCGATAAATTACGAAAAGAAGAAAATTCCCCTGGTGGTCCGGGATGCCTTTTTCACCGATCACTTATCCCGGATCACTTCCCTAAGAAGTACGAAAAGCGAGTTATCAGAGTTCAATGTTGCGCAACCGGGTGATTTTTTCATCCCGCAAAAGCTCATCCTCCGGACCATGCAACAAGTCATCAGGGAGAAAAGCGCCAGCTTGTTGCGATATTATCCAGCCAATGGATCGACAGCCTTGAAGGAACAAATTGTCCAACGAGCCGCCACCTATAAAACAATCATAAACCCTGAGGAATTGATTATTACGGACGGCGCATTGCAGGCTTTGTACATCGCACTGGCCTCGGTTTGTACACCAGGAGATCTTGTGGCTGTGGAAAGTCCCTGTGTATTTTCCGTATTGGAAATAATACGGGTCCAAAAATTACGCGTTGTTGAAATCCCCGTCGATATTCATCAGGGTTTTGATATCGACTTTCTAAAAAAAGCCTGTCAGAAAACCGATATTAAGGCGGTGATCGTTACGCCCAATTTTCATAACCCTACCGGCTGTTTATTAAGCGACGAGCAAAAGAAGTATCTGCTCGCTCTCATTCACGAAAAAGGAATCCCATTAATCGAAAACGACATTTATGGAGATCTGCACTATGCAGGACATCGGCCGGTCAATATCAAATCCCTTGACGAAAGCGGGTTGGTCCTTACCTGTTCCTCTTATTCAAAATCGCTGGCTCCGGGCATACGTCTTGGCTGGCTTTCGGCTGGTCAATTTTTCGAAAAAGCTGAACAGATCCGGTATGTACTCGGCAGCACTGTCAGTCCGATTTATCAGGAAACGATTGCAAGACTCATTTCATCTACGGGTTATGACCGGCATGTCAGACTTTTCAGGAATCAGCTTGCCAGGCAATGTTATCATACCCAAAATCTGATAACCCGTTTTTTCCCGGAAAGCACTGCCGTCAGTACCCCGACCGGAGGCAGCAATCTTTGGGTGCAAATGGACGAAAAACTTGACATGGAATTGTTTTACAAACATTGCGAACAAACGGGCATACGCTTCACGCCGGGTTACACATTTAGCTTCTCCAGAGCTTACAACCCATTTTTTCGGCTGGTATTCTCCGATAAATATTCCGTTTTGCGGGAAAAGGCGTTGGCGATTGCAGGTGAAACAGCTGTCAGGCTACTCGACGCATAACCGATCTGTACCGGTCAGTTGTTCATAAAGTGTATGCCCGTCGGGAATCCAGACCTGCTAATTTTGCCGGATGAATGAATTAAACGGTGACACATATCATGCTTAAAACTAAATTTATTGTAGCAAACGAAACGGGTATACTGCATTTACAAGATCTTGCGAGAACGACTATAAAGGAGCGATTTACCGGTCAAATCGATACAAATGAACTTGAAAACTACATTGAGTCAAGATACAATACCCAGACGATTATCTCCGAACTTAACGATTTTTCCAATCAATGCATCATCGTTTATTTCGATGATAAACCAGCAGGCTTCGCATACTTTTCAGACAAAGGACAGAAACCGGATTTTCTCACAGCGAAGAGAACTAAACACCTCGTGCAATTTGAGATACTGTCTGTTTTTAAAAATACCGGGGCAGCCGAGATGTTGCTGGAAAAATGTATAAATGTATCCAAAACTTGCGCCGCACTCTGGCTTGAAGAGCCGACCGACAGCCCTATTTCCGGGTTACTTAACGCCAATGGCTTCGTCATAGAAAAACCGGTAATTCCTGTGCATGGCTTGCCGGTTGAATCGGTTCTTTTCGTAAAATATTTTTGAATGATTATCGGTTCTTACAGTACCATCAATTGTTTTCTTACATCCACATTGGCACCTTTGATACGAACAATGTATTTACCGGATGACAGATTCCTGACCAGAATTTTCACCCGGCTTTTCATATCCTGTCTTTGCGTCACCATAACCCGGCCGTAAAGATCATAAACGATTATTTCAGCGTCATTGATATCATCTCGGGATTCAACGTAAACGTTGTCACGGGCGCCGGGATTTGGAAAAACAACAATGTCAGACTCCCCTTCCGTTATGAACTGAAGGTCATTTGAGTAAGGTGAATAACAGGTTAGCAAATTGCTTTCCAAAAGGTAAGTAACATTTGCTCTGGCAGCATAAAGACCCGTTTCTGTTGTCCGAACAGTATTTGTGGTAGAAGAAACAAGCAATTGCTGATCACGCTTCCAGTCATATTTCTCTTCCAAACCTGTCTGGTTGATCGTTGCTTCCGCCGTGAACGGCCCTACTTTTGCAATAACAGGCGTGGGAACCTGCGGACGATAAATAAGCGTTGATGCATCAGAATTATCTGACAAACAGCCGAAAACATTTTCACTTCTCACAAAATAGTTGCCGCCTTCTTTAACCGTTATTGAATTGTTGGTTGCCAACGCATCGTTCGAGCCTTGTTTGTACCAGTTGTACAAATCATTGCCTTCATTAATGGAAAAAGTAAATGATGAATCCGCGCAGGACTGCTGAGATCCTACCTCTCTGATTGTCGGCTTACTTGGCTTGATGGAGGAGCTGATGACCATCGTCTGGGTACGCAGCGTATTTCCGTTCGCGTCTTTCACTTTCCCTGTATACACACCCGGGTTTGTGACATTGATCGATTTCCCGTTTCTATATTCATTCCCGCCATTGACAGCCATCGACCACTCGTAATTAAGATAACCATCCGGCAAGGTCAAATTTACGGAGGTGTTATTGTCTGCACAGCTACTAATAATTTTAGGTTCCTGTGAAACTGAAACCGGATTGACCGTTGAAAAAAAGTTCACATTTAACGCATCGTTCCAGGCATTGGCCAGCGTGACCAGATTATCATTTCCGTAGAAGTGCGTTCCATCCACCCGCTGTACGGGCAGATTATCCGTATCTGGACCGGCAAAAGCGATACCAGGCAGCTCATTGATAACCGAATTCTGGGCATTAACAATATTAGGGTCCGGATGGTAATCCACGTAAGAAGTCCTGGCTACAATCCATGGAATTTGGCGGCCGATATCCGAATTAAGCTTCCCAATCAGTGATTTGAGGCTATTTTTGTATTCATCACTGCCCATGTTCAAAGGCGAATTATCGGTTTCGCCCTGCATCCACAACACGGCCCTTACACCATATTGTTTGGCGTAATGCTGCATGGAAAGTTTCAAATTCCCATATGGCATCTGAGATGGGAACAGCGGTTGGGGATTACTGTACACGCCCCATGTAGGAAGTCCCTGCGCACTCTCCCACCAGTTTCTTATCGAAGTTCCGTCCCAGGCCGTATTGACAAACATGATCGGGACATTCATTTTCTGCGCCAAAAGGTCACCCAAAATCCCCCAGCACCAACTTCCATGCCCCCGCATCCCCATGTTACCCTCGAAACTGTCGACGTGGTTGAAACTCGGTGCCGGCGGATCTCCCATCGAGTTTAGAATTTCGTTATTGTAACTTACATAATTAACTCTGTCGTCCTGTGCACCGGGCGGCGGAACCGTTGTAACCCTGGAATCAACCATGCCCTGTGCATTGGACTGTCCGGAAATAACAAACACTTCGCCGACTCCCAAACGGGATATGACATCGATATTGCCAATCATAATTCCTCCTTTAATGCCGCGTACTTCCACTTTATACCAGCCGCCGGAAATATTGATAACTCCGTTAAAAACACCGCCAGTGGGTTTGTTCTGTAAAGTTGTCCATCCGATCTCTTTTCCCTGTGATGCGACAATGGGCGTAGCACGCACCTCGATCTTATCGACAGGAATTGAATAACTCCCGCTGATCGTGACATCTGCCGAACCATTTGTCTCCCGCTGATAGACGGCCCGTTCCAGAGGAGCAGTCACATCGATTTGTGCGGAAACACTGAATGGGACCAGTGAGAACAGTAAATAGGCTCTGAAAAAAGCCGAAAGAGAAGATCTTTTGAAACGAACAAGTAAAGAATAGACAGTGTACTTCATGTAATATGAAAAATCAAATGTTATCCATTGCGTAACTTAAACGACACAAATTAGGCGAAAAGCGTTGTAGGGCACAATAAAAAACTATTAACCGGATAGAAATTTTTCTATCGATTTTCATAAATTATCAAGGCTTTATGGGCCGAATTATGGCACTCCAACTGGATAGAAATGATGATTCTGCAAGAAAGTCCCGCTAAAAAAACAGGACTTTCTTGCTTATCTTACCTCAATAATCAAATCTTTCCGACATACTCTTCACCTTCATTTTTACTTTTCATTTGGGCATCGATAACTGCTACCAATGCCATATAATAAATACTCCGGACTGAACTCCCCAATTGTAGCACATGTACGGGTTTTTTCAGACCTAATAAAATCGGGCCAATGGCATCTGCGTTCCCCACTTCCTTGAGCAGGTTATAGGCAATGTTACCCGCGGCGAGGTTTGGAAAAATCAGCGTGTTCACATCGTGGTTCACCAATTCACTGAACGGATAACTATCCTTTAGCATTTTAGGGTTGAAAGCCACGCTGGCCTGCATTTCTCCATCGACAATCAGCGATGGGTTTCTTTTTTTGATCAGTTTTCTTGCCTCCGACATCACCTTCGCTTCCGGGGAATCACTGCTGCCAAAGTTGGAATAGCTTAAAAGGGCAATCCGTGGTGTCAGATTGAAATTATTTACCTCACGTGCAACCAGGTCGGTTATGTCCGCAAGTTCCTCCGCTGTCGGATTAAAATTCACCGTGGTATCGGCAAGGAACAAAGGCCCTTTTTTCGTGATCAGCAGGTACATACCGGCAATTTTTTTAACACCGTCTTCCGTACCAATAATCTGAAGTGCCGGGCGAATCGTATCCGGATAATTCTTGGTAAGACCGGAAATCATGGCATCCGCATCGCCCGTTTCAACCATCATGCAACCAAAATAATTGAGGTCATACATGGCTTTCACGGCCTCATACTCATTGATACCTTTTCGCTGGCGTTTTGCAAAATATAATTGTGAATATTTTTTTCTGTTTTCCTCTTGTGTATCACTGCGCGGATCGATGATCGTCAAACCTTCCAGATCAATGCCATTGGCAGCTGCAACCGACCTGATTTTGACGGCATCCCCAAGCAAGATCGGATAAGCAACTTTTTCATCGAAAACAATCTGCGCTGCTTTCAATACTTTCCAGTTGTCTGCATCGGCAAATACCAGTCGTTTCGGGGCAAGGCGCGCCTTGTTACCAATCACCCGCAGCAATTGGTTATCAAGTCCAAGTCTGTGGTTCAATTCTTCCTTGTAGGCATTCCAATCCTGAATCCCCTTTTTAGCTACACCACTTTCCATGGCCGCCAGCGCTACTGCGGGGGCAACCGTGGACAATAATCTTGGATCCAGCGGTTTTGGAATAATATAATCTTTCCCGAAAGATATCGTCGTCTCGTTATAGGCGAGATTAACAATATCCGGCACCGCGCTTTTAGCAAGATCAGCGAGCGCCCTTACCGCCGCAAGTTTCATTTCCTCATTGATCTGCGTGGCACGGACGTCCAGCGCTCCCCTGAAAATGAACGGAAAACCGAGCACGTTATTTACCTGGTTCGGATAATCGCTGCGCCCCGTCGCCATAATCACATCGCTGCGCGCGGCCGTGGCGGCTTCGTATGAAATCTCCGGATCAGGATTGGCCATGGCAAAAACAATCGGATTGGCCGCCATGCTTTTGATCATGTCCGGGCTTACCACATTGCCTACGCTTAACCCCAGAAAAACGTCTGCGTCTTTCATGGCCGAAGCGAGTGTCATTTCGGGCGAGGCCGATACCGCGAATTGCCTTCTGTCATCGTCCAGATCGGTCCTTAAACGATGCAAAACGCCGTCCTTGTCAAAAAGCGTAAAGTTTTCAGCGCGCGCCCCAAGGGATTTATACAATAAAACACAGGACATCGCGGCAGCTCCAGCCCCGCTCACCACAAATTTTGCGGTTCCAATATTCTTCTTTTGCAATTCCAGTGCATTCAGCAAAGCGGCACTGCTGATGATCGCCGTACCATGCTGGTCGTCGTGCATCACCGGAATTTTCATTTTCTGCCTCAGCTGTTTTTCTATATAAAAACACTCGGGCGCTTTTATATCTTCCAGGTTTATCCCGCCAAAAGTAGGTTCGAGTGCCAGCACAATCTGAATAAACTTATCCGGATCCGTTTCATTGATTTCAATATCGAAAACATCGATATCAGAAAAAATCTTAAACAAAACGGCTTTTCCTTCCATCACCGGCTTGCTGGCATCCGGTCCGATATTACCAAGGCCCAGCACCGCTGTTCCGTTCGTAATTACGCCTACCAGGTTCCCTTTGGCCGTATATTTATAAACTTCCTCTACATCCCTGAAAATTTCCTTACAGGGTTCCGCCACGCCGGGCGAGTAAGCAAGAGATAAATCGCGCTGGGTTTTTGCATCTTTTGTAGGTATCACCTCAATTTTCCCAGGTCTACCGTTGGCATGGTAATCCAATGCCTGTTCTTTTCTCAATTGCTCCTTCATAAATTTTAATTTCGCTTCATTTTCTGATGAAAACCAGGTTTTCCCAACCTCCAATTCCTTTCAGAAATTTTCACGAATTGTTTAATTTGTTTGATGATCTAAAAGTATCACGCTTTGTGCAAAATACATCAGCGCATTTGCTTGTTTTACTAATAATTACATAAAATCAGTTAAGAACATTAAAATATCAGGGTAAGCTCCTGATCGCATCTGCCAGCATTTTAATATATTCTTCTCTGTTGATATCATAAGCCACCTCTGTATTCGGCGCTTTTTTGAGCACATTGTAAAAATCCACCACCGTAGCTCCACTGGTCAACTCTCCTTTCGTTTCAACGGCTACGTAACAGGATTTTGTTTTAAACATATCGGGATTAATCAGCCAGGCAATAGCACAAGGGTCATGCAAGGCGGCACCGCCTTCCAGCTCAATCCTGTTTTCCCTGTAAAACCGCGAATAAAATTCAAGGAAGTTGGCCGCGGCCTCACCGCTCTTGTTTCCAATGGCGCGGAATAAATCGATATCTTTTTGAAAAACAACCGCCTTATGCGTCACATCCAGCCCACACATGGTAACCGGGATACCGGCGGCGAATACGATTGCCGCCGCTTCCGGGTCTGCGTAAATATTGAATTCGGCCAGGGGCGTCATGTTGCCTCTGAAAATTCCGCCTCCCATGAGGGAAATACGTTCAATCCTATCCTTTAGATTGGGGAAAGCCAATAAAAACGCTGCAATATTTGTCAAGGGGCCCGTGGGCACAATCGTGATTTTACCTTCACTTTCCGATAATATCCTTGCAATGCCTTCCACCGCCGAAATTGTTTCGGGCTGGAAAGCAGGTACAACCCATTCTATCCCGTGTAGGCCACTTTCACCATGTACCGAATCATCGATCACAAGATTTCTAAAAATCGGTTTTTCACATCCACGGTAAACAGGCACATTTGCCCCGATCAGCGAAAGAATTTTTAAGGTATTGGCCAATGTTTTATCCTGCGTCTGATTTCCGGCCGACGTTGTCACGGCTTTGACATCAAACAATCCGCTTCCAAAAGCCAGCATCAGCATGAGCGCGTCGTCATGGCCAGGGTCACAGTCAATGATAACCGGTATTTTTTTCATCGTTATTTCATTTCATGTTGATAAGGTGCCGAACTCTGAGCACCCATTCTTGTTACCGATATCGCCGAAGCTTTACAGGCAAAATCACAGGCCTCAAGCCAATTCCAGCCTTGGGAAAGCGCCGTAACAATGGCTCCGTTGAACACGTCCCCGGCAGCGGTTGTATCCACTGCCTGCACTTCCACGGCCGGAATAATTTGTTCATACTGCCCGTTGGAAAGATAAATTCCTTTTTCCCCCAGTGTAATGATCACATGTTCAACCCCCTTTTTCCGAAAGAAAAGCGCGGCTTTTTTTAGTGATTCGGGGCTATCGGGTACAATCCCTGTTAAAATCTCCGTTTCCGTCTCATTCGGAGTAATCAGATAAAGCCCGTTCAACAGGTCATCGTCTACTGGCTTGGCCGGAGCCGGGTTCAAAACCAATTTAATTTGTAGCGATCTGCATTTTTCAACGATATACCGAACCGTTTCGAGCGGAATTTCAAGCTGAATCAGCACCAGTGACGCATCTTCGAAAATAACATCGGGCAGGTCTGCGGGTTTGAGATCCATATTCGCCCCGGAAGCCACAATGATCTGATTTTCACCTTTGTCGTTCACCGTGATGGTAGCAATGCCTGAGGGATAATCCGGTGTTTGGGAAACGTGGTCGATATCCAGTCCCTCCTTTTTGAAATCGACCATCGCCTGGTTTCCAAAAATATCCTGACCGACTTTCGCAACGAAGCGGACATCAGCCCCAAGCCTGGCTGCGGCAACAGCCTGATTTGCCCCCTTTCCTCCGGGATTCATCAGGAATGTCTGCCCCAAAACGGTTTCTCCGGGCAGGGGGAATACTTTGGTTTTAATTACCATATCGGTATTGGAGCTACCGATTACAACTATTTTTTGTGACATGAAGCTTCGTCTTTATTCCTGGTTTGTTTGTTGATCCTGCGCACGAATCCAATAGCGCGAAAAGCGAAGTTATCGATTAAGCTAAAATAATTTACCGGCAAAAATACTTTTAAGAAATTTTTAAGATTTAGAAGCTGGATTTTAAATAAAACAATCGTTTTCTCCTCTTAAAGCACTTCTGGTATACTTCCGTCACATGGATTTAAAGGAATTGTTTTTTAATTTCCCGCCCAATTGGCTGTTTTATCCATTTTTTCATACAATGCCCCTAATAAATTCAAAATTTGACTCTTTTTGCCGGGAAAATACGGGTTAAGCAAAATTATTAAAGAAATTGTTTGTCCTTTTTTCACAAATTCCTCAGCCCCATTATCTATAAATTATAAACATGTTAAAAATTACCTTTACGCTAATTTCTGCCTTCCTTATGCTCATGTGGTTTGGCCCGCAGCATAAAAATTCAGGGACAAAAAAACAATCAGCATCCTACACCCGTGTCGATTCATTACCCAACGCCAGCAGCTGGCCTGCTGAATTAAAAATCACCCATTTTGCAGGTCCTAATCTGACGCCAAGTCCCGCCTGCCTGGCCGTGGCGCCAAACGGAGACGTTTTCGTTGGTGTGGACATGATCGGTTCACTGGGAAAAGATCCCGGAAAGGGAAGGATTGTCAAGCTTGTCGACAGCGATAACGATGGCAAAGTTGACAAACATTCTGTTTTTGCGATGGCCGATAATCCACGGGGAATTATAGCCAAAGGCGATCAGGTTTTTGTACTGCACACAACATTTTCGCAGGAAACAAAAAAAGCAAGTGGCATGGATCTCGTTGTTTTTGAGGATAAAGACCGCGATGGCATAGCCGACGGACCATCAAAACCATTGATTCAGAACATAAGCTCTCCTAAATTCCTGCAAAGCCGTGGAACGGATCACGCCACAAATGGCATCCGGATGGGTATTGACGGATGGATATACATCGCTGTCGGTGATTTCGGCTTTCATGACGCAGTTGATCGCAGCGGTAAAAAAATGACCATGCTTGGCGGCGGCATTGTTCGGGTCAGACCGGACGGAACCGAGATGGAAGTTTATACGCATGGCATGAGAAATATTTATGATGTTGCCATTGATCCGTATATGAACATTTTCACACGTGGAAATACCAACGATGGCGGCGGATGGAATATCCGTTTCAGCAATCAGATACAGTCGGGAGAATACGGATATCCTGTTTTGTTCCAACATTTCACGGATGAGATTATTCCAGCCATGGTAGATCTTGGCGGTGGTTCAGGAACCGGTGCTTTATTTATGGACGATTCTTCATGGCCTGAAAAATATAACCGCGTGCCTATGATGGCGGATTGGGGCAGAAGCCAGCTTTTCATCCACCGCATCACACCCGACAACGCGACATTTAAGCAGAAAGACGAAGAATTCATTAAATTATCTCAGATCACAGATTTGGATATAGATGGCGCCGGTCGTTTGTATCTTTCGGCCTGGGCTGGTGCCGGTTATTCCGGAAACCCGTCCAAAGGATTTGTTGTCCGCGCCGTCCCTCAGAACTGGACTTACAAAGCTTATCCGGACATAAAAAAAGCATCGGTTAAACAATTGGTGACTTTGCTTAAATCCGGCAGTGCAGTTGCCCGTTTGGATGCCCAGCAGGAGTTATTGACACGCCCGGCCAAACAATCGGCCAAAGCGGTATGGAAAATTGCTGCCGACAAAAATTTACCATTGTACGCCAGGGTGGCGGGAATTTTCACGTATGCCCAGATCACGGGTGCCGATGGAGTAACCAATCTACTACAACTTGTTGCCGATAACGATACAAGAGAATTTGCATTGCGCGCATTGACAGACCGTAAAGGAAATCTTAAAAATGTACCTATTGAGCCATTCCTGAAAGGGCTTCAGGATGCTTCTCCTCGCGTACAAATTGCGGCGACAATTGGGCTTGGACGCCTTGGCCGTGTAGAATCTGCGCAGGCATTGTTACAGGTTAAAGTTCCTGCTTCATTTGTTCCACCTGCGAAAGGGGTGGAAGGTCCCCATGCGACGCCAAATTCAGCGATTGTTCCGCCTCACATTGCCGTTCGTTCGCTTGTATCTCTTCATGCTGTGGATGCTTGCGTGGCTGCGATCGGAACCGAAAATTCAACCATTGCACTTTGGGCACTGCGTTACATGCATGATCCGAAAGCAGTCAACGGACTGATCTCAGCATACCAACAAGTGAAAGATGAGGCTTCGAAAAAGCAGATTCTGACAACACTTTCCCGACTTTATAAAAAAGAGGCTGACTATGACGGCTCCTGGTGGTGGAGCACCCGGCCTGATTCTCACGGCCCCTATTACAAAGCGATTACCTGGGAATCGTCGCCTGCAATTAAAGCCATTTTAACGCAGGAATACAATAAGTCCGATGCTGCCGGAAAACAGTTTTTTGCCGACCTGAACAGCAGGCACCGCATGGAAATAGCAGAATTGGGCGACGGCGAAGTTGCAGCCGTAAAGGAAGAAGTGAAGGTTGATCTGGATAAGATCAGAAATAAAAAAGGACAAGTTGGCGAATCTTCAATTGAGGATGTGATGCTGGCAATGGCCAAGATCAACGGAGACCCTGCACTGGGAAAAACGTTATTTACCCGTCAGGGATGTGTTGCCTGCCATAGCGTGACTAAGGGCGAAACGATGAAGGGACCATTTATGGGGCAGATCGGATCGATCATGAACCGCGAACAAATTGCGGAATCCATTCTTAAACCCAATGCATCGATTTCACAAGGTTTTGCCTCGGTGGTAATCGACGCCAAAGGCGGTAAAACCTATATGGGATTCATCACACAGGAATCCGCTTCAAAAGTTGTTATGAGAGACATCACGGGGCAACTTTACACCATCAAAACATCGGATATCGTTTCCCGCAAAGAATTGGAAGATTCCATGATGCCATCTGGCCTCGCCAGTGCTTTGTCTTATGAGGAGTTCGCATCTTTGATCACTTTCCTTTCGCAGCAGAAAAAGTAAGATTCGATAGAAGTAAGTCAATAACAGAAAAAGCAGGTTCTTTCGAATCTGCTTTTTCTGTTTTAAATAAGGGCTTTACAGCAAAAAATGTAAGATTACCGGGTATTTAAAGAAATGAATGTCCTGTTCAAATGATCATAGCTGTCCGTTCCCGACCCGCTCTTTTTCTTTTTATTTACCACATCGAAAAACGGCATTGCTATTTTTTTTGATGATTGATTATCAAACGCATACCGTACTATTTAAGACAAAAACGATTTCAGAAAAACGAGCTCCAATCCCATTTCCGGAATTATAAGGCGTTTAGAATGGTTAGTAAGACAATAAAGTAATCATTTACTAACGTCAAATTACATTGAAAACGTTATCGCAACTGGCGATTCTCTTCCTGGGTATTTTCCTCATTTCCTGCGATGGGATTTTTCAGTTCAACCCAAATCAGATCGTGCTAAAAGACAATGAGAAGGATCTGACGGTTAAGAATATTGAAAAAATAAAACAACTTCCGGTTAAAGACACGCTTCGGTTTATACTCATGGGCGACAGCCAGCGCTGGTACGACGAGACCTCGGATTTTGTAAAAAGTGCCAACAAACAAAAGGATATCTCTTTCGTTTTGCACGCCGGAGACATTTCCGATTTCGGCATAACCCGTGAATTTGAATGGGTAAATGCAATCATGCAGAAATTAAACTACCCTTATCTCACTGTTATTGGCAACCACGACATTGTAGCAAACGGTCCGGATACCTACACGAGAATGTACGGAGCGCTGGATTATTCGTTCGAATTTGGTCAGCATAAGTTCATCTTCGTCAACACCAACTCACGCGAATATGCCTTTGACGGGACGACTCCAAATCTCGCATGGCTGAGATCAGAACTGGCTAATAATCCGGGTAAAAAGAACACGATCGTCGTGGCACACGTCCCACCTTTTGACGCCGACTTCAACCCGAAACTGGAAAAAGAATATGTCAGGATCCTGGCAGAAAGCGGGACTGTAAAAATGTCCCTGTATGGTCATCAGCATACGTTTAAAGATGGCGTTCATTATTATGTTACCACAAGCATGGGAACGAGAGGTTATATGATCGTTAACGTGTGGAAAGATGGATATAAAGTGGACCGTGTTGAATTCTGATCATCATGAAAAAATTACTGATAGTACTTTCCCTGTTTTTGACCGTGACCGCTTTTGCACAGAAAGAACCCGTTGAAGCAAAACGACCGAAGTGGTTCGTACCCAATCATTTTAAGCTGCAATTCGCTGGCAATATCGGGTTTATGTCGGGTGGACCGGGTTATGCTTCCAAAAATAAAACACTGGAAACTGATCTGATGTTTGGCTTTTTACCCCATAAATTTGGGGGAGACGAGCTGATCACGATCACCGCAAAAACAACCTATTCCCCCTGGCGTATTCCGCTCAAAAATACCTTTTACATTGCTCCGTTCTCACTTGGCGCGTATCTTAGCTATACGTTCGGTTCCCAGTTTGACTCAAAATGGCCCTCCTATTATCCATCGGGATATTACTGGTGGGCAACGGCTATCCGGCCGGCCGTTTACATCGGAGGAAAAGTCGGACGGGATTTTAAGGTAAACAGGCAAAGAAAAACATTTGAACTGTATTACGAGCTGGGCAGTTACGATCTGCTGATGATCAGTTATATTCAAAACCGCGAGTATCTGAAACTTTCTGATATCGTCAATTTATCTTTTGGTTTAAAGATGGCTTTGTAAGATTTGTCTGATCAATTTCTGTAATCGATACAGAAATTGATCAGACATCTGCTTCGTTTCGCCAGAACAGCACGTAATCAGGGGATGATTGAAGACGCGATCTTCATGTATACCAAGTGCAATTGGGGAACCTGTAAATGTCCTTTCGCCCGGCGTATGCAGGATAAAAATCCCGCTGCAATGGTATTTAATGATTTAGTTAATACCTAACGGTACCAATGCTAAAAACACAGCTAATTACCTAAACATCAGAAAGATATTCAATATCAAAAGTAACCTTTTGTAAGTAAGACCTGTAAGAATCCTTTTGCCTGAATGGTTGAAAGAATTCTTATTGTCCCAAACTTATATGCGCCGCCACGATCTGCCAATTTCCGTTCCGGTTTTGCCAAACCCTCGTGTAACGATACCGCCCTTCGAACTTCTGCCCTTGAAAACGTCCTGTTATTTCCATCAGCACAAATACGATGGTTACATCTGGTAAAAATCTATAATCCGTTTCCGGTGCTTTCATCGAATCTATCCGGATTTCGCCGTTACGATGTGCCTCCATGTCCGCTGCCTTCCCGACAAGCAAACCGTCGGGCGCGGTGACCAGTAAGTCGTCGGCCAATAACTTGTCGAGTTCTGAAAGGTCGTCGTTAAGCATGGCTTTTAAAAGTCGGCCTTCGACTTGCTGTACATGTTCTAGCTGAGTCATATCTGTTATTGTTTTCTGCAAAGTTCACATCTATCACGTCATTTGATTGTTGGATAGAGTGATAATTTGTCGGCTGAAACGATGTAGTAAAAAGATCGGTCGCTTCCTTCCACAACCGACCAAACCACCCTTCTCCTATCACCTTGCTGATACCTTTCCATGATTTAAGTAATTATTAAAACGATTTCAGGGGCGGTATTTTTGCAAGAAAAATAACATCCACTTTATTAGTAAAATCATGAAAGTTTTTCTCACGGGAGCCACCGGTTATATAGGCGGATCCGTTGGCAAGATTTTAATAGACAACGGACATCAGGTGTTTGGCTTGGTCAGAAATCAGGAAAACGCCGACGCTGTCGCACGTTTTGGCGTCCATCCCGTCATCGGTACATTGGAAGACAGGCATATCTTAGTTGAAAATGCCACCCGTGCAGACGCAGTCATTCATACGGCCAATTCTGACCACAGGGCAGCAGTCGAAACGTTCATCGAAACACTTACCGGGACAGGCAAAGTTTTTATTCACACCTCCGGTTCGAGTGTCGTCGGCGACGATGTTTTGGGTGAATCAACGACCACGGATATTTACACAGAAGAAACACCTTTTATACCCATGGATATCCGGGAAGAACGCGTCGCAATAAACAACTTTGTAAGACGCGCAGGCATTGACAATTGGGTAAGAACCGTTGTAATTGTGCCCTCGATGGCCTACGGCGAAGCACTCGGGCTCCCTGTTGAAAGTGATCAGCTGCCCGTTATCTTCAAAAAATCGATCGAACATCAGGCAGGTATTTATCTGGGTGCAGGCGTAAACCGTTGGTCTAACGTACACATCGCTGATTTGGCAACCCTTTATCTATTAGCATTGGAAAAGGCACCATCCGCTTCCTATTTTTACGCAGAAAATGGTGAAGAATCTTATCAAGACATAGCAGGTTATGTTTCCAGCGCCCTCGGCTACGAAGGAAAAACACAAAGCTGGTCTGCCGAAGATGCCCTGGCTGAACTGGGCGACTGGGCCAGATTTGCCTTAGGCTCAAATAGCCGCGTCCGCGCCGTTCATGCAAGAAATTTACTTGGCTGGAAACCAAGCCACGAATCTTTGGCGGATTGGATAAAAAACAAGCCGTTTTGACAACGTTCCGCAAGATTGGTACGAAGCCTTACTTTGAAAAATTAAGGCTTCATACCAATCCTGAAAATAGCTGCAATGATTACTGGGCGACGATCTTTTCAGCGCTTGACCTCAAAAACTGCGGCAATCATTTCTTCCGTAAGCTGCCTTTCCTTAACCAAAGCCCAGTCGCCGGGCGTATCCGGAAAACCATTACGACAATAGCCCGCTTTATGCCCAAAATCGAAGATTGCATGGCAATGATTATTTACTAAAAGCGCGGCAAGCAAACCATCTTCCCGCCAGCAAATTTCAATTTTCGTTGGCAGTGTTTTTTCAATAATATCTTCGACATTGTAAATATGCAAGCCGTCCAGAACGTCAGGGTTTTCTGATTTATCAATGGCGTAGAAATAACCGGTTGCCTGGTCATCTTCAAACACAACCCCAAAATCATGTTGAGGAGAAAAGCTGTGTAGGAACGTGTCCTGGCCGATTTTGTATTCGTGTTGGATGTCTAAAATCAATTTTGTCAAGATAGAATTTATAATATACTTTCAAAGTTTCTTCGGTTGCCAACCCAGATTCAAATATTGCCTTTATTTACAAAATATTACTGGGAAATTATTTTATTGCCTTAAAATCCTATTCACTATCTTGCCGAACACGATCGATGGAACCTATGCAGTACACCTTACAGCCAATACTAAAAACACTAGCTCCCAAGCTCCTGGTCGGTAAACGCATTAAAACTTCACTGACCAATAATAAAACCTACGCGTTATGGAGAAGTTTTATGCCCCGGCGTCGCGAAATCATGAATAATATTGGCACTGATTTATATTCCATGCAGGTTTACAAAAGTCCGGCGCATTTTGAGAATTTCAATCCGGATGCACTGTTTGATAAATGGGCTGCGATCGAGGTTTCTGATTTTAATATCGTTCCTTCGGATATGGAAACATATCCATTACCGGGAGGACTTTATGCCGTTTTCATCCATAAGGGTCCGGCAAGCGCGGGAGAGAAAACTTTCCAATACATTTACGGCACCTGGGTTCCCGCTTCGGATTATGTACTCGACGATCGGCCACATTTTGAAATTTTAGGAGAAAAATACAAAAATGAAGATCCGGATTCTGAGGAAGAGGTTTGGATTCCGATTAAACCGAAAATGTGATGGCCGGTACTGAATCATTCATGTTCCAAAAGCAAATCTAACGAGCAGTTTTTTTTGCGTAAGCCCGATTCACGAGGCGTTCCGTTGGAACGCATGGTGGCTACGAGAAGCGCATCGAGCTACCCACAAAATCTGCCTAAGGCAGAATATTCTGCAATCATTAACGATTATCATTATGTGAGAAGAAAACACGGAGATCATCTGAAAATTCAAAATTGAAACGCTCTTAATTCTTGCGCCATAGGCACATCTCGTCGGTAGGAAAGTAAGAAACCAGTAATTATTCAAGCGTTCCTAAGGAACGCCTGGTGGGCTGCAATACCGAATTTGGTCGGTAGCACATCGACAATTAGCAAACATTGAATCGCTTCGAAGGAACGTCTGCTGACCGGTACAGACAAAATCAAACAACTTACCAAATTTGCCGACGCAAAATACTAATTCGTCTTCCGATAATTCCATATTGCCCAACCGTTTAACACCCCGGCAAAAGCAACTAAATATAAAAACTCCTGTTTTACATCGTTAAAACTACTTCCCTTGAGTATGATCATCCGATCGGTTTTAACAAAATGCGCCACTGGTGTCATGTTCGAAATAACTTTCGCCCACCCCGGCATCCCGTCCGTGGAAGTGAAAAAGCCACTCATCAGAATAAAAATCATAATAAAGAAAAAAGCGACGAACATGGCCTGAACCTGGTTATCGCTGTATGTAGAAATTAACAAACCAAAACCGAGCAAGGCAACAAGGTACACTGCCGCAAATGCATAAAGCGTTAGAAAACTACCTACCGGAACAATCCCGTATACCAACCAACTGATGGTTAACCCGAGCGTAAAAACGATCATTCCGATAATCCAGAACGGAATCAGTTTTCCTAAAATAAACTCCCATTTTTTGATCGGTGTCACGTTAATCTGCTCTATGGTACCCACTTCCTTTTCCCTGACAATATTCAGTGCCGTTACAAATCCCCCGATCATAGTTAGCAGCAATACCAGAATCGCCGGAACAATGTTGTATTTATATTCAGCCCTTGGATTAAACCAGTTTGTAAAAGTGATATTAATAATCCCTTGCTGGGACATGGCACTAGTTTTTACATTTACATCCATATTGGCATTAAAATCGGCGATAATCGAGTTGAGGTATTGTCCGCTAATTCCTGCTTTTGTCCCATTGATGGCATCCACCGAAATCCCTATTTTCTGAACACCTTCCCGTACCAGATTCCGTTCAAACCCCGCTGGAATTTCCATGACCAGATCCACTTCACCATTTTCGATATAGGTCAACGACTTTTTAAATGAGGTTTCTGCACCCACAATTTTGAAATACCCCGAGGAAGCAATTTTAGAAATCAGCTTTTGGGAGTACGTGCTATGATCCTGATCCACGATCGAAATATTGACACTTTTCACATCAAAATCCATCGCCAGCGGAAACACAATCAGTTGAATAACCGGCAACGCAAACATAATTCGGAGGATGGTCGTATCCCGCCGGATCTGCCGGAATTCTTTCTGCAACAAAAAGCCAAGTACGGTCATTGTAGTCTGATTTTAAAGTTTTTCAACGCAATGCCAAGCAGTGCGACGGTCATACCGGTCAGCACCAGTGTTTCCTTCCAGACATAGGTAAAACCAAGTCCTTTTAACATGACGGCCTTCGTGATGATGAAATACCAACGGGCAGGAATTACATTAGAAATGATCTGAAACACCTTGGGCATATTTTCCAAGGGGAATAAAAAACCGGTAAATATCAACGTTGGTAGCATCATACCCATCATCGAAATAAGCATGGCAGTCTGCTGGGAATCGGTAACATTCGAGATTAACAAACCAAGGGAAAGACAGGTAATGATAAACAGCACACTTTCAAAAAAAAGCAGTAAAACGCTCCCTTTAATCTCAACATCAAGCAAATAAACCGCCAACAGCAGAATCAGTACCACATTGATCATGGAAAGCAACAAATACGGAACCGCTTTGGCAATCAGGACAAAAACAGCTTTAAATGGCGAAACAAGCAGTATTTCCATGGTTCCCAGCTCCTTTTCTTTCACCACTGCCACCGAAGTCAGTGTGGTACAGACAATCATCAGAACCAAAGCCATTACACCCGGGATAAAATTCAGCGAACCATTTCCCTCTTCGTTATAAAGCATGCGGGTTTCAGGAATAATCCGGTAGGCCAACGTCGGAGAAGGCGATATTTGCTGCCGATAATCACCAATAATGGCGGTGAGATAGTTGACCACGGTTTTCGCAATATTCGGATCGGAACCGTCGGTAATGATCTGTACCTGGGCTTTTCCTTCATGGCATAAATCATCGCCAAAATGTGCCGGAAAGATCAGTGCACACTTAATATTTCCTTTCTTGAACGCCTTCTCAATGTCGTTATAATCCAAAACAGACTCCTGTACTTTGAAGTAAGCCGACGCTTTTATTTTATCGGTAATTTGCTGAGCATTGATATCCCTTGCGTTATCAGAAATAATGATTTCGATATTTTTCACTTCGTTGGTCAATGCAAAGCCAAACAAAACAATTTGTACAACCGGAAGGCCAAACATGATCAGCAATGTTCTCCTGTCGCGAAAAACATGAAAAAACTCTTTTCTTATAAATACCAGTAATTGCTTCATGGTGGTTTTAGGTTACAGAGAGGTTCACAGAGTGGTTAAGAGCGGACGCCGCGCGGGGACACTGAGATTTTGTTTGTACAATAAAAAAGCACTGCGCCCCTCTTTATTGCCGCGCGACCTCCGCTCTATCGACCTCTGCGTAACCCGAAAATCTCAATCACCCGAACGTTTTGCTCCCCGGGCCAGTTGATAAAACACTTCGTCCATTGAATCTGCATTAAATTCCTTTTTTAAATTAGCCGGTGAATCCAGTGCTTCCACTTTTCCATCCACCATCACTGAAATACGGTTGCAATATTCTGCCTCATCCATGTAATGCGTGGTGACAAAAATCGTGATACCGGTTGCTGCGGCTTCATAAATCATATCCCAAAACTGCCGCCGGGTCACGGGATCAACACCACCTGTTGGTTCGTCGAGAAAGACAATTTGCGGCTTATGAAAAATCGCTACCGAAAATGCGAGCTTCTGTTTCCAGCCCAGGGGCAACGCGCCTACCAGCTTTTTTGCCTCTGATTCCAGACCCAGTGTCTGCACGAGCTCCTCGCTGCGGGTTTTTATTTCTTTCCTCGACACACCATATACCCCTCCGTAAAACTCAATATTTTCAAGTACAGTCAGGTTTTCATAAAGCGAAAACTTCTGACTCATGTAGCCAATGCTTTTCTTGATTTTTTCTTGTTGTTTGTACACATCAAAACCCGCAACTGTCGCGGTACCGGAACTCGGAAAGGATAACCCGCACAGAATCCGCATCGCGGTAGTTTTTCCCGCACCATTCGCCCCGAGAAACCCGAATATTTCCCCTTTTAAGACCTCAAAGGAAATCTTGTTTACGGCATAAAAGTCACCGAACTGTTTGGTCAGATCTTTGCAAACAATGGCTTTGTTATCTTCCATAATTGAATTTATTGATGCGCCGACACTTCCGTTTTTTCGTTCATCAGACGGATAAAACTATCCTCGATACCGGGGGTAATTTCTTGCACGACAACATGGGTATGCCCTCTTTCAATCGCCAGATCTCTTAACTCAGAACTTCCCGTTTCCCGGTTTCCCTTCATGGTGACATGCAGAAATTCACCGAAAGCATAACAGCTGTCCACCACCGGAGCTGCACGAAAATCTTTTAAAAGCTTGTAAATAGCATCCGATTTCGCTGCGTAGAGTTTTACAGGAAACGATTTGATAATATTTTCAGGCGTATCTACGCTCATGATTCTCCCATTCTGGATCAATGCGATACGCTCACATAAATTGGCCTCATCCATATAAGGTGTTGAAACCAGAATCGTAATTCCTTTTTCCTGCAAAGATTTTAGCATGGCCCAGAACTCTTTACGTGAAACCACATCGACTCCGGTTGTTGGCTCATCCAGAAGCAGAACTTCCGGCTTGTGGATCAGCGCGCAGCAAAGGGCCAGTTTTTGTTTCATTCCACCCGACAACTTCCCTGCACGCCGGTCGCTGAACGGTTTGATCTGATCGTAAATATCTTTGATCAGCTCATAATTTTCATCAATCGTTGTTCCAAAAATGGCCGCGAAAAATTCCAGATTTTCTCTGATTGTAAGGTCCTGATACAGCGAAAACTTGCCGGGCATATATCCAATCCTGTCCCGGATCGCCTTGTAATCTTTCACTACGTCGAAACCTGCAACGGTAGCCGTACCTTTGTCTGCCAGCAATACCGTCGTCAGAATCCGGAATATGGATGTCTTCCCGGCCCCATCCGCTCCGATAAGTCCGAAAAGTTCACCCTTTTTCACTTCGAATGAAACATCCCTGACGGCCTTTACATCCTGGTAGGATTTGGAAATATTTTGGAGTGTGACTGCGTTCATTGTTTCTTAGTTGAAAGTGGAGAGTTGAGAGTTGAAAGCGGTCGCAGTGCGGTTGTGTGAGCCTGCAAGGTACCAGATAGCTATACTCAAACAATTAAAAGTTGTTTGAGTATCCTCTTTCTTGGTTTTATCTCCCGAGACTCATTTTAGTTGATTTTACTATACTGGCTAATAGTTTTATTAATTCGTCGCAATCGGCCTGGATTGATTGATATTGAATTTCAGTCAGATAATTTCCCTCTCTTAATAACAACAACCAATAATCGGATTCATTAGCTTCCTTCAATGCAATGTTCATTTTATTGAGAAAATCAGCTTTCGATTGCCCGTGCTCAGCTTCCCGGATCAATGCTCCAACGGCAGTTCCGCTCCTTAACAACTGTTTGGAAAGAACATACTCCCGAAGTTCAGCAGACAAAAACTTATACATACCAACCACACGAATCGCAAATGCGATCGACTTAGGTGCAACAATCCCTTTTCTCATATGACGTTTTACCATAAAGACTAAAACTTCAAAAATCGTCACCTTATTACCAAACCTTCCCCACGGCCCCCGAACCACTTTCAACTCTCCACTCTCAACTCTCAACTCTCAACTCTCAACTCTCAACCCGCGGCCGCCCTAAAAAAGAACAACCTCCCCATACATTCCAATCTTCAAAAACCCGTCGTTCCTGACCCGGACTTTCATCGCATACACCAGATTCGCCCTTTCATTTTTTGTCTGGATTGTTTTCGGGGTGAATTCGGCTTTTGCTGAAATCCAGTAAATCTGTCCGCTGTAAGATTTGTACTTTTTCTCCCCCGCATCAATCCGCACGGTCACTTTTTGCCCCGTTTTGATCTGAGCCAACTTGTCGCCCGTTATGTAGGCCTTCAATGTGAGTGTATCCATATTGGCAATCTTGTAAAGCGGTTTGCCCGTTGCCGTCATTTCACCTTTCAGCGCATATCTTGTCAGGACTAAACCCGTTAACGGATTGATAATCTGCCCACGGTTGATCTGCTCCTGATATTGTTTCGCGGCAACAGACAGTGGCGACTGCTCACTCAAAATTCCCCGGTTTTGCGTGGCTGCGTTGTAGTTATACAGTTTAATCTGCTGCCGTGTTACACCAATCTGCTTCTGCATCTGGTCTATAGCGGCATCCATATCGTCCAGCTGTTTTTGCGTCGCGGCGTCAGCCTTCACCAGATTTTCCGTCCTTTTTCGCTCACGCATCTGCTGGGCAAGTTGAGATTCCTGAACCGCAAGTTGTTTCAGAGCCACCTCGGTTTGGTCTTTGGAACTTCCTGTTTTTTGTTTTAACGCTGCTATGGACGCCTCGGTCTGCTGCTTTTGCAACTCCGGAATTTTCACATCAATTTGTCCAACTTTCTCTCCCTCTTTCAGTTCCGCACCTTCCTGAACGCTAAATGCTAAAAGCTGCCCTGTTTGCTGCGCAGAAACAATCACTTCGTCGGCTTCAAAATTTCCGGACGCGTCATAATCATTTTTTGTTTCACAGGCTGCCAGGAGAAAAAGCAGCGCGAGGGCTGGTAATGTTTTATGTCGCGTGATCAAATGATTTCTAATTTTCATTGCCTGAGGTATGGTTGTGTTTGTATGCTGCCTGTAAAAGCTGAACCGTGTGCAGTATGAGCGTCTGACGTGAAAGATTAACCGAATTGAGCTGTGAGATATACTCGTGTACCGTGATCACACCATTGTCCAGCTGCGCCTGTGAGGATTTTTTAACTGATTCCCGAAGTTCAATCATACGCTTATCCTGATCGATCAAATCCCGGTATTTCTGTATTTCTTCTCCCTGCTGGGTTAATGTCAGATTGGTATTGTACAAAAATACTTCCCGGTCTACATCCGCGTTCTGGCGGTTGACGTGAAGAATTTCCTTGTTATTTTTCAACGCATACAAGCTCCCCAAATTCCAGTTCAGCCGCAATCCGGTAATAAACCAGGGGCCGAATTTGTTTTCAATGATATTGAGCGTCGGACGCCCGTAAGCGCCGTGAAAAAAAGCGTTTAACCTGGGCGTATAGGCTGACTGCAACTTTCGTTCTTCGACATCATACAGTCGTTTTTGAAGGTCATACAGTTTTAATTCCGGCCGGTTAATCTCCTTTTGAACCGGTTTTTCCGTCGGCATAAGCAGTGTCGTGTTTGCATCAAGCTTCTTATCGATCATCAGCGAGAGCATCTGTAAATATGCCCGGCGGTTTGATCTGAACGCTATACTGCTCATATCCACATTGACAAGTTCCGCTTTCAACTGGTCCACATTACTTCGGAATGACGTGCCGTTATTCAGTGCGGCCTGCGTTTTTTCCAGCTGGCTCTGCAACTCCGATTTCCTGATTTCATTTTGTTTCAATTGCTCATCCATCAAAATGACCGCAAAATAAATCTGGTTCACGCGTTCATTCAGTGTTCTCAGATTGACCTCAATATTTTGCTGCTGAACAGCCTCATTTGCTCGAATTGCGGCTTTTTGATTTTGAACATCGCCTGCATCATAAAGGATTTGGCTAATTTCAGCCTGGACTTTGTACTGGTCTTTACTGATCGATGGCAGGCTCACACCGGGAATAGCAGGAATGGCATCTGAAAAACTGATCGTCTGAGACTGGTAACTGGCCTGTCCGGTTATCGCCAACTGAGGCAAATACAATTTCGCCGCATTCTCCACAGAAAAATTGCCGCTTTTTTTGATCAGATCGTATTTTTTAATCAACGGATAATTTTCCCGCGCCAGCGAATAACACGCCTCAATTGACAAATTTTGAATGGACTGAGCAAAAAGCGCCGTTTTTAACAGCCAGGTACAGGAAAGGAGCACCCAAAATTTCAGCTTTTTAATCATCTTATTTAGTCTTTTAATTTAATCGTTTGATTAATGCACAGATCAAAAAAATGCTGTCAGTTCAGCATCATTTTTATCCACATGGGAATCAACTCCTTACGCTGTTTTATCAGCGCATCAAATTCGGCTTCATTTCCGACAAGTTTCGACAAAACCGGTTTCCCAACAAAGGGAAAAACCGTCATGCCAAGCAAATTGATCAGAATATGAAACGGACTCACGCTTAATTTCCGTTCAATCAATTGTTTCATAAAAACCGATTTGGTCACCCGATGATCCCTGGCATTCACAAGCGCTGCAAATTTCTCTGGCCTGTTTCTGATTTCGCTTAAAACAAAAATCGGCAGGTCCGGATGTTCCGTCAGCAGATCAATATAAGAACCTGCAATACCCTCTATCTTCTCTTCCAGAGTGCTGCTCTCGTCATTTAAAATCGGGATTATGGCACCAAACAATTTATTGACCCGTTCCAGCATCACCAGTTCAAACAGCTTTTCCTTGCTTCTGAAATAGTAATTCAGCAACGCCAGGTTGATCCCCGATTCTTCGGCAATATCCCTCGTGCGGGCCGCTGCGTAACCTTTTTCGGTAAACACTTTACGCGCCGCCTCCATAATCTTCTCCTCCGTCGACAAATCCAGATCTTTCTTTCCCTTAGCCATGCTTTTGTTTTATTGCCTGGCAAAGGTTATTAATAATTTTATTAAATCAAAATATTTAATCGTTTGATTAATAAAATTATTATCCAGTCCGGGATATAATTCAGTATCAGAAGTTGTAGTTTATTTAGGAGACGCCTACGGAGTCAGGATTTGCCACGGACAGATTGGTGCTATAAACAGGAGGCTCCGAATGAGCCGGGAGGGCATCCACATCAATCATCATCAAGATTTCATCCTGACGTTTGTGATATGCTAACTCATTAGTTCGTATTTCAATGTTATCGGAAATCGCCAAAGTAAGGTGAGTCTTAAAAACGAATGTTTCGTGCTTTAGGCAATAAGTAGAACAAACTGATCCTCGTTCAATACCAAATATTGATCATAGCATAAATGGCTACAAGCAGGAAACCCCACCGATTATAAAATCACGGCAACGAATGCGGTACGGATGCAGCCCCTTTAGGGGCACCCTGTTTATAGCAAATACAGGGTTACCCGCCTTTCCCGGCTCCTTCGGAGCCTCCTGTTGTTCAAATATTATGAAATCCGCAAAGAAGACTCCCTGATAATCAACTCCGAAGGCAACACAATACTCTCATGCGCGAAATCGCCGGAAGCATTGATCTGGTTCAAAAATAACCGCGAAGCCTCCATACCAATCTTTCGCCCCGGACGGCTTATGGTGGTCAAAGAAGGATAAGTGTAGGCTGAGATTGGTGAATTGTCAAAACCAACGATGCCAATATCGCCCGGAATTTTCAACCCGCGGTCCAGGATAACCCGCATCGCCCCTATCGCAACCTGATCGTTTACACCAAAAATTGCATCCGGCGGCGAGTCAAGATCCAGGAGTCGTTTGGTTGGCACAATCGCACTTTCAACCTGAAAATTGGTGTTGATAATCAGCTCCTCCCGGATCGCGATATCATACTTTTTCAGACAGTCGCGATAGCCTTTAAAACGCTGCTCGGAGACTGTAAGTCCATTCGGACCTTTTAAATGGGCGACATTTTTATAACCAATTGTGATCAGATGCTCTACCGCAGCGAAGGCTCCGTGATAATCATCCACCGTGGCCCGGCTGGTTTCAAAATCCTCATATTCCCGGTCTATAAAAATCAAAGGTGTTTTCCGCTGAATTACACTTTCGAGGTGTTCATAGTAACCCGCATCATAGGTTTCCTGAGAAACCGAAAGGAAAATACCTTCGGTTCGGTTGGACAGCAGTTTTGACAGATATTCTTTTTCAAGCAGATAGTTTTCATTCGTCACGCAGATATTAAGCGTATAGCCCAACGGCTGCAAAACCGTGTGCAACCCCTCAATCACCGCCGTTTCATAATAATTCCCGATCGTTGGCACCACAACGCCCAGGGTGGCCGTCTTTTTATTCAATAAACTCAGCGACACTTCATTACGCTGATAACCCACCTCTTTGGCATATTCCTGAATATTTTTCCTGGTGTCTTCATTGATAGCCGGATGATCATTAAGCGCCCTGGACACGGTGGATGGAGAACAACGGAAGCGGCGGGCAATGTCTTTAATGGTAACCGGACGAGAGGAATTCATGAGTAGGATAATTACAATTAAATATTTAAAATTTTTTCAAACGTTTGCATTCGATATTAACATATTTACACTTTGTATTTAATTTATACAACGCTATCATTGTGCAAATGTAATAGAAAAGCAACAATGAGCGACCTTCTGGTAAAACCGAAACCTAACCAAAAAACCTATCATTCCCTGACCAGCGACCAGGCCGGATGGACTTATTTAAACTTCGAAGCCAGAGTTCTTGACCTGAACGAACAATATACACTGAACACCGGAGATTACGAATACTGCATTACGCTTTTAGGTGGAAATTTTAAAGTCGAAACCGACCAAGGAAGCTGGGAAACTATTAATGGACGGAAAGATGTGTTCAGCGGGATTGGCCACGCGATGTACCTATCCCGAAATACCGAATTTGTTTTAACCGCTCAATCGCCTGATACAGATATTGCTATTTGTTGGGTGGCCACCGACGAAGATCATCCGCCATACATGAAGCGTCCCGAGGAAGCTGCCATCGAATTCAGAGGCGGAGACAATGCAAACCGTCAGATCAACAGTCTGCTTCAACCGGGATTCGACTGCCATAAGATCGTTTGTGTGGAAGTTTACACGCCATCAGGCAACTGGAGTTCTTTCCCCGCGCACAAGCATGACGACAGAAAAGTGGACGCCGATGGTAATCTGATCGAAGCCAACCTTGAAGAAATTTATTTTTACAAGATCGATAAACCACAAGGTTATGCCATTCAGCAGGTTTATACCGATGACCGTTCGCTGGACGAGATCGTGCGTGTGCATGATAACGAGGCTGTTTTGGTCCCCAAAGGTTATCATCCGGTCGCGGCGGCACATGGCTACAATGTTTATTACCTGAATTTTCTGGCGGGCAGTGATCAGTCACTGGCCAACACCTCTGACCCTGACCACGACTGGATCTATGGCTCCTGGAAAGGTCAGGATCCGCGGTTACCCATTGTGACGCTGGAAATGAACAATGCTAAACAGATTCCCTGGTAACAAGGTTTCTTCAAATTTTAAGATTAATCCGGCTAAATTATTTATTCAATGCCTCAACATGACCTCTTAACCATCGGGCGCTCCTCCATTGACCTGTACTCGGCCAATATTGGCAGCCCGTTTGAGAAAATAAGTGCTTTTAATGCATTTGTAGGTGGCTGTCCGCTGAACATTGCAACCGGAGCACAGCGACTTGGACTTAATACCGCCATTCTTACCGGCATCGGTAACGATCAGGTGGGTAATTTTATCAAACATTTTTTAAACGACGAAGGAATATCGACAGCGTTTATTCCAACGATTGAGGGGACGCGAAGTTCGGCTGTAATCCTCGGTATTGAGCCACCTGACAAGTTTCCGCTCGTTTATTACCGTGAGCATTGTGCCGACATCAATCTCAACATCGACCATGTTAATGCCATTCCATTTGAAAAATTCAAAGCGGTGGCATTTTCAGGAACTGCTTTCAGCAAAGACCCGAGCCGGACTGCGATGTTTTATGCGCTGGAATTAGCGAAAAAGAATAAGCTGACCACCCTTCTGGATATTGATTTCAGAGCCGACCAGTGGGATGATCCAAGAGCCTTTGGTGTGACGTTACGCGCTGCCTTGAACAATTTCACGATTGTGGTAGGTACAGAAGAAGAAATCCTGGCAACCTATTTAACCGATAAAGAACAGCTTTTAATAAAACATCAGCAAATCTCAGCGCCCGAAATCCGCGGAAATATTGATACGGCCATTCAGGAAATCCTGAAATCGGGTGTGGAAACTTTGGTGGTGAAACGTGGAAAAGACGGTGCTTCCATTTTCCAGCCTGGAAAAGAAGAAGTGAAAGTACCCGGATTTCCCGTCGAAGTATTAAACGTCTTAGGTGCCGGAGACGCGTTCTGCGCCGGTTTCTCATACGGTCTATTGAATGGATGGGAGTTGTTTAAAAGCGTCAGAATGGGAAATGCCTGCGGTGCGATCATCGTAACAAGAGAAGGCTGCGCCAACTTCATGCCCACGTATGCAGAAGTAACTGAGTTTGTAGAAAGCCGAGGCGGATTTTAGTTTAAACGCAGAGGTAAGGGAGTTTTGCGCAGAGTTACGCTGAGCTTTTTGTTTTTAACTATTAAATGAATTAAAAAACAGCGCAACTCAGCGGAAAACTCCCTGAACTCTGCGTTTAACAACCAATAATATGGAAAAGTTACAGAATTATATTAACGGACAGTGGGTTGATAGTCATTTGGACAGTTTTACGAATGTTTTAAACCCGGCATCGCAGGAAGTTTTAGCACAGGTTCCGACAGGTAATGCCAGGGACGTTGCTGACGCCGCTACGGCTGCACACGAAGGGTTTCAGGAATGGAGAAGCACGCCGGTCTCAAAACGCGTTCAGTATCTTTTCAAACTAAAAACTTTGCTGGAAGATAACATCGACGATATCGCTAAAACGATTACGCTTGAGTCCGGAAAGACTTTTCTGGAAGCGAAAGCTGAAATGGTACGCGCCATCGAAAACGTCGAAAATGCCTGTGGAATGCCTGCTTTGATGCAGGGTGAGTTTTCAGAGGATATCGCGAAAGGCATCGATGAATACATGATCCGCCAGCCGCTTGGCCCCTGTGCCAGCATCGCTCCATTCAACTTTCCGGGTATGATCACTTTCTGGTTTTTGCCTTATGCACTGGCTTGCGGGAACAGTTACATCATTAAACCTTCGGAAAAAGTACCATTGACAATGACCAAAATCGTCGCGCTGATGGAGAAACTTGATCTTCCGAAAGGCGTACTGAATCTGGTGCAAGGTGGAAGAGAAGTGGTTGACGCCCTTTTGGAACACCCGGTTATCAAAGGAATCAGTTTTGTGGGTTCTTCCAACGTTGCCAAGTACGTGTATTCCAAAGGTGCAGCGCATGGCAAACGTGTTCAAGCGCAAGGCGGTGCTAAAAACCCGGTTATTGTACTGCCGGATGCCGATATCGACATGACCACCCAAATTGTTATCGACAGTGTTTACGGTTGCGCGGGCCAACGTTGTCTGGCTGCTTCTACCATTATCACGGTGGGTGAACATAAGGACATTACCGAAAGCCTGGTTGCTTCTGCCAAAAACCGTAAAACCGGTTACGGACTTGAAAGTGACGTGCAAATGGGGCCGGTGATTACGGCAGAAAGTAAAAACCGTGTCAACCATCTGATCGAAAAAGGTTTGAGCGAAGGCGGAAGATTACTCGTAGATGGCCGTAACGCGAACGTTCCCGGTTTTGAAAACGGAAACTTTATTGAACCGACCATCATCGAAGATATTCCATTGGACGGAGAATTGGCAGCGACCGAGATTTTCGGGCCGGTTTTGAGCCTTGTCCACATCAATACGATCGAAGAAGCAATCCGCTTTATCAATTCCGGAAGGTATGGAAACATGGCGTGTATTTTCACAAGCAGTGGTTTAAACGCGCGTAAATTCCGTCACGAAGCCGAAGCCGGAAATATTGGTATCAACATCGGTGTAGCCGCACCTGTTGCCCAATTCCCATTCTCAGGCTGGAAAGACAGTTTTTACGGAGACTTGCACGGGCAAGGAAACCACGCTGTCGAATTTTTCACCCAAACCAAAGTGGTGATCGAGCGCTGGCTGAAAGAATGGAACAGGAAATTCTGATGTAAGCTGTTAGCTATAAGCCGTTAGGGATTAGCCTTTCCGGCTCATAAGGACATTCAAACTGTAACGAAATAATTAAGAAACAAACCAAGCTCGGATTGGCTAACAGCGGCCCGCCGCGCGGCTAATAGCCAACCGCTAAAACCTAAAAGACATGTCAAAGAAACTCAAAATCGGCGTGATTGGACTGGGACGTATCGGACAGATACACCTCAGCAATCTGCTACACCACATTCCCGGCGCGGAAGTTGTTATTGCCTCGGACCTTTCTCCTGAATCTCACGCTTTCGCCAAGAATCTGGGTGTGCAAACGGTTACCACAGATGCTTTTGACGTCATTAATCACCCGGATGTAGAAGCGGTGATTATCTGTTCTCCTACGCCATTTCACGTTCCGTACACGGTAGCTGCGGCCAATCAGAAAAAGCATGTATTTTGCGAAAAACCGCTGGATGTAACGCTGGATGCCATTTATGCAGCTCAAAAAGCGGTAAGCGATAACGGTGTAAAATTAATGCTCGGTTTTAACCGTCGCTTCGATACCAACTTTTCCAACGTTCGTAACATCGTTTCTGACGATAAAATCGGAGATCCGCAAATCCTGCGCATTACCAGCCGTGACCCGGGACCGCCGCCAATCGAATACCTGAAGACTTCCGGGGGAATTTTCCTTGATATGTCTATTCATGATTTTGATATGGCGCGCTACATTGTCGGCAGCGAGGTGACCGAAGTTTTTGTGAAAGGAGATGCGCTCATTAACCCTGAAATAAAAGAATTCGGCGATATTGATACCGCCGTTATCGTTCTGACCTTTGAAAACGGAGCCATCGGGGTGATCGACAACAGTCGTAAAGCCGTGTATGGTTATGATCAGCGACTGGAAATTTTCGGGTCAAAAGGTATGGCGAAAGCGGAGAACAATACGGCTGACAATCTGGTACATTTCGACAGCAATGGCGGCCATGTATCACTTCCCCTTCATTTTTTCCTTGAAAGATATGAAACGGCATACCGGGTTTGTCTGAAATCATTCGTTAATTGTGTACTCAATGACACTCCTTCCCCTGTGGACGCCCACGACGGATTAATGGCGACGGCAATTGGTATTGCAGCCATGAAATCTTTGCAGGAAGGAAGGCCCGTAAAATTGGAAGAAGTTATGAGTCATACATTGGTGTAAGAAGATTATACCCTAAAACAACCCCATGAAACAAGGTCTGCATTCGCTTGATTACGTCGTATTTTTCATCTATTTTATTGCTGTCTCCTCGTACGGATTTTGGATTTATAAAAAGAAATCAAACAAGGAAACGAGTTCAACCGATTACTTTTTAGCAGAAGGTTCTTTGACATTCTGGGCCATCGGAGCATCGCTTATTGCTTCCAATATTTCGGCAGAGCACTTTATCGGTATGTCCGGATCTGGTTTCGCAATCGGTCTGGCTATTGCCTCCTATGAATGGATGTCGGCCGCCACGCTGATCGTTGTCGCTATTTTCTTTGTACCGATTTATTTGAAAAACAAGATCTATACGATGCCTCAGTTTTTGAGACAACGGTATAATCCTGTGGTTGCTACAACAATGGCTATTTTCTGGCTGCTTTTGTATGTTTTCGTTAACCTGACTTCAATTCTTTATCTGGGCGCTTTGGCGCTTGAAGTAACGGCGGGAATAGACTTTACGTGGGCCATCGCTGCGCTGGCTGTTTTTGCCATCATCATCACGGTTGGCGGTATGAAAGTGATTGGCTATACTGACGTAATTCAGGTGGTTGTATTAATCGCGGGCGGTCTGGTTACCACTTACCTGGCTATGGATCTCGTTGCCAAACACTTTGGGAATCCGAACGTTTTCAGCGCATTCGGCACTTTGAGAACGCAGGCGGAACCGCATTTTCACATGATTTTGAAGAAGGATAATCCTTATTTTAAGGATCTGCCGGGACTTTCCGTGATCATCGGGGCCATGTGGGTGAATAACCTGAATTACTGGGGTTGTAATCAATATATTATTCAACGCACATTGGGCGCTAGTTTGCCTGTTGCCAGAAAAGGGATTTTATTCGCAGCCAGTTTAAAACTGATTATTCCAATCATAGTGGTGCTTCCGGGGATTGCCGCTTATGTTCTTTTTCAGAACGGCATGTTTCAAACTGAAATGCTTGACGCCAACGGCGTTGTGAAACCTGACCACGCTTATCCGGTTTTACTGGATCTGCTTCCTTCGGGACTAAAAGGAATGGCTTTTGCGGCGTTGACGGCGGCTATTGTCGCTTCGCTGGCTGGAAAAGCGAACAGTATTTCAACGATTTTCACGCTTGATATTTACAAGGAATACATCAAACCGGATGCGAGCGAAAAACATCTGATTCGTGTCGGACGGGTTGCAATCTGGGTTGCGATGGGTATCGCCGCCATCATTGCACCACAACTTCGGGTTTTGGAACAGGCCTATCAGTTTATTCAGGAATATTCAAGTTTTATTACACCAGGGGTTTTCGCGATTTTCTTTCTTGGTTTTTTCTGGAAGAGAACGACAGGAAATGCAGCTTTGGTTGCGGCTTTGTTAACGATTCCGCTATCAACGGCATTCAAGTTCTGGTATTCCGAAATACCGTTTCTGGATCGTATGGGCATTATTTTCCTGATTCTTATAGCCGTTATTGTTCTGGTCACGCTCGCTGATCCAAAAAGCAAAAACAATCCGAAAGGGCTTGAAATCGAAGCTTCTATGTTCAAAGTGAGTACCGGATTCCTGATCTGTTCTATTCTTATCTGTGGCATACTCGGCGCTTTATATTGTGTGTTCTGGTAACACCAAACCGGCTGGATGATTTGCTCGGCCGGTTACCAACCAAATTATTATGCTTTTAACAACCAAAGAACTCTTTCAAAAATGCTACGGCCGCTACGCCATTCCTGCGGTGAACGTATTTTTCATGGAAGAAATACATGGCTTATTCGCAGCGGCTCAGGAGGCCAACGCACCTTTTATTGTTCAGACAACGCCGTTTGCCAGAGATTATGCCAAAGCGGATATGCTGCTTTCGATGATTCAATCGGCATCGAGATTATATCCCAAAACCGTATTTGCCGTGCATGTCGACCATGGCGTTGAAGAACATATCTGGGATGCGATTGCAAGCGGTGGCTACACGTCAGTGATGATTGATGCTTCTCATGATCATTTTGATAAAAATGTTCAGAGAACCAGGGAAGTAGTTGAAAAGGCTCATGCCAAAAATATCAGTGTAGAGGCGGAACTGGGCGTTTTAGCCGGCGTTGAAGATGATTTAACCGTCGACGCCGAACATTCGTCGTATACCAATCCTCAGCAGGTAGTCGATTTTGTGAAGGCTACGGGTTGCGATAGCCTGGCGATTGCCGTCGGTACCAGTCACGGAGCTTACAAATTTTCCGGCGGACAGGGTCTGCAATTTCACATTCTGGAAGAAATACAAAAACGGTTACCGGGTTTTCCGCTCGTCCTGCATGGTGGTTCCAACGTCAGTATCGAAGTTGTCAAACGTATCAACGCGGCCGGCGGTAATCTCAAAACGGATGCCAAAGGGGTTCAGGAAGACGAAATTTTGAGAGCGATTCCATTGGGAATTTGCAAGATAAACATTGCCACCGATACGCGTTTGTTATGGACGATGGTGAACCGGGAATTTTTCCGGGATCATCCGGATGAATTTGCTCCTACGACGCCTGGAAAGATTTTCATGGAAGAATATAAGCGTTTTATGTTGCAGAAATTTGAATTGTTCGGGTGTGTTGGGAAGGCAGATGAGTTTTTGAATTAGATTGATTAAAATATTACATTTAAAAATAACAAAGCATTTAATTATTACGGTGCTCCGCACCTTGTGGATCAAAAACGTTACATCTCCTACAAATATTTTGGTGCTCTGCACCAGATAATGAGCGGTGCAGAGCACCAAAATATTTGTAGAAGGCCTGCGGTATCCGCAATTATCCAAAGGTGCAGCGCACCGCAATATTTGTCAATACAATAAATTCCCTCTTATCCTACACTTCTTAAAATCATCAAAATATTCCCTTAAACCATGACCAGAAGATTAACAGTAGCCCAGGCTACCATAACATTTCTAAAAAATCAATACATCGAACGCGATGGTATTGAAAAACCTTACTTTGGCGGGTGTTTCGGAATATTCGGACATGGAAACGTGGCCGGACTGGGCCAGGCCTTACAGCAAAATCCTGATTTTCGCTACTATCAATGCCGGAATGAGCAATCCATGGTGCACACCGCGGTGGCTTATGCCAAAGTTAAAAACCGTCTTGGAGCCTTCGTTTGCACGACTTCGATTGGTCCGGGCGCTACCAATATGATTACCGGTGCCGCGTTGGCAACGATCAACCGCCTGCCCGTTTTGCTTTTACCAGGAGATATCTTTGCCACAAGAGAGCCAAACCCAGTTTTACAGCAATTGGAAAGTGCTTCGACGCAGGATATATCTGTTAACGATTGTTTTAAACCTGTCTCTAAATACTGGGACCGCATTAACCGGCCTGAACAGCTGATTTTTTCATTGCCCGAGGTTATGCGCGTGCTTACCTCACAGGCCGAAATGGGCGCTGTAACGCTTTCCATGCCGCAGGATGTTCAAACGCACGCCTACGATTTCCCTGAAGAATTGTTCAAAAAGAGGGTTTGGCATGTGGGTCGCCCACGACCAGATCTGCCGATCTTGCATAAGGCAGTGGAATGGATTCGTGCATCGAAGAATCCAGTGATCGTTGCCGGAGGCGGTGCTATTTACAGCGGTGCGGATGATATTTTACATGATTTTGCCACAAAAACAGGCATACCCGTTGGTGAAACATTTGCCGGAAAGGGGGCCGTAAAATTTGACGAACCTTACAGTATTGGGGGACTGGGTGCAACGGGTACCAAATATGCCATCGAAATTGCCAATGAAGCCGACGTCGTGATTGGCATAGGAACACGTTACAGTGACTTCACAACGGCCTCAAAATCAATATTCAAAAACCCTGACGTTAAATTTATAAACATTAACATCAGCGAATTTGACGCCTTCAAACACGCCGCGCTGCCCGTCATTGGTGATGCAAAAGTGATTTTGGAAGAGCTTTCCACTTTGCTCGGTGATTTTGAAGTAGATCAAAACTACCGCAGGAAAATAGCAGATTACAACCAGGCCTGGGACAACGAAGTTACCCAAATTTACAAAGACGGCAACAGCACTGTTCCTCCTATTGATCAGGCTATTGTAATTGGGACATTGAACAACTTTATGGGCCGTCGCGATGTAATGATTAACGCATCGGGAAGCGCTCCGGGAGATTTGCACAAACTTTGGCGGGCGACGGATTCCAAGAATTTCCACCTCGAATATGGCTTCTCTTGTATGGGTTATGAAATCGCTGCCGGACTGGGCGCAAAAATGGCCGATCCATCCCGTGACATTTACGTGATCTGCGGAGACGGCGGCTATTTGATGAATAACCATGAGATTGTCACGTCAATTCAGGAAGGCGTAAAATTCACCATTTTACTTTTGAACAATAACGGTTACGCCAGTATCGGCGGACTTTCAGAAAGTATCGGAAGCGAGCGCTTTGGTACGATGTACAACTACCGGGATGAAAATTCCGGGCAGCTGTCGGGCGATTTCCTTCCCGTTGATCTGGCAAAAAATGCAGAAAGTCTTGGTGCCATTGTGATAAAAGCGACGGATAGAACTTCGCTGGAAAAAGCACTCGAACAATCCAAAATCAATACCAGAACAACGGTGATTTATATCGAAACGAGCCTTTACCGCACTGTCAAGGGATATCATGCCTGGTGGGAAGTTCCGATCGCGGAAGTCTCCGAGTCAGCATCCGTGCAAAAAGCGTTTGAAACCTATACCAAAAACAAAAAACAGCAACGGATTTTTCTTTGATTATGCCATTTGAATTCCAAAAACTGTGACAACTCCCAAAATCTAACAAAATGAATTTCGAAAATATAAAATTAGGCGTCGCTCCGATTAACTGGACCAACGACGATATGCCGGAGCTTGGCGGGGAAAATACATTTGAACAATGTATTAGTGAAATGGCCTTGGCCGGTTTTACCGGCTGCGAAGTCGGCAACAAATTTCCCCGTGATACCCATGTGCTGAAAAAGGCCCTAGAGCTGCGCGGCCTTCAAATTTGTAACCAGTGGAATAGCTACGAACTCACGACGAAGTCGTTAGAAGAAAATATCAAAAGTTTTACGGAACTGCTGGATTTCCTGGAAACAATGGGGGCCAAAGTGATTGGCGGCGGAGAGGTTGGAAACAGTTGTCAGGGACAAATGACGGTGCCGGTTTTTGACGGAAAAGGTATGCTGAATACCGATGCAGAATGGAAAACGTTTACAAATGGCTTAAATGAACTGGGCAAGATAGCGCGCCAGCGGGGTATGAAACTGGCTTTTCATCATCACATGGGGACCTGCATCCAAACCATCGCCGAAACAGATCGTTTAATGCGTGAAACCGATCCTGAAAACGTTTATCTGAATTATGATTGCGGCCATTTTTATTTCGCGGGAGAAGATCCGGTAGAAGCTTTGAAAAAATACATAGGCCGAACGGCCCATATCCATTTAAAAGATGTCCGTCCAAATGTTTTGCAGCGCGTGCATGATGAGAAGCTCAGCTTTTTAACCGCGGTAAAACAGGGCGTGTTTACCGTGCCGGGTGACAAAGAAGGCTGTATTGATTTCCCGTCTTTGTTTGAAGTGATCAAAAACAGTGATTACCAGGGATGGATTGTGCTGGAAGCGGAACAGGATCCAGCGGTTGCCAATCCTTTGGAATATGCGATGATTGCCCGTAAATTCTTCAAAAATCTGACTGATATCTAGATTTTCAATTGCTTTTTTCAATAAGTCAGGGTTTGCCTAAAGAAGTCAAGTTTCAAAAACTTGACTTCTTTCCCCCCTCACCCCACCCTCGCCATCATCAAAACGGGCTTCTTCAAAACACCTAAAAATTAAGGTTACTTCCCGACTATCATTTCTTTTTTGCATATCAATCCTGATCTGCCTGCCTAACCAGTTCAATGACCTAGTCCGCATTGATCCACTATGCTATACAACGGTCAACTTCACCCCGCCGCATTTCCAGTTTCTGAAAATTAAATTCCCCTTGCCACGCCACACTTAATTTTATTCCGACGTAATATCTATTGTGCACATCCGGTTAATTCCAAATTATTTTCAGTCTATGCATAGAAAACGTACTCAATTTTAATCTGGCTAAATATGTTAAATTTAAAAAAGTTCAGCAGAATTGGGTTTATTGTGGCTGCCATATATTTGGCAGGTTGTAAGGATAAGGATGTCGATCCGACAACAACAGAAACTACCGACAGTACAAGTTACCAGACCGTCAACAGCTGGATATATGAGGTAATGAATGACACATATTTTTGGTATAAAAATATGCCTGCGGAGAGTAGCCTGGACAGTAAACTTAACCCAAAAGACTATTTCGAAAAATTAATTTATCAACGTACAACGACCGACCGGTTTTCAGCCATCACCAGCGATGCTGACGCGTTAACGAAGGAATTTAACGGCATTAGTAAAATTTTTGGCATTAATTACACACTTTCTTATACCGATGCCAGCAAAACCAGCCTGGCTGCATTTCTCAGTTATGTAGTGAAAGGAAGTCCGGCCGAAACCGCCGGATTGAAACGCGGGGATATCATCATGAAGGTGAATGGGACACAGCTCACAACCAGTAACTACACAACCCTTTTTGGGAACAATGAAACTGCTACCTTCACTTTGGGCGTGTTAAACGGTACCGTACTCACTACTGATAATTCAAATACTATATCGGTAACAAAAGCTGAGATCAGCGAAGATCCCGTTGTTTTTTCAAGCGTGATTTCTAAAAGTGCTTACGGCAAAACAATTGGCTATCTGGTCTACACGCAATTTATTCCCGGTACAACCACCGATGCCAATAAGTATGACAATGAACTCCGGCAAGTGTTCGCTAATTTTAAAAGCAAGGGTGTTAATGAGCTGGTACTTGACCTGAGGTTTAATCCGGGAGGTTATATCAGTTCTGCGAAGACACTGGCTTCCCTGATCGGCAAAAGTGTTTCCAGCGCCAAGATTTTTTACAAAGAGCAGTGGAACGACAAGTATCTCGCCTATTGGCAAGGTAAAAACGGAGCCAACGCACTGAATTACAAGTTTCTTGATGAAGCCAGCAATATTGGTTCCAGTCTTAGTCGTGTATTTGTGTTAACTTCCAATGGCACCGCCTCCGCCAGTGAGCTTGTGATTAATGGTTTAAGGCCGTATATGGACGTAATAACGATCGGTGAGCATACCTATGGCAAAAACCTGTTTGGATCATTGGTAAGCGACGATCAAAGCCGGTGGAAATGGGGTATATATGTGATGCTTGGACAAACAGCCAATGTAAACAACCAGTCGGATTATGGAACGGTGAACGGCATGCCGCCAACCTATGAAGTAAAAGACGTGGTTATTCCTTATAAAGCATTTGGTGACGAAAATGAAACTTTGCTTCGGAAGGCACTGGATGTGATGGGCATTCCTGCACCAACCGGAACAAGGCTAGCCGCAACAAAGCAGGTCGAATCCTTTATCAGCGAATCGCTGAAAGACAACGCTGTTGTCCGTGAAAAAAGGATGATCAAAAGCAATCCTTCATTAAGAGAAATCAGATAACCCTTCTTCACCGGTGATGATGTAGCCGACGTTCTGTTTGAAACAATATTCATCCGTATCAAAACAGAACGCAGGCTGCTCTTTACTACAATTATTTCGTAATGACCACATCACCGTGTCCCCGAAACTCACACGATTTATCCATGAATTTATAATAAACCCGAACCGTGTCCTTGATGCCCAGGTTCGCCAGATCGATCACATTAATCTTTGCATACAGCGAATCGCTCGACAAAAGCGTCTTGAAATTTTTATCGACAATTCTTACCGCCAACCGAACTGTGTCTGGCTTATTGACATGAATTGCAATCTTATCAATACTAGGATTGGGATAAGCTATGATTCCATAAGATTCTGGCAACTGACAACTTGTATTCAGGCTCTTACCAAAAAGACTAAGCTCCTGCTCTACCCATTTGTCTTTAAAGTTCCAGTCATCCGCATCTTCTGAATAGGGAATCCCTTTGGCATCTCTTTTCACGATCCCTTTAAAAGTAATTTTTTCTGGTTCTTTGACAGGGATTTCTGGTTCATTTTTTTTACACCCAATCAGTACAAAACTTACGATAACGCTGAGAACTAAAACTATTTTCATCAAAAACCCGGTTTAATTACTAAATTATCCTTTTTTCATTTTTAAATACATTTCTATTTCTGCCAGAGAAAAAGCATTAAAAGTCATATCTCTGGTAAGCCCGCCCTTTCTGGCCACCGCTACGCCGTAGTGCATATCATAATATCCCTCTTTTTTGTGCGCATCAGGATTGATACTCAATAATACTCCCTTTTCCATGCAGTAGGAAATCCAGCGCCAGTCAAGATCCAACCGCCAGGGGGAAGCGTTGATCTCCACAACAACTTTATGCGCAGCGCAGGCGTCTATGATTACTTTATGATCGATCGGATAGCCCTCTCTTGATAATAATAAACGACCCGTTGGATGGCCCAGGATGGTCGTATAAGGATTCTCGATCGCCTTTAACAGACGCGCCGTTGCTTTTTCCAAAGTCATCGTCAGGTTGCTGTGCACAGAAGCCACCACGTAATCGAAACTCGACAATATTTCATTGGGATAATCCAGAGAGCCATCACCCAAGATATCCGACTCGATTCCTTTAAGAATTTTGAAAGGTTTTTCCGGGTTTCCTATCGCAAAACGTTCATTCAAACGCGCAATTTCTTCATGCTGCCGAAACACGTCCTCAGCCTTTAGCCCGCCCGCATAAGAGGCCGTCTGCGAGTGGTCTGCAATGCCCAGGTATTCAAAACCTAATTCCTGGCAAAACAAGGCCATTTGTTCCAGGGAATGCTGCCCGTCGGAATATGTACTGTGGTTGTGCAAAATCCCCTTCAGATCATCCCAGGTAATCAGTTGGTCAGGCGTATGGTTTTCAGACCAGCTAAATTCGCCCGCGCCTTCACGCATTTCCGGTACGATATAGGGCAGACCCGCTTTTTCGTAAATGGCTTCTTCATCGGCGAAAACTTCATATTTTGCCAGTCTCCAAAGCGACTCACCGGAAACACCCGAAATACCCAGATGTTGCTGGGAAGCCGTTTCTAGGAATAACTCATTCACAAAACTCTCCGGAGCCACGGCCGTAATTTCAACCGCTACCGTAACATCCTGCATTTTTCCCCTCCATACAAAGGGAGAGGAACGTTTTTCATCTTTGAGAAGAAACAAAATCCCATTCACAAAATCCTGCAAACCTGCCGGAGCAACCGTGCCAACAAGCACACTGATCGTTTCCACGGTTTCGGCCTTGCGCCGCACCTCTCCCGCTATTTCAACCTGTTCATATCCTTTTTTCAGTTCTTCCGCGATGAGTTCAGCAATAACCTGCGCTTTATCCATACGCAGCTTTCCAGCCTGATCTTTCAAAAATGCCAGCGAATCCAGAATTTTTTGTTCTGTGCTTCCACCAAATCCCTTCACTTTCGCAATTTTCCCGCTCTGGCAAGCAAGTTCCAGTTCGTGCAAATTATCTATGCCAAGCTCGCGCCACAAAATCGCTATCTTTTTTGCACCGATCCCTTTAATGTTAAACATTTCCAGGACACCAAGCGGCGTATTTTCCAGCAATTCTTCAAGCTCCTTAAAGGTTCCCCGCTGGGAGATCTCAACAATTTTCGCTGCCGTACTTTTTCCAACGCCCTGAAGTTTGGTGAGTTCTTCCAGCGACATCTGAGCCAGTTCACCGTCCTTATATTTATCCAGATAAAACCCGGCCACGCCATAACTTTTGACTTTGAAAGGGTCAGCTCCGTGAAGTTCAAGCAGTTTGGCAGTAAGTTCGAGGATCTCTACAATTTCATCGTTGGTCATGGGTCTGCTTTATTTAGTAATGATCTGCGAATTACGAAGTATGTGTCAGCATTTGCAAATCAATCTTGCCGAATCTGATACTATTTTATCGTTTGCTGCCTGATTTTCCTATTTTTAAAGTAGTTCTGAAACTCGCTTACCTTAAATAGAAAAAATCAAACTTATGGTTCCGGACATCATCCATCCTTTTTCCCGCCGCGATTTTCTCACTGCAGGCGCCGGTATAATCACCGCATCAATCTTTTCTCCGTTTAGTATCGCGCTGGGCAAACCCAAAGAACGGCTGGGCATTGCTCTGGTTGGCCTTGGCTATTACAGCACAGATTTACTCGCACCGGCACTGCAAAAAACCAAAAACTGCTATTTGGCTGGCATCGTTACAGGCACACCAGAAAAGGCCGAAACCTGGAAGAAAAAGTACAATATTCCTGATAAAAATATTTATAATTATAAAAACTTCGATTCGATAGCCAATAATCCCGATATTGACGTAGTATATGTAGTGCTTCCGCCTTCCATGCATAAGGAATATGTGATCCGTGCAGCAAAAGCCGGAAAGCATGTTTTTTGCGAAAAACCGATGGCGCTTAATGTCAAAGAATGTGAGGAAATGATCAGGGCTTGTCAGAATAACAAAAGGAGTTTATCCATTGGTTACCGTTGTCAGCACGATCCGAACACCCAGGCCTATATGCGTCTGGCCAAAGAAAAATCGCTTGGAAATGTTCAGCTGATTTCCTGTGCCGCGGGATATAAGGAAAGTCGTGCCGAAAACTGGAAGGTAAAAAGCGCTATGGGTGGCGGGGCCATGTATGATATGGGCGTGTATGCGTTACAAGGCGCTCGTCTGGCGGCAGGCACTGAACCTTTGGCGGTAACGGCGCAGCATGTTGTGAACCGTCCCGAAATTTTCAGCGACGCAGACGAAATCACCCATTTTCAGTTACAGTTTCCCGGAGGAACCGTAGCCAATTGTACGGGAAGTCACGGCATTAACACCAATTTCCTGAAAGTGAATTACGACAAAGGATCATTGCATATGGACTCGTTCTCGGGATATAATGGCAACAAAGGTTACAGCACATTGGGTGAAATTAATTTCCCGATTGATAACCAGCAGGCCAAACAAATGGACGAAGACGCGCTGGCGATCATGCAAAACAAACCTCTGCTCGTACCGGGGGAAGAAGGACTTCGGGACATCCGGATTGTGGAAGCGATCTACAAGGCGGCAAAAACCGGGACCACCGTTAAAATCGGCTAACTATTTTTTAAAATATAAATCCTAAAAACCACTTAATCGCACATGAATGTAGCACAGCTTAAGCAGTATCGCGACGAAGCGCACCAACACCTTACGAATGAATTACTCCCCTTTTGGGAAACCCGCTGTGTTGACAAGGAAAACGGCGGATTTATTACCCATTTTGATAACGCCGGCAATGACTCGGGTGAAGACGAAAAATCACTGATCGCCCAAACCAGAACAGTGTTCACTTTTTCCTCTGCGCACCGTGCAGGTTATGGAGACGGGCGCTATGCGGCTGTTGCCAAACATGGCGTTGACTTTTTGATCAATAAAATGTGGGACGAAGAAAATGGCGGGTTTTACTGGCTGATGGATCGGAAGGGAAATATAAAAATAGATGAAAAAATAGTTTACGGACTGAGCTTCGCTATTTACAGTTTAAGTGAATACACGCTGGCTACGGGAGATCCCATCGGGCTTGAATATGCCGAAAAAACATTCAATCTGTTGCAGGTTCATGGAGCGGATACGTATTACGGCGGCTATTTTGAAATGTTTACCCGTGAATGGGAATTGAAAGGCGCTGGCCCTGCCGGAGGTGACAGAAAAACGTTGGACGCGCACATGCACCTAATGGAGGCTTTTACCACGTTGTACGAAGCCAGCGGCAAACAGGTGCATCGGAGAAAACTAATGGAGATCATTGAGTTGCTAATCAATAAGATCATGCATCCGGTTTACGGGACAGGAATTCCTCAATTCTGGGCAGACTGGACGGTTGCGCCGCAGATCAAGTTTGACATCATCTGGGGATGGGACCGTTTTTCAGAAGATGGCGCAAAGAGTTCTGCTGAGGACAACACGAGTTATGGACATAATGTTGAATTTGCCTGGTTGCTGATGCACGCGCTGGATATCGCCGGTGTTTCTTACGATGCATATCAGACGCAGCTTTTAAAATCATTCGATCACGCGATCGCGCACGGCATCGACTGGGAGTTTGGTGGTGTGTATGTTGAAGGTTCCCATGCAGGAGCTGTTTATGACCGTGAAAAAGAATTCTGGCAGCAGGCAGAAGTGCTGATCGGCATGCTGGATGCTTACCGGATTTATGACGATGAAAAGTATTTGCAAGCTTATGACGCCACCCACCGGTTTGTATTTGATAAAATGATCCACCATCAGGTTGGCGAATGGCTGCCGCTGCTTACGCGTCAGGGCGAACCGATCTGGAAACATATGAGCCATTCCTGGAAGGTAAATTATCACTCGGTGCGATCGATGGTTCAGAGTGTCGTCCGTCTGGATAAATTGCTGGCCAAAGCCTGATAGTCCCGCCGGGGATTAAAATCCGCGGTTACAAGATCGGTCATGCCTACGGGATTAGATTTTGACATCTTTTCAGTCAATAATATCCGGTGTCAAAGGCACCGCCGATTTTGTAGCTTAAAATAAAACTGTCCATATCACCGTGCCACCGGTACGACCGATTTTATAGCCATGGAAACCCATTCCATGGCTATTTCATTGTAATCTTATTCCCTTGACATATTATTCATATTTCATATTCTGCAAAACAACTTTTCCTGAATACCTTTAAGGATCAGCATAAACTTACAAATCCTGAACCACTTATGAATGTCAAAGAAATTCCCGTTGCCGTTGTTGGGCTCGGCCTGATGGGGTCCAGCATTGTCACTTGTATGCTTATTGCAGGGCACCCTGTCGTTGCGTTGGCTCCGGTCGCCAACGATCTTCTTTATGCCAAAAAGAGAATCACCGACGATCTCGAAAAATCGTTAAAACACGGTGTCATCAAAAAGACACCTGAATATTATCTCCAAAACCTTACGATTACAGAAGACTATTCAGATCTGTTCGCCTGTAAACTTGTGATTGAAAGCACCCTGGAAGATCTCACAATCAAGCAGGCCGTTTACCAAAAAGTAGAATCGGTGATTGCTTCTGATGCCGTTCTGACAAGCAACACATCCGCCATCCCCATCAGTACGCTGCAAAAACTCACACGACATCCCGAGAGGTTTTTCGGCTTGCATTGGTCAATTCCTGCCCATACATCCCGTTTTTTAGAAATCATTTGCGGAGACGACAGCAATATCAGCCATGGTGAATTCCTGTACGAGCTATCTTCCCATTGGGGTAAGGAACCGATTTTAGTTCGAAAGGATATTGCCGGTTTTATCACAAACCGGCTGATGTACGCCATGTACCGGGAAGCCATCAGTCTCGTAGAAGGCGGTTATGCAACAGTGGAAGACATTGACCGTTCATGCCGGAACAATGCCGGCTATTTTATGACCTTCGTTGGGATTTTTCGCTGGATGGACCTTACCGGCATTCCGGCGTATCATGCCGTGATGAAAGATCTGCTGCCCACTTTAAACAACAGTACCGAAGTTCCGGAGCTGATAAGCAAAATTGTTGAAGCCGGTGGTAAGGGTGTAGCAAACGCCAAAGGATTTTATGATTACACACCAGAGGAGGCCAAATTATGGGAAGAAACCTACGCTGCCTTCAGTTATGAAATCCGTGAACTGGCATTAAAATACCCGGCCGATCTGGTAAAAAAGAAGTTAAAAGAGCAGCAAACACAGCAGCAGCAAAGCCAGTAGCATTGCTGTAAAAACGTTGTATCACCCTTTCAGGGTTAGCTTTGGGGACCGCAAATTGGTTTCTATTGCTATAATACTGTCAACCCTTCGGGTTTAGGCGATTTCCAAATCCGAAGGGTTGACGGTATTATAGCACTTAAGCGGACTGAAAACCGAAAAACCTGAAAGAGTCACAGAAACACCAACGATCTCAAATCATCAAACCCGCAGGGTTGACAGTATTATAGCACTTAAGCGGATTCGAAACCGAAAAACCCTGAAAGGGTGATAGAAACACACCTGATAACCACAATCATCATCCAAACAAATCACCAAAATACTTGTTTCAATGCATGACAAACGCACTGGATCCCGATACGTTCCTGTGGTCTTTTAAATAGAAGAAACCATATTTGAACCCTTCCGCGGGTAACGGACAAACGGCAGTCTTACCATCCTTGTCGATGGTCGCTTTTTGTACCTGCCAAACCCTATTTTCATTGGTTGATACTGTGTCATTGGTGTAGTAAAATTCTGCCAACCGCAAGGAAACCGGAGCGTTATATCGGACAGTCAAAACAGAATCCTTTTCCATTACCGAGTCAACTTTTACAAGCGGGCTTTTCTCATGGATAACACTTTCAAAAAAATACCGGATCTCCTGCGGCTCCCAACCCCATTCATGGCTGTGTTTCATATCCGGGATCAGGCACATCGACCGCTGTTTTTCCGGGATCAGCTTGTAAGTTTTGTCATAGGGAACAACATTGTAAAATCTATCCTTATTTCCGTTAACAAACAAAAACTGCGGTTTTGCATAAGGCATATAGGACGATGGATCGAAGTACTTCATCCATTTTTGCTTCGTTGCCGGAGATAGTTTATTTAATGACACCTTAAATACGTCAGATTCGTCGTAAAAAGCACAGCCATAAACCGGGGCCGCCGCTTTGAAACGATTGTCCAAACTTCCGACCAGACAAGTCAGATACCCGCCCCAACTAATCCCCGTCAGACAGGTCTCCGACTGTTCAACCTCCCGAAAGCTTAACAAAAGAGAATGTGCCCGAATTGCATTGGCCACCGACTGGTACGTCCACATATCCCTCAGGCTGCTCCCCTTTTCCAGTTTCTCAAACTTATCAAGATCTGACTGCCCCGGTCCGGGTGAAGTATATTCCCGTACATCTTTCTGTGCTCCGGAAAAATCCATCGCGATCGCTGCATAACCTTCCGCTGCCCATTTTTCAACCCACTCTCTGAATGCTTTACCACCTCCACCATGCAATAATACCACACCCGGAAACTTGCGTTTCGACTGCGGTTTACCCGCAATCAGATCCGGATTTGAATAGTAGGCAAAAACCTGAGTTGCTTTTCCCTGGTAATCTACACCCTGGTAAAACATACTTTGCACCTTTCCATCCTGGCGCAACCATTCAAACTTCGGCGGCTTACTCAGTGCCCGAAGATTCCAAAGAAGCGTATCAACCTTGATTACTTTATCGTCAATCACCGGTGTCTCCCTTTTCTGGGCGTAAAGAAAGTGAACGGTTAGCAGCAGCAATAGTATTGTTTTTCGCATGGGTTTGAAATTTTACATTGTTTATTTGACTGATGGAAGGAGTCGCTTCAACGACTGCTTTTGCACGCCCGCATTGCTCCCGGGTTTTACATAATAGTCATCCTTTTTACCGGCTCCAAACAAGATTTCCCGATATTCGTCTACGATTTCGTTAAGACTAAACTTCAACGTTTCCACATCCGTATTTTCGACTTTAATCCCCGGTCCCGGCGCATGATAAATTGTATTCTGCCTGATCTCAATCCCGGCAGCTCCATTCAAATGTATACCTGCCCCCTGCTTTTCAATCACTCCGACATACTGAAAAAGATTATTCTCAACGAGGCAATTTAATGATTTCCCATTTTCAGCAAGACCAGTAGCATTACCGAAAAATGAAACGGCATTTGCGCCAACATGTGATACCAGACAACCAGTTACAGAATCATTACGATTATACTTATTGAATACAACCGCGTTACCACCCAGGTCTGAAAAGGTGCACTCCTCGATTTTACAGTTTTCCGTTCCTTCCAAAACGACGGCCCCGCCCCGATATACAGCCCGGTCAGTTCCGGGCAATATGTCGCGGCTATCCATAAACGTCCGCTCGTTGTGACAAAACCAAAGATCTTTTAACGTAACATTTTGCACAGGAGCCGTTGCGGTGCCGGTTAATTCAATGCTATTTTTAAGGTTGGAAACTTCAACAACCGCCTTAGACAGATCCAGACCGGCCTTTGGATGGTAATACAACATATTTATCGATTTATCCAGATACCATTCCCCGGGTGTGTCGAGCTCGCCCAAAACGTTTTCAACAAAACGGTATTTTTCATCCATATGGCTCGGATATTTATATTGCCAGCCTCCATCCAGTTCAACATTATCCGTGTCGTCAACGCCTGTAATCCGGTAATGCAGACTCCCATTTTGTGCCTCGTCCAACCCATGGACATATCCTCCTGATGGATTGCCCCAGGTCAATACCCGAACGTAAAAAGTGGCATCCGCTGCTGTGCCATTAAATATTTTGGCCGTCGAATCACTATTGGGATAACGCGCCATGGTTTGTAAAGTGCCGTTCACAAATAACCTTTCAAAGGAAATATCAGTCGGTATGCGGGCTCTGTAAATTCCGCTATGGAAATGATGCCAATCCGGTTTTAAAACACGGCCCGCACTGATTACTGCCTTTTGATTTTCATAGGCCTTAATTTCGAGCTGCGACGGTGATTTCAACGAAGGCTTTATTTTTACCGTTTCGGTCAGGTAGTACGTTCCGGCCAACAGCTGGATGCTGACCTTTTTCCCTGAATACTGATCCATAACTGCCAAGGCCTTTTCCAATGTTTTTACCGGTTTGCTAAGCGTTCCGGCATTTTCATCATTGCCTTTTGGCGATACATAAATTGGATAAACCTGAGCAATCGCAGGAAAAGTCAAAACTAAAAAAACTAAAATCAGTATTCTCCGCATACTTAATACAAAACATTTTTAACGATATGAGTTGGCAAACCGATCCAGATAAGATCAAAATAACCGGTCATGCCTGCTGCTTCATTTAAAAAAGAAACAATCATTTTTTCTTACTGCAAAACCCGATTTTATTCTTGGAATTTTTACTTAATAAAGTGGTTCTTATGGAAAGTCTTGAGTAGCTTTGAGGTATTCGGATTCTATTGTTTTACACTAGCTTTAAGACCAGTTAAAATATAATATTACAAAGAATACACGATCATTTCCCTTCCGGATATTTTTCATTTCCCTGACATAATTGAATCTCACCTATGGACGATTTCATTGCAGCAAGATCTCAAATGGCCCTTTCTCTGGGCTTCCATATCATTTTCTCGTGCATCGGAATGGTCATGCCATTTTTTATGGCCGTTGCACATTATTACTATCTCAAAACAAACAATATTGTTTATAAAAATATAACGAAAGCGTGGAGCAAAGGGGTTGCTATTTTCTTTGCAACAGGTGCCGTTTCGGGTACTGTCTTGTCTTTTGAGCTGGGCTTGCTATGGCCTCGATTCATGGTGCATGCTGGCCCCATTTTCGGTATGCCTTTTTCTCTGGAAGGTACCGCCTTTTTTATTGAAGCCATTGCACTGGGATTTTTTCTTTACGGCTGGGACCGGTTTAACAAATGGTTTCACTGGGTAACGGGCGTAGTTGTCGGTGTCAGCGGACTCGCTTCCGGGATTCTCGTTGTCGCGGCCAATGCCTGGATGAACAGTCCCTCGGGTTTTGATTTTGTAGACGGTCAGTATCTGAATGTGGATCCAATGAAAGCCATGTTCAATGATGCCTGGTTTTCACAGGCGCTGCATATGTGCATCGCCGCTTTTGCAGCTACCGGTTTTGCCGTAGCCGGTGTGCATGCCCTTATGATCATCAGGAAGCAAAATGTGTATTTCCATACCAAATCCTTTACGATCGCCGCGATTTTTGGATGTGCTGCGGCATTGCTGCAACCGCTGAGCGGCGATATTTCCGCGAAAGATGTGGCAAAAAGACAGCCTGCCAAGCTTGCTGCGATGGAAGCCCATTTTCACACCGAAAAATCAGCGGGACTTATTGTCGGAGGAATTCCGGATGAGAAAAATAAAAAGGTGGATTATGGCATCAAAATTCCCGGACTGCTTAGCTTTATGGCCCATGGCGATTTCAGTAAAGAGGTTACGGGACTGGACCAGATAAAACCCGAAGATCATCCGCCCGTGGCCATTACACACTACGCGTTCCAGATCATGGTCGGCCTGGGGATGACGATGATGACGATTGCATTGCTCTATTTTCTTGCTTTGTGGAAAAAGAAACAATGGCTTCAAAGTGATTGGCTCCTCAAACTTTTCGTGGCCGCTACGCCTTTGGGATTTATTGCCGTTGAAGCTGGCTGGACGGTCACGGAAGTCGGGCGACAGCCCTGGATCATTTACAATGTCATGCGCACTGCTGACGCCGTAACACCTATGCCCGGCATTGGTTATTCGTTTTACTTATTCACCGCCATGTACGTTTCCCTGGGTATCATCGTGACTTTCATGTTATACAGACAAATAAAAATGGTAGGCAAATTGTACGACCTGCCGTCTGATACAAAACATTAATCCGGACTTCGGGCAATCGTATTCAGTTACTCCATCCTTCACTTACCCAAAATTGATATGTTATACGTCGTCATCATATATCTATGGACATCCATTCTGCTCTATTTGCTTTTAGGCGGAGCCGATTTTGGCGCAGGCATTATTGAGTTGTTTACATCCAAAGCCAATAAGATCCGAACCCGTAAAACGCTTTACGAGGCGATTGGACCCATCTGGGAAGCCAACCACATGTGGCTGATCATCGCGATCGTAATACTATTTGTAGGTTTTCCAACGATTTACAGCACCATGTCGGTAAACCTGCACATTCCTTTGACCGTTATGCTTTGGGGAATAATTGCGCGGGGTACTGCTTTTACCTTCCGGCATTACGATGCGGTAAAAGATGATATGCAGGACATTTACAATCCGATTTTCGCCTATTCAAGTTTCATTACACCCTTTTTCCTGGGTATTATTGCCGGAAGTGCTGTATCGGGGCATATCGACCCGAGCGCCAGTAACTTTATGGACGCGTATATTTTCAGTTGGCTTCACTGGTTTTCTATTTCCGTGGGCTTGTTCACGGTTGCCATTTGCGGGTTCCTGGCGGCCGTATTTCTTATCGGTGAAACGGATAACGACCACGACCGGATAAGATTCGAACGCAAAGCCAAAGCCTTTAACATCGCCGCTGTTGTAAGTGGCGTTCTGGTATTTCTATCGGCACTTGCAGACGGTATCCCTTTAATTGACTGGGTCTTTGGAAATGCCGTTGGGATTATCGCCATTACAGCAGCAACCCTGTCCCTGATTCTGTTATGGTATTTATTGTATAAAGGGAAGAAAAATATCCTGCGCGTGCTCGCCGGATTCCAAGTTACAATGATCCTCTTAACGACCACATACCGGCATTATCCCAATATTGTGGTTCTGAAAAACGGAGGTTATCTTTCCCTGATCGAACACAGCGGTCACGAAAAAACCATTGAAGCGTTGGCAATGGCCCTGCTGATTGGAAGTCTTTTTATCCTCCCTGCCCTTTTTTATCTGATTTACAGTTTCCAGAAAAAGAAGGTGGATTATGTGAGAGAATGAGAGAAGTCAACTTTTGGAAAGGGGCACGCCCAGTGTTGACTTCTCTGAAACCGGTCACCGAAAGCCTTCTAATTACTCCTGACCAAATTCTCCATCAGCAATAATCAACACCTCTTCACTGAGCATCGGTGCAGGGAATTTAGGCCCGATACCAAAATCAGCACGCTTGACAATGCCCGTCGCACGGAAACCTGCCACAGGTTTTTTGCTCATCTGATTTATAATGGTTCCGCGATACCAAAGATCCAAAGTAACGGGCTTTGTCACGCCGTGCATCATCAGATCACCCGATAGCTGATATTTTCCTTCACTCACTTTTTTCATTCCGGTACTTTTAAAAGTCAGCTCAGGATTGGTAGCCGCATCAAAAAAGTCAGGCGACTTTAAATGATCATTCCGTTTTTCCACACCCGTATTGATCGACGCTGTTTTAGCATTCAGTGTAAAAACAGCATCACTAAAATCCGGTTTTGACGCTTTTATTGTGGCCTCAAAATCCGTAAATGCGCCGGATATTGTTGAAACGCCGAGATGTGTAATATCAAATTTAAGCTGGGAATGCGGCTTGTCAGATTTCCAGGTAGTCTGGGCAAACGACGCAACAGATAAAACAGAAAACAAAATCAACAGTGAAATCCTTCTCATAGTAGTCCAAAAGTTTAATTGTGATGATTACTGGATAAATTAAAAAATAAAACCGGGATAAATCATAATTCCAATTTTTATCCACTCCATAACAATGGAACAGATAAAATTGCTCTGGCAAAAATTAAAAAAAGGGGACCGCACCGCGTTTGAATCGGTCAGATCAGGGTCGTATCAATCGTAATGGTATGGGTTAATGTATTATGAATCGGACACTTGTCGGCAATCACGAGAAGCTGTTTTTTCTGTTCTTCGCTCAAATCTCCGACGATTTCAATTTTCCGGTTCATCTGTGATTTATTCTGCTGAACATCTCTTGAAAATTCCACTTCCACATGAATTTCAGTCAGCGCCAGCCAGCCCTTCCGGTTTGCGTACATCCGCAAAGTCCCACAGGTGCAAGCCGCCAAAGCAGAAGCCAATAATTCCGAAGGAGAAAAACCAAGATCCATGCCTCCGGCCGAAACCGGCTCATCGGCTACCAGGCTATTGGTAGCCGTTTTTATATCGGTTCTAAAAAGTACCGTACCGATTTTTGCGTATACCTTTGCCATTATTTTCTTTTTAAATTAGTACTTTCAGGAGGAAGCGGCACAAAACCTGTTTCCCCTGGAACCGGCTTGAAACGCTGTGTCAGCCAGTTTTCTTTTGCTTTATCGATTAATTCCTGGCTGCTGGCAACGAAATTCCAGTAAATAAACCTGTCCTCGGGAAATGGCTCTCCACCAAAAATGTAAACCGTGGTATTTTCAGACATGTAAAATTCGCAAAGGTGTGTTTCCTTGGCTACCAAAAGCTGTTTGGGCAAATACGTATTTCCCTCCGCTTCAATACTACCCTCCAGGATATACAAACCGACTTCACCATACAACGCATCGCCGATTTTTACGGCCCTTGCCTCCGTCGTTTTTATTTCAAGATAATAAAGAGGGCTATACACGGGCACAGGAGATTTCCGCCCCATCAAAGAGCCTGCTATCAGCTTGAACGACACCCCGCCTTCTTCCCATTGAGGCAATTCCAATTCAGAAGCGTGGAAAAATTCAGGCTCCATTTGTTCAAGTGCTTTGGGCAAAGCCACCCATATCTGCAGGCCGTGAAGTTCCTTTTCCGAATGGCGAAGATATTCAGGCGTTCTTTCCGAATGAACGATCCCGGCACCGGCCGTCATCCAGTTAACCTGTCCGGGCGTGACTTCAATTTCTGTACCAAGACTGTCCTTGTGCATGACGTTGCCTTCAAACAGGTAAGTCAGTGTTGAAAGCCCGATATGCGGGTGCGGCGGAACATCCATGTTCTGGTGATCATTCATTTTGACCGGCCCCATGTGGTCGATAAAAATAAAAGGCCCGACCATCCTTTTGCCTGAAAATGGCAGCAGTCGCCCTACCATAAAATTACCGATATTTCGCGGGCGTTCTTCTATAATCAGATTGATATTGGACATTTTCTTAACGGGTATTTGCGGGTTGTTTTAAAGCTAAAAGTTAAATATTATTATCGGATTTATTCAAAAATGCCTATAATTTAATCAACCTCGGTAAAAACCACTGTTTTTGCAACGCTACTGATTAGATTTGAAACACCATTCAAAGAAAACAATGCAGACCAATATTCCACGAGTTGATATCAGTACCCTTTCCGCTTACCGGAACGATGATATTATGGTAAGCCGGTTTGCGGAGTATTTGGCCATCCATCCTAACCTGACTGCCCCGCACCGTCATAGTTTTTTTCACCTGCTTTTTTTCACCGAAGGAGGTGGCAGGCACACCATTGACTTCAATCATTTCGATGTCAGACCCTATCAGATTTATTTTATGATCCCCGGGCAGGTCCACTCCTGGGATTTTGAAGGCCAGGTGGATGGTTATGTGGTTAACTTTTCTGGCAATTTCTTTCAGTCGTTTCTATTGAGGCCCGAATACATCAGCTCTTTTTCTTTCTTCAACGGTATCAGTCCGGACAGTGTCATCAACCTCTCTGATACCGGACAAAAGCCGATGGTGGCACTTTTTGAGGACCTGATCACGCAATCGCAACAACACCGGGTTTTCAAAGAAGATATGCTTCGTGTACTGCTTTTGCAGATCTTTATTGCAATCGAGCAAAGTATTTCACTCGACAAACCACATAACACGTCATTTCAGTCAAATCCTGTTTTAAGAAATTTTCAAAAACTGATTGAAAAAAATTATCTAAAAACCAGACTTCCCAGCGAATATGCGGAATTATTAAACATCACGCCAAACCATTTGAATGCCTTATGCAAGGAGCACCTGGGTATGCAGGCGGGCCAAGTGATCCGGACCCGGGTGATCCTGGAAGCCAAACGTCTGCTGGTAAATCTCGGACTGAGTGTTTCCGAAATTGCCTATAAACTTAATTTCAGCGACAACTCATATTTCACCAAATTCTTTAAAAAAGAAGCGGGTATGAGTCCGGAGGTTTTTAGGAAAAATTCGATTTTGGAAAAATAATCGTGCAGGCAGTCAATTCAACCAAAATCTAAAAATGTAATTGAATATCAAATTGTTATACCATTAAGTGTTATATTACGCTACCCGAAGATAATTTTCGCAGCAATTAAAATGGCGAAAGTTTGAAGCGGGAAAATATCCAAAACCAACTCCGGGCGATCTGGATACCTCGACTAACTGCATCCAACACCATCAACCGTTCCAAAGGAACGATATTTTACAATTTCAACATCATGACTACCAACGAAATGTTCCTTTTGGAACAAAATACCGAAACATCCGAATGTTTTTGTCCCATCGGGACATTTCGTTGGTAGAAACTGCGGTAGATCGATCTGGTTTTCGTTCCATAGGAACGTGTCGTGGTATGGAAAGGACCAATTAAATTAATGAGGAATTAAAAGAATCTTAAACGATGGGTGAAATTAAAGATAATGAAATGTTAAAAAAAACTTCGGTAGCGTAGTGTTACATTGATACCCCAGCCAATTTCCCGCAACAATCAATAAGGCTCCGGCTGCCGTGTTTTAAGATTAAGCACGGTATGACTAAAATAGGGATACAACGCGATCAGCAGCATCACAAATAAAATTCCCCAGCAAACCCACGAATAATAATCCATTGCATACCGCAGCAGCATTTGTTTTTCAACGGCTTTGTTCAATAAGCCGGTCGCAATTTTAGCGGCCTGGTCCTGAGGAATACCATGCGCTTCCATTTGATGCTGATATCCGGCAAGCCGGTCCGTGACCACGGTGCTCAAAACTGTGATCTGATTGCGAAAATCATCCTGATGAACGCTTTTTGAAAACAGCTGAAAGGATGTGATCGTAGCCATACTCAACGTAAAACCCGTAAAACGGAAAAGAATTCCCGCCATAGAAGCCGAGTTGCCAATAGCCGCAGGAACCGATGAAACCGTAAAAATAATCAGGGGTGTCATGAGCGTACCCGTACCAAGTCCCTGAACGATCAAAGGGAGAACAAAAGTAGATGCATCCGCTTCAACTGAAAAAAGAAAATACATCCAGCCGTGAAAAAGCAGCAAAAAGCCGAAACCGCTAAGCCAGATCATCCGCATAGGTCTTTTTTGTAAAATTAACCGTGAAGACACCAAAACGCTGACCGCCACACCGATCATATTGGCAAGCATCAATTCCGACACATGGATCGGGTCCATACCCAAAACAGCATCGAAATAATTGGAGGTAATGTTCAGCGAGCCACGGCAGATATAAAACGAAATAAGCAAAAACGCCCCAATCCGAAAATTAGAATATTTGAACACTGCCAGGTTCATAAAGGGTCTTTTCAGGCTGTTTTGCCGAATAATGAATAACGGCATGAGCACCAGCAGCGCACCCATACAAGCCCAGACATGGAAATTTTCCAGCCAGTAATTGGTTTGTCCGTAGATTAATATATAGCTAAAAAGACATAAGAAACACACATAATAAATGAAGCTGCTCCAATCCAGCTGGTATAAAGGGAATCTGCGACCGAGCCTGATGTTATTCATGATACTCATCAGCAACACCGATCCCGGTAAAATCATATAGACCATTGCTTTATACAGCGCCTGATAACCAAAATATTCGATGATCAGCGACGCACTAAACATGGTAAGTGGCGCGGAAATAACCAGCAAACCGTAAAAAATGGAATACCCGATTTCCCTGGCCCGTTCACCGGACAGCCTCCGAAATATCAGCGTAATACAAATACTGTTAATTCCGGCAGTGAATATCCCCTGCAAAAATCTGGTTAACAAAAAAACAAACGGACTACGCGTGTAATAACAGACGTAACAGGTCGCCATCAGTAAAACCAGATTGATAATGAAGTATTGTTTTGTCGGCAAATAGTTAAAAAAACGCTGTTCAAGGGAATAAAAACTGACAAGCGCCGCATAGTAAAGGATCGTCGAATACTGAACATCTACCGGTTCGATGCCGTAATATCCTGCGGTAGCATTGATGTTGCTGGTAAATAATCCGAAAAGTGCCAGCAGCGGAAGCATAACAATTCCAATACTGCCGCGTATCAGCCACTCCGGGACCCAGGGTTTAAATAAGGGCCGCTGCACTTCATTCATGGCTTAAGGCTCCTTTCTTAACCACCACAATCGCATTCATACCTGCCCGTAAATATTCTATTTTTGATTTTGCATCGGTAAGCAATATCCGCACCGGAATCCGCTGTGTAATTTTCACAAAATTCCCTGTTGAATTGTCAGGCGGAAGTAATGAGAACCTCGAACCCGTTGCCGGAGACAGAGAAACAATCCTGCCGTTAAAATGTTCTCCGGGCAAGGCATCTGCTTCAATATCGACAAGCTGGCCTGTGCGCATGTGCCGGATCTGGGTTTCCTTAAAATTGGCGATAACCCATTTCCCTTCATGCTGGTCGACAATGTAGGCAAGCGTTTGTCCGGCTTGTATCATTTGGCCATCTTGAATCGTTTTCCTGCCCATTTTGCCATCATAAGGTGCCGTGATCACCGTATACGAAACATCCAGTTTGTTACGGTTAACAACCGCCTCCCTCCTTTTGATCTCAGCCAAAGCAACTTCGCGCTGCACCGCAACATCATTGACTTTCGATAACGATGCCTGGTAAGTATCCTGAAACGATTTATACTCTGCTTTCGCCACTTCCAGTGCCGTTTTCACGTTTTCAAATTGCTGTTGCGTCACAGCTTCCACCTGCAGCAGCTTTTCATAACGCGCAAATTCCTGTTCCTGATGCCATAGTTTTGCCTTCGCAGCTGCTATTTGCCCCTCGTTTGCAGTTGCGTTTTTGGAAGTTGTCTGTACAGCACTTTGTAACACACCGATCTGTGCTTTTGCATTAAGCAACGCCGCCTCTGCCTCTTCCTGTTCAAACTGGTATTCCCTGTTGTCGATGATTAACAACGTATCCCCTTTCTTTACCGATTGGTTTTCTTCATAAAAAATCTCCCGTATATACCCTCCTACCCTCGATGTCACCGGATTGATGTACTCCTCTATCTGCGCGTCCTCCGTCACCTCATATTTCCACAGCGCCCATACGGTAGAAAGTCCCCAGATGGATAACCCGACCAGGATTATCCCGGCAATCCAGGCTGTAACTTTTGTGATCAGTTTGTCCGAATTGTTAAATTGATTTTGCGTGGTGCTCATTTTCTTAAAGTTCGCCGATGGTTTTCATGAGGTAATAATATTCGAGTTTTGCACGGATCTGTGCCGAAGTCAGATCGAAGCGCGATTGCAGCAATTGGGTATCTGCGTCCAGCAAATCGGTCAATAGCGCCAGCTGATTGAAATAAGTATGGTAAACAATCCTGTAAGTTTCCGTTGCCTGTTTAATGTTCTGTTCAGAAACTGAAATCCTTTTTAACGATTCCTTATACCGCACATACGCCTCATGCACCTGAACTTTCAGTGCGTCTTCTTCGTCGCCATGGCTAAGATGTTGCTTTTCAATGCTAATTTTAGCAGCTTTTACTTTATGATTATTTTGATAAAGCGACGAGAGCGTATAAGAAACTTTAACCCCCGCCTGCCCCAAACCATAAAGCGATGCAGCATAAGGATAAAAAAGAATTTGCGGATAGGTGTATCCGTACTCGGCATAAGCCACGACTTTGGGCAACGCATTTGACTTAACCTCTTTAAGGGCCAGTTTTTTCAGCTCAGTTTCCTTCTCCGATATCCGGATCCCGTACGCATGTGCGAAAGCATCGGTAAGATAATCATCATAAATTTTACCCGGATTTTCTTGCGCCAGACTAATTTCTTCCGGCTTTATAAGGGCGTTTTCCGGCAACCCGATCAGGATCACGAGTTTCTGGTTGTTGATTGCCATGGTGTTTTCAATTTCAACAAGCAGCATTTTCTGTTTGGATAATTGCAGCTCAGCCCGAAGCACGTCACTTCTAAGAATAACCCCATTCTTGAACAATTCGCGAATCTGGTCGAGTCGCTTCTGCTGCTCGGCAATATCTGCCAATACCAGATTTTTGAATACCATATTCCGTTCAATTTCAAGATAAAAAGCTGTCGCTTTAAACTTGATCTCCGACGCCGTTAAGTCTTTTTCGATCGTTGCAATCTCATGCTCGACCTCCTCTTCCCTGATCTTTGTCTTGATCTTGCCCCCGTTGTAAAGCACCATGGATGCCTCTGCGTTCAACTGGAAATAATTATGGATGATATTTCCATAAACAGGTTTACTAAAAATACCATTTTCGTACAATGGCATATCAGAGACCCTGGCATATTTCGTGGCACTTTTTATTTCCGGCAAGCGCTCGGCCCTGGCATCTTTCAGATTTTCATCGCGGACAACTATCTGCAATTGCCGTATCTGAACACTTTTGTTGTGTGTTTCAGCTTGTTGCCAGACCTGCTGCAACGATAGTTTTAGTGAATCCGGTGTACTGGTAGTTTCTTGTGAATGAGTTGGTTGAAGTCCTGATATTCCGAAAAACAGAAGAGTCAAAAATTGTTTTTGATGGTAACACATACATTTGTTTGATGACCTCACAAAGGTAATATGTGTCAAAAACAACTACTTTCTATATATTGCCAAATATTTGTTAATTCCGGCCATTATGAATGTTTCCGAGCAATTGGTTAATATTGACCAAAATCCCGATTCCAATTACGTACTGCATGACAGAATGGAAAATCGCTTTCCATTTCATCACCATCAGAAAGGTCAGTTAACCTATGTAGAAGGCGGTATCGCTTATTTGAATACAACGGACAAGGCCTACTTTTTACCCGCACGTCATTATATATGGATTCCGCCCGGACTGGAACATTTCGTGCATCAGAAAAAGAACTCTTCCATTGTACGTAATCTTTATTTCGCAATGCCAGCCAGTGACCTGCATCCATTTTACAATAAAATGGGCATATATCCGGCGAACAAACTGTTTTTGGAAATGGTGCAGTACACGGAAAAATGGAATGGGGAGATTGCCGCAGAAACTTTTGAAAATGAGTTCCTGACAACCCTGCGCAGGCTTCTGCCCCGCATTAGCACACATCCCCTACCCATTGTCCTGCCAACTACGGATCATGAACGTATGCAGCCAATCATCCAATATATTCAGAACAACCTGGAGGCGCCGCTTCATCTCGAATTTGTAGCCAAAACTTTCGGCATGAGTGTCCGAACGCTTTCCAGATTATTTCAGGCTACGCTGGATACCTCTTTTCTGCAATACTTAAAGCTCTCGCGTATGATACGGGCGATGGAGCAGCTTCTGCAAACCAATAAAACGATCAACGAAATCGCTTATGAAACGGGCTACAACAGCATTGCTACCTTCAGCAATACTTTTTACGGCTTGGTCAATGTCCGCCCATCCGAATTCCAGAAATTTTAGCTACAAAAATCCCGCAATACTGTATCTCTGTAATACAAATATTCCAGAAATACAGCATTGCGGGGCAGGATATACTTACTTAACGTTCTGTACTACTTCCTCTTCGCGGGGCGTTATAAAAATGGCAAGCCATGATCTTCTGGCCAAACGATAAAAATACGGTGTAAGAATAATAAGGACGGGAATAATGCTGTAAAGAAAATAATCCAGATATTCCCCAAACAAATTGACAAAGACCAGGAAGTATGCCAGCATAAAAACCACGTAAAAAGCATAACTCATATACAGCGCCCCCTGATAAAAACCAGGCTCAGGCACAAGGTTTTCATCACAATGCGGGCAGCGTTTGTTCATCTTATCAAACTTAAGACTATAAGCACTTTTTGTAATAAAAAAATCTCCCTCAGCACAACGTGGACATTTATTAAACGCCACGCTATATAAACGGCTATGTTTCATGATTGCTATGGATTAAAAACAGGGTTTTAACTCTTGAACCGACAATTACCGCATCCAAAAAAGGTAAGACTTTTATTGCCAGGCCCTCTGTGTTTTGATTCTGTAATTATCCGATACAAATATCATATTAATGATCCGCATATTAAAAGACAGATGATACCTTTTATGGTATTAATCAACGGTCCTTTGCATAGCACCTACAATATTTATACCCTTTCCAGTTTAATAACTTTTCTTCACCAGTTTGCTCTCCCTGATCATTTTCAACATTTCGGAATGATATTGAAATGCACTTTTCAGGTCATCTTCATTCCAAACGACGTTATCCAGGGCGATGATACTGGTTTTCGTTTTAGGGAAATAAAAATTCATAGAAATAAATCCCGGAGAAAAACCAGTCTGTCCCAACTGCGATACCTCTTCATGAGAATCTACCGTGATTCCATAACCATAATCAACAACACCGAAAATCGGGTGATTGCGCACCGCATTTTTCTGTTTTGTCGTCATCAGTTTATAAGTTGACGCCGATAATAGTTTGCCCTCATGCAAACACGCATTCCAGGTAACCAAATCCTGCGCCGTGGATATAAAAGAACCCGCCGCAACGAAATTCTGAAAAGTTCTTGTTTCCGTGATAAGGCTTCCATTTTCGTCTTCGGTATAACCCGGTACCAGATTGTGATAACCTTTGGTGTCCGGGTGGAAAGTGTTATACATTTTACATTTCCGGAAAAGTGCGGCCGACTGGGAAGCAAAAGATTTGCCGGATGTTTTTTCCGTGATCCTTGCAAGCAGATCATAACCAATCTGTGAATATGCGTACTGTGTGCCGGGTTTAAATGCCAGCGGTTTATCCAATGCCGTAATGCCGTGCGTATGCGTCAGTAGCTGGTGAACCGTCACGGTATCTGCCCAGGTCTGCTGTAATTCCGGCAAATAGGTTTTGACGGGCGCCTCCAGTTTCACACGTCTTTTTTCATATTCCTGTAACAAAAGAACGGATGTAAATTGCTTACTGACAGACCCTATCACAAACTGATCGTCGAATTTAAAATCCACATCCTTTTCAAGCGACGGACGTCCATATACTTTTGCAAATTTTGATAACCCACCTTGTGAGACCAGTACGATTCCGTTAAAGGGTTTTTCCGTCGGGGCGGACAAAAACGCATCCAATTTTTCCGAAAAAGAAGCTCCCTCCAAAGACAATGTCCTGGTGTGGTCGGAGCCATAGCTTCTTGCAGCCCACTTGATCGACGGCCCGATCCACTGTGGCAGCGCTTTAAATAAAAAACCGTGTTTGAGCCCCGTATTCAGTTCAATCTCTTTAAAACGTCCCGTCACATTTGCCGACCTGTTCTGCATATTCAGACAAGATTGCATCGACAAATCGCTCTTTTCATAAATAGAAAGCACATTTCCACTGAAATTGATATCCGGCATACCCGTTACATCTTCTTCCCCACAGCTACCGATGAAAACATAATTCACATCTCTGTTTTTAAGATAACTCGAAACAAACTGTGCGATATATCCTCCTTTGGATGTACCAATAACCGTTATCTGAGAGCCGTTTGCTCCGCCTGCCATCAGACTGTCGATTTGCCCCACAACCTTTTGGGCATATACCCTGACGTCCGTATCCTTAGGGCGCAGCTCGCTGATCACCTGAAATCCCTTCCTCTTAAAGGCATAAATAATCTGATAATATTCTGCCTTCCCGTACTCCGGATGCGCATCGTTCAACACATTCTCTTCAATAAATTTGTTGTGCAGAAAAAAAACATATTGCTGTGCGTGTGTAAAATGAGAAAAAATAAGAAACATGCACACAGAGACTAACTTTTTCAAGCTCGAAGATAATTTCATTGGCAACCGGATACGTTTTAAGTGGGTCATAAAATTAGTATCTGTTCTTGTGGGATTTACTATTTTGTCAAAATAAAATAGTCTTTTCAAACCGCAAGCATTGGTTATTGCCCTAAATACGCTCTTTCTCAGTGAAATTTCCAGGAAAATAACCGGCATTATCTTTTCCCTAGGATTTTGCGGATAAAAGCTTGAACTTTAATTATTCGCGTAAAATGCAAACTTTCATTCCTCTATGTATCAAACTTTACTTCCTGTATGTATCCAACTTTACCTCCCACAAAAAGTAGGTGTTTCCTATTTTTTGTCCCCCTTCGGGCATCCGTTATATTGTTTCACCTGTTCTTTACAACCACTTTTTCAACCGGTACATTTGCTGCAAGATTTTATGTAAAGCCTGGCGGGACAGGTTCAGGCATATCCTGGTCCGCTGCAAGCAGTAATCTTCAGACTGTCATCAATGGTGCATCCAGCGGTGATGAAGTATGGGTAGCCGGGGGCACTTACCAGCTCGCGGCCGGGCAGTCATTTGCCATGAAAGAAGGGGTGAAAATTTATGGCGGCTTTGCAGGCACTGAGGTAAATCTTGCCGACCGGAATCTGATGATCACCGCCAATAAAAGCATCCTGCAAGGCAACGGTTCCAGCGTGATCACCAATAATAACAATCTGCTCACCAATGCCGCCCTTCTGGACGGATTCACCATTACCGGCGCTTCCAATACTGCTGGTATCGCCAATACTTCATGTTCGCCGAAACTGGTTAATTTGATCATCAGTGGAAATACCGCCGGAGGAATCTCCAATGAAATAGCCTCCCCGGTACTGATCAAATGTTACATCAGGGATAATACAGCACCGCAATTCGGTGGAGGGATGATCAATACAAACTCCTCGCCAATCCTGACTTATTGCGCGATCACTGGCAATTCAACGCAGCAGGGTGGAGGTATTTACAATTCGGCATCCTCTCCCATACTTACCAATTGTACGATTGGTGGCAATACCGGTACCGGTGGTATGAACAATGCCAGTAATTCTTTGCCCAAACTGCGGAACAGTATCATTTCCGGCAACAAAAGTGTTGTTGGTAATAGCAGTAACATCAGGAATGACTTTACGTCTGCAACAGCAGTTAAGTACAGCCTGGTACAGAACAGCCTTGTACCGGGGGACGACACGTCCAATCCAAATGATTTCAATATTCCGGGTGATGCCAGTGCGCTTTTTGTAGATCCCGCCGGAGGAGATTACCGTTTGCAACTTTGCAGCTTTGGTTTGAACAAGGGCAGCAATACCTATTTTGCAAGCGGCCAAACGCCCGATTTATCCGCTCTCACCACCGATCTGGATGGTAATCCCCAGTTTTATAACGACGGCGTGACAGACATGGGTGCTTATGAATACCAGGGTAACCCGCCAACAGGCATTGCGGGCGTTTCATTTGTGAAAGTGGGCGGAACGGGCTCAGGAGCAAACTGGGGGTGTGCGGCAGGGAATTTACAGGTTGCGATTACTTCTGCGTCAAGCGGTGAACAGGTATGGGTGGGTGGCGGCACCTACCAGCAAGCACGGGACAAATCTTTTATCATGAAGGAAGGGGTAAAAATCTATGGCAATTTCAAAGGTACAGAGCTAACACTTGCTGACCGGGATTTGAAGAGCACAGCTGATAAAAGCATCATGCAAGGGAACAATGCAATGGTCATCAGGAATGAAGGCCTGAACCTCACGACTGCTTCTTTGCTGGATGGGTTTACCGTCACCGGTAGCGTCTTCGGCCCTGCCATAGTCAATATCTCATCCTCTCCAATGCTGGCCAATCTGATCATCACGGGCAATAATGCGGCTGGGGCTGTCAGTAATCAGGGATCCTCTCCGGTGCTAATCAACTGTGCTATTATCGGCAACGGATCTACCGGCAATGGCATAGGCGTATATAATTCAGCATCCTCACCGGTACTTATCAATTGTACGATTGCCGGTAATACGGGGCTATCCAGTGCAGTTGGGGCGATCTACAATGCTGGTAATTCCTCTCCCGAATTACGTAACTGTATTGTTACCAACAACAAAAGAGGGACACTTTCGCTTGGTATATTTAGTGAGGCAGGCTCCACTACGATCATGAAGTATAGCCTGGTGTATGGAGAAAACAACCTCAATCCGAATGATCACAATTTTCCGGGTGATGCCGATCCCCTTTTTGTGGATGCCGCCGGAGGAAATTACCGGGTGCAGCTTTGCAGTCCGGCCGTCAACGGAGGCAGCAAAACCTATTATGCCAGTGGTCAAACCCCGGATGTATCCGCTTTCACGACCGATCTGGATGGCAATCTCCGTTTTTTCAGCAATGGTGCCGTGGACATGGGCGCCTATGAATATCAGGGCGATCCACTGGCGGGCGTGGCAGACATCTGGTATGTGAAAGCCGGCGGGACAGGGTCGGGAAAGAGTTGGGATTGCCCGATGGGCAGTTTAGAAATAGCGCTGAATGTTAGCAAAAGCGGGGAACAAATCTGGGTGGCAGGCGGTACCTACCAGCCAACACGTAATGCGTCGTTCAGTCTGAAAGAAGGGGTGAAAATCTACGGCAATTTCAAAGGAACAGAGCTAACATTTGCCGACCGGGATTTGTCGAAAACCGCGAATAAAAGCATCTTGCAGGGCAACAATGCAAGGGTAATCAGGAATAACGGCCTGAACCTTACGACAGCTGCTTTGCTGGATGGCTTTACGGTCACCGGTAGCGCCTTCGGTCCTGCCATAGACAACTTCTCGTCCTCTCCGATGCTGGCCAATGTTATCATCACCGGCAATTATTCAGGCGGGGCTGTATCTAACCAGGGATCTTCTCCGGTCCTGATCAACTGCGCTATTATCGACAATGCATCTCCCGCAAACGGCGCAGCCATATATAATTCGATATCCTCTCCTGTACTGATCAATTGCACGATTGCCGGGAATACAAACTCAGCGGCGGGCATTGGTGCTATCTACAATACGAACAGCTCTTCCGCGAAAATACGCAACAGCATTGTTTACGGTAATGAAGGCGGCATAGTCAACGAGTCAGGGTCCAGTACGGATATTCAGTACAGTCTGGTGCAGGGTTCAGCGAGCGATCCTGCTAATCATAACATTTCGGGTGATGCCGATCCGCTTTTTGAAGATGCTGCCAACGGTAATTATCAACTGAAACTTTGCAGTCCGGCCTTGAACAAAGCCAGCAACGGCTTTTATGCCAGTGGCCAGACACCCGATGTTTCCGCAGTCACAACGGATCTGCTTGGCAGCCCGCGCTTTTATAGCAACGGTGTAACAGATATGGGCACCTATGAATATCAGGGCAATCCCCCGCCCGTAGGTGTTGCAGGTGTTTCGTATATCAAAGCAGGTGCGACAGGCTCTGGAGCAAGCTGGGATTGTGCGGCGGGTAATGTGCAGGTGGCTATTAATTCTGCTACAGCCGGTCAGCAGGTCTGGGTAGCTCGCGGTACCTATCAGCCAGCGGGTGGCGGGTCGTACAGCATGAAGGAAGGTGTGAAAATTTACGGTGGTTTTACTGGCACAGAAGCGAGCCTGACTGAGAGAAACCTGACCATAACCTCTAATAAAAGTACCTTGCAAACAAACGGCGCCAGTGTTTTAATCAACAGTGGACTCACCCTCACAAGTGCCGCTGTATTGGACGGCTTTATCATCACAGGAGCTACAAACGCCCCTGCCATACAGAACCTCTCGGGGGCATCTCCAATGCTGGTTAATCTGGTCGTCATGGATAATCATTCTTTTGGAGGCATCTATATCAGCGCTTCCTCCCCGGCACTGATCAACTGCACCTTTACGGGCAATAGCTCCACATCCGATGGTGGCGGGGTACTAATTTCAGGTGGCTCGCCAACGCTGACCAACTGTTTAATTAGTAACAACACGGCTAACAATGGCGGGGGGATACTTATTTCCAATGCATCCGTGACATTGACCAATTGCACCATTGTCGGCAATACAGCTACGGGCCAGGGTGGAGGGATTTGTAATTATAGTAGTCTTTCCTCCAAACTGCGTAACAGCATTGTTTATGGTAACAATATTGAGAATTTCAATAATGCCACGCTGGCAATTCAGTACAGCCTGGTACAGGGAGAAAACAGCACAAATAACCACAATATTGCCGGTACTACCGATCCGCTTTTTGTCGGTGCAGGTAATTACCGGCTGCAGCCTTGCAGCCCATTGGTAAATAAAGGATATAATTTCTTCGCATCGGGTCAAATCCCCGACCTGACAGGCATTACCACTGACCTGGACAGCAAACCAAGAATCCGTGAAAATTTAGTAGACATGGGCGCTTATGAGTTTGGCGGAACCTCGCGTGAGCTGGCTGTTGATGGCAATGAAGCCTCCGCTACTGTTTCCGGAGATCTTATTCTGACGACCAATGGTTCAAATTGCAAGATCCTGGCCTATTTGTCGCCCAATGGTGGCGCACCGGTAAACGGTTCCGTCACGGCCAAGGTTTGGGTGGCAAACGCCCAGCCGGTAAACTTCCTAAAGAGACACTATCAGATTACACCCGCGACCAATGCCGCCAATGCCTCCGCCAGAGTAACCCTTTACTTTACGCAGCAGGAATTCACGGATTTCAATGTTGGGAATTCCACTAAGTTGCCGGTTAACGCCGCAGATACAGAAAATTACAAAGCGAACCTGCATATCGAAAAACGTTCCGGAGCGAGCAGCGATGGTTCAGGTTTGCCAGGTTCTTACACGGGCGCAATTGTGACCTTCAAACCTTCGGACGCTAACGGAAATGTAGTTTGGAACGCCGATGCCAACCGCTGGGAAGTAAGTTTTGATGTCACAGGTTTTAGCGGTTTTTTCATCAAAACCATTGAATCTGCTTTGCCGCTGCGTTTGATCAGTTTCACCGCCAGCAAAGAAACAGGAAGTAATTTGCTCCAATGGAGCACCGCCAGTGAAGTCAATACGGACTATTTTGAAGTTCAGAGTAGTGTCAACGCAAAAAGTTTTGGCAAAATAGCCCTCGTTTCGGCAGCCGGCAGCGGTGACCATCGGTACAGCTACAATGACCGGGCGGGTTACAGCGGCACGATCTATTACCGTCTGAAAATGTCGGACCGCGACGGGACTTTTACTTTCAGCAAGATCATTTCGCTAAAAAGTGTTCAAGAACTGGCGGGTATTTATCCAAATCCGGCGGGAGAATCTGTCACGCTCCAGGTAAACGATGTTTTGCTTAAAAGCACTGCGATCTTATACGACCTCTCAGGACGGCAGATTCAAAGTATTGTCATAATCAGCAAACAGCAGCAAATCAATACCAGATCATTGGCGAGTGGATTGTACTTTTTGAAATTTGCAGACGGGACGGCAAAAAGGTTTGTGAAAGACTAACAAACCTATCCCACACTGTCATCTTGCAAAGAATTGGTTATATCATGTCTTTGAATTGAGATTATAGCAACCACGAAATCAAGTAAACTTTTGAGGAACAGTACTTGTAAAAATCCCCTCGCTTTGCAACCGTAAAATCCAATTGCAAAGTGAGGGGATTTTGCAGTAAGCGACGAGAAAATATGCCTCCAAAACCGATAACGCATTGGAGCTATAAAACTCTTGAAATAATTCAGCGCCAGTGAGGTTTACAAAATTCACTTCATCGTTGTTTATTCCGTAACAGACTTTGGATAACGTTAATGATCAACGCAAACTGACCTAAAACAAAAGCCGAAACAGCCGCTAATACGGTCATTGATACGATTTCCCAAAGGGCCAAATCGTCCGAAAGGTTGTTAAAAAAAGGAACCGTCAGCAGGATAACCGATGAAAAAACAGTCATTGCGTAATGAACAAGACTAAGGTTTGCGCTTACATATTTACCTATTTTGTTTAAAGTCAGATAAACCAGGGCAGATACTTCCATGGTGCCGCAGGCATAAACAGCGATTATTTTCTGAGAAGCAATAAAATACGTGTCGTAAAATTGAATTTCCAAGACCGATTTCATGAACAACCCAACGACAATCACAATGATACCGGTACAGGCAAATAACAAAGGTATGTTCAACCGAATTTGACTTCTCATTGTGATATACCGTTATGGTCAAAAAATTACATTCCCTGAATAGTCTGATCAATCATGTACTTACTAAAACCAAAACCCAACCTGGAACGCGATTCTTGGTTTTTCTTCTTTCTTTTCCTTTGGAATAAATGCGCCAACTGACAAAGTCAGGATATCCACCGGAGCGATCCAAATGCCACCTCCGTAGCTGTAATGCCAGTTTTTGCTGACATCATTCTCCTGCCACACACGCCCATAATCGAAACTTCCAAAAAGACCATAAGTGAGCGGAAGTGTCGGATTTACAGAACTCCCCAGGCGCGCGCGCAGATCCGTAGCATGCCATAAACTGCTCTTTCCGTAAAAACGCTGGGTTCGATAACCCCGTAGCCCCTGATTGCCTCCGATTGTCGGCATTTGGAAAAACTCATATCCCTTACCAAAATTCAAACCGGTCCCGATCTGGGAAGCCAGGATAAGATTCTCCTTCCGGTCCAGGCTGATGAAAAATGCCAGCTGTGCTTTCAGGCCGGCAAAATGCTTATCTTCTCTCAGATTCTTTGTAAAATTAAGTCCTGAATTAAAGCGAATACCGGAATGCGGCGCGAAAATATTATCCACGCTGCTGAAATTAAACAGCATCTGTCCGCCGCTGTAATATTTGGTTTTAAAAATATCATCCGGTAACTGATTGTTATCACTTGTAATAAACCTTCCGGCCGTTGATGCTACATCCGAAATCTCAAATAAAGGCCCCAGGGTTACAAATCCGCTATTACCAGCAAATTTTTTTTTAATGGCTGGATACACATGGAAAGAACGCTGGCGCACCCGATAAAAATTAGGATTATCAACAGGCCTTTCCGATGTATTGCCAAGTCCGGCATAGTTAAACGCATACGCCGGACCATGATAGTACGTATCCAGATAAAAATCCAGACTTTTAAACGCATTCAGAAAATCTCCGGTATAATTCAGTTTTACAGCCTTGGTGGCAAATGAATAACTGCCACCAAAGTGCTGAAAAGAGGCATAAGGTTCTTTCTTAAACCCATATTTGATCATATTGAAATTCGCTCCAACCAAAACGCCGTCATCCGGGTTAAAACCAATAATCGGTAGCGGAATGGTTATGTCATAATCACTTTCGGCGCTGCGACGATCATAGATATTGTATCGGTAAAGGCTCGTGCGTTTATCTTTGGTTTCGCCACCGGCGTTGATGGTATTCTTGCCAAAGTCGTCATAAACGATGGTTTTCTTTCCGCCATGATGTACTCTGGAACTGTCTGTGAACACGTCCTTCCCGGTCCCTCCGATCAGCCTCACTTTGATACCTTTTTCCACGTCGCCCCGCACAACAAATTCGTCCTCATTTCCGTTGCCGTAAACATTGATAACTTTTGTCACCGCATGATCAAAAACACGCTGATAATTCTGTTGTTTGATCTGGCCTTTTTTACCCAATCCGGAAACCGTTACGCGTGTATGCTGGTCATCGATTCGTTCAATTTCAAAACGTTCCTCCTCTTCTGTCCCAATAACATTTACAGATTGCCCTAAAAATTCATAATGTTTTCTGGCAAGTTCCCGCAGATTATCACGTCTCGTTTTGATACTTTTAATCATATACGCAGCAGACATCTCCCTGGCCTTTTCAGGCCAGTCAGAGAACGCTCCTTCAATCATCTGATCCGTCAGATTTGTCTGTACAAAGCGGATCTGCTCCTCCCATTGTTTCCAGTCAAGCCCGTTCAGGAAAGTACGGTCAAACAACCGCGCGCTCCATGTCGTCCACTTCATATTGGGAACCTCAGGACCATACACCTGCAACTGGCGTAAAAATGGCATGGTAAGTCTGGCTACATTGGTGACCAAACCATCATATTTAGAAAAGGCCTGATCGCGATCACGGGGAATCGGGCGATAAAGATTTGATCCATCCGGCTGTTTGATAGAAGCCCATGTCCACTGATCGTCGTGCCGGTCCCAGTCGCCGGTTATCAAATCCAGAAAGCGGGTTTTTAACGCCCATTTTTCATCGACTTTATCCTTATCGCTTTCTAAAATCTTTTCCAACAGATCAGGCGTACTGATAATTTTATCGGCATTCCCAAAATAAGGAGCTTCCTTCCACCGCTTCCCGTCCGGTCTTTCCTCAACCAAACTCAGGCTGCCCCCAAAAATCTGGTTAAAAACACCAAGACCGGGCTGGGCCGGGACATAATAAATTTGGGGGTTTGTATGATAAACCTGAATGGCGTCAGCCAGTTTCGGGAAAGTTAAAGGCGCAAACGGATGTGTCGAAAGAAAGTTCTCCTGGGCCAAAAACTGCGCCGCCATCATTTTATTGAACGGATAAGGCAGAAACCGACTGACATCTTTGGTCATATCCCGAAATACATATTCCTTCCCATCCGCACCTCGAACACGCAGCGAATTGGTTTGATTACCTCCGCCTTGCTTAACCGGTACAACGCCGCCTTTAAAAGTAGCCAGATCAAGTACCGGGAAAGGGTATTTTTCCATGTAAAGATCTCGGTGGTGCGCACCGAACAAGAAATTATGAAAACCATTAACAGGTTTAATCTCGTTTCTCAAAACAAACTGTCTGGAGCTGTCAGCATGCTGTTCGTATTCTTTGTATGCAACCGTCGGCTCAGCCGTTGCCACTGGCAATTTATCCTTGATCTTCTTCTGAAAAACGATCCTGGCAGAACGCCCGTCCGCATCTACCTCCCAATATTGAACCCAGGTTTCTCCACCCTCATAAAAAGACAAAGTACTATATCCCAAAGCGGTAGAGGCAAACTCAGAGCCCTTCCCCATGCCGATCGGGCTATTCTTTGACCCACTCCCGCTCACGACAAAATCCTGACCATCATTTTCTATAAACTGCAACGCGTGTTCATGACCGCTCGCAAAGATAAAATTGCCGTTTTTTCGCGCAGCGGCCAATATTCCGTCGCGCATATCCTTGTAAAGTTTGTTGTGTGTATCCTGACGGGAGCCAACAGTGCCCCGAAAAATAGCACTTAAACTTCCGATACCCGGCAGCGGAATGTACAAATTCGGGTTCATTTCGGTAAGCGGGAAAATGTGCTGCTTAATGGTGAACTTTCCACCGTGGGGGCCGTAGGTATACGGCGGATGGTGCATCGCAATGACCACATTCTTATTGCGGTATTTTCTAATAATATTTTCAAAGACAAAATTGAAAGTAGCGCGATTTTTGATCTCGCAGCCATCGTTAATCTTGCTGTCTTTATCCCAGTCAGTCAGCCACCATTGTGAATCGACTGCAATCACGACCACATTGTCGTTCAGCTCAATTACTTCCGGTCCTGAACATCCATCCTGGGGCAGGAAGTAATTTTCCCATTCCTCCTTATTAGGCTTTCCCCGTCGGATGTTCAGATAGGACTGGATGAAAGCCTCCTGTCTTTTCAGCCCTTTTCTACCCCAACCCCGCCAGTCATGATTTCCCGGAATAAAAAACGGCCTTCCCTGAAAATCGTTAAGGGTTTCCAGTTGTGAGGTGATCCGATATTCCGCAACCTTTCTCTTAGCCGAATCCTCAGCAGGCGGCATGCCATATTCATAAATATTATCCCCTAAAAATAGCGCTGAGCTGTTTTTAGATTCTTTGGCAAGTTTGTCTTTCAAATAGAGAAGTACCGGCGCCTTATGCTCAGGCGAGTCATTGCCGGCGTCGCCGATCAGATACATGGTGTGTTTCAGCACCAGTCCGGGAGCGGGAGTGTTTTGCTCCCATCCTTTTGCTTCCTTCGAATATTGCAATTTTTTATAACTCGAACAGGAAGAAGAAATTACAATGACTACCGCGACGACTAGCGAGTAAATATTTATTTTCATAACAAAATTTCAGGAATGTCTTTCTATTTTCCCAACTTTACAAATTTCAAAATATTCCCCTCGGCGAAATCGTCGCCCTCATTTGAAATGTATAAATTCCCCGAAGTGTCAAACGCAATTCCCTCTGGCTGGACAAATGTATTCCCATTAAGCGGAACCGCCTGTTGAACTTTCCAGTTGCTGTCTGTGACAACGAGCAGTTTGTTTACGGCCGAGATGATATACCAGTCTTTTGTGACCGGATTTTGTGCCAATCCCGATGGCCGGAACCCTCTTTCTACCTTTCCCGTAAGCGCCTTTATTTCTTTTACATTAATCTGGAAAGTCCGGTGTACGGCCGAGCTATCGCCCAGGTGAAATGCATAACCGGTTACACTTTTTTTAGAATCATCCTGCGGACAATTTTTACAAAGTACATAAAGGCTATCCGTTTGTTCATTGGCATAAACGCCCTCGTACTCCGCTTTTGGAAGGATTTTTTTCCACTCCTGCACGCTATCAGCCTCAGGAAAAATAGCCTCGCTCATAGGAAAGGAGTATAACGTACCATTGCTCTTTAAAATGACAACACGGTCATTGGCAATCGTCAGATCCTCGTAATCTCCCTTCTTGCCGAATTTACTATTGCGTTGTTTTTTCACACCCCATCCCAAACGGAACAATCTTCCTTCTTCATCCTGAACCGCATAAACCGTGTCACTATTCCCCCTGTTAAAAGTTATGCCCGAAATCTCAAAAAGACTTTCAGGCATAAAAAATTTTTCGGGCGCTTCCAGATTATAATTTTTGAGCGTTTGCTCGTTTTCATGCGAATTGGTACAAGCGGAGCCAATAGCAGCCAACGCAAAAAATACCCCAAACAACTTCTTAACAGGATAATTCATGTGAATTCAGTTTCTGTTATCTTGTATTTTAGTGTAAAAATTTCCTATATATCTTCTGGATTAAAATTACTTCCCGAAAAACATCGAAGCGATGACAAAAGAGACAACAGATGCCACGATCCCAAACATAAAAACGTTGTAACCCACTCTTAACAAGCGATATTTTCTCCCTAAAACCACACCTTGTGAATATACGTCCTTGGTAAGACTTCCGTATAAAAAGTCCCGGTCGTTCATCATCGCCTGCATCCCTGACGCATACGCTTCGTAGTTCATCCGGTAAAAATTACCAAAGAAAAGAAGATTCACTTTTTTGTCCGTGATATCCTGTTCGCTGAAAGTTCCCTGCGGGATAGTAGGACGCGTGGCAAGAATTGAAAAAACCATCGTAATCACGCAAATTGTTAACAACAAAATCGTTGGAAATATCAGATAGGCATTGTCTTCCAATTTCCGCAACAGAATACTGAGCAAAACTGAAATAATGATCGACGTGGTCGTGATCATGATATGTGCCTTATTATCAGCCATATCACTCAGCCGCTGATGGTTATTGGAACTGATCCGGAACATCGTCTCAATTCCTTTGTCGGGTCGGTCTGTCTTTGGCTTTTTTACATCCTGTATCTCAGGTTCTGGTGCCATATTTTTCGTATCTACATATTTAAGCAGGTTAATCGGAGGCTCTTCCTCCTTTATCTTTTCGGTATCTTTTTCCCTTAACTTTTGCAGATTTTCACTTTTTTTATCATTCAGTAAATTCTGGCAATAATCGGTTTGATAGATATGCTCTTCCAATAATTTAATGGTACTTTTCCGCCATTCGCTCTTATCGATTTTAATCCCCTGCCGTTTCTCGACTTCCTTTCGCATCAGCTTGTTCCGTTCGGCAAAAAGCGCTGATCCAAAATGATACAAATCTGCATCACAAACAATCTGTTCAAGAAAACTGGCAGGTTTTTGGGGAATAACTGTTGCCAGAATACACCCCTGCACCGCACTGATCAGTTCTTCGTTAACCTCATACTCTGCCAGATACGCTTTCACCATTTCCGCACCACGCTGCTCATGCCCCACATTTTCGCCGGCCAGGTAGCCAATATCATGAAACCACGCGGCAGTCACGACAATAAACATGTCCTTTTCGTGCAGCTGATAATGCTCCGCAATTTTGGCTGCGTGATCCGCAACCTCCTGGGTATGTGCTACATTATGATAAATTAACGTCTCTCCTTGCTGTGTTTTAAAGGAATGAACGACGTGATGTTTAACATGTTCCAGGAGTTTGGTATAATTCATACAATCTTTAAAATTATGACTTAACAGAGAAAACAAAGCGATTTACCTACTTCCACTCCCCTTCCAGATTTACCCCTACGCGCAGGGCTTTCAAACCGGCAACACCCTGTAATTCTTCCAGTTCCAGAAATTCCAGGTCATTTTTCAGTGTATTTTTTTCCTGAAGGTACTTTATATAATTAATATATTCCTCAGCCGACTTCGAATTAAAGTATACGAGCGCTATTTTCCCCGGTTGCGTCAAACGCTCTCCTGTTTCCTTCACATGCACCTTATCGATACGTTTTTTGATCACATGATACCGGATATTATAAGATCCTTCCACGTCGAAACGTCTTTCGTCATCACGGAAACTGATATCAATGCTGCCCGAATTGATAAAAATAAGCTGGGTGGTCTGCAAAGGTTTTTCCATTTGCGGAATCAGCTCATGGGTAATTCTGGCAATGGCCGCCATGGAAGTAAGCTACCACAATCTTATATTATTAAGATACAGCAGGTTAAATGTTTTTTCCGGAACTATTGCCTGACCGATGTAAATATCATATTCTACACCATCTGTCCTGAATTTTTCAAAATAACATGGATAGGTCTGCTGAATTTCGTTCTTAAAAAGTTCGAGATAGAGATTAACCGCGGCGTTAATTTTCTGCATGGCACTTTCCAGCGAATTCCGGTTAGCGAAAGCGATTCCACTTTCCTTGTCTACCAACTGGTAATAAGCGTTGATACTTTCCCCCAGCCTTCCTTTACTTTCCCTGAAATGGTGCAGAAACGGATACACGTCATATTCCAGAAAATCCATCACCTTCATCTCATCACTATCTGTCGACTGGCCTGAAATTTGTGCCATCCATTTTTTGCACTTGAAGATCACTTCATCGGCAAGCCCCAGGCCTACATCTTCCTTAATATGCGTCAAAACTTTAATCAGAGACTCAAACTGCACTTCCAGGTCTGCATGCAACGCCTCATTCCGCTCCACAGTAGAATTACGGATATCAATGGCACCATACAGCGGGTACACATCTTTAAAATGGATATTTTCAATTGGTTTTTTCGGAAGCTGCATCGCATTATCGCGAATGTAATGCCAGGCTACTTCCTTGAATTTCCACTGAACGGCAGGCTGAAGCGAAGTGAATTTTTCCTTGACTACGTTTTCGATCCTGGCCTCAAATTCGTTAATATTATTCTGAAGCAACTGCCCGATCAGCGGGACTGCCGGTTCCAGTTTCGCAAGCAGCTTTTCATCCAGCAAATCTTTGATTTTAGTATAAACCTCCAAAACGCCAACCAACCGGCTATTGTTGTAAACCGGTACCAACGCGTAAGAAGCTACGCCGTTACTCTCAAGGGTTGAGAGAAAACCCTTACGCTTATCCGAATCAGCGGTATTTCTATAAAAAAGAACCTCCGGATTTTTGAAATACTCGTCGGCAAGCTGCATAAATTCATCCAAATCCAGCCCCTTTTCAACAGAGGTTTGGACCAAAGCGCTGTGTGTACAGATCTCGTCATTAAACACCAGCTTTTCATTAACCCTGAGTTCGGGCAGCAGACCAAATTTGATATCCCGACTGCCTACAAGCAAATTCAGCGAAGAAATGATCTGGTCATAATACCCCTGCACATTGTCCACGGCCGGATTGAGTATAATATTTTTGATATTTTCAACCGCCTGGTCCGCAGTAACATCGGTCAACGTAATCACTGTGAAACCTTCAAATTTGAACATTGAAAACGGCAGCAGTTTGAACAAAACCGTCCAGTCAAAATCCTCCTTAGTGTTCCTTTTAACCGTTTCAAAATTGATTTCCGGAAGCGGTCCTTTTGCCGTAACCTCCACATAATCCGAACCGATATTTAACCTGTAATACCTTGAAAGGCAAGTATTTTCATCCCGGATCGAAATAACAAGCGCATCGCTGTGAAAAGTCGAGATGTTGTAGAATTTTTCAAGCAAAAATGAATAAATCATCTGTGCTTTCTGCTTCTTCTCGATCGTGATATCAATCTCTCTTAACAAGTCACATTTCACAACGCCGGTACTTTTATCAGAAAGCAGTTCCTGAAAAGCACTCGTTTCATAAAACACGGTTTGCGAAAGCGGTACACTAAGCGCCCAGAGGGTTTCATTTTCATCAGCGATGACCGGCACCAGCATATTATAAACCAGGCCAAGCTGCTCCTGAAACTCTGGAATTTCTTCTAACCTGATATCCTCTAAAAACCTCGGATCGGCTGTAAACCTTTCCAATACAAATTCAAAAAACTTTTTCTTGACAGTGGTTTCCTTCGAAATTCTCTCTTTTATATAACCAACAAATTTCCTAAAGGATAATGATACATCCATATGCTCCATTCCTGGTAGAACGTGTCGCGATATATCAAGAATGGTCTCCTTCATCTCTAAATTATTTCAGTGGAATCACTTATTTCTCTTGATACTTTTGTTTGGGCAAAATACCAAAACAAAAGTATCAAACGCGATCAGAAAAACATTTCTTCTTTTATGATTATAACAAGAAATAACATCATCTAAATCAGCCAAAGATCAGAAGACAAGATACCCTGATCACTGTGACTGATTCAACAATAAACAAAGCTATTGAATTCCTTTTTCCGTCTCACTTTTATTTTGTCTGGACGGTTTAATAATCATACGAAGGGATTGATCCCGGGTAAAATAGGCAATGGTCCAGTTGTAGAACGTACGGACTCTGTTTCTATGAGTGATCAGCGAGAGCAAGTGAATGAACAACCAGATCAGCCAGGCAAAGAAACCATTCATGTGCAGCTTTGGCGATGGCAAATCCACCACAGCCTTATTTCTCCCGATGATGGCCATGGATCCCTTATCCAAATAGCCAAACGATTTCAGCGGTTGTCCTGCTGCAATACGCTCGAAATTTTTTGCCAGCAATTTTCCCTGCTGAATCGCAACCTGTGCAACCTGCGGATGCCCGCCCGTGAAATTCGGGTCGGTCTGCCGAATACAGGTGTCCCCGATGGCGTAAATATTATCAACACCCTGAACCTTGTTATGTTCGTCCACGATCATCCTTCTGCCACGTCCATAACTTTCTGTCGGAATTCCTTCAAAAATTTTGGCAGTAACACCTGCTGCCCAGATCAGGTTTTTTGTCTCAATTACCTCACCGTTGTCAAAAATCACCTGATCCCCGACATAGTCTTTTACATGGCAATTGAGCTTGATCTTCACACCCAGCCGTCTCAAATCATCATAGGTATTTTTCTGCGATTGCTCGCTCATTGGAGAAAGCAACGCATGACCTCCGTCTACCAGATAAATTTCACTTCCCTTTCCCGCCAGTTCGGGATATTCCTTCCTCAATATACCATTTCTCATTTCAGCAAACATGCCCGACACCTCAACGCCGGTCGGGCCACCGCCTGCGATGACAATCGTCAACAATTTCTTGGTCAGCTCGGGATCCGTACAAATAGACGCCTGTTCCATTTGCTGCAATAATTTATTGCGCATTTCAATCGCATCGTCCAGCGTTTTCATAGGTATGGCGTTTGCCTTCACATTTTCCATTCCGAAATAATTGGTTTCTGCACCAGTTGCAAACACCAGGTAGTCATAATCCAGCACGCCATTGGAAAGCACGATTTTCTTCTCAGCGGGAATCACCTTTTTCAGTTCACCCAAACGGAAATGAAGATTATTTTTTCCAGAAAACAATTTCCGGAATGGATAACTGATACTGGATGGTTCTAAAAAAGCTGTGGCTACCTGATATATCAGCGGCGGAAAAAAATTGTAATTGTTTTTGTCGACAAGTACTATCTCAAACGAATCTTTGTTGGCAAGTGAAAGCGCAAAATTAATTCCCGCAAATCCACCCCCTATAATCACTACCTTCATTATAAAACTATTTTAATGTAAACAATCCGGTAACGTGTATCGTTTCTAATGGTCTCCGGATAATCAGGGCGAAAGGAAATATTATACAGACGTTATGTCAAAATACTATTTCAGCCCGAAAAAGACACAACAGTCCCGGTGATAAACGAAGATAATAAAAGAAAGGAGTATCAGGAAAATTTTCGCATAAGGTAGATCGTACCAGCACAGGCAACCATCCGTGTGGTAATATTCCGAATATTGTCAGATTGCCTGTTTCTCGAAGGACTGTCAGGATCTCCGTTTATTCCAGAATCCCTTGGCCGCCTATATTTATTCGCTTTTCAAGCTCTTTATCGGGTCCATCAGCGCTGCTTTCACGGCCTGGTAGCCAACTGTTAGCAATGTCAGCAAAGCAACGGAAATCGTTGCAAAAACAAACACTTCGATACCGATGTCCACACGATAAGCAAACGCATGCAGCCATCGATTCATCGCCCAGCCAATGATTGGAAACGCGATCAACAGGGCAATCAGTACCAATTTTAGAAAATCCATCGACAACATCAGGGTAACGTTCATAACCGTTGCTCCCGAGACTTTCCGTATACCAATTTCCTTTTGCCTTCTTTGTGCCGTAAAAGCGGCAAGACCAAACAGGCCGAGACAGGAGATCAGGATGGCCAGACCGGCAAAGTACTGTGACAAAACCCCAATTCTAAGCTCAGAGGCATAGAGTGCTTTATAGTTTTCGTCCAAAAACTGGTAGTCAAAAACCAGTCCCGGATTGTACTGCTGAAATAGTTTTTGAATCTGGGCCACCGTCTGTTTTTCAGTACCGGCAGTTATCTTGACCATGACGTTGGGCATGACCGGATAAGCCTGAAAGAAGCATGGTTTTACTGTTTCGTACAAAGACTCAAAATTAAAATTTGCCACGACACCAACAATCTGCCTTTCCTGCCCCCAGAATTTTACCGTTTTGCCAATAGGATCCCGAAGTCCCATGCTTTTGATGGCGGCTTCGTTAAATACAATTTCTTTATAAGCACCTGGGTTTTGTGAGAAGCTCCGTCCTTCTTTCAATTTCATGCCAAGTGTTTCGATGAAATTATACCCAACTTCAAGATTCGAGAATTCAATGTTGGTACCGGCTGTTTTCCCCGGCCATTCAAATCCGGAAATAGCACCGTGGGACCCCGTAAGATTATGATAATAACTGGACGCATTTTTAACGCCCGGAATGGCACTGATTTCACTCAGAAATGTCTCAGCATTTTTCAGTTTTACAGAATCCATTTCGAGTGGAATTTCAAAATGAATGATATTATCCCGGTTATAACCAAGATTTTTGGTTTGAATGTAGTCGATCTGCTTGTAAACCACCAGAACAGACACAATAAATATCACCGAGACGACAAATTGAAATACTACCAGTCCTTGTCGTACCCAAATTTCCCCGGCAGAAGTTTTGAGCTTTCCTTTCAATACCGTCGCCGGCGTAAAACCGGATAAGTACAAAGCGGGATAACTGCCTGCAACAAGACCAGTCAATATGGTTATTCCGAGAATGACAGTTATCAATGTACCGTCAAAATGGAGAGCAATCTGCTTTCCTGTAACTGCATTAAACTGCGGTAGTAAAAGAAACAGCATCAGTACTGCAACTGCCAGAGAAAGAAATGCCATAAGCAAAGATTCGCCCAGGTATTGAAAAACAAGTGTACTCCTAAGTGCCCCCACCACTTTCTTGATACCTACCTCTTTGATCCTCCCCGAGGCTTTGGCCGTGGACAGATTCATAAAATTAATACAGGCAATGAGGAGAATAAAAATCCCGATCGCAGAAAAAAGTCTGACATAAGTGATTCTTCCACCTGCTTCAACCCCATTTTCAAACTGGCCGTGGAGATATTTATCCGAGTACTTAATGGTAAACAGCTGTGTGGCAAGTGTTTTGTCTTTTGATTTGAGATAATTTTTGATCTTGGTATTGAATTTATCAATCTCAGTTCCCTTTTTCAGGATCAAAAATGTGCTTGGGTCGCTGTTCCCCCAGACTTTCATACCCGGCCTTTTTTCAACAAACTGTTCAAAATTAAAAAGCACGTCAAACTGGTTGGTGGCGTTGACCGGATTGTTTTGAAAAACAGCGCCAACGTTGTATGAGCCGCTCATCTCACCCTCGTCCCATTTTATTGTTTTTCCAATAATGTCATGGGTTGTATGGAACAATTTTATCGCCAGTTCCTCTGAAATCCCGATCGTTTGTCTGTCGGCAAAAAGGTTCTTTCTTTCTCCCTGTATCAGTGGACAGGTAAATACTTCGAAATAATCTTTACCAACAAATTGACCTGCCGCTTTCAAATGTGTAGCCCCGAATGAAATTACGCCCTTATTGGAAAACCACGATGCCGGAACCACCGAAACCGCGTGCTCTACTTCCGGCATTTCAGAGGCTAGTGCGTCGGCTAGAACACCGGGTGTATTGTCGATGGTTTTGATGCCGTTGTCGTTGCTGTGATTGGCCATCACCTGATAAAGCTGGCTGTCTTTTTCATGGACCTTGTCGACCTGCAACTCGTCATTTACCCATAAGTAAATCAAAAGCGTACACACCAGGCCCGTTGATAGACCTGCGAGGTTGAAGAGCGTGAACTGGCGTTCTTTTAGGAGATTTCGCCAGGCGATTTTTAGATAGTTTTGGATCATGGCTGGTGGGGTTATCTTTGTGTTTGTTGGGATCTGTCAAACTATGGATTGTTTGGCAGATCCGGGCGACGACAAGCGTCGCCCCTACTCGGATTTCAAACTTTTTACGGGGTTCATCAGGGCGGCTTTGATGGCCTGATAACTGATTGAGAGCAGCGCCGTCATAACCGTCATCACGCCGGTTACCACGAAAACCCACCATTCTATACTCACTTTAAAGGCAAAATTTGCCAGCCAGTTTTCCATCGAAATCCAGGAAATGGGTATTGCAATGAAGATGGCGAACAATACAAGTTTCAAAAAATCCATTGATAACAAAGCGGTTATACCGAAAACCCCTGCTCCAAGCACTTTCCTGATACCTATTTCTTTCGTACGCTGCTCGGCGGTAAAACCAACGAGACCCAACAACCCGAGACAGGATATCATAATGGCAGTTGCTGCGAAGAAACTAAACAATTGTTGCGTCTGCTGTTCGCCGCGGTACTGTTTATCGTAGGATTCCGATAAAAACGTATATGCAAAGGCAGTTTGCGGATTGTATTTTTTCCATATTTTCTCAACAGCGGCCACCGCTGATTCTGCCAAAATAGCGGTAGTTTGAACATGTACCATATCATTTTTAGCAGGGATGCTATACAGGATCAAAGGCCGAATCCGTTCGTGGGCAGAAGCGATATTAAAATCCTTCACCACACCAATGATTGTGCCTTCCGTTCTTTCAAATTTAAACCTTCTGCCAACTGGATTTTTAATTCCCGATAGTTTCAACGCCATTTCATTCAAGATAAAATGAGCTGAATCAGAAGGGCTTCCATCAAAATTCTTCCCTTCTACAATTCTGATCCCAAAATTTGGAATGAATGCAGAGTCAATACTCATATGAACAAAAATGAGTCCCTGGTTATTGTTGCTACCATCCCAAGCAACCGTCGTCGTTCCATGGCTTACATCAATAGGCGTATCGCTGGAAGTACTCACATTTTTGATACCGGATTGCGTCAGAAGTGTCTGCTTTAAAAGTGCAGATGATTTTTTACCATCAAAAGAAAACACATGTTCACGGTTAAATCCAGAGTCGCGCTGACGAATGTAATTTAGCTGCCTGCCGATAATAAAAGTGCTACTGATCAGGACAGTCGTCAAAACAAATTGCGCAACTACCAATCCCTTACGCAACCCCACACTGGACCGACGCCCCGAACGCCCGCGTAGTGCGTTAACCGGATTGTAACCAGAAATAAGGACGGCCGGATAAATACCCGCCAACAGAAAGGTCAGGATAAGTGTTCCGAACAGCATCACCCATGACTGAAAGTCAAGCAACGAAAAATGACCCGTTTTGCCCGTTATGTTTTTATAAAATGGGAGCAGTATTTGAATCAAAATCAAGGCCGTCACCAAGGAAAGACTTAATGTAATCACCGACTCTACCAATAGTTGTCCCGCCAGTTGACGGGATTTAGCCCCGACTGCTTTACGAATACCTACCTCCTTATTGCGCCTCGTTGCCCTGGCCGTTGTCAGATTTACGTAATTAATAGATCCGATGGCTAGAAGTAGCAATGCCGTCAAACCAAAAATTTTCACCTGCCGCATGCCCGAACTCTTGCCGTCTGGTGAATAAAGATGTAACTTCCGAAGCGGTTGAAGCCGGTAATCAGCTACCTCTTCGCCGGTCTTTCGCGCAGCATTTTGGGTCAGGGTTAATTGCTTCTCTACCTCAACCGGATCCGTATTGACACCAAGCTTTACATAACTTTCGAAACCGAAATCATCCCAGTTATCATCCATTGATTGCTGGTTATATTGTACTTTATAAGACTGCTTTAACGCTTGCATCGGAATGTACATCTGATACCGAAGTGACGCATTGTCGGGATTGTCCGCGATGACAGCGCCCACTGAAAAAGTTTGATTATCATCAACATTTGTAAAGATTTTACCAATTACATTTGAAGATCCAAAAAATTTTTCTGCGAGTTTCCTGGTAATCAGCACCGATACAGGTGTTGGAAACGGATTTTTCGGATCGCCATGGAGAACCGTAAGCCCATCAAAAAAAGTCAGGAGGTTTTCATCCGAGTATGCCATTCTTCCTTTTTCCGCAATAATCTTATCGCCAACACGAAAATCTCCGTGATCGTAATCGGCGATACGTAATACGGCTTCTACACCAGGCACTGATTTTTTTGCTAACACAGCAACTGGTGCCGGAGTATCTGAAAAAGTACTTTCATTCAATTTAACCCCAAAATGAGAATTGATCCTGTAAATCCGTTCGTTATCGGAATGAAAGTTGTCAAAACTCAGCTCATCCTTCACCCACCAAAAAAGCAAAAGGCTGACAGCAAGAACAACAGCAAGTCCGCCTATATTCAAGGCCGAATACCACCCTCCTTTTATCAGATTCCTGAACGATATTTTGAAATAATTACGGATCATGTTTTCGGATATTGGGTTAGGAAAAGTCAGTAACTACATCTTTCATCTATTCACTCCGCAAACTTTTTACAGGATTCATCAATGCAGCTCTAATGCTCTGGTAACTGATTGTAATACCGGCGATCACAAGCGTTATCACAATGGAAATGCCAAAAATAGCCGGACCGACGCTGATGTGATACGCAAATTCGCGCAGCCATTGATCCATGGCAAACCAGGCTACGGGCGCGGCAATGACGAAAGCGATCAGGATCAGCCAGATAAATTGGTTGACAAAAAGCACGACAATGCCCGGAACCGACGCGCCCATCACTTTACGGATCCCTATTTCTTTCGTACGCTGAACAGCCATCAGCGACACCAATCCATAAAGCCCTAAACAACCGATCAGAATCGCAATTGCGGAGAAAATCCGAAACGCGTTGTACATTTTCTCTTCCTGTTTATACATTCCGGCGATATGCTGATCAATAAATTCGTAGTTGAAAAGATTATCCGGATTAAGCGCCGACCAATCCTTTTCGATCGAAGCAACGGTCTCCCGCATATTTTTCGGACGAAGTTTTACGCTGGCCTGCCAGAAAGAATTTGGGTTGTACATGATGATACAGGCCCTGATCTTCTCATGTTTGGATTCGCTTTGAAAATCCCTGACAACACCGCTGATTCGCGTAGGCGTACTGCCAATAAACACTCGTTTCCCGATAGCCTTTCCCGGATCCTGTATCCCCATCCTTTTAATCAATGTTTGGTTGACAACCAGATTCACGATGGTATCCTTTGAAGTCATTTTTCTTATGGGCTCACCTGCAAGCAGTTTCATTTTATACATGGACAAATAATTATCATCCACCTGTTTGATCTCCGTCACGTCGGTTTCCGTCATACCCAATTCCGGCGAATTGAACGGAGCAAAATTGGTACTGTATGCCGGACCGCCCGATGCAAAACTAACTTGTTCCACACCCGGATTATCTTCCAGTTTTTGCCGTAACACATCTTTTTTCTCACCGGTCGGGAAAATCATGATAGCGTCTTTATCAAAACCCATATCCTGATTTAAAAAGAAATCCATTTGATTGCCTACGATCAGCGTTCCCACCAAAAGGATCTGGGTTATTGCAAATTGCACAACCACCAGACCCTTTCTCAAATAAGACTTTCCATGGGTATTGTCGGCCAGGCCGGATTTCAACGCTTTTATCGGCTGAAATCCTGACTGCACAAAGGCCGGATACATACCGGCAATCACAATCGTCAGTACCGTGATCCCGGCAACGACACCGATAACCCTGGGTTCAAACAGACTGGAAGATGCTACACAAATATCCAGCAACGACTCCGTGTACGGTAAAAAAAACAGCACGGCAACCAACGCCAACATGACAGCGATGCCCACCAGGACCGTCGTTTCTCCCAACATTTGCATGATGAGTTGTTTTCTTTGAGCGCCCAGTGTTTTTCGGACACCTACTTCCTTTCCGCGTTTCAGAGATTGCGCCGTGGCCAGATTAATGAAGTTTATACAGGCTGTCAGGATTATGAAAAGCGCGACACCTGCGAGCCCATAGATCGTTTCCTTGGATCTTGGCATTGAGATATGATTCAGATAACGCCTGTCGAAATGAATCTCTTTAAGCGGCTGCAAAAGCAGCACACCTTTTTCCTTGCCAATTTCCTCCCGCCAGTTCTTCGTCAGAAAATTTGGCAACTGCGCCTGAACACCCCGGGCAGATTTCGCGTCGGGGAGCGTCACATACACAAAACCACCCTGAATAGACCAGAATTTATGATCCCCGATATCCTTTTTGATCGTTTCCCACGACACTAAAAATGAAAAAACGAAATGGGTATTCGAAGGAAGATCTTTGATAACCCCGCTCACACGCAGATCTCGCTGATTATCCAGCTTGATCATTTTACCGATAGCGTCCTCCTTTTGAAAATATTTTTTTGCTATGCTTTCTGTCAGAACAACCGTATTGGGCTCCTTCAATGCTGTTTTCGGGTTACCTTGCAGCCATGTAAAATCAAAAATTTCGGTAAAATGCTCATCAGCAAAAGCATAAACCTTTTCCTTAAATTTTTGCTCACCAACCTTAACCAATCCGCCTTCCTGATAATAATATTGAGAGACCTCAGCTTCCGGAAAGTCGTTTCTAAATGCTGGTGCAACCGCAAAAGAGACACTTGGATTGCAGGGTTCTCCAAAAAGCGTCACACGATAAGTACGGTCGGCTTTCGTATGATAATTATCATAGCTCAATTCGTTTTGTACGACCAGAAAGATCACGATACAAGCGGCTAAACCCAGCGCCAGCCCTGTAATGTTGATGAACGCGTAGCTTTTGTTACGCAATAAAGTCCTGAAAGCAATCTTAAAATAGTTAAGGATCATATACTGGCAGCAGTTTAACTTTTATGTTTTACATCTTAATATTGACCCGACTCCGTGACACCCGTCGCTTGGCCTGGTGAACAATAGATTATTCACTCCGAAGACTTTTCACCGGATCAAGCAAAGCAGCCCGGATGGCCTGATAACTTACCGTCATCAACGTAATAATCAACGCACCTAAACTAGCCAGTACAAAAATCCACCAGGAAACCTCTGTCCGGTACTCATATTTTTGCAGCCACCCATGCAGAAAATAAAAAGCCACTGGTGCGGCAATAACACAGGAAACAACGACCAGAACAACAAAATCCCTTGAAAGCATTTGCCAAAGGTTTGCAACGGAAGCACCAAGCACCTTTCGAACGCCTATTTCTTTGGTCCGTTGTTCCGCCGTAAAAGAAGCCAGTCCAAAAATACCCAGGCAGCTAATGATCACCGCCAGAACCGAAAAGAATGTTGTCAGTTTGCCAATCCGTTCTTCGTTGAAAAATTTCCGGGCATATTGTTCATCTACAAATTTGTATTCGAAAGGCGAAGCGCTATCATATTTCTTGAACACATTTTCAATTTTGGCCAAAGCATCGGCCGTATTGGTATGCGGATTGATTTTAATATTGATAACACCACCATCACCCATTGCCATACTGTAAAAAAGCGGCTGTATGGGTGCATAAGGTGATTGAACGATCATGTCTTTCACAACACCGATTATCGTCAGAGGCGTACCGTTCCAGGTCAGCATTTCACCGACCGGATTTTTCAATCCCATAAATTTAACAGCCGACTCGTTAACCACAAGCCCGGCGGAATCGGATGCAAAATCCCTTGAAAAGTCTCGGCCACCTTTAAACTGCCAGCCTACCGTTTTCCCATAATCATGGGATACTTCATTGAAATGAAAGTCAACGGACAGCGACGGGTCTTTTCCCTTCCACGCAAAACCACTTGTTGACGACCAGGTTTCGGTGGTAGGACTTACCGATTCAGCCATTTCCGAGATTGCTCCCGATTTTTTTAGTTCATCGCGAACTGCATCAAAATGGTTATGAATATCGGTTGTTGCCATGTTAAGAACCAGCAATCCGGCGCGATCATAACCAACCGGACGATTTTTGGCAAACTGGATCTGACGAAAGACAACAGCAGTACCAATAATCAAAATGATAGAAACCGTAAACTGCACAACAACCAGCGTCTTTCTGGGGACAGCAGCAAACCTGCCTGCCTTGAATGTCCCTTTCAAAACTTTCACCGGCTGAAAAGATGATAAATATAAGGCAGGATAACTTCCGGAAACCACCGTTGTAAAAAGGCTAAAACCAATGCTGGCAAACCAAAATAACGGACTACCCCACAGAATGGTCAGTTTTTTATCGGCAACTTCATTAAACTGTGGCAGCATGAGCAACACCAGCACCAGGGCCACAACAAAGGCCAGTGCGACAACTATAAACGATTCGGTGAAAAACTGGGCGATCAGCTGATTACGGACAGAACCGATTGCCTTGCGTATACCTACCTCTTTTGCCCGCTTTTCAGAACGCGCCGTGCTCAGGTTCATAAAGTTGATGCAAGCAAGAAGCAATACAAAAGAACCAATAGTGCCGAAAAGCCAGACAAATTCGATCTGGCCTCCTACACGTTTCCCTTCTTTGAACTCCGAATAAAGATGCCAGTCGGCCATTGCATTCAGAAATACTTCAGGCTTATATTTTAGCTGTTCTTTATGTATATTTTTGACCTTTATGTCTCTTATTTTGGCAGAAACCTTGTCAATATCAGCATGGTCATTCAGCTGAACAAAGGTCTGATAGCTATTGGCACGCCATGGATCCTCTTCTTTTTTCAACCACGGCGATGCAATTTCCATAAGGCTCCACGGAGCCAGAAACTGCATATCCCTGAAGGACGAATTGTGTGGTATATCCTCATAAACCCCGGTAACCTTTACGTTGAATTTATTGTCAATTTTCATGATCTGGTCAAGCGGGTCGGCCTCACCGAAAAAAGCTTTTGCAACCGATTCAGACAGCAGAATAGAATAAGGATCTTTCAACCCTGAACCGGATCCTTTTATCATTTTAAGGGTTAGCATTTCTGGTGCATCCGGTTCCATATAGGGCCCGTTTTTCGCGAATTTCTTGTCGCCATAAGCCAACACATGGCGGTTGCTCCATGTTGACATGATCACGTGTTTAAAATCACTTCCATAGTTCCGCCTGAGTTCCGCCCCAATCGGGTAAGGAACAGCCGTTTGCGTTCCTATGTGTCCATTATAGGTTTGATGCTGCATGATCTGAGCGATCCTGCCATGATTCTTGTGGTAACGATCGGATGAAATTTCATCATAAATCCATAGGCCAATCAGCATCGCAACGGCCATACCCATCGCCAGACCGGTTATGTTAATGAACCCATATCCCTTGTTTTTAGCAAGATTCCGGAAAGCAATTTTAAAATAGTTATGTATCATGGCTAATAGATTAATAAGCAATAAAATCGGACAAATACTTTAAGAGCTTTGTTTGTCATTTTATTAATAGAAGTGTCTGTTCAAATACTTTGCCACTTAAAACATACTTAATTAAAATATTGACTATCAAACAATTGATTCTTTACAGATACAGACGTGATGTCCGATAATGAACACCATTGTTCGCTTTGGAACGAGAATTTTCCGGAATGAATTCCAGGGCTACAACGTGAAACGTGCCCTTGGCACTTCATACCCAGAACAAAATTTCAGCGTGTTAAACGCTATTACTAAAGCTAATTTTGCGATCACGAACTCCCAATGCCATAGGCATGACCGATCTTGTAAACATGGATTTTAATGGGAAACAAAAAATCCCTCTGACCAAATCAAGCAATTTGGTCAGAGGGAAACAAATTATCTATCTTTTTATCAGATATTCTTTTTCTTCAGTTCTTTCACGGCAAAGTCAGCAGCTCTTGCGGTTAACGCCATGTAGGTAAGCGACGGGTTCACACAAGATGCAGAAGTCATAGCGGCTCCATCCGTAACAAAAACGTTCTTCACGGCATGCATTTGGTTATTTCCGTTCAAAACAGACGTTTTTGGATCACGTCCCATACGCGCAGTTCCCATCTCGTGGATTGCCATACCAAGGTAAGATCCGTTATCATGTGTTTTCACATTTTTAAGACCCGATTTTTCAAGCATTTCAGCCGCATCGTTCATCATGTCTTTGCGCATTTTTTTCTCGTTTTCACGAAGATCTGCATCAAAAACAACCGTCGGCATGCCCCACTTATCCTTCTTATCCTTGTTCAGGTACATATGGTTTTCATGGTATGGCAACGTTTCACCAAAACCACCAAAACCCATTGTCCAATGACCTGGCGTCGTCAATTCTTCTTTGAAATCGGCACCAAATGCAAGTTCAGCGACATTGCGCTGCCAGCCCTGACGACCGCCGCCGCCCTGGTAGCCAAATCCACGGAGATAATCACGCTTGTCAGAACCAATATTCTGGTAACGAGGGATGTAGATACCGTTGGCACGACGACCGAAATAATATTTGTCCAGATCACCTTCCCAAACACCACTGGCCCCGGTACGGAAATGGTGGTCCATCAGGTTATGTCCCAATTCGCCTGAATCATTACCCAAACCATTAGGAAAACGGTCAGAAGTGGAGTTCAGCAACACCAGTGAAGAACCAATCGCACTCGCGCAAACAAATATAATCTTGGCAAAATATTCGCGTTCCTCCAAAGTAACCGAATCCGTCACCTTCACACCCGTTGCTTTTTGCTTCGTTTTATCATAAACAATTTCCCGTACTACGGAATCCGGACGAAGTGTAAGACGGCCCGTTTTTACCGCTGGCGGCAACGTACTCGACTGCGTACTGAAATAAGCCCCATAAGGACATCCATAAGAGCAACGGTTACGGTACTGGCACGGAGAGCGCCCTCCTTCCAGCTGGATTTTACCCGCCTGCGAAAGGTTGGCAACCCGCCCGATCGTCATGGTACGGCCAGGAAATTGTTTTTCCAGTCTCTTTCGAACCTCTTTTTCCACAAAGTACATTTCCATCGGCGGTAAGAAATCGCTGTCCGGAAGCTGGGGCAATCCCAGTTTTTCACCTGAAATCCCAACGTGTTTCTCAACGTAAGAATACCAGGGTGCAATATCTTTATAACGAATCGGCCAGTCAACGGCGATTCCATCTTTTAAATTCGCTTCAAAGTCCAGGTCGCTCCAACGATACGACTGACGGCCCCACATAATGGATTTTCCGCCGACAATATTGGGCCTGAACCAGTCAAATCTTTTCTTTTCTTCATAAGGTGAATCCGAATCGTTCATCCAGTACTTTTCGGTCATCTCATTGTAGGGATAATCACGGGATAAGAACGGATGTGTCTCTTTCTGTTTGACTGTCAAACGGCCGTTGTATTTCGTTTCCCAGGGATCTTTCAACGCATTTTCGTAACCTGTTACGTGTTCAAGCGGTTTCCCTTTTTCAAGCATCAACACTCTTAATCCCTTTTCAGTCAATTCCTTCGCTGCCCATCCGCCCGAAACACCGGAGCCGATTACGATGGCATCGTAGGTCATATCTTTTATTGCATCAACATTTAAATTCGCCATGGTGATAATTCTTTTGAAAATTTAGAAAGGTTTAGATCTTAAAGCGCCCACGTTTTCTGGCCTTCTTTCATTGGATAGGAACCGTCAAAACGACCTGGAATCGGCAGATAATCCAGCGCCTTCGTTGCTCCGATTTCGGAAGTAAAATAGCCCGTCACCGTAAGACCTTTCATTTGCAGGAAAAATGGCTTATCAGCCGTTGTGCTACGCTTCACAATCTCATTTTTCTGAGCCGTGTCCAACGCAGCAAAACCTTTTCCGTACACGGTATTGCTGTCTTTGTTCAACCTTTCCACGCCGTCATAGAATTTTTGCTGTTCTTCCCGGACATAGCAGTCGCGGATCACACGGGTGATAAACTTCTCAACGCCGGCAGCTTTCGCACCTGGTGTCTTCGTGGTGGGGATAATAACGTCGGCAATCTCAGCGAGCAAAGCCTCCTGTTCGGCAGAAACCTCCAAAGAAGGGCCAAAATTCAGCTTTTCTCCCATCACGCCAGCCATTAAAGGCGCAGAAATAACACCTCCCATCAGAAGGGTTAATTTTTGAACGGCTTCTCTACGATTCATCTGAAAGGAAAATTGTTAATAATATTGATTCAGGATTAATGGTTGAAATTCAAAAGGATACGAAAGTTCGTATCCTTTGATTTCAAATAACTGCGTAAGTTAATTAAATACAGGATTCAAATGCACTTTTCTGGCATAGCTTTTTTAAATTTTTAAATATTTCCTTCAAAACTTTCAGGATATAAGTATATTTTTATCTGATCTGGAAATTCCGTTTTGATTATTTGAAAATAAATTTGGTTGATATATCTACCTATTTTACCTTTGCACCATGGATATAGAAGTAAAAGAACTAAATCAAGCCAACTTTGAGCGTTTAAGCAGGATGATGCTGTTTAATATACTCAATGTTTCGCACCTTATTGGCCGTAATACCAATAAAGAGCTGGCTAAAATGGGTTATACTTTACAGGTTGAACAAATTCAGATACTGTTTTTCGTGTATCTGCGGGAAGGAAACTCTCCGTCGCAGCAGGAAATTGCCAATTTTTCTCAAAAAGATAAAGGCGGTATACAACGCTCGGTTCAAACGCTCTTACGCGATGGCTATGTGCGGATTGTAAGTGACTCACACGACCGTCGCAAAAACCTGATTGAACTCACGCCAGCTGGGAAAATGGTGGTAACCAAAATGATGGAATCCATTGAAGATATCGACAGACGAATGACTGCCTCGATCAGCCAGGAAGAAATTGACGCGTTGATTTCCATTGTAAGAAAAATTTCAAACATCGTTAAAGAGTAAAAAAAATTGGATATATAGTTGATATATCCACAGTAGATACATCAACCTATTAGTATGAAAAAAAGATTTCTGGGTAAGCTGGTTATGCTGCTTGCCTTTCCATTGCTCTCTCAGGCACAAACTGCCTGGTCATTAAAAGATTGCATCGATTATGGTCTGAAACATTTCGGAACCGTACGAATCGCCCAGTATCAAAAAGAAAATGCACGGCAGCAGTCACGCCAGGCTTTGGCTGGTTATCTGCCTCAGGTTTCGGGTACCGGAACCTTTGATGATAACCTGAAATTGCAAATGACAACTTTGCCCGCAGGAATTTTAGGACCTGAGCCGGCCCGGATTGCTTTTGGGACAAAATACCAAACCAATTTTACCGCCTCTGCCGATCAGGTTATTTTTGACAAGTCATTACTGACAGGGATCAAGGCTAATAAACCGAACCAGCAGCGTGCGGAGCTTAACGAAAGGCAAACGCAGGAGGAAATCATCTACCAGGTTTCGAAGAATTATTATCAGGTTTTTGTCTCCCAGCAGCAAATTTCACTTTTGCAGGATAACCTCGAAAGAACACAACAGGTACTGAATATTCTGAAATTACAGCGTGACAACGGCGTGATTCAACCTGTTGATTATGACCGGACCGACGTTAGTTACAACAGCAACAAGTCACAGCTGTCGTTGGCAAAAACAAATGTGACGCTTGCATTGAACCGTTTGAAATACCAGATGGGACTTGACCAGGACCAGGAATTATTATTGAAAGATTCGCTTTTACTGACGCAGCTTCCCAAGGTTGAGGAATCTTTGTTTGACGCTAAAAGATTGACTGATTTTCAGTTAACTGAAAACGAACTAACATTGAACCGGCTGGACCAGGAACGTATCAAAGCGGGTTATCTGCCTCGGCTAAGTTTCAATGCCCGGTATGGCCAATTGGCTTTGACAAATGAATTGGGCAATGCGCTGCAAAACTTCCGGGGATTCGCGACAATCGGGCTGAAACTAAATATCCCGATTTTCGATGGTTTTAACAGAAGCGCACAGATTCAACAAGCCAGAATAAAGATCGTAACCCAGGAAGAACAGCAGAAAATGAATGTTCAGTCTTATCGTCTTGCCTTCAATAATTCACAATCTCAGATTCAGCAGTCGACAGTCAATGTAGACAACGATGACCGAAATGTGAAGCTGGCGCAGAAAGTGTATGACATGACGACGCTTCAATACAAACAGGGAACTGCCCCACTGACGGATCTGATCAACGCCGAAAATGCTTATCGCCAGGCGCAAACGGATTATGTAAATTCTCTGATCAATTTTTACCAGGCCAAACTGGATCTGGAACAGGCGCAGGGCACATTAATACCTTTCTTCCAACAACTTTGAAATAACAAATTGTAACAGGCAATGAAAAAGACAACAATAATTATTACGCTGGCGATACTGGCCGTTGTAGGGCTTATTGGCGCCAGGCTGGTTTCCAACAAGAAGAAAATTGACGAAAAAAATAAACCCGTGGCAGTTTCCACTGCGGCAATTCCGGTTACCGTGGTGCAAGTGCGCGAAGACACTGTGAGCCAGTCGTTGTTGAAAACGGGGAATCTGATCCCTTTCCGGGAAACATCCATCATGGCTGCCAGCCAGGGGCAGGTTCTCAATGTCAATTTTGACCTGGGGAGTCATGTTTCAAAAGGATCAACGCTCATTCAGATTGACAACAAACTGAACCAACTGGCTTTACAGGCGACGCAGCTTAATATCGAAAAACTCAAAAAAGACGTCGTCCGTTATAATACGCTATATGCTGGCAACGCAACGACCGAATTACAGCTCAATCAAACGAAATATGACTATGAAAGTGCTGTTAACAAGGCTGAGCAAATCACAAAACAAATTCAGGACGCCACGGTGAAAGCACCTATCAGCGGCCGTATTGTAAAAAAAGATATTGAAGTGGGGGAATTTGTAAATACGGGAACGGTACTGGGAACAATCCTTGACGTATCGCGCCTGAAAGTTCAGGTTATGGTCAATGAAAAGGACGTTTATCAATTGCATGAGGGACAAAAGGTAAAAGTAAGCGCTGATGTTTTGGCAGGTAAAATTTATCCGGGCCAGATCACCTACATCGCGCCGCGTGGAAATGAAGAACACAGCTACCCAGTTGAAATTACCGTTGGAGGCGCAGGCCCTCTTAAAGCCGGAACTTTTGTAAACGTCGATTTCTCCCAAAAATCCAAAGAAAAATCATTGCAGATCCCAAGGGTTTCATTAGTTGAAAGTGTAAAAAATCCATATGTATACGTGGTCAGCAACAATATTGCCGAACAGCGTAAAATCACTGTGGGAAGAGAATTGGGAGACCTTATCGAAGTATTGGGCGGATTGCAGGCAGGTGATCAGGTTGTTACAACGGGTCAGCTAAATCTTACCAACGGCAAACCGGTTCAGATCACTAAATAGACCGGCGGTATAGTCCGGAACCATTAAAACATATAACCATGTCTATAACCGAATTATCAGTTAAAAGACCGCTGTTGATTACAACGATTTTCACCGTATTGATTCTTTTCGGTGTGATCAGTTACCAGCAGCTTTCCTATAATCTTTTGCCCAAATTTGAGGCAAACGTAATCAGTGTTTCCACAACCTACCGGGGCGCCTCGGCGGATGAAGTAGAGACCAATGTTACCAAACGCATTGAGGACGCGCTGGCTTCGCTCGAAGGTCTGGACCGTATCAATTCCACTTCCCAGGAAGGGGCTTCGATCGTGGTGATCCAATTAAAAAACGGAGTCGACGTAACGCTTGCACAGCAGGATGCGCAGCGTAAAGTGGAGCAGATTATCAATTTGCTGCCCGATGAAGCGGATCGCCCTACGATTAATAAATTCTCAACCGACGAGCTTCCTGTGCTTCGTATGGGGGTTACCGCTAATATTTCCCCGGCAAAACTTTATGATCTGATTGATGATGAGTTAAAACCACAGCTTTCCAATGCGGCTGGTGTGGGACGGATCGACCTGATTGGCGGTAACGAACGTGAAATTCAGGTTAACGTAGATGCACAGAAATTACGTGCCTATAATCTTTCGATTGGACAAATTGCTGCGGCAATCAACAATGCCAATACGAGTTATCCGGCTGGCCAGCTTGAAACCCGCGCGTCCCAGTTATCCATCCGTTTTGACGCTTCGGTGGAAAACTCGGATGCATTCAGAAACTTAATTGTATCGAGGAATGCGGATGGCGGTGAAGTACAATTGAAGGATGTTGCCGAAGTTGTGGATGCAACCACAAAACCAACGGCCATTAACCACATCAATGCGATGCCTTCCATCGGTTTACAGGTTTTGAAACAATCGGATGCCAATGCAGTTGAAGTGAGCAAACAGGTAAAGGCAAAAATCGTTACACTTGAAAAACAGTATGCTTCCTCAGGGTTAAAGTTCAATATCGCTGCTGACCAATCCACGTATACGCTGGCATCAGCCGATGCGGTTGTGTTTGACCTGTTCCTGGCGGTTGCCATTGTTTCGGTCGTCATGCTTATGTTCTTGCATAGCTTCCGGTCATCACTTTTCGTGTTGGTTGCGTTACCCTCTTCCATTATTCCGACATTCATTCTGATGTATCTCCTTGGGTTTTCATTGAATCTGATGACCCTGATGGCCCTTTCGCTAGTTGTCGGTATCCTGGTTGATGACTCCATTGTGGTTTTGGAAAACATTAACCGGCACATGGAAATGGGTAAGAGCCGCTGGCAGGCTGCGCTTGACGGACGCAGCGAAATCGGGTTTACTGCCCTTGCGATTACCCTGGTGGACGTTGTCGTTTTCATTCCCCTGGCCATGACCGGCGGATTGATTGGCAATATTCTTCGCGAATTCTCTCTGGTGGTGGTTTTCTCAACACTGATGAGTTTGTTTGTCTCTTTCACCTTAACCCCGCTCTTGGTTTCGCGTTTTGGAAAAATGGAAGTACTTAATCCGAAATCGCTTTGGGGGAAACTCAATCTTGGATTTGAAAGCCTGCTGACCAGCCTTCAAAATGGTTACGGACGCATTTTGCTCAAAGTATTAAGCCATAAAAGATATGTTTTTCTGGGCGTGCTCGCGTTGTTGATCGGGGCAATTGCCTTAGTTCCTGCCGGTTTTATCGGCGCGGCTTTTATGCCACAAAGTGATCAGGGTGAGTTTACCGTACAAATTGAACTGGCACCGACCGCATCGATTTATGAAAGCAACAAGGTAGCCCAGCAAGCCGAACAAATGCTACTGAAACATCCGGAAGTGACCAACGTGTTCAGTAACATCGGATACAGCAGCAATAACCTGACTTCATCGTCCAACAGTAACCTGTCCACCTTGAATGTCAAGTTAATTGATAAAAAAGAGCGGACCGTTTCTACCGAAGATTTCAGTGTTTTGGTTAAAGCAGAAATTGCAAAAATCGCTGGGACAAAAGTGACCGTCAGCCCTACTGGTTTGGTTGGAACTTCGGAAGCACCGATTCAGATTGCCGTTAAGGGAACCAATCTTGACTCCATCCGTAAAGCATCGGCTTTGGTTAAAAACGTTGCAGAATCTGTCCCGGGAACGCAGGACGTCAAATATTCGGTGCAGGATCCAAAACCAGAGGTAAAAGTAAACCTGAACCGTGAACGGATGGCCCAACTGGGTATCAATGCCGCAGAAGTTGGTATTGCCTTGCAGAACGGTTTCCGCGGAGATGACCGTTCCAAATTCAAACAGAATGGCAAAGAATACGACATCCTTATAAGTCTGGATCAATTTGACCGGACCAGCGCAAGCGATATCAGCCAACTGGCTTTTGTCAATAATCAGGGAAAATCATTTCAGTTATCCCAGTTCGCGACCGTAGAAGAACAAATCGGTGAAAGCGTTTTACAGCGCATTGACCGCCTTTCTTCAATCTCCGTGAACGCCCAGGTCGTTGGCCGCCCGGTAGGAACGGTTGGCGCCGACATCAAAGCCAAGGTTGAAAAACTAACCTTGCCAGCGGGTATTGCTATACAATATCTGGGTCAGATGCAACAGCAAGGCGATGCGTTCGGCAGCTTGGGGCTTGCATTGGTGATTGCCATCCTGCTGGTTTATTTCATCATGGTTGGGCTATATGAAAGTGTCGTTTATCCTTTCGTCGTGTTATTCTCCATTCCAGTAGCCTTGATCGGTGCACTTTTGGCACTGGCATTATCAATGGAGAGTTTAACTGTTTTCGCGATTGTCGGTATGATCATGCTGCTGGGTCTTGTGGCAAAAAACGCGATCCTGATTGTCGATTTCACCAATCACTTAAAGGAAGAAGGCTACGAAGTCGTGCAGGCACTGGTCGAAGCAGGAAAAGAACGTCTTCGTCCCATTCTGATGACGACGCTGGCGATGGTTTTCGGTATGCTGCCCATTGCTTTGGCTAGCGGCGCAGGTGCAGAAACCAAAAATGGTATGGCCTGGGTTATTATCGGCGGACTAACGAGCTCTCTGGTTCTGACGCTGTTGCTTGTTCCTTCTGCTTATCTGGTAGTTGACCGGATCAAGGCACGTTTTGAAAAGAAAAAGATAAAAAAGAAAGCAGCCAAGGAATTAACGCTTAGTTAAGTTAATTTTCCGAAAACACAATAGGCTGCCTCCACAGGGCAGCCTATTGTGTTTTCGAAGAATACTTGATTAATTATGTTTACCGGATCTCCCCTTTCTCAGCATCTTTCTTCATCGTATCGTTGGCAAAAATGGCGAGTTCAACACGACGGTTTTTCTCGCGGTTTACCTCACTGTCGTTAGCAAATTTAGGCTGCGACTCTCCGTACCATTTTGTTCTCAGCCGTGCAGACGGAATATTCTGTGATTCAAGATATTTAGACACGGACTCAGCACGACGCTCAGACAATTTCATGTTATAGTCGTCAGAACCTGTGTCGTCCGTATGACCTTCCAGCAGGATCTGCGTATCGTCATACTTGCTTAAAATACCGCCTACTTTTTTCAATTCTGTTTTGGCACCTTCACTCAGTTCAGACGAGTTAAGCTTGAACAACAGACCTGAATTAAAAGTCAGGTTGATTCCCTCACCCACTCTTTCCACAGTCGCGTCAGGGATCGCCTGTTTCAGCTCCTGCGCCTGTTTATCCATATGTTTTCCGATGAAATAACCGGCCGAACCACCTACCGCTGCGCCAATCAGCGCACCAATCACACTGTTTTTTCCGGCAAGTTCACCAATTACGGCACCCGCAGCCGCCCCGCCGGCCACACCGATCCCGGTTCCTTTCTGGGTGCTGTTCATACTTTTACAGCCAATCAAAAAAGCCAATACGACAATAACAATACTATTTCTTTTCACTTCTTAACGTTTTAGTTTATCAATTATTTACTCACAAATCATGCTGGAAAATAGGTCGAGCTGCAAATTCCGCAATCCCATATCCAGCGCCTTTTTCATATCCGTACACAAAGTACGCTGCTCCGCTTTCGTCATTCTTTTCGAGAGCTCCTTGATATCCGTCGTAACATATTTTTGCTGTACTTGTTTCAAACGCGCCTCTGTTCTTATCTGGTAAATTTCAAGATCGTTTTTACCCAAATCCAATACTTTGTCATAGGCAACAAATGCGTCGTCATAATTATTCATTTTGACCATCATATCACCCTTCTGGATAAAAAAAGCAGGATTTGTCGGATCAAGTTCAATTGCTTTTGCCAGATTCACATCAGCCTCGGTCAGCATGTTCAGCTGAAAATCCAGATGCGCCAGCTGCGCAAACATACCCGCCCGGGCTTTTACATTTTTATTCTTTTTAGTAAGGTCTGTTATTTTAACAAGATCGGCCTTCGCATCCTCTGTCCTGCCCAGATTATTATATGCATAACTTCTTGCATAATAAGCCATTACATTCTTTTGCTTACTTGCCTTAATGGCCGCATTCGCAGGACTTATAGCGTCTTCATACTGCTTCAATCCGTTAAAGGCTATCGCCTTTCCCACATTACCTTCCTCCTTCGCGTCTTTCGCGGAGCAGTCTTTAAGCACCTTCGTAAAGGTATTTAACGCATCCTGATACTGCCCCTGGTCATTTTGTTTATTACCGGCCTGAACCTGTTTATAACATTTATTGGACATTGTAATCAGTTGCTGGGCCTTCAACGCAAAGGGCGACAGCATTACAAAAAGTATAAAAGCTTTGGTTTTTGTTGTCATAAAATGAAGAACTTAATGAACAATGGATTCTGGCTCTAATCAGATTTCGCTTATATGAATCGTGCCAGAAATTAAACTTATAAAAGAAAATATGCGATTTTCTTACAGGAACTGAAGAACTTCCTTGATATGCTCCACACTTCTGAATCGCTCGCTTTCAATGGTATGCTCGATCTGTTCATGCGCCCAGGTGATGGCATAAGGCACATGGATGCCATAACCGCCGATATTCAAAACGGGCAGGATGTCCGATTTCAGCGAATTTCCGATCATTAAAAGATTCTCCGGCAGGATATCCAAATGTTTGATCAGTTTAAGATAATTCGCATCATCTTTCTCCGACATGATCTCAATATGGTGAAAATAATGGCTCAATCCCGATTTTTTAAGCTTTCTTTCCTGATCCAGCAAATCTCCTTTTGTCGCCACTACCAATCTGTATTTTCCCTTCAGTGTATCGAGGACATCCTCCACACCGGCCAGCAGATCGACAGGCTCATTGAGCAGGTTTTTACCCAAATCAAGGATTCTTTCTATATGATCCAGACTGATCGTTTTGTTGGAAACTTTTAGTGCCGTTTCGATCATCGAAAGCATAAAACCCTTTACGCCATAGCCATATAATCCAAGGTTATCCATCTCAATTTTGAACAATTCCCGCTCCATTGCGTGGGGTTGCAAATACTCACTCAACAGGTTGCAAAACTCTTCCTCGGTACGTCTGAAATAAGGCTCATTTACCCATAAAGTATCATCCGCGTCAAAGGCAATAACTTTTATATCCATTTTTTAGTTTTTTGATTGGAGGCAAAAGTAGGGAATTGGAAAGGAAATTGTTTGAAAGTAACCCGATATTTAATTCGCATTTTAATGCCATGCTCCGCAAGTTATCTTATTTCCCAACAATAACTTTGTGATACCGCTGACGGGTAGAAATATATCACCTGAAAGCTTATCAAAGCTAACGAGCTGGGTTAAAAATGTGTATCACAACATTTTAGTAAAATTGAGATACATCTTTATAAACACCCGGTCTCTTATTACTTTCATAACGTAAATTTTAAGCTGGCAAATCGTGAATAAATCCATCTGTCTTCTGCTCCTTTCTTTGTCCGTATCGATGTCTTACGCCCAGCAATCCGCCCCAAAACTAATCGTCCGGGGCGATGACATGGGCTACTCACATTCGGGGAATCTGGCGCTAATCAAATCTTCAAAAGAAGGTTTTCAAACTTCCATTGAGGTGATCGTGCCCTCTCCATGGTTCCCTGAGGCTGTCAAAATGTTGCATGATAATCCGGGCATTGACGTTGGGATACATTTGGCGATAACCAGCGAATGGGACAATATGAAATGGCGCCCCATGACCAATTGTCCCAGCCTTCGTGATGCGGACGGGTATTTTTTCCCGATGGTTTATCCCAACAAAAATTATCCAAAACGATCTGTTGTAGAAAACGACTGGCAGCTGGCTGACATCGAAAAAGAGTTTCGTGCACAGATTGAGATGGCCTTGAAAAAAATACCGCGCATCAGCCATTTATCTTCCCACATGGGTTGCACGGGCATAACGGAAGAAGTAAAAGCGTTAACCAGACGACTTGCCAAAGAATATAAAATTCCGGTTGATGCCGAGCCGAAAGTGGATAAATATGTCAGCTATGACGGTCCGCATAAAACTTCGGATGAAAAGATCCGGAGTTTCATCTCGATGCTCGGCAAACTTGAAAACGGAAAGACTTACCTGTTTGTGGACCATCCTGGCCTGGATGACGCAGAGTTACGGGCGATTTCGCACATTGGTTATGAAAATGTTGCAGAAGACCGGCAGGGTGTGACCGATCTTTTTACAAGCGATCAGGTAAAGGAAGTTATTAAAACCAGAAGAATACAACTGATTGGTTATAAAGATCTCGCAGAAAAAAATTAAAGCGAAATTTTAAGTTGAAATCACGGGTGTTTCCCTGAGATAACTATTTTGCGCTAAAATATCCAGGATAAATATCGCCACATTAAACCGGCTAATGGTCAGTCCCGGTTTCGGCGAATTATTAAAACTTACCAAAATATCTATAGGCCGTGCAGCATTCACCAGTGCCGCCGGTCTGATGGCGGTGTATTGCAATCCGGAAGCGGCAAGAAGCTGCTCCTGTGCGGCGTGCTCCCGATAGGCCGCGCCAATATTGCTGTGATCAATCAACCATCTGAACCAACCAGGAATATACTTCCGACTGTCACCAACACCCCAGGCCGACAGCACAACAATCCGGCTGATGTCGTGTAAAGGACTTAATGCGATAACATGCCTTATCGTTTCAGACAAAAAATTTTCAGGTGTTCTTAATCCCGACCAGGGGAAATCTGACTGACGGGAGATATTTAATGTACTTACAATGGCCTGACAGCCTTGCATGGCTTCATTCAATACCTGCTGGTCCATGGGGTTGCCTGCAAATATTTTCAGATCCTTATGTTGGACGGGAAAATTGCCGATATCCCGCACGATAACATTCACGCTATATCCCTTTTCTAATGCCAGTTTTAACAGCACTTTCCCGGTCCTGCCGGTGGCTCCCAGGAGTAAAATCCGGTTTAAATCACCCATTTCAATTTTTTGTTAGCGAGAAATAAAAATACAAAAATTACTGCCCAGCCTGCCCAAGCCCCAAAACCAGATTAACACACTCATTATTAATAATTTAATATTACAAAATAATGACACGATTCCGTATTAAACATTAACTTTAATGTATCATTTCACCTAAACGAACTATTCTATGAAGTCATTATTCAAACTATGCTCCCTGATCATATTCATCGCTATTTTTTCGGCTTGCGAAGACCACAAAGTTGAAAATGTAGTTTCCCAGAAAGGACTTCCTTTAAGCGCGGCACAAGAATCCGTTTTTAACAGCAGCAAAGCATGGGGATCCGCTGACGTTTCCTACGACAAAGTCAGTAAAGTATTAAGCTATACCGTCAAATGGAATGACCTGACCGGCAACCCGGTTGGCGCGCACATCCACGGAACGGCGCCAAGAGGCACCAATTCGCCGGTAAAACATGATTTCGCCTCATTGATCCCCAAAACACCAAGCGGCTCATTTACCAACTCAGTGGTTGTCGATGGTACAGCAATTAATGAAACCGACCTTTTAAACGGCTTATATTATTTTAATTTTCACACACCAACCAACCCCGGCGGCGAAATACGCGGACAGATCGAGTTTTACAACCAAAGCCATATCGTTAGTAAAAAAGGTCTTGTATTAAGTGGTGCCAACGAGGTTCCGGCCAACCCAAGCACGGCCACGGGAACTGCGGATGTAACCTATAACAAAACGACCAAATTGCTTAGTTTTTTCCTGACCTGGAACAATCTGGCAGGCATCCCTACGGGTTCGCACATTCACGGTCCTGCTGCGAAGGGTACCAATGCGCCGGTTAAATTTGATTTCTTCCCGCTGATTCCCAAAACCGTTTCCGGCTCCTTTTCAAACTCCGTTGTCGTGGATGGAATTGCCATCAATGAAGCGGATTTACTTGCCGGGAAATATTATTTCAACATTCATAATTCCACTTTTCCAGGCGGTGAGATCCGGGCTCAAATCGAGTTTTAAGTGATCTTGTTTTAAACAAACAGGCATCCGAAAGTTCAGAAGCCTGTTTGTTTAAAACCCAATGATCAATCAGCGGCTTTGTTTTTACCCTTAAACAAATTCATCCCACCAATCGCCCCGAGTATAACCGATACGCCAAACCATTGCCACAAATCAATGGATTCTTCATCAGCCAACAATATCCAATAAATATGCAATAGCCTCGGGCGTATGCAGTGCCGCGGTTGACTCCAATGTGATACCGGCAACCATCGCAAATATTTTCCCGCCATTTAACAATTTATGGATACCGGGGCTCGTCTTTTCAGAATCATAAACAGCTCCCTCAACCATCGTAATACCCGCGTAAAACGGCTGAATGGGCATTACATAGGGACGCATTTTTGAATTTGCGCCATTGGCCGCAATCACGAGATCGGCAGCAGCAAATGTTCCGTCTTTAAATTCAATTTTCCATGCGCCGTTTTCCTCGGAAAGCGCAACAAAGTGACTTCCCCAAACCACGGTGCCCGGCTTCACGAATTGCCAGCAATCCAGATTCATCGTTGTAAATCGAGCGTGGCACCTTTTGCTTGGGCATCCTTGCGGAGATCTCGCTCATAGACCTTTACACCCCCTCCGTTCATTTGCAAAAGTCTTGCGAGCGTTAATCCGCCGGGGGCGCCTAGCCGAAAGCAAAATTGTCATACAATATTATTCGTGGTAAGGTTTATTTACTTATAAAATAATCTAATTCTATCTTTAAATATGGATAATTTGCGTATACCCTTAAAGGTTGCAAGATGGAGAATCACCAGTATAGCAGATCGGGGAAAAACATGCCGCGAGATTTTCATCTTCCAAGCTATTTAAATACCAGGAAAATTTGTTATTTTGAGTCTTAAATAAACCCCTGTGGCAGACTGAATGTCAAGCAATTGATAAAATGTTGTTGCGACAGCACGTATTTACCGGATAGATCATAAATTAAGATATTTTAATCGCGTTGCGCGTAAAATGTTTTCAGTTTGCTATTTGCCTCAGAACACTCAATTTAGCCCACCACAATGAAATATGAAAGCAGCCGTTTTGGATCAGTCAGACTTCTCAATCCGCATTGAAGAAGTCGCGATTCCTGAAATAAAAGCTGGTCAGGTCCTCGTCAAAATCAAAGCAGCAAGCCTGAACCATCATGAATTATGGCCTATGCAGGAAAAAAACCAGTTTGCAGATTTTAAGATTATTCCTGGTGCGGATGGCGCCGGTGATGTTGTTGATATTGGACCGGATACCGACAGCTCCTGGCTTCATAAACGCGTCATTATCAATCCTTCATTAAACCGGGATAAAAACGCGAAAAATTTCGAAAGTGATTTCGAGATCCTGGGTTATCCCACACAGGGTACCTTTGCAGAATACATCGCCATTGATGAGCGATCCATTTATGAAATTCCGGCCCATTTGAGCTATGAAGAGGCCGCAGCTGTTCCCCTGGCCGGGCTTACGGCATACCGCGCGCTTTTTTCCCGGGGACAACTCAACCGGAAAAGTACTGTATTAATCACCGGCATTGGTGGCGGCGTGGCGCTCTGGGCTTTGGCATTCGCATTAAAAATGAATTCCAGGGTTTATGTAACATCCGGGCAAGACGATAAAATACAAAAAGCCATTGTTGCCGGGGCCAGCGGCGGGGCAAATTATAAAAACCCAAACTGGAAAAAGGAATTGTCTGATCAGACAGAAGGGTTTGACCTGATCCTGGACGGAGCTGCCGGAACGGGGTTCGAAGTTTTACTGCATCTGGTAAAAGCCGGTGGAAAAATAATAAGTTTTGGCAGAACGGCCGGATCAATACCCTCATTTAATCCCAAACTCATCTTTCTCAAACAAATCACCATTATGGGCACGACCATGGGCAATGCTGATGAATTTAAAAATATGCTCTATTACGTGCTGTATCATCAACTCCGTCCAATCATCGATTCGGTATATGCATTCGACGATATCCAATGCGCGTTTGAACGTATGGAAAGCGGGGAGCAGTTTGGGAAGATTGTGTTGAAAATGTGATCGTTGATCCAATAATCTCACAAAAAACGCGCCCGGAATCAAGCGCGTTTTATAAATATCCTTTTTGTAAACCCCGTTATCTGGCAATTACAACCTTCTGAGACGTTCTACCACCATCCACTTTTTTCACTTGTATCACGTAAACGCCAGTTGCAAGATGTTCCAGCGAAATACCATCTGCTGGGATATTATTAAATTCCAACACCATTTGTCCCAACGCATTGGTCATTTTCACCGACTCAACTTTGCCTGCGTCCGAACGGATATAAAGTCTTTCAGAAACCGGGTTGGGATATAAAACAACTCCATTTTTACCATCATTGGACAGGCTTCTGATTCGGCTGAAAGCAAATGTTCCATCACGATCCACCATCTTCAATCTATACAAATTTTCTCCGGCAAAAGGCCTCGCATCAGTAAATGCATAATTTTGTTGCGAACTGCTTTCCTGTGCCGCACTCAAATTTCCGATCACTTCCCAATTTCTTGCGTCAGCACTTTTTTGTATTTCAAAATAATCAGAATTCGATTCAAAATTGGTGATCCATTTTAATAAAATCTGATTCTCAACCTTCCCCGCGTCAAAACTTATTAGCGTCACAGGCAGCGGCGTAGCAGCGTTAATGAAAAAATAAACAGATCCGGAATTCGATATTGTATTATCTCCATTCGTATCCTCATCATCACCAGGGGCAGTCGTAACAATGTACTTAGCGCTAATGGCTACCGAACTAGCAAATGCATCTCCCCGGACACTGTCCTTCGAGATTAAAGTCTGAGATAATCCCCAGTTATTTGTTCCGCCTTTATTTTTTCCAAAAACATAGGCTGCATCGTAACCATAATCTACTGCTCGGCCAAGCGAATCCAGACCTAAACGGCTTGTTCCCATGACGGCATAATCATCTGAAATACCTACCGTCCTGCCAAACTTTTCAATCGTTGAGGTCTGCACCTTTGCACCAGCTGTTTTTTCTGCTCCTCTTAAACTCTTCTGTATCCCCCAATGATCTGTCCCGCCACTGTTTTTACTATAAATATACACGGCACTGGCATCCCAGATATAACCAGCCGGAGCTCCAACAATAACATTTTCACCACTTATTGCCAATCCGATTCCAAACTGGCTTCCAGAGGTCCGTTCTGATGCAACAAGCTTTTTTACCTGCCCCCAGTTATTAATTCCACCCTGGTCTTTTTTGAAAATATAGGCTGCTCCTGAATTATCAATAAAATTCGCATCCGACTCATCATAATCGTCTCCTATGGCCCCCGCAATTGCATAATCTCCACTGATCGAAACCGCTGAACCTAGCTGAACATCCGCCAGACGCTTTTCGATCGTTACTTTTTTCACCAACCCCCAGTTATCGGAACCGCCCTGATCCTTATTGAAAATATAAGCTGCACCGGAGGCATTAAGCTTATTCCCTTCAGATTCGTCCTCATCTTCACCAAAAGCACCAACAATAACGTTATCTCCACTTATTCCGACAGAAATCCCGAACCAATCATCGACTGTCGGAACCGATGAAGTAATTTTTTTCAGAAATCCCCAGTTATTGGCTCCACCTAAATCCCTCTTGAAAATATACGCAGCACCTGTACCACTTACCTGCCACATCGCGCTGACGACTACATACTCGCCACTGATCGCAACAGAATAACCAAAAGCGTCCCTTTCGTGACGATCCGGTGCGACAATTTTCTTGACCTGTACCCAGTTGCCAGCATTATTGTACATGATGTAGGCCGCACCAGCAAAAATGATCGGGTTTTGTCCATCCGCATCCCCACTTTCCAAGGGAGCACCCATAATTGCATAATCTCCGCTGATTGATAACATTCCGCTAAAGGCAGAAGGTTTGGCACCGGTTGATGCCGTGACTTTTTGCAAAAGATTCCATGAATCTGGACCTGAATAATCACCCGTAAAAAAGTAAGCCGCACCAGCCGATTTTACTGTCAGATTCTCATGATCATCTCCGCTTTCACCAACGGCACCTACCAAGGCGCTTTCTCCGCTGATTGCTACCGAGGTGCCAAAATAATCGCCTGAACTGCTACCGGAAGCGTTAACCTCCCTTAATAACCCCCAATTATTGGAATCACCCTGATCTTTTTTGAAAACATACGCGGCACCTGCGTCAGGGTTGTTCACACGATAGTCCCTAGACCTCGATCCTACAATAGCGCGATGCCCGTCGATAGCAACAGCAAAGCCAAACTCCGCACCGGCTTCCTCAACCGGAGCAACGAGTTTTTTCACCTGTCCCCAGTTATTAAAAGCACCCCAGTCCTTTTCAAAAACATAGGCCGAACCATTCGCTCCGGAAGCGCCGACAACAACAAAATTGCCTTCAATAGAGACGGAGCAGCCAAAGTAAGCATGCTCTGAACGTGCAGTAGCCGTCAGCTTTTTAAAGAGACCCCAGTTATTTTCCCCACCAACGAACTTATTAAACAGGTAGACTGAGCCTGATCCGGGCATTGTATTGCCTTCGTTAGCATCCTCGCCCTCCCAGTTCGCACCAACTACTGCATAATCATTACTTATTGAAACCGAATACCCAAAAGAATCTCCGGCGTCACGGACAGGTGCAGTGATTTTTTTTACAATTCCCCAGTTATTCGCGCCGCCATTGTCACGTTTGTAAATGAATGCCGATCCAGAATCGTTGATCGTGTTCGATTCATGTGCGTCCTGGTCTTCCCCGGGAGCACCCACGATCACATAATCGTTGCTAATCCCGACGGAAAATCCAAAAGCATCGCCATATTCCGTACGAACAGGAGCAACAATTCGCTTTACTTCACCCCAATTACCCGTTCCTCCTTCATCTTTTTCGAAAATGTAGGCAGCTCCCGCACTGTTGAACTGGTTTTCAGTGTCTCTGTGCGCGCCAACGACGATGTAGTTGCCGTAGATTGCTACCGCACACCCAAAATAGGCTTCGCTGGTCCTGCGGCTGGCATTAATTTTTCTTACTTTTTGCCACTTGCCTTCCACTTTTTGAAAAATAAAGGCAGCACCGGAATTCATCATCGGATTTAATCCCAGAGAGTCCTCATCGTCATAACGTGCGCCAACGACTGCATAATTACCGGAAATAGCAACGGCACTTCCAAATTCATCGTCAACACTTCTTCCGGAGGTCTTTTTATTCGTCCGGTCATTTCCGTTCATTTTAATGATCTGTTTCCAATCTTGCGCCTGTGCCGTACTAAAACTGATTGCGAAAAATAAAAAAGGAACTACTCTTTTTAAGAGGGGTAAAAAACACTGCATTAGACTAAATTGATTAGTGAGATTGAGGATTTATCAATCGGCTAATGTAACGGAATAATCAAAATAATTCTACATAAGTACCCAATTATAATTAACCAAATGCGATAAGATGACCATTGGGAAGCGATTCCAAAAGTGTCAGTGATGACCGGTAACAAATAAACGTTCACGATACTGCTCGATCCGGCTAATGTTAAATCATGTTAAAACCCTTTGTATCAATTCTCAAAACCCGGGTATTTCTTTAACTTGACCAGTCAAATCCCGAACACAACAGTCCGGCCATGTTAAAAAACTACTTCAAAATTGCCATACGGAATCTTCGTCATAACCGAACTTATTCGATTATGAATATGCTCGGGCTGGGTTTGGGCATTGCGGGTGCCGTGCTGATATTCCTTTTCCTGCGGTATCATCTGAGCACCGACCGCCATCAGTCCGGTTTTGGCCGAATTTACCGGGTTGTCCTGGATCTGCACCTGGATGAAGGAACCGAACACGAATCAGGCTCAGCAGCGCCTATGGCTCCTACCCTTTTACGGGATTATCCCCAGGTAGAAAAAGCCGGGTTTATGTCAAAAATGCCAAACATGACCTTAGCCGCAACCGACAACAAAAAGACCACCCGCTTTCTCGAAAAAACAAATGTGGTTCTGGCAGACCAGGGTTTTATGGAAATGTTTACTTTCGACTGGCTTAGTCCGTTCGATCCGCATCAGATGACTGAACCGGCAACGGTGGTGATCAGTGAAAAAATTGCACGAAAATATTTTGGAGAAACTGCCGTCACCGGAAAAGTCCTGCGCATGAATAACGCCCACGATTTAAGGATCATTGGTGTGGTAAAAGATCAGAAACATCCCACAGACCTCGATTTTGAAGTTTATATTTCACTACCAACGATCAAACAAATCGATCCGGCTTACGACATGTCGTCGTTTTCCTGGATCAGCAGCCGAAACTTCACATTCGTCCGTTTTGCCAAAAATACCGATGTAAAAAAAATACATCATCTCTTAAAAACCAATGGCCCGAAATTCTATGGAGCCGAGGCTAAGTATTACGAACACCAGTTTCAACCCTTAGCCGATATCCATTTTGATGAAAGATATGATGGTAAAATAAGGAGATCTATACTTTGGATACTGGCTGGCGTAGGGACTTTTTTACTGGTTATAGCCTGCATCAACTTTATAAATCTGGCCACTGCACAGGCATTGAAACGAGCAAAAGAAATTGGGGTCCGAAAGGTTTTAGGCAGCACGCAGCAGCAACTATTCTGGCAATTTATGAGCGAAACAGCATTGATAACCCTGGCCTCTTCACTGCTGACATTGCTCTTCATCACATTATCCTTACCCGCGATGAACAATTGGACGCAGACAAAGGCGTACCAATTCGGGCAATTATTTCAATCTGAACTGGCTGTTTTCTGGCTGGTCACGCTGCTTGTTATCGTTATCCTGGCCGGGTTTTACCCTGCTGTCATCATTTCAGGTTTCAACCCCATCCATGCGTTAAAAGGTAAACTTGGAAACAAACAGGTTGGCGGCATCGGGCTTCGGCGCTCCCTGATTACGGTTCAGCTGGTTATCGCGCAAGTACTGGTTATCGGGACTTTGATCTTACTGCTGCAACTGAAATTTTTCAAAAATGCCGACCTGGGCTTTGATCAGCATGCGATTGTAACACTTTCTCTTCCCAAAACAGAATCGGCGAAAAAGGTAAGCCAATCATTTCGTAACGAATTGATGCAAAATCCGGATGTAAAATCAGTCAGTTATCAGTACGAAGCCCCAACCTCGGCCATGGGCTATGGTGGCTCGGTGCGTTTTGACAACAGATCGGAATGGGAAAAATTCGTGATCCGCGACCGGTTTGCCGATCAACATTATCTCGAAACATACAGAATGCCGTTGCTGGCCGGCAGGAGTCCGGTTGACCGTGATTCGGTTACGGAATTTGTCATCAACGAGGAATTAATGCGCCGTTTGGGCATTCAGGATCCGCAGAAAATGCTCGGTCGCCAATTGGAAGATGGCAATACCGGCTTTAAAGGCCCGATTGTTGGCGTTGTTAAAAGCTTCCATCTCAAATCCCTTCAGGACGCCGTAGAACCCTGCGCCATTTTTGCCAATTCGAAACTGTACAAGGAAGTTGCAATCAAGCTCGACACCAGAGATTTTTCAAAATCTTTGAAAACCATTCAAAATGCCTGGCAAAAAATATATCCGGATGAAGTCTTCGAATATCAATTTGTTGACGAAAAAATTGCCCGGTTTTATCAAAAAGAAGAACAACTGACAACCCTGATCCAGTCCTTCGCAATCATTGCCATTTTCATCTGCTGTCTTGGATTGTACGGCATGGTTTCATTTATGGTTTCTCAGAGAACAAAGGAAATCGGTGTAAGAAAAGTGCTTGGAGCCGGTGTCCACAGCATTGTTTTATTATTTGGGAAAGAATTCTTACAACTTGTCTGCCTTTCATGCATCATCGCAACACCAGTAGCCTGGTATATTATGAACAACTGGTTGAATAACTTTGCATACCGCATCAACCTGCACTGGTGGCTCATGGCTTCCGGCGGGCTGATCATTCTGCTAATCACGCTGCTGACAGTAGGTTACAAAGTGGTGCGAGCGGCTTTGATGAATCCGGTAAAAAGCCTGAAAATAGAGTAGCATTAAATCTTCCCAACCAACTTGTACCATTAAATTCTAGCGAAACAGCTATATTTGAAAAAACATCCAACACGTTTACTATGAGCGGAATAATCCAATTTGAAACTTTTTTACTAACCTGTATTTTACTGAACATCACACCTGGTAACGATACTATTTTTATTTTAACACGGACCATCGGACAAAATAGAAAGGCAGGAATTATTTCCGCTTTGGGTATCGGGACCGGTAGTATTATTCACACGATCCTCGCCGCGTTAGGACTTTCAATCATTATTGCAAAATCGATTCTGCTTTATAACATCATCAAGTACGCCGGAGCTATATATCTGTTGTATATGGGTTATAAGATGCTGACTGATAAAAGCCGACTTGACACAGGCGAAATCGTGCAAGAACCATCAATTGACTACGGAAAAATATATCGGACTGGCATCATGACCAACTTGTTGAATCCAAAAGTAGCCTTGTTTTTTATAGCTTTTCTTCCACAATTCATTGATCCGACCTTAAAAAATACAGTGCTCCCTTTTCTGGCCCTGGGTATAACGTTTGTGACTACGGGGGCAATCTGGTGTTTGTTTCTGGCTGTCTTTGCCTCTTCCATTTTCGCCAGGTTAAAAAACAATGGCAAAGTTTCTGGTTATATAAATAAATTCTGCGGATTTACGCTGATTGCCCTAGGCATAAAAGTCGCTTTAACCGATAGAAAATAAGCCAATTACTTCAATTCAAATGCCAACGTTAAAGCGGTTTTATTTTGTGGCTCGGTTTTCAAAACTTTTTGTACATACTTAAAGGCCGCTTCTTTGTTATCCATTTTGAGATAAACCTGAGCAATCTGGTTTAAAATCCGGGTATTGGTTGTGTCCGCCCGGTATCTTTTTTGAAGCGCTACAATAGTCTGGGCATTTGCTTTCAACTGGTTTAGATCAAAACGCGAAGTATTGTTCGCCACGGCATAATCCAAATAGGGCATGGCTTCGGCAGGCCGGTCTGTTTTGAGACAGATCACAAATATATACCAGGCAATATCGAAAGACGGCGACAATGCAAAGGCTTTTTTGAAGCTGAATAATGCTTTGTTTTCATCCCTCATTTCTCCGTTCAACATGGCTGATTTCAAGTAATAACCCGCTTCCAGCGGATATTCAAGTACGAGGGTTTCCACTGTTTTTCTTGCATTGATCAAGTCTTTACGCTGTATGTAGTAATCGAACAAGGCATTCATAGCATCCAACCATTGAATCTTTCTGTTGGCAAGATCAAAAGCCAGTTTCGCCTCAAAAGATGTTGTTTCCGGCATTTTAGCATGCATCGTTTCTTTAAAGGGCCAGCTGTTTTTAAGTTTTTCCACTTTGTAAAGCCCAGACAAAGAATCAACTCTTGTAATAGGCATTTCATTTAACAATCGGGGAAAAGTTATATTTTCAGCCGGTTCAGCATCAACAAGTCTTGCTTTTTGCAAAGCTTTGTAAAAGACATCCGACATCAGCGCATAACCCTTCAAATCAGGATGCACATGTTCCAGAATAAGCGCATCGCCTACGATATGATTTGTTGAATTTGCTTCAAAAATTGCTTTCGTGTCAACCAGATACACGTTCGAATACCGGTCGGCCAAATCTTTTATAGTTGTATTAAACACAGAAGGAGCCCGGAACCGCAATCCGTCAAGATCTCTCGCTTTTGAAAAACATGCAGCCGCCAGTTTGACATTGCCCAAAACCAGGGAAGTCTGCCCGAGGTAATAATTACAAAGGGCATGTCCGTCATAAATCTGATCCGCTTTTTGAAAACTGTTAAAAGCGGTTTGATTATCGCCCGACTTTAATGCTTTCAAACCTTCGTCATAACTTTTAGAGAATTCCGGAAATTTGCTATTGTCAGCCGAAAAGCTCACAAATGGCTTCAAATCCTTTTCATTGCTTACCAGATTACTGATAAAAACCGGGATATCGTTTTTGTTAAAAACTTCCAGCGTTTCATTGAGATTATGACGAAACTGCGTTACGCCCCGCTGATACAATTCCGACTGATAAACAATTTTTTGATCAGCAGCCATGCGTTGCATCCTGGTTCCATCCTGGGTAGCATTTGCTGACTCATTGAGCGGATTAACCTTTTCAATCAGCGCTGTAAGCAACTGCGTTATCTTAAATTCTCTCAGATAAAGGATCAGCTTAACCAGAAAACGGCTCCCTCCTATTTTCTCCGTTGACCCAACACCCAAAGCGCCGTAATATTCATTATGACCTGTGTAAATCATCACGGCATCCGGCTGATAATTCACCACTTCTCTCGCAAAACCTGAAACCGTATATGAATTTACCGCGGTTAGTGAAACATTAATAATTTCAAAATTTCGATCCGGATACGTATGCGTTAACCGGTATTGAAGCCAGCGGTGAAAAGAGCCGTTATGAAAATAAGGATAACCGATCGTTGTCGATTCACCCAGTACAAAGATTCTCAGTGTGTTTGCATCCTTTTTCTTCCTGAAAGGTTCCACATTTCCAGTCGTGGCATTCCTTTGATTGGAAAAATATTTTTTGGACGCATCCGGGTTCAGGAATAGAAAATTTTTGTCTCTGGGATATTCGATAAACAAATTGAGATCATATCCGTAATGAAAAATACGCAGGGTTAATTCCAACAAAAACAGCAGTACAAACGGAACCAAAAGACTGATCAACCGAAATACGATAAGTCTTTTCGGCTTCATAACATTTGTTTTCGCTTGTTTCAAAGTCTTCATTTTCAGGTTTGACAGAATGTATTTTTTACAACTAAAATTATAGCACAAATTGGTTTAACCGTACTTGCACACGGTTAAACCAAAGTCAATTTTATGAACGCAGGGACTTATTAGTACCCGTCATTCTGCTTCCAGGCCGGATTCCGTACCATTTCGGTATAAGGAATTGGCGCGATGTATTTCTGGCTGATATTCGTCCCGGCCGGAATCGGATTTTCTACCGGATTTCTTTCAGCTATAATTTTCGGGAGCAATTGCAGACGGACGATATCAAACCAGCGCACACCAAATTCGCCGGCAAATTCGTACGCCCGTTCAAAAACCACCGCATCACGGAAAGCCGTTTGGGCAAGTCCGCCTGGCAAATCAGGCAATCCCGCACGCTTCCTCACCAGGTTAATCGCTGCATAACCTTCTGGTGTCGGTGCGCCTCCGGCCATAGCCGACGCCTCAGCGAAATTCAAAAGGACCAGCGGATAACGCATGATATCGGTCGCCTTGTTTGTACTTGGCTGTATCGAAAGAAGCTGCGTATCTGTTTCCTTCACACCATCGCCATTAAGTCCTGCCCTGAATTTTTTGTAATACGGATGCTTGGCATGGGTTTCGGAAGAATTCCACGGCACCAGTTTAAACGTGGTTTTGTCGGGTTGTCTCAATTTAAGCGTTGTATAAAAAGTCAGGTCGGTGCGACTGCATTCAGGTGCTTTTTCAAAAAACGCAATTTCAGGATATACATCATCCCAACCGCTTGATCCATCAACCGCTACTTCATCCAAAGGAATATTGCTGGATCCGAACCTGCGGTTTGGCAAGCCGCCCGAGACATTGTATTGAAGGGCAAAAATGGATTCCGTGCTGTTGTTCGTCGTGAAAACCTTGTCATAGGCCGTGTTCAAATTATACACATTGGCATCAATAACCGTTTTTGCTTCGGCAGCAGCCAACGCATAATTGCTCACCTGGTTCAACGGCCAGCCAGCCATGGTCAGATATACATCGGCCAGAATGGAACTTGCGGCATATTTATTAGGCTTGCCTTGTTCCAGCTTGGTCCCGAGCATGGTTTTCGCCGTTTGTAAGTCGCTGATAATCGCCGCATAAACCTTGGCTATTTCTTCTCTCGGCGGTCTTTCATTTACATCAATGGTTCCCAAAATGATCGGAACCTGACCAAATGTTCTTACCAGATAATAATAACATAACCCTCTCAGAAAATACGCTTGCCCGGCAGCAGCATTTTTAAGTTCCGGTGTGGAATTCACTTTATCAAAATTGGCTATGACGTTATTGGCCTGATAAATTGTTTCCCAGGGGCCCTGCCACTGCGCGACCATACTTTGGTTGGTACTTCCACCAGCCAGTTTATCAAAATCACGCTGGTCCTGTTTGTTAAGTCCCGGGTCGGTGGTGTAATCATCTGAGCCAAAATAGGAAGTCTCTTTGCTGGTGAATCCCCAGCCACCATCTCTGGCCAGGCGCACGTACATGGCTGCCACCGAGGCGTCCAGGTCACTTTGTGTTTTAAAATAAGTTACCGGCGTTAACGTTCCCTTGGGATCTTCCGTGAGCGACTGGCATCCGGCAAAAACCATCATAGAAACGATCGATGCCACTATTGAATATCTTGTCTTCATTTTATAGTCTTTAATCAAATTTAGAATTACTGGTTAAGTCAGAATTGATCACAAACCCAGGCGAATTCCCACCGTGTAGGTTCTTGGATTGGGAATCACCCCAAACTCCTGTCCTTGTGAAATAGCGTCATTGCCGTTTTCAACTTCCGGATCGTAACCTTTGTAAGGTGTGATCGTGAAAAGATTTTGCCCGCTCAAATACAATTCCAAACTTCTTACCTTTATTTTGCTCAGCAGTTCAGTCGGCAGACGATAGGAAATCGCAACGTTTTTAAGTTTGATATAACTTGCATCATACACATAACGGCTGCTCAGGTTATAGTTCTTGCCGGTTTTACTCCATGCAGGATTGTCGGTTTCATTTTCAGGCGACCATAAGTTTTCAGGAACAGCTTCCGCCGTCGTTGCATTTTTCATATCACCCAATCCGCCCCAAAGAAATGCCTGTGTCTGTGAAAATTTCTTGTTTCCCTGCGTACCCTGAAACATAAAACTCAACGTAAAAGCTTTGTAAGAAACGTCATTGATGAAACCCAGACTGTATTTTGGCGTACCATTTCCGATCGGCACATAATCTGCCGAAGTATAAGCATGGTCACCGTTTACATCCGCATACTTTGCATCCCCTGGTTTCATCCCAAACACGGCTGCTGCCGCTGCCTCGCTGCTTTTCCAGGTGCCCAGAAAATCAAATCCGTAAAACTCGCCGAGCGGACGGCCTACTTTCAAAATTCCCTGTCCTGTCACACCGCCTGTAATTACATTATCCAATCCACCCAGGTCGAGTACTTTATTGCGGTTAAATGCGATGGTAAAGTTGGTATTCCATCGAATTTTGTCGGTCACCACCGGTGTTCCCCCCAGAGCAAATTCTAGTCCTTTGTTGGAAACACTACCGATATTCCGGCTGTAAGTGCCACCTCCCAAATAGAAAGGAGCCTGATAATTATACAAAAGGTCATTCACCGTATTCTGGTAGGCATCGGCGGTAAACGTCAGTCGGCCATTTAAAAATGCTGCGTCTATACCAATATCGTAAGATGTCTTGACCTCCCATTTAAGCGAAGGAGATACCGGAGCTCCCAGGGGTGTTGCCACACTCGGCGTTGCTCCGTCGAAATAATAGGCAGGCTGCGTTCCGCCGGTCGAGATAACCGGGATGGTTGAGTAAGCCGCCACGGCCTGATTGCCCGTCTGTCCGTAAGAAGCCCTGATTTTCAAATTATTGACAAATCGGGAATCTTTAAGAAAGTCTTCGTTCGCCAGATTCCAGCTTACCCCAACCGACGGGAAAGAACTGTATTTATCGGTAAGGTGGGAAGAACCATCAGTTCGTAAACTGGCGGTAAGGAAATATTTTTCCTTGTAAGAATAGTTAACCCTTCCCATGTAAGACCGCAGTACATCGGCTGAAAAAGTGGAAGAAGTTTGCTGCGTAGCGCCCAGACTAAGATTATAATAACCCAGCGAATAGGTTGATAAATTCTTCGCGGTTGCCTGTACGGCAGTATTTTGTCCTGACATCGCCTCGTACAAACCTGTAACTGTCAGTGCGTGATCACCGAATTTTTTCTTGTAGGTAAGGAAATTACTGCTTAAAAAACCTCGGGAGCGGTTTGAGTTAACTTGTGCATAATCTGATTTAGAATCATACTCACCTGTTCCCGGTCCGAACGCCCGCTGGCCATAACCCGTACCGATCGAATAAACATTGGTTGAAGTAAATGTCAGATCATCCAGTATTCTGTAAGTAAGCGTGGCAGTTCCCGAAACGTTGGTACCGATATTGTCAACAACCTGGCTGTTGGCCTGTGCGATAGGGTTAAACTGGATCGACGCATAAGAAGAACGGTTGATATAATTTCCGGTAACCGGGTCACGCACGAGCGAAGTCGGGTCCCATTCAACGGCCTGATTAAACGGATCGCCAAGACCGCCACCATAACTGTTATTGTGGCTTTTCGGAATTGTGGCTGCCACAATGAATTTCAGGTTCATCCGGCTATTGATCTTTGTATCAATGTTGGATCTGAATGAAGCACGTTTATACGATTGATTCAAGATAACTCCGGGCTGATCCAGATAGCCAAGAGAAAACCGGTACTTAACCGATTCATTCCCGCCTGACACATCCAGCTGATAATTTTTCACCCACGGTTTTGTATGCAATTCATTTTGCCAGTCCGTCCCACCGTTTTGCTTAAAACCGTTCAGCTGACTTTCATTGAAAGCCGGTGTGCTTCCTGTCGCCACAAATTGTGCATTCACCGAACGTGCAAAATCGTAAGCATTCATCAGCTCAAGCTTTCTGGGAATCATTGCCTTCTGAACCCAGGATTCAAAATTGATCTGCATTTTTCCTGTTTTTCCTGATTTGGTGGTAATCATCACGACACCATTAGATCCTCTCGAACCATAAATTGCAGTAGAGGCCGCATCCTTGAGAATTTCTATGGATTCCACATCATTTACATTGACATCAGAACCCGAACCGATGTTTCCGTCAATTACATAAAGCGGTTCATTACTCCCCGTAATCGAATTAGCACCCCTGATTTTCACACGAAGCCCCTGGCCCGGCTGACCATTCTGGCTCACCACCATCACGCCCGCCGTCGTGCCCTGCAAGGCCTGTTCCAACCTTGAAAGAGGTCGTTTGGCTATTTCCTTCGCAGAAACTGTACTGGTTGCACCCGTCACCTCACTCTTGCGCTGCTCCCCATAACCTACCACAACCACTTCATCCAAACCGCGTTCGCTCACTTTAAGATTGATATCCAGTGAAGTTTTTCCACCAACCAAAACTTCCTGACTTTCATAACCCACAAAACTGAAAATAAGGACGGCGCTTGCGGCTTGCGCGTCGGGAATTTCCAGCTGGTACTGGCCATTGACATCGGAGGTGGTTCCGGTTTGTGTGCCTTTGATAACAATACTCACACCGGGAAGTCCGTCATTTTTTTCATCCAAAACCCTTCCCTTGATTCCCGTTAGTTTTCCCTCTACAACTGCCTGATCAGGACGTAGGTTGATTGGCGACCCTGTGTTTGTTTCGGAATCGTTAAATGGCAGCTGTGTTTGTTTAATTGCCTGTTTCAGCTCATTAATCGAGCCAGAATCGGCGTTTTTCGGAAAAATCGCATAGATCTTTCCATGTTTTTTGTAGTCCAGCCCGTTTGGCTTCAAAACCCGGTTAAGCGTTTCATCCACCGCTTCACCAGCCTTGATCTGATATTGTACCTGCATCCACTTGATCTTGTCGTTGTGGTACATGAAATAAACCGAATGTTTCTTTTCAAGATCTCTCAGAACCAGGTCGAGATTTCGGTAATTTGTTTGGGAACGCTGATCTGTTTGCGGGACCTGTCCGCGCGCAAAAGTCTGGGCGTCGGCAATGGAATGACAGCAAGAAATCAACCCCATCATGAGTAGATTAATTTTTTTCATGAGATTACAATTAAGTTTTAGTACAATTTTCGATTAAGCAGGGTTACTGAATGTTTTTAATCATGATGCCATTTTCCTTTCGCGCGATGGATATAGGCAGAATACTTTCAAGGGCGTTGAGCAGGTCATCTACATTGTCTGTGGGAATAATACCGGTTACCTTTTTCCGTTTTAATGAATCGTTGTCAACACTAACGGTCAGCCCATACGTTTCCTGAATAAGTGCTGAGATTTCTTCCAGCGAGGTAGCATCCAGCGTCCAGATATTGTTCTTCCAGGAGTAAACCGGACTGGCATCAGCAAGATGTTTTCTGGACAGTTTTTTATTGTTGCTAGAAAAATCAACCAAATCACCGGGGTTCATTCTGATCTCGTTTTTCTCGCCAATACCGCATAAATAGAGATGAACGAGACCTTCACTCAATACGACCCTGGTCTTATTTTTTCTCGTGTTCACGTTAAACTCCGTCCCTTTTACCTCGACATTCAGGTCTGGTGTGTGTACCACAAATTTCACAGACTGGTTGTTTCTTCTGATTTTGCTCACGCTAAAAAACGCCTCCCCTTCAAGCCAGACCTCACGTTCCGTGGGTTTCCCCCAAACATCTGAAATACGCAGGGTTGAATTCGCATTGAGGGTTACAAGCGACTTATCAGGCAACAACAAACGTCTTGACTCCCCGAAAGCTGTGCGATAAGTCTGACTTTGGATACGTTTGTGAAAATAGCCAGCAAAAACAATAACCAGTAGTGAAACCGCCGCCGCAACTTTCATCCAGAATTTGCTCTCTCTCAGAAAATGAATTTTACCGACCTGCTTTCCTTCATCGATCCGTTGCCAAATTCTGTCGACCGTTTCAGAAGTTGGCACGACGCCTTCATCCGCAGAAGCCAGCAACACCAATTGTCTGGCCATTTCTACGTCTTTATTTTTGAACTGATTTTCATTTAGCCAATCGCGCCAGAAAACTTCGGCTTCTGGTGTGGGAGCAAGCACCCAGCGACAAAAAAAATCGTCGACAGCAAAATCCTCCGGTTCAAATGACAAATAATTCATAGAAAATCTGGTTTCCCTTATTCATTTATCAAATGGGGATAACCGGCTGGGATTACCCCAGGAATTAAACTTTTTTTTGAAATATTTAAATTTTTCACACAATCAACTACAACTACCTGAAAATCAACAGCGTAAAAAAGCTCAAAATAATCTCTGAATAATCCGAAAGAATCCCCCTCAGCCCTTTCATTGATTTTTGAAGCGTATTATGGACAGATTGCAACGAGATGTTCATAATATTGGCAATCTGTTGATGGTTAAATTCATGGTAATAGCGAAGATTTACGACTTCCTGCTGCCTCGGTGGAAGTTTCAGAAGTGCTTTGCCAAGCATCCTGGTTCTTGCTCCTTCATTTTCAGAAGCAATCAGCTGGCTTTCTGCGGAAGTAGAAAAGAACTTTTGCTCGTAACTCAGAACATCAATACCCACGGCACTCCGACTCAACGGATTTTGAGTAATCTTTCGTCTCAATACCCGGAACAGATAAAACTTGATAGAATCCGTATCCGACAACCGTTGCCGACTGTTCCAAAGCTCAACGAACATATCCTGAATCGAGTCTTCAACCAGCTGGCTGTCAGGTGTAAGTTTATGACCATACTTGTAAAGTATCTCAATATAACTGCGGTACAACATGGAAAAGGCAGCATCATCTCCGCTTCGGAAGTTCCTCCACAAGTCTGTATCATTCATGTGATTTTTGCCAAGAAGGTTAACAAATAAGTCTGGCAAACTTAGAATCACGGCATTAAGAAAATCTTAATAAATGATTAACAGTGCTATTTTTTTGCAATTTTATTTAATAATTTAAATAAAAAACCAGATTATATTAATCAACAAATCCATAACCTACTCATTTCCAAAACCAACCATACCTGCGACACAAAACCACACCGACAAAGTGCCGCAGGCACGACCAATACCGTAGCGTCGGGTTTCAACCCGGCGAACCCGGCGATTCGATAAATCTCAGTTAAGGCTTCAAAATCGTCCCATCGTTCTTTCTCACAGTCCATCTGGATTTGGAGCCGATCGGATATTTGGCAGCTTCCTTTTCATTGATATCAATACCAAGCCCCGGTGTTTCGTTGACATAATAATAACCATTCCTGATCGTCGGACAGCCCGGAAAAACTTCCTGAACCTTTTCGCTGAACTTTTGTGATTCCTGAATCCCGAAATTCCAGATCGCGATATCCATGTTATTATTGGCGGCATGCCCCACCGGCGAAGTATCACCCGGGCCGTGCCATGCCGTTTTCACGTTAAACCATTCGCCCAGACGCGCGACCTTCATGGCCGGTGTAATGCCGCCCAACTGAGAAACATGACAGCGGATATAGTCGAACAACTGATTTGCCATAGGATCACGGAATTCATTGATATTATTGAAAAGCTCCCCCATCGCGATCGGAACGGTTGTACTTTGCCGAAGCTGTTTAAACCAGCCCATATTTTCCGGAGAAAACGGATCCTCTACAAAATAGGGACGGTATTCTTCGAGGCCTTTGATCATATTAATCGCATCCATAGGCTCGACCAGCTCATGCATATCGTGCAAAAGCTCAACATCCTCGCCGCATTTTTTACGCACCATTTCAAACATTTTGGGCACACGTTTCAAATACGTCCGCTGGTCACTGAAATCGTCGGTTGCCCTGCCGAAACCGGCCGTTTTAAAATCCGGCTTGATTTCGTCCATGGCCCCTACGCCACCATACCCGCCTTGTTGAATCCGGACATGACGGAACCCTTCGGACATATACTGCTGCACTTTATCGGCGATCGCTTCGGGCGTGGGCCCGCTTGCATGTGTATAAGTGTCCACGGCAATCCGGGTTTTCCCGCCCAAAAGCTGGTAAACCGGCATGTTCGCCCGCTTGCCTTTAATATCCCATAAAGCCTGGTCCAATCCCGACAATGCGTTATTCAAAACCGGTCCATTTCGCCAATACGAGCTCACATAAGCGGATTGCCACATATCTTCAATATTATCGACATCCTTCCCAACGCAAAACTCGTTCAGATAAACGTTGATCGCAGGAATAACCACCAACGCCCGTTGCGTAAAAGTGGCACAGCCCAACCCATACAAACCCGGCTCGGATGTTTCCACTTTGACGATTACCAGGTTGGACCCACCCGGCGCGGTTGTGATGGCCCTTACACTTTTAATCGTCACCGGTGCCATTCCCTTGGCATAAGCCGGTTTTTCATACTTTTCGGCCCGGGCTTGCGGTGTTTCAAACAAGGAGAACAACCCGGCAGTAGAGCCGGCGGCGAGCAGTTTCATCGCATGACGACGACTGTTATCTGCATTTTTTTCTGATTTAAACATAGGTAATCGGGTTCCGTTTTATTTTAATGAAAAAGCGATGTAATTTCCTCCTATTTTCTGGCCTCTTCCGCCACCTGCTGCAATCGCAACATATTGTTTCCCATTGATCTGGTAGGTAATCGGCGTAGCGAAACCACCCGCGGGCAACTGATATTCCCACACAACCTTTCCCGTCCTTTTGTCAAAAGCACGGATTTTTTCGTCCTTCGTTCCGGCGATGAAAACAAGGCCGCCAGCGGTAACCAACGGGCCGCCATAACTATCTGTACCCGTTGTCGGAATACCTTTTTTTGCTAATTCAGGATATTCTCCGAGCGGCACCCGCCAGAGATATTCGCCTGTATTCAAATCAATTGCATTCAAAGTTCCCCACGGCGGCTTGACGGCCGGATATCCATTCTGGTCTGTAAATCTTTGCCAGCTCTTGGTTACGTAGGCGGGTTTATAGGGAAAAGCATTTTTTTCGACCGGCTTTGTTTTTGTCTCAACAACCATTTTCTGATCCTTTTCGATGTTAAACAAAAAACTAATAATCGCGTCCTGCTCTTTTTCAGACAAATGTGAGAATGCAGGCATCCGTCCGCTTCCGGTTTTCAGGATACTTTGGATCGACGCTGTATTTAATTTCTTTCCGATATCGACAAGCGATGGCAGCTCGTTACCACTACCCTTCCTGTCCTGGCCATGACAAGCTGAACAGTTTGTCATATAAAGCGCGTTTCCCAAAGTACGCGGAGCGTCGGTTTTCTTTTGGGCGGCGTCCATCATAATCAGCTCCCAAGGCTCTTCGTTCGCATTTTGGTAAAAAACACCTTCGGGATCCACAGCATTTCCGCCCCACTCTGCACCTCCGCTATAACCAAAAAGTAATGTTCCGGTTGTACTTGGCGGAGCAAATTTGTTATTCGTTTTTATTTTCTGATAACGTTCTTTCACATAAGCATGAGACTCCGGGGAAAGATCTGTAATATCATTTTCAGTAAAAATCTGACGGGATAACGGTAGTGGCTTAACGGGATATTTTTGTGTAGGATAAGGATGTTCACCCGGAAGACCTTCGGTTGGAACCGCACGTTCCTTGACAGGAAATATGGAAGTCCCTTTATCCCTGTCAAGCACATAAACCAGCCCGTCTTTTGTGGATTGCACCAGCACATCGACTTTCTTTCCGTTATGTTTAATGGTGGTAAGGTTCGGAGGGCTTGGATGATCCCGGTCCCACAGATCATGATGGATCGTCTGATAATACCATTTCATTTTACCCGTTTCGGCGTCCAGTGCCAGTATGCAGTTCGCAAAAAGATTGGCGCCTTTCCGATCACCTCCATAAAAATCCGAGGCGGGCGATCCCGTCCCGAAATATACAACGCCTCTTTTTTCATCTACACTCATGCCACTCCAATTGTTGGCAGCACCGATTTTCTTATAAGCTCCTTTCGGCCAGGTTTCATAGCCAAATTCTCCCGGCTGGGGAATGGTGTGAAAAACCCATTTCAACCGACCGGTCACGACGTCAAACGCCCGGATATGCCCTGGCGCTGCATCGCCGGATTCGGAAACAGCCGATCCCAGAATAAAAGTATTTTTATGAATGATCCCCGGACTGGTCGCATTAACCGATAAAACGCTGACATCATGATCCATATTCGTCGAAAGACCTTCATGAATATCAACTCTGCCTTCGACACCAAAACTTTTGATAATCTGTCCCGTTTCAGCGTTGACTGCATACAAACCGGAACCAACCGTATACAATATACGCTGATCACTTCCACTCCGCCAGTATACCACGCCCCGGTTGGAATTCAGTTTGTCGTTTTTACCGGGTTCAAACTTCCAAAGCTGCTCGCCCGATTCAGCTTTGAGGGCAAATAATTTCAGTTCGGGTGTCGTGCCATACATAATTCCGTTAACAACAATCGGCTGGCACTGAATGGCACGGTTGCGTTGCCTGCCGGGATTTGCCGGATTCGGTTTCTCCGACGCATCATACATCCAGGCAACCTGCAATGCTTGTACATTTCCCGTATTAATCTGATCGAGTGGAGAATACCGGTTTCCTGCTTTATTCCCACCGTAGTTTGGCCAGTCCTCATCCCGCCCCGGTTTTTCCTTTTCACGGGCACTGTACATGCAAAAACTCAGCAAAAGCTGTCCAAGCAATATTACTTTACGCATCGGATCTAATGATAAAATTTGAAAAACTATTTCGTGTTACGCGTAATGAAATTCACGATCTTTGAAGGACCTGGGGTAATAAAGGTTATCACAAAACCTCTCTTTAAAAGTTCTGTCTCGGTTTGTAGTTCATCTTTATCCATGACTAAATCAAACGGTCAAAGCCGTGCCAGGTTGTTTTTTCGTATGCAAATCCTGGGATTGCGCCTGTGGTTTTTCTGAAATAATAACAAACAGGCACAGCGAGGATGTTAAATCAATTCTGATTTTCATGGTTGGTTGGGATTTTTTCTCCTTTTCTTTGATTTTTGGGAATCCCAGTTTTGATCGGGGATCAAAACTGGGATTCGGGCAACCACGAGGGTTGCCCCTACATGCCGGACAATTCTGTCACGGTCCATGATTTATTACGTCCTGCCGTTTGCTCACGTACTGATTTTACATCGGCCGGCCGTATGGGTGGCGCGTTTACAAATTCGTGGCGTACGTAACTCAGTACGGAGGCAATCCATTGATCATCGTTATCGCCCATGGCTGGCATTTCGCTTGGATAGGTTTCACCGTCAATCGGACCGGAAAGTCCATGTAGCAATATTCGCAAGGCCATATCCTTGCCTCTACCGAGCCTTTTTGAACCTACCAATGGCGGAGCTGTTTTGCTTAACAACCCTTTTCCATCGACACCGTGACATGCTGTGCAAAGAGATTTATAGATTACAGAGCCATTTAGTATTAGATTACGGTCCGTTTCATCCAGTCGGCCCAGGCGAAGTCCGAACTTTTTGGAATCTTCATTTTTATCAATACTTTTTTGCGCACGGGCGAGTATTTCATTGCCGTTTGATGCAGTCAGTAATGTCGTCACCAAATCCTTTGCTTTTGGCGATTTGCTATATGATAGAGACAAAATCAGCTGCATCTTCACGTCATTGCTCACATCCGCCTTCAAACTTGCCAGCTGATCAATCATCTGTTCATCATTTTGTTTTAGATAAATTTCACTTAGCCGAATAGCGGCCTTTCTTACTTCCGCGTCCTGATCTTTCAAAGCTGCGGTCACAATCGTTTTATCCAAAGCATCCAAACCTTCCAGTGTCCAAAGAGCGTGCAGACGACTGAGGGCGGTGTTTCCTTTGATATGTTTATTAGACTGACCGGCCGCAATTGCTTTCAGGCCAGCAACAACCGATTGATCATTTCTCAGAATCAGTTCTTTCTGCGCATTATCCCGCCACCAGCCGTTGGGATGGTTGAGATAGGAAACAAGCTTTTTCGACGACTCGTCCAAAAGTTGGGGCTTAGGCCCAGGTTTCATTCCGTCATGAACAAGACGGTAAATTCTGCCATGCTGAATGTTTTTATCCAGACCATACCGCTTAATCTGAGGCCGTAGATAACTATTAGGTCCCGTCCAGTTCCCCTCCTGAATAATACCACGATGCATATCAACCAGATACAGATTCCCATCCGGCCCGGTGTACATATTTACAACACGGAAATTCATGTCGGTTGATGCGATAAACTCTTCTTTCTGATAGGCATTTTCCAGCGTGATCTTGCCATTTTTATCAATCACTTTGGCCCGACGGATCAACCGGCCTACCGGTTCACTGATCAGCAGATCTCCCTGCAAATCGTTTGGCAAACGGTCACCGCGAAAAATTACTTGCCCACAGCTTGCCGTGAAATGATTTAGCGTCGTATCCGCTCTCAGACGTTTTAATCCGCCTTCAACATCTGGTGTTTTAATAATCGGCCAAACCTCATTAAACTCCCTGGTATACTGATCATTAAATTCCAGCCGCCCATAAACCGGATTAATCTGAAAACCCAGCGCCGGCACTTCTCCACCCGCTGAAGAAAAGAAAAGGCGCCCGAAATTGTCATGGGTTAATCCCCATTGACCATTGGAGCCGCTTGGGATTGAATCCGGAACCAGCATTCCTTTTGAATACCGGAAGCGTACCGGGTCAACCGTGGTATAAATCCAGTTATCAACGTTCCATTCCAGACCGCTTCGCTGGTGTTCCAGGTTTCCCGGCGCTTTTTTATTCGGTGTATAAACCGGTCTTTTTACATCCGCGATTCCATCCCCATTCGTATCCTTGTAACTGTAAATATTGTAAGTGTCCGTTTCATTGACAAGCAGCTCGTGCCCAACACACAAAATCATTCTGGGCAGCAGCATTTTATCAATAAAAACAGAACTTTTATCCATCCTGCCATCGTTGTCGGTATCTTCCAAAAGCATAACCCTGCTGGTGGGTTCATGCTCGCCGGTGCCCTCCACGTCCTGCATGTAGGTATTTAGTTCCGCCACATACATCCGTGCGTTTCCGTCCCAGGCAACGGCCACCGGTTCATGGATCATCGGTTCACTCGCCACCAGTTCCAGATGATATCCCTTGGGCAAACGGAATGTTTTCAGACTTTGCTCCGGTGTCAGATAAGCCGGTGACGGATTTGCCGTAAAAGCGGGAATTGCTTCCACCGAAGCAGCAGTTGTCCTCAGCGTGTTATCGGCAGGTTTCTGACGGGAAACCTGGCAGGTTATCATAATAAAGGCTGTCAGGATACAAACGATCCAAATTTTGTTGTTCATGGTAAAGTTTTTAAGAATTAATCGACCGGGGTTCGAATGACAATTGAAGAAGGCAACAGAACCGGTACTCTAATCATAATTTGTTATAAAAATTAAAGATTTATGTAAAAATTCAATTCCGTTTTCGGGTAAAATTTTGCGCAAAGTACACGGCAAGGATTAACAGAATGATTAATAAAAGATTAATTAAACCCAGTTAGCATCATTTTTGTTATATTTTGAGATTAAAAATGAAAATATACACATTTAACAAAGCGAAAAGCCCGGGTTTATGAAACCTGGGCTTTTCGCTTTGTTATCTAAATGATCAGATTTATTTCACCGGTTTTTTAAATACAGCGTCATCTATTTTGCTATTAATCGTTACTTTATTGGTAATGAAAGTCATGACACCCATCTGCGGATTGGTAATATCCATAGAACTGGCGAATTTGATACCCTCGTAATCTTTGTACTCAGAAAAATTAATCTCTCCGTCCTGACCGTTCATATTTGCCTTTACCTTACTTAACAGATAAGTATTGGCATCAAGGAATTCGTCAATAACCTGGCCATCTTTGGATGTCACCTTTAAATGATAAACATCCCTTTTGTCCTGCTTTTCCTTGCCGATAAGCTCAACAGTATTCCCTTTATCTTTGTAGTTAACCAAACCACCGAACGGATCAAGCTGACTGGTTTGTTGTTTTAGCTGATCGGCAGGCATATCCTCAGGTTCCCCGGTACCACCCATCATCGTTGGGCGAATCATCCAGCCTTTTGAATCTGCAACCACCTGCACCATGGAATTGCCCATGACCGTTGACTCGCTACGCAATGATTTCCCTACAACCAACGTGGTTTTAGTGGGAATTTCCATCCCTTGCACGGCAAGAGAACGTTCTGTCACCAGCGTGCTCACAGCATTTAATTTATCAAGGCCGCCCATGGCCGCAACATGTTTTTCGACAATTTCGTCTACCGTCTGCGCATAACTGCTTACCGAGATACTGGCTGCTACGAGCGCGATAAATAACTGGTTTCTTTTCATTGTTCAGGTCGATTTTTAGTTTGCAATTTATAAAAAGTTGATTGTAAGTAATTTACTATTTAGGCTGGCCACCGCCGGGTGCATTGCCACCGGATTGCTGCTGTCCGCCACTTCCGTCACCCTTCACGTCATCATTATTTACCGACTTGGCCTTTCTCTTCGGCGCGTCCATCGTCATCTTACCAATTTTATACTGGAAAGTCAAACGGACGCCACGGTTATACAGATAAACATTACTAATCTGGTTAAACTGCTCCGAATTTAACTCGGTATGCATTCTGTAACGCTTGCTCAGGAAATTCTCCGCAGCCAGGCCAAGGCTTCCCTTTTTATTTCTAAATTCTTTTTTCACACCAACCGTATAGAAGCCAAAACCGCCCTGTTTCCCCTGTAACTGAATTTGCGTACCCTGCATGAAACCAAAAGCCTGCGCTCCCCAGCCATTTTTAAACTGTGCCTGGGAAAAAACACCTCCGCTCACATTGACACCTGTATTGGTTAATTTTTCCGTAACGCCGCCCGAACTCAGCGACTGTCCACTTAATGTCGTATAAAATGCGTTCAGAAACAGCCCGAAATTAATTTTGGAGGTCGCTGCGACATTTGCAAAAAGGTTGGTACCATAGGCATGCTGGCGCCCGATATTTTGGAAAGTCGTCACAACGGCACCCGGAAGTGTGTCAGAAGGCTGACGCACCTGGCTGATTGCATTATTGGTAACCCGTCCAAAGAAAGTCGCATTCACAAACACCTTTTTGATATTTTTACTTACACCCAGTTCAAAGTTATTGGTTAACTCGGGGCGCAGTTCCGGGTTACCGATGGTAATGTTCTGTGGATTGGCTGCGTTAAAATTGGGGTTAAGCTGGGCAAGTCCCGGACGCTGAATACGACGGTTGTAACCGAGCTTCAAGGTTGTTCCTTTGATGGTTTTGGATGCATTGACACTTGGCACCAGGACACCATAATTTCCCACACCAATTCTTCCGCCCTCACGTGTGCTTGCGTCTATAAAGGTGTGTTCGTAACGAAGCCCTCCTTTAAGTGTGTATCTTTTCTTGGTTGTATAGGTGTACGACGAATAAGCTGCGGCAATATTCTGGTGATACGTCAGTTCTCCGGAAGGCTGACTAACTTCCTTGACAAAGTCTCCGTTCTTATCAGCGATCAAGTATTTATAGTCGCTGTTTACCTCCCTGAAAATACCTTTTCCTCCAAATTCAAGCAATTGATTTTTCTTGATCGGTGTCTGATAATCGGTCTGAAGCGTAAACTCCTGGTTAATGTTCTTGTTTTCATTACGTTCACGGCTCGAAACCGCTTTGTTTGCATTCAGAAGGTCGGCGTCAAAATTATTCGTCAGGTCATTGCGACTGTATAGCGTAGAGACACTCCACTCCTGCTGCGGTTTGAATGTATGCAAATAGTCAATATTGGCGTCAACCGTACCCGAAAGATTTTTCGCGTCTACATTTCTCCCGGAGGTTTCCGTGAGCTCTCCCTGCTTATACAATTTCGTAATGAGATCTTGCTGGCTCAGAAAATTACGCAAGCCGTAACGCACCCCGGCAGTAAGACTTTGGTTTTTAGCAAGATCGTAATCAAACCCGACATTGTATTGGCCGAACAATCCCTTGCTTGATCCATCACCCGTCTGATTCGTCAACGTTTTTACGCCATCCACGGTACTGCTTTGATCCAGTGTCGTCTTTGTCATCGTGTTGTAATTGCCACGACCAAAACCTCCTATCGTAAATCCAGCTTTGCCTTTTCTATAACCACCATTCAGCGAAAGCATTGAGCCACGGTTACCAACGCCCGCATACACGTTCAGGTTTAAGCCCTGAAGACTGTTCTTTTTGGTAATGATATTGATAATACCACCCGAACCTTCTGCATCGTATTTGGCCGACGGACTGGTAATTACCTCAACGGTTTTGATCTGATCTGCCGGAATCTGTTTCAACGCGTCAGCAACACTGCTGGCAACGATCGTACTGGGTTTATTATTAATCAAAACTTTGATATTCTGGCTGCCTCGTAGCGACACGTTTCCGTCAAGATCTACCGTAAGGAGCGGTACTTTTCTTAAAACATCCGTTGCATCGCCGCCTTTGGCTGCAATATCCTTTTCTGCATTGTAGACAAGCCGGTCCACTTTTTCTTCGATAAGCGCCGCCTGGCCCGTTACCGTAACTTCATCGAGCTGTTTTACATTGGCTGTCAGCTTAATGATTCCCAGATCAAGTTCCTGTCCTTTCGCTAAGGTAATATTGTCGATGGTTTTATTTTGATAACCAATGAAAGAGATCAATATCTTAAAGTCGCCCGCAACAATTTTGGTTAACAAGAACTTTCCTTTTTCATCTGCGACCGTACCATCGATGGCTTTTCCGGTTTTTATGTTGTAAAGTGCGATACTGGCGAACTCAACCCCTTTTGCCGCTGCTGAATCGACGATAGCTCCCGATATTTTGGAGTTACCTTTTGGTGTCTGGTCCCCGGCTGTACCCGGCAAAGCCTTTGGCTGAGCACCTCCTCCGGCAGGAAACTGGGCGAATACCGGCGAAAATAAGGCAGTAAAAATAATAGCAAGGAGAAATGTCTTCATTTTAATAGATTGTGATTGATGCTTAAAATTGCAAAAGAAAAAAAAGCCCTAGTATAAAAATATGATAAAGGCTACAATAAGAAGGATGGATGTCAGGTATCGCCAGATGGATGAATTCCAGAAGATAAGATTCCTGAATAAACTGAAAATACGATGTAGCAAGATAAATTGTAGAAAGAATAATTATGACAACTAGAATTAATTTGTATAATTGCATCTAACTTCTGCGTTTTATGCACCAGTTTCAGTGATTTGACCTTCCGGCTAAAAATTAAATTTAAAGAAACTTAACATTACTGTGTATTGACCCAATAATAAGTTTAACAAATTAGTTTTAATAGGACAATCAAAAAACCGAACCAAGCATGAAAAATATTTTCTATCTGATATTGTTATTTGCTTCCATTTCCTGTAGCTCAAAAGCAGAAGAACCAGATCCAGTTGTTGCCAACAAATACCAGTCTCCTTTCGGAGTCGATACGGTTGACGTAAAGCTAAAAAAAGTTACCCGCAACGGCACGCTGTTGATCGAATACGCGTATAGCAAAGGCTACATGAGCAGCTTTAAAAAATACGTGGCTTTTTCAAAACCAAAGTTCTTTTCGACTGGTGTTTTTACAAGAAATGCAGGCGTGCCTGCAAAATTTGACATAGCAGTAGCGGACATTATTCCCGAAACAGAGTTTGTCTCTGAAAATCAAAAACCGCGTACCAGCTTCCAGTTCAACGCGGCGAAAACAGATTCAACACGAGAAATTGCGGAACAAAATTTCTTTACTTCGGTGACCTTAAACAGAAATTATCTTTTTAACAAAGCCGGATTCATTACACGGCAAAATGTAAGTTCATCCGCCGATGACAGTTATGTGGTTACCTACGTCAGAAACTCGGAAAATAATGTATCCCAAACGTGGAGCATTAAAAAATCGCAGACTACGAAAACCGACAAGTCTGATTTTCAATACGATACAAACCACAATCCGTTCTTCAAGCTGGGCATCGACTGGGAAGGTGATTTTTCAAACTATGCGATCAGTCCGAATAACATTATTAAGGAGACGATTTACAATGCTAATGACCGGGGTGTAAAGTCTACCTATGCCTACGAATATCTGCCAAACGGCTATCCAAAAAAGATTACCATTACAAGAGGATTCATCAACGCCAATGGTGAAGATGATACAACTACCCCTATTGTGCTGGAATTGGAATATTATTGATTAAACAACGGATTAAAATCCGTTGTTACAAGATCGGTCGCGCCGTACGGCACTGTTACGTTTTAATACCTTAATGCCATCGGCACGACCGATTTTGTAGCGGAGGATTTCAATCGTGAATCAAATTAAGTCGTTGAAAATATATCTTTCATCGAAATTAACGTCGAATTTTGTCAGCATATCGACATATTCTTCTCTAAAAGTTCTCTTGTTATGATGTGCTTCCTGATTTTGGATGTATGTATGAACGGCATTAATATGGGACCGGCTATATGAAAAAGATGCATATCCTTCCTGCCATTCAAATCTGTGCGGCAATAATCTACTTTCATTAACCCATTTGGAAGACTTAGCTTTTGCATTTTTCATAACATCCGAAATAGATACGGAAGGTTTTAAACCAAAGAAGCAATGTACGTGGTCTTCTACACCGTTTACAATTAAGGTTTTACAGCCTGTTTCATTGATCAGGTTTCCGATCACGCCGAAAAGATCCTTTTTCCAGGCAAGCTGAATAGCCGCTTTCCGATATTTTACCGCAAAAACGGCCTGGATATACATTTGGTGATACGTATTTGCCATGGTGTCCAAATCAAATTCATGTGTCTCTTATTCTAAGACATATGAACATAAATCTGGTCACAAATTCCCGAATGAAATTGATTTTCAAAATTCAAAAATTTCAAAATTCAACGGAATGAATTCCGTTGCTACAAGATCGGTCGTGCCCTACGGCACTGTACGGCATTAAAACGTAACAGTGCCATCGGCACAACCGATTTTGTAGCCCGGAATTTCAATCCTGGAAAAAAGGAATATTTATTTGAGCCCCTTCCATTTCGCAGCAAGCATATCGGCGATCACCTGATATCCCTTGTCGGACGGATGCAGCCCGTCGTAAGTCATATTCACAGCTTCAACCGGATAAGGGTAATCGTCTTTTAAGGGATCAAATGGTATTGTTGTATATTCCGGATAGGTATAGTTTTTATAGCCGCCTGTTTGCGGGTCTTTTAATTTTTTAAAACTTACCATATTGTCCAGCGTAATACCGCTGTCATGGTATAGGTCAACAACCGGGACTTTTTCAAATTTCCCGATTTCAACAATAGCATTGGCAAACTGTTCTAATGTTTGTTCCTTTTTAGGTTTATAAGAACCATAAGCATTATTTTTCGAACTGTTGATGTAAACAAAATCGCCTCGCTGCATAGGCGTTATCAAAATAATCCTGGCTTTTTTATTGAGCTGTTTTAACTTGTTATTGATAATCCGGAATGCCCCGTAAACCGTCCCCGTTCCCGTATTTTGCTGATAATCTGTTATCGTCCCCAACGACTTTCCCTGCCACCAGTCATTCGTACCGAGAAACACCGTGTAAACATCCGCTTTGACAATCTCCAGTGATTCTATTTTATCAGCGATATTTACTGAAGTCCATCCGTTATGCCCCTGATTTTTATATTCGATATTCGGGTGCTTTTCACTGATCAAAGTCATGTAGCCTTTTGTCACCCTGTTCCCGGTTTCGTTCTGGTGATCGTTAAGATAAGTAATCGAATCTCCGATGGCAACCCAGGTTATTTTTCGTGGCTTTGACGCAAGGGATATAAAAACGAGAACAGCCAGAAGAAAGATCTTTTTCATAAAAATTACCCGCGGATTTAAGTATTGGTGTTGTTTCTGTTTTGGAGTACAAATACCTAAACCCGTTACATGACAAAAAATACTGATCATCCTTATTGACTTTTCCGCGATTAGCAGTCAACTTTCGGCTGGTGGAATTCATAATCCGACTAACCATCATGATCTAATAAGCCAATAACCGGCCGCAGGCAATGATAGCGATCCAGACGATTATGGAAATGATGGCCGACACTTTTGAAAAAAGCGGCAATTCTTCGGAGCCCCGCAAATCGTCTTTGTCATTAAAAACAAATCGGTGAAAGACAAAAACATTTAGTGCGGCGACGAATAGCAAAAGCAATTTTATCCAGAATACCGGATCAAACGCTAGCGCTTTCGCATTGGTAATAAACAATAAAATCCCTGAAGGAAGAATCAGGATAAGTCCCCGCTGCGACCATGGCAACAAATGACGGGACAAACCATTTAGGGGCAAATTTTTAGAAAAACCCAATAGTCGTAAATCAAACATAAAAGCAGCCCCGACAAGTGCGACAATACCCACAATATGGGCAATTTCCAGAGCCGGGTATAACCATAGCGACTGGCGGATGTTTACCGCCCAGGAAGTTTTTTCCAGCCAGTCAAAAAATTCAGGCACGGTTAGCGTAATTCAAATTTCTTTCCGTCGACAAATATTCTTTCGGCGCGCATTTCTCCCTTCTCTGTTTTGTGGGGATAGGCCACAAGTCTCACGGATGTGCCTTTTTTGATCATATCGCCTGTTAATCCACGGTCATTCATCCGACTTGTTGGCGCCAGAAAAACCGTCCATGTCTCCTTGTTGTATTTTACTTTAACCAGTACATGCGGATTTTCATAAACCGACTCGTCAATCGTGGTTTTAAAATCAAGTACTTTGGTTTGATCATAATCCGCCCAGCCGTGATGCAACATAGTAAATGACAGACAAATCAATAACGCCGATAGGATAGAAATACTCTTTAAATAGCTCATAACCTGTTGATTTTAGTGCATATTAAAGTTACTAAAAATCGGACCGTTATGTGAAGATTAAATTAAAAATTTTGTTTATTTCACGAATCAGATTCATTGAATTGGTTTCTCACAACACCAGCTCGTAACGGACACTCCTACCCCCTCCAAGCGTTTCAAAAACTCCAATTTCAACCAGCATCTGCAAATCTCTTGTAGCCGTGGCCTTCGAAGTTTTTGCAACAGACATGTATTTTTTAGCCGACATCCCACCTTCAAACCCTTTTTGTCCTGCTTCCAGCATCTTTTGAATAACCTTGGTCTGGCGGTCATTGAGCTGTTTTTTGTGACGCTCAAAAAAGTGTGTCTTTTGAAGTGTAAAATCGATCAGTTGCCGGCTCTCTCTTTGCGCCTGTAAAGCAACTTCTGCAAAATAGGTTACCCATTTTGTGATCTCATTACTTTTTTGAGCATGTTCGAGTGCAGTATAATATTGTTTTCTGTCGGCTTCAACAGTCCGGGACAAACTCATCATCACAGGCCTTCCAAGGGTTTGGGACAACGTCTTCTCCGCTATGGCCCTGCCTATTCGCCCATTCCCGTCTTCGAAAGGATGTATTGTTTCAAAATATAAATGAGCAATGGCCGCTCTTACCGGAGCACTGCTTATAGCACGTATTCCACCGGCTGCTGTGTCGTTAAACCATTGAATAAAACGACTCATTTCGTCAGGAATACGCCCGGATGGCGGTGCCTGAAAGTGTATTTTCTCTTTGCCGATACTACCTGAGATAATTTGCATCGGCGCATCTCCCGACCGCCATTGTCCGATACGAATACGTAATGAACTACCCAGTAACAGCTTATGCCAGTCCCACAGTTTGTCGACAGTCAAAGGCTCTTGGTAAGTTCTTCTGACATCCACCATTAACGCTCCGATACCTTTTGATTTTTCATCACGAACCAGCTCCCTGGTTTCATTCAGCCCGAGGTTATTCCGAATTGAAGACATCACATCCTGTCTGCTCAGGAACTCGCCTTCAATTTCAGAAGTTTTGATAGCCTCAGACAACATTACTTCCAGCAGCGAGGCTTCCCGGATATCTTTTGGCAATGATTTCAGGATTCCCGTTATTTCGCCGGTTTCGAGAGCAAAAGCATAAAGCTGCGTTTCGATAGCGTCAAGCGAATATTTAAAATCCGCCCAATCCGGTAGTTCCCAATTGTATTTCATGAGCCGATTAGCTTTTCTATTTGGCTCAAATATAATAAAAATATGAGCCGAATAAATCAATTATTCGGCTCATATTTTTATTATCCTTCACAGATTCTACGTCGTCTTGAACAAAAGCTGCCCTTCCGCTTGAATATACCAGGCTGTAACCCGATTAAAACATTAGCACTTGCCTACCTGTCAAGCCAGGCTTTAAACACAGGGGCTTTTTCCCTGCTCACCAGCACCTCATTGTCAGCGTTTCTTTTGAGTATTATTCTCAATTTCCCGTTAAAATCATTTTGAATACTTTCGATGCAATGCACACCAACGATAACCTGACGATTGGCCCTGAAAAAAGCATCCGGATCAAGCTCGTCTTCGAGATCTTCCATGCTTTGTGGCACCGTTTCAACCGTACCGTTTTTTAAAACAAGATGGGTAAGCTTGAATTCGGAGTAAGCCAGGTCAATATCTTCAACGGACACAGTTTTAAAACCATCATAACTCGGCAGCAAAAACCGCTTGCGGTATACCTGGCTCCGCTCTTTAAATACCCGAAGCACCTGTAAAAGATTGTGATCCATTGACATAGCTGCTACGGGCTTAACTTTCTGTAAGGCAGTTTCCAGTTCATCTTTTTCGATCGGTTTAAGCAGATAATCAATGCTGTTTACCTTAAATGCCCTGACCGCGTACTCGTCATAAGCCGTTGTAAAAATAACCGGGCTCGCCACGTTTGTCTGCGCAAAAATATCAAAGCTTAGTCCGTCAGCCAGCCGTATATCCATCAACACAACGTCGGGTCCGGGGTTTTCCTTAAACCACACCACACTTTCTGCGACGGTTCCCAGTACGGCAAGTATCTCAACCGGCTGGTCAATTTCTTTTAGGATACGCTGCAAACGTGCCGCGTTAAACTTTTCATCTTCTATGATTAATATCTTCATCCTTGTAACGATTAAAAATCAATCAGCGGGAGCACTACTGAAAACTGATCTGTATCTTTGATTACCTCAGGCAGCCTACTCGATAAAATCCTATACCTGTCCCGGATATTTTGCAGGCCCAAATGTGTCGACGGCAGAGCGTTAGCAATCGGCTGAAGATTATTCGTTACGGTAATACTACGCTGGTCAACCGAAAAAATATGGATCGTCAGGGGTTTCAGCGAGGTAGCAATATTATGTTTGATTGCGTTTTCAATCAAAAGCTGAACCGTGATGGGTGGAATGGACTTGGCCATGACCGCTTCATCCAGATCAATATCGACACGCACATGATCTCCATGACGGATGCCGATCAGATAAACATAAGCATTAACAAAAGTCATTTCATCTTTTAACTGTACCAGATCACGCTTCAGGTTTTGTATCATGTAGCGGTATACCCGCGAAAGATTTTCAAGGAACAAGACAGCAATTTTCGGATTTTCATTGATCAGTTCGGATAACGTACTGAAATTGTTAAACATAAAATGCGGATCGAGTTGCAGTTTAAGCGACTGCAACTCAGCCTGCATCGCAATTTCCTTAAATTCCAGCGTCTTTACCCGCAAATCCGAAGCCTCAGACATCGATATTTTCCACCTTTCCAGCAAATAATAACCCGTATGCACCGCGCTGACCATCACGGAAACAAGCATGGTTACCATAAAAAACTGCCATATGCTTAGCCTTTCCTGTGCAGTAAAATTGATATTGCCATATATCGCAACAAATACAAGGTCCTGAATAAAAAGCAGTACACCGACCGAAATGATGATCAGGATCGTTTGCAAAAAAAACCTGATCAACGAAGACCCATCCCAGGGAAAGCGGTTTTCAAGCCAATATGCAATGCCGGTACTGGTTTCGATAATGGCCCAGCTCAACAAAAGATTCAAAAAAATCTCGATAGACAGATCTTCAAAACTCCGTTCAACAAAGCATGTCCAGGTTGCATTGTAGGGGTCCATCAGATAGGCCAGCAGATAAATCAGCACCACCACAACCAGTATCAACACCAGTCGCAAATATCGGTTGTGTTTTGAGTTTACTGTTTCCATTCCGTTTTGTATAAAAATCGACGGTTCAAAATATCCTGTCTTATTTCCAGCCGCCGCCAAGCGCGCGGTATAGTTCAATGATTGCCCCAGCCTTTTCTCTTGAAAGCTGCGCCACGTTTAAACGCGTCTGCAAATAACTATTTTCTGCTGTTATAATTTCAAGATAGTTTACCATACCCGTCCGGAAAAGAATCTGGGCAGCGCTAATTCCTTCCTGCAACACCTCCTGCCTCTTTTCAGCCGCCTTCGACTGCTCGTCCAGTTTTTGATTCGCAATCAATGCGTCTGAAACCTGCGCATAACCCTGCAAAACAGACTGGCGGAAACTGATCACCGCCTTTTCTCGCTCGATCTGTGCCTGTTCATATTGCGTCTTTAACTTTCTGCGCTGGAATACAGGCTGGGTCAGTCCGCCAGCCACGGTTCCAAACAAAGCGCCCGGTACGCTGAACCAGTTCGATGCTTTAAATGAGTTTAATCCGCCGGTTGCCGTGATGGTAAGCGCCGGATACATCAATGCCTGGCCTATGCCTACCCTCGCGTTGGCAACCCGTAACCCCAGCTCCGCCGCATGTACATCGGGCCTTGTTGATAAAAGTGAAACAGCATAAGCCGTTTTGGCAACATCACTAAACTCATCGGACTCCCAGGGATGTCGCACAATTTTCCTGGCATAATTTCCACAAAGAAGACTCAGCGCATTTTCCTGGATGGCAATACTTTGTTCTATCTGCGGCACCAGTTGCCGGGTCAGTTCCAGCTGCGCTTTTGCCTGTTTGATCGCCAGCGCATTGGCCTCTCCTACCCGGTACTGCGCATTTGTAATGGCCAAAGTGCTATCACTCAGCTGCCAGCTCTGACGGGCAATTTCCAGTTGCCTGTCAAGCATCAACAGATTATAATAACCATTGGCTACATCCGCTACAAGCTGGGTTTGAACAGCCCGTTTCACTTCCTCGGTTTGCAAAAGGCTGGCAAGCGCCTCTTCCTTCTCTCTTCTGATACGTCCCCAGATATCGATTTCCCAGCTCAACCCAAGCGATGCGCTGAAATCCTCTACGCTCCGGGAGCCAATAAACTGCTCATTACCAATTCCCGCCAAACTGTTAGCCGAAGAAATATTATGATTTCCCGTAATCTGTGCATTCAGGTCGGGCAAATAATTTAGTCGTACTTTCTTTAAAACCGTCTGTGCTGACTCAATATTTTTGATCGCGATCTTCAACTCGTTATTCTGAGCAATAGCGGTATCGATCAATGCTTGCAAGGTTTGATTTTTAAAAAAATCCTTAACATCCGGCAGCACGCTCATGGTTGTATCGATTTTCACCTCGGTACGAAACACTCCTGGAATATTTAATTCCGGTCTGGCATAATCTCTGCCCACGCGGCAGGAAGTTACGGCCAGCATCATCGGCAAAACCCAATATCTTATTTTCATCTTCTTATTCAATTTTGTGAAGAACCATCCTGAACCTCTGGGTATTTCACCCCGCTTACTTTCTCCTGAAGTTTTTGAAAAACAACAAAAAGTACCGGAATTATCAACACACCCAGCAAAACACCCGAAATCATACCTCCGGCCGCACTGGTACTGATCGAGCGGTTTCCGACCGCAGAAGGGCCGGTTGCAAACATCAGCGGCACCAAACCTGCAACAAAAGCTAGGGAAGTCATCAGGATCGGGCGAAGCCTTTGCCGCGCGCCTTCGAGCGATGCGGCCAGCAGTTCCATGCCCGATTGTCTCGCTTTCAGCGCAAACTCCACGATCAGAATAGCATTTTTTGCCAGCAGTCCCACCAACATAATAAGCCCAACCTGGACGTAAATATTATTGGTAATCCCCACAGAGCCAATCGCCAGATACACGCCCAAAATACCGGTCGGAATTGAAAAGATAACGGCCAAAGGCAGGATATAACTCTCATATTGTGCTGCCAGAAGGAAATAAGTAAACAGGATACAAAGCCCGAAAATAAACACCATCTGGCTTCCCGATTTCTTTTCCTCACGGCTTAATCCACTCCATTCGTATCCATAGCCCGCGGGTAGTTTTTCACTGATCAGCTTTTCAGCCGTTTCCATCGCCTGACTGGTGCTGAAACCTGCCCCTGGCAGAATATTAATGGTTATACTGTTGAAAAGATTATACCGGTTTACAACCTCGGGGCCATATACCTTAGTCAGTTTAACCAAAGTCCCGATCGGGATCATAGCACCTGTATTGCTTTTTACAAAAACCTGGCTCAGCGACTGCTCGTCCATACGGTATTGCCCTTCCGCCTTGATATTGACACGATAAAATTTACCAAAACGGACAAAATCACTTGCCTGGGCACCACCGTAAAACAACTGGAGCGTGTTCATGATATCCTTTGGTGTCGTGCCGAGCTGATAGGCTTTGTCCTCATCAACGACCACTTCAAACTGCGGAAAATCGCTTCTGAATGTAGTAAATGCTGCCGAAACCGATGGTTGCTGATTAAGTTCTGCAATCAATTGGTTGGCCGTTTGGCTGAACTTATCCAGCTTTCCTCCCGCACGATCCTGCAATACCAGTTCCGCCCCGCTCACACTTCCGAAACCTTCCACGGGTGGTGAACGAAAAAGACTCAACTCTCCTTCTTTCACATCGGTAAGCCGCTCGTTCATTACCGCGATAACCTCGTCCATATCCTGAATCTCACCGCGTTCCTTGGTTGGTTTCAGGCGGATAAATCCAAGTCCGTATGACGGTCCGGCACTGTTGCTAAGCAAATTGTAGCCCGAAATACTGGAAACCATTTCAACCTCAGGCATTTTACCCAACGCCTTATCGATCTTTGCAATAACGGCGGTTGTAAATTTCAGGTTATTCCCTGCTGGCAGCGCGAGTGCATACGTGATAAAACGATCATCTTCACTGGGCACGAATTCTTTCGGCGCACGCGCCATCAGCCAAAAGGCCAATGCGCTGACCAAAGCCAGGCCACCCAGACTCAGCCACCATTTTGATATCAGAAATTTAACGCTGCGCACATATTTATCCGTCAGGTTATCAAAGCCGATATTAAACGCCGAAAAAAAACGCTGCCCGAACCCCTGTTTTCCATGCGCCTCGTCATGGTTCTCACTTTTAAGAAAAAGTGCACATAATGCAGGGCTTAGAGTCAAAGCGTTTAACGCTGAAATCAGGATCGCAATCGCCAGCGTGAAGGCAAATTGTTTATAGAAAATCCCGGCTGGCCCGTCCATAAAACCAATCGGAAGAAACACCGCTGACATCACCATCGTGATCGAAACAATAGCACCTGTAATTTCCTGCATCGCGGAAACCGTTGCCTGTTTTGCGCTCAGTTTGGTTCCTTTCATCTTGGCATGCACCGCCTCCACGACTACAATGGCATCATCCACAACAATACCAATGGCCAGTACAAGGGCAAACAGCGTAAGCACATTGATGGTAAAACCGATGAGCTGTAAAAAGAAAAACGTTCCAATAATAGCAACCGGCACCGCAATGGCCGGAATAAGCGTCGATCTGAAATCCTGCAAAAAGATGAACACAACGATAAAAACAAGAATGAACGCTTCTATCAGCGTCTTCTTAACCTGATCAATGGATTGATCCAAACGCTCTTTTACACTCTGAATGATGTGATATTCAACACCCTTCGGGAAGGATTTACTCAGCTCAGCCAGACTGCTGCGAACTTCCGTCTCAATCTGGTTCGCATTGGATCCGCTCGTTTGCTGAATCGCCAGTGTTACAGCGGGGAAGCCGTCTTCTTTGTTATCACTGTCATAAAAAGCTGCTCCAAATTCGATCCGGGCAACATCCCGGAGCCTCAACATCGAACCATCGCTATTCGCTTTGATTACGATCCGCTCAAATTCTCCGGGTTCACTTAATTTCCCCTTGTACTTAACCACATATTGCATCGGCGCATCCGATTCTTCGCCAAGCTTACCTGGCGAAGCCTCCAGGCTGCTGTTGTTAATAGCATCCTCAACATCTTTCGGAACAAGGTTATTGACCGTCAGTTTTTGAGGATCGAGCCAGATACGCATCGAATAATCTTTACTTCCAAAAAGCTGGACATTACCAATCCCAGGAATCCTTTTCAGACCTGGCACAAGGTTTATTTTCGCATAATTTTGCAGAAAAATCTCATTGTATTTAACAGAATCCCGGCTCATAATGTTGAAAAACATGATGTTACTGTTCTGCTGCTTGCTTGTCGTTATCCCCGCACGGATTACCTCTGCCGGAATCTGGCTGTTTACCTGTGCCACCCGGTTTTGTACATTCACCGCCGCCTGATCAGGATTTATACCCTGACGAAAAATAACCTGAATAGAAAAGGAGCCATCGCTTCCCGCCGTTGAGCTCATGTACTGCATGTTTTCAACGCCATTAATGGCCTCTTCCAAAGGCGTGATCACCGATCTGGTCACGCTCTCGCTATTGCCTCCCGGATAGGCGCCCGACACAAAAACCGTCGGCGGCGCGATATCCGGAAACTGGGTAACCGGCAACCGGCTAATGCTCACGATCCCCAGCAGCACGAGCACGATGGAGATAACCGTTGCCAGAACCGGCCGGTCAATTATATTTTTAAGCATAATATTTAATTCTGAAAGTCTTTATTTCTTAGGCTCAATTTGCTCACCTTCTGTAATCAGGGCAGCTTCCCTGGCAACAACCCGATCACCGGCCTGCAGGCCGCTTGTTACCAGATAATGATCGCCGCTCCTTGCCGAGACGGTAATGGAAACGCGCTCAGTATGGTTGTCAGCGGTCAGTCGGTAAGCAAAAATTTTGTCCTGCATGTCAACGGTTGCCTGCACCGGAATCAGCAGTGCTTTATGCTGGGTCTCAGGAAGTGAAACACGGCCGGTATTGCCGGAACGAAGTAAAAACCGTGGATTTTTGAACATCGCCCTGACGCTGATCGCACCGGTACTGCTGTCAAACTGTCCGTCTACCATCTGAATTTTCCCCTCTTTCTCATAACGGTTTCCATCCGCCAGCTGCAGGGAAACATTTGGCAGCGCAGTGATTATTTCCTGAAGCGTTTTGCCTGGATAATGCTGATTGAAGGTCAAAAAGTCCTTTTCTGTCATGGAGAAATAAGCATACACTTCGCTGATGTCTGAAAGTGTCGTCAGTGCCTGCGTATCTGTTTTTGAGGCAAGATTACCGATACGTTTTGGAATACGGCCAATAAAACCGGTTACGGGTGCCTTGATCAAAGTAAAATCAAGATTGATCTTTGCCGCCTCGACCGCCGCTGACTGCAGGGCCACATTTGCCTCCGCCGATTCATAAGCAGCTTTTGCCGTTTTCAGCTGAAAATCAGATGTAACCTTGCTTTTGCTGAGCTCTGTAAACTTTTCAACTTCAAGGGTCGCGTTTTTCAGAGCCGCTTTCGAAGCTTCCAGATTTGCTTTTGCCGTGTTCAGCTGCTGGATATAGGGTGCCGCGACAATTTTGAACAAAGGCTGCCCGGCTCTCACCAAAGCCCCTTCCTCAACGAATATTTTTTCGATATAACCTTCCGCCTGCGAACGTATATCCACATTGACCTTTCCCTCTATACGCGCCGGATAGTTTGAAGACAGTGTTACTGAACTTTCCTGAAGGGTAATCACAGGCAGTTTTTTAACCTGTTTTTTCTGCTCGGTTGTCTCTCCTTTGGTTCCGCAACCCCATTGCAAGGTTACAATGGCAACAGCCAAAAGAGATTTTCTTATAAAATGCATACTGACTTTTTTAACGATATATCTGCAAAAATATCGTCAAACGAATTCGTCCGTTTAATTTTCTGACCGAAACGGATTTATTTACTTCCGAGCCGTCACACCGAAATTCCCAAGCGTTGCGGCAATGTTTAAAAATTAGTGAAAAGTAAATCAGAGGTTACTAATGCTTGACTAATAAAACTGATCACATCCTGCGGATAAATGCCTAACCAAATGATCATTGCACCAAGGACCGATAATGCCAGCATTCCGGTCCTGAAAAAAAACACATGTTTTTCCCTTTCTTCCGGGATGGTATTTTTGTTTCCGGTAAACATGGCTGTGATAACGCGGAGATAATAGTACAAACCAATGACGCTGCTCAGCACCAAAATAACGGCCAGCGGCCAGTAACCGGACTGAATGGCGGTCGCGAGAATGTAAAACTTGCCGGTAAATCCGGCGGTAAGCGGAATACCAGCCAAAGAAAGCATGGCAAAGCTCAGGATGCAGGCCTGTCCCGGATGTTTCCAGAAAAGCGCCCGGTATTCATCGATATCTTCCGCATCATCATTTTTACCCGACATCATAATGACGACACCAAAAGCGGACAAAGTCGTTACAAAATAAGTAAACAAATAAAAACACACCGCCTGAAGACTCATCAAGTTCCCCGGAATAAATGCTACCAGCAAATAACCCATATGGGCGACGGATGAATAAGCCAGGATACGTTTCAGATTCCGCTGACGTAACGCAAGTAAATTTCCAAAGATCATCGAAACTGCTGCGATACAGGTCAGTGTGAACATCACCGGTGAAAATTTAAAACCATCAATCGCTATAAAAAAGCGGAGCAAAACCGCCAGCACACCACCCTTCGAGGCCGTAGCAATAAAAGCCGTTACGGGCGCGGGCGCTCCCTGATACACATCAGCCGTCCACATATGAAAAGGAACAACGGCCAGCTTGAAACCTACCCCAACCAACATCATGCCCAGGCCGGTATAGAATAAGTGCGAAAGAGATTTTGCCGATTCCGGGATCATATCTTGAAATTCCATTGCGCCCGTCTCCAGATAAATTAATGCCATCCCAAAAAGGAGAAATGCAGAAGAGAACGCGGCCAGAACAAGGTACTTTATTCCGGCTTCAATGCTGTGATTTCTTCCTCTCAGATAAGCGATCAACGCGTACAAACCAACCGTTAAAATTTCGAGTCCGAGAAATAAGGCAATAAAATGTTTGCTCAGCGCAAGGACCGACGCGCCCAGCGTGCATAAAAAAAGCAGCACATAATACTCTCTCGGCCCCTCCTCTTTTTCTTCAAAATAAATGTATGAAAGTATGTTGACGACAAGCCCTGAAAAAATAACCAGACCAACCACAAAAACACCAAAACCATCGACAACGAACAACGTCCCTACGTTGTAAGGAAGTATTTTTTGAATATAGAAAAGAGAAGAAAACGAGATAATAAACAAGATAAGACTGCTGATCTGGATGATACGATGGCTGAGCTTTGCTACGATCAGCAGCATAATCAGTACCGCGGATCCCGATAGCAGCAGTAGTGGTGTTAGAGCGAAAAAGTCATTATCTGACATAGGATTCCTGATATTTAATTTCTTTCCCAATATTGGACTTATCCGCTTCCAACAGCAAAACCAGCTTATGAATGGCTGGTGACGCTGTGTCGATTACGGGCTGCGGGTACAATCCCAGGCCGACAATAGACAAGGTAAGCACAGTCATCACGAGGATCTCCCGCAAAGAAAAATCCCGAATATTGCCATAGCCATCCTGCGGCCCCCAGAAAATTTTCTGCACAATACGCAGCGAATAAACAGCCGAGAAAATAAGTCCGAGCGTAGCAATGACCGTTATCCAGATACTGACCTTAAAAGCGCCTAACAGGATCAGAAATTCCGCAATAAAATTGCCCAATCCCGGCAATCCCAGTGATGCCATCGCAAACAAAAGTCCAATGGCCCCCATTTTCGGCATCCGCGACCAAAGCCCGCCCATCTGGTTGATGTCACGTGTATGCAACCGTTCCTTGATCATACCCGCCATAATAAACAGTGCCCCGGTACTGATGGCATGGGTTACAAGCTGCATGACAACACCCTGAAAAGCCAGTTCATTAAAAGCGAAAATACCTGTCAGCACAAAACCCATGTGGCTCACGCTGGTAAATGCCACCAGTCGTTTCAGGTCCGTTTGGGAATAGGCCAGAACAGCGCCGTAAACAATTCCGATCACGCCCAGGATCATCGCAGGCAGGGCCATTTGTGCAGCAGCAACCGGGAAAAGCGGGATAACAAACCGTAGTAAGCCATAAGCTCCCGTTTTCAAAAGCAACCCGGCCAATATCAGACTTCCTGCCGTGGGTGCCTCGCTATGCGCATCGGGCAGCCAGGTATGAAAGGGAAATACCGGAAGTTTTACGGCAAAAGCAACAAAAAAACCCATCATCAGCCAAAGACCTGTTCCGGATGGAATAACGGTTCCTAACAGCTCAAAATAATTGAACGTATAAATTCCTGTATTCTGACCATGAATAAAATACAATCCCAAAATAGCCAGGAGCATTAGCAAACCGCTCGCCTGGGTAAAAATAAAGAACTTGTAAGCAGCGTAGATCCTGTTTTCGCTTCCCCATATGCCGATCAGAAAATACATCGGAATCAGCATGACTTCCCAGAAAAAATAAAAGAGAAACAGATCCATAGCCATGAAAACACCTGAAACGCCGACAAGTATCCAAAGCAAATTGAAGTAATAAAAACCGGTCCGTTCCGTGATTTCTTTCCACGAACAAAGCACAGCCAAAATCCCCAGAAAACCTGTTAACACCAGCAAAAGCAGGCTTAGCCCATCGATCGCCAAATGAAAACTTATCCCGAACGACAAGATCCAGTCCCGTTTAAAATCAATAAGCCATACATCGGCGGAATGCTCATCAATCGTCTGATACTGATCCATCCAAAAAATCAGAATAAGCAAAAATCCGGTCAATACCGTAACCAGTGCAATCCATCTTGGAATTGTTTTATTCCATTGTCCCAGGACAAGTGCCGCGGTACCTCCTCCCATTAAAATGCCGATGAGCCAGACGAGTATCATAACATGATTTGTAAGCCTAAAATGATTATTGCGCCGATGACCATACCCATGATATACCATCTCAGCGACCCCGTTTGCGTGGCGGACAGGAGTCGGTAAAGATGATTTGTGACGGAAGCTATACCCTCATAAAACCTGTCAACGACGTCACGTTTATTGATCTTAGCCAGGAAAACGAACGGCGTTACAAATACCAGATCGAATAACCTGTCAAATCCCCAGCCACCGTGCCAGAACCTGTAAAGCCATTGAAACGAAGGACTTTCCCGTAATCTTTCTATTTTATATGGTTCTCTGTAATAGTAAATAAATACCAGATAAATACCACCGAAAGTGGCGACAAACGCCAGCAGCTGAAATTTCCATTCCGAGCTTTCGTCAGCCCGTAATACCGTGGACGGAAGCACCCCATGAAGCAAATCTGAAAAAAGTGTGAAATGTCCGAAATTGTGGGGTAGTTCAATAAAGCCGGCGACAACAGAGAAAAAGGCGAGAACGATCAGCGGTATCGTCATGAGTTTTCCGGGATGATGGCCGATCCCGGTCTTACTATCCCCCAAAAACGTAAGGATCATCATACGGGTCGTGTAAGCTGCGGTAGTAAACGCACCCAGAAAAGCAGTGAGCCACAATAGCGGGCTTCCCTTATCTGACGCCCAGGCATACCAGAGAATCTGATCTTTACTGTAAAAACCGGCGCTCACCAGCGGCAAAGCCGATAACGACGCGGCCCCGATCAGAAAAGTCCAGAAGACAACGGGCATTTTATCTTTTAGTCCACCCATTTTAAACATGCTGTGCTCATGTCCCAGCGCTTCAATGATTGCACCGGCAGCCAGGAACAAAAGTGCTTTAAAAAAAGCATGGGCCATAAAATGAAAGATTGCGGCCGTCCAGGCACCCACGCCCAATGCCAGAAACATATAACCGATCTGACTGATGGTAGAATATGCCAGTACACGTTTGATATCATATTGGGTAAGTGCGCTGAAACCGGCAACAAGTAAAGTTACCGCCCCGACAACCGCAACGATCATTTGTGCAGTGGCGGACAGTTCAAAAAGAACATGCATTCGGGCTATCAGATAAACACCGGCTGTGACCATCGTTGCCGCATGAATAAGTGCGCTGACCGGCGATGGCCCCGCCATTGCGTCAGGGAGCCAGGTCTGTAAGGGCAGCTGGGCAGATTTACCCATACCACCAGCCAAAAGCAACAGTGCCGTAACGGTTGCGATGGAGGAATTGGATTGCCAGACAGACGGCGCAGTGGCCGTGATCTCCGACATAACCAGCGTCCCAAACTGATAATAAATAGTAAAAAGTCCGAGTGCCATGGCCGTATCACCTATTCGGGTGATGACAAAGGCTTTTCGGGCTGCATAGCCGTTCGCAGGATTTTCATACCAAAATCCGATCAACAGATAACTGCATAAGCCAACACCCTCCCAGCCCAGATACATCAGTAAAAGATTGTCGGCTAAAACCAGTACGAGCATTGAAAACACAAACAAATTCATGCAGGCAAAAAACCGGGAATAGTCTTTATCAGCCGCCATAAACCCGGCGGAATAAATGTGGATCAAACTGCCTATAAACGTGATTACAAAAATAAAAACCAGTGAAAGAGAATCGAGCGAAAGTGCTATTTTCGGGCTAAACCCAGCAACATCCATCCAGGTCCATAACGTTTGTGCATAAGCCCCGCCTTCCGGTGGAGATGACAAAAAGTTAAAGCCAACAATAATCGTTACGACTGCGGCAAGCGATATACTTCCAACGCCGGTTAACGCCACCAGTTTATTGGACAAATGTTTTCCAGCGGCTACCAAAATCAGGAAACCGGCAAGAGGTAAAGCGGGTATGAGCCATAACAGGTTATTCATAGCCTTTCAATTAAAGGTGCGTTATCCGTTCATTTCCCTTAGTTTGTCAATATCCAAAGACTTGTGCTGATGATAGATTTGCAAGATCAGTGCCAAACCAATGGAAACTTCCGCGGCCGCCATCGCCAGAATAAAAATAAACATGACCTGTCCGTCAGGCTGGCCCCAGCGTGCACCGGCCGCTATAAATGCCAGCCCGGATGCATTCAGCATGATCTCGACCGACAACAGCATAAAAATGATATTCTTACGGATGACCACGCCGGTAATGCCCAGCACGAAAAGCAGACCGGCCAGCAACATCACGATTTCGGTGGATACAGACGAGTTCATTGTATTTCCTTTTCTTTTAAAAACCGGTGCAATACCATTTTTTTATGTCGACCAATATGTGCAGCACCAACCATGGCGGCCATAAGCAGCATCGCCGCCAGCTCCACACCGATCAAGTACTCCCGGAATAGTGCCAGGGCGACGGGCCGCGGGCCAACGTTGGGCTGATCGTATAAAACAGCATCCGAAGACGATATCAGATAACAAAGCTCGAACAGCAGAACCCCTGCCATGATGGCCGGCCCTATCCAGATTCTCGTTTTCAGCCATTTCTTCTCCTGCGCAGCCGTTTCCTCGCCCAGATTCAGGAGCATGATCACGAAAATAAACAGCACCATGATCGCACCCGCATAAATGATTATTTCCAAAAGCGCCGCAAAGGCAGCGCCAAGCAAGAAAAAAATCATGGCAAGTGACAGCAGGGAAATGACCAGATACAACAGTGCATGCACCGGATTATGCCGGGTAATAACCATGCCCGTCGAAATCAGCGTGACCGCTGCTGTGATGTAAAATGCAATGTCCATTTTTACGGTAATAAACTGTGTACGTCCACTGGCGGTTCTTCATTATCTCCTTCACCCTTGCCTTTGATCCCCGCAGACAAACCCGCTACCTTGTAATAATTATAACCCGGATATTTCCCTTCGCTATTGATCAGCAAATCCTCTTTTTCATACACCAGATTCTGCCGGTTATACTCAGCCATCTCAAAATCAGGAATAAGCTGAATGGCATAGGTGGGGCAGGCTTCTTCACAATAGCCGCAAAAAATACAGCGCGAGAAGTTGATGCGAAAAAATTCGGGATACCGCCTGCCATTTTCATCTTCGGTCGCCTGCAAAGAAATGCAGTCCACCGGACAAGCGGCGGCACACAAATAACATCCCACGCAGCGCTCGCCCATATCCGGGTCGCGGGTTAAAACGATTCTCCCCCGCCAACGTGGATGCAATACCACCTTTTCCTCCGGGTACTGGATGGTTTCCCGTTTTCTGAACATGTGCAGAAAAGTAAGTCCCATCGTTCTTAACAGACTGATCATAATCGTGTCATTTAACCTGATTATTAATATATTAGCAATGCGATAGCGCCAGTAACCAATAAGTTCAGCAGCGCTATTGGCAATATTATTTTCCAGCCATATTCCATTAACTGATCATACCTTGGCCTGGGAAGCGATGCCCGCAGTAGTATAAAAAGCAGAATAAAAACAAAAGTTTTCAGTATAAACCAAACCAGCGGAGGCAAAAATGAAGGCCCAAGCCACCCTCCGAAAAACACCGTAACAACCATGGCGGAAACCAATGTGATCCCCAGATACTCACCGATAAAAAACATCCCGAATTTCATACCGGAATACTCGGAGTGAAAACCTGCCACCAGCTCGCTTTCAGCCTCTGGAATATCAAAAGGTAGACGGTGTGTTTCAGCAATTCCGGCGATTAAAAAAAGCACAAAACCCACGGGTTGCGTGAAAACAAACCAATATTCTTTTTGCGCCAAAACAATATCCGTAAGCCGGAATGACCCCGAAAGCATCACCACACCCATGAGTGACAACCCCATAAAAACCTCATAACTGATCATTTGAGAAGCGCCACGCAGCGCACCCAGTAAGGAATATTTATTATTGGAAGCCCATCCCCCCAGTACAATACTGTATACGCCCAACGATGCCATAGCCAGGAAAAACAATAAACCTACGTTCAGGTCCGAGATAAGAATTCCGGGCGCAAAGGGTACGATAACAAAACTCATCAGAACCGCTGCGGCAACAATCGTGGGGGCAATCACAAAAATAAACTTGTCCGCAAATGGCGGAATCCAGTCCTCCTTAAAAAACAGCTTGATGGTGTCGGCAGCCACAATCAACAGTCCGAACGGCCCTGCGCGGTTGGGGCCATATCGGTCCTGCCACAAAGCCAGCATGCGACGTTCGAGCCAGATCAGCCAGGCAGCAGTGGTGGTCAGTGTAAACAACACGATCACAATCATCAGCACATATCGGAGTATCTCGTTCATGGCTTTATTTTTGATAAGGTACCTTTTGCCGGCCAGCCGATTCCTGTCATTGAAGGCAGGTTAAACGGTATGGCCACCAGCCCCGGCTGCAATTCCTTTTTTATTCTCACCGGAAGATCAAAGCTCTGGTTTTGAATCTTCACACGCAATAACGCATGCTCGGCAACATCAAAATCCCCAGCATCTTTTTCTCCGATCATTAGGTAAGGCCTGGGTGCTCTTTCCGCAATAGCCGCTGAATATACACTCAACACTTCCGAGCCAAAAATATGGGTCAGGGGTACAATCTCTACTTCACCAGCGGCAGGCGAAAAATCCTGCGCAGGCATTTCCCAGAAATCAAGGTTTGATATTTTTTCCTCCGTAAATAATCGCTTGCCCGGATCTCCCCCATGCAAGGGCCCGCCAACTTCAATCTGATATTTATTAATGGATTGTACGGAATTCCATCCGGGCGACCAGAAAAACGGGATCAACGGCGCCGGAGGAATTCCCCGATATCCTTCCATGGTAAAAGAAAGCGGCGAATCTTCATCCTGAGGCGGTTTGGGTTCACTCACCGCGACATTCGCCAACATGGCGGTACGCCCGCTGTAACGATGTGGTTCCCTCGGAATTTTTTGTCCGTTGATACGAAAATCAGACGGGGGCGAAACTGTTTCAGCTCCCTTAAATTGCTGCATTGCCTTGACCAATTCCTCGATCAGGTTTGCCGACTCGTTTAATTTCTGCGGATTCACCCCGTTTTTAAATTGTTTAAACTCGTCAAGCCAAAGCCAGCTTTCGCGGATATTTTCATTTTTTGGCATAAAAACCTGAAAAAACCTTTGCGCGCGTCCTTCATTACTGACCATCGTGCCATCTCCCTCGGCAAAGGTAGAAACCGGGATCAGCAGTGAGGCCCGACTGGTTGTTGCGTGATGTAAATGGTCGAGCACCATCACATGCTGGCAGGAATCAAAAAAGTTGTCGACGGCTGTTTTTGAATTTCTAGTATATAAATCGTTTTCGAGAATAATGGCAGCATTCACCTTCCCTTGCTCTGCCCGCTCAAAGGCTTTGTCAAGAGCTGGAGCCTGCATCATGGCCAATCCCATGCTGTTACATTCCGGCACAATCATGGATAAACTAGCGGTTTCCTTATGTAAACGGAGTGCCAGGGCAATATTGCAAGCCGCTCTGATAATGCCTTCATGGCACAAACTTGTACCGGAAATAATTAGGGGATGCTCTGCATTTTTAAAAATTTCTGCGATGTGTTGCGCACGTTTCATCATCGTTTCATCACAACCCTCCGGTTTCGAAACATCGTTAGTCAGGTAACTGGTAATGGCAAAACCAAAACGTGCGATCTCTTCAGGTGAACTGAAAATTGTATCAGTGCTTAGCTCATCCAGTTTCGTTTCAATGGGAAAAGCGATGAACATATCTCCATTTTCCTCCTGAATAAATTCGCGCAAAGCCGCATCGTGCCAGGCCGGTATCTTAATCTGCTGCGCGTGCTCCAATGGTTTTCTCCTTACAGCCTGCCGCAATGCCAGGGCTATGCGCGGCGCCGCATTGGTGGGATCCTCGCCCAAAATCAGCACAGCATCCGCCTGTTCCATCTCCTTTAGTGACGGCGTATGGATTTTTCCGGAATTTAAAGTTTCGAGTATAATCCGTAACAGACCAGCCTGATTTTCCGAAATACCCTGATAAAAATGCTCCTCACCGACCAACTGTCTTAAAGCAAAGTTCGCTTCCAGTGATGCCCGTGGAGATCCGATGCCTATGATATTCTGATTTCCGAAAAACGTTTTCAAATTGTCGTACAAATTCCGTTTTTCATCAAAACCCACCATTTCTCTCCGGATCAGCGGTTGTTGAACGCGGGTTATGCTGTTGACAAATTCGTAGCCAAAACGTCCTCTGTCGCATATAAAATAACCGTTCACCTCACTGTTAAAGCGGCTGGTGATTTGCCTGAGTTTTCCATAACGTTCACCGGCTATGACATTACAGCCAACACTGCAATGCTGACAAATGGACGGTGCCATGGTCATATCCCACTTCCGGGTGTAATGGTCTTTCAACGTTTTATCGGTAAAAACGCCCGTCGGACAAATTTCAGCGAGGTTACCACTGAACTCATTTTCGAGCACGCCATCGCTTTCCCTTCCAAAATATACGTGGTTATGCGCGCCAAAAACGTCCAGATCCTTTCCGCCCGCATAATCCTTGTAAAACCGCACGCAGCGATAACACTGGATGCACCGGTTCATTTCGTGGTTGATAAACGGGCCCAGATACTGATTTTTATAGGTTCGTTTTTTGAACTCAAAACGGCGGTAAGCATGCCCCGTCATCACGGTCATATCCTGCAAATGACAGGAACCGCCCTCATCACAAACCGCACAGTCATGCGGGTGATTGGTCATGAGCCATTCAATATTTTGCGAGCGAAAAGCTTTGGCAACAGGATCATCCACCGATAAAAACATACCGTCCCGAATACTTTCCATACAAGCCATCACCAGGCGCCCCTGCGTATCATTTTCATCTTTAAAAAGCTTAACGGCACATTGTCTGCACGCCCCAACAGAACCCATTGCCGGGTGCCAGCAAAAATAAGGCAGGTTAAAACCCAGCGTCAGACAGGTTTCCAGCAGGTTTTTACCCTCCTTCGCTTCATAAGACTTTTTATCTATATTAATGTGTGCCATGATCCTTCGCCCAGGGGCATTTTTTTTCGTTGATATGCCTTTCGAAATCTTCCCTGAAATATTTCAGTGCGCTTTGTAGCGGCTCCATTGCTCCCGGTGCCAGGGCGCAAAACGTGTTACCGGGTCCCAAAAACTGCGTGTGCAGCGCAAGCAGTTTTAGATCTTCCGGCCGGCCTTCCCCTCTTTCAAGCGAAAGCAATATTTTCTCCGTCCACGGTAATCCTTCCCGGCAAGGTGTGCACCAACCGCAGGATTCCTGTGCAAAAAAATGTTCCAGATTATGGACGAATCCAACGGGACAGGTGCGGTCATCAAGAACGATCATCGTACCGGTCCCCAACCTGCTTCCTGCCGCAGCAACCGACTTAAAATCCATTTTAATATCAAAATGCTGATCCACCAGAAAATCAGTGGAGGCGCCACCCGGTAAGGCGCCCCGGAATTTATATCCCTCTTTCATCCCCCCGGCGCGCCCCTCGATCAATTCCCTCATCGTTGTTCCCATCGGCAATTCCCATAATCCGGGATTATTGACGCGTCCGCTGACCCCATAAAGTTTGGTACCTGCGTCACTTCCAGGACTTAACCCTTTAAACCAGTCGGCTCCGTTGTTGACGATATGCGGAATATTGCAAAGCGTTTCAACGTTATTGACGATGGTAGGTTTTCCAAATAACCCGCTCACCTGCGGAAACGGCGGTTTCGTTCTGGGGGTAGCCCGTTTCCCTTCAAGCGCATTCAGAAGCGCGGTTTCTTCGCCACATATGTACCTTCCCACGCCTGTATGCAAATACATTTCAAGATTGTATCCGCTGTCAAGGATATTTCTGCCCAGATATCCGGCGGCGTAGGCTTCATCCATGGCATGCCTGACGAGCCTGGCTGCCTTTTTATAAGCCCAGCGTAAAAAGATATAGGATATATTGGCCTGGATCGCAAAGGCAGATATGATCATACCTTCCAACAGTTGATGCGGATTCCCTTCCAGCAACAGACGGTCTTTGAAAGTACCGGGCTCCATTTCGTCTGCGTTAGCGATCAGATATTTGGTCATTTCTCCGTCATTCATGGGAACAAAACTCCATTTCATTCCGGTATTAAACCCCGCGCCTCCCCTGCCTTTCAGATCAGATTCCTGGACCGTTTTTGTCACCTCGGATGGATTCATGGACTTTAACACCTTGCGCAAAGCCTGATATCCTCCCACCTGCTCATAATCTCTCAGATTAAGCGGTGGGCGCGACGCGCTGATATGTTGGGTGAGCGGTGTTTCCATGGTATTATTTATATCCGTCTAAAATTCCGTCCAGATCTTCACGGGTCACGTTCCGGTACAATTCGTTGTTGATCATAAGTGCCGGCGCATGATCGCAGGTGCCCAGGCAGGCATTGGGCAAAAGTGTAAAACGACCGTCAGCGGTGGTTTCTCCAAAGCTGATGCGCAGTTTGGCTTTCAGATGTTCGTAGAGTTTTTCGTAACCCATTACATAACAGGTGATGCTGTCACAAAGCAAAATAATATTTCTGCCCACGGGTTTTCGGAAAACAAGATTATAAAATGTTGCCACGCTGTCCAGTTCCTCAGGCGACATCTGCATATATTCGGCAATGGCTCTCAGGCTCTCATCCGAGATCCACCCACGGTGCTGCTGGACAATTTTCAATGCCTCTATGCAGGCCGCCCTGCGAATGGGAACTAGTGCGATCTCGTGATCTATTTCCGTTATTTCTTCTGCTGTCAGCATATTTAATACGAATAATAGTCTAACCTGAACATTTTCACCTATCGATATCTGCCAAAACATAATCCATGCTTCCCAGAATAGACAACAAGTCGGCTACCGTGTAGCCTTTGCTGATATACGGAAGCATTTGCATGTGGGGAAATGAAGGAGTCCGTATCCTGACCCGGTATGCCGATGTATTGCCGTCGCTGGTCAGGTAATAACTGTTGGCTCCCTTGGTTGCTTCAATGCAGCTCATGGCCTCTCCCGCCGGAATCACAGGCCCCCAGCTGACATTCAGAAAGTGCGTGATCAGTGTTTCAATATCTTTCATCGTGTTTTTCTTAACGGGTGGTGTGGTTAACGGATGATCGGATTTGTAAGGACCTTCAGGCATATTGTTAAGACATTGCTCAATAATCCGCAGGCTTTGCGACATTTCCTCTACCCGCACCACGGCACGGTCATAACAATCACCATTTTTAGCCGTGGGTATGTCAAAATCAAAGTTTTCATACCCGGAATAGGGCTGTTTTTTTCTAAAATCCCAGGCAAAATCGCATGCTCGTAACCCCGGACCAGTTACCCCCCATTCAATGGCTTCTTCCAAAGTATAGATCCCGATACCCACCGTGCGTGCTTTAAAAATGCTGTTTTGCATCACCATCTTATGATATTCTCTGAGCCGTTTGGGGAAATGCGCAATAAAATTGCGAACAAGTTTATCCCATCCCACCGGCAAATCCTGCGCAACGCCTCCGATACGAAACCAGTTGGGATGCATGCGTGCACCGCATATCGCCTCCACAATATCGAAGATCTTTTCACGGTCGGTGAACATGTAAAACACCGGAGAAAGCTGCCCGAGATCCTGTGCAAATGTACCATACCAGACCAGATGACTGGCAATACGAAAGAATTCGCAAAGCATCACACGGATCACCTCCACCCTTTCGGGGACCTTAATACCCGCCAGTTTTTCCACGGCCAGCAAATAGGCAAGGTTGTTCATCACGCCGCCCAGATAATCCACCCGATCGGTGTACGGTATGTACGTATGCCACGACTGACGTTCACCCATTTTTTCAGCTCCCCGGTGGTGAAAACCGATATCGGGCACGGCGTCCACAATATCCTCTCCATCCAGCTGAAGGATAATTCTCAGCACGCCATGCGTACCCGGGTGTTGCGGCCCCAGGTTCAGAAACATAAAATCGGCGTCGGCGCTGTGCCTTTTTAAACCCCAATCCTCCGGTTTAAATTGCAGCGCTTCCTGCTCCCTGTCCTGTTTCTCATCCCACAACCTGAACGGCCCCATTTCTGTTGCACGTGCCGGATGTTCTTTTCTTAACGGATGCCCGATCCAAGTTAACGGCATTAATATACGTCTAAGGTTTGGATGCCCTTCAAACTGAATTCCAAACATGTCATAAACTTCCCTTTCATACCAATCTGCATTCTTCCACAACGTATGGATGGAAGAAATCGCCGGGAAGTCACCATGTAACGCGACTTTAAGCCGGATGAAACAATTCCGTTCAAAGGAAAACAAATGATATACGACGGTAAAATCAGGAGGGATAACACCGTTCGACCTTGATTTCACCCTGTTTCGTTCGTCAATGGCAGAGAGATCAAACAGCATCCCGAACGGATGACCAACCGTTTGTTTAAGGTAAGTCAGGACTTTGACCATATTGTCCTTTTTTACCCATAAGGTTATTACTCCATCAGTTGCTGACTGCTGAACTATGGCGGATTCTCCAAAAACGGAGATCAGTTCATCTTCCAAGCCTGAATATTCATTCATGCTCTTGAGGTTTTAGTTTGCCAACCGCACTTACATACTTCTGACTTTTTTAAACATGGTCAGGCGTACGAAAATCAATCATCTTTTTTCTTTCTTCTCTTTTCTCATCCTTCATCACCAACTGCTCGGGTTTTATAACCCCCTGCGGGCCGATGGCCCAGCTCAAAGGCCGCTGCTCCTTCCCAACTGAATCGGCCAGAAGCATTAATCCCTGCATAAAAGCATCGGGTCTCGGCGGACAACCCGGCACATATACGTCGACGGGCAAAAATTTGTCGACGCCCTGTACCACGCTGTAAATGTCATACATACCACCCGAATTAGCACAGGAACCCATGGATATCACCCATTTAGGTTCCATCATTTGCTCATGCAATCTTTTAATAATCGGCGCCATTTTCACAAAAACAGTGCCTGCGATCACCATCACATCCGCTTCCCTGGGCGTTCCCCTGATCACTTCCGCCCCAAAACGGGCGACATCATATTTGCTGGTAAGGCTCGTTGCCATTTCCACAAAACAACAGGATAAGCCAAAATGGAAAGGCCACATCGAATTTTTACGTCCCCAGGCCAACAGATCCTGTACGGTGGTGAGCATGATACTTTGCTGCACCGATTCTTCGAAAGAACCCGTGCCTTGTACCGCATTTGCGGGCTCGGAAGGATTACTCAGCCACCATTTCATATGACAGGTTTCTTTAAAGGAAGGTGTCGGTAAGCTTTGAGGATCTTTTTCCCATCGGGACCAAAGTCCAGCGCACCCACACTCCATTCGTAGATCAGTACAGCAAATAAAAGTCCAATAAAAACACAAATTCCAAGGTAGCCGGGCCATCCCAGTTCCTTGAACGCCAGCGCCCATAAAACAATAAAAACCACCTCGATATCAAATATGACAAACATCATCGCAACCAGGTAAAACTGGGCAGAGAACCGCAGCCTCGCTGATCCGGTTTCCAGAATACCGGATTCGTAAGGCTGTGCGGTTGCCCGGTCCTGATGACGTTGTCCAAGAAAATAAGAAAGCGAAATAATCAGTGTTAACAAACCAAAAACCAAGAGTGCGTAAACCCAAAAAGGCCAGCCTGGTGTTTCAGACGTATTTAAGTCATTCATAATCCACCTTATTAAAAAATGTTATCAGCCAAAAACTGTCCTTTCTTAATGGGTAATATTCTGAAATCTAATACAACAAAAATCAAACGGTTTAAATACCGGTGATGTAATGTTTCAGGTTTCCGATGATAAATTCCTGGTCTTCAATAATGTATTTGACCACATCACCAATGGAAATGATTCCGATAAGCTCTTCGTCGTCCATAACGGGCAGGTGCCTGATGAATTTATCAGTCATAAGTGCCATGCAATCTTCTATGGTCGTATCTGAGGATACCGTAACAGGATTTTCTGTCATGATTTCTCTGATCATGATCTCTTTAGAGGCCTTACCTCTCAGGATAACTTTTCGCGCGTAATCTCTCTCGGTGAAAATACCAACAAACTTCTTTTGCTCCATTACCAAAAGCGCTCCGATATTTTTTTCAAACATCAGTTCCAGGGCTTCAAAAACAGTGCTATCCGGGTGAATGGATATTGGCGCTATTTTTTTTGTTTCCAGAATATTCCTGACTTTTCCCATAATCAGCTCCTTTCTCTTTTCAGATTTGGTAATAACTAGGTTACTATAAAGATAACTATTTACATAAATAAAAAACTATTATTCAAATATTTTTTAGGATTTTATTTTTAAATAATTTAAAGGTATTTCCAGCGCTCCTCCGCCATTCCCCCATCTCTACTTTCCATAAGTGACTGGAATACCGATAAAAAATGGGCAACGGGATAGTCGGAGTTGAAATACCCGGCGTACTTCCTTAAAAAACATCATATTGTCTTTGAACTGTGTCTGCAACGACTCATCAAACCCTGTCAAAAATGAAATTAGCCTGTGGTATTATTATACTTTTCGCGTCCGTGGCTTTACAACCACCCGCGGGTAAAAAACCAGCCAATCCCGTTTTACCGGATCTGGTCAGGCTGGAATATCAGAATAAGGATCTGGTGACGGATCTTGGCGGCGGTCTTTGGGCATGGCCCCTGCCCATGGATTATGACCAGGATGGCGATATGGACATGGTGCTGTCCTGCCCGGATGCACCCTTCAACGGGCTATATTTTTTTGAAAACAAATCCGGAAAAAAAGTGCCGGTTTTTGAAGCACCGGTACGCATTGGGGCAGGCCTTAAAAATCCGCAGGTCTCTTATGTCGACGGCAAACCGAGAGTCCTGGACCAGGGCTCAGAAATGATTGATTTTATAGCCGCTCAGGGCAGCCGGAAAGTATTGCTTTATTCGCCGGATTCTCTTCAGCGCGATTTCAAAAAGAAACCGCGTTTTACCGAATGGAAATTCGTCGACTACGACAATGATTCGGACCTGGATTTGGTGGCTGGTATTGACGACTGGCTTGACTACGGCTGGGACACGGGGTATGATTCTTCCGGAAAATGGATAACCGGCACCCTGCATGGTTACGTTTATCTGATAGAAAATCAGAATGGCACTTATCACAACAAAGGAAGGATTAAAGCGGGCGGGAAAATATTGGACATATACGGTCCGCCATCCCCCAACTTTGCAGATTTTGACAGTGACGGCGATCTCGACTTGATCTGCGGCGAATTTGTAGATAAACTTACCTGGTTTGAAAATACAGGCTCCCGTGAAAAACCTGAATACGCCGAAGGAAAACATCTTTCCAACAGCACCGGCGCCATCAGAATGGATCTCGAAATGATTATTCCGGTGGCTGTTGACTGGGATAAGGACGGGCATGTGGACCTGATCGTTGGTGATGAAGATGGGCGCGTGGCGTATATTAGAAATACAGGTAAAAAGAAAGACAGGATGCCGGTTTTTGAAGCGCCGTTTTACTTTCAGCAAAAAGCAGGAAATGTGAAATCGGGTGCCTTGGCGACACCTGTCAGTGTGGATTGGGATCATGACGGAGACGAAGACATTATCACAGGCAATTCCGCAGGGTATATCACATTTATTAAAAACAAAAACGGCGGTTCTAATCCCGACTGGGCGGCTCCGCAATTTTTAAAAGCGGATGGAAAGGTGATTCGGTTGCAGGCCGGACCGAACGGCTCCATTCAGGGACCTTGTGAAACCAAATGGGGGTATACCACCCTGTCGGTAACCGACTGGGATGGAGATGGGCTCCACGATATTATTGTGAATTCGATATGGGGGAAAGTCGAATGGTTCCGTAACAAAGGCAGTAAAAAATCCCCTGTCCTGGCCAAATCCCAGCCGGTCCTGGTCGACTGGGGTGATGTGGTGCCAAAACCAAAATGGAACTGGTGGACCCCGCAACCCAATGAACTAGCTACGCAGTGGCGGACCACGCCTTATGCAACCGACTGGAACAAGGATGGCCTTACCGATCTTGTCATGCTGGATCATGAAGGATATCTGGCGTTTTTCGAACGCTTCCGGAAAAATAACGCCCTTTTTCTCAAACCGGGAAAAAGAATCTTTTACAATGAAACCGGCAGCGAATTACTCCGTTTAAACCAGAAACAAAATGGTGGCAGCGGAAGAAGGAAATTCACCCTGACCGACTGGGACAACGACGGCGACCTGGATATGCTGATCGACAGCAAAAATGTTGATTTCTACGAGAATCTGGGCGAACAGGATGGCAAAGTAAAATTCAAAAACCAGGGTAATCTTTCGAGCCGAAAACTGGCCGGTCACGATACTAGCCCTACAACCGTTGACTGGGATAAAAACGGGGTCCGCGACCTGTTGGTCGGCGCGGAGGACGGCCATTTCTATTATTTAAAGCGATAAAACCCTGTTTAAAAAAGGATTCAACGATTTTCTACCTACGCAGCTGGCCTTGTTTATCTTGGATAAACAAGGCCAGCTGCGTGATAACCCGTCCGGTTTGCAGCCGAGCATTTCAACGATGATGTCTAAGTATTGATTTGTCTATTGATTCTGTATAACAAATTACTATTATTGCATTAAAAACATAACGATGAAAATTACGTATTATGGTCATTCTTGCTTCTCGGTCGTGGCTGGTGGAAAGCATATCTTATTTGACCCCTTTATTTCGGGAAATGAATTGGCAAAACATATCAACATTGATGACATAAAAGCCGATTATATCTTTGTATCCCACGGACATTTTGACCACATGCTCGATGTCGTGGCGATCGCCAACCGTACCGGGGCAATGGTTGTCGGAGGCTGGGAACTGTACGGCTATTTTGGTAAAGAAGGCGTTAAAAATGTCCATCCATTGAATCCGGGCGGCAAGGTAACCTTCGATTTTGGCACTGTAAAAGCGGTGATCGCACAACATTCAAGCAGCTTCCCGGATGGAAGTTATGCCGGTGTAGCGAGCGGTTTTGTTTTAAAAACTGTTGACGGCAACTTTTATTACAGCGGCGATGCCGGACTTTCCCTTGACATGACCTTAATCCCCAAATGGGCTGACTTAGACTTCGCGGTTTTTCCAATTGGCGATGTGCTGACCATGGGTGTCGAAGACGCGATCGAAGCGGCACAATTTGTTAAAACAACCAGGATCGTAGGCGTACACTATGATACATTCGGGTTTATCAAATTAGATAAATCAGAAGCCATTCAAACCTTTAAGAATGCCGGCCTGACCCTTCATCTACCTGACATAGGCAATAGTATTGATATTTAAGTGCAAAACCAAACAGTGCTATTGAAATATTGCCCATAATACCCCAACGAGGAAATCAACTGATTTTGTTCAAAACATTCATCAAGCAAAACGTAAAATGAAAAAATTCATCCTCTTTGTTTTCTTTGCCTTTATGGCGTTTACAAATGGCGCAGTGAGTCAAAAACCCGCCAATCGAGAAAAACACCAGCCCTCGAAATCTCCCGCGCTTTCGGGTAGCTGGGCGTTAAATTACATTTCCGGTCCCCGGATTGCATTTGACGGATTGTATCCTGAAAATAAACCCACGCTTATCCTGAATGCACCACTTTCTGAATTTAGCGGCAATAGCAGCTGTAACGGATATGGGGGAAAAGTCAGTGTAAAAGGCAGCAAAATCACCTTTGGGGATGCTATCGCGACCATGATCGCTTGTGAAGGCAACGGGGAGCAGGTTTATTTTAAAACACTGAAACAAATTACCTCCTACAACATCAGCAGCGACGGAAATACATTAAGCCTCCTGACCAATGATGTTCCGATGATGCGTTTTAACAGAAAAAATAACACCGAATCGGACGGACATACGAGCGCTCAATCGCTGGATTGGCCCGGGACTTATCACGGCATTACACCCTGTGCGGATTGCGAAGGTATTGAAACAACCATTTCTCTGGAAAAGAACCTTACATTTCAAATCGAGCGAAAATATCTGGGTAAAAAAAGTGCGTCTTTTAAGTCGAGCGGAACATTTTCATGGCGCAAAGACGGAAACTCGATTCTCCTGAGAGAAGCGAAGAACAGTACAACGATTTTCCATGTCGGAGAACAGAAACTAATACAGCTGGATAAAAAAGGAAATGCGATCACAGGTCCCCATGCGGATCGATACATTCTTACGATGCAATCCTCTGATATAACCGAAAAATATTGGAAACTGATCGACATCGGCGGCAAACCCCTTGCAAAAAATGATAGCCGCGAACCGCATATCATCCTCAAATCCCAGGGAGGACGTTTCAAAGGGCACGGCGGGTGCAATGTGCTCAACGGACAGTATGAGTTAAAAGCCGACAGCCGCATCGCTTTCTCGAAAATTATTACCACAAAAATGGCCTGCCAAAATACCGATAATGAACAACGACTCATAAAAGTCCTGCAAACCGCTACGCGTTACACATTGAAAGGAGAAACTTTATTGCTAAGCTCTTCAAAGAATGTTCCGCTGGCAAGGTTTGAAGCTGTTTACCTTAAATAACAACGGAGCTATCATCCTGATTGACAGTAAAATTTTTGTCTAAGTATTTTGTAAATGATCAGATAACGAATGAAGACCTTGCCGGAAAATTCGGCAAGGTCTTCATTCGTTAAGATTTATAGGCACAGCACTTACCAGCCCATGTAATACCCTTTACTCAACCAAACAGGACGTTTCATACCAAAATGCTCCTGCAACATTTTTTCCGCCTCACAGAAAGCACCTTCCACCCAACCCTGCTGGTCCGAATACGCTTCCCCGCAGATATGAATCTGTTCGTTGGCATCCGGTTTGCGCATGTAAGGCATCACATCTTTCACGGAAACACCCGCTTTCCACGCGTGGTATCCGGCGCCAAAAGGATCATCGGTCCAGTCTCTGAAATATGTCACATAGGGATCCGGAATGGCCACCATTTTCCCATGCACTTCACGGAGCTGCGACATCACTTCATCCACCATCAGCTGCGTTGCCTGAACATGGTCCAGCGACTTCAACTCATTAAGTGAGGCAGATTTGGCCGCTTTCACCTTGAACAAAACCTTGTCATCCGAAAGCGCCTTCCAGAAAGTTTCCGTTTCCATATCTCCATAACTGCCCAGCAACATCGAATTGTCAGTCACAGGGTCCGTCCCGAAATAATAACATTGACGTATCGGTAAATCCGTAATCGAATGTCCGGAATCCAACCCAAGTTGTTTCCACCAGGGATGCTTGAAGCCCATCAGAATTTTAAAAGCAGGTTCCATGATAATGGAGCGTATGTTTTTATCCAGAACAGTATTTTCATTAACATTGAAAAAGAAATTGTCCTGATCGAGCAGTTCCAGCGATTTGCGCGGCATCGCCAAAATCAGTGTGTTGGCATATGCTTTCCATCGCTTATTTGTTTTCAGGTTCAGGAAAGTGAGCTCATATCGATAACCCTTTTCAGCATGATCTCTTGTGAAAGTGAGCAGTTTATTTTCCGACCAGATACAGGCCCCGTCATGCCCCATGTATTGATTAGCCAAAGCATAAGCAATGCTGTCGTAGCCTTCGTCGATCGTTTTGTAGGTAATGTTTTCAGAGAAATCTCCAACCATATATGGAAATGCCTCGGCAGCGTTCCAGTTGATGGTATTGGAATAATAACCGCCCGCATTGGCTAAAAACGAATATCCTTCCTGCGATACCTGGTCTTTGATCAGGTTCCAGAAACCCAGGTCATTCACTTTCCGTCCGTCATAAGGAGAGCCCTTGAAATGATAGGTCAGTTTAGGTTTTACTTCGTCCCAGTCCCGGCTCGTCAGCATAAAGCTAAAATCATACTGAGAAGGGCCCTTCGACACTTTGTCCGAATAGTTTCCGACAAACCAGGGATCGGCCGTTAATACCTCGTAAATAATTTTATTGAACAGCTGATCGGAGCTGAAACCGTGGTCATCTTCATTGAGGTAATACCTGGTTTGAAGTTTTTCGCCATAACGCTGTGCAATATTCCACGCATCCTGTTTGAAATGCTGCTTACGCAAATAGAATAACAATTCTGCGGGATTACCCATGGGGAAATCCACCGGCGTCATTTTGTCTTTCAGTACCGGCGTTCGCTTGCTGAGATCTGGTTCCGAGACGGGATAGCCTTCAATGAGTGTGGTCACAATTTCCTGGGAAGTCAGGTAGCGCATCCCGCCAAGTTCTCCCCAGAAGTTCATTCCCGGCATGATGACGGATTCCAGCCTGCCGCCAAGTCTTTCGCTCATGTCAAATATCTGCACCTGATCGGCCGTGTATTTTTTATGTTCTGTCAACCGGTAAGCACTGTAAAGGCCCGAAGTCCCGGCACCTATGATGGCCACCTCAATTTTCATTCCGGGCGCCATGCCGCTGTTAAGTGGAGTATTCTTATTCATCGTGGTTATTGTCGGATTTAAATAGCTTTGAAAAAATTATATCCCAGTTTGAACGGAGTAATATCGAAGTCCGAATGTCCGTCAAGAGATAGATCGGTTAATATTTTGCCTAAAAACGGCGTAAACTTCGCGGCCCAACCTGTCGCGTAAACGACTATGTTTTTATTGTTGGGCACATAAGGCGGCGCGAAATCAATCAGCAGTTCCTTATTGGCAATCTTGCTGAGCGCGATCAGACAGGTGGAAGTAAAATGCGGAACAGGGTCCAATCCGGTCATGTGATTTTTGATCCATTCCGATGTATAAGCGAGCTCCTGCGAGTTAGGCACTAAACTTCTCTGGTCGGGATCTGATAAGGGATCAATCACAAAATCCGGCGCTACCCTGATATACTCAGGATGATCCCAGACCACGCCCGGAAAACCATAGAACTGATTCCCGTTTTGCGCAATGGCATTCTGAAAGACAAACCAGGTGGGGTATTGCATGGAAGGATCCGTTTTTTTGAAATAAGCGGACGACATATTCCAGTAAGTCGCTTCGATTCTGAAGTTTAACAAGTTGATAACATTGTCAATGTACGGCCCGGGCACAAGGATCAGTTTTTCACTGATAAATGTTCCTTTCGGTGTCACGACCTCGAATAATTTGCCCACCTGTTTTATATCCGTAACAGGCGATTCTTCTTTCAAGGTAATATGAGCACTTTTCTCTGCGGCCTCGTATAACGTTTCGATCGTGGCTTTAAAATCAATGCTGGCTCCGTCCGCCTGGAAAAGACCGGTATAAGTATCGGGCAAGTTTTTAAAATGATACTTTCCCTCAATTTCTTTCGAAGTCAATGTCGTGTAGGGGACATTTAATGCTTTGAGCGCCTGTTCTGCTTCGGCGATATTACCCTCGGTGGAATGCACAGCCGGATCGCCAAACCAGAGCGTCCCAACTTTATCCAGTAATTTCCGGGGAGTCCTATTTTGTAATTCGTTCCAGAAAGGCTGAGCATCCAGCGCCATTTGTACCATGTACTCCTCCGGGTACGGAATGCGGTATTGCCGCGATACCCCTGCCGAACTACCCAGCTGATTTTTGAAGTTAAACTGTTCGAGCACCAGTGTCTTGCAGCTTCTTTTATTTAAATGATAAGCCGTGGCCAACCCGATAGCGCCTCCGCCAATGACGATGACATCGAAGTGATTACCTGTTTCTTTTGTCATAATTTCAGATGTTTGAGGGGAAGACTATAATACTTATGTCAATTAAAGGCCCGGTAACTGATCTTTCTTTTTTAATTTGGTGATTGTAGAAACACGAGCCGGAAACAAGTTCCGGCTCCAATCCCTTATTGTTTAACCATCGTGTTGATGTTCACGTGAGGCCACTGTATCAGTTTCGATGGATCACCAAACTGAGGAATGAACTCGATGATTGTTGTTTGAGAATACTGCAATTGCAGGAATGTGCCCCCGGTTGTCGGGTTTCGCACGGTTTCTATCCAGAATGTTGCTTCAAAACTGGTTGTGTTGGCATTTTTTGTAATGAAGGGAATATTGGAAATACCTCCCTGGTTCGCGGTGCTGATGGAGATATTGGTAGACGAAACAATGGTTTGTCCGCTGATAGCATCAAGCAAAGTGGCATGCGGGTTTATTTTGTTAAACCCCTGCATGGGCACAAGATAAGGATCTGTGTACCCCAATGGCATTCGGCCCGGCCCGGTAATCGGCAGGGTGCTTATCGGCTGGATCGGCGGCGGCCCGGCTGTAACCGATGAACCTCCCAGAGCCAACAGCGAGTCTCCGTGCGGAACCGACGCCTGTCGCGCAATACTGAAATCACTTGGACAATCCGGCAGCAAGAGCCAGGTTCCATTTTCAGCATGCAGCAAACTTCCGTCCACATTACTGTGCACACTCAGGCTATACAGCAAAGTGGGCACCTGCTGAATAATGTCCGTTCCACGGTTCGGCGTTGGCGTACTTAATGGTGTAATCGTAAGCGTTTCCGTGTAGGGTTGCACCAGCAGCAAAAAGCCGCCTTTCTGGTTCGGAACCGCTACCAGGTTCCAGCCTTTGTTTCCTACCCAGGTGCCAATCAGGTCTGTAAGCGGACCAAACATGGAGGTAGTTTCAGAAACCTCGCCGCCAAGCCTTATGGTTTGGGCGACATTACTTGATACTTTTAACATAGGGATTAAGTTTACGGTGATCATTGTATGGTTAAAATTATTCGGGGTAACTATGGCTCGAATTCGAAGGTAGGGCCAGCCATCATGCCGGAATCTGCCAGCGGAATGTTCATCAGTTCGGTCGCCAGATATTTCAGTTTATACATCAGGGCTATCCCTTTCATAAGCTGTTCCGGTTCACCATTGCAGGCTTTATGAATCTGGTCAAGCAGTTGGGTATACGCCTGATTAAACTCCTTCGCTTTTGCCAGTAAGTCAGGCTGATCCTTGTAATCCGCTACTTTCGGATTCGCTTTCATGTTATGGACCGCGATCCAGTCAACCACGATTGGCTCACCCGTAGGGCCGCTTTTCGGTGTGTCATCTTCGGCATACATGCGCTCCATCAACAGCTCGTTGAACCGGAAATAGTGCGCATACTCCGTTGTCTGATCGAATAATTTCGCGTCCGAGTCTTCGATGGTATCGTCTATTCCCTCCCCCTGCCCTACAATTTCTTCGATTGCTTCCCGGGCGTTTTCGATGCTGTACACCGGTACAATCATGCCTCCGCTCCCATAATAATGCTCCTGCGTTACCTGTCTTTTGTGAATTTCTGGATCATTGATAAAAATCCCTCCCGGTGTATTGGCATTTACATATTCAATCCCCAGCATAATAGCCTGATAAAACTGTCCTATCGTTTGGAAACCGGGATCTTCAAACAATAGATCAACCGCCTGTTCGGGATCTATTTTCGGAAGTGGCGGTGAAGGCTTTTCAATTTTGAGAAAAACGTCGATGCTTTCTTTCGAGAACTTTTCAAGCCCAACAATGAAAGACTTATCACTTCCGGGAAGATAGCCGGGATATGTCGGAACAAATTCCTTTTGATTGATGACCGGCTTGCCGCCAATGGCGTTAAGAATGTTGGCTGCCAGGATCATGTGCAGCATTTCTTCCACCACGACACTGCGGATAATCGTCGAGGCGACGGTATTCGTACCTTCTTTGATCGAATAAAGGGCGCAAAGGTATGGTGGTATCGTCGAATGTTCCAGCGCAACAGCCGTTTGCAGGTTACGTTTCAGATCCTCCAATGTTCTGATCAAGGGCTGCGGAAATTGCTCCCGTCCGGCAGCCTCTGCGGTAAATAAGCGGGCAACAGGAACGGCCGGTAATGCCTTGATCAGTTTCTGACGTTTCGGATTGCCCGGCTGCGTTGTTGATTCGGTATATATTTTGTTTAGTAACTCGCTCATCGGTGAAAAACTTAAAGTTGTTTGAGGATATTTTCGGCAACGTTGAACGCCAGCGCCGTCATGGTCAGGGTTGGATTTGATGTGCCCAGCGTAGGCATATTTCCACAACCCGCCAGAAACAAATTGTCATGATCCCAGCAGCGCTGATCTTTATCCACGACCGAATCGTCTTTTGTAAAACCCATCCGGTGCGTGCCCACAATATGCCCTGCCCCCCGGAAAGTATACCCCTGGCCTTTATAAACCACGTAGTCCGGGTCCGTCACAGGATTGTAAACCGTATGATCTTCAATATCGTTTGCCTCAAAAATCTGATCGGAAACGATCTTGGCGGCTTCAAACGATTTCAGCATGTAGTCGCTTACACTATAATGAATGACCGGTTTGTAATTCCCAAGAGCATCTTTGTAAGCGGGATCAATGGTCACCCGGTTTCCCGGCTCCGGGCTTTGTTCGACCTCAAAATGCAGCAAGATCTGGCGGGTCACCACTTCATTGATGTGATCGCGCAGCGCCTTGCCGAACAGACCATTGGCAATGGCGGCGCTGACATCGGAACCCGGCGAAAAAACAGGCCAGCTCCATCCCCAGTTATCAATGGGCGATATCCAGGCAGCGTGTTCTTTTCTGAACGCACCGTCCCGGAAAGTTGGAATGTTGGTTGTCGATCCTGGTCCGCGGTAGGGATAAACTTTTTCCTTTGAAAGACCCCAGGTTAACATCACCAAATGATCCATCAGGTTACGGCCGACCTGATCACTCGTATTGGCAGCATCGGAGGCCAGTAAAATCTTGGCATTTTCAATGGCGCTCGCAGCCAGGACATAAATCGTGCCTTTGGCAAGCCGGGTTGCATGCTCCGGTTCGCCGGGATTCTCGTACCGTTTGTATGCTACGCCGTCCACACGTTTCGTTTTTCTGTCAATCATGATCCTCGACACCACCGACCGCGTGGATATTTCCAGATTTTCCTGACTTGCCTTTTTAAGTGTTTTCAGGGCATTATATTTGGCCTGCACCGGGCAAATGGGCACGCAGCTCGCATTGCCTTCGCAGCGTTCTCCCGTATAATTATCCCAGAGCGACGGGATCGTGCTGTACTGATCTGCCTTCGCTAACCGGAGTTTCTTTTTCGTTTTATCCCAGACTATTTTACTGTATGCATAACGGGTATTGGGTACAGAATTGCGACCTTGCGGGGTACTGATGCAGCTCAGCTCATAGGTTCTATCGTTCACCGTTACTTTAAGCCGGTCTGTTTTCTTGGCAATCAGCCCATCCATGTAACTCTGTGGGATTTTTCTCATCGGATACACATAATCTTCTCCAAAGAAATCGGGGCCGATACCCGGATAATGCTGATCTTCCACATTCCCTGAGACACCTATTTCCAGCTCGGCCATTTCATAATAGGGTTTCAGATGCTCATAGGTTATCGGCCAATCCACGTTTTGATCGTACACCGACTTCATTCTAAAATCGTTGGGAAGCATACGCAGCGTCGTGCCAAGCCAGTGCAATGTCGTGCCACCCGGCCCCCGCATGCAGTCACTGGCAAAAGGCAGCGGCCCTTTTTGCACCAGATAACCCGGAGGTGGGGCTTGTCCCGGTTGCAGTTTCTGAATTTCAAGGACATCAATCGACGGCGCGTCTTTCAGATCCGGGTACGGTGAATTGGGTACCTTTGCCGGAGCATTGTAGAAAGTCTGGATATAATCCTGATAAACATTGTAAGCCGCCTCCCCTTCCAGTGCGATACCGGCCTGCAAACCGGCTTCAAGTATCAGTACTTTTTTGCCGGCATTCGTTAAAGTTTTGGCAATTACTGAGCCCGCTATACCCGAACCCACAATCACCACATCATAATGTTTTGATTCCATTTTCTCAGCTTTTTAGATGACGATTACAAAGGAGGCATACTCCAGGAGCCAAATCCCGGTTGTTTCGCGCCAGGCGGGTGTGCCTGTGCAGCATCCCAGACAAGTCCCTGCACGTAGGCCTGGCCATCTATGACATCATTTCCCCAATTACCTGTATACCACATCGTAATGATTGACCCGGCAAGGCCGTTGTACGACGAGGGCTGCATAAGTCTGGAGGTTATGGCCTGATTAATTTTTTCAGCCGCATTTCCATTTTCCAGTAAAATTTTTTCTACTTCCTCAAAAAAGTACATAAAGTTCGCCTGCCCCGTATTGGCCTGCAAAGCATGATAGTAGGTATCAAACATACCGGTTCCGTAAAGCTCAGCCTTGTTAAAACCTGTAAGAAGCACTGAGATTTCAAGAAATAAAGTTTGGGGGGTTACGTCTTGTTTCATGATTATTAATCCTGCTTTTAGAGCCATCTAACCATATTATAAAAGGCTCGCAGGTTGGCTAAAGGGAATGATTCCCGATTAAGTTGAAGTTCATGGAAAGCAACATATCAACAGTTTCCCCTCAGCAATGGCTACATCACCAAGGTATACTTGTCGCATAGGAGGGCATAAAAATCAGATACTATTCAAAAAACGTTGAGTTTGGCTGATGTCATATTTATTTGTAGTTTATGTAAAATAATTATGACACAATATATACATAAACCTAGAAAATATTATAATAGTAATACAATTATCGAACGGAAATTTATTTAACGGTAAGAATCGGCGGGATTCATTCATATCTTCGGTTATCGACAATATTGATTTTGTGCATTCAGGAGCAATTTAAACGATTATATATATACGTAATTCACTTGGCAACTTACCTCCCGTATGGAACGTTTGCGCAATGCCGTGCATTTTTGAAAAGAAATCCGGAAGATCGCTTCGATAATCCTGACAGGTATTAAGAAAAAAATTCAAAATAATAAACCCATGGAAAAACCAGAAAACAGAGAAACCCGAATGACCAGAACATTTAAGGCGTCCATTGCACCGATGTGGGAAGTCTGGACTAACCCTGAACACATTGCAAACTGGTGGGGACCTAATGGATTTACCAATACAATTCATAAAATGGACTTTCAGGAAGGAGGCGAATGGAGATTAACGATGCGAGGACCCGATGGAACAAGCTATCCCAACCGGAGCATTTTCAAGGAAATCATTCCGTTAAAAAAAATCGTATTTGAGCACTTCAATCCGCATTTTGTTACCACGGTTCTCTTTGAATCCAAAGGGCAAGAAACGGTAATAGATTGGTCACTGTTATTTGACACCGCTGAAATGTGTGAAATTGTGACCAAAACACACAAAGCAGACGAAGGCCAGAAGCAGAATCTAGAAAAACTTGAAAAATATCTGTCCAATCTTCTTCGTGAAGAAAACGTCGAATAAAATTGCATTTATTCGCCTGATACATTTTTTTTAAGCAATAAATAAAAACACGAACCAGATGCATAGCAATAAAAAAGAGCTTCCGCAGGAACAGCGCGACGAATTACTTAGCACAATAAAAGTCCGTTTTGAGAAAAACATGAGCCGTCATCAAGGTCTCGAATGGACCAAAGTACAGGCCAGGCTGGAGGCTGATACCAAAAAACTGTGGTCACTGAATGAAATGGAAACAAGTGGCGGCGAACCGGATGTTGTCGGTCACGATAAAAAAACGGGCGAATACATTTTTTTCGATTGTTCAGCAGAAAGTCCCAAAGGTCGCAGAAGTATTTGTTATGATCATGAAGCGCTGGAATCCAGAAAAGAACATAAGCCGGAAAACAGCGCTGTTGAGATGGCCAGAGACATGGGCATTGAACTTTTAACTGAAGAACAATACCGCGCTTTACAGCAACTTGGAAATTTCGATTTAAAAACGTCCAGCTGGGTTGTTACACCTGCAGCCATCAGAAAGCTTGGCGGTGCCTTCTTTTGTGACCGCCGCTATAACCATGTCTTCCTGTATCACAACGGCGCAGAATCTTACTATGCCGCCAGAGGATTCCGCGGTTGGCTGAGGGTGTAAATTTCACCCGGCATTTCAAACCAAACAGGATCAACTCCACCTAACCCACTTCTGATAATTAAACCGTCAATTCAAAAAGTAATCGTAATTTCGTACGTAAAACTTCTGAGTAATTGACGTATGAATTATGTCTGCAAAGTGAAAAGCAAGACCGGATTGATTGCATTCATGATAATTTTTACCAGCTTTTTTTCCTTTGGATTCCAGAGAGAAAAAGGCCGGGTGCTTAATTATACCCTAAAACAAGGCTTGTCTTTTGGCATCGTCAACAGTATTGTTCAGGACGATAAAGGATTGATGTGGTTTGCCACGAGTGACGGCCTCAATCAGTTTGACGGCAATACCTTCAAAATATTCAAGTTCAACGCGGATAACAAAAACAGCATCTCCGGAAATTATGTAAAATCCATTTTTAAGGACAAAGATGGTGTTATTTGGGTTTCCTCCCGTAACGGACTTAATGAATTTTCAGCTGATAAAGAGCAATTTGTCCGTCACCACCCTTCTCCTGCCAACAACAATACCGACAATGATGTCAGTGATATCAGCCAGGCAAGAAACGGGGATTTGTGGCTTTCTTTGAATGGGAGCGGTTTTTGTTCTTTTGACAGGAAAAAGAAAAGTTTCACCTATTACAACCAAAGCACACTGCCAATACTGGCCTCCAACGCCATCTTAAATATTTTTGAAGACTCTCATAATCTGCTTTGGGCGGGGACACGTGACTCAGGGATAGAGGTTTTCCGCATTGACAAAAACCGGAAGCTAACAAAGTCTGGTCTGGACCTTTCCGCTTTGCCTGACGCCCGTATCAACAGTATTTACGAAGATTCCCTTGGCAACATCTGGATTGCTTCCTCCAAAGGACTCATCTTTTTTAAGCGCAGCAACGGTAAATTTCACGTACTAAAATTAAACACCTTTCACGGGAGTAATATTTGCCTTTCTCTCCTGCAAGACCAAAAGAAAAGGCTGTTGATTGGTGTGCAGGACGGAGGATTGTATAGCCTTGACCTTAACTAGGTTCAGGAACGAGAACCCACCCAATTTTCATTTGAACCCGTAAAAAACTCCCGCGGTCAAGGTATTACCCAGCGTTCCATCCAGTCACTTTTTATGGATAAAGACTACAATATCTGGCTGGGCACGTACGGTGAAGGGGTATATCTGATCAGCAGCATCGCAGAAAAATTCCAGCATTTCGAAAAGAAAGTCGTGGACGAACGGGCAGAAGGTTATCTGCGATATTATGGCATGTGTGCGGATAAAGATGGAAACTTATGGCTTGGAACCGACGGCGACGGCATTTATAAAACCAAAAGCACAGGTGAAATAATCAAGCATTACCCGGTTACAAACAAACCCGGAGGCCTCTCTGACGGTGCGGTTATTTCCGCTTACCGGGACAGTGGCGGCAACTTGTGGTTCGGGACTTATTCCAAAGGCCTCTATCTTTACAACCCGGCGACCGACTCCTTCAAACAATATGCCAACGAACCGGGAAATCTCCGGAGCCTGCCCAAAAATGATGTCCGGGTAATTTTTGAAGATTCAAAAAAGACGATCTGGGTCGGCACTAATGGCGGCGGGCTTTGCCGGATGAACAGAACAACCGGCACTTTCAGCCAGTTTATCCCATCGAACAGCACGCTTAACGCTAATGATGTAAGGGCGATAACCGAAGATAAAAAAGGAAATCTCTGGATCGGCACTTACGGTGGCGGATTGAATTATCTGGATTCAAAAACCATGAAATTCACTTCGTTTCTAAACGACCCGAAACAAAAAGTTTTCCTTTCCAACCGTATTATTTTCTCACTTTATTTTGATAAAAAAGGACGTCTGTTCGTTGGCTCGGAGGGTAACGGACTTTTGATCGTTGATACCGGAAAGAAAACAGCCAAACTATTTTCCGAAAAAAACGGCCTGGCCAATGACGTCATTAATGCCATACAAGCCGAAAGCGAGGACAAGATCTGGGTCAGTACCAACAAAGGTCTTTCTAGAATTAATCTGCTTGATCATTCGGTCGAAAATTTTGACCGGAGCAATGGATTGCAATCAGGACAGTTCAATCCGGGTTCGGCGTTATACCATGAAAAGGAAAAATTTATCTGTTTTGGCGGAACCGAAGGCTGGAACCTGTTTTATCCAGATCAGATCAAATCTTCGCTTTACCGTCCCCGTGTTTTGGTTACAGGCATACAGCTATTCGGAAAAGATGTTCAGGTCGGTCTGGAAAAAGATGGGAAAATGATTCTCAATGAGCAGATCACGGATAAAACAAGCATTGTTCTTGATCCGAAGCAGGCCGTTTTTTCTGTTCTGTATACGGCATTAAACTATGCATATCCGGAAAGAAGCAAGTTTGCCTATAGGCTCGAAGGATTGGATAAAGACTGGAACTATGTGCTTAACGAACACGCTGCCACCTATCGTTATCTGCCCGCAGGCGATTATACTTTTAAAGTAAAAGCTTCCAATCAGGATGGGATTTGGTTTGATGATTATGCCAGCGTGCACATCCGCATCCTTCCGCCCTGGTATCAGACCTGGTGGGCCTATATGCTCTACGTGACGGCGGTAGCACTGGCTTTTTATTACTACCAGCAATATAAAATCCGACAGGCCAACCTTCAATACGAGATCAAACTGGCGCATTTTGAGACGCAGAAAGAAAAGGAACTTAATGAAAAGAAAATCTCATTTTTTACACACATTTCGCATGAATTCCGTACGCCGTTAACGCTGATCATCAATCCGGCCAAAGAGCTTTTAAAAGAAAATAACACGCAGCAGGATACCAATAGCCTGAATATCATTTATCGTAATGCAAAAAGATTGCTTAGTCTGGTTGACCAGCTTTTGCTTTTCCGGAAGGCTGAACAGAAACAGGATGAACTAAAACTGGCTGTTCATAATTTGCCCGAGCTGATCAGAGAAGTGTTTCAATACTTTTCCCATCAGGCCGAACATAAGCATATTCACTACGATTTCATCTGTGAAAACGAAGATATAGAAATCACGGCGGACCGCGAAAAAATAGAGATTGCCTTATTTAACCTGGTTTCTAACGCACTCAAATTCACACCGGAAAATGGCCGGGTAAGCATTCACTTAACCGAGACCGGGGATCAGGTTCAGATACTTGTGGCCGATTCGGGACGTGGTATTCCTAAAGAAGCGCAGGAAAAAATATTTTCCGTGTTTCACCAGTATGCCGACAGTCGTTTCCCTTCAAAAGGTGGTTTCGGAATCGGCTTGTTTCTGGCGAGAACTTTTACCGAAAGCCACTTCGGCTCATTAACCTATGACTCTGTTCCAGGAGAAGGTACTGTTTTTAAAATGACCCTTTGGAAAAAGCATCACGCACTGCGGGCGGACAATAAAACAGGTATCAAAACTGAAAATGCTTCCGTTCTTCTGGAAGAACTTGCGGAGGTGCCACCGGAGGAGACAAAGCCAACTGGCATAACCAGCGAAAGCAAACCTGTGATCGAGGAGCTGAGCGCGGACTTTGCCACGCTTCTGATCGTGGATGATGACACGGAGATCCGGCAATATTTAAGACACATTTTTACCGGAAAATACAAACTGCTGGAAGCCGTCAGCGGTGAAGAAGGACTTATGCTCGTCAAAAGGTATTTGCCCGACATTGTCATTTCCGATGTCATGATGGACGGGATTTCGGGTATTGAAATGTGCGCGCAGCTGAAAGCCGATGTTGCACTGAGTCATATTCCGGTCGTGCTGCTCACGGCCAGCTCCTCCGCGCAGATCCGTTTAAAAGGGATCGAAGGCGGGGCCGATGATTACATCAGCAAACCATTTGACAAGGATCTGCTCGTTGCTAAAATCGCTTCCATCCTTAAAAACCGAAGCGATCTGCAAAAGTATTTTTTCAACGAAATTACGCTGCAAAGTAACGATTTCAAGATCTCATCGGAGTATAAAGAATTTCTTAAAAGCTGCATCAGCATTGTCGAAAATCACCTGACCGACCCATCCTTTAATATTAAAGTATTGGCGGCTGAAATCGGGATGAGCCACTCGACATTGTATAACCGGATCAAGTCGATCTCTGGCCAGTCTACCAACAGTTTTATCCGCTTCATCAGACTGCGCCGGGCTGCTGAAATTCTGATCACCACCGACACAACCATTTCCGAAACGGCGTACCAGGTTGGTATCAATGACATCAAGTATTTCCGCGAACAGTTCAATAAACTTTTTGGCATGAAACCTTCGGAATATATAAAAAAATACAGAAAACCCTTCCATGAAAATCAGTTGATCAACAAGGATGTTTTCAGGAACAAAATGGGATAATTCGGTAAGAATATTGAAGTATGAAGCGCAAGAGAAGCCTGATTCGATTAGAATCGGGCTTTTTTATTGAAATACCCCCTTTTTAATGTGAGAATGTCCCCCGTCCGGCAGATTTAAATAATCCTACTTTTGATTGATCAATTTATAAAAAATCAGAACCCCGGCAGGACATATTATTATTTCAAGAAAGACGATTTCCAAAGGCATCTTTTCAAAATAATGAAAAATCCGCACGCAATTCTGCGCTGATTTTAAAAGCCAATTATTTAATTATTCAATCATTTCGGTATGAAAAAAACTTTTCGTAAAACCTCTGCTTCGCATCTCCATTCGCAAGATGCCGGTAGAACAATTTGGAAAGGCGGGCTTTTTGCTCTGCTTTTTATGGTCGTATCTACGTTCAGTTTTGGACAGGCATTTAATGTCAAAGGCGTGCTGACTTCCGAGACCGGCGAAACCCTGCCCGGTGCCAGTGTAATTTTAAAAGGAACCTCCACGGGTACAACCACAGATGCCGAAGGAAAGTACGCACTGAATCTTCCTGATTCCAAAGGCACGCTTGTTTTTACCTACATCGGTTACGTGGGACAGGAAATTGCGGTTGCCAATAAAAGTCAGATCGATGTAAAGCTGCTTACCAATGACAAAACGCTTGAAGAGGTTGTCGTGGTGGGTTATGGCACACAAAAAAAGGCGACCTTAACAGGATCTGTTTCCGAAGTAAAAGGTTCGGATATCGTAAAAAGTCCACAGCCAAACCTTTCCAACTCTTTGGCTGGACGTTTTTCTGGATTTGTTGCCAATAACCGCGGTGGTGAGCCGGGTTATGACGGTTCGAGCTACACCGTCCGTGGTTTCGCTTCCACGGGAAATAGCGATGTACTGATCGTTGTAGACGGTATTCCTGGTCAGGTTGGCGGCCTTGATCGTCTTGACCCGAATGATATTGAAAGTATTTCCATCCTGAAGGATGCTTCGGCCGCTGTTTACGGAAGCCGTGCAGCGAATGGTGTTATCCTGGTTACGACCAAACGTGGCGGAACCGGCAAACCTGTTATTTCTTATAGTTTCAACCAGGGCTTCTCCTCAGCGACGCGCCTTCCAAAACTGGCTGACGCACCGACCTATGCGACGATCCTGAACGAGATTGATTATTACAACAATCCGGTTGGCGGCATGAATCAGCATTACTCGGCTGCGGAAATCCAGAAATTCAGAGATGGTTCAGATCCGATCAATTACCCCAATACCGACTGGCAGAAAGAAGCCTTAAAAAAAGTGGCGTTGCAAAACCAGCATAACCTGGGTATTAATGGCGGTACCGAAAATGTAAAATACTATGTTTCTCTGGGTACCATCTATCAGGACGGTTTATACAAAAACGGAGCCACCAAGTACAAACAGTACAACTTCCGCTCCAACGTTGACGCCAATATTACCAAAGATTTCAAGGTAAGCCTTTCGCTTTCGGGCCGTCAGGAAAACAGACAATTCCCGGTTTCCTCGGCAGGAAACACTTTCCGTTCCATTTACCGCGCTTACCCGACGGTTATTTCAAAATATCCAAACGGTTATTACTCAACCGGTGTAGAAAATAGCAACCCGGTAGTTTTGGGGACAAACATGGGCGGAACAACCAGCAATCCTACCTCGGTTTTCAACGGTATTTTGCGGGCAAGTTATTACACGCCTTTTGTAGAGGGACTTTCGGTGGACGGTTTTTACTCGGCGGATAAATCTTTCAACTTTTCGAAAACGTTCAGCGTTCCTTACACACTTTATAATTATAACAAAACAACAGACGCCTATAGCCCTGTTGTAACTGGCGGATCGGCGGGCAAGGCTTCTTTGACGGAAAGCCAGACGAATATTACCAACATTACCCAGAACATCCGTCTGAATTACCTGCGTCAGTTTGGGGGACATAACGTCAATGCATTCGTTGCTTATGAGCAAAACAAACGCAATGAGACAACTTTCGGTGCATCAAGGATCAACTACCCTACCGCTTCAACACCTGAACTTTCTCAGGGAGGTCCGGCTGCTACGGACAAGGACAACAACGGCAAGAGCTATAACTTCACCAGAAAAAGTGTTATTGGTCGTCTGGCTTATAACTTCAATGAGAAATATCTGGCCGAAGTACAGGCACGTCTGGATGGTTCGTCGATTTTCCCGAAAGGAAAGCAATATGGCTTTTTCCCATCGGTATCGGCAGGTTACCGCATTTCGGAAGAAGACTGGTTTAAAAACAGTGTCGATTTTGTTAATGACCTTAAAATCAGAGCATCGTACGGAACACTGGGTAATGATAACGTAGGTCAGTTCCAGTACTACAACAACTATTCATTTAATAACCAATATGTTACCGGCGACAATGTGATCACATCCGGTATCGATTTGACCAAGCTGGCAAACCCGAACATTACCTGGGAAACGTCCAAGAAAATGGATATCGGTTTGAATGCGGTGGTATTGAAACATTTCAATCTGGAAGTTATTTATTTCAATCAGAAACGCTCAAACATTCTTGCCGCACGTAACGCGTCGATTCCTAATACTTCCGGTATCGTTAACCCTTTCAAAACAGACCAAAACACGCCGCTTGTACCCGATGAAAACCTTGGAAAGGTGAACAGCAGCGGTTTTGAAGCTACTGCGGGATACAACCATTCGGGGAATTTCCGGTACAGCATTTCAGGAAATGTTACCTATGCCAAAAGTAAAATCGTGTTTATCGACGAAGCACCGGGTGTGCTGGATTATCAGCGCCAGACGGGCGGCCCGCTTTACACGGAACTTCTTTACAATACCCTCGGAATTTTCCGCACCCAGGCTGATCTGGATAAGTATCCGCATATTCAGGGAACAAAATTTGGTGACCTGATTCTGGAAGATCACAACCAGGACGGCAAGATCACGGCAGATGACCAGGTCAGAACAAAATATGGCAATGTTCCTTTGCTAACCTACGGTTTGGTTTTCAACGGTGGTTACAAGGCTTTTGATGCTTCGATCGTATTCTCAGGACAAGGCATGGTGACGCAATATGTATTGCCGGAATCGGGTCAGGTTGGAAACTTTTACAGCAGCTGGGCGGATAACCGTTACAGCCCGACAAACACCGAAGGCACTTATCCGAGAGCGGATACGAGAGCATCTTCGTCCATCAACGGAGGGCTTTATAAAAATAACTTCTGGCTGAACAACGCCTCTTTTGTAAGGCTTAAAAACATCGAAGTAGGTTACACACTTCCGAAAGCAACCCTTTCAAAAATCAGATTGTCGTCTCTGCGTGTTTATGCAAGCGCATTTAACCTGTTCACCATCACAGGCGTGAAGGATTACGATCCGGAAGGAAATAGTTCAAGCGGCCAGTTTTACCCGCAGCAAAGAATTATCAACCTGGGTGTCAACATTAAGTTTTAATTGAAAACCGAATCATTATGAAGCGAATACTAAATATAACAATACCTGCGCTGATGGGTGCCATGCTTTTAACTTTTTCAGCATGTCAGGAAAATTTTCTGGACGTTGTGCCAACGGACCGTGTTTCGGATGCGTCGATCCTGTCTGATTCCGTACTTTTTGAAGCCTTTGTGTTGAACCGCTACATGGGTGCAAGGCTGACAGATAAGGAAGCAGAAGGAACGCTGCCTGGATTTGGACGCGGATTTGAGTACGCCATGTGGTCGTCCGTGACCGACGAATCCATCTACAACAATGACGATAATACCTGGCTTATTCAGCGCGGACAAATCGCGCCGGAGAACACCGGGATTGCCGGTACTTTCTGGGGCAGAAGTTACAGAAGCATCCGTGAGCTGAATTATGCGCTGGCAAACGTAGATAAAGTACCGATGAGCCAGCAGAAGAAAAATGCGCTGAAAGGTGAAATCCAGTTTATCCGCGCGTTCCGTTACCATGACCTGATCCGTAACTACGGGAAAGTGGTTTTACTTGGCGATAAAGTGTACGAAATCAGTGATGATCTGACCAGTCAGGACCTCTTCAACCGCTCGGATATCAAAGCGGGTATTGATTATGCGGTGGCTCAGCTGGATGAGGCGACTGCCCTTTTGCCAGCTGCCAATGATAACAACACCTGGAAACTGGGCCGTGCAACCAAAGGTGCTGCATTGGCTTTGAAAGCAAGACTGCTGCTTTACGGCGCAAGTCCGTTGTACAACAACGCCGCAACCTGGCAGCAGGCCGCAGCGGCTTCCAAGGCTGTTATGGATTTGAACAAATACAGCTTGTATACGGGTGGATACGGTAATCTTTTTACCGCTGAGAACAATTCAGAAATTATTTTCGGGCGTTTGTACACCAAAGGCGCACGCCACGTATGTCTGGAAATCGCCAACGGACCTAATAGCTACAACGCCTGGGGCGGAAACGTGCCGGTTCAAAATCTGGTGGATGATTACGAAATGCTTGACGGGACAAAGATCACGGATCCGGGTACAAGCTATGACCCGAAAGACCCATATAAAAACAGGGATCCAAGGTTCTACGCAACCATTCTGTACAATGGCGCTACGTACCGCAACAGCACCATTCAGACTTACACCCCGGGTGGTAAGGATAGTAAAGACGGTCCATCCAACTGGAACACATCCAAGACAGGTTATTATCTTAAAAAATTCATGAACGACAACCTGCCGATCGACAACCCGTGGGATATCGCAGGCACGCAGACATGGATCTATTTCCGCTACGCTGAAATTCTTCTCAATTATGCGGAAGCACAAAATGAGGCTTCAGGTCCTGACGCAAGTGTGTATGCAGCCGTGAACGCGATCAGACAACGTACCGGTGTGGCTATGCCAGCCCTTGCGGCCGGCCTGACTCAGGCACAAATGCGTGAAAAAATCAGAAATGAACGCCGCATTGAGCTTGCTTTTGAAGAACATCGTTTTTATGATGTACGTCGCTGGAAGATTGCGAATGTTACTGAGAATGTCCCTGCTTACGGTATCGAGATCGGTAAAAACGGAACGGCTTTAACTTATACAAAAAAAGAAGCGCTGACCGGAAGAAATTTCGCTGACAAGCAGTATTGGCTGCCGATACCCCGTTCGGAAATTCAGGCTTCCAACAACAAGCTTGAACAGAATCCGGGTTATTAACTGACCTTTTTTAATCGCCCTTTTCTCATCGGAAAAGGGCGATCTTATTTCCCCTAAACAAAACCACATGTATTTTCCACAAAATCATTACAGCAAAACAGTCATTGCTGCCAGTCTTTTTCTATCAGTAACATGTTGTAAGGGATCTGAGCCGCAAAAAAACAATACGACACCCGATGATAACAAATCGGTGACGATCACCATAAATCCGGCAAAAACGTATCAGACCATCGACCATTTCGGAGCGTCCGATGCCTGGGCCTGCCAGTTTGTAGGCAACTGGCCCGATGTGAAACGGAACGCCATTGCTGATCTTCTTTTCAGCCGTGATACGCTTGCCAACGGACAACCAAAGGGTATTGGCCTTTCGTTATGGCGGTTCAATATCGGAGCAGGAACAGCCGAACAAGGTGACGCCAGCGGAATAAAAGACGAATGGCGCCGTGCAGAAGGATTTCTCAATGACGACGGCACGTACAATTTCAATAAACAAGCGGGCCAGATCTGGTTTATGAATGCGGCAAAAATGCGCGGTATCAACGAATTTCTCGCGTTTCCCAACAGTCCTCCCGTCCAGCTGACGGTTAATAAAAAAGGATATGCTACTGCTGGCAAACCCAATCTTTCCACGGAGCAATTCGGAAAATTCGCTGATTACATGGCTGATGTGATTGCCGGTGTCAAACAAAAAACCGGGATTACTTTCAACCACATAAGCCCTTTAAACGAACCTCAATGGGATTGGAGCGACGGCGGACAAGAAGGAACGCCTTTTTTCAACAACGAAATCGCAGCGATTACCAGATCTCTCAGCGCCTCCCTGCTCAAAAAAAACCTGACAACAAAAATTGACGTGGCAGAAGCCGGTCAGATCGAATATCTTTATTCCGAATTCAATAAACAAGGCAGGCAAAATCAGATCAGTGCCTTTTTTAACAAGTCATCCGCAGACTATATCGGCAATCTGCCCAACCTGACGCCGGTGATTTCAGGACACAGCTATTTTACTACATCGCCATACAAGGATGGGGTAACAAAAAGGGTGCAGATCGCACAGGCTCTTCAAAGCAACCCGGGATTAAAATACTGGATGTCGGAGTACTGTATTTTGGGCGATAACAACGGAGATATCAAGGGAGAAGGGAAAGATCTGGGGATTGATCCGGCGCTTTATGTGGCGCGCGTAATCCATAACGACCTCGTTAACGCCAACGCTTCGGGATGGCACTGGTGGATCGCACTTTCGCCCTATGATTACAAAGACGGCCTGATTTACGTTGATAAAAATAAAACGGACGGTAATTTCCAGACTTCAAAAATGCTTTGGGCGCTGGGCCAGTACAGCCGTTTCATTCAGCCGGGCGCGGTTAGAATTGATGTTACAAATCATTCCGAACTGCTGATTTCTTCATTTAAAAACACCAACAACCAACTGGTAACCGTGATCGTGAACCCGACTGGTCAGAACATACCCGTAAAATTAAACTATTCCGCTTCCACGGTAAAAAACCGGATTTATCAAACATCCGCCCAATCGGATATGGTGCCAGTGGGCATTAACAAGACGGGAGAATTTGCGGTTGCCGCAAAAAGTATTGTGACCGTTATTGGCAAACCCTAAATATTCCCGAGCGATACCGGGTCAGTTTTATTTGATAAAATTCTTAAACGATTCGTCTGCTATGTCGGGCGAATCGTTTTGTATTACAAAGGCATCAATCTTACCTGGGTTCATGAGCAGACTGGTTTGCGAGATGTGCACAGACAAAACAAATGGCGCCCGTCACCATCAATTTTGTCCGTTTCAATCGGAAACCCTGAAAGTAAACGCTTAATTTTTGCTAATTTTCAGCATGAACGCATCGCTCCCACTTCAAAATCTGTACCGGCTTAACCTGTTGATGACAATTTTCATCAACTTGTTTGTCTTTGTCATACTGATCATCAGCAAGGTTGAGTCGATAACCTTTGTCGTCATGACCTTCATTCGTGGCTGCATTATGATTTACTTGCTTGGGCTGTCGAACATTTATACACTCCGTTTTTGGCGGGCAAGATATCCCCAATCGCATAAAAAGGGGCTATTTTTCAGATATTTATTCGGCACGATACTAAGTCTGAGTATTTACGCAATACTGATTATATCTTTTTCAATACTATCCGGGAAGCAAAATGAATTATCGGATCAACGAATGATCATTACTCATTTTGTGTCGTATGTAATTTTCAGCACCCTGATGATCGTGATGCAAAACCAGGTGCTTCTCCAGCATAGCAAGACGCAGGCCGAACTTGAAAATATGCAATTAAAAGCAGCTGTCAGTGAGGCTTCCAACTTTCTGTTAAGACAGCAGATACATCCTCATTTTCTTTTTAATTCCCTGACCATTTTAAAATCCCTTTATAAAAAAGACACGGAAAAGGGCGAATTCTATCTCACCAAATTAGCCAATTTTCTCAGGGCCTCCATTTCCGACCACGCCTCCAAAATTTCTTCCTTGCAAACGGAATTAACGCTTTGCATGGACTATATGGAAATGCAAAAAATTAGGTTTGGCGATGCGATCGAATACAATATAAACGTATCTCAGCAGGCCAGAAGCAAATTTGTGCCATTCTTTTCCATTCAGGTTTTGCTGGAAAATACGATTAAGCATAACGCACTGACAGAAGAAAATCCATTAAAAATCAATGTCTCGGATGACGGCGATTTCATCACGGTTGAAAACAACCTTCAGGTAAAATCCAATAAGGAAGTTTCTACGGGCCTGGGTCTGGCGAATCTTGCTGAAAGATACAAACTGTTGTCGGGTGATAAGATCGATATAAAACAGAGCGCTGAAAGTTTTTCGGTAACTATTAAAATGTATGAGAATGAAAATTATAATCATTGAGGACGAAAAATGGACTGCTGATGATCTTGCCGACACGATTATTCAGGCTGCACCGGCAAGCGAGATCATTGCGGTTTTACCATCTGTCAAAGAGGCCCTGAGCTATTTCAGTAAAAATTCCCCTCCGGATTTAATATTCAGCGACATACAGCTAGGCGACGGCCTGAGTTTTGATATTTTTTCAGCAATCAAGATCACCACACCGGTCATTTTTTGTACGGCTTTTGATGAATATGCTTTAAATGCATTCAACGCAAATGGCATCGATTATTTGCTTAAACCCTTCACACTGACGTCCGTCCAGGCGGCACTCAAAAAGTTTAATAATCTGCGAAATGTTCAACCGGCTAATAACGACAGCTATTTCCAGTCGCTGATTAAGGAGATCTCGAATCAATATCAGCCCAGGCAAACGGCGATTCTGGTTTATTACAAAGACGTGATCATGCCGGTAAAACTCGACGACATTGCTTTGTTTTACGTCGAAAATGAAATTACCCATTTGGTTACTTTTGACAACAAAATTTATTACCCTAAAAGCAATCTGGATGAATTGGAAAAGGTAACCGGTACCGGATTTTTTCGCGCTAACCGACAGTGTCTTTTAAACCGAAAAAGTGTGGTGAACGCTTCGAGCTACCTTTCCCGAAAGCTCTCCGTTGCCGTTTCGATTCCTTTCCATGACATTATCACGGTAAGCAAAGAGAAGACGCCCCAATTCCTGGCCTGGCTATCGGGGCATCCGTAATGCCTCACAGGGGTAATGCATGACAAGATAATACCTCAATATCAATACCTCACAGGGCGATGCCCTGTGGTGAGGGATGACGCCCTTTCAGGGCTAGGTATTTAAATTATAATTTCAGTCCTTTCCAGAATGGTAGAAACGAAACTGTCAGGTTGAGATAGGGTTCGTTTGTGGTTTTAGTTTTGATAAAATAATCTGTCGGGCGCGCCTTATCACCCATCACTTTGGTGGACGGCGTTGTGAAAAAACCCGCATTGACACCGACAACGATACTTTTGGAAATTAAATGCTCCAAAGTCACCCCGGACTTGATAATTAATGTAGTGCCAACGGCATTCGCAGGCAGGCTCGAATCGTTCACATTGAAAAAGAAGAAATTGCCCGTCAGCTCAGAACCGAGCGACACAAAAGTTCGGGCAGACAATTCTTTTCTAAGAATAATCCTTGAAGGCATATCCGCCAGCAATTCCATGCCCAGGTTAGAGAATTTACGGGAATAACTGATGATCGGAGTAACGGGTGTCATCGATGAACGGTCACTGATCAGCGCCAACCCAACCGACAGGCTCGAAACCGGGTTTCTGATGAGATTAATGGATGCGAATCCGGTAAAAACCATTCTTGTCCGGTCAAATGAGGTATTAGCCAGTCCGGATGCCGCGACGCCCAGCGTGATGGGTTTATTAAACAGTGAATCACTTCGGGTAAAACTGGCAATGAAATTGAGCGTGGTCAGATCCGTTTTCATGTTTTTTACACCAAGAAGGGATGTATAACTACTGACACGGTTCAGGTTCAAATGCTGGTTGGTAATCCCCAATGTTGAGGCTATTGTATTCTTTCCCCAGGACACCACGGGTATTGTAAAATGCGCTTTAACCCTTGTGATTTGTGCCTGGCCCTCAAACAGATCCTCCCCCAGCAGTTTTGAATTCACATTCGCACTTGCAACAAAATCCGTTGAAATGGACGCTTGCCGGATACTCGGGTACTTTAAGGCAGCCATTCGATAGTGCACGAATTTTAACGAGTCCAGTGCTTTTGGGCTCAGCTGATATTTCAGGCCCTGGCCAAACACAGGAATTCCGATTACCCACAAAAGGGCACAAGCAATGATCGTTTTCATTGTTAATAAATTAGGTTAGATTTTTGACGGCTTCTTGAATTAATACTTTACACTTTTTCGTAGCCAAACCGGATCATCATGCTTTGGTGATCAGACAAAAACCAAACACAATCGGGATAAATATCATGGTGCTAGCCAGCCCCTTCATGAAAACCTGATCCTGTCATTTTTCAACTTTCAAATCCTTGGCAGCCTCTGCCTATTAGACACAGCACACCGGCCCAGATGGAGGTTGAAATTCAGCGACTTAATTGGTTTGTAATAATCTTTTGAGGCTACAAATCCATGACAAGACAGAACGCTCTTCCCCCTATCCATTTTTCAAAAAATTAATTAAAAATAATACCGGTGCGAAAGATGGCTAGGCATTTGAAAATTATGCCGTTTGGAAACAAGAAAAATGTCTCCGGGGTTAACTTATCTTCATAAGTTAACCCCGGAGACATAGTCAAAAACACTGCCTTATCCCGTCAAAACCGATTCAAATCTCTGATTCCGGCTTTAAGTATTCAGCGCCATGACGGGTTCGGGTTGTGGCTTACTGCCAAAGCGAACAAGCAGTTTTTCAACGATCAGATAAACAGAGGGTACCACAAACAAGGTAAAAATCATCGAACTCGTCAGACCGCCTATGATCACCCAGGCCATTCCGTTTTTAACTTCGGCACCCGGACCGCTGGCAAGCGCGATCGGCAGCATGCCCAGGATCATCGCCAATGTCGTCATCAGGATGGGGCGAAGCCTTTCTTTCCCCGCTTCAATAAGCGCATCTTTAACCGAATGTCCTCTGCTTTTCAACTCATTGGTGAAGTCAACAATCAGAATGGCATTTTTAGAAACCAGCCCCAGCAGCATAATGACGCCGATTATAGAAAAAATATTAAGCGTTTCCATCGTCAGGGCAAGGGCTAGAAATGCCCCGATCAGCGCAACCGGTATCGAAAATAATACCACAAACGGATAAATCAGACTTTCATAAAGCGCAACCATGATCAGATAAACCAGCAGGATAGCCGTTACCAACGCCAGTCCAAGACTGCTGAATGCGTCCCCCTGGTTTTTCACTTCTCCCAGATACTCAATTGTAATACCCTCAGGCAATTTGATGTGGCTGGCGCTAAGTTTAATATCGTCTGCCACAGATCCCACCGGACGGCCTACTACGTTGGCATTAACCGTTATCGCATTGAGACGATTATTTCGCTGCAACACACTCTCGCCCAGCGCATCGCCCACTTCGGCAAACTGGCTTAGTACAAAACTCTGACCGTCGCTGTTGGCAAAAGACAGGTTTTTAACGTTCCCAATCTCCGAACGGTTATACTGGTCAAGGCCAATTTTAATGTCATATTCGTTACCCGCCTGCTTGAATTTACTCTTATCGTCCCCGCTGAAAGCATTTTGCAGCGCAGCACCAACCTGGCTGGCATCGAGACCCAGCAACGTCATTTTTTCGCGATCAAGCTTTACATCCACCTCTTGTTTTTGATCTTTTACCGATAATTCAACAAACTGGGTTCCCGGAATACTGGCTATGGTATCTTTAAACTGACTGGCCACCGCCCGAACCTGCTCAAGATCAACACCTTTTACAGCGACCTGAATCGGCGCCTGACTTTGTCCGGAAATGCTTGTCGGCGAAGAAGATACCTTGATCCCCGGTATCACCGCACTGATTTCCCGCTGCATTTTCAGCCCGAATTCACCCGGAGAAAAGTTTCTTTTATTTTTATCTACCAGACTTACAGTCAGTTCCGCCAAATTTCCGTTATTAGCCGCGCCTGCAACACTACCCGAAACAAAACCAATACTTGAAAAAACATTGACCACTTCGGGTTTCTGCATCACCATCTTTTCCACCTGCTGGGTGATCATATTCGTCTGATAAATGGTCGCCGACGGATCCAGTTCAATCTTGATCATCAGCTCCCCCTGATCCGATGTTGGAATAAAAGTAGCTCCGATAAAGCCTTTGGCCAACAGCATCACAGAGCCAAAAATAAGTACCAGAACGCCTGATAACAACCAGCGTTTTTTCCCCAGCGCAATCTCCAATAAGTAAGCATAATCATCTTTCAGCCGATCGATAATCCGCTCAAAACCAAGGTTCAGCCTCCCCCACCAGCTTTTTGCATTCAATTCTTCAAGTTTGCCAAAACGGCTGGCAAGAAGCGGCGTGATGGTAAAGGAAACAAACAGACTCATCAGGGTTGAGATCACAACGACCAGTGAAAATTCCCGAAGAATAGAGCCGATGATACCACCGGAAAGTGCCAATGGAAGAAACACGACAACATCGACGAGCGTGATAGCCAGGGCTGTAAAGCCAATTTCACTACGTCCGTCGAGGGCTGCTTTTCTTCTATCCGAACCCATTTCCAGATGTCGGTAAATATTTTCCAAAACCACGATCGAGTCATCGACCAGAATTCCAACAACCAGCGACATAGCCATCAGGGACATCATATTCAGTGAAAAACCGAGAAAATACATGGCAATAAACGTCGGGATAATGGAGCAGGGCAAAGCCACCAGAACAAAAAGCGAGCTTCTAACGCTGTGCAGGAAGGCAAGCATAACAAGTCCGACAATGATAATCGCCAGCACAAGATCCTCCATCACGGCGTGTGCGGACGAAAGCGTATACGTACTCTGATCACTGGAAACTTCAAATTTAACATCCTGAGATTTAAACTGCGTTTCCAATGAAGTGAATTTTTCCTTAACCAACCGGCTGACATCCACCGCATTGGCATCCGTTTGCTTAACAAGCTGAATACCAATCGACGGAATACCATTGATATGATTGATGGCTGTGGTCTTCGCTGTTGCGTCCACCACTTCGGCCACATTTTCCAGATAGACCGTCCCTCCTTTTCTATCCCTTGCAACGATCAGTTTGTTGATCTGTCCTAACGAAGTTACATTGGCATCATAACGGATGGAGAACTGCTGATTTTTAGTTTCAATCTGACCGGCGGGAAAAGATTGATTTGCCTTTGCGACGGTCTGCGTTACCTGCGCAATGCTTAAATTATAACCTTTCAGTTTAGCCTGGTCAATATTTACCTGAATCTGACGCTCGTCGCCGCCGATGATATTCACCTGTCCGACACCGGGAATGTTCTGAAGAAGCGGGCGAACCTGAAGATCAATAAGGTCATACAAATCCCGGGGAGCGAGTTTTGACGTTACACCGGCTTTAATCACCGGCGTTTCTTCCAGGCTGATCTTGTTGACAAGCGGCTTGTCGATATCCTGAGGCAATTCATTTTGCGCCTGATCGGCTTTACGCTGAATATCACGTTCGGCCTTGTCCACATCGGCATCACTTTTCAGGGTTACCGAAATTTGTGATACCCCTTCCTGCGATGTTGAGCTGATCTGATCCAGACCTTCGATTGAGGCAAAGGCATCTTCCAGCTTTTTGGTTACCGAACTTTCCACCTCCGCGGCGGATGCACCCGGATAAACAGTACTGACACTGACTACATTAACCTGCATTTTAGGCAGCAGATTATAGTTAAGCAAGGTATAACTCTGCAACCCGAAAAGGATAAGCACAGTAAATATTACCACGATTAGCAAAGGCCTTTTTACGGCTATTTCTGATATTGACATGTTCTTTGATTAATTAGATAAACTAACTTCACTTCCGTTTTTCAGGTTAATCTGCCCCGAGGTCACCACGCGGTCGCCGGATTTCAGCCCGGTGATTATTTCGATCATTCCGCCGGTTTCCCTTCCCGGCTGCACCGCCCGCAACGCCACCCGGTTGTCTTGCCCGATCACATAAACCGAGGCATTTTTAACACTTTCTGTCAGCGCTTCCCGGGGAATAACCAGAATCTGTTCCTTTGATTTTTGCGAAAAATCGGCATACACGAAAGTTCCTGAACGCAACGGCGAATTCTGTGCATTATCAATCATGATTTCCGCCATGTAATTATGCGTTACATCGGCCTGTGGACTTATGAAAGATACCCTTCCGGTAAAAACCGCATTAGGATATACGTCAGCTGTAATCTTTACCGATTGTCCCTGTTTAACCTGATACACCTCAGCTTCCGTCAGATTCACCTGCACCTTTGTACGTGACAAATTTACGATCGTGGCAATTTCAGAACCGGCGTTCGCAAAAACACCTTCTTCCAGATTTTTAGCAGCAATGATACCGCTTGTCGGTGCTTTCACCGAGGCATCCGTCATCTGTTTTTTGATCTGGTCAACTTCAACCAGTGCATCGTTATAGTTTTGACGGATCTCGTTTACTTTTTCCCGGGTTGCAGCCTTGCCCTCAAAAAGCTCTGTATAGGTTTGTAAATCCGCTTTCAGTTTGGCCAGACTGCTCTGGGCTTTTTGGAGATCCAGCTGGGCCGTTCTGTTGTCCATCATAGCCAATACCTGCCCCTGACGAACCTGGTCTCCCAGTTCGAAGCGAACTTTCTGCAAAATACCACTGCTGGTTGTAATCACCTTTGACTCTTTGTAAGGTGCCAGATTACCTGTTTTCACAATGCTTACTTCCAAAACCTGTTCTTTCGCTGCCGCATACTTCACAGGAATTTTTACCGCCACTTTTTTCTCAGGCTGATTATTCTGATCCAGCTGTTTTTTGTTGGCCGTTAGCTTAAAAGCGATCAGCAAGATCACTGCCAGAAGGCCGATTGAGATGATGTATTTGCGTTTCATGATGGATGTTATAACATGTTATGAAAAGTTTTCAAAGTGCCGTTCGCCTTTTCAAGGTCGATTTTGGCTATCAGAAAATTATAGAGAGAATTCAGGTAATTGCTTTGTGCCTCTTTCAGCGAATACTGTGAGTTCAGCCAGTCGGTCAGGTCCGTGACGCCTTTCTGATATTGCAGATCGGTACTTTTGAAAACTGATTCGGCCAGTCCGATCGTTCTTTTATCGTTTTCCAGGCTGCTTTGCGCCTTGATGAGTTGGGTACGTGCATTGTCAAATTCCAGATGAAAGGTTTCCTGATCGATCTTCAAATTTTCACGTGCATTAACCTGCTTGATCCTGGCCTGGTTGTACTGCGCATTGCGTTTAAAACCATCAAAGACCGGTATCGCCAGCTTAATTCCCACGGCTGCAAAATCACTGATCTTTGAAAAAGACTGGCCTAAATTATCGCCGAATCCCACCCCGCCGTATCTCGCATACGCCGTCAATTTTGGAACCGCCGTAGCACGAATTCTTTTCTGGTCAATATCAAGCAGCGCAATGTCAACTTCCGACAGCTTAAAATCCGTCCGGTTTGAAACGTTAAACAACGGAAAATCAGACGGCGTAAATTGTGTTTGCTGTGCGACGGGCTCATCTAGAAGAAAATCCTGAATTTTAAGCGAGTCACTGAGCGAATAACCCATTGCATTTTTCAGCTGGTTTTGTGCCAGTTCAAGATTGCTTTCCGCCACCAGCACCTGCGAATTGGTGTTGTTATAATTAACCTGGATCTTATTGACGTCCGATTCCATTGCCACGCCTTTTTCGAGTTGCAGTTTGGAAATCCCGAGCTGCTGCTGATACGTATCCAGATTACTTTGGAGCAACGACAGCTGCTGACGATAAACAAATATCTGATAATAAGCATTGCTGATGTTGTAAATGATCGTCTCATCATTTTGTTCCGAGTTCAGCTCTGCTTGTTTTATCGAAAACTTATTAGCCCGCAGCCCCGTGATCAAAGATTTGTCAAAAATAGTCTGGTCAACCTGGGCTGTTACGTTGCTGTTGAATTTTTTGGTAAATGCCACTTTCACATCGGTGGGGCCAAAAACGCCGGCAGGAATCACGGATTGCTGTACTTTCAGGTTATCATCAACACTCCCGTTTATATTCACGGCCGGCAGATAAGCCGCCATCGCTTCCTTTGCTTTAAAACGGGCAGCCTCTCTCTCATTTTTATATACAATTGTGCTGCGATGGTGTTTAAGGCCGTAATCAATGCATTGCTTTAAACTCAGATGCTCCTGTGCCCGAGCCGAAACGGACAAAGCGATGGTGAATATCAGAAAGAAATACCTTTTCATTTGGCTTATGGTTGGCACGTCAAGTGCATGTTTAATAAGTCAAAATTCATGGTCTGTGCGCACAAAACGTTGCAGTTCGTCATTGAGACGGACAAAATCAGGGTTGAAAAACAAGCGCCATTTGTATTGTTATATTTTTAATAATTTAAGTTCAAAGAAGAGTCATCATGAAAGTAAATAGCTGTTGGTAATTAGCTATATGCGATTAGCTCAGTAACCGGATGATTAATAGCTTATTATAAAAGTCAATAATATAAACTAATTTTCCACTACTACTTACCTTCAAGGGAAAAACTGCCAAATACTCAGATATACGTGAAGCGCTTCATGTCAATTCCAGCCATTAATTTTTCTGGTTATCCAGGATAACGTATACGTTGGCACGCAACAATTTGCGGGCTCCCGAGTCCAAGTGTTACTATTTTCAAACAAAGATTTGCCATATTCGCAATCTTAGAAAGATTTTTGCTAGCATTGGGTCTTATTTGAGTAGCTGTATTTTCTAAGATAAACAGGTATTTTAGGGTACATACCAGCAAATTAATCCGCAATCAGAAAAATCGTTATGCTTACCAACCGACCGTTACATGTTTTAGTCGCCCCCCTGGACTGGGGATTCGGACATGCAACCCGCTGTATCCCAATCATCCGATATCTTCTTGAAAAAAACTGCGTGGTAACCCTGGCAGCCGAAGGTCCTGTGGCTGTATTGTTAAGAAGTAATTTCCCCGAATTGAAAATAGTGCGCCTCCGCGGCTATCGGATTTCGTATAGTAAAAATTCGCTCACTTTTGCACCAAAAATACTCGCGCAAATCCCAAAAATCCTCCGGTCAATTAAAAGGGAAAGACTTTGGTTAAGCCAGCTTGCCGACGAGTATAAATTCGATCTGGTCATTTCCGATAATCGTTATGGCCTAAAAACGGCCGGCCTTTACTCGGTCATTATGACGCATCAACTACAAATCAAATCGGGGAAAGGATTCCTGGCCGATCTCATTTTGAAATCGGTGCATTACCCCATGCTGGAAAAGTTTGACGAATGCTGGGTTGTCGACGAAGCGTCCCCACAAGGCCTGGGTGGAAGTTTGTCACATCCGGGAACGATACCTTCAAACGCTAAATATATTGGCTTACTCTCCCAGTTAAATCCAATGGCTGAAAAAGCGGTCCCTGACAAAAAAAACATTCTGGTTTTACTCTCGGGGCCTGAACCAATGCGCAGTATTTTAGAGCAGAAAATATTATCACAGGCATCCAAACAAAAGGAATATCATTTCACAATCGTAGCCGGAAATCCTTCGACCTCCGTACCCGTGGACATGCCTGAACACATCAGCTACAAAACGCATTTGAACGCCCTGCAACTGACGAAATTACTGAACGAATCGGCTTTGGTGATATGTCGCAGTGGTTATTCCACCCTGATGGACCTGGCTGTTATTCATAAAAAGGCTTTACTTATCCCAACGCCCGGACAGTCGGAACAGGAATATCTAGGAAAACGTCTTCATGCGCAAGGCATCTGTCTTTGTCAAAAACAGTCATCACTAAACCTGCAAAAAGATATCCCTGACGCTTTTAATTATCCAGGGTTTTGTAATGCAAACGACGCGACGGTTCATCAGCGGATGCATACGGTTATTGATGAAGTTTTAAATCACATTCAAGCCCAAAAACCTTGTTGAAAGCAAGTTTTTACTAATTTGCAGCCTATCATTTAATTGATGCGGCTTATGAAATTTTTCATCAATGCAACCAACCAGATCGTTAACGAAGCGATTAACGGATTACTCACAAATCCAAAACTGGCTAAACTCGATAATTTTCCCGAGGTCAGGGTTGTCGTTCGGAAAGACTGGGATAAATCTAAAGTTGCCATAATATCCGGCGGCGGATCTGGTCACGAACCCGCACATGCAGGCTTTGTTGGCAAAGGTATGCTAACGGCGGCCATCTGCGGCGATATCTTTGCGTCCCCAACGGTCGATGCAGTATTGTCCGCAATATTGGCTGTAACCGGTTCTTCCGGCTGCCTTCTGGTTATAAAAAATTATACCGGCGACCGCCTCAATTTCGGATTGGCGGCAGAGCAAGCCCGGGCGCTGGGATTTAATGTGCGTACCGTTACCGTAGATGATGATATCGCCTTGGGTAAAGATGTAAAAAGACGCGGATTGGCTGGAACTTTGTTCGTACACAAAATTGCCGGTCAGCTTTCCGAAGAAGGAAAAACGCTGGACCAGATCGTCGATGCGGCGCAAAAAGTCATTGACAATACCTCATCCATCGGGCTATCGTTAACCGAATGCCAGCATCTGGACCAGGAGCCAACGCACCGGTTGAATGACCATCAGGCTGAATTAGGACTTGGTATTCATGGAGAGCCTGGCATCGAAGTAATTGCTTATGATACGGCCGATGTTATGATGGCGCTGGCAGTCGATAAGCTCAGCTCTTTCCTGCCGGAAACCGACGACAAATATGCGCTGCTGTTCAACAACATGGGAAGTGTTAGTCCTATTGAAATGAGTTTACTGGTTAACTCATTTCAAAAAACGAAACTTGCCGGGAAAATCAATTACATCATCGGACCGGCGGCGCTGATGTCTTCAATCAACATGAGCGGCTTTTCCCTTTCTGTTTTGTTGTTGAATCAGGAAACAGAAAGAGCTTTGTTAGCTCCCGCCGAACCAGTCAACTGGCAAATCCACGCATTTGCAAAACCGGCCAGCATCAGCAGCCCGAAATTGCCGGACACGATTCCTTATGCTCCTTCGCAGAATTTAGAGGTTCAAAAACTGATCGAAGAAGTGGCACATTTATTGGTACATATTGAAAAAGAGATCAATGGTCTGGATGTAAAAGTAGGCGACGGAGACGCAGGCTCCACCTTTGCGCTGTCCGGGCGGCGACTTTTAGCCGTGATTGAAAAACTTCCGCTCAATGAAACCGGTAAATTGCTGTTGACCATCGGCAGGATTCTGGCCCGGGAAGCCGGAGGATCCAGCGGCGTGCTCCTGTCCATTTTGTTTACGGCAGCGGGCACAGCTTACAGCGAAAACCCGGACCTTGGCAAAGCACTGCTAGCCGGTCTGCAAAAAGTTAAAGATTATGGCGGTGCCGCCCTGGGTGACCGTACCATGATCGATGCCCTTCAACCCGGATTCGAATCACTGGCCCATGGGGATTCTGTCGCGGTGGCAGCCCAACACGCCCGCCGCGGCGCAGACCACACCAAAAATATCGTCAATACTAAATTCGGTCGTTCCTCCTATTTATCCGAGGAGGTGCTTAGAAATGTGCCAGATCCCGGTGCAGAAGTGATCGCCAGGATTTTTGAAAAAATTGCGGAAATAAGTTAACCTAGACGGACTCCTAAAATAGCACAGAGCCAGTCCGCGGAAACGGACTGGCTCTGTTCACCCGGCTTTTGATCCTTATCTGCCAGCTTTAAAGATATATTCTTTTCCAGCCTCCGTTGCGAAATCATAAACAAGTCTGTTTTTTCTCACAACCGGTTCTGCGGCGGACTGTTGAATTACTTTATAAAATGCATTCTGATTTGCGGATTTAGCAGCTTTTACAGCTGTTTTTCCGATTACTTTTACGGCATTCGGAACATCGATCCGGCAATTTCCACCCAATTTTGATCGCACGGTCAGTTGGATAATTTTTCCATTATTCCAGATAACGTCCACTTCAAAACCACCACGGGCTTTCATTCCTTTTACTTCACCGCTCGTCCAGTTATCGGGAATAGCAGGCAAAATATTCAAAAATCCGTCGTGGCTTTGCACCAGCATCTCGGCAATCCCTGACGTTCCTCCAAAGTTCCCATCGATCTGAAACGGCGGGTGCGCATCCAACAGATTGGGATACGTACCACCTCCATTGGCATAGTTTGTCCCTTCAACACCAGTCAGTTTCAACTGCTCACGGATCAGTTTGTAGGCATGATTTCCATCCAAAAGCCTCGCCCAGATATTGATCTTCCAGCCCTTGCTCCATCCGGTGCCTCCATCCCCGCGAAGTTCCATGGTTTTTCTGGCTGCCTGCGCGTAGACCGGCGAGGTAAGCGGAGAAATTTGTCTGCCCGGAAACAACCCAAACAAATGCGAGATGTGACGATGCTCTGGTTCCGCTTCTTCCCAGTCCTTGTACCATTCCTGCAAATTTCCTTTTTTACCAACCTGCATCGGAAATAATTTACCACGCTTTTCAATCAGCAGTTTTCTAAATTCCGGGTCGGTGTCCAGGCGTTCAGAAGCCTCAATCAGGTTGGTAAACAAATCCCAGATTATCGCCATGTCCATCGTCGTGGCAACGGAAACCGAGCCTTTATATCCTTTGTCATCAATGAAAATATTCTCAGGCGTTGTAGCCGGTGCAGTTACAAGTTTCCCATTCTTATCTTCGATCAGCCAGTCCAAACAGAACATCGCTGCCGATTTCATAAGCGGATAAGCTTCTTTGGAAAGAAATTGCTTGTCGCCTGTAAACTGGTAATGTTCCCACAGATGCTGACACAGCCACGCGCCACCCATCGGCCAGTTCGCCCAGGAAGGACTTCCGCTTACCGGATTGGATGTCGCCCAAATATCCGAGTTATGGTGTACGACCCAGCCATTGGCGTTATAAAAATTCTTAGCCGTTTTCGTCCCTGTCACCTCCATCTGTTTGATCATGTCAAGAAGCGGGGTATGCAACTCCGATAAATTGGCAGTTTCAACCATCCAGTAGTTCATCTGGGCATTGATATTGGTCGTAAAATTGCTGCTCCATGGCGGACGGACCTGATGATTCCAGATACCCTGCAAATTGGCCGCGATCCCACCCGGACGGGAGCTGGAAATGAGCAGATATCTGCCAAACTGGAAATAAAGAGATTCCAACGCGGGATCTTTGGCTCCTTCCGTATAATTCTTTAGACGCTCATCCATAGGCAGGTCCGTCTTGGGATTACCATTTAAAACCAGACTTACCCTATTAAAAAACCGGTGAAAATCTGCAATATGATCTTTCCTGATCGAGTCAAAGTTTTTTGCCAAAGCTGGTTTCAGATACTGACCGGCAAGCAATGTTTCGTCTTTACCTTCCTTATCCGGACATTTATCAAAACCATTGAAACTGGTGGCAGCAGAAAGAAGCAATACTACTTCACTGGCATCAGTAATGTGTACACCGGCAGTATCAGTTGTCACCTTACCATCGGATTCTTTCACTTTTACCCGCAGCTCAAAACGCATACCCTTACACTGCGAAGGATCGTTGTAAACGACCGGTATTTCCATCGTCTGCATATAACTTGGATCCGTGTGCGCCGGCGCCTGGCCTTTCATTGCCAGCTGGTCATTGGCCAGCGCTACATTGCGGTAAACCAACGGGCTGCTTGTTGAAGCGGTGAAATTAAGCGCACCTTTCTTGCTCGATTTAAGCCTGATTACCATGACTTGGTCGGCCGCGGAAACGAAAATTTCACGGCTGTACTCCACACCGTCAACCGTAAAAGTAGTCAGCGATAATGCATTGGAAATATCCAGCTCACGCCGGTAAGCAGACGGAGCTGTTTTAAAATCCTGTTTAATCAGCAGATCGCCAAGCGGCTCATAGGATTCAGTGAAAAGGCCCTGCATCTTCTTGGTCAGGTCTTCGGCCAGTTTGTAATCTTCGTTTTCCAGAGCCTTACGAATCTGCGGCAGGTATTTTACCGCGCCGGGATTAGGGTTATTGTTCACCGGCCCTCCCGACCAGAGCGTTTCTTCGTTCAGCTGAATCAATTCCTCATTAACCCGACCAAAAACCATCGCACCGATGCGGCCATTTCCAACAGGTAAAGCCTCGTTCCAGTTACGTGCAGGCTGTTTATACCAAAGTTTAAGATCTTGCTGGGCAGAACTCTCATGGGAAAACCCCAGGATCAGCGTTGCCAGCGTTAGTAGGTAAAAAGTTGCTTTCAATTTATTGAATTTATAAAGGTTAATCACTAAAATAGTTGTACACTTATTTAAAAGAGACCGTTTCTTTGCTCAACTGTTGATTTCTGAAAAATTCCACCTCAGAGTGCCCCATCCAGTTGACCTCCTGAAAAACGTTGATCAGATCTGATACATTGGTGATCACTTTTTTGTTGAGCAGACGAATCACATCTCCTTTTTTCAACCCCGATTTGGAAAGAATACTGCCCTGAGGAATGGTTTCAAGAATAACCCCCTTTTCGTCAGGCAAACCATACACAGACCGGTCTCCCAACCCGTTGACATTTCTAAATTTTGCCCCCAGCCAAACAATATCCTGTACATTTTTATCGTCCAGGTTGTTATTGACAACGGGTAGCGGAACCACAGCCGATTTTGCTCTCAAACCAGCCGAAACGACACCGAAATTATTCATTGGAAAATTGACAAATCCCAGTTTCAAGGCAGGACTCCCCGGTTTCACCTGATAATTTCCATGCGCGGCATCCACGAACATCGGATCCCCGGCAAGACTATGCGCATCTGTCTTATTGATTTGAGCCTTTTCAAGGGCTGCCTGATCGGGAAAAAGGTTATAATCCACTTCCTTACCCCATTCCCTGACCTGGATCGGGAAATATGGTTTGGTCACAATATTTTTTCTAAACACATCTCCACTCGCCGCAAACCAGACATGCGGATGGAATGAGTTGTTGATCATAATATTGTTCTCAACCACCCGCTGAAAACCTTCGCGTAATTTCAACCCGCCGTTAAGGCAAAGATTGTTGTAGATATGATAATTGCTGCTCCCGTCATCCAGGTCAATATCCCAGCCGTGATCGCACCTGAACCTGTTATTACGGATAATGGTTGTTTTCCCCGCATCGAGCAGAATGATTTCAGGGTAATCCACTGCCAGCTTATTCATCACATCCCGGTCGGGGTGCCAGAACCTGTCTCTTCCCCAGGAATTAAACGAGCCGTGATCCCCTGTTTCCAATACCGTATTAAAAATGTCGTTAAATTCGATCACATGTCCTCCCCAGGTTCCCTCACTGATGTTAACGCCCGAACGCGGCATATTGTAAATCGTATTATGACTGACCGTTATATCCATAGCCATCGAAATCTGAACCCCGGCAATCTGTTTTTCTACCTGACCCAGCCCGTGCATCAGATTGTCATATACTTTGCATTCCGCAGGATAGTTATTGCTCTTAGGCCCTGGCTGCTTATCCATTTGGTCGTATGAAACCGACTCGTGGTATTCGAAACTCGGTGATCGAACCGCTGCCGGGTCCCCTACAAAACAAACTCCGCTGGCCCCTATGTTTTCCATATGGCAGCCTGAAACCTCACTTTTCCGATTGTAGTTATTAAAAAATACGCCGTTACCGCCCACGGCGTTAAAGTGGCATTTTTTGACAAAACATTGCTCAGTACCCTCAAAAACGACCGTACCTCCCCGGTAAATGGCCCAGTCACTTCTTAGTAGCGGTTCTTTGGTTTCCATAAATGTGCGCAAAGTATGCGCGAACTCAAAACCTTCCAAACCTATGTTTCGAACCGGATTGGCGGAAGTGCCCCTGAACTCGAAAAGATGTTTAATCTGAGGGCTGAGTATTTTTTTATTCGACAGATCCTCTGCCGAATAAACATACAGCATCTTGTCTTTTTTATTGAAATACCACTCCCCCGGTGCGTCAAGCTCTTCAAAAACGTTTTCAATAAACCGGTACTTATCGTGCATCCCCATCTGGCGGTTGTTTTGATAACCGCCTACCATGGCAAGTGTTCCGTCTGCATTTTTACCCGTTATCAGGTAGTGATAATCACCCCATTCATGCTTGTGCATCGCATGGATATAAGCCCCTTCAGGAGATTTCCAGCTGTTGATTTTTTCAGAAGATAAAACATCTGCCGAGTATCCACCGAAGTGACTGCTCGTCGGGTCAAAATTCGGATAACGTGCCATCCGTTGCTTTTGATCATTGACATATAGCTGGTCAAAGATTTGGTTGCCGGAAACCGGTGCTCTTTTGATATTACCTTTATACGTTTCCCATTTGGATTTAACCTCCAAAGCTCCGCTGATGACAACGTGTTCACCCGGAAAAGCCTTATAAACCACTTCCTCCCCGGATTTCCTGGAATCGGGCTGACTAAAAATAACCGGTTGATTTAAGTAATACACACCACCCCGTACAAAAACCGTCACCGGTCCTCGGATATTTCTGACCCTGTTTCTGGCAGCCTCAATCGTGGCCAGCGGCTTTTGCTTGCTGCCCTGATTATGATCATTCCCGGTTTTTGAAACGTAAATATCGACAGCGCCGGAAGCACCGGGAAGAAACAACAAAAGAGCCAGTAGAATCGCCCGCAAAAAATCAGCATGGGTTTTAGCCGTCATAACCAAAAAAATAAATATCGTTTGTTATCACCAGGAAGTCGTCCAAAATAGCATCTTCAACACCTCCGGAGAAGCCCTTTTGAGATTAATTTAACTATACAAAGAAAATGTATATTTTTTTAGAGCGTATGCATTTTCTTATCCGAGTAGTAAGTTAAATTAACATATTTAAAAATCGCAACAGTTACATGGTGCATAAATAGCTTCATCAGGGCCGGTTACCTCGACACCTTGTTCGCACTGGTCCGGTCTTGTCCTTAAACCAGCTTAAATTCAGTGATCCTACAATTGATATAAAAAGCTTAACGACTTCAAAAAAGTATAATCCTCTGTATATCTATTTATTAAGAGGTTATCGAAAGCAAAATAATGCCCGTAATTTTGATGTACAGCTGCAATGCTGTTAAAGGAGGGTTATTCTTAAAGGGTCAGAGCGTCTGCTACTGATCCTTTTTTTCGGCTGCGTTTCCACTTGAAATACAATACCTTACCCCTAAAATTTCCCGCAATCTGAATTCTTGTTTCCCCTCAACGATTTCACCCCGTTGTAAGATTGACAAATAAATCTGGCAATGAAATCTTATTAGGTTAAATTTGCCTGCCAAATCATATACCCGGCCTATACTTTATTGATAAGTCCTGAATCATTTAACAAAACCCTTCGAAAATGGGGATATTATTTTCCTGCGACAGTCATCCGATTAAAATTAAACCCAGTGCATAAAATACTACCCGCCTTAGCATTATTTATCCTCCATTCCTTATCGGTCACCGGACAATCCACCACAACGGTTTTAAAAGAAAAAAGCCTCATAAAAGGGCAAACCATTTACCTGAACAGCAAAACCCGGATGGGCGGCAAAAACAGGATTGTGATACCCGTCCAGCTTCCGCCTGGCACCGTAGCCTGGTACTATTCCTTTACCACGCTGGCCACGAACAATGCCAACCAAAAGGTAGCAGGCACCGGCCTGGAAATACAGATTGCCAAACTGATCACAAGCGGACTGCTCAACATGATTGGCGTAGGCCTTGCTACCAATGTCGCCGGGCAGCTGATAAAACCCACAGGTAACAGCTCTGTGGATATTTATCTTACAAATGCCGCGGGATTAAAAGAATTTGAACAGAAAGATCTGGTCGGGATGTATAGCCATGACGTCCCTACGTTTTACAAGGAAGGCACCGCTGAAAATAGCCGTAATGGCGCTTTCCAGATCCCAGTGGTTAGAAATGACCTGTCTCTTTGTTTACGAAACCCCAGTATCACCGAAGGTGTTGCGGTTTCTCTGGATATTGTTGCCATTGTTTCCAATAAGGAATATCGCGATATCTGGTCTGTCAAAAGCACGGAAACGCTTTACACGGACTGCCTTGCAAAATTCAGTTACAAGGATAGTACCAGCAAAAGTATTTGTGATTGTGCAAAAAATAAGATCAAAACCCGTTATTCTCCTGCGGCCTTCGCGAATCTGACAAACCCGGCCAGAGATAAAGTCCGGGTAGAAAATCTAGAAAGCTGCATAGCGCAAATGAGTACTTCGGGCATGATCGATAAAACCAGCCGGGTCAAAGCAATTATGGAACTGGTGAAAGGACAGCAGATCACAAAAGATGCTCCCGGGCTTGTTTTGTCTTACAACGAATTAATTTGGATGGACCTAAAAACGCCGGAGGTATACAACGGGCTCGCCTTCAACCAGCTTTGTCTGCGTCAGTTCGATGAAGCACGGACGAATTTAACAGTTGGCCTGGGCAAAGCTCCCCAGGATCTGTATTTACTTGCAAACCTTGGAAATTACTACCTTTTGACCGGCAAGTATGAACAGGCTATCGAAATATACCGTGCCCATAGCAGCAAAAAATTCGCCGACGGGGAAAAGTTCAAAGAACACCTGACAGAAGACCTAAAAGAATTTGAACGTCTGGGACTTAAAAATGTTCATTTTGATCAGGTACGGAAGGATTTGAGAATAAAGTGAAATCAGCGAAAATCCTGTTGACTATTATTAAATTGGCAATAATAGTCAAAGGATTTTCGCAGTTTACAATCATATTCGTCGACTGACTGAAAGACCCAAAGCACCTCTGCTTTGTTCAGATCCTCCTCGCTAAAATCAATCTCAGTGTTCCTGCATCCCCTTATGAAATTGATCCACTTCACCACCCTCAGCAAAGTGCGTAATTTTCTCGCGGTCTACGATTTCACATAGTTTTTGGTAACTGCCGTCGTAGCGGGCAATCGCCGGGGTCCGTTTGCATTTCAGGTACAGTACCGGCAATGAAGCCAGCTCGACGCGGTGCAATATTTCTTCATTTTCGGCGGCCTTGACACCTTCCTCAAAAATAGCCACGGATTGATTAACAAATGCTTCCGAAAAAATCGGATTGCTGGGGTCGGTACCCAGCCCGATGTGTGTATCCGGTTTCACCTGACTTTGCAACAGATCAAAATATTGCTTGACAAACTTACCGGAACGACCATAATAGCCGTACATAAATTCATCGATAACATCTTTGGTGTTGATGTCAGGATTCCATAGCAGCCTGGCAATCAGATACGATCTCAGCTCGGCAAACTCACCACCCCTGCTTTGGTACGCGGCTTGTTCCATGATACCAATAGCGTTGTGTTCCTTAAACGATTTGATGTTGGACTGCAGCACGGAAAAGTTAGGATACGGCATCAGGTAATGTCCAAAATTAACGACATAGTCCCAAATGTAGATATGCGGCGCCATCTTGGCCCACACCTGCATATCCTTCATAAACGACTGGTTTTGCGGACAGGTCTTGAAATCGTGTGCAAAGCAACACTCAATACTACAAAAGCGCACGACCACATTCTCCCGCGGACGGATACGCGCGGGTGGATTACGTGTATACTGGTAGGCGAGCGTGCCGATAAACTTGTCAGGAAATTCTTTTTCCACAGACTCTGCGACCTGATTCACAAACCAGATCATCAATCCCGATTCACTGCCTTCCCGTTTCACGATGGCCTGACATTTATCACATTCGCAGGGATTGTAGTAATCATTCTGTGAAACATCGTAAATCAGGTATTCCGGGCTTTCCCGCATGCGTTTCTTGATACGGTCACTGATAATAGCCAATACATCCGGATTACTCAGGCAAAGCTGCGCCAGTTCCGGCACACGCTTCCCTTTCAGCAAACTATAATATTCCGGGTGTTTCTCAAAAAACTCTGCCGGAGGAACCAACGGGTAAAACGTATGAACCGACCAGTAACTTTCCACCTCGCCCGGCTGTTTAGGCGCCCCCATCGATCCGTTCATTTTATTCCTTGCCGCCCAGATAGGATCAAATGCCTCGAAGTAAAAATCGTTACGAACACGCACACCAGGTTTTTCGCTATGCCCTAAATGCGTAAATTTTAGTTCGTTTCTTTTAGGAATACTCGTCACAGTGGGAGTATACCAGCGACACCCCAGCTCATTTTCCAGAAACGACATCACCCCATACATGGTACCCCGCTGTTTCCCTCCAAAGATAACCAGATCCTGCCCCACGTTACTGTAATGGTAAGCTTCATCCAACACCGCAGGGGCTGGCATTCCGGTCAGGTTTTTGACCACCGGATTATAGCCTAAAATAATACGCGGACCGGTAGCAGAAGACAGCGATTTAATCGAAAAATCCGCGCCACTTAGCTCCTTTAACCAATGCTTCAATTCGTCTGCAGCCCATTTTTCCGATTCGGAAGCATCATCGGCCAGTACAATGGTATAATCCGTTTTTTGATTCTTAAACAAAACAAATTCCAATCGTTTCCCGGCATTGAAAATCTGGTCCTGGTGAATCTTTACCCCGCTTTGCAATGCTACATTATAATGAGCATTATAGGTCTGAAAGTCCATGGATTTCAGACTGACAGGAGCCAGAAAATCGGAAGATCTGTTTTCGGAAAGAACCACCTGATTTTTTGAGTTGCGCACTTCCACTTGTACACTTTTAACCAACTGCGCCAAATTGGATTCGGTATAAGGTGATTGCAGGGCCACTTCACCGTTACGCTTACTGTCTATTCTAAAAACGTTCTGTCCATTTTCCAGCTTTTCCGGAGTAAACTGGCGCAACCGCATGCAAAACTCCCAGCGGTTTCCATGTTGCTCTACTTTCAGGAGTATCTTATTTTTCCCTTTTTTGAAATGAACCGGAATTACATCGTGGTCGATACGCAAGCCACGCACCGTGGCATAATCCCAAACATGGGCGCCATTGATCCAAAGCGTCCCGCCATCGTTGGAGCCAAACGACACAAAACAGGTCTTATCCTGATCAGAATGGATTTCGGTATACGCATACGCGAATACCGGCGCATCCTTAGAAATCACTTTCCGCAGATCGATAATTGAATCTGGCGTTGTGTACAATTTCCATTTGGCCGTACCTCCCTTAACTGTAATTTCGTCACCAGCCTTAACCGTAAGATTCCGCTCGCCACCAAATTTTTTAAGATAATCGCCCTCATAACCACGCAAATGCCCTACCCCTTTCTTGCCGTCCACAGGCGCTTCCAGTGGAACCGGCCCGCACAGCAGCCAGGTCTTGATCCACTTATCTGTGGCCATTTTTTGAAGCGGAAGCTGTTGAGAATGAACTTCCTGAATAAACAAGATGCCCACAACGAGGCTTAGAAGGAATCTACCAAACATCTTGATAAAAGTTAGGAGTTAAAATAGGTATAGCAAAATGCACCCTGTATTATAACAATACGTATGCTACTGCTTTCCGGGCTATCAGGCAATAAGTATGCAAGGGAATTTGCAGATTTGATACAATATGTATTAATACTTGATAATTAGAAGATTAAATTAAGTAAGGTACAAATTAGGTACAAAACGGGTTTGAAAGCATGTTTTTCTCTTCATGTATTATCTGACATTTAGTCCAAAATCACTTCCCGTATGGTAGGATTTTTAAGACTTAACTATCCATTACCATGCTCCTTAATCTCAAAAGTAATGCGATTTTGTGTGTTATTTTTCATTGATCAACTTTATCTTAAATTTGAAATATTAAAATCTTTTGAATGGAGAACCAGATAGAAATTTATCAAAGCGGTGACGGCGAAACCCAGATCGAAGTAAAATTTGAGCAAGACACAGTTTGGTTGAGCCAGAAGCAAATGTCTGACCTTTTCGACAAGGACACTGATACCATCGGTTTGCATTTAAAAAACATATTTAACGAAGAAGAGCTGGAAGCACCAGCAACTACCGAGGATTTCTCGGTAGTTCAACAAGAAGGTAAACGTCAGGTCAAAAGAATAATGAAATTTTATAATCTTGACGCTGTCATTTCCGTAGGATACCGGGTAAATTCAAAACGCGGTATTCAATTCCGTCGATGGGCGACTCAACGCTTAAAGGACTATTTGATTCAAGGCTATGCCATCAATGAGAAAAGACTTGCTCAGAAACAGCAAGAAGTACAAACATTAAAAAACGGAATACGCATCCTAAGCAGAGCCATTGAAACCCAGATTGGAGATCCTGACACAGCATGGCTTGACCAATTTGCGAAAGGCCTTGAATTATTAGACGATTACGATCATGAAAACCTTGACCAGAAAGGTAGAAACACGCATCCGGCAAATTACCCGGAATTGCCCGATTACCAAAATATTATTGAAGCCGTGAGAAGCGAATTCGAATCTTCCGTTTTTGGAAAAGAGAAGGATGATAGCTTTAAAAGCTCCGTTGCGCAGATAAGCAAAGGTTTCGGTGATGTTGACTTTTATCCTTCTATCGAAGAGAAGGCGGCCACCCTACTCTATTTAATCATCAAGAATCATTCTTTCGTGGACGGAAACAAACGAATCGCGGCGGCTTGTTTTTTACTCTTCTTGGAAGTAAATGATTTATTAAAGTCCAAAGACGGAGATCTGCTTATTAGTAATGAGGCACTTGCCAGCTTGACGCTTTTTACTGCTGCCAGTAAGCCGGAAGAGATGGATACTGTTAAGATGTTGATTATTAGTGTACTGAATCGAAATCAATGAATCCCCCCACCTCCAAACAAACCCAGGATAAATTCTATGTTTTTTCTTGATGATTTTAATAACTACCCCCTCACAATACGAAAAATGGGGTTTCAAAATATCCATCTCTACGTTTATCTAAGTTGTAATTGTCTATTAGTGCAACGGGCGGCGTTCCGCTACATTGCAATTGTATAATCTTTCACCATAAGGTTGTTCAGTTCGCAAAACAAATTACCCTCATTTTGACGGATTTTGCATTTTACTATACTACGCGACTTGCGTTAGTTACTAAAATTCTATCAAATAATTTCATCCACATACTTATTATCGCAATAACATCTAAAAATGTAAAACCCCGTTAGATACACTCCAACAGGGCTTTAGTTAGGCTTTCCTTAGAAATTCATTTTCAAGTGAGAATTAATCAGAGTAAGATCTGAATTTAGGCGACCTAATTATTGAAACAGCAGACGCAAACTTGGAATAATACAGTTTTGTGTCTGCTGTTTTTATTTATGTGGTATAATGTATGCAAAAAGGGGATAACTTTCCTGCTCTTCGTGTTTTCAAAGAATGTAAAAGGTATTAAGATAATTGATTTAGGCGGCGATTTTAACTTCCTGTTTTTTGCCGTGCCGTCATTTTGCTATTAATACGCAATTGGCTGTCAAAACCCCAAAATACAGCCAGACTAGCTCTGTTTCGGATTTCCGAGCTTTGATTTTTTTGAGACCATAGTGCTCCTTTTCATTTCCGAAGCTCCCCTCTAGACGGGTCGACCTTTCTTTGTTGAGAACCGCCTTGATTAGTTTGGTGGGTTTATCATCCTTTCCCTTTCCTTTTCTAATGAAGTTTGTAATAATGGCTTCTTTGGTGGTGAATTTCCTATTTTCATTAGTAGCGTAAATGGCATCTGCCCCTACATGTGAACATTGACCAAATATGATCTTATGCTTTAAGATGCTAGTTTTTAGTCTTTTACACTCGTTAAAAGCCTTGTAGCTCACATGCTCCAAAATGCTAATCCCACCTACTTGAAGTTTGTGAGCTTTTAGCCCAAACTCGACCGGTTTATTTTCTTTACCACGAACAATCGGTCTAATATATGGCTTGTAAATGCTAACAATCCGATCCTTTATCTTTGCGTTGGGGTGATTAAAATGGTGTTTCTGTTGCTGATAGACCAGTTTAATGGTTTTGAAAGTCTTTGAATCTATCTCCGTTAGTCCACGGCCGTGAACTTGATTTAGTAAGTCCTGGTAGATTTCAATACCCTTCGCCAATAGCTTCAATAAAGCATTCTTTCTAGCCTTAGTTTTTCGATGAGTCTTTTTCCTGATTTTACTATATGTAGTGGTTTTGATTTTTTGCTCTTTGTATTTTGAGCGAGGCAGGCGCAGCTTATTGAGTTTACAAAGTTCAGAGATCTTCTTCTCCCAGATCCACCCACAGCTTTCCCACAGTATTTTGACATCTGTCGGAAAGCGTAGATGAACTTCATAACAAGTAGCATCCATCAAAAGCACATTTTTATCAGGAATTTCCTTCTTCCAGGCTTTAATCAAGACTTTTTGGACCTCTATCATATCTACATTACGTCCCAAGTAGCTCCGTACTTTGGAAATGAATGAATTGTCTTTAATTGATTCATTGTCAGTTAACAGTATTCCGCAAAAAAGCTGCATCGCCCACCGCGGCGGCGGACCGCTCCGTATTAAAACGAGCAAGTAGTTTCTCGTCGCTCAAACCCGTATAATGCTTTAAAAACATCATCCCCAATAGGCCTTTTTGAGGTAGCCGTGAGGGAGCTCCACGAAGAGTCTCCTTCTTAGGTAATAATGCTGTCAAGCCATCCCAATCGACACAATCATGTATACGGCCAAGTTCTGTGGTCTTGAAATTGTACCATTTTGAGGTGTATTCGAAATCTAGAGGAAATAGAGTAAATTGCATGCGCTTATTTTGAAGTGTGGTAACCTTAAGATAAGCAAAAACCCCGAATTATGCCAGATAATGGCATATTCGGGGTTTGGTGTTTTTACAATACTCTGTTTATCAGTATAATACAAGCTTAAAGGGCGGCCTTTGTAAATTCCTTTCTCAATGTAATTAGTTATATCCAGCTGCTTACCAGCAACTGGATATAACTAAATCTGTATGGTTGTTTGAAGAATCAGCGCAGCTGATACGATTACAGGGAGTAATCATTACACTACTGCTTTACAACTTTTATGGTTTCTCCCTTTTCAGTCCTAATCAGATAAGTACCTGATGTTATTTTCAATTCGTTTAAATTATTGTCACCACTCTGCAAGTTAAATTCGTGAACCGTAGCCCCGGTGATATCTAGCAGTTTTGCCTTTTGCAAGATGGGTGAAGATATCGTTAGGGTACTGATAAAAGGGTTGGGATACCCTCTCAGGGCATTCGCGTCTCCTTCAACTTTTATAGATTCGGTACGACTATAAGCCCAGGACCCATCTAAATCAACCATCTTCAACCGGTAGTATGCAGTAGCCATGTGCAGGGCATCATCGACATAGTCATAACTTTGGCGCATCTGTAAAAAGTCAACCCTGCCTATCCTTTCAAAATTGCGGGCATCGCTGCTTCTTTCCACTTCGAAATGACTAAATCCGTTTGCGTCGGCTATACGCCATTGTAGACTACCTTTTTGTTCAGCAGCTTTGGCTGTAAAGCTGATTAGGCGTACGGGAAGCGCGCTCAAAGGCAAAGTTCCAAGCGTAAACGGACTCCACGTGCTGATGGTGGCACTTTTCAAACTGCCGCTTGCAGTAGTTCCGGTGACCGCCAGAGCGCCCTCGTTAAGCCAGCTTCCGTTTCTTTTATGGGCAACAGCCAGTAAAGCGGTGTTGGTGATAACCGGACTTTTATAGTTATCCCAAAAAATAGTCACATAACCAGTGGCTGTACCGACTGGATTGACATCCCAGTATTCGTTTGCGTTATAAGATTCTAGCGCTACTGGTGAGCTGCCAGACGTACCAAAAGGCGCTGTTCCCGAATCTGAACCGTAATAGCGCGCAGTAAGTCCGCCACTGTTTGCAGTAAGATGTACACTTAACGATTGGAAACGGGTACCATCTCCAATCGGAAAAGTAAAGTCTCCAATGCCTTCTTTCGTTACATAACCATTCACATGACTGCTGTTGCCAGCGCCGTTTACCGAACCGGTACTAGCAATTATAAGCGCAGCAGATGCACTGGATGCACTTATGATTCCAGAGGTAAAAGTTACTATACCAGCTGCTTTAAGCGGGCTAGCCAAAGTGATTCCTGCTGCGTTGTTAAATACTACATCCTTTGCAATAAAACTTTGGCTACCGCTAAACGTTTGTATTGCATTGCCATTTAAAACCAATGTTCCAGCTGAGGTAATGCCGACAGCGTTACTAACCACATTTCCGGCGATCGTTAAAGCACCGTTATTCAAAAATGTACTGCCACTTTGCATTTGCAGGCTGCCATTCACTTTCATAGAACTTCCGCTCAAAAGCGTAAGGACTGCTCCATTGTTGTAAACCAGCTGAGCGTTTAATGCCAACGGAATTATCAGTGCGAGAAAAGTAAGAATTTTCTTCATCATACAATTGAACTTTTTAGTCGTTGTCAATAAAGATTTTCAGGATTGGAAGTAAGGATTGTTTTATATAATCCGCTAGATCCGCCCGAAGCCAGCACACTTGTAGCAGGACTCCCTCCAATTCCCCCATCACCACCGCTCGCTCCGCCATTTGCACCAGTGGATCCACCCGTTCCCGCAGCAGAGGTTGCTCCGCCGGCACCCCCATTGACCAAAACTGATCCTGTTACAGAAGGCGCACCAGGTGCAACAAGACATACAATACCACCTGCGCCTCCTCCTCCGCCACCGCGCATACTTCCTGTGAATTGCAGTCCGGAAGTTCCTGAACCTCCATTAGCTCTTAGCGTGCCGCCAATAGTGATGGTGCCTTTAGATACCAATACGATTAGTCCACCACCGCCACCACCGGCTCCACTTGTATTCGAAGTAGGCACATTATTGACTCCACCTGCACCGTTCGCATTAACCTGCCCTCCCGAAGGCACTGAAATATTACCCAGGGCATAAATCGCAAAAGAACCGCCACCGCCACCGCCGTTGCTTTCACCCGTTGCGCCTCCACCGCCGCTTCCACCACCATATAATGGAATATTTATTAGTGAAGAAACCGAAGAGGCTGGAAATTTCTTTGCTCCTAATGTAACATCATTAAAATGAGCCAGACTACTCGCAATCCCCTTATCACCGGATACCGACTTCGCTGTATTTGGGGCCGGTGCAACCGTTATAGTTCCCGCCACTGTTACATTACCACTACAACGAAGTTTCGTCCCACTAGAAACAATCAGGGTACCGTTTATGGTGATGCTGGAATACTGGGCGGGGATTGTAGCAGTCCCAGCCAAATCCAAAGTACTACCGGAAGGAACAGTTAATACACCACCCGCCCCATTACCGTAAATACTGGCTCCGGCGGTGCTGCTACCCGCTCCAACTGCTGTCCAGGCAGGTGTTGCAGTGGTACCGGCGTTGTAATAAAACCCAGGGGTATTGTCTGTCTGAAAAATCAGCAAACCCGTAGCAGGACTTTGGATTCCGCCGCGTTCGCTCTGGGACAAACGAGGAATTAGGAGCCCTTTGTTGCTGCTACTAATATCTAAAACAGCAGAAGCATCGGGGGATGCGGTATTGATCCCGACATTGTTTTGGGCCATAAGACCCTTTGCCGCAATCATCAAAAAAAGGTAAATAAAAAATTGTTTCATATTGAGCAAGATTTGAGTAGAACAAAGCTCCCTAAATATGCAACCGTAACCGACGAGCAACAAATTTTTTAAAATATTTATATAAATATTTTTATTTAACGTAGAAATATTGCGAAATCTGTATCCATATTCATCAGCATTTTTCAAAATCTTGTACCGTTGAAATGCACCAGTTTAACATTTCCGTTATTAACCTGGTCTGAGTTGGAGATTTCGGTGCTCGTGATCACTACAATACGGAAATCAAGATCATAGAAAATCGGGCAACACAATCATATATAAATGATTTATTATCAAATAAATACACCAAACCAAAACACTTTCATCAAGTGGTCAGTCCGCCACGGAATCCTATGGTCAGCATATCCGAAATCTCCACCGAAGGCACCCCAGTAACTGAATAGTCCACATAGTGATTGTAATTATTTTCTTCCTCCCGGGTTTGTCCATTGGATGCATTAGGGTCAGAAGTGATTGCTCCATTTCCCGAATTTGATTCTGCTTCCAGGCATTGGCTGAAACTACCGCCCCCCCCCACCTTCGGATACTGTTATGCTGGTCGTTGCCGTTTTATTACTGCACCCGCTTTTACTTGCTGTGACTGTATAAGTGTAAGTCCCCGCTGAACCTGGTGCGCTGATATTGAGCGGAGATGAATTTCCGCTAACACCATTTCCACTCCAAGCGTAGGAAACACCAGCACAGTCATTTCCTGAACAGCCGTATGTTACCTGTAAACCCTGATTAGCGGATGGATTATTGTTGGTGTTGGAGGCTGAGATATTGAAATCACAACTCGTTGGGTTTGTTGTTCCACTAAAAGGAATTAAACGGTTACCGGGAATTGGACGTTCAAGAGAACCATTTGGTAATTGCCAACCTACTGCAAGATTGTCTCCCCCGCTCCCTTCTTTCATACGTGCCTCGATATAGTATTTCTGTCCGGCCTGCAGGGTAATGGGAAAAGAGCGCTGCCCGGCGAACCAGCTCCATTCACGGGAAGGCGTCCAGGCATCGTGGTAGGCAGTGATCTGGGCATTATCCGGGTTCTCGTCGGTACTTAACCATAGATCGGCATTATCGTCACCGGCAAGCCAGAACGTGTAAATACCTGTTGTGGGAGGGCATATATATCCCCGCATCCGCACGCCATAGTTATCGGCTATGTCCGAAGGTGCTTCAAACATACCCAGATTCTGGGTTACCGAAGCGTTGTTCTTTCCCGATGAACTCTGGCGTGCATTTTTAATCATTTCTAATACCATATCTGTTTCTCGTTTTGAGGCTACAAACTGGTCCAATGATTCAAGCGGTTAGGAACAAAGTCGTTTACTAAGAAAAACAAAAACATCACCACTTGACGGATCAAAGCCCAGTTCATTCCGGACCAGGCCAGCAAGACTGTAAATACCGAAGCGCATGTCGGTTGGACTCCGGTATA
>NZ_JAVFVU010000013.1 GCF_030929615.1 Dyadobacter sp. LHD-138 | reverse complement strand
ATGTTCCTATGGGAACAAAAATACCGAAATATCCTTATCCCATCGGGACATTTCGTTGGTAGAGGTGAGGATAGATCGATCTGGTTTTCGTTCCGTAGGGACGTTTCGTGGTATTGATACGATCAATGAAATGAATTAAAAGTAGAGCATCGTTTTACGCTGCCCGAAGATAATTTTCATAGAAATTAAAAGGCTGAACTTTGAACCGGACAAACCAGCCAATAGGAATAAAAAGAATTTCAAACGATGAACCTAAATGTAAATTATTAATAATGAGACACTTAAAAGATATTCAGATAAAGAAAATCCCCCTTCGATCTGATACACACAATCGTCTCCATAAGCAAAAAAAATCAAACCAGCTCCTCAATTTCCACCAAACCTGATCTTCTCGTTAACAGATGAATGATCAGCCAGGCAGTTAAATAAGTAAACCCGCAGATTGTGAAAAGGATATTGTAACCTCCCGCCAGATTCCCCATCGCTTTATATGAATCCAGCAGACTTCCCACGAGCATAGGAAACAGTATGCCACCAATAGCTCCCGCCGTCCCGCCAATGCCGACTACCGAACTTACCGCCTGCTTTGGAAACATGTCCGAAGCTAGCGTGAAAACGTTCGTCGCCCAGGCCTGGTGAACCGCCACCGCCAGACTAATCATGGCAACAGCTACCCACACATCGGTCGCAAATTGTACGAGGATAACCGATGTTTCCAGCACCGCGAAAATAAACAGCGCGGTTTTTCTTGCCTTTAAGGTTGGATAACCACGTTTAATCAAAAGAGAAGAAAAATAGCCTCCCAGAATGCTTCCGGCCGTTGTCGCTCCGTAAATAAGCATCAGTTCAACGCTTGGCTTTTTTAGATCCAGACTAAAGGTCGACGAAAAATACGAAGGGAGCCAGAAAAGAAAAAACCAGTAAATCGGATCAATAAGGCCTTTTCCGGTAATGTAGGCCCAGGTTTGCGGAAGGATAAACAACTTCGTCCATTGCACTTTCACAACACCTTCCTCCTTTATTTCCTGACCGCTTTTAATGTATTCGAACTCTTCCTGTGATAACCGTTTTTGTTTTGACGGGACGTCATAAAATATCCACCAGAAAATCAACCACACAAAACCCAAAGCACCCGTAATGATGAACACCTCATGCCATCCGTAATGGATCAAAATCCAGGGTACGATCATCAGCGCGACCACAACCCCAATACTTGTGCCGGCATTAAACAGCCCGGTTGCCAATGCGCGTTCTTTTTTAGGAAACCATTCTGCAACCGTTTTAACCGCAGCCGGGTAATTGCCCGCCTCCCCCAGCCCCAGCCCGATCCGGGCCAGACCGAAACCAAAAGCGCTCCGTGCCCAGGCGTGCAGCATACCCGCGATACTCCAAAAAACAATGGTTATGGCATAACCCTTTTTCGTTCCGATCTTATCGATAATCCATCCAAACAGCAATAACCCTATGGCATAGGCGGCGGTAAAAGCCATAACAATTCGCGCAAAATCAGTTTCTGTCCAGTCAAATTCTTTTTCTAAAATCGGTTTCAGCAAGCCTATGATCTGCCGGTCGAGATAGTTAATTGTTGTGGCCGTAAATAACAAAACAACCACGATCCAGCGATAATTTTTAATCTTGTACTGAGACATACGAATAAAATGCTAAGAAATTAGGGTTTAGAAATCATGACCACAGCAAAAGTTAAAAACTACCCCTGAACCTATCAGGATGCACTTTTTAACTTTTCTACAAACTTTTCAAAATAGGCTTTCAAACCAGTCCAGTCTTTGTTTTGAATCATTTTTTTATCAAATAGCTGACTTCCAATACCTAATCCATCGGCACCGGCTTTTAAAAACTGGTCCATATTTTCAAGACTTACACCGCCGGTTGGCAATACTTTCAGGTGATTAAGCGGCGCTTTCAGGTCTTTGATGTATTCGGGGCCAAGCGAAGTAGCAGGATAAATTTTCACCATCGTCGCGCCCCAGGTCCAGGCGTTGTAAAGCTCCGTCGGGGTATATCCTCCCGGGAAAATCGGCACGCCTTTTTTTACACAGGATTTGATTATTTTTTTATTGATAATGGGAGTAACAATGAACTGCGCACCTGCTTCCAACGCATTTTCCAGGTCTTCCTTCGTACAAACCGTCCCGGCGCCAATATTTAAGCCCTCACTTTCCTGTTCAATCGCATAACGAATGATTTCTCCCGCCCCAGACGTATTCATTGTGATTTCGATCGTCGTCAAGCCTGCTGCCCGGTAAACCGGCAAAATTTGCTTCACATCTTCCAGTGATACATTTCTGATAATGCCAACAATTGGCGCTTTTTTAAATAATTCCTGTGAAAAAGGATTTTGACTCATGAGTTTGTATTGTTCAATTTTAATGTCTGATTTTGAAATATTTTTATCTGCCCGGCTACGGTGGCCTTGTCAATTAACGCGGCAGAAACCGTTGTGGTTTTGTCCGTCAGATCCAGTTCTTCCATGCCCAATCTATACAATTCGTATAAGTTATTGCCACTGCATAACACCAGTTCCCACTTTTTCTTTTCCCGCAAATACCGTAACTCGTTGCCAATCAGAAGTCCGCTCAGGTAAAACGCGTTTTCTTTTTTTGTCATTTTGTCAAAAAGCTGGTTTGTCCTTACCTTAAAAAGGCCATTCAGAATATTGGAAACAGCCGACTGCCGGACACCTGATTGAAAGGCTTTTATCTCCCGATCGTTAAATACTGCCCCTGCACTGTTTTCCACGGAATCTTTCAGAATGCTGTAAGTCGTCATGATATTGAAAACTTCACCCGTCATAAAGGTTTGAAAATCTACCATCTGATTTTCTTTCACATACATATGCTTGGAATGCGTTCCCGGAAAAATAAAAATGGCGTCCTTATTTTTCAAAGACGACAATTCTGCCAGGTTCACCAACCCGACCAGCTGAGTTTCCTCACCCCGCATCACATCCAGTTCGCTTTTCACACCGGAAATTAACATGATCTCATGCGGAAAATCATCGAATGCTTCAAAATGCCTGACTCCAGCCAAACTTCCATCTGTTGCATAAGGCAGATCTCCGTAAGGGATTTCCTCCATCCCGATGGAGGATGATGCCATGCCGGAAATCACAATGGTGATGCCATCCAGATTAAAAGACAACCTACCCGATAATATATCGATCTGTTTCTTCAGGTAATTGCGAAAAAATCGGCTTCGCACCATCCCATTTTCTCCGGCACCCGCCTGCCATCCGTTAAATGTGCTGGCGATACCCTCGCCGGATAACACTTCTCCGGCAATTTGTTGGTCACACAAGTCGATGATTCTCAGCCTAAAAGAAGAAGTACCCCAGTCACAACATAGAATATGATTTTTCATCGGCTTGTTGAAAATAAATATTACAAAATCAGGGCAGTGCAAATGCCACATAGGTGCCGCCAGCTTTTAATCCGTAACGGGCGCCGCCGGCGGCGATCGCGATATACTGTTTGCCGTCCACCATGTACGTGATCGGGGTAGCAAAACCACCTGCCGGCAACTCATATTCCCACACAATTTCCCCTGATTTACGGTCAAAGGCCCTGATTTTCTGATCGTAAGTAGCGGCGATGAATACCAGCCCACCCGCGGTTACCACAGGTCCGCCGTGGTTCTCAGTCCCCGTTGGTGCTATTCCCTTGGCTTTCAATTCGGGATATTCACCCAGCGGTACTGTCCATAAATACTCGCCGGTATTCATATCAATAGCATTTAATGTTCCCCACGGCGGTTTGATCGCCGGATAATTTTCCTGATCACGAAATTGCACATTTCCGTTGTTCAAATATGGGGGCATATAAGGAAAATCGGATCCGTCAACCGGTTTCAAAGAGGAAGATACGTGATGTATGTCATTGGGATTACCCGTCTTTGCAACTGGCTGAGATTCTGTTTTCATCAGGAAATTTATAATCTCATTTCTATCCTCTTTTGAAAGATGCAAAAAAGAAGGCATTCTGCCTCTTCCCGTTTCCAGAACCGTGGCAATCTGTTCTCTCGAAAGTCTTTTTCCTACATCCGTCAGATTTGGATAAGCCTGCGCCACATTACGGGCAGACGCTGAATTCCCTCCATTGGCATGGCATGAGGTGCAATTGGTATTAAACAAAGTTGCGCCTCTTGTCAGCACACGGTTGTCCACCTCTTTTGCTTCACGCATTTTTAACCACCACAACATGTTGTTGGAATTTTGGTAGATAATGCCGTCGGGATCGGCCGCATTTCCGCCCCACTCTGCACCGCCGCCAAAACCATAATACAAGGTTCCTTCCAGACTTGGCGGAAGGTATTTACTACCATGTTTGCTGTTCACGAAACGGTCCAGCACATAAGCATGTGCCTCCGGCGTGCGGTTTGTAATATCGACTTCTGTTAACTCCTGATTGGCAAAGGGCGCAGGTTTTACCGGAATTGGCTGGGTGGGCCATGGTCTTTCCCCTGGCAAGGCTGGGGAAGTTGGAACGGCTACTTCATTCACATCAAAAAGGGGCTTTCCGCTGTCCCTGTCAAATAAAAACATATAACCGTCCTTGGTAGCTTGTGCCACCGCATCGACCGTTTTTCCTTTACTTTTTACCGTAATGAGATTCGGAGGACAAGGTGCATCCCGGTCCCATAGATCATGATGAACCGTTTGAAAATGCCAGATTCTCTTGCCGGTTTTGGCGTTGATCGCAATGACGCAGTTGGCGAAAAGGTTTTTGCCGTTTCTTGCACCACCATAAAAATCGACGGATGGAGAACCCGTTCCGGCATAAACCACCCCCCTTTTCTCATCCACGACCATACCCGCCCAGCAATTGGCACCACCGATTTTCTTGTAGGAATCTTTATCCCAGGTCTCATATCCGTATTCACCAGGCAGCGGAACGGTATGAAATACCCAGGCAAGTTTCCCGGTTTTGATGTCAATGGCCTGGATATAACCCGGAGGCGCATCGCCACCTTCCGACACACTGGATCCCATGATCAGCAAATCTTTGAAAACCACACCCGGCGTTGTACTGCGTATCGACAGATTGGCGGTTTCGTGTCCGAAAACCTCTTTCCCTCCCAAACCAATTCTCAGGTCAACTTCGCCATCCTTACCGAAAGTAGAAACTTTCTCACCGTTGGCGGCATTAATCGCGTACAAAACGGGGCCGACCGAATATAAAATCCGTTTATCAGCACCGTTTTCCCAATAAACAACGCCTCGGAGCGGGTGAAATCTCGGTCGTTTTTCAGGATCGGAAAATGGATTGAATTTCCATAGCTCTTTTCCCGTTGCTGCATCAATCGCGAATAATTTCATACGCGGCGTAGTACCGTACAAAATACCGTTGACCACGATCGGCTGGCACTGAATGTCCATCCCGCGTTCGCCGTTATTTTTGTTTTCACCTGTGTCATAACTCCATGCAGGTTGCAGGTTTTTGACATTTTCCAGGTTGATTTGCGTCAAAGGAGAATATCGGTTCCCGGCTTTGTTTCCGCCATAGGTTGGCCAGTCGTGATCTTCCGAGTCGACCCGCCGGACGTCGTCTTTTTCTTTGTTTTTAATTCCACAGATGATCATCAGGATCAGTGTGAAAGGGAGGCATATGAGTGAGAAATATTTCATTTCTTATTTTTTAAGACACAACAATACCTGTCCGCTCCATTTTGCAGCGGTTAATCTTTCACCAATACAGTAGCATATTTCAAGATTAGGAGGTGACTGGTTCAGTCACCTCCTAATCCTTTTTATTTTTTAGTCGTATAGAATGCGTAGTTAATTTTCCATTTCACTTCCTTGCCCGGCTCCACATTAAGTTTAATATAAGGCTCCGGACAGGCCGTTGTGGAACATGCCCAATAAACCAGTTTCTCAATCGGCTGGTCGCTTGTAATCCGCACCCCGGCTCCGGTTTTAACATTTTCAATTTTCAGATCATAATCTTTTGGGGACTGGGTTAATCCCTGTAATCCGGCACTAAAAACCTGTTCTTTTTTCTCCAACGGACGCGTAAAAATGATCGATTTGTCTTTTACATTGGCGATGGTACCGAAACCTTTACCCTCGGCAGCTACGTCAAAAGGAAATGTAACTTTGACGCCGGGGCCTGTCGGCTCGTTGTCGATCATGAAAAAGTTGTGGTTATAAACGCTGGTAGCGATTGCCTTTTTGCCCACATTTTTCAGGCTATGCTCCAAAACAAGCTCAGGTTTCCCTTTCGTTAACCGGACTGTTTTGTGGTAAATGTAAGCGTATCCCGATTGGTCTGTCAGCTCATGTGTAAATTCCACTACTTCACTTTTTCTCTTCACCGTCCATTTTCCGTTGTTAACGACATCATAAGTACTGGCAAAAGAATAGGGTTTATCGTCAGGTTTGCGGAGAATCCCTACGCCTATCTTTACAAAATCCGCTCCGACCGCCGCTTCATTGTATTCCAATGGCGTAAATTCTTCCACCGGGCCGCTGATGGCGTCGTGTAGCTTAGGATCGTAATGATCAAACCATTTTCCAAAATAAGTATGGCCTTTATATTCCAGGCTTGGGATTACACCACCCCAGTCGAATCTTGTACCCTGATAATAACCGTTGCTAACATCGGGCAAATATAATTTCGCTTTGACGATACCATTCGTAATGTCTGCTTCGGGAAAATCGGTGGCGGTGAAAACGCCGCTGCACAAACTGGTTAACAAGCCAAACAATATAAATTTCTTTCTCATTTCTAGGATTTTATAAGTTTACCTGATAAAAGTAAACAAATTATGCTCACGCGAATGCGTTGCATTTGAACGTATAGTGCTTTCACGATCAGATTTTTTGTAACAACGCATTCGCGTGAACGGCTAATTAAGGTTTGGATTTAGCGAAGTGTCCGAGTAAGGCAGCATAAACCAATAGTTTGCTTTTGTGATCGGTTTAATCGGCTGAAGATCATCCGGGCTCTTTTTCGCATTGGCTTCTTCCACCTTTTCCAACCTGATAAGGTCAAACCAGCGGGTTCTCTCACAGGCAAATTCCCAGGCACGTTCCTGCACCACTTCGTCGGCAAACCTGGCAGCAGACAGACCATCAGCCGTGGAAAGCGCCTTTGTTCCGGTAGCCCAGCCGCGCAACCGAACCTGATTGAGCGCATCATAGGCCGCCTCATCCGGCCCGCCTGTTCCGCGCGCTTTTGCTTCCGCATAAACAGTCAGCACGTGCGCATAACGCATCATGACCGATGGCAACGAAATACTTGAGGTTACAACATTGCCTTTGATATACCATTTCTTGTAATAAGGATGTTTGGTCAGGCTTTGCTGCCATGGAATTTTTGTAGCGCCCAAACCAAACTCTGTACGAAAAGTGGCATCTTTTCGCGGTCCTGCGGGAAATTCGTTGAAGAAATTCAGCTCGGCAAACATATCGTCCCAGCCACCTTCTTCGCCAGGCATCGTCGTATTTCCATAGGTTGCATTCGCCGTACCGCTTCCACCCGCAAACCCATTGATCTGAAAAACGGCCTCTGCTGTTCCGCTTGATGCCGGATCATTTTCAAAAACCGCTGCGAATGTTGGCAGCAGCTGAAACCCATACGCAGCTCTGTTGTCAATTACCTCTTTGGCTTTGGCAGCCGCCAGGTCATACTTGTCGGTCTGTTTCAAAGGCCATCCAGCCATGGTTAAATAAACATCCGCAAGAAAAGCTTTCGCGGAACCCTTGTTAGGCCGCCCCGGATCACGTTTCGCATTGGGCAAATTCGTTTCAGCCACTTTTAAGTCTGCCACGATCAGATCGTACACCTGTTGCGATGTCGACTTGCCGACAGTCAGCAGCTCATCCGAATATTCTCCGGTAGTGATCAGAGGAATATTTCCATAAAAACGGGTCAGCCAATAGTAGGAAAACGCACGTATGAAATAAGCCTCACCGACAATGATATCGATCGTCGCTTTGGTACCAACCGTTTTTGTAAAATTATTGATTACGTTATTGGCTCCCTGAATCGCTTTGTAGCAGCCATTGTAAACGGCTCCCGACCGTTGGTTTGTGGTAGAAACAGCAAACTGATCAAACTCACGCCAGTCGGCCTTGTTACTTGCCGGATGTGTCGTTACATCATCACTGCCAATCGTAGCGGCATTGGCCGACGGATGTATAAAGCCATAACTCCACTGTGACCCAAGTCCTTTGTAAGCACCCGTCAAGGCGGATTCAAGACCGTCCTGCGTGGTCAGCACATTGTCACCGTATAACAATCCTGTTGTGTCTTCATCCAGATAATCCCCGCAGCCAGTTGCTGCAAAAACCGTAAGGATCAATAGCATGATCTTTTTCATGTGAGTATATTTTATGTCTTTAAAAAGATAAGTTTAGCCCGAACGTGTACGTTTTGGAATTTGGATAAGATCCGTAATCAATACCGATCGCCGTATCCGTCCCTGATCCTACGTTGCTTGATTCAGGATCCGGCCCCTTGTATTTCGTGATCGTCAGCAAATTGGTTGCGCTTGCGAATACACGTACATTCACTTTGTTTTGAATAAACGCCGTTGGAATGGTGTAAGATAAGCTCACATTTTTCAGGCGGACAAAACTACCGTTTTCAAGAAACCGGCTGGATTGCGTAAATGGCTGATAGGTTTTTGTAAAGGCCGGAACGTTTGAGTTTTCATTCCCCGGACGATAATAATCCCGAATTTCAGCCAGTATAAACTGGCGCGCATCTCCCGATCCTGACATGGCTGCTGCCCGGGTATAATTCAATTTATCCACTCCGAACACACCTTGAAAAAACACGTTCGCGGTAAATCCTTTATAGGTAAAAGTGTTGTTCCAACCGCCCGTTACTTTTGGGAAAGCACGACCAATAATCTTGAAATCATCCGTTGTGATATTGTTGTCACCATTCAAATCCTCGTAATGCGGATCACCGGGTACTCTGCCCTGTTTTGCGGCTAGATCCTTTTCATTTTCCTTGAATGTTCCCAGATAATTCAGTCCCCAGTAAGATCCCAACGGCTCTCCTGGCATCAGCATAAATTCATTGGTAGTCGACATTCCAGCACCAACCCCGGTTCCTGTTCCCAGCCTCGCCAAACCTCCCAAACTGACCACTTTATTTTTCAATGTTGAAAAATTCAGATTGGTTTCCCAGGTAAAATTATTGGCCACCAACGGGGTTCCGCCGATTGAAAATTCAAATCCCTTGTTTTCGACTTCTCCGACATTTCTTGCCTGTGTCCCACCACCCGCATAACTTGGTATGGCAACATTCAGCAAAAGGTCCGTTGTGTTTTTCTTAAAATAATCCACTTCGAATTTGATCCGGCCATTGAGAAATTCCATTTCAAGTCCCACGTCAACCTGCTGGGTCGTCTCCCATCTCAGATTCCGGTTCCCCTGATTGCCCTGGATAACCCCCGAAGTAACCGCGGTATTATTGAAAGCCACCTGCGTAATGCTGTAAGGCGACAACGTGGCATAAGGATTAATGGCCTGGCTACCCGTTTTCCCCCAGCTGGCACGCAATTTCAGGTTACTGAAAACATTGAGTGACTTGATAAATTCCTCCTCTGATAGACGCCAGCCCACAGCCACCGAGGGGAAAACACTGTACCGGTTATCACTTCCGAATTTGGACGAACCATCCCGTCTAACGGCTGCCGAAAGCAAATATTTATCTTTGAATGAATAATTCACCCTGCCCAGCAGAGAAAGTAAAGTCCATTTCTGGAATCCCGACGCGACAGTTGCCGCCGAATTACCGCCGATGTTGTCATAACCCAGCTGCGGAAAACGCAGTCCGCTCGCAGAGGCCGTGAAGTTTCTGTCGGTGAACTGCTGTGTTTCCAGGACAGCGACTGCGTTAATGGAATGATCTTTCGCCAGGGTAATATTATAGTTCAGCGAATTGGTATTGGAGCGTCACCTGCTCTGAGGAATAACGGGAAGCGGAGGGAACGTTGTTAGACAATCTTTTCCCTGTAAAGTTCAGGTTCTGCGCATTCAGATAATTGATCGCATACTGCAAATCAAGTGAGAGACCTTTGATCGGCAAATCGTACCGGATTCCACCGTTTGCGTTCAAGGCAGTACGTTTCTGGTCCACCGACTGGTCATACAAATAATCCAGCGGGCTTCGGTAAACGGATCCCGTTGGATCCGTAAAGGTAGGCTGCCCATCGGCTCCATATGCCGGGGTGGTAGGTGCCCAGGCAAGCGCCTGAATAAGTGCGCCGCCTCCGTTCGTATTGTGATTTTTAGTATTGCTGCCCGACAAATTTAACCGGAGTGATAACTTGTCATTGAACTTTGTTGTGATGTTTGTCCGCAAAATGTAACGTTTGAAATCACTGTTTTCCATGATCCCTTTCTGTTTCAGATAATTTCCGGAAATCAGAAAAGTGGTTTTGTCTCCACCACCCGAAACGGTTACCTGCTGCTGCTGACCACTGCCTTTGCGATAAACAAGGTCCTGCCAGTCGGTGCCGCCATTCTGTTTAAAGGCATTGATCTGTTCAGTAGTAAACGGAGGCGTGGAACCTGTGGCTGTCGAACGGGCATTTACAATTTCAGCAAACTCTCCAGCTGGTAAAACATCATATCTTTTAATAACTTCGGACGTACTTCCTTGTCCTTCATAGCTAACTTTTATTCCTTTTGCACCTCTTTTGGTGGTAATAATGATAACCCCGTTCGCTCCCCGACTTCCATAAACAGATGTCGAAGCCGCATCTTTCAAAATCTGAATGGTCTCTATATCACTGGTATTCAAAAAGTTAAAGTCTGCACCAACAAAACCGTCAATCACATACAGCGGATTGTTATTGCCCAAAACTGAATTGGCCCCTCTGACACGGATACGCGCATCACCACCGGGAGAGCCGTTGGCCTGCGTAACCTGCACCCCTGTCGCACGTCCCTGTAACACCTGATCGAGGCGATTAACAGGCTGCTGGGCAAATTCTTTGGTAGAAATCACCGAGAGTGCCCCGGTCACGTCGGTCTTCTTTTGTGTACCATACCCTACCACAACCACCTCATTCAGCGTTTTCAGTTCCTGTACCAGTTTCACGTCAATAGACGACCTGCTGTTGATCGCAACCGTCTGACTTTCATAACCGATAAAAGAAAAAACAAGCGAACCAGAAGCAGGCGCATTGATGGCATATTTTCCTTCTGCATCCGTAACGGTTCCCAGAGACGAACCACTGACGAGAATATTGACGCCCGGTAAAACGGCATTTTCTCCATCGGTAACCTTACCCGTGATTTTGACATCCTGCCCGTACGCGACGCTCAGGCATAAACACAGGTTTAACAAAAAGATACTTACAAGTTTCTTCATACCTTATTTTTTAAGGAGTACATAATGATTAAAAAGCGGATAACTGTTTACCCTTTAAGAGTTAGGGGTTGCTACGAATAAGACTGTTACTGAGGGACGCGTGGTCACATGGTTATAGGGTTGCCTTGAATCCGAAAATTCAAGGCATAAAATGATCCTGACTAAAACTTTTTTAAATCACCAGCCGTGAATCGCCCCGTCCGGACTTTTCAGATAAGGATGCGGGAATTTGGTCTTTTCCTTCACTTCCATTACAAAAGTTGCCTTGGCGGGATCAAATTTCACACCCAATCCAGGACTCGGATTGAGATATAACTTTCCGTTTTTAAAGTTTATAAAATCTTCGTTAAAGTACGCCGGACGTTCAGGCTCACCGCCGCCCAGTTCCATCAGACATCGGTACGGACTGCTCGATCCCAATGTGTGTACCAGTGCCGCAGTAGAAAGCGGTCCCGTGAAATGCGGTATCATGCCCACATAATGGGTTTCGCACAGGCTGGCAATTTTCTTGAACTCGCCAATTCCGCCGGTATTGGGTAAAGTCACCCGTGTATAATCGATTAACCTGTTTTCTATCAATTCGTTAATATCCCAGCGATCTCCAAACTGCTCCCCTACGGCAATCGGTACTTTGGTCATCGACCTCACCGTTTTGTACACGCCCGGGTTTTCCGAACGGACGATATCCTCTACAAAATACGGCTCCATATTTTCAATGGCATTGCAGATTTTTAACCCATCCGTCATGTCAAAACGGGTATGCAGATCGATGGCCCATTTGCCACCTCCACCCACCGCGGCGTCAATTCGCTTGCAAAATTCTATGGTCTTTTTTACATTCTCATAAAAGTCAAAAGGCTCCTCCCCGTTACCACCGGTAGGCCCTATACGATACGACCGCAACCCCGCTTCAATACAATCCCTTGCACGTTCTTCTTCTGTTTTGGCTTTGGATGCCCGGAAACCGGTTGCATAACACTCCACATAGTCACGGGTGGCTCCGCCCAATAACTCATAAACCGGCACGCCCAATGCTTTTCCTTTAATATCCCACAACGCCATCTCGATGGCGCCGAGCGCGTGCAGTTTTTCTCTGCCGGGCGGGTAAAACATCCCCCGGTAAACATACTGCCACAAATGCTCGATCCGGAAAGGGTCCTCCCCGATGATCATCTGCGCGCATTGTTCAATCATATCCTTGGAACCTCCTTCGCCAATACCAATGATTCCTCCGTCCGTTTCCACTTCCACAATGCCGCGTGCCTGATTAAACAGCGGTTTGTTATAACCCGGCGCACTGTAATATCTTATTTTTGTGATCTTCAATTTGGAGGCCGCTTCTGCTTTCTCAAAAGGAAAACCCGCAACAACGGCAGCCGAGCCCAGAACAGCAGATTTAATAAAATTTCTCCTTTGCATCGGAAATAATTTTAGGTTTAGGAATAGTAACTCAGATATGCATTAATCGATTAAGCAAATTCACAAAAATCAGGTCACCGGTGAGGAGGTTTTTGCCATGGACGAATCCCTGGCTATTAATTTTGCTTCCATCAGGATCTGTTTCATGCCTTCATCCGGATTTTTCAGTTTCGCCAGCAAAAATTCTACCGAGGTTTTCCCTAAAAGCTCCAATGGCTGTTTCAGATAGGTAATCGGACAATAATAAAGATCAAAAACCTCCGCCTGTCCGAAACTTACAATGGCCAGATCATCCGGGACCCTTAATTTTAACTCATTTATATATTTTAATCCGTTGATTGCCAAACCATAGGTAGCAAAAATAATCGCGTCAACCTTATCTTCAGTGGATGTCATCTCATCAATTGCAGTTTTCACCTCTTGCTCTATATTTTCAAATCTGACTTCTTTCAACCAGTTATTTTTGAAAACAAACTTGTGATCCTTCAAAGCCTGCTGATATCCCCGCACACGTTCCTGCATGTGATACATATCGGAACGGTAAGCAATAATGCCGATACGCTCATACCCGCCATTGATCAAATGAACCCCTGCATCGTAAGATGCCTTGTAGTTATTGGTTGCGACAAAATCAGTCTGCAAATCGGGAAAGTGCCGGTCCAGCAATACAAACGGAATATTCCGCTCTTTCAGGTAATGAATATGCGACTCCGAATGTTCGGATGATACAATGATGAAGCCATCAACCTGCCTGTTAATCAGTACATTTAACAAATCCCAGGCTTTCTCGGCCTTTTCGTCTGAACTTCCAATAATGACTGTATATCCGCTTTTTTTCGCTTCATCTTCTACCACGCGTGCAATGTTGGCAAAAAAGGGATTGGATATATCTGCGATAACAAGACCAATCGTATGCGTTTTACCGCTTCTCAAACTCTTAGCCAGGTGATTCGGCTGATAATTCAGCTCCCTGGCTATTTCCTTTATTTTCTTTGCAATCTCATGCCCAACCCTGCTTTCCTTTTCTTTACCATTCAAAACATAAGATACAAGCGCCGTAGAAACACCTGCTTTTGAAGCTATATCCTTTAAGGAAATCTTTTTGGCATTCATTGGGTACAACTTTAAAAGCGTATCAAATATAAGTTTAATCGATTAAACAAAAAAAAATATTCGATGAATTAATTTTACATTTTTTCAAAGAAAAATAATAAATTAATTCTACAAGACTCATTACCCTTTAAATAAACACAAATGACAACTTCATGATAATCAAAACGTAAGCGCCACCAACTGATTTTCCGTCAGACGATGGCGCTTTTTTGCTATGGCCGAATGATCGTCCCGTCAAACTTACGGACCTGCCAGTTTGATTTTGTACCGATCGGATATTTTGCAGCCTCTTTTTCGTTGATATCCACGCCTAGCCCCGGGACTTCGTTGACCGACATGTATCCGTTTTTCATCGTTGGACAGCCGGAAAATACGTCGAGCATTTTCTGATTAAATTGTACCGCTTCCTGAATCCCGAAATTCCAGACGGCAAGATCGATGTGTGCGTGTGCAGCATGACCCACGGGAGAAACATCGCCAGGACCATGCCAGGCCGTTTTCACATTAAACCATTCGCCCAAACGGGCTACTTTCATGGCCGGCGTGATCCCTCCTATTTGTGACACGTGAATCCGGATATAGTCAAACCATTGATTCGCCATCGGTTCCAGAAATTCATTGATGTTATTGAACAGCTCGCCCATCGCCAACGGCACGGTGGTACTGGCACGCAACTGCTTGAACCACTTCATGTTTTCCGGTGAAAATGGATCTTCAATAAAAAACGGACGAAACTCTTCCAGTCGTTTGATCATGTTAATTGCATCCATCGGCTGCACCCGTTCGTGGATGTCGTGAAGCAATTCCACCTCATCGCCACAACCCTTCCGCACTGTCTCAAACAATTTTGGAACAGATTTCAGATACAGCCGCTCGTTCATAAAATTATCCGTTTCCCCGCCAAACCCAGCCACTTTAAAATCAGGTTTTTGCTCCGTGCTGCCCACCGCGCCATAACCTCCCTGCTGAATACGGATATATTTGTAACCTTGTTCCTGAATTTTCTTTACGCTTTCGACGGTTTCTTCCGGTGTTTTGCCATTTGCGTGTGTGTAACATGGAATGGCAAAGCGCGATTTTCCGCCCAATAACTGAAAAACAGGCATGCCCGCCCGCTTGCCTTTGATATCCCAAAGTGCCTGATCCAGGCCGCTCAGGGCATTATTCAGCGTAGGACCGTTCCGCCAATAGGAGCTGACATAGGCGCTTTGCCACATATCTTCAATATTATCCACGTCCTTGCCAACACAAAATTCGTTGAGATAGGTATTGATGGCCACAACCACGACAGCCGCTCTTTGTGTAAATGTGGCACAGCCCAGGCCATACAAACCGGGCTCCGAAGTTTCTACTTTCACAACGATCAGATTGGACCCCTGCGGTGCCGTTGCAATCGCGCGCACGCTTGTAATTTTTACCGGTTTCATGGCTTTGGCATATTCGGGCGTACCTTTTGCCTCCCGCGCCTCGGCATTTGAAACACCTCCAAATAGTCCCAATAATCCTGCCGAAGAACTTAATCCCAGCATTTTCATGGTGTCACGACGGCTATAATCAGTTTTATTCATAAACTTTCATGGTAAGTGAGTAAATATTCTTTTTACTGCTGGCAACTGGCTTTCGGCCTCTCCTATTTTTTGTCCCACCAGACTCGGGTATTTAAGTCGTTTGCTCCCTGACGCGCGATGGCCTCATTCACATTTTGCAGGTTTGCAATAATCTCGCTGTCGGGATAAGGCAGGCGGCGGATAAAATCTTCCTTGATTTCGGATCCGGGATATGGATTTTTCTTCAAAGCCGGAAATCCGCTTCTCCGGAAATTGGCAAAACACTCGCTCCCGTCCAAGAAAGTTGCCACCCAATATTGCGTGTTGATCAACTCCAGCTCTTTGCCTATCGTCAACGGATGCGCCTCCAGATAAGCCAGGATCGCATCTTCTTTAATTGCAGCACTTGCATCATAAAGAGCCATTTGTTCCAGATTTGCCCTGATACCCTTGGTATAATAAATTGCCACCTCGCCCGTAATCCAGCCCCGAAAGGCCGCTTCGGCTAACAGCAACTGGTTTTCTGCATAGGTCACATGAAATTCCGGTGCATCCAATTTCAAAACGGTTGACAGGTTAATTTGTGTAAAATCCCATAAACTCACCACCCCATTTTGCGCAAGCACGGTGTTGATCGTCACATCGTTATAGCCCATGGGCATCCCAATCTGTACTTTCGGGTCAGAACTGGCACGGGCTGGAACCTGTTCCGGCCCTCCTTTCGCCCCCACATAACGCACCGAAAAAACCGGCAGGCGCGGGTCATTATTGTCTTTCAGGTAATTCACAAAGGGCGCTGCCAGATAAAAATTGGTCTTCTCTCTGGCCGCCAAATGATTGGCAATATAATTGTTCCAAATCGCCGTGTGACGGATCAACGAATTATCAGCATTGGATTCAAACAATCCGCCTGTGACTGCCTTTGTGACATAGGTTTTAGCGGTTGCAGGATCCACTTTTGACAAACGCATACCCGCCCGTAACATCAGTGAATAACCCAGTTTCTTCCATTTTGAAACATTTCCTCCATACAAAATATCCGTTGTTACCGCTGGTTGTGTAATATCCAGCGCTGTTGACGCCTCTTCAAGTTCTTTCAGGATGTCTTTGTAAATGGCCTCCTGCGCATCATATTTTGGACGGATCACTTCATTGATATAACCTTGTCCGGCTTCAAAATAAGGAACATCTCCGTACGTATCGGTCAAAATCATAAACGCATAAGCCTTCCAGATCCGGGCGGCGTTGTAGGTATTTTTCTGTGCAGGGTCCTCCTTGGTCTGGTTAACAACGGCGACGATTTGTTTTATCACATTTCTGTAAAAATTCACCCAGACAAGCGGCGTATTGGCATTGTTAAACTGGTTGTAATTCCCGCCCGACAACGAACTTCCATAAGGTGTAATTACTTGTTGCACAATACCAAAATTATAATATAACATACCCAGCGTACTCACGCCATCGAGATAGGTGGTGCTGATGATAGCCTTGTTCATGACAAAAGTAGGCGCGAGCGAGGTCGGGTCAACTTTGTTTGTATTGATTTCGTCGAAATCCTTGTCGCAGGCCGAAAACAGATTGATAACGATCAGTAATCCAAGAATATATAAGGTTCTCGTTTTCATTTCTTCAAATTTTAATGTTTTGAAAATCATACAGATGTATCCGTCAAAATCTGATATTCAGGTTAAACCCGATACTCCTCGTTGGTGGCAGACCCGGCCAGAAATCCAGTCCGGCCGCGTTATCCGAAGAATTCAAAACCTCTTCGGGATCCATATTTTCAGTCCATTTTTTAATAATCAGCACATTGTTGGCAACCGCGCTTAACCGCAAACCCCTGATAAACCAGTCCTGTGGCAGCAACTTCCCAAAATCATAACTCAGCGTAATCTGGCGTAATTTCAAGAAACCTGCATTGGACACAAAGTCCTCGTTGATCCCCAGCGGATTAACCGACTCGTAAAAAGGCTGAACCGCCGATTTTGTTTTATTGATTTCCCCATCCGGATTAACACCGTTGCCAATCACATAACCTTCTGCACGTCCCGGCAATGTCCTTTTTGACAATCCATGCCGCATATAATTGATATTCCGGCCGGCAATCATTTTGTAACCCAGCTTGAAATCAATCAGCGTCGACAGCATAATGCCCTTGTATGTGAATGTGTTGGTAATACCGCCAAAATATTTCGGCAGCGCATTTCCGACATTTTTCAACGTATTGTTCCGCATGGGTAAGCCGCTGTTTTTGTCAAAAACCTGTCTGCCCTGCACATCTCTCAGATACGTAAAAGTGTACAGCTGACCGATGGGTTTTCCAACCACTTCATTGAGCGTTCGCCCGCCGCCGCCACCAACTGTAATCACGGTATCCTTATCCGCCAAACCGAGCTTTAACACTTTGGAAGTGTTGTAAGAAGCATTAAAACTCACATCCCAGCGAAAAGCATTTGTATTGACAGGTGAGCCGGTCAGCAACAATTCCATGCCCTGATTCCTGCTTCTTCCGACATTGATCAACTGATTTGTGTACGACGAAGCATCGGAAATCTGCGCGGCAAGTATCTGATCGTCTGTCGTTTTGTGATAATAGGTAAAATCAAAACCGAGCATATTGTTGAACAATTTCATTTCAATACCACCTTCCGCTTCCTTCACCCGCAGCGGCCTCAGATTTTTATTGGGTACCGTAGCGGCATTGATCCCGCCAACCGGCACCGTCTGCCCTGATGGATTGGGAAAAAGATTATTGTCTATGCCATAATACAATGCGTTCGAATAAGGCAGTACATTGTCCGATCCCACCTGTGCATAAGCACCTCTTAGTTTTCCAAAACTGATCCAGGAAGGTAGGTTTGAAAACGCCTGGGAAAAGATAAAACTCGCCGTTACCGAAGGATATAAAATACTGCGGTTTTGCGGGGCCAGTGTTGAAAACCAGTCATTTCTGGCCGTAACGTTCAGGTAAAGAAACTCCTTGTATGAAATCGTGGCAGCGCCGTAGAGTGAATTAATCTTCTTTTCTGATAAACTATAAAGCGGATTTTTTACCCGTCCGTTCATGACCGTATACAGGCCTGGCTGGATAAAGTCCTGTACGGTAACACTATTATAATCGTTTCTCGCATAACGCTGGTTGCCTCCCAGCGTAACATCCAGCCCGATGGAGCCAAAAGTATGGTTCCCGCCAAGAATAAAATCAAGGTTTCGTTCTGTATTTCTGCGGACGTCCTGGGTAAAAGAGCCATTTACAAATCCTACCGGCGCTTTGGCAATCGGCGCATATCCGTTGGGAATGTTATAATCCTGATTACGGACATAAAAATCCTGGGCAATACGACCTTGTAAATAAAGCCAGCTGGTAAACTGATATTTCAGCGCAACATTGCCGAATAACCTGTCACGTGTGATATTTTCCACATGTTTATTGACCGAATAATATGGATTGTTGCGCACCAGAAATCTTGAAAAAACAAATTCGTCGCCATTGGCATGTGTTTGATTTTTTTCCAGCGCGTCAAAAGGCATCGAGTTGGCGAGCGTGAATATGACGGTGGGCGTTGCAAAATCCTGTGCATCTATTTGCGGCGGATTGGTATTTTTTTCTTTGGAATAATTTATATTTCCACTGGCTGTCAAACGCTTGGAAATATTTTGAACAAAACCAATGTTTACCGTCTTCCTGTTAAATTTGGAATTGGGGACGATACCTTTGTTGTCCGTATTGGCAAGCGACATGCTAAAACCTCCGTTCGGTCCATTATTCGAGACCGTAATGGTGTTGGTGAGATTTGTCGCCACATTGTAAAATTTACGCACCCGGTTAAAGACAGGCTCGTATGGATATTCCTCATGATCAAACAATATCTGTTTCATCCCCGGCTGAAACTTCTCTCCGAAACTCCATACCCCCGATGTCGGATTGGCCGTTGTCGGACGAATGCCGCCCTCTCCCTGCCCATATTCGTATTGAAAATCAGTGTAATCCAACGGCGTATCCGTCGTGAAATTCATGTTATAATCCAGGCCGAGTCCTTTGCCCGTTCCCCGGCTTTTGGTGGTGATCATTACCACGCCATCCTTTGCACGGGAGCCATAAAGTGCCGCGGCCGTGGCCCCTTTTAAAACCGTCATTGACTCGATATCATCAGGATTGATGCTTGAAAGACCATCACCACCATCCGAACTATTCGCGGCACGCGTACTATAATCTCCGCCACCGGCGTAGTTGGAATTATCAACGGGAACACCATTGATTACGATCAAAGGGCTGTTTTGTCCGCTAAAAGACGACTGTCCACGAATACGGATTTTGGCCGTTCCGGCAGGCCCGGTAGAAAGTGTAGAGATATTGACACCTGCCATTTTCCCTTGCAAAGAACTCATCACATTGGGAGAACGGTTGGTTGAAATCTGGTCCGCATTTACCGTTGCCGTTGCATAACCCAACGTTTTCGCTTCTCTTTTGATACCCAAGGCCGTAACGACAACTTCGGATAAATTTTTAGATTCCAGTTCCAGCACAATGTCGATAACCGACCGATTATCAACCCTAATTGTCTGACTAACATAGCCAATGTAAGAAAAAACGAGGGTGGCCTCACTGGCGGCGTTAAGGACATACTTCCCTTCCACATCTGTGGCTGTTCCATGCGTAGTACCGCTGACCTGGACATTCACCCCCGGAAGCGCCTGTCCATCCGGCGTTGTTACCTTTCCGGTGATTTTGTTTTGGGCAAAAACAGAAAACTGACTGAGCCCAAACAATAAAAGAAATGTTACATGTTTTTTCATACGTTAAGGGGCTATTGGGTTAGATACAGATTCATTGGTATTGTCGGAATCATCCGGACATTCTTATTACCAAAGCATAAGTCTTCGCCACCACAAAACTCAAAGTCTTATCCTGATAACCGGGAACCCGGCATTTTTAAGCCACATTGTATTCAGAAAACCGAAAATTATTACGTGCTTACATCCATCGAAAGGATCGTTCAAAAAAAAACGTTAATATATATACGCAAAGAGATTCCGCCCGGCGAGTTGTTCCGGTATGGCCACACTAAGAAGCCGGTCATTTAAGGATTGAAATGCAATTTCAGATCTAACGCTAAAAAATATAGTCTGCCATTATTTTTTCCATTGATTAGCCATCAAATATTATTGATACATACGATTCCTTCCAAAACACGAATTTTCAGCCAAAACATTATTTTAAATGAAAATCTATTGTTTAATCGATTAAGCAAATTTATTTAAAGAAATCAAAATTGCGGCTGCCTGAAAAAATGTCTGCTGGATGTTAAACAATGGTATTTACCCGGAAATGTAATCTTGAAGTTAGGCCCCTGTAAATCAGGATTTAGATGCTCTGTAAAGAATTGATTCAAATGTAAGTTTAATCGATTAAACTAAAAAATATTTGATGGAATATTTTTTATATTTTTTCATCAAATAAGCCTATAACCAACGGACTCATATTGGAGAGCTATCAAACCCAATATTGCGTGCAAGCCCGATACAACCCATCAGCCTTTTATCCAGCTGATGTACTGACAAACAAACAGTCGCGCAATCGGGAATGATGTTTGCCCTGATGGTGTTAATATTGTCGTACAATCAATAAAACGACCGGTTTGAAATTACCCGTATACCTTGACAACAGTGCCACAACGCCCATGGACCCGTTGGTCTTGGAGGCGATGCTCCCCTATTTTTTGGAAAACTTCGGGAATGCTTCGAGCCGCTCGCATGTATATGGCTGGACAGCCGAAGAGGCCGTTGATATTGGCAGACAGCAGGTTGCGGAGCTGATCGGAGCGCATCCGACTGAAATTGTATTTACTTCCGGCGCCACTGAATCCATTAATCTGGCTATTAAAGGCGTTTTTGAAAATTCGGGCGGTAAAGGAAATCACATGATAACCTGTGTCACCGAACACCAGGCCGTGCTCGATACCTGTGCATGGATTGAGCAAAATGGTGGTCATGTTACGTATTTACCCGTTTCCAAGGAAGGCCTGGTTGATTTGAATGATCTCGAAAAAGCGATAACGGATCGTACCCTGGTGATTTCGATCATGTACGCCAATAATGAAACCGGGACGATCCAACCCATTCAAGAAATCAGTGCGATTGCGAGAAAACATGATGTACTCTTTTTTTCCGATGCGACGCAGGCCGTGGGAAAAATACCAGTGGATGTAGAAAAAGATGGAATCGATCTGCTTTCAATCAGCGCACACAAATTATACGGTCCGAAAGGAATTGGAGCCCTGTATGTCAGGCGAAAGAACCCCAAAGTGGTTATTTCATCCCAAATCCACGGCGGAAGGCATGAAAAAAATATGCGGAGCGGAACACTTAATGTGCCCGGGATTGTAGGTTTTGGTAAGGCCTGTGAACTTTGTCAAAATGAATTGGACGGCGCGACAACAGCAATCAAATATTTACGGGATAAACTGGAAAGCGAATTATTAAAACTGGCCGGAACCTATGTCAATGGGAGCCAGGAAAACAGATTACCCCATATTACAAATATGTCGTTTGATGCTGTAAATGGCGAAAACCTGTTGCTGGAAATATGCAGGGAAGTCGCGGCGTCGCGAGGCTCGGCCTGCTCTTCTGTTACCACCAGGCCAAGTCATGTTTTAAAAGCACTTGGACTCTCCGACTCCATGGCGTTAAGTTCTTTTCGTTTCAGCCTTGGAAGATTCACGACACTTTCGGAAATTGAGGAGAGTTACAGGATTATTACCGAAATCATCGAAAAACACAGGATAGCATTAAAACTTTCTGCCGCCAGCAATTAATGAAAGAGATCTCAGATATCATACAGGCCTACCACCAGGCATTGGAAGCAGGAAAAAGGATGGCGTTAGCCACAGTCGTACATGTGGAAGGCTCGTCTTACCGCAGGCCAGGCGCACGAATGCTCGTAACGGAAGACGGTCAACTCACCGGAGCCATCAGCGGCGGATGCCTTGAGGGTGATGCGCTAAGAAAAGCGTTGCTTGCGATCTCCCAACAGACTAATAAACTCGTAACATATGATACGATGGACGACGAAGACGACGCCAAATTTGGTGTACAGCTTGGTTGCAATGGTATTGTCCATATTCTTTTTGAGCCGATAAATACCGAGGTAGAAAATCATCCTATTGAACTTCTGAAAAAAACGACAGCGCAGCGTGTCAATGCTGTTTTGCTAACGCTTTTCTCCCTGACAAACCGGACAAACCAGCCGGGAACAGGCATTCTCTATATTGAAAATCAGGAAGAAATTGTCGTCCGCGATCAATTCTCGACCTATATTAATACGGTTATTGAAGATTCAGAAACTGCTTTTGAAAAACAGGAATCGGTATTTCAAACCTATACCTTTGACCAGCAAAAACTCACCGCATTTATAGAATTCCTTAAACCGCCAGTTTCCCTTGTGATTGTCGGAGCGGGAAATGACGCCATTCCACTGGTAAGCATGGCTTCGCTTTTAGGCTGGCGCATAACAGTTGCCGACGGCCGCGCAAATCAGGCAACACAAGAAAGATTTCCGCTTGCACATCGTATTTTGGTTGCCAAATCCCATGAAGTCGTGTCAAAAATCAATTGTGATGCGCAAACGGTTTTTGTGCTGATGACGCATAACTACAACTACGATCTGGGGGTTTTGCGTGAATTTGTTCAAAATGAGCATGCACCTTATATCGGTAGTCTTGGACCGAAAAAGAAACTAGAACGCATGTTCAGTGATTTGGAAGAAGATGGTTTTGTCGTTACAGAAGCCCACAAAACCCGAATTTATGGTCCCGTGGGGCTTGACATCGGGGCCGAAACTTCTGAGGAAATTGCATTATCGGTGCTGTCCGAAATAAAAGCGGCGTTAAATAAAAAGCCGGGGACACCTTTACGGCAAAAAAAAGATGTGATTCACAGTCGTTCGGCGAATGAAACGATTGTACCCGTTGACAAAAAGAAACGCAGCTTGGTGGTATCACCGCCCGATGACATTTCAAATCACTGTGGAATTGGGCCTATGTAATTGGTTTTATCGTTGTTAAATCGGCCACCCCTACGGGGTTTCACCTTTCGATCTTAAACCATCTTTCTATAATACTATCATCCCTTCGGGATTAAGTAAGGGGGTAGACGTTGCCTTATTTAAGTTTGACAGTGTGCCATCCGTTTCCTAAACCCACAAACCCGAAGGGTTGAAAGTATTATAGCTAACCATGGCGAAATTCATCCACAAAACCTCGAAGAGGTGACAGAACCTGCTCCGCGAAATTCTCTAACCAACCACTATATCAAATCCTTTTGCAGCAGCAATTTTCTGTAATCCTCCGCCGTATCCATGTCCACTTTCCCCAAGGGAAAATCAATTGTGGCTACACGTTCTTTGTTTTTGACGATAATTTTTCGGGCACCAATATCACCTTGCAATTCCATCAATTCTGGCCAAACACTTTTATCAAACAAAACCGGGGTTCCGGCTATTTCCGCATACGCGCTGGCTACAATAGCTTTGCCTGATCGTTCTTTTTCCTGGACTAAATTTTGAAGCAAACCTGTCGTTACAAAAGGCTGGTCACAAACCATAAAAATGACCGAACCTAAATCCTGAATTTTCTCTGTTGCACGCAGCAAACCACAACGGATCGAAGACGCCATTCCTTCTTCCCACGCTTCATTAAAAACAGTATCAACCGCCTCATTTTTAATTTCAGCTTCCATCTTTTTTTTATCCGATCCGATAATAACAAAGACATTTTCAGATACCTGCTTAGCGATCTGAACAACGTGAATCAATAAACTCTTGCCTTTAAATGGCAGCAGCTGTTTTGGCTGGCCCAGCCGTGACGATTTCCCGGCGGCAAGAATAACGATAGCGATGGTTGGATTCATAGGTTCTCAGTTTTGGGTGGTTTACATCGTTATTGCAAAAATTAAGCCGCGTTATCACAAGGCATAAGTCACAGCAACCTGATTGGATAACAACAAAAAGAGTTTCAGAAAAATGCCATCGGACATTCGCCTGAAACTCTTTTTACATTCGTAATTTACTCAGGAAATATTCTTAAACGCCTCCTCCTCAATAAAAGGCTGATTACGAAGCCTTTTCTTTGTCGCCCTATAAAATGCGTTAGCGGCAGCGGCTCCTGCAGGAGGCAAAGCCGGTTCACCCAGACCGGTTGGCGAAATCCCATTATCAACGAAATGGACATCGACCTCCGGAATTTCATTCATGCGTATCAACCTGAAACCGTTGAAATTACTTTGATCCGGTACACCGTCTTTAAAAGTAAGATTACCATACATGGCATGGCCGATACCGTCGACAACACCGCCCCGAACCTGCTGAAGAGAACCACTTTTATTGATCACAATGCCACAATCCACCGCGGCAATCATATTTTTCAGCACAGGTTTTCCTTTTTCAACGATTACCTCACCCACTTGCGCCACATAGGAGCGATGTGAAAAATAAACGCTAAAACCCTGATGCACGCCTTTTTTCTTACCCCAGTTACTTTTTTCAGCAGCTAGTTTAATGACAGCGATCATGCGGTCGATATCATATTTAATTTCTCCCACCGGCGCCTTTTTCGCTTTTTCCAATAATTCCAGACGAAATTGTACGGGATCTTTCCCAGCCGCCTCGGCAACTTCATCCAAAAAAGATTGTTCGGCATAAGCCAGGAAATTCGTGATCGGTGCGCGCCAGGGACCCGTTGTAATCGGTGATTTATGATCAACGGAATCAATCAGTAAATTATCCACTGCGCCGGACGGGAAATTATCTTCACGGGTCGGATTACCCGCGTTCATCCCAACGCCCCGAAGTTTGTAACCGATCATTTGTCCTGATTTATCCAAAGCGGCTTCAAACCGGTAACGTACAGCCGGACGGTAGGTTCCACCCGTCATATCATCTTCACGCGTCCAGATTACTTTCACCGGTGCTTTCATCAATTTTGAAACATGGGTTGCCTCAATCGCAAAGTCGGCGGCAAGCCTTCGCCCGAAACCTCCCCCTTGTCTTGTGATCTCCACCGTTATCTTTTCAGGAGGAAAGCCCGTAATCTTCGCTGCCTCGCCTCGGGCCCGGTCCGGTGTTTGCGTAGGACCTACCAGCTCCACGCCATCTTCACGTACGTGTGCAAAAAAGTTCATAGGTTCCAGCGGGCTATGCGGTAAAAAAGGGCACTGATATTCCGCCGTAATTACCTTGGCTGCATTTTTAAAAGCCGCGTCCACGTCACCGTTTTTCCTGCGTACGGTTGCTTCTCCCCCGTCCAGTAATTGCTTGAAAATACGGTTATGATCCGTAGAGCTTTCCAGATCGAATTCCTTTTCATATTCTATTTTCAATAGCTCGCGGGCTTTTTTCACCTGCCAGGTTGATTTCCCAACCACGGCAACGCTGTTTTCAAAAGTTACGACATTAACGATACCCGGCATCTTTTTCGCAGCTTCGGCATCCACCGATTTTAGCTTCAAACCAAATGCTTTTGGCCTTTGTATCAACGCGAACAACATGCCTTCCCGGTAAAAATCAAGGCCAAAAAGTGGCTTCCCGGTGATAATATTTTTATTGTCAACATTGCGGACACTCTGTCCGATCAATGTAAAACTCTTTTCGTCCTTTAATTTTACTTCTTTGGGAACGGTTAGTTTTGATGCTTCTTCGGCCAATGCCCCATAAGCCAGCGACTTGCCGGAAGATTTATGGAAAATCTTTCCCTTTTCCGTCGTAATTTCACTAACCGGAACATTCCAGCGTTTAGATGCCGCTTCAACCAAAAGATAACGCGCCGTAGCGCCCGCCTTGCGCAAACGTTCCCATGAGTGCGGAACAGCACCACTGCCTCCAGTCACCTGACGCTCGTATTTACTAGAATCCAGGTTAGCCTGAACGGTTTTGACCAATGTCCAGTCGGCATCCAGTTCTTCGGCAACGATCATTGGAAAGGCCGTTTTTATGCCTTGTCCTATTTCCGGATTCGGGGAAAATATCGTGATGATGTTGTCCGTTCCGATCGTAAGAAAACTGTTAAAGTTAACGGCGCCCGCTGCCAGTGATTCCGGGTTTACAATAACAGGCACCGCTGCTGCATTAGCCCAGTTAAATCCCAAAAACAATCCTCCGCCAGCAGCCGAAGCAATTTTCAGGAAGTTCCTCCTTGATGTTTGTTCTAAGTTCTGCATGGTTATTTGGTTTTGGAGGCCGCTGATTTTACTGCTTCTCTGATACGGTGATAAGTTCCGCAACGGCACAGGTTGCCGCTCATCGTCTCCACAATCTGGGCGTCCGTAGGTTTAGGATTTTTCTTCAAAAATGCCGCCGCCGTCATAATCTGCCCAGCCTGACAATAACCACATTGGGCCACATCGATTTCATCCCAGGCTTTTTGCACCGGATGATCTCCTTTTTCCGACAGCCCTTCAATCGTGGTTACTTTGCCTTTGCCCACAGCTGACACCGGTAGTGTACAGGAGCGCACTGCTTCGCCGTCGAGATGGACGGTGCACGCGCCACACTGGGCAATGCCGCATCCGAATTTGGTCCCAACAAGCCCCAAATTATCCCGTAACACCCACAAAAGCGGAGTATCTTCTTCCACGTCTGTTTCATAGCTACGGTTATTGATTTGCAATTTTAATAACGCCATGGTGAAAATTTGTGTTTGTTGTATCTAAAAGCGGTTTTGAACGAAAACTAATCAAAATCGGGAAGCGATTTCCCGGATTTGAAGAATATCCGGGAGAACTGATATTTGAAGTTCTAATATAAAGAAAAAATTTAGAAAAACGGCGATTAGAGCCAACGAGAAGGGTTATAGCCGTCTAGCTATTACGGTTTTTAAGTTTCAAAACACCGGCGGCTTTGGTATAACCACCCTCTGCACCATCTACAAAATGGATATGGGCGTTGTCTGCGCCCGGTACATAACAGGACATCACCGATTCGTTGCTTACAAAAAGTCCATACCGAATCTCGCCTTCCTTTTCCAGTCCATCCAGGGCTTCCACGAGCGCCATGCGCTGTGCCGCCGTGCCAGAAATAACCGTATTAATTCTACCATCAATCACCAGTGTATCCGCCAGATCCACGATACTGGTCAGATAACTTTTGCCTTCTCTCGTCCGAAAATAATACCATCCGAACAAGGACATAAAGCGGTTATAGAGCAAATACAAAAATCGGATATGACCGAATTTTACCTTCATTTCCAGATTAAGTTTTGTCACCGTGGTTTTCAGTTTCAACTTATTTACGGAAATGGGTTGCCGCTTATCTGGTGTACCATAGATTTCATCCAGAAAATTCACCACTTTCTGAAACGCTGCGCCCTGTTCTGACTCATGTCTGGCAATAACCAGCAGACTGATCACCTCATCATAATTCTCGGGTGGAGCAATGCGGTCCCATCGGCATTGCATCCCGTCCAGATCCAGGTTTTCTTCATCGGATTTGATAATCGACAACCGGTGATCTTCTCCCTTTATAACTTTCTCCGCATAGTTCAAACCGTCTCCGAGGACAACCGGGATAGAAAAAATACTAGTGCTCCTGAACTTGCTGATCACCAACCTGAAACCCCTTTTATAAATATCTTCAACCGGAACAAAACCGACCCGGAGGTCAAGTTCAAAATTTTTCAGGGTATTTTCCTGATGGATCAGCAGCGACTGCATGACCGGTTTCAGAATAGATGGCGGTATGATACAGGTTGCACCATCGCCGCCAAAGAAAAAGGGAACGAGGAGATTATGCTTATAAGCAATATTCAACACCGCCACGATGCAGCCCGTCGCCACAAGATTAACGGTTTCATGCAATCCGTTTTGCACGGCCTGCGTTGAGTTTTTCACATCCGTAACAACTACAAGCCAGTTTTCCGGCACTTTATAAAACAAATGTTCTTCTGTCAGTAGATCACGCAATGCTATCTGGTTTACCGGTAATCTGGAATAGAAAAGATCGTTTGGAAGCAGGGACATGGTTCTATCAATAGGCTTTTCCCAAAATTACGATTATTCTTAATCAATTGGGCTTTCAGGCTGACACAGCACTTTTTCTGAAATCCGAGGGTGTCAGTCCTTTGTACTTTTTAAAGAGCTTATTCATATGGCTCTCGTCTGTAAAACTCATTTCAGCGGCTATTTCGCCGATCCGCATTTCGCTGTGGAGCAACCGGTTTTCTACCATTCTCAATTTATAATTAATCACATATTGCTGCAAGGTCTCGCCCGTCTGTTTTTTGAAATACTTCCCCAGATAATTTTCCGAAACACCAAAGTGCCTACTTATCAGATCCGTCCTGATTTTCTCGGGTTCAAAAATATGCTGATGAATATATTGAAGGATATTTACGGCTCTTTGTTCTGTTCCTTCGCTTACATGTTCTGGTAAAATTTTGGCAATATTTCTGGCTACAACAATGATTAAAGTGTTTACCAGTTGCTCAATAAGCTCTTTATTATACAAATCCCGGTTGACGTATTCCCTCAGAATACTGTCGACCATTGGCTTTACCAGGGCCTTATCTCCGGGTTGCCTGAGAATACAGCCGGGCTGATGATTGGCATTTTGAAGAATAAATTCCAGCTTTTTAACACGCTCATTCTTACCCGAAATGTCAGTATCACGGTAATTTGATTTAATATACTGATCATTAAAACGAATGAAACAAAATGTCGTCGTAGTTGTAATATCGAAAGAATGGCAATCTTCCGGTGTGATCAGAAACATATGCCCGGCATGATAATTAAAGGTACTTTTATTAACGCACTGTTTGCCCGTCCCTGAAATAATGTAGACAAGTTCAAAGAAATTATGACTGTGTCCGTCTTTGGGACACTCGTCGAGTTCCTTGAAAATAACCTCAAACGGCTGATACATGTTCTCTTTCATAGCGAGGGTAAATTTACTGAATAATGGCAAATTATTACCGTACTTCATGCAGTTCGTCAGTATAATTTTGCATTTTCAATTAATTAAAAATATACAATTTTATGAAGGCCATCGTATTAAAAGATTTTGGAGGTGTTGAAAATCTGGTTGAAGCCGTGCTGGATAAACCGGTGGTAAAGGAAAATGAAGTATTGGTTCAGGTAAAAGCGATCAGCATTAATCCTGTTGATGTGAAAACCCGCGCCGGAAAAGGGATGTCCGGCCGCTTAAAAGAAATTGATCCGTTAATTATCGGATGGGATATCTCGGGTGTTGTTGTTGAAACAGGCTCTGCGGTAACAGGATTTGCAGCTGGAGATGAGGTCTTTGGTATGGTAAATTTCCCGGGACATGGCCGTGCTTATGCTGAATATGTGACGACTCCTGAGGCTCATCTGGCATTAAAACCAGCCAACATTTCTCACGACGAAGCTGCTGCGGCAACGCTGGCCGCATTGACAGCCTATCAGGCGCTCGTCAGTCAGGCTAAAATTAAGGCCGGGGATAAAGTACTGGTTCATTCGGCAGCGGGCGGAGTTGGCCACTACACCGTTCAGATCGCCAAACATTTGGGCGCTTATGTAATCGGGACCTCGTCGGCGGAAAATAAGGATTTTGTACTTGCGCTGGGCGCTGATGAGCATATTGACTACAAAAACCAGAAATTCGAGGAAGTTGCGAAGGATATTGATTTTGTGCTGGATACCATTGGTGGCGAAAATATTGACCGCTCCCTGGAAGTCGTGAAAAAAGGTGGTACGCTTATTTCGATCCCTTCGGGTCTGGCTGAATCTGTGACGGAAAAAGCCAAAACAAAAGGCATCAACGGATTTTTCTTTCTTGTACATTCCAATGGCGAAGATATGAAATCGATTGCAGACCTTTTGTCAAAAGGCATTATCAAATCACACGTTGCGAAGACGTTTACCTTTGAAAATTTGGGTCAGGCACATACACAGGTAGAAACGGGAAAAACACGCGGAAAGGTAGTCGTGACGATTTAATAAATACACATAAGAAACACATGCTCCGGGTTATAATTTTTCCAATAGCCCGGAGCTTTTTCTACCCAAAACACAAAATTACCGCAGCGACAGATCCCTGATTTTGTCAAACTCCGTATGCGGCGCCATCGCCCTCACAATCCCTTTCTTATCAACCAAGATAAAAAACGGTGTTTCGGTTATTTTGTAACGATGATTAAAGCCATAGGAATCAGGTACCGGAACAAAACCACAATTGCGTTTGGGAATAAATTTCCGGCATTCCTCATCGGTGTTGATCGTTGTGCCAAGCGAGACCACCTCAATTCCTTTTTCCTCATTTTCGGCAATGAAGCTGGAAATAATTTTAGTACTTTCCCAGGTATACATCGGTTTTTCATATTTCACCCAAAAACCTAAAAGGATGTATTTCCCCCGCAGTTTTTCAGAGTCATATGTTTTCCCATCCAGCCCTGTCATCACAAATGGCGGCAGCGGCCGACCGATTTCCGGCATCCCCTCTTCATCGATTGTCAACGTAATACCCGTTTCAATTTCCGATTTCGTCTTCGGGATTAAAGCAAAAGACGACGCTTTTCCATACTTATCAAAAACCGGCTGTGTGCGATATCGACCGGGGTTCTTTTTTAAGAGATCGTCATAAGCGCCATAACTGATCCGCTTGCCTGTTGCCTGATTTACAATAACGCTTTCATCGTTCATCACAAACTGCTGATTCATTTTCCCCTTACTCCGCAGCACCTGAGCCAAAGACGACTGACTGTTTTTTACACATAAAATGATCAGAAAAAATCCGATAAACCTGAAATTCATAGCACCCTGTTTTTTTGATATATAACTCGTTTTACCATCGCAATATTTTAAGGCCATCTGATTTTTAGTTTCACCCAATCCGTTAAAACATACCGTAATAAAACAAATCAGGGCTTAACCGTTTCCGGCTAAACCCTGCTCATCCATGTCTCCGTGATTATTAAAAACCGTAACCAACGGTTAAATTAAATCTTCTTCCGTTTCCTCTTGTGTAATTGGCATCCGTGCCGTAAAACTGGGCAATGGTTGGATAATAGGCCGTATTCAACAAATTTTCAAGTCCAAGGCTCACGCGCAGTTGCTTGGTAACTTTATAGGCAACAGCCAGATTCCATAAATTATATGACTCAATCGGTGCCTCTCCCAACGCATACACGCCCTTTTCGTTAGGTTTAAAACGATTCCGGCTGCCAACGTAAATCCAGTTCAAATCGACATTCAAATTGCGGTATGCATATTTGGCAAATGCCGTCGCCTTAACCGGTGTGATACGGTTCGAGTTCAGGTAAATATCCTTAGCCCCGTAAAACTTTCCGTCAAGATCCTTGTCTCCTCTTCCTTCAACGTAGGCATAATTACCACCCACCACGAGCCCCTTCATCAATTTGTAATCCAGCTGCAATTCATAACCCCAAACACGCTCCGGTAACCGTTCGGCGATGAACACACCGTCAACTTCCAGTAAATTCGTTCCGAGTTTTGACGTGCTGTAATAATACGAAGCGCTTAGATTTAATTTACCCAGCTCGCTGCTAAAACCACCTTCATAGCTATTGACAATGATCGGTTTTGTTTCAAGTTTTGAAATCGTGCTTTCTTTTGCGGCACGTAAAACGCGTCCCAAATCAAAAATGGAGAACGACTGCGAGTAGCTGACAAACGGATTAAAGAACCTGAATTTCGAATATCTCGCACCGGCGTTGAATACCACCGCATTGTATTTAAGGTTTCCACCTTTTACCGCGATACTGCCTGCGCCGTTCGCTCCGGTGGCCAGTGTGTTATAATCAGCAATGTTGATTTTGATGTTTTCAGCGCGCAAACCTGTTTTTACGGTTAAATGATTGAACCACTGCGTCGATAGCTGCGCATAAGGCGCAAGGTTCCGCATGTCGATATTCGGCACCCAAACGCGTCCATCAACCAGGCTTTGTGAGGTTTTATCGTTCAATAAATCAAAACCGTAAGTCACGTCACCTGCTATTTTTGGCGAAATCGTAAACGGCGTGTTTAAATTAACCCTTAGCCCTTTTTTATTGGACCAAATTTCCGATTGTCCACTGCCGAAGAAGGATGCCGAGTTAGAATAAACCGTCCAGAAATCCTGTAAATAAAGATTGGCGGTGAGGCTTGTGTTCCCCACAATGGCTTTGTTAACATACTGTAAATTAACATTGTGGTTGTGACGTGTTCCTTCATCTACACCAATTCTCTTGCCCAAAACGCCAATTGCCGGTGATTTTCCGAACACACCATTCTTCAAAACGAAAGCGGAATGCTGGTTGGAACTGTAAAAGTTATACATGACTTCAACCCGCTGTTTATCTGTAAAATCATAACCCAGTTTGGTAAAAGCGTTATAGATTTTCGTTTCGCCCAGACCATATTCCGGCGATATCACTTCCCCCTTGGCATCGCGGTAAACGCCTGTTTTTTCATACATACCGCTTACGACGTAATCAAATTTGTTAATTTTTCCGAAAATCTGTTGTGAAAAACGATACCCAATGGTGCTGTCGCCTTTGGTATTTCCGGTCAATCCGGCCTGAGAATACCCTCCGATTTTCTGCACTGTTTTCGGTGTTTTTGTAATGTAGTTAATAAGACCACCGTCGGCTCCGTTGCCGTAAATTGCCGTGGCCCCTTTGATCACCTCAACACGCTCAATAACGGACGGATCAATGGAACGGATATCACGTCCGCCTGATCTCAACGGCGTGGACTGCGGGATTCCGTCGATCAGAACCAACAGATTTCTACCGCGTAAAGTCTGTCCGTAATTGCCCGTCTGATTGGTTGAAGACCCCAGTCCCGGCACAGCGTATCCCAGAATGTTGGCAATGTTCGGGCTCACCATCGACAAGGCATCGATTTCCTTGGGGCTGATTACCGTCACAGCGGAGGGCGTTTCGGCCAGCGATTCTACCCTTCTGCTCGCCGACACAATTACTTCGTTAAGCTGCGAATCACTCTCTTCAAGAATAAATGTGATGGACTCTGCCTGGTCCGCTTTAACCAGAACTTTCTTTTCCAAAAATGCGAAACCCACAAACGAGGCCCTCAAAACCTGCTCGCCCGGCGCAACAGCATTTAACGTAAAAGCGCCCTTTTCATTGGCCGTAACACCAACGCCTTTTCCTTTAACCTGTACGCTGGCATAAGGAATAATCTGATCATGAATATCTTTAACAACACCGCTTATGGTTCCTTTTCCCGACTGGGCGCTGGCGTTGCTATTCAGTAAAAAGCAAAAAACAAGCAGTGAAAATGGTAGAAGTACTGATTTCATTGAGTCTAAATAAGATTTATTTTCCGCAAAAATAGTTTTATTTAGACCTATTACAAATTAATTATGCAAAAAAATAAACTGACCCGAATGAGCCAGCTTATTTCACCTGGATTAAGAGCCTGTATCCTACCAGGGAATGATGTCTTCCAGGTAATAATATCCGCCCGTAGGACCGTCTGCCGGAATGGTTGCCAAACGCACACTGCTGTCGGCACCCTGCTCAGGCGTTACCGGGGCTGCCGAACCGCCAAGTTCTGTATGCACCCAACCCGGATGGATGGAATTGACCTTAATCGCGGTGTCCTTTAATTCATGTGCAAGATGTAGTGTGAAAGAATTTAAGGCCGTTTTTGAAGTACTGTAAGCAAACATTTGAATGGCATAGATCGGGGAAGCCGGATCTGCATGATAGCTTAAAGAGCCCAGGGTACTGGATACATTGACAATGCGGCCGGCTTCGGATTTTCTAAGCAAAGGCAGCAATGTTTGCGTGCTGAAAACCTGCCCGAAGAAATTCGCCTCCATCGTCCCACGCAAAGCTTCTTCTGAAATACCGCTTGTCGGGTTAATGGTCGCCATTGAACTCATCGGATCGCCTTCCAGCGATAAGCCGGCATTGTTGATCAATATGTCCAGTTTGCCAAACTTGCTTTCAAAATAGTCATAGGCAATGCTGTAATCTGCTTTGTTTTCCACATCAAATTTTATCGAATCCGCCTCAATTCCTGCTGCTTTCAGCTTTTCAACGGCCGCTTTGCCTTTTGCTTCGTCCCTGGCTCCAATGACCGGGAATATTCCCAGCTTGCCCAATTTTTTGGCCGTCTCAAACCCAATTCCACGATTGGCACCGGTGATAAATGCTACTTTTTGTGTTGACATGATTTCTATTAGAATTAAAAAGTTGAAAGTTGAAAGTTGAAAGTTTTAATAATTAAATTACTTACTAGTAAGTAAGTAATAATAGTAAATTTTTTTACGCCTTTAAATCCTCTTTTAATTGGGCTGCTACGGCGTCATAATGGTCGTTGCCAATGAGGCGGGCGTGCTGCAATGCCCCAGCCAATGCCGAAATCATGACCGACGCCTTGTTTACCGGTTCACCTTTAAAATGAAAAACACCGGCCTTCCTGCCTGTTTCCAGTAAGTCAATAAACCAGTTTTTTAGAAGAAACAAATACTCTGTGTACACCAGCTGCATTGATTTCGGTAATTCCAGAAAATCCGACGCACCCGCTCCTATCAGACAAATTTTGTTTCCATCTTCCAAATGCACGCGATAGCTTCCTAAAAAAACCTCGAGTTTTTCCAGCGGCCCCAGACCCGATACACTGGAAATGAATTTTTCAAAACGGGCAATTTCATTGCTGACGATATCGCAGCCCAAATCTTCTTTGCTTGGATAATGATAGTGTATGGCGGCATTTTTTATTCCCAGCTGCGAAGATATCTGCTGATAACTCAACGATGGATAACCGATCGATTTAATCAGCGCTGTCCCCAGTTCAATGATTTTTTCCTTGGTATCGGTTCTTGCTTTCATTTTATCTCAGGTTGACGGAGCAAAATTACTTACTTATAAGTAAGTAAACAAATATCGAATGGATTTTTTAGAAAATTATTTTGCTCAAAAAAAATGTCTTTGCCCAGGAAAGTGATAATAAAACGCCTTGTTTGCTCCCAATGCATTATTTTTCACCAAAACCAGTAAAAATTCATGCATTGGGAGCACTCTATTTTTTCAAAATCAATAAAACTTTGGAATCGGGTTTAATGTCAGATTTCCTCTTTGATGCCAGTAAGGATAAATGGGCGGCACTTCGCTCGCTGCATCCAGTTTTTTAATTTGCTCCGTGGTCAGGTTCCAGCCAGTCGCTTCGAGATTTTGTTTCAGCTGTTCCTCATTTCTGGCGCCTATCACGATGTTCACCACCGTTGGGCGCTGCAACAGCCAGTTAAGCGCAACCTGGGCTATTGATTTCCCGGTTTCACCAGCCACTTCTTCCAACGCATCAACGATGTTATAAAGCAGTTCAAAATTGGTATCCGGTCCCTGAGAACCTCCCTGGTTTAAGCGACTGTTTTCAGGTTTTGGCTGATTCCTTTTAAATTTCCCGCTTAATAATCCGGCGGATAACGGACTCCAGACAATGGTACTGACTTTCTGATCCACAGCCAGGGGCATCAATTCCCACTCATATTCCCGGTTTAGCAACGAATAATAAGCCTGATGGCCGACGTATCTTGCCCAGCCATATTTCTCAGAAACCGATAAGGATTTCATCAAATGCCACCCGGAAAAATTGGAACAAGCAATGTAACGCACCTTTCCACTGGTCACAAGATCATCCAGCGCACGGAGCGTTTCTTCCACCGGCGTATTGCCGTCAAAGCCGTGCATGTGATAAATATCGATATGATCCGTGTTCAGGCGGCGAAGACTGTCTTCACAGGCCTGAATCAAATGAAAACGGGAAGAACCGTAGTCATTAGGTCCGTCGCCCATCGGGAAAGTAGCTTTGGTAGAAATCAAAACCTGGTTGCGCAACCCACCAATCGCCTTGCCCAATATCTCCTCCGATAGACCCTTCGAGTAGACGTCAGCCGTATCAAACAGGTTTACGCCCGCATCCAGACAAAGATTGATGAGCCTTTTGGCTTCTTCCAGCTGGGTTTCTCCCCAAGCCTTGAAAAATTCATTTCCACCGCCAAATGTAGCGGTGCCAAAACTTAAAACCGGAACTTTAATACCGGAAGCGCCTAATTGCCTGTATTCCATAAGTATTATTTATTTTATAAGTTGGTTGTTGAATTTCAAGCCACATCCTCCGCACAGCCAGCAAATGAAGGCAACGCGAACTCTCATTTCCAACAAGAAACAAAGCAGTATAATTTCCATTTGGCCAAATGTCACCCTGTAAATTTGCTCTCTGGAAGTATTTACAATGATATGTATTCAGAAAATCAGTGTCTTGAAAAATCATCAGCAGGTTATCTTGACAAAAAAACAGTCCATCGAAAAAATCTAGTTTTCCGATGGACTGTTTTTTGTCAAGTAAAAGTCACTACTTCAACTCGTTTCCCACAAAAGCGAGGCACTGCATGGCGGCAAGCCCCCATTGGGCAACAGCATTTGTAGAAACGTCCTCGGCTTCGTCAACCGGGTTTAATACCATAGGCCCCTGGATATGATTTAGCTTCTGAGAGGGATTTTTAATTCCTGCTACGCCTTCAAAGAACTCCGACCATGCTCTTTCGGCAAGCTTTTTATCGTTTTTTCGTAAAGCGGCAAAAGCAGTAAGGCGCGCATGTCCCTGCCTTAAGTTCAGCTTGATCAGACTTTGACCCAATACCGCTTTCTGCTCTTCTGGTGTGGCGTTATACAACTCGCAATACTGAACCCAGGCCTTTTCAAATTCGGGCATATCGAAAGTCTGGATAAGCTCCGCACAAATTTCAGCAAGCCCGAAAACAGCGCTCAAATGCGATACAGAAAGCTGTTTTGTATCGACGATAATAAATTTACCAGTGTTCAAATCCATGGTAGAAACGCCGGTAAAAAACCCGTGCGGTTGCCCAGCAATCGTCCGCATGCTGTTTAAAAGCTTGTTTTTTACTTTTTCATTACCCGTTCTTTCCCATTCGGTCAGCCAGGCAGCGGACAGTGCGCCCCAGTCCGTCCCGAAGGAAATGCTAGCGAGTTCAGCATTCGGATCGTTTTTAGGTGCTTCCTGTCCTATTTTCCGGCCGGGAATGATTTCGCGTAAAGTCCTGTCTGCGTTGACCTGTTCACGCATCAAATCTCCTACGCGTTCATCAGCGGTCAAATAATAGTAAAACCGGCGGTTCGCAGCCGTACTTATCCGCAACTGCTTGGCGCTGCATCCCCAATGCTGCACGTTATGCCGGGACCCAAGCGGACTGAACGGCCCGATATGATGCACATCTACTTCACCGGTATGCCGGGTCATCGCCTCCGCCATTCTAAAAACCTCCTGTTTCCCTGTTCGCAGGAAATAATACCAAAGCCAGAGATCGGTTGACAATTCGGAATTGTCCCAGGCAAAACCGCCGACGTCATAGCGCCAGACATGCCGGTCCCGATCATAGGTATGCATCACATCCCCATAATTCCAGAAACCGTACCAGCGTCGCTGATCGACCTGTTTATGATAATAATCAAAATAAAAATCCAGTTGTTTTTCAAGTTTTACTTCCAGCGGGTTTTGTGTTTCCACAGCGCTGAACGCTCCACCAAAAATCCCAGCTCTACTATAATATTTTGCATCGCAAATAATCTGCGCCGGATTCTGGACCGATGCGGCCATCTCTGTCAGTGCCGCATTGGACGGGGTTTCTGCCAGGACATCTATGGACAACTCACTCGTACGCGCTACGCCTACCGGGCGACCAAATTCAGGTTCATAATCTTCATACGTAATTTCCAGCGCATCGAGCTGTTTTGCATGCGTATCCTGCCCCATTCCATCGTGGTAAAAACGCAGATCCATTGCCGCCGCCCGTGGCGCCCATAACCAAAGTGTTACCTCTCCTTGTTCAGTCTGCGCATTTCGGATATCAATCTGAGCCGGGTGACTCTGCCAGAAATTACGGATACCAAAAGCTATTCCACCCGAGGGAGAACCCAGATAAGCCGTTCCCGACGACCTGCCACCGTATGCGGATTGTATCCATCCATGCCCCGGTTTCGTCCGTTTCTGAATTTCAAATGAATCGGGCGTGGGCTGAAAAAGTGTATAATCCCCAAAAGCAGGGATATAATCAAGTCGTTTGGAAACCGTTGGGGGAAATGTGCTTACCTCTGGTGTAGCTTTTCCGCCAACCTGCGCATCCGTAACCATTTTGCCCGGATCCCGCCGCAGACCCGTCAGTCCCCGTACTGCTTCAGCAAAAACACCTTCATGTTCGCCGGTAAACCGGATATGACGATTATAAAGTTCATCTTTCAACGGTACTTCAAAACGGATTCCCAGCCCTTTGATAAAATCCTTGTTTTCATCGCCATCAAATACAATGGTGTGCATGATGCGAATGGCGTCACTTCCTTCATAAAAATAGAGACGGATCACGAACGGGAGCAGATTTTTTTCACCTGTACTATGTTTCCCTTCGATTTTGACAACAGCGCGTACCGGTCCGTTTTGTTCAACGATTACAGTCTCAATATTACCTTCGAAAAGCTCCGTACGAATCGATTCACCCGGTTCATTTTCCGGCTTATCCTGCACTTGTAAAACCAGCTTTCCTGACTGTACAGCAATGTTCCCATCTCTGGAAACAGACTGAATAATCGTACTCCCCTTTTTATTTATTTTACACGAAACAACTCCAGTATTGATCTCGATGAAATCAGAATAATCACTGACCTTAATCTGGCTGGCATTTCCGGGCCCCTTTCCCGTTTTTAAAACCAAACCATCCGGAAGAACTGTCTGGGCACCTATAGCATGGGCAGTCCACTTTAACGAACCATCCGGCCATTGCGCCAAAGGCCAGGTTTGCAGGGAAATGTTCCTCCCGCTTTTATCTTCCAGTATTAAGCCAGCATCTTTTTTCAATACACCCTTCGGCCAGGGTACGCCCCAGGTAGTACCCGCTATTTTACCGCGCGTTTTTAAGTCCAGCCATTTTAATGCAACCGATTCTGCTACGGCCAACTTTTTCTTATCATCCAAAGGAAAAGACAACGCGCCCACCACCGGTAAGGCCGCGGTAAAAACCATGGCGTTTTTAACAAATTTTCTGCGGGTAATAGGTTTTTTTGATTTCATTTTAATATGTTGAATTGGTATTTTTATCCGGTGACGGATTCGTTTAGGGATAACGTTGTCATCTGTTTTAAGAAAAAACAAATGCGTGTCTGTAACTAACGGCACGACAATCGATTTGCTTTGTATCCGGGTCTATTTAATTAGGAATCCTTTTTGACAAATCTAAAAAGACTGTGACGATCAACTCTCCTGTTGTCTACTGTAAAAGTTTCATGACTCGTTTGAGCGTAGTTTTTTACCCGTCCGACGGCTAAAAAGCCGTCGGACGGGTTCGCGCGGACAGGAGGCTCCTCCGGAGCCGGGAATTAATTTTGATTGTTGGTTTGCTATAAACAGGATGCCCTTAAAAGGGCGGTTGCCGCTTTTTCAGACTAATGGTTTGGATAATTCGTACCGTTGCCCGTACTGAATCTTGCTAAATTTTGAGATTAACTAAAACAGCTCCTTTGGAGCCTCTTATTTTATAGCGAACGATTTTAGGACAAGATCACACGGCTCCGTAGATTCTGTGTTGGTAACCTATAAAAATGCAAAAACAATAGACGTCGTTCCATAGGAACATCCTGTTTATAGCGAACAATTCTAGAACGAGATTACACGGCTCCGTAAGGTCCTTCTGCTGGTAACAACATATTACTAACAACCAATTAAGAGCTAGGTTTTATCTCCGTCAAAGGGAAGTTTGTAAGTTGGGTCGTCGATGATGTTCACTTCAATCACCGAATCCGCATTTTTTAACAAGAGCCGGCAATCTTCGCTTAAATGCCGCAGAAGGAGTTTTTTATCCGCTTTTTTATAACGTTCAGTAAGTTTACCAAGCGCTTCGATACCGCTCATATCTGCAATACGGCTTTCTTTAAAATCGATAACTACTTCCTGCGGATCATTGAGCACATCGAATTTTTCCGTAAACGCCATGGTAGAGCCAAAGAATAACGGCCCGTAAATCTCGTAATGCTTCACCCCTTTTTCATCCACATATTTTCTGGCTCTGATTCTTCTCGCACTTTCCCAGGCAAAAACCAGCGCTGATACAACAACGCCAATCAATACGGCCAGAGCAAGATTATGCAGCCAGATTGTGATCAGTGCCACAAGAATACCAACAAAAATATCCTGCTTCGGCATCTTGTTTATAATCCTGAAACTGCCCCATTCAAAAGTCCCGATCGCTACCATGATCATCACACCGGTTAATGAAGCCATTGGAATTCTTTCAATCACCGGCGCACCAAAAAGAATAACGGTGAGAATTGTGCAGGCAGCGATCACACCGGATAACCGCGCCCGCGCGTCGGCAGAAATATTGACAAAAGTCTGTGCAATCATCGCACAGCCGCCCATGCCATAGAAAAATCCATTCAATATGTTGGCACCGCCCTGGGCAACGCACTCTCGGTTTCCATTGCCACGATTTCCCGTCAATTCATCGACCAGATTCAACGTTAGCAGGCTTTCCGTCAATCCTACACTGGCCATGATCAGGGCATAGGGAAAAATAATCTGTAACATCTCCATGTCAAACGGAACCAAGGGAATATGAAAGGGAGGAAATCCACCACCGACTGAAGCAATATCTTTTACGGTTTTAGTGTCAATTCCAAAGCCCAGTACCAATGAGAACACTACAATAATTGCAACCAGAGACGCAGGAACTGCCTTTGTAATTTTCGGCAATAGCAAAACGATGGCGATGGTAAGTGCCACCAAACCCGCCATGATCCAGAACGGCGTCCCTGTAAGCCAGGTTGATTGCCCGTTGACAACGGTTTTAAACTGTTCAAACTGGGACATAAAAATGATCACGGCCAACCCGTTGACAAAACCATACATGACCGGCTGCGGCACCAGACGAATAAATTTCCCCAATTTGAAAACACCCACGAGAATCTGAAAAATACCGGCCAGAATAACCGCCGCAAAAACATATTCCAGCCCATGCGACTGCATCAGAGAAATCAGGACGATGACCGTTGCACCCGCGCCACCTGAAACCATGCCCGGCCTGCCTCCAAAAATAGCCGTGACCAGTCCCATGATAAACGCTGCATACAAACCAACCAAGGGAGGCAACCCCGCCAAAATGGCAAAGGAAAGCGATTCCGGCATCATCGTCATCGCGACGGTAAGCCCGGCAAGCACCTCATTTTTATAGTTTATTTTTTGTTTAAAATCGAATAAATTCAGATAACCCGCCATCCTTTGAAATGAAATTTGAGTGCAAAACTAAAAATTTAAGCATGCCCCGGAACATTGCCTCGTTCGATATCGGACACCGTTCGTACGCATGTGAACAAAACCCAGATCCTATGAAACCACAAACACCTAATAATCAATACACTAAACCTCATGGCATAATTATAGACTATTTTCAGGTCAGAGACCTTATCTTTATATCATGTTTCAAAACTATTTCAAAATCGCCTGGCGCAATCTGCTTCGAAACCGTGCATTTTCTGCCATCAACATTACCGGACTCGCTATCGGGCTGGCTTCCTGCATGCTCATCAGCTTGTATGTCCTGGATGAACTGAGTTTTGACAGGTATAATGAAAAGGCCGACCAGATTGTCCGTGTGATTTTCAAAGGGACCATGCAGGGCGGAAAGATTAACGAGGCGCATGTGATGCCGCCAACCGCTCAAACCCTCAAAGTCGATTACCCGGAAGTATTGGAAGCCACCCGTCTGCGTCAGGCTGGAGCGCCAACGGTTATCATCGCGGACAAACAATATACCGGAGATTATATGGCTTTTGTCGATTCCAATTTTTTCCAGGTATTCACGCTCCCTCTTTTGAAAGGTGATAAAAAAACAGCGTTGGCCGAGCCCAATACGTTGGTTTTAACTAAAAAAATGTCAGAAACATATTTTGGCAGTCAGGATCCGATTGGCAGAATCATCATGTTTAAAGGCTCCAAAACTCCTTTCAAGGTTACCGGCATGATCGATAAAGTGCCCGAAAATTCTCACTTTCACTACGAGATCTTTGCTTCCATGTCCAGTTTTGAAGATTCAAAATCACCGTCCTGGATGATCTCAGAGTTTTTCACCTATCTGGTATTGCAGAAGGGATATGACTATAAAAAGCTCGAAGCGAAACTACCTCTGGCTGTTGACAAATATGTAGGTCCTCAGCTAAAAACAGCCATGGGCGTAACCATGAGTGAATTCAAAAAAAGCGGAAATAACATTGGCCTTTACCTGCAGCCGCTTACGGATATTCACCTGCATTCGGATTTCGGTTATGATCTTGGGAATAACGGTGATATCAAATACGTGTATATTTTTGGTGCGGTCGCCATGATTATGCTGGTTATTGCCTGCATCAATTTCATGAACCTTTCCACGGCCGGTGCTTCCAGACGTGCGCGGGAGGTAGGTGTACGTAAAGTGATGGGCTCGCAAAAGAAGGAATTGATCGGGCAGTTTCTCCTTGAATCTACCCTTCTGTTCTCCATTGCACTCGTATTTGCCATCGTCATCGGACTCGCAGCCCTGCCACTTTTCAATCAGCTATCTGGCAAAAACCTGAATATGCAGTTCAGCCAAATCTCCGCATTTCTACCTCAGCTGCTTTTATTCGGACTGATCATCGGTATATTGGCAGGCAGCTACCCGGCGTTTTTCCTTTCATCATTCAAACCGATTTCCGTATTAAAGGGTAAGGTCACAACAGAAAAAGGCAGCATTAGTTTAAGAAGCGGACTCGTTGTTGTTCAGTTCTTTATCTCCATTACGTTAATCATTGGCACAACGGTAGTTTACCAGCAATTAAAATACATCCAGAACAAAAAACTGGGATACAATAAGAATCAGGTGCTGGTGCTTCCCGATGCTTGGGCGCTCGGTAAAAATCAGGATGCATTCAAACAGGAATTGCTGCGCGATCAACGGGTGGTCAGCATTAGCTCCTCATCCTTCATTCCCGCGGGACCATCGTACAGCAATAATTACATGGTTTATCCGGACGATAAAAACACGCAGCTGGTTAAAACCCTGAGGTACGATGTTGATGCCAGTTATATCCCGACTTTGGGTATGGAAATGGCTTCTGGCCGGAACTTCTCGAAGGATTTCGGAAATGATTCCTCGGGTGTTATCCTCAATGAAACGGCTGCGGCTATGCTGGGCTGGAAAAATAATGCCCTGGATCACCGCATCACCAATACCAATAACGAGGGAAATAAAGGGACTTTTCGGGTTATAGGGGTCGTGAAAGATTTCCATTTCAGATCCATGCACGAAAAAATCACACCACTGGTTATGGTCCTGAGCAAAGATGCGGGCACCATGATCGTGAAAATGCAGGCAAAAGATGCAAGCGGATTATTGGCCCAAATGAAACGGCAGTGGAATCAGTTCAAACCGGAGGCTCCATTTTCTTACTCCTTTTTGGATGAAAGATTTAACAATACCTACCAGGCCGAACAAAAAACAGGGTTGATACTGGGCGTATTTTCAGGCCTGACCATATTTGTCGCCTGCCTCGGGCTTTTCGGACTGGCCACTTTCACCGCGCAGCAGCGTACAAAAGAAATTGGTGTACGGAAAGTTCTGGGCGCTTCGATCGGAAGCATCGTGGTCTTGCTTTCGGGCGAATTTTTAAAACTGGTGACCATCGCGCTTATTCTTGCATCTCCGGCAGCATGGTATTTAATGACAGAATGGTTGCAGGATTTTGAGTACAAAATAAACATTGAATGGTGGATTTTCGGTGTTGCAGGCGCGCTGACTGTTGCCGTCGCATTACTGACGGTCAGTTATCAGAGCATCAAAACGGCTTTGATTGACCCGGTAAAATCCATCAGAATGGAATAGATGCATTTCGCAATACGAACACGCAATCGAAATCAGGCACTTAAACGGTGCCTGATTTTTTTGTTAATACAAAACCTTAATCCGGTTCATGAATAACAAACGATTTGTCTTAGATTTGAAAAGAACACCTTTGCCTACCAGGAGACCAATAGAATTTATTTTATGGAATTAATCAGTTTTACCAAACAGCATATTTCGTTATCGCCGGAAATGGAGGCGGAGATCAATAACGCTTTCCGACGGGAGACATATCCCAAAAACCATAAACTGGTGCAACCTGATAACTTTTCACAAAAAGTATTTTATCTGGAAAAAGGTATAGCCCGAACTTTTTACATCAAGGACGGGAAGGACATTACCCACTCTTTCATTTCCGAAGGCGCATTTTTTCTATCCATAGAAAGCATATTTTACGACACCGCGTCACCCTACGGCGCCGAAATATTGGAAGAAAGTGTCGTCCGAACCATTAGTTACCAGGATCTTGAAAAGTATTTTGACAAATCGAATCCGCTACAAAAACTGAGCCGCATTGTGATGGTCAACGCGATCAAAACCTTTTCTGATAAACTTTATTCCATCCAGTTTCAATCTGCCCAGGAACGTTATAATTCCATGCTGGAAAAATTCCCCGACATTATGCTGCGCGTCCCCTTGGGCAATATTGCCTCTTATCTGGGTATCACACAGGAAACATTAAGCAGAATCCGGGCAGGAAAATGAATCCCCGCAAGCATTTTTATAAAAAATTACTTAAAATCCACTTCGTGTAGAAAACATTTTTTACGTTACCCAAAGATTTTCTTTAATCATCTCATTATCCTAAATTTAACGAATCAATTAAGATTCTCTTCATTCCTAATGGCTGGTTTTTTGCTTCAAAATCCAGCTTTTATTATCGCTACAAAATGATCTCCGGTGGCGTAAAGCAAGGCACTACCTGTAATGAATGAATGGCTCATATCAATACACGAAACGTTCCCAGGGAACGAAAACCACATCGACCTATCATCTCTGCTACCAACGAAATGTCCCGATGGGACAAGGACATAAGGATGTTTAAAAGTTTTCTTCTAATCGATGTTTTTGTTCCCATAGGAACATTTCGTTGGCGGTCCGCCGCGGTAGCCATGATATGGAAATTGAAAAATATCATTCCATAGGAACGGCTGGTGGCGTTGCGGCAGTTAGTCACCCTTTTTGATTGCCATGAAATTTTTATTCGGGTGGCGTAAACATTTTTATTCACACTGTCGGGTAAATTCTTTTACTACGTAAATAAAATATGGATATTAGGTTACTTTTTGATTTAGATCAAAAGCAAAGCAGTAAAACCAAGCCACCTTTGCACCTGGAATTCAAACCAAGAGATCGTCAACATGAAAAGTCATCGTATTTATCCAATCCTCATTTTTGCTGCCCTGATCACCTCCTGCCAAAAGCAAAACGATCAGGCTAAGGCGCCAGAAGCCGCTATTCCCGTGGTAACGGATCAGGTCAGGAAAATTTCCACCAACAATCAGATATCCATCAGCGGGAATATTGAAGGCAATAAAACGGTAAGACTCGGTTTTATGGTAGCCGGCAAGATCAATTACATTGCTGCTGGAGAAGGGCAGCTGGTGTCGAAGGGACAGTTACTCTCAAGCCTCGATCCGGGTAATTACAGCATTGCCAAGGAAATAGCCGACGTGCAGGTGAGCCAGGTGCAGGATGAATACAACCGGCTTAAAGTCATGTACGATCGTAAAAGCCTTAGTGAAAGTGATTTTGCTAAAGTGAATTTTACCTTGCAACAGGCTAAAGCACAGGAAAAGCTGCATGCTAAAAATCTTTCCGATACCAAATTATTTTCTCCGATCAGCGGCGTAATGCTAAAAAAAATGAGTGAAGTCGGAGAAATTACGGGCGTGGGTACACCGCTTTTTGTAGTCTCGGATATTCGTACGGTCAAGGTCAACGCGTATATACCGGAAAGTGAGCTTCATAACATCAAACTCGGCCAGCAGGCCAAGGTTCTGGTATCTTCACTAAGCGAAACTTTCACGGGAAAAGTGACCGAAGTCGGATCCGCCGCGGATGCTGCTTCCCGCGCTTTTACCATTAAAATTGCGCTGGACAACCCAAAATTACTCATCCGTCCTGGTATGATCGCAGAAGTAAAACTCGCCTCAAACCAAAACAAAAACGCGCTTGTACTGCCAACAGAGGCGGTCCTCCACGATCTTGACAATCAGAGTTATGTGTTTGTGGCAGATACGGAAAGAAAAGTTGCCCTGAAAAGGAAGATCAGTGTTGGCCAGTTGATCGACAATCAGATCGAAATCACCTCCGGTATCAACGAAAACGACCGCGTCGTAACAGCCGGTCAGAATAAACTGACGGACGGCGCTTCCATTTCCATCAACAAATAACCAAAGCCATGAATTTCGTAAAATCATCTTTAAAATATCCGCAGGTAACCCTGTCGGTATTGCTTCTGGTCTTTGCGGTTGGAGTGAATTCGCTTTTGAACATGCCACGCCGCGAGGATCCGAAAATTACAGTCAGACAAGGACTCGTTCTGGCCTTTTATCCGGGTGCAAATTCCACGCAGGTAGAGGATCAGGTGACCAAAAAACTGGAACAATATCTTTTTCAGTTTGAAGAAATAAGAAAGGACAAAACCTACTCGACGTCTCAGGACGGGATGGTTGTTGTGAATGTCGAGCTGGGTGAAAATGTCAAAAACCCGGATGTCTTTTGGAGTAAACTACGGCATCAGCTGCTCGTAGCCCGGACGGTCGATTTCCCCAAAGGCGTAAAAGGACCGATTGTAAACTCTGATTTCGGCGATACAGAAGCACTCGTGATCGGAATTGAAAGTGATAACGCCACTTATTCGCAGCTGAAAGATTATATCCAAAAACTGGAAGATAACCTCCGTACGATTAAATCCGTGTCCAAAATAAAACGGATTGGCGAGCAAAAGGAACAGCTTACGGTGACTTCAAATTCTGAAAAACTATCACAATACGGCGTTAAATTGTCGCAGGTGGTTCAGGTCCTGCAATCACAAAATGTGATCAGTCCAACCGGTGATATTAAAACTGCCAGCAGCCAAACACCGCTTTATACTTCCGGCTATTACAACACGGAAAACGAAATCGCCAACCAGATTGTCGGTTCATCCAAAACAGGAGAATTGATACGGCTGGGCGACATTGCCAATATCACCCGCGAGTACGCCGAACCAACCAGTAAAACCACCGTCAACGGCCATAACGCCATGATGCTTGCGGTGCAAATGCAGGAAGGAAATAATATCGTGAAATTTGGCGATGAAGTGACCAAAAAATTGGAAGAAACTAAAAAATTGCTGCCCGGTGATGTCAAAATTACCACGATTGTCAACCAGCCCAAACTGGTGGATGAAAACATTTCACATTTTATCCATGAGTTTTTTCTGGCTATCTTCTCGGTCGTCATTGTTGTTATTTTACTGCTTCCACTCCGAATTGCCGCAGTGGCCGCCATGGCTATACCAATGACCGTAGCTGTGACATTCGCGCTGCTTAATGCCTTTGGCATAGAATTGCATCAGGTTTCGCTGGCCGCGCTTATTGTGGTTTTGGGGATGGTGGTGGATGACGCCATTGTGATCGCCGATAATTATGTCGAGCTGCTCGATGAAGGAATCGATCGGTGGACGGCCGCCTGGCGAAGTGCGACAGACCTGGTCGTTCCCGTTCTGGCTGCGACGGTCACGATCATTGCCTCCTTTATGCCCATGGTGATCCTCACGGGATCAGTTGGAGAATTTATTCATGCGTTGCCCGTAACCGTAGCAATTGCCCTGGCCTCGTCGTTCATCGTAGCAATGATCCTGACGCCACTGCTTTGTTACACATTTATCAAAAAAGGTTTACATGACCACAACGATGAAGCAGCCAATAAGAAAAAACGCGTCACGCTGCTCGATCGGATGCAAAATGGTTATAACGTAGCCCTGGACTGGTGCGTAAAACATTCGGCCATAACCATTGGGTTCAGTATGGCAACCATTGTTTTATCATTATTTGTCTATCAGGGTATCAAACAGAAGTTTTTCCCGGCGGCTGAGCGCAATCAGTTTGTAATCGAATTGTGGATGCCAACCGGTACCAAACTCGATAAAACAGAGCAGGCCATTCTTAAAGCAGAAAAACTGATTAAAGACGATAAAAGAGTGACTTCCTATGCCACTTTTACCGGCACAAGTGCGCCCCGGTTCTATTACAATTTCTCTCCGGAAGTACCAGTAACCAATTATGCGCAGATATTGATCAATACGACTGACGACAAAACGGCTGAAACTTTTGCCCACGAGCTCGAAGGAAAGATCGAAAACCTGATCCCGGAAGGTTCGCCGCAGGTTAAGCTGATGCAGCAGGGCTCCCCTTATAAGTCGCCCGTGGAGGTCAGGATTGTTGGCGATGACATTAACCGGCTAAAACAAATCGGCGCTCAGGTGCAGGATATTTTGAAAAAAGCAAACGGAAGCGCCATGGTCCGCTCCGATTTTAAAGAAGATTATTACGGCATCAGCATCCAGTTGAAAGACGAAGCAAACCGCCTGGGATTTACCACGGGCAGTATATCGCAAATGGTTTACACCGGCTTCAACGGCGCTCCCGTTTCTACGATGTACGAGGGAAACAATCCGCTGGACATCGTTTTCAGGCTTGACGAAAAAAACAGGCAAACTTCCAATGATCTGGAAAATACTTATCTGGCTTCTCCGGTCACGGACGCCAGTGTACCGCTACGGCAAATTGCCGAGCTGAAACCACAGTGGCAAACCGGAAAAATCATGCACAGAAACGGTGTTAGAACGCTAACTGTGCTAAGTGAAACGACAGGCGACGTGCTTCCCGCTGACCTGGTGAAGGAGGTAAAGCCGAAAATTGCGGCTTTGCAACTTCCTGCCGGTTACCGTATCGAATACGGCGGCGAGCAATTTAACAAAAACGAGACATTCAGTCAGATGATGGTGGTTTTGGCCATCAGTCTCGTATTGATTTTTTTCATCCTGTTGTTCCAGTTCCGTAGTTTAAAAGAGGCAGGGCTGGTGATGCTGACCATCCCTTTAAGTCTTTTCGGCGCGCTGATTGGATTATATATTACAAATAACAATTTTGGATTTACGGCCTTTGTCGGCCTGATCAGTTTATCCGGTATTGTGGTGCGTAACGCGATTATCCTCGTGGATCATACCAACGAATTGTTAACCCATGGCATGGATATACGGACTGCCGCCATTGAATCAGGCAGACGACGCCTCCGCCCTATTTTTCTGACGGCCATGGCCGCAGCCATCGGGGTTCTTCCCATGATTTTGTCGGGATCGCCGATGTGGAGTCCGCTCGCCAGTGTCATCGCGGTGGGTGTGATCTGGTCGATGGTGATGGCTTTGCTGACCGTTCCGGTACTTTACATCGCCATTATTAAGCCAAAAGACAAAAAAGAATTAATGGTAACCGCTAATTCAGAAAGCCATGAGAACTAGGATATTCACGAAGTTTATTGCCGTTTTATATATTTTATTTTTGACAACGGGTCAGGTTTCAGCGCAACAGACCGAACCATTGAATTTGCAGAAAGCCATTGATATGGCCTTGCAAAACAATCATTTGCTGAATATCAAAAAATTGCAGATTGAGGAAAAGCAGGCCAAAGTGAAAGAGGACCACGTTAAAAAATATCCCGCAGCGGTGATCAGTTCCACCTATCAGTACAACGCTAACCTGGGTGCGCTGGTGATTCCACAAGGCTCCTTTGGCGCATTGCCACTCAATGGAACAACGATAGCACTTCCGAATAAGGAAGAAACGTTTGCGCTGGGAAAACATAATAATTTCAACGCCGGTGTCAGTGTTTATCAGCCGATAACGCAATTGGGCAAAATAAAAACCGGTGTCGCCATAGCCGAAACCGACGTAACGCTTGCCCAACAGGAAAAAACAAAGGCTTCCCTTCAGATTAAACAGGCCGTCGAAAGACTTTATTATGGTTTATTGATCGTGCAAAAACAAAAGGATGAAGCGCAGGCAAAATTAGAACTCGCCCAAATGAAGTTGTATGACGTGGAAAGTGCTCTTTTATCGGGAAAAACGATTGATGTAAATAAGGCAGGATTGCAAGCCAATATCGCGGATGAAGAGCAAAATCTGTTAAAATTAAACATCCAGTCGGAAGATTACACTGCGGATTTAAAGCAGCTTACCGGCATTAAAACGGATGGATTTGTCCTTGCAAACGTGGAAAAAATTGCCGTTCCGGCGGGTTCGCTTGAAAGTTATACCTCAAGTGCCACAGCCAATAACATCGATTTGAAAATTGCCAATCTTGGACAGCTGAAAACACAACAGGCCATAAAAGCAGCGCAACAAAGCAACCGTCCCGACATCGGTTTGATCGCCGGCTACTCTTATCAAAGCGGAAATTTGTTGTATCCCACAAATAATCCATTTCTGGGTGCGCAGTTCAAATGGAATTTGCAGGACCTTGTAGCCAACAAACAGGTGATAAAGCAAAGAAATTTCCTGCTGCAACAGGCCCGGGAAAACATTGCCAATACCCAGGATCAGGTTACCAACGATGTTGCCAAAGTGCACCGGAAGTTAAGCCAAGCCACGGCGTTGATTGCCGTGGCCGAGAAGGCATTGGCCTACCGAAATGAAGAATTAAAAATCCAGCAAGATAAACAGGCTTCCGGGTTAAACATTCAGGCAGACCTGCTGAATACCAAATCGCTTCTTGCCAAAGCGGAGGCTGATTTACTTTCGGCACAACTTAATTACCGGCTCGCTTTTTCGGACCTGCAAAGGTTGATGGGCGAAGAATAACGTATGATTTCAGAAAAATTCACGCTTTAACAGATTCAAAGTATAGCCAAAATCCATTTGATGATAAATCGTAAAACCGGCTTTGTGATACCAGGGAAGGTTCTTTTCTGTCGAAGTTTCCAGATAAATCGGCCTGCCCAGATTTTCGGCATCCTCCATTATCTCGTTTAAAAGCCTTCTGCCAATGCCCTGATTTTGATGTTCAGGTAAAACGCCGATAAACCACAGATAACAGATCGGGCTATTAGGATAATGGCTGGATATCGCTTTTTCTCTTCGCAGTACTTTTGAGATATTCCCAAAACCGGTTCCTTTAAAAATCAGCTTTACATCAGCCAAAATCGATCGAAAGCTGTTTTTTTTTCGATCCGGAAAAGATATCAGCGCGCAGGCTTTTTCATCGTCTGATAAATAAATATCCCCTGACAAAAAACAGGTTTCAAAAGAATAGTCCATCAAAACCCTGATCCGTTTCTGCCGGAAATTGTCCTGTGGAATAATGTAATTGACACTTTTATTTTCATCAAAAGCAGCACTCAGTAAATTGATCACCAAACTCCGGTCAGCGCGGGTTGCTCTTTTCATATTATTGTCACTTCCTATTTATTAAATAGTTGCTTTGACCCAGGTTAAACCTGCGAATAGGGTGTGGGAACCAAAAAGGTGTTTCTAATTTTAGAAATGGTATTTGCATACTGGTTATCTGATACTAATTTTTTCCATTCCGGGTCGGCGATGAAGGCAGCCCATCCTTTGTCGCGCTCTTCCATACTGCTGCATGTGATCATGTAAGTAAGGCGCGGCTGGGTATCACCGGCAATCACTTCACCACCAAATACGGGATTCAGTTTCGCCCTGTTAAAAATAGGAAACTCTCCATCATGGAACATTTTGATTTTCCTTCTCACGGCATCTTCACTGTATCCTTCATAAGTCCTCAGTTCAAATATCCGCGGCTGGCCTGACGGAACCACGATGGCAGGCAAACCGTCAAAAGCAGAAATCAAACACGTATTAAAGCGGTTGTATATGGGTTTGTCAGCCGGTATGCCATGGTATGCCGCGCTATTTTTAATGTAATCCGCGTCTGCCTTTACTTTTGTATTGACCGAAAGGTAGCTATCAAGAGAAGCGTAAGGAGTCAGCAGATAGAATTTAGCAGGGTCTGACGGACGCCATTCCTTAAAGACACCCACTGTTTTTACGCCATATTTATTCAACGCAGGAATAAGCGCCGTTTTGAAATAATTTTCCAGTTGCGACTGATCGGAACCGAAGCGCATTTCATACTCACGCCATTCATATACTTCCTTTTGTGGTGCATACTGATCTCCCGCTCTGGCAGGGCTAATGGCTGCTGCTGTGCCTGCGGTAACCGCTATTGAAGACTGAATAAATTTCCTACGCTGCATGTTGGCTAATGTTTAATATATAAATTGATCCGACTAGTAATGATAAGGAAAATAAATCTTATGAACCAGACTATCAGCCAATAAACATTTTATACAAGCAAGGTCACCTACCCCTCATTCTTATCAGCAAATTTTCAAAAGTATCCTCTTTCAGGCAGCGGTATATTCCACGGAACCAGGCTTTAATTACAGTATCTGTTCCCGGTCCGACGTTATTTGCTGGTTTGCTTCGCTCGTTGTTAATCTGCTAAAACGAAGCCTCCACTGTGCCCTACTCACTTTCTCCCTTCGACAGCATCGTCTGTTTCAACGAAGCAAGCAAGCTGAACATAACCTGATTGACGTGATCATTATCGGCTTTTGCCTCATTCAGCAGGTTTTCCGCAATAACCTTTTTCTTCCTGTTGGTTTCGGTTTTTACAACCATCGATTTTTCAAGAATAGCATCATTTTGTTGCTGGCCAAGTTTGGTTACCGTCTGCGTTTTGGCAATTCCTTCCAGTTCCGTTATGCTGGCCAGGTATTTATTATCGCTGCACGTAATCGTCATCGTAAAACGAAGGTACTCAAACGAGGGAGAGGAAATCGGTGCGTATGTTTTAACAACCAGCTTTCCGCCTATACGATCCTCGTGATCCACAGCATTTTCATAATTCCCGAAAGATCTCACCACCCACTTCTGCGCATTGCCAAACAGCCCATCTTTGGTCTGATCCATGGAACCCACATCCGAATAGAACGCGTTTTTTTTATTGTCAAGAGGCAGATAACCATCCTGTCCAAAACTAAACTGACAGACTGAAATTAGAAAAAGGCAAACAACAAGAATTCTTTTCACGCGCGGATGAATTGGTTTAATCTGTAAAAACGACTAAGAAAGAACGGTTATGCCTCATTCAGGTGATTAATTTTTTTAACAATATCCCTTAAAACGATGTCTTCATGCGATATGTCGAAAACACAGGCGCCGTTTTTTACGATTAAAACCTGAGGTGATTCGTGCTTCACGGCGAAAGTTTTCGCAATAAGCCCTGAAACCTCACGATTCTGGATCACGTCTACGATATGAAAGGGAATGCTGTAATCGGATTCTGATCCAGATTTCATATTGCGGAAAGCCATCAGACTGGTCATGCAGCGGGGACTATGCTTGTAAATGAGCGAATACTGATCTGTATTAAGAAGGTCTTGAACGTCTGCTTCTGTGGTTACTGTTTTCCAGGTCATGCTTAAAAAGTCAAATGATAAATCGTTTGTTGCAATGGTAACAAAAAACGAGTGTTTGCAGTTTAAAAGTATTATAAATAAATACAAAAGTAACTTCCCAAACCTTCTGATTTCAATGTATTAGCCATTTTCTTTTCCTTGCTAAATTTCACCATTGATCCATAAAGTATTTATGCGCTGTTCATTTCTTTAAGTAACGACAGGCCGGAGGGATTTGGAGTTCGATACTTTTTTTCTGACCGGCGACTCCGTCCGACGGCTTTTTCAGCCATCGGACGGATAAAAAACTACATTAAAATCAATTATCGGCGTATAAATTCAAAGAATAATGAACAGAAGAGATGCCATAAAAAGTGTTGCTTTCATGATGGGAGGAACGTTTTCTGCCCCCACCCTGCTCGCAATGAATCATTGGGAAAGCAATGCAGCCACGAAAGCTTCGATTGCCGATTTTACCTTAACCGAAAATCAAAAACTGATTGTTGCCGAAGTTGCCGAACTGATCATTCCCAAAACCAGCACGCCCGGTGCCAAGGATACGGGTGTTCCGGCCTTTATTGTCATGATGCTTCGGGATTGCTACAAACAAGCGGAACATATCAGTTTCGTCGAAGGCATTAAAGAGCTCGAACAAAAACAGTTTTTGTCGCTGAATCAAGCCCTGAGAACTGATATACTCAAAGAGGTGGAACGCAATGCGGTGGAACAGATGAAGGTCTATCAGGTGCAACAAACGAAAATGGGCGACAATGAGGACCGCGAGCAAATGGCGGCGCAAGCCAAAGGCCTGCCTTATTGGCGACTGATGAAAGAGCTTACGATGCTTGGTTATTTTACTTCGGAAGAAGGAATAAAATCGTCTTTCGAATACGTGCCAATTCCCGGAAAACTGGAAATGATCAAGCAAAAACCCAATCAAAAATCATTCGCATACTAGCCGATTGCAAGCACCATGAATTTAAACATCAAAGCAGATAAAGCCCGCACCTACGATGCCATTGTGATCGGTTCTGGAATGACCGGGGGGATAGCTGCCAAAGAACTTACCGAACGAGGCTTACAGGTCTTAATGATCGAACGAGGCCGGGAGGTCAAACACATCGAAGATTACGACACAGCCATGAAAGGGCCCTGGGAATTTGAACACAGGGGAAAAGTTTCAATTCAATCGGCAGAAGAATACTGGGCAAACAGCCGTTTCGGGAATCTGGCCAATGAGGAAACCGGGGAGTTTTTCACAGACGACAAAAAAAATCCATACATTGAAAAACGTCCTTTTGACTGGATCAGAGCCTATCATACCGGCGGAAAATCGATGCACTGGGGAAGACAGTCGTACCGGATGAACAAGAAAGATTTTGAAGCCAACGCAAAGGAAGGCATCGCGATCGACTGGCCGATCCGTTATGAAGACCTTGAACCCTGGTATACGCATGTCGAAAAATTTGTAGGCATCAGCGGACAAAAAGAAGGCTGGGAAGTATTGCCGGACGGACACTATCTGCCCGCTATGCCGATGAGCGCTCCTGAACTTTATTTCAAGGAGACAATGATGAAAAAACTGAGCCGTCCCGTAACAATCGGACGGATTGCAAACCTGACCAAACCGCAGCCATGGCACACGGACCTTGGTCGTGCCTCTTGCCAGTATCGGAGCAAATGTGCCCGCGGTTGTCCTTATGGCGCGTATTACAGCTCTTTGTCCGGCTCGATACCAGCGGCCCGAAAAACACAAAAACTGACCGTTTTGCATGATACCATTGCCAGCGAAATCATTTACGATGAAAGAACAAAAAGGGCAAAAGGTGTGCGTGTGATCAACCAGAACACAATGGCTGTCGAAGAGTTTTTTGCCAAAATTGTCTTTCTGAATGCGGGTTCGATGAATTCGGCAGCTTTGTTGTTAAACTCAAAATCTGCCCGTTTTTCAACGGGCCTCGGCAACGACTCAGACCAGGTCGGTCGCAATATCATGGACCATCACCTGGGCGTAGGTGCCAACGCGACCATTGACGGGTTTGAAAATGATTATGTGTTCGGACAAAGGCCGAATGCGCTGTACATTCCGCGTTTCAGAAACTGGGGAACAGATAAAAAAGATTTCCTTCGGGGTTATGGCTATCAGGGCGGAGCCAGCAAAAGTGACTGGAAACGGGGTATTACCACGGGTGGATTCGGAGCAAGTTTTAAGGAAGACATGACACGTCCGGGAAGCTGGACGATGGGTTTTGGCGGTTTTGGTGAAATATTACCGGATCCTTCCAACCGTATGTTTCTCGATAAGGACAAAAAAGACAAATGGGGAATCCCGATGATCGTTTTTGATGCTGCATTTGGCGAAAACGAACTCGCCATGCGAAAAGACATGATGCATTCCGCAGTGGAAATGCTGGAAGCGGCCGGTTTCAAAAATGTATCAGGTTTCAATCGGCAGGATACACATCCGGGCCTGGGGATTCACGATATGGGAACGGCACGTATGGGAAAAGACCCAAAAACGTCGGTACTGAACAAATTTAACCAGGTGCATGAATGTAAAAATGTTTTCGTAACGGACGGAGCCGCAATGGTTTCATCCTCTTGCGTAAACCCTTCGATCACGTACATGGCCATGACGGCCCGAGCAGCAAACCACGCGGTGGAAGAATTGAAAAAACAGAATTTATAAACCTGAATGTGGAACCGCCATATTCAAAGAAGTCAACTTTTAAAAAGTTGACTTCTTTTCACGAGAAAAACCTGACTACCCAAAGCTAGAATCAGCCTTATTCAGAAACTTCCAACCGGTAACCAACGCCATGTATAGCACTGATTTTTACATTGGAATCTCCGGCCAGCATTTTCCGCAATCTCGAAACAAATACATCCACACTCCGTCCGACGATTATTCCTTCGTCTTCCCAAACGGATTTCAGTATAAAGTCCCGTTCCAATATCTGGTTTTTATTGTCAGTAAAAAGATTCAAAAGCTTACCTTCCCGATAAGTCAGATTATGTGTTTTGTTGCCCGAAATCAAACTCAGGTTTGCGATATCCAAAGTTGAGTTCCCAAACCTTATTTTCGAAAAAATATTCTCAGCATTATCCTGAACACCAGATTCCAATGCGACCTCTAAAACATGGTCTTTCCGTTTTCTTTTCCAGACAATAAAACCCAGTCCGGCCAGCAGACTACCAAACGTCAAAAGCCACCAGTTGGAACTTGAAGCAAGTTTGGTCTCAGGCTCAAAACGTACCTTCAAAAGATAACATCCTGCATTTTTCTTGCGGCCACCACAAGGAACACTTCCGTTCTGCTTTAAGTCAAGAAAACTATAGCCCAGTTCAAGCGCCTCATTCTCGCAATTGATAAGCGTCACATTGTATCCGCGGCTGATCCCGTGTAACGTCAAAGATTCCTGCAATAAATCCGGCAGCTTATCATAATCGAAAAGCGCTCCCAGCTGCACAGTAAATGTATTATCCGATTGTTTTACCGGCTTGATACGGGAAGTTGAATCGCCGTTGGCAGCCAGCAGCAGATGTGCCGTCCGACGAAGCGCCAGATTTGCATTTTCAGAAAAAAGAACCGAATCGTTATTGCCAGTAGCCTTATCGATGGACAGGAACAACCCACACAGGAGACCCAGAGCCAGCATTTTCATCTTGATGGCGCTTATCAACACACGAATTTTCACGAATGATTCCATCATTTACTTTTCAGAGGCTTCGTCATACACAAATTTACCAGACCGGGATAACAATCTCAACATTTATCATTTTTAATCAAACCATAAAACCAGTTAAACTGAGGCGCTGGCTGGTAACCTTTCACTGTCAAAACTCTTCTGCCCGCCTTTTCACTTTTATTCGCCGGATCTATGATCAAATGATCCCCCGCCTTTGCAGATTTTAAAACCTCAGAGATTTCAACGGACATAACCGGGTAAGCACGGTTGCAGGCATTCGCATTAACGATTTTACCAGCTCTCGTCAGATAAATGAAAAAGGGAATTTTCTCCCGCTGGCCTGATCCTGAATTTTCTCCAATCATATTCAAAACTCCTTTCGCAACCACTGAAAACTTTTCAATGTTCATCGATTTTCCATTTAACATTAACGGATTATAGTAAAAACTGTCGGCCGTGCTTCCCGGGAGCGCTTCCGATACAGCCAACGTCAGCGTGAAAAGCATTGTCAGCAATAGGTTTAACGATATATTTTTCATGTTGTTTTGCATAAAATGAAAACCATTATTTACATCACCAGAATTTCGTTGTGTGGCAGAGCGTATTGATTGTCCGTCGTCATTAAAACGATATGGTCGCCCTTTTCACATTTTTTCAGGACCTGCTGAATATTGACCTGATTAAAAGCTTCGTCAGAAAACATCAGCAGGGTTTTCGTGTCCTTGTCTCTGATTGCAATTTTAAAAACAATCTTTTCGACAGCCTTAGCCGATGACGGACTAAGTTCTGTCGTACAAACGGTCAAAGTGCCGGTCGCATTAGCGCCTATCGTGCTTTTCCCCTTGGTGCTATATTCGTCCACCACCATTTTGTTATTCAAAAATGCGGCAGAACAGTTACTAAAAGCTTTTTGTCCGAATGAAATTCCGGAACTCAATAGCAAAAGACCGAATACTGAAAGCGTTACTTTTTTCATGATTGATTGTTTTAAAGTGAATGATTGACGGCCCTGAGAGCCGGAATCAAAAGTAGAGATAACCCCGAGCGTCCTGGTTAATGGGTTGTAAAACATTGTAAAGGGAATGTAAAAGATTGATCCTTCCGTGAGCGCGTGTCTTTTGTATACTGAAATTGGTTATTTTTGTTAAGGTTTATTAACTATCAAAAAATAAAAAGCCATGATCTCTTCAAAACCAAAAGCAGGGGGCACAGAAAAGCTTAATGATATGCAAATTAGCATGTTGCGCCTTTTTGACCAGAACATGAGTGAAGTTGAAACCCTTGAAGTTCGCAAAATATTGATGGATTATTTTGACAACCGGCTTCAAAATGAGCGTAACCAGGTGCTAAAAGAAAAGCAATACTCCAATGAAGACTTTGACAAGATGCTTTCTGACGACAAGTTCAAAATCGGATGATGGGTGTTGTAATTGACACAAATTGCTTACGAGCCTCGATACCTCCCCAAAGCCCTTACTACCAACTTTACCAGGATTTCAGATCCGGAAAATTTGAATGGTATCTGAGTACTGAAATATTGCTTGAATATGACGAAATTCTGACAGCCACCTATTCGGCTCAAACTTCCCAATTTATTCTCCACCAACTTGCTCTTGCCCCAAACGTTGTTTTTACAGAACCAGCCTACAAATGGAGTATAATCTCAAATGATCCGGATGACAACAAGTTTTCGGACCAGGCTCTGAGTGCTGGCTGTGATTACCTCATTACCAACGATACCGATTTTGATGTCTTCAAGGCCCTTCCGTTTCCGAAACTGAATATCGTCGACCTCAAATCATTTCTCAAAATTCTAAGTGCCGAAGATTAAACTTGTCTTCAAAAAGAATCCTATCTTGCAGCCTTGTTAAAAATTTCAATTCAGATGTCTAAAAAAATAATTCCATTATTGCTCTTCGTGCTTCTTTCCGCAGCTGCATTTAGTCAAACGGCAACGGGTATGAAAAAAATTGCTCCGTTTCAGATGACCCTCACAAACGGAAAACCTTACAATTTTTCGCAGTTGACGCCGGGTCCTGTGGTACTGATGTACTTTTCACCGGATTGCGACCATTGCCAGGATTTCACCAAAGCTTTGCTTAAAAACTACACGGTAATTAGCAACAAGCAGCTGATTATGGTGACTTTTCAGCCCATGGAAATGGTGAAGCAGTTTGAAAAAACGTACAATCTGGCCTCTTATCCGAACGTCAAATTGGGTACAGAAGGAACGTCTTATCTGGTTCAGAAATATTATCAGATCAGGTCGTTTCCTTACATCGTGATGTACGACAAAACAGGAAAGCTGGTTAAAACTTTTGAAGGAGAACAACCTTATTCAGAAATTTTCAAGGCGTTAAAATCCTTTTAACGGATCTAAAAGTGCTGCATTCCAAACGTGGATGCAGCACTTTTTATAAGTCCAATTCACCTACGAAAGCAGGTTATTATAATGCCGGGATCAAAGAACCAGGTCCCTGAATAATTTTTCAAGTGTCTCTCCCGCGTTTTTACAAAAACCAGGATGAACTTTTGATGTCTGTACCACCGTACTTCTGGTTGCTGTCAGCCAGCGAAAACGCGAAGCAATAGGCAGACTTCCGATAGGCCCCGATTTGGTTCCACCGATACAGATCCGGTTTAGCACAGCAAGATATTCTTCCAGCTCAGACACATCAACACTGCCCGAAAATGCCTTAAGGCGACCGTGATCCAGATTAAATTTACTCTGTAAAAACCCTTGTTTCTGGCAATAAAGGATCACGCCAACATTTAAAAATTCTTCACGTTCGACTCTGGGTACGACGCGAATGACGGCGTACTCAAATAAGTGATGTTCTTGCATGCTGTGCTCCTGTTACAAATACTTCTGACACTGAAATTCTTGAAATTAAAAAGTTGGCGTAAGCCTGACGATGTTCCTCTGGCGACGCAAACGGCGCATCCCGCAAAAGCCAGTCGTCCGGGATCAGCGAGCAAATGGAATGGATAAGCTCATCCGTTAAAATCGCCTTGAATGCCGTATCAACCGCATCCAACTCGGTTGCTTTTGACAACAAAACATGATCCTTGATCTGAGCAAACGGCCTTTTTGCCTGCTCTTCCCAGTTGGTCCAGGAATGGTGAAAATACAGGGAGGCACCATGATCGATCAGCCATAATTCCTTATGCCAGATAAGCATATTGGTGTTCCTGGCCGTACGGTCAACGTTGGTCAAAAGGCAGTCCAGCCATACAATCTCAGAGGCTAGTTTCGCATCTATGGTCGTAACCTGCGGGTCAAAAGTAATGGCTCCCGACAGATAATGCATGGCAAGATTGAGGCCTGTACTGGCCTTTAAAAGATCCTGAATTTCCTCATCAGGCTCCGTCATTCCAAACATTTCATCGAGATTGGCAAAAACAATTTCCGGAATACGCATACCAAGTGCCCGGGCAATTTCTCCGCCTATCAATTCGGCAATCAGGGCTTTTACACCCTGACCGGCACCGCGGAATTTCAATACATATAAAAAGTCGTCGTCAGCCTCGGCGATGGCGGGCAGTGAGCCCCCTTCACGCAACGGCGTCACATAACGTATCACATTGACGGTTCTAAGTTGAGGTCCGTTTTCATCCATAAGTTTGCAATTCGAAATTTATACCTCCGCTATCCATAAGAAAAAACGCTTCTTACGGCCGCAAAAATAGTGTAAAGGGAAAGAAATGACGCATAACCCGGTGACATTTATGGAAACATCAGCGATTTAACGATCCGGGGAAAGTAATGCCCGAGAGTATAATTTGGTCTTAGTCAAATTTTGGTTCCAGCCAAAGTGCAGTGAAACAGAAAATTAAGGTAAGAAACCAGACCCAGTCAGGAATTCTGCTTTCGTTTACCACATGAGACTGTAAGTCCGCTGATTTTTGCATCCCGCCCAGCTCCGTTTGTAGTTTTAATCTTCTTCCTACAAAATTTTCAACAAGCTGGCTTTTGTAATAGCCATTGAAATCCGTGCTGTCGGCAACCGCAATTTCGTTGTCCTGAGACAGGGAAAGCCATGCCGTGTCGGAAGGGATATAACCGGCACTCGCAGTCAGGCCATTAATGGCTGAATAGTGCACGTGTAAAGTATCCCCGCCAATCATCACTTCCTTCGGGTTGTCAACCAGATTATTAAACCGGAACGTTGTTTCAATTCCCTTGTAAACCGGCGCATTTACCTCAATATTGGTTTGATATGCAGGGTGAATTTCCGCCAGCACAGACGTCCAGATAGTACTGTAAGCAACGCTATCTCCGTTAAGCAAGGTCGGGAAAGTTTCATTCAAAAGACTAACCGCAACCTTGCCCGTCGATTTTTCAACCGCAACAGGAAATTTGGGAATTGTCAGATATGCGTTCGATTTGCCGAATTCAAACGGGAGTTTCGTAAGTTCTCCTGCCACAGGAAGTACTTCTTCATTGGATATCTTTTTAACCTGCAATTTAGTCCCAAGAGACGCATTGATTGAGGCAACTTCGGCGGGTGGATTGGTAAGGTTTATAAACAAAATGCTCTTCCCGTTTGCCAACGCCTTTTTTACCTGCGGTTCAGAAGCATTTTTTGGATCAGTAATAATGACATCCGGGCTTCCCGCTTTGTTGAGGGTTAATTTACTACGGATATTCTTCGACAAATCGGTCGAAAGCTCCACCGCATGCCCCCGATTCGCAAGCCAGGTTGCCAGATTTCTGCTTTCAAAATCAGGATTATTCAGAATGAACTGAAACACCAACGGCGGTAAAGGCTGTGCAAAAAACTGAATAGTCTCCTTTTCTTCATCCCCCAAAACCAAATCCACCGCTGTCCTCCTTTCGGTAAACACTGGAAAACCCAGCACAAATGATTCCATTCCTTTTTCCAGTCTGGTGCTGTCCAAAGTCTGGTTTCCAAATTTGAGTTTAAGCCATTGCGAACTGCCGGAGGTTATCAAACCCCTGACGCGTTGCAACTGACCTTTGCGAACAACTCCTTTCCAGGAAATGGATTGTATCTCGTTATCTCCAAAATACGGAACCCATTTCACCCGGGCCGATGGGGGCAAAACCTGACTCAGTCTGGCGAAAAAAGAAGGTTCAAAATCCTGCCCAAGCAACGTTAACGTGTCGGTATTCCTGACCTTGAAACTACGCACAGAAAAGACAGCCCGTACATGCAAACGATCGCTAACTCTGCTGATTTCTGCCGAAGGTACGCCTTTACCGGCCACCAGAATATTTCCCGACGGCACATTGGTCTTCAACACCGGTTGCAGCACAAACCCCGCGATAACCAGCCAAAGAAGAAGATTTAAAGCGATTTTTAACCGTGGTTTGACTCTGCGGGAATCTGCTTCAAAACTGCTTCGCAAAAGCCAGGTTTGCAAGCCGCCCAGAAGAATCAGAAATAAAATCAGCATCAGGTTTAATGGATCTGACCAGTCGAAATCAAATGCAACCATAGGTTATTCCGGATTGCTCATGCCGGTATTATTTAAGTTTTTTCCAAAAAATATTTTCCAGTTTCTTTTCACTCGCATAGGAACGCCCGCTTTGAACATTAGCTCCCGAACGTTTGTAAAGCTCCGTTTTTAACTGCTGTTTTTCCTTTGCCGATATCAGTTTCCCGCTAATCAGCTTTTGTAATGCGCCCAGCACCGACCAGTTTTGAAGTCCGCCGTTAAATGGTCCGCTATTGATTAACCGATTGGACAATTGCGTGCCGGCAACCTGAAATTTAGCGCGCTGCGAAACACTTAATTTCTCATATTCAAGATAACCCAAAACCTCGGCCGCCAACTGTTCCGTTCTGATTTTATCAATCACCTTTTCCGCACTGAAATTTTTACTCAGATCCGTCAGTTCACCAGACAGCCGCTTCTCTTTTTCTTTGATCGGAGGCGGATCATAGCTGCTCTTTTTTACGAATGCGCGTGCCTTATGCTGCGCCTGTTTCAGGAATTCCAGTGCCTTGTTCTCAAACGGAAGTGCCTTTTCGGGTTCGTACAAGCGCAAATGCAGCTCCGACTGCCACATTTGTTCCAAAGCCATTTTTAACAAACTTTTTGTCGATTGCTCGTGAAAGGTATTAATCTCGGCATCGTCATGCGCGTGTACATATTGCTCCATCAGTTCCGCAATCGCGTCTTTTGAGCCGGCATCTGCGTGGCTTTCAGCACCATGGTCGTGATGATGCGGCTTCGGCTGTGCCTTTCTGTTTTCAGCCGCTTCGCCCTCGGAATCTGATTTATGGGTGAATTTATCCAGGACATTTCCGCTTTCAACATGCCCCTCGTCGTGTGGGGCATCTCCTCCGCCGCCACCAATATTTTGCTCAAATTCCTCTCCCAAAAACTGCCCGTAACGCAAACGCAATACTTTCTGATCAAATCCGATCTCGTTGGAGATGCTGTTAAACTCCTCCTTTTTAATCTTTTTCCGCCTGGCAATCAGCTTTTCGGTATCGATAATAATCTGGCGCTGACTGCGAAAATATTCAGGCACAGTATTCACAGACATGGTCGCCAGCTCCGATTCTTCAACCTTCGCCGTGTCTTTATAAACAATGAAATAGGTGTCTGACTTGGTAAAATTTGCTTCCGGTTCCCTGTTGTCGATGGCGGCCCAGTAATAATATAGCTCATCGCCAGGGGTAAAATTCAACGCCTTCAAATCGATCGCTTTATTAAATTTTGCCTCCTTGAAATTCGCCGGTGTAAGCGGAAATTTCATTTCCCTGAACTTGACGTTTTCACCGGAACCGCGGGCGAGGGTTGCGACGATGAATGCCTGTTTCACCTTAAAATCATCCGTTATCTTAGCAGAAACCTGTATCGTTTTATTATCTTTTAAAAAGTGATACTGATACAATTCTTTGGAATCAGGCTCTATTTTGGGCGCGAGATCCGGCTGCGCTTCGAGCTTATAAAAGTCTGACTGATAAACCAGTGAATCTTTCCAATAGGCTTTGATGGAATAAAGTCCCGAACCCGTAAGCCGATCACGATATTCGAACGATCCATTGAATTTTTTAAAAACCAGTTCATCCCCACGGCTGTTCGCCAAACGCACCGACAAATTGTCCTGGTGGCTAAAAGTAATATTCCATTGCAACGAAGAGCCAACAATCGCGCTGACATTCAAATCTGCGGTTTCTTTCACAGGCAAACCCGTGTAAGCTGGTGGACCGACACGAACATTAGCCGTTTGAAATGTGGGAGGAACAAGAACATTGGCTTTCTTGACCTGCCGCGTCTGCTGATAAGTCATCCGGTCCGCTTTTGTCGAAAAATCAAGTTTGGGATAAACAAAATACACCGCCAGACTACCGATTAACAAAGCTCCATACAAAGTCAGTCCGTCATAAATCTTTCCAAAAGGCAAACGGGTGGTCTGTACATTCTGATTCAGGCGGTCCAGTTGCAGCTGTTCGGCGATATTCAGCTCTTCCTTTTCCAGCAAATGTAAGCTATATTCCGACTCCCCGATCGTCTGGTGGATCAAACTGATTGCCTGCGGTTTTTTATTCTGGTATAACTTCGTAACCCAAATACCGATACCCAAACCGATAACTCCCGCCAAAATAGCAATCATAACCGACGACTGGGTCAGTGCAAAAGCCAGCAGAAAAGCGGAAACCGCCAGCAAAACACACCGGATAAATGCGCTGGCGTAGAGCTGTCTGGTTACAGAACCGATTAATCTTTTAAGCTCAAACATAACTTTTCTGTATCGTTTTCTTTATTGCCATCCACCGTTCCAGCATCACCAGCCCTATAAACAGCATCAAAAGCCACTTCCGAATATTCCCGTCCACATTTTCTTCCGGCGGATTCGCCCTGACAAAAAGGGAATTAAACTGTTTTTGACTTAACGCGCCACGCTTTTCATTCAGATTAAAATGCCGGATCAATAAGTCACCCAGATACTCCGGCAACTGGCCTGAATGTACCATTTCGGAAGTCTGGATCCGAAGTGAATCCTGCATCTGAACGACATTGGCATTACCTGTTTCAAGCGCTTCCCCACCCATTCCTGACAACACATAAAGCACATCAGGTTTGATCTGATCAACTTTTTGATCGGTCAATACCAGATCATACCTGTTATCCTTATCAGATTTCTTGTCGATATCAATGGGTAACATGTAAACGGCGGAAAGAGCACCGAGCGCTGCTTCAACGGTTTGCTGTTCTGCCTGATTTTGGTAATCAACCAACACGTTTAAAGCTCCGGTGTGAATGGGATTGGACGCCAACCGGGGAATGTTTTGAGATTGTCCCGCTTCCAGGATAACCAACTTTCCTTTATTTAAAGCTAATTTTTTACCGCCACCCAAATCAAAATAGTTGTGTGGATAGTGCTGAGATGAATCGATTGCGGTGTGTAACGTGTAGGTATTCGGTATGTAAATTTTGGGCAGATCCATCCATTTCTGATCATTGAGCAGATATAAATCCAGTGTCACGCCGGATTTGCTGACCTTATTGATCAGCTCCTGCAAATGAAGTGCTCCGCTATTTCTCTGAACCGATATGGACGACAAGGTTTTGATTTCGTCTCCGTTGCCATTGATCAAAAAAACTTTTTCTCCCTTTTTTATCGCCGTTTCCAGTTCAAAACGATAATTGTCAATCAAATAGGCCGATGGCTCTACCAAATGGACCCGGCTCGACTGGTCTGTTTTTTCCAGCCATTTTAAAACAGGCTGACTTACTAAAAATGTCAAAAGCAAAACCAGGAGACAACGAACGATGAGCAGCGGCAGGTCGTCGAGACGCAGCCCACGGCTTTGCTGCTGGCTTTTGTCGATCAGCCATTGCATAGCAGCCCAGTCCAGTTCCTTCCCCCTTTTCTGGTGCCAGAAGTGGATAAAAATGGGTATGGCGATCGTCAGCGCTCCCCAAAACATGAAGGGTTGTAAAAAATTCATCAGCCCTTTCTTCTCGTTAAAAATTCTTTTAAAACCATCCCCAGCGGATCACTTAACCTGGCCTGAACCAGATTGACATAAGGAATCCGCAGCTCTTCTTCCAGCATAGCAAAATAGGCTTTCGAAGATTCACGAAACTTATCCCGCACCGTTTCGGCCTGCAATTCGATTGCTTTTCCCGTTTCCAGATCCCGGAACCGGAAGAAACCGGTCAGATTAAAATCCACTTCCTGGTCACCCAGGAGCTGAAAAATGACAATTTCACGCCGTGGACTGGCGATGGATTTTACCAATGTCAGCCACTCCTCACCTACCTGAAGAAAATCTGTAACAAACACCAGCTGCTCTTTGCTCTTTGTCGCAAATTCCGGGAATTGCAACTGGCCGCTCGCGTCGTTTGCCTGCTTCCATTCTCCGGATGCCGTGGTTTTTTGCAAGCCAAACAAGATCTTGTTAAAGGCCTGTTTGCCCGAAGTAGACGCGCCGCTTGCAATACTTTCGACCTTACCGTTTTGCAATCCATACAAACTCATCTGGTCGTTTTGAATATAACCCAGATAGGCCAGCGAAGCGATCAGAAGTTTTGCATATTCCAGACGGCTTATCTCTTTTTCACTATAATTCATTGATCCGGAAAGGTCCAGTAAAAACCGGATCTGCCGGTTACTTTCCGCGGACGATTCTTTAACCAGATGTTTGTCCGTTCTGGCGAACAGTTTCCAATCGATCCGCTTGGGATCATCGCCGGGTTCATAATGACGGTATTGTTCAAATTCCGTCCCCATGCCCGACCGTTTACTGGCATGCACCCCAAGCATGAGTTCCTCGCTCACCAGTTTTCCAACCAGTTGAAGGTTTCCGAGTTTAATCAGATCGGCGGCAAGAAGTCCGGTTCGTTTTGAGAGCATTTTTTTGGCGGCGGTCGGCTTTTGGCAATCGGCTTTCAGACTGCGGCGGAAACAAGCCGACTGCTGATAGCAGATTGCCGAAAGCTATTTTAATCCTTTAATTAATTCTGTGATGACATGGTCTGAGGTGATATTCTCGGCCTCAGCGCGAAAATTCATAGAAATCCGGTGGCGTAAAATGGGAAAAGCCAGCGTATGAATATCCTCCGGAATGACCGAAAAGCGTTCATTTAATACGGCTCTCGCCTTGGCACAAAGTACCAGCGCCTGTCCCGCACGCGGCCCGGCACCCCAGTCGCACCATTGTTTTACATAGTCAGAAGGACTTCCATCCGGCCTCGTTGCGCGAACCAGTTTATTGATAAAACTGATCTGGTCGTCACTGATATGTACCTGACGTGTCAGTTTTTGAAGCTGAATGATGTCAATATCATTTAAAATCCGGTTGATATCGGTACTCTTGAAGCCGGTCGTATTTTTCAGTACGTCCAGCTCTTCCTGTTCGCTCGGATAGCTCAGTTTAATGTATAAAAGAAAACGGTCGAGCTGCGCTTCCGGCAGTGGATAGGTTCCGGATTGTTCGATCGGGTTCTGCGTGGCAATGATCAGAAACGGGTTTGGTAGTGCATAGTTCGTTCCGGCATAGGTTACACTTTTCTCCTGCATCGCTTCCAGCAAGGCTGCCTGCGTTTTGGGCGGCGTCCGGTTTATTTCATCGGCCAGTACGACATTGGCGAAAATCGGTCCCTGATTAAATTTGAAAAATTTCTTGCCTGTATCATGATCCTCTTCCAGAATTTCCGTCCCGACAATATCTCCCGGCATCAGATCCGGTGTAAACTGCACGCGTTTGAAACTCATATGCAAAGCTTCCGACATCGTTTTTACCATCAGGGTTTTAGCCAGGCCGGGTACACCTTCCAGCAAACAATGACCGCCGGCCAAAAGCGAAATCAAGATCTCATTGATCGCGTCTTCCTGCCCTACGATTACTTTTCCAATTTCTTTTTTAAGAAGTGGCAGCTTCGCCACCAAGGCTTTATAATGGGTTAGTTCCTGTGTTTCCAATCGTTAAGCGGTTAAAGCATACATCACAATATTGACCCCGAACCTGGTATTGTCGACGGCCAAAAAACGTTTATTTCTAAAATCATAATCCCACTCGCAGCCATAATCCTTGTTGCTGTATAACACCCCGATCCGTCCGTTGATTGTAATTGCTTTCAGATAATCATGCACGAGATCATCACCCCAGCCATTGAGTTCAAACGACGTGGTTGGCGGACCGTCTTCAAAATGAAAAAAGCTGTTATAAATCGGGTGGTTGTTTGGTATTTTCTGCAACGCCTTCGGACCAAAGGTTCTGGACATTTCCTGTTCAAAAGATTTGGCAAACAGACCATCGATATCGTGGTTGCAGTCGTCAACAAAAACAAACCCTCCGTTTTGGACATATCTTTTGAAATGATCCCTTTCCTGCTGTGAAAACTCTACCAGCTTATGCCCGCTCAAATAGCAAAACGGACTTTTAAAAATGTCATTACTGCTCAGCAACACCACTTTTTCCTTCGCATCAATGGGAATTGTCGTATACTCCACCAGCGAATGCAGCAGGTTCGAAGGCATGCGCTGATCGGTATCCCAGTTGCCTGAGGTATACTGAAGTCGGGTGAAGAAAAAAGGTTTCATAGGTCAGGTAAAACGATTTACAGCGGGATATAATCTCCCGCTGTAAATCAACTATTTAAACAGCGTCGGAAAGCGACGAAAATGTAAATTCACGGATTTTCATCGGCGGAATCATATAATTCTGGTCTGATTCCGTACTAACCACCCGCACAGGTTTTCCGAGTGTTTCAAGATTATTCAGCATGATCACCGGACTTTCGTTGAAACGGAAATTCTTTACCGGGTGTTTGATTTTCCCGTTTTCAATATAAAAAGTACCGTCACGCGTCAGGCCTGTCAGCAGCAAGGTTTGCGGGTCAACTTCCCGGATATACCATAGTTTGGTTACCAGAATCCCCTGTTTAGTCGACGCGATCATTTCTTCCAGCGTAGCGGTACCACCGGCCATGATCATGTTATTCGGAAACGGAATGGCTTTTGCACCTTTCTTTTCAGCCCAGTAACGCGAGTAAGCCATGTTTTTCACCACACCTTTTTCGATCCAGTTAACCTTTTCCATCGGTTGACCGTCTTCTGCCCACGTCGCCGACGGCAAATCCGGATGGGTCGGATCGGAATAAATAGTAACCCGTTCATCCACGATCTTTTCTCCCAGTTTTGTCTTTCCGCCCTGCTTGCTCAGAAACGAACGCCCTTCGTCGGCACTGCGGGCATCCATATTAAAGAAAATATTTTCCAGTAAAACCGCAGCCGCAGTAGGTTCGAGAATAACCGTATATTTCCCAGGCTCCAAAGCTTTTGCTCCTAAGGAACCTGTTGATTTTTGAATCGCAATTTTTGTAGCGGCCTCGATATCCAGTTTAGAAACATCGCTATACCCACGTGCCACATACCCAGAACCCGTCCCGTCAGGCGTACGTACCGTCAACGAAAAGTTAACATTTGTGCTCGGATAATAGGCAAAAAGCTGCTTCGAGTTCAGCATGGCAGAATAACCGTGCTGATCTTCCCAAAAACCGGCTGCCGCCAGATTTTGCGTTCTTGATAATGCAAGACTCTTGGCAACTGCTTCTGCACGAAAATCCGGCGTAACATTCGCTGTGGAGTCAAAAAAACCGGATGATTTCTTATACTGCTGCGGTGAAAGCACGCCCATGTATTCCGGGTTTTCGGGGGCAAGGCGGGCTAGCTCTTCCGACTGCCTTACCACCTTTTCAAAAGCTTCTTCGGTAAATTCGTTCGTCGTGGCAACACCTACTTTCTTTCCAAACGAAGACTGAACAACCAGATTCTGGTTGATCTGCGCCCCGCTGGTAGAAACTTCGTTGCGAGCATAACGCAAATTGCCACGTTTACCTCCCGACAAATTGATTTCGCATTCGTCCGCTTTGGAATATTTCAAAACCTTTTGCAGCAACGCTTTCGCCTCGGCTTCGGTTAATATCACTGCCATATTTTCAGTTTTTTAAATCTTTCTGGCTGTATTGATCACATTAACTCCATTAAATCTCGCGGTCGAACTTCCATGAGAAACCGCGCTCGACTGCGAAGGCTGCCCTTTTCCGTCGAAGAAAGAACCACCCAGACGGTAATCTCTGTCGTCACAAACCTTCACGCATGAATTCCAGAACTCCTGCGTATTGGACTGATAAGCAACATCTTTCAGCATACCCACGATTTTTCCGTCTTTGATTTCGTAAAACAACTGACCGCCAAACTGGAAGTTGTAACGCTGCTGATCGATTGAAAACGACCCGTCGCCGATAATATAAATTCCCTTTTTAACGTCCTTAATCATTTCCTCAACAGAAAGCGGTGTTTTACCGGATGCCAGTGAAACATTGGCCATGCGCTGAAACTGCACCGAACTCCAGCTATCCGCATAACAGCAGCCGTGTGATTCTTTTTCACCAATAATTTTCGCCTGATCGCGGATTGCCTGATAATTAACCAGAATCCCGTCTTTAACCAGATCCCATTTCTTGGTGTTCACCCCTTCGTCATCCCAACCCACGGCTCCCAGAGATCCCACCTGCGTTTTATCTGCGATCAGGTTAACCTGATCACTGCCATATTTGAAAGATTTCGATTGCCATTTGTCCAAAGTCGCAAAGGAAGTACCGGCAAAATTAGCTTCATAACCCAACACGCGATCCAGCTCCAACGGGTGTCCTACCGACTCGTGGATGGTCAGCCAAAGGTGTGATGGATCCAGAACCAGATCATGCTTTCCCGGTTCTACGGATTTCGCACCCAATTTCATTTTTGCCTGCTGTGCTGCGGACGTTATATCTTCAAGCATATCATAACCCATGTTGTAGCGGGTTGTAATGCCAGTTACTTTGTCTTTCGGATTGACTTGTAAATAATCGTAACCCATGCCCATAGGCGCACTCAGCGAATTCCTGGTCTGGAATTTTCCCGATGCAGGATCAATGGCAGTTACGGTAAAGTTCGGCCACATTCTGTGAATGTCCTGATCGATATAAGATCCGTCGGTCGAAGCAAAATATTTCTGTTCATTCACCATGAAAAGAACCGAATTCACATAATTCGCTCCGTTTTTCAGTGCGGCGGCGTTCACACCCAGCAACAGATCTACTTTTTCCTTAACAGGCACTTCAAACGCATTTTTCTTGATCGGCGCTTTCCAGCTTACCTCCCCGAACCCTTTTTGCGGAGCCAGCTCAACCGGTTCTTTCATCAGTCTGGCATTTGCTTTCGCAATTGCAACGGCATCTTCCGCCGCTTTGGCAATCTGCACATCACTTTTTGCATCAGCTACCGCCGCAAACCCCCAGCATCCATTGGCAATAACCCGGATACCCACACCGTAAGATTCGGTATTAACGATATTCTGAACTTTATCTTCCCGGGTAATCACGAATTGGTTAAGGTACCGTCCGATCCGCACGTCGGCATAAGTCGCACCTTTTGATTTTGCTGCATTCAGTGCTGCATCGGCCAGTCGTTTTTTCACGGCAACGTCAAGCCCCGACTCCATCAAAGCTTCCGGAGAAACAGTTCTGCCGCTGGCAAAACCGGGTAACATCATTGCTCCGGTACCAAGTCCGGCTATCTGGATAAAATCGCGTCGGTTCAAGTTAAAGTCCCTCCTTTTTAGTTTCGATAATGATTGAAAAATAAACTGAATGTTGCATCCCGCTGATTAAACGGCGTCCGACAAACTCGTGAACGTGAAGTCGCGAATTTTCAGAGGCGGCACCAGGTTACCACTGGCGCGCACCGGCTTACCAGCCGCTTCCAGATTGTTCAGCATAATAACCGGACTTTCGTTGAACCGGAAATTCTTTACCGGGTATTTAATCTGACCGTTTTCGATGTAGAAAGTCCCGTCACGGGTAAGGCCTGTGTAAAGCAATGTCTGGGGATCTACCGCGCGGATATACCACAAACGCGTTACCAGAATTCCTTTTTCCGTTCCTTTAATCAGATCCGCTAAAGATTCGGTTCCTCCGGCGAAGATAAAACCAGACGGAGGCGGAATGGCCTTCACCCCTTTTTTCTCAGCCCAGTAGCGCGAATAATACATATTTTTCACAACGCCGTTTTCAACCCAAACCACTTTTTCCTGAGCCCGGCCGTCACCTCCACCACCACCAAAACGGCCACCGCCGCCGCCAAAAGGAGAACCTGGAATTTCCAGATTTTGCGGATCAGAATAAATATTGACACGTTCGTCAAAAAGTTTTTCTCCCAAACGCGTTCCGCCGCCCTTTTTACCTAAGAAGCTTCTTCCCTCGTCGGCATTGCGTGCGTCCATGCTGCCCATCATATTTTGCAATAAGTCGACAGCCGCAGTCGGTTCTAAAATCACGGTATACTTTCCAGGCTCCAAGGCTCTTGCTTTGGAAGATGCCTGTGCTTTCTGGATTGCTACTTCTGTTGCCAGTGCGGTATCCAGTTTTGAAACATCGTTGTAGTCACGTGCCGCATAACCCGAACCTAACCCGTCGTTGGTTCTCACGGTGATCGAAAAATCAACCGAAGTTGCTTTGTTGTAACCAAAAAGTCCTTTGCTGTTTCCTATGGCTGAAAAACCGGTGCTGTCTTCCCAATAGCCCGCAGCCGTCAAGCCCTTTTTTATGCAAGGATCAATACTTTTAAAAGCAGCCTCAGCCCTGAAGTCGGGGTTAATGGCAGCTGTACTTTCAGCAAAAGAATTGATATCCAGATATTTCTGAGATCCTAACATACTTACGTACTCCGGGTTTTCCGGTGCCAGCTGGGCTATTTCCTCGGCGCGTCTCACGGTTTTCTCCAGCGACTTATCGTCAAACTCGTTGATAGTTGCCGTCCCCGATTTTTTTCCGTAAACCGATGTTACAGACAAAGAAAGATTGGTCGTTTCGCCGCTTGTAGAAACCGAGTTTCTCGCATAACGGATATTCCCGGTACGGCTTCCGGAAATGCCTGCACTCATTTCGTCAGCCTTAGAAAAGGCCAGTACTTTATCGATGATCTGTTTTGCTTCTTCTTTGGATAAGACAGCCATATTTTAAGATTTTTAATATTGAAAAACAATCAGTTAAGCAGGTATGAAATTCTATCAGGATCAGATTTTTCTGGCTGTATTGATGACGTTAACCCCGTCAAAACGTGTCGTCGCACTTCCGTGTGAAACCGCGCTGACCTGCGAAGGCTGGCCTTTCCCGTCAAAAAACGAACCGAAAGTACGGTAATCATCTTTGTCACACAGCTGTGAACACGAATTCCAGAATTCCTGGGTATTGGACTGATATGCAACATCATCGAGCATGCCGACAATCTCTCCTTTTTTGATCTCGTAAAAAACCTGCCCGCCAAACTGGAAGTTATACCGCTGATGATCAATCGAATACGAACCTCTGCCGATGATATAAATTCCCTTTTCAACCCCTTTGATCATATCCAGTACACTGCGTTTTTCGGTGCCCGGTTTCAGGGAAATGTTAGGCATACGCTGAAACTGAACCGAATCCCAGTTATCGGCATAACAGCATCCGTGTGACTCTTTTTCACCGATAATTTTTGCCTGATCACGAATCGCCTGATAATTTACCAAAATACCGTCCTTGATGATATTCCATTCCTTGGCCGGTACGCCTTCATCGTCAAAACCTACGGCACCCAGCGTATGAGGCTGTACCCGGTCGGCGACGATGTTAACGAGTTTGCTTCCGTAGTTGAATTTCTTAGATTCCCATTTATCCAGCGTCGCAAAACTGGTTCCTGCATAATTGGCTTCATAACCCAGGACACGGTCCAGCTCTGTCGGGTGTCCGACCGACTCGTGGATTGTCAGCCCCAGGTGATTAGGATCCAGAACCAGGTCATATTTTCCTGGCAAAACCGATTTAGTTGTTAACTTTTCCTTTGCCTGTTTGGCCGCAGTAATGGCATCTTCCACCATATCGTAAGAATTACGGTATCCCACAAGCCCGATCGGACCGGCAATTTTCTCCGAAGCAAGTCCGTCCAGATACTCATAACCCATCCCCATCGGTGAGCTTATCGCATCACGGGTTTTAAATTTCCCGGCCGCTTTGTCAATTGCGGTCACCGTGAAAGTCGGCCATATCCTGTGAATATCCTGATCGATGTAGGATCCGTCCGTAGAGGCAAAATATTTTTGTTCGTTAATAAAAAACAGATTGGAAGTCACAAAACCCGCGCCGTTTTCCATCGCCTTCGCATTGACTTTCATCAGCAAATCAATTTTTTCCTTGGTCGGAATTTCGAACGCGTTCTTTTTAACAGGCGTTTTCCAGGTCACTTCCCCCACTCCTTTCTGCGGTGCAAGTGCAACAGGCTCCTTCTGGAACTTCGAGTTGGCTTTGGCAATAGCTACCGCCGTTTCGGCACATTTGGCAATTCCTTCAGGTGTTACATCACTCGTTGCCGAGAAACCCCAGGTCCCGTTAGCGATCACCCGGATCCCGACACCGTAAGATTCTGCGTTAACAATATTCTGCACCTGCTTTTCACGGGTAAAAACGTACTGTTGTAAATAACGGCCAATCCGTACATCGGTATAACTGGCGCCTTTACTTTTTGCAGCATTCAGGGCGATGTCCGCAAACTTTTTCTTAATGGCAACATCCACGCCAGGTTCGAGCAAATGTTCACTGGAAACAATGCTTCCAAGCACAGGTACGGAAGGCATCATCAAAGCACCAATCCCCAAGCCCGACATTTGCATAAAGTCTCTTCTTTTCATTCGTAGCGGCTGATCTTTATAATTATAAGATGAAGAATAATAATATTTTAAACACCAAAATTTTTATCCGGATTTGAAGTACCGATATTTTGTCAAGATAGACAAAACGATAAAAAATGACAATTTTGCCAAATATTTTTTTGACATATGAGATCAATGATTCATTATAAAAAGACACAATCGATCAATGACCATACAATCTACGGAATGAAGATTCCGGCCAATATTCGGTGTTCCAAAACTAAACATATTAAAAAAATCATATTATTGCTAATATGGCTGCTTTTCATCGCGCCATTTACCAGCAATTTTGTTCAGTCCTCAATCATAACCAGTATATTGCGCAAGTTTTTTAATATTTAAGTGGTTACAATGGCGACTGGCAAATACTCCATTTTATATCTTACTGATCTTTGTTTTGAGGCAAAAGGAAGAAAGTACTATGCGGAAGATCTTTACCTGACTTCCCGGCTGCGCGAACATTTCGAGGTTCTGATCTGCCACCCTTGTGACTCCGAAAAATTTGAGAAATCCGTCGACCTGATCGTTTTCCGTAACTGCGGGCCGGTTATGAACTACCAGGCCTATTTCAATGCCTTTGTAGAAAGAATCAATACGAAAAATATTCTTTCCTTCAATTCCATGAAGGGGAAAGCGGATATGCGGGGTAAGGGATATCTCATCGAAATGAGCCGCGAAGGTTTTCCGGTTATTCCCACCATCGAACGGTCGGAGGATTTGCACCTGCTGCCATCCACTGAAAAGTATATGGTAAAACTAAAAGACGGCGCTGATTCGATAGGCATGCATGTGGTCAACGAACAGGAGCTTTCAACGCTGGATTTGGCCGGAAGCATCGTTCAGCCGTTTGTCGATTTCATTTATGAAGTTTCGTTTTACTTTATCGATCAGGAATTTCAATACGCGCTTTATGCGCCTGATAAAAGCAAAAGATGGAACCTGGAAATGTATAACGCTACCGCAGCGGACCTTGCTTTTGCAACCCGGTTTATCGATTGGAATGCGCTTTCTCACGGCATTCAGCGCGTGGATGCTTGCAGAACCCGCGAGGGCAATCTGCTGTTCGTAGAGCTGGAAGACTTGAATCCTTACTTGTCGATCGACCTTTTAAGCGACGATTTAAGAGAAAATTTTGTTACCAACTTTGGGAAGTCACTGATGAGTGCTATCGAGATACATCAGCAAGGATTATAAAATAATTAGATAATCGGGAATCGCAGGGATCGACGGATCTGCTTTCCTTTAAATTACATACTTTTACCTTGGTTATTACCCTGGATGCAGAATAAAAGAAAATTGCTGTCGTTAGAAGTAATTCTTAACGACATTTAAGAGACACCAACAAAATAAGATAGACACCAGTATTTGAGTATGATTTCCAGTATTTGGAGAAAAACATGGCAAAAAAAACCTTATAAAAATTCCATGATCTCCGGCTTTATTGCCCTCTGTGTTATTTCCGGCTTTTTGAATCAGTTTTTCCAGGCAATTGAAGTCCGGGATGGCATTGATGTGAATGATATTTTGCTATCCATTCTTCCTGCCAAGGACTGTTCCGAAGCGATTTTTATATTAATCTGGTCCTGCGTAGCGCTGGCGACCATTCGTTTTTTGAACAACCCGATGTTGTTTATCGTGTTCTTGTGGTCTTACGTTGCGCTTTGTCTCACCCGGATCATCACCATTACCCTGGTTCCCCTGAACGCACCGCCGGGATTAATCCCGCTGCGAGATCCGTTAAGCAATTACTTTTACGGCCAGGTTTTCATTACAAAGGACCTGTTTTACTCAGGCCATACGGCTACCCTGTTTTTGATTTTCCTTTGTCTTGAAAAGAAAAACGATAAGCTGATCGTCTTACTTTCCACGGGAATCGTCGGGCTTCTGCTTTTGGTGCAACACGTGCATTATTCGATGGATGTACTGGCGGCTCCGTTCTTTGCCTATTTCAACGTTTTCTGCGCACGGAAATTTCTTCAGAGCGGCCGCCTTTATCAGAATCAGGAAGAATAATTCTATCGAAAATTCGCCGGGGAAGATTAATTTTTAACCGCAATGGGCACAATGGTTTTCGCAATGGACGCCAGATTAACGTTGCGGTTAAAAGAAAATTATCTTGATTTCAGCAATTTCAAAGTCTTTCGGTTAATTTTCGTGATCGTTCCATGTTTATGATCCTTCGGAACGACAACCTGATCCGATATATTTACGAACTCTTTAAAATCCGTTGTTTTTACGGCTCCATATGTTTTATCACGGTACTGATCGAAATAGATCAGCCAGTCTTTCCCAACCTTTGCGACCGTTGGCCCCTCGGTTAAATACCCTGTAAATGGAGCGGAAACATTTGTGTAGGAACCTAAAACCTTATCGCTAAAAGCCACCTTGATGTTCCGGTTCGGACGGGTATTATCCTTTAAAACCAGCACATATTTACCTTTTTCCTTTCGCACGATCACGGCATCAATAATACTGAAACCTGGGTCGGCAAATAAGGCCGCTTTCGAAAAAGTCTTGAAATCCTTCGTTGTCGTGTAATACATGCGGTGATTGTTCTTCTCATCTTCCTCGCCTTTGGCGAAGCGGAAAGGGATGGTAGAAGCCCAGATAATCACGAACTCTTCACTTTCTTCATCGTAAAAAAGCTCAGGCGCCCACACGTTTACCACCTCAGGCTCATGCTCCATAACCGGAATAAATTCCTGCATTGACCAATGAATCAGGTCGCTCGAATGAGCATAACCAAACCCCTTGTCACCTTTCCAGTTGGTTGTCCAAACCAGATGATAAGTACCGTCCGGCGCCCGCACGATCGACGGGTCACGCATGAGTTTGCCCCCAACTTCAGGTTTGAGAAATGAGCCGCCCAGGTCGGTCCATTTGTAGCCATCCTTGCTACAAGCTAGGTGCAGACCGTCTGTGGCCGGCTCCCGAAACGACGTAAAAAGATAACTGTCTTTGTTACAGGAGGTCAGTCCGAATACGGCAACAAACACCAAAAGATATTGAAATTTCATCAATCGTTTTTCGAGTTGGATTTATCAATAATCACAGCCAGTAAGATCACAAACCCTTTCACAACCTGCTGCCAGAACGGTGATACATTCAGTAAAACAAGCCCGTTATTTAAAACACCGATGATAATAGCGCCCTGGACCGTGCCCAAAATACTGCCGCGGCCTCCGGACAAAGAGGTCCCGCCAATCACAACCGCCGCAATCGAATCGAGCTCATAACTTGTTCCCGCATTCGGCTGCGCAGAATCGAGACGGGAAGTGACCAAGATCCCACCGATCGCGGCAAGAGCACCGGCGATGGTGTAAACAATGATTTTAACCCGGTTGACATTGATACCCGATAACTTCGAAGCACTTTCGTTACCGCCGATGGCATAAATATACCTTCCGAGCCGGGTTTTGTTGGTGATCAAAACGGCTATCAGAACGATTATTCCTGAGATCCAGACAGGCACGGGAATCCCTAACAACCAGCCAGTCCCGAAATATAAAAAGGTATCTCCAAGTCCGCTTATTGGGAAACCCTGCGTCCATAACATGGTAAGTCCCCGCGCAATGGTGAGCATGGCCAGCGTTGCTACGAAGGGCGGAACCTTGAATTTGGTAATCGCCCAACCGTTGAATGCGCCCAGGAAGGAACCAGTCAGAATCCCGGCAATGACCGCTCCCAGAAGGGTGAAACCGATGTATAAGTTACCGGATGGCACTTCAATTCCGTTTCGCAGCAGGCCAGCAGTGATGGCGCCGCAGAGTGCCAGTACCGAACCTACGGAAAGATCAATTCCGGCTGTGAGTACGATCAGTGTCATACCTGTTGAAATGCAGATATTGACCGAAATCTGCCGCATCACGTTCCAGGCGTTGGAGACGGTAAGGAATTTATCAGACAAAATGCTAAGTGCCAGACACAGAATAAACAATGCAATCAGCGACTGGAAACGAATCAGATTTGCCCGGTAGGTTTGTAAATTCATAATTGATTTTCGTAAACGGATTTAGGGATTGCAGCTTTCAGGATCGAATCTTCGGTGGCCTCTTTTGCCGAAAATTCCGCAGTGATTGCCCCTTCGGCCATCACCAGAATCCTGTCCGAAACAGCCAGAATTTCGGGAAGCTCCGAGGAAACGATCACGATGCCCAGCCCGGCATCTGCCAGACTCAGGATCAGTTTATAAATTTCACTTTTGGCATGAATATCGATACCTCTGGTCGGCTCGTCAAGCAAAAGCAGTTTGGGTTTGGTAGCCAGCCATTTTGCCAAAACAATTTTTTGCTGGTTTCCCCCACTCAGATTTTTAGCCTGCTGATAAGGTGATGAAGTTTTGATTTTAAGCTCGCTGATGTATTTTTTTGACAACAGGCTCTCTTTAAGCTCACTGAGAAAACCACGTTCTTCGAGGTCAGGCAAAGTGGTCAGGCAAATATTGGTTTTAACATCCATACCTAGCACCAGCCCATCCTTTTTACGGTCTTCCGGCACCAAAGCCAGTCCAGCTTTAATGGCATCTGACGGCGAGTTGATGATGATCCTCGTATTTTCAATGTGTATTTCACTTTTAGAAACGAAGGGATGAAGGCCAAAAATGGTCTCTAACAACTCCGTTCTGCCCGCGCCCATTAACCCGAAAATCCCGACAATCTCTCCTTTTTGAACCGAGAAAGTGATATTTTTCAAAAGGTCTTCCTTCGCCCTGACGGGGTGTTTTAAAAACAGGCGTTTGACAGTGAGCAGATTATCCGCCCGCTTTTCACAGGCCTCCTTCCGCATCACCTGAATGCTCCGTCCCACCATTTTCTGGATCAGAACGTCCTGCGTAATACCTTTCATGTTGCCCGACTCAATGGATTTTCCGTCGCGCAGCACCACATAATGGTCGACGATCCTGAATAATTCATCCAGTTTGTGTGAAACATAAACAATCGCTTTACTCTGTTTTTTCAAATCATCGATGATTTCAAAAAGCACTTCCACTTCGCTTTCCGTAATCGCAGAAGTGGGTTCATCCATGATGATCACCTCGGATTCGGTCAGCAACGCCTTTGCAATCTCGACAACCTGTTGCTGTCCGACTTTTAAACTTGCCACCAGGGTCTCAGGTTTTACAGATAATTTCAGCTTATCCAGCAATTCCTGCGTGCGCATTTTCATTTTTCGTTTGTCGAGCGTTCCGTACTGCGTGATCAGCTCCCTGCCCAGAAAAATGTTCTCCATGATACTCAGATAGGGAATCAGGTTAAGTTCCTGATGAATAATCGCGATACCCTGCTCCTGCGCATCCTTTGGACTCGAAAACCGGACGGTCTGACCTTTGAAAATAACCTGTCCGTCATAATCCTGATAAATACCCGAAAGTACTTTCATCAGGGTAGATTTCCCCGCTCCGTTTTCTCCGATAAGCGCAGTAATTTTCCCGGCCTCAATGGTCAGACTTACGTCTTCAAGCGCTAGTACGCCAGGAAATCTTTTGGTGATTTTGTCTACTACTAACATGGCGGATGGGTGAATGCCGAACGACCGTTTATTCGTTTACTATTTTCAAATCGATGGGAATAATTTCAATAGACCTTGTGCTCAAATGTTCCTTATTGAGTTCAATAGCACCGGAGAAGGTTACCTTGTCCCCTGTTTTTACTTTGGAACGGAATGGCGGAATCACTTTCTCACGAATAATTTTATTCAGCTCACCCGACACATTATTGAAATCCATGGAATTGGTAAAAGCGTTGATATCAATCTCGCCGGACGCATCACGAACCGCGTTGCCAAAAACATATTCCGTTGCAATAGCCACCTCCGGTTTTTCACGCTCCGATTCTATCTTCACCATAACCTGATTTTCCTCGACCGACTTAACGATCCCGCTGCCCTTTACAAGGAAATATTTGACATTGCCAATACCCAATGCATGCGCATGATCCGCAAATGCCTTGTTTTTATCCGTTTGCAGCAGTGTTAAAAGCTGACCGATTTCGATGGCCTTCGCTACATGCGGCGTCAACTTTTCAGTCCAAAATTTTTCTGCATATTTTGCAGCATCAAAGGAAGTCGCACCGGCTTTTACCTCATCGAGTTTTTTGAAATAAACCGAATTGTACGCCACCACTGCCACCAGTAAAACAGAGCCGGTATATTTTATGATCTTTTTCATTACTTTTTACCGTAAGCTGCGTAGTTTTCAACGTTGTCTTTCTTAACCATTTCCACGGCCACCGGCATCTTTTTTGGAAAATCTCTTTTTCCCTTGAAATACTGATCAGCCATGGTTGCAGCCGTTTGCGCCATCACCTCGGGAAACTGCATACCGGTCGCCTTAATTTTACCATCCTGAATGGATTTCACCACATCTTCTGCACCGTCAAAACCGAACACTTTTACTTTATCCGCCTTCCCGGAAGCTACCAGCGCCTGATATGCGCCCATGGCCATGGCATCGTTCCCACAAAAGACAGCGTCGATATCCGGATTGGCCTGTAAGATCGACTCCAGCACTTCCATTGCCTTATTCCGGTCGAAATCAGCACTTTGCTGTGCCACCATTTTTAGTCCCGGATAGTGGTCCACCACACTATGAAAGCCCTTCGACCGGTTCCAGGTATTGTTGTCGCCCACTAAACCCAGCAACTCAACATATTTACCCTTCTTATTTAAAGTTTCTACAAAATATTTCGCGATGGTTACACAGCCCGAATAACTATCGGATAATATCTGGGAAGTCGCGGCCTCATTGGAATTAATTTCCCTGTCCATACAAAAGACCGGAATGCCGGCTGCCGTCGCATTTTTGACATTGACAACAGAACCATCAGCGTCCGTCGGATTAAAAAGGATCGCATCATAACCGGATGAAATCGCATTTTCAAAATGGTCCGTTTCCAAGGAAGTATTATTCTGGGAATCAAAAATTTTCGATTCATAATCGAGTTCCTTCGCTTTGGCAGCAGCTCTTTCCGCCAGAAAAACGAACCACGGATTATTCAGTGTTGATACTACAATGGCCATCTTCTTTGGCTCATCTGCGCTTTGTCTTGTTTTACAACGGATTAATGCAAACCCGAAAAAGACAAGGCTCAACGCTATCCAATATTTGCAGGTAAATCTCATTCAGAAAAATTTAATGATTGCTTTCGTGGGTATGCCTGGTTGTTACCTAACTAAAAATCAACAAACTATTCAGGAATAACAGTGACAATAACCCGCTGATACCGGGTCAGCGCCGGTGTTCCGTTATCCGTTACTGACAAAATAATATGAATCGTTTCCGGTTTTGTGACTTTCGGAGCAACCAGCGTGGTACTTATCGCGTTCAGATCAGCGATTACCAAAGGTTCTTTGTAGGGATAACTGCCCGGTTCGGCATAATGCATCCATTGATAGGACAGTGTATTTCCGTCAGGATCTTTCGAACCCTCCCCGCTCAGATTGATTTTTTCGCCGCTTTTGGCCGTCAAAAAATTACTATGTTTTAAAACAGCAACAGGCGGATGGTTGGCTTCTTTGTATCCTTTGATTGTCCAGTCCATCCGGGCTGCAAAATCATTTTGAAAAGCAGGGCGCCAGCGCCAGATCGTCGGTTTGTTCCCGGTATGATAACTGCCATCCTTGCCTAAAACTTCATCAACGGCGTCCGTCCAGATCGGGCGGGTTTCCGCTTCATAAAACCATTTTTGCGTGCGTGGTGTATAGTATTCGTACCGTCCGCCCCAGCCACCGTAGTTTGGTTTTTCGGGGTCATTTATTCCATTGTTAATCAAACCCAAAAACGAGGGAGTATCGCCTTCCATAAGAAACTTGGTAAAAGGATATTCCGCACCCAGGGGCCCGTGATTACGCACATTTTCGTCCAGCCATGGGTTATCGACGATTTCAAAGTCACCTCCGGAAAAACGTCCATGAAATTTATCGCCGCTTATTCCCGACCAGGTCGCATAATGATAAGCACCGGCGGCATGGTACCCCGGACTTGCTACAAAAAACAAATCAGGAAAACTTTTCCGGATCCAGGGGCCGGTATCATCCTGATCAGAAATGCTGTAAACCCGGATTTTTGAAATGAATTTTTTAAGGTCTTCCGAAGAACGCGTCATGCTCACCTTCCACAACGCCTGCGCCAGGCAATTGGCTCCGCCCCAGACAGGAATCCAGACAGGACGCTCATCCTTTTTATCAACAACCGAAATTATCCAGTCCGAACCTTCAGAATCCTTCCCTTTTCCCACGGCGTTCATGCCAAACTCGGGATAACTCGCCTTGGTTATACCCAGCAGATACTCCGTTTCGGGATATCCTTTTTCATGCAGCAAAAGATTCTGCCTGACCTTTCCATAAGCCGTTACAATTTCCTTGATTTTGCTAACCGCGATTTTATTTTTCTGATGAACAGAAGTAGTAGCCACCAGCCCTTCCACATCCCACTGATTGGAATACGTCAAAAAACGGATCAGCGACTGTGTATCATCGGGTTCATTTTCAATGTCTGTCAAAACCAGCACCCTTTTCTTCGCAACAATTTCCTGGGCCTGACAAAAGAGGCAGATCAGATTTGCTGCAAATACAATAAGAATCTTCACTAATTTCATGGTATCAGAATTCGGTGTTGACAAATAATGTGACTGAAAGTTTCTACGTTAACCCTTACCCATTTTCAGCGCGGCGGCAGTTATTCCTTCCACTGAAATCCCGTAATGATCGAAGATTTCCTGCTGTGAGCCCGTAACGGTGTATTCGTCAGGCACTCCGATTATTTTAAACTTGTTACGATAATTGTTTTCTAGTAAAAACGACGCACAGGCTTCACCCAGACCGCCATAAATGCTATGTTCTTCAACCGTAATGATGGGCTTACCACTGGCAGCAACACGGCCGATCAGATCATAATCAAGGGGTTTGATGGTATGCATACTAATCACCGTTGCTTCAATGCCCGACTCCCGTTCCAGTTTTTCCGCGGCCTGTAAAGTAGGCCATACCGTTTCTCCGGTCGCTATCAGTACCAGATCTTTACCTTCCTTAATCGTGCGTCCTTTCCCGAATTCAAAAGTTGTTTCCTCCGTGGAAAGCAGCGGCATTGTTTTTTTTCCAAACCTTAAATAAACAGGAAGATCGGTTTCGGCAGCCAGTCTTATCGCTTGCTCTGTTTCGAAATTGTCGGCGGGCGCTATGATCATGAGATTATTTATCGTCCGAAGCACGGCAAAATCATGGAGACTGTGATGCGTGGAACCCAGCGCACCATAGCTTACACCGGCACTGATACCGATCAGTTTTACGGCATTGTTTGAATAAGCCACGTCGTTTTTTATTTGCTCGAGTGCGCGGGCTGTAAGAAAACAGGCCGGAGAAACCGCGAATACTTTTTTCCCGGCAGAAGCCAGCCCGGCCGCAACACCAACCAGATTTTGCTCCGCAATACCAACTTCAACGATTTGATCAGGAAATTTTTGACCAAAAGGCACCAGTTTTCCCGATCCTCGGGAATCACTCGTCACGACGATGATATCGCGGTCATTTTGTGCTAATGTCTGAAGTGTTCCTGAAAAAACTTCCAGATTGGCTCTGTTACTTACAACTATGTTCTCAATGGTTGCGTCCACGTTGAATACGGTTTATTGTTGACATTATACCTTAGGCAACAGGTCTTTTTAAATATTTCCATCCAGTAAATCAAGCTCTTCCAGCGCGTCCGCATATTGCTGCTGTGTAGGAACACCGTGGTGCCATTTGAGCTGATTTTCCATATAACTTACGCCTTTTCCCTTCACCGTATGGGCGATCACTAGGCTTGGTTTCCCCTTCACAAATGGGATAGCGTCAAAGGTTTCTTTCAATTGTTTTAGATCATGCCCGTCCACATGACGCACTTCCCAGCCAAAAGCTTCAAACTTTTTGTCGACAGGATCCGTATTGCAAACGTCCGCCGTGGCCCCTGTGATCTGTAAGTTATTCTTATCCAGAATCGCACAAAGGTTGTCCAGTTTGTAATGCGAGGCAGAAAGTGCCGCCTCCCAGTTGGAACCTTCCGGCAGTTCGCCGTCGCCTAGTAATGTGAAAACGCGGTAGTCTTTTTTATCCAGTTTTCCGGCAATGGCTGTGCCAACGCTAAGGGATAAACCGTGCCCCAAAGCGCCGGTATTTTGTTCCACCCCATGAACTTTTCGGGTCGGATGGCCGATGTAATGTGATTTATATCTGCATAATGTTTCAAGGTCAGATTCAGGAAAAAAGCCTTTGGAAGCGAGTACTACATATAAAGCTTCCACCGTGTGTCCTTTGCTTTGAATGTAACGATCCCGATCGGGAGAGGCAAAATCGGCGGCATCAACATTTAACACATGATTGTAAAGTACATTCAAAATATCAATACACGACAGACTGCCCCCGGTGTGTCCGGCATTGGCCTGGAAAATATATTTGAGAATTTTTTTCCGGTAGTCCACCGATTTGTGTGCCAATTCCTGTTCTGACATCGTTTGTTGAATTTTATTCCGTCTGAATTTTCGGGTTATTATGGCGATGCCCTTTTCCCGTGTATCGCCCGCTATAACCATTCCCCAGGGTTGTACCCTGGGCTAAGATATGTCTGCCCGTTGGTTTTTTTTCGTTTAGTATTGGGATGTCAGTTCCTGGGTTGAGGCGTATCCGTTTTTTGTTGGCTGTTCGGCTGGTTCGTTGAAATACTGAACTTCCCAGCCCATATAATTTTCAAATGCTTCTTTCAATACTCCGGCTGTTTTTGAAGCGTTCATCACCACATGGTGTTCGAATCCGTTTCGGCATATGTACTGCATTAAACCCTGTAGATTAGGAATTTCTGCCACGGCCCGGTTACCAAAAGTTTTCAACGCGTCATCTGTCAGTCTGCCTTCGCCGATGTAGGCCTTCATAATGCCCTTGGGGTCATCTGTACTGATCCGTCCGAAAGTCAGGGGTGATGCCGGGGTACGTCCCGATAACGCGCCATAGGTATTTTCCTCTCCTACCGAAGTTCCCAATATGGGTGCGGTACTGATTTCAATATCTGGCAAAAATGACTTCGCCCAGTTTCCGCAGTGAAAAAGTACGCATTTATTATCGTCGTTGGCGTAATTATTATTCCAGTCAACCAAGGCACTTGGGGAGCCCGATGCAAGCTGTAACGCATACATGCTCAGCGTCCCGGTCACGTCCACTTCACAGCCACTTGGCAACATATTTTCACTCATAATACTCATGCTCGTACAAACATTGCAGCCATAATTCTGCTGCACCGATGTCCAGCATTGTATTGCGGTTGCATCCAGGGCATGTAATTGAACAAAATCAGTTAATGCTACATCGAGCTTTGCCATCTGGATTAACGCCTCATCAGGTGTCCGACCCGTTGGCGCATAATCCCTGATTTTCTGAATCCGCTGTTGCACGCTGACATCGTGTTTTGTCAATTTATTTGCATGACCCAAGATTTCAGAAAGGTCTACCGTCACCACCGAAATGCCGTTTCGCTGCAAAATTTTCTCACTGTAACGTACCGTGTTAAATCCGCCCGGACGCGCACCGATTGCCCCGATCCGCACTTTCCGAAGCCCCTTTGTCACGCGACAAACACCAACAAAATTCAACAGGTCCGCGATAAAAACGGGATCCGTCGGATGTACCACGTGTTTTGTCGTCAGCGTATATTTTATTCCAAACTGATAGAGGTTATTGCAGGCAGAGATCTTGCCACACCACGAATCGCGACGCCGGGCCACATCCAGCTTATCCAGATCATCCGGATAACCCTGTACCAAAACCGGCACGTTTAATTCCGCCAGTTTAAGCGTTTCGGCAATACCTCTTTCGTCGCCAAAATTCGGCAGGACAACCAGTACGCCCATGATTTCATCCCGATGCTGACGGAATAGCGCGGCACATTTCTGTGCATCCTGAAACGATTCCACACCGCCCAGTTTGGTATCATTCGTATCCAGTAATATCGGCTTAATATTCAGTTTCTTAAACAACTCGATAATTTCCACCCGGGCATCTGCCACCAGTCTGTCAGGAAAAAAATCGCGGTTACCAATAATTACACCTAAACTCCCTTTTTCGCTCATGTCGTTTTAGCAATTGGCTTCAAGCCTACACTATCGGCCTTAGTTCAATAGTTACTTTGAATATGTTGCTATTCTGCGATAATCAGTTCTATCTCATTATCACTGAAAAGCTGTTTATGTTTTTCTTCAACGCCGGCATCCGTGATGATATAATCAATCAGCGATAACGCACCCAGACTTGCAAAAGCACTTTTTCCAACTTTGGTCGAATCCGCCACGAGGTAAGTCGTGTCTGCCGCATCGATCATGGCCTTTTTAACAACCAGATCGCTGATACTCGGATACGTCAGACCGGATTTCAACGACAACCCGGCCGTTGCCAGGAACAATTTCTGAACATTCAGACCTTTGAAAAAATCAGCAGCCTTTTGTCCGGTTAATGATAATGTCGGCGGCTTGAATTCTCCCCCTGTCATAATCACCTCAATGCCCGTTTCCGCTCCCAACAGCAGAGCAATGTTCAATGCATTGGTAATCACGGTCAAGTGGCGGTTGCTGCCTCTCAGCTTCTTGGCAATTTCAGTGGTTGTCGACCCCGAGTCCAGAATAATCGTGTCTCCGTTTTCGATAAATTCGAGACTCTTGATAGCAATCAGTTCTTTCTTGTCGAGATTCTCCTGATTTGCCAGTGAAAAATTCCGGACCTGATCTTCAACATTCTTTAGAAATGCACCGCCGTGCTCCTTTATGACCAGCCCATCCTTTTCCAGCTTATCCAGATCCTGGCGAATGGTCACTTCTGTCACTTTAAACAATCTGGCCAGATCAATAACTTTCGCCGAACCATCTTCTTTTAACAATTCCAGTATTTTATCTCTTCGTTGATTTGCGAGCATCTTTATATATGGTTTGTAGTCTTTTTGTTTTTTACCTAAAAATAAAGGGAAAACAATTAACTAAGTATGTCACATCAAAAATATTCCGTTCAACGATACAAATAGATCAATTTTAATTAACAAAAGCAAATTTTAGAAAATAAAAGAAAATAAAAAATAATAATTAAAAATTAAATAATATCATTGTATTGTTATTACTATCTATCCGAAGTCTGTTTACTTTCCTATGATGCGGTTTAAACCTTCACTTCTCTGTTATCTGATTATCCTTATTCTTTCGTTTACCGAAAATGCGAAGGGCCAGGACATCACGCCTAATTCTTCCCTAAAACCCACTCCCCTCATTTTGCTTGATTTAAGCGCGTTTGAGGCAAACATATCAGCGCAATGGAAAATTGCGGGCAACGTTTTCGGCGACCGGACAAAAGCAAAGGATCTGGAAATAAAAACAGGAAAAGGAATTCTTGTTTATCTGCCCAAAGCAAATGGAAACAAAACACTAAAAACGGAGCTCACTCATGGTGATATTGACCTGAATCTGGATTTTTTATTGTCAAAATCGGCCACTTTCAGCATTCTTTTTCAGGAAAGATATCAGGTTACCATTACAGATGAATGGTTTAAAAACGGCAACAATGCCATCAAGGCACCGGGATTGTGGCAACATGTCAGCATCCGGTTCAAAGCACCCGAATTTGATGCCCATGGCAAAAAAACAAGCAATGCGCGACTGAAAGAGGTTATTATCAACGGGCAACAGGTTAAAACTCCATCAGAAATAACCCTGTCAGAAAACAGCAGGTTGAAGGACGAAAAAGCGCTGGGGGCCATTTTAATCCGGGGAGGAAATTCTCCGTTCGCGATACGAAATATCAGTTATAAAACTTACAAAAAGGAGATTGTCAAACTTTCTGCGATCCAATTCAAGGTTTACAACGGATTACACAAGACAGTCGACACACTTCAATCTTTGAAACCCAAGCGTACCGGCGTTACCGACACCCTTTCACATCGGGTTGGCGACCGCAAATCCCAGCTGGTTTTTGAGGGGCTGGCTGAAATTCCGACGGACGGAGAATATTTGTTCAAATTAACCGCGGGTGGTGGCGCCTGGCTGTTTATCGACAACCGTCTGTTGATCAACAACCGCGGGTCCCGGGATTTTGAAAAGGCCCTTTATGCAAAACAGACCTTAAAAAAAGGAAAGTATCCATTTAAAATTGTTTATTCCAATTCGGACGAATGCCTCGTGTTGCAATATGAAGGGCCGCAGATTCCATGGCAGTCACTAACCACAGCTGCTTCGGTGCGCCATGGCGAGCAATTTGAACCGCTGGAATATAAACTGAATAAAAAACCTGCTTTACAAAGAGGTTTCATGTTACAAAACGGAGCTGTCAATCCATACATCGCCGCAGTCGGAATTCCGGGAATTGATTCTTCAACGGGATTTAACTATGCCTTCGATATGAAGAAATACAACCTCACGGCGGCGTGGCACAGCAAATTTATTGACGTTTCCAACATGTGGACGGAACGCGGGGAAAAACAGCTTGAAATTCCGCTGGGGGCAAAACTGGAATTACCAGGAAAGCCATTTTTATCGGTATCGAACCATGAAAAAACAAGCTGGCCAGACTCAGTTCAGGCTCCGGAAGGTGTTTATCAAAATCGTGGTTACCGGTTAAATAAAGACGGATTACCCGTTTTTTATTACGCAATTAACGATACATCCATCGAAGACTTCTCCTACCCGAATGAAAGTAAAACCGGTTTAACGAGAGCATTAAAAATCTCCAATCCGTCTGCAACAACCTACGGTCTGCTGGCAGAAGGAAAAGTAATTGAAAAACTTGGCGATGGCGGATATGCCGTGGATGATAAAAATTATTATCTCACAAATCTGAATGCCAGCAACTTGGAGATAAAAATAATTCACAACAAAGAGGGAGATAAACTTATCGCCACTATTAGACCCGGAAAAGAACCTGTTACGATTAAGTATGATATTATATGGTGATGTTTAAATTTAGAATTGTTGAAATATTGGAAAAGGCAGGCAGGAGAGCAAATAGAGAAGTCAAGTTTTGGAAACCGGCACGCCCAGTCCTGACTTCTCCCGCGCACAAAACCTCACGTCACTTCTCAATTTTACCCGAGAAACTAACATTGTATTTTTACAGGATTGCAGTATTATGCTTTTTCTTTTTACCAGCAAATAGCTCGGCTCAAACGGACATTACTTCTACTGAAAACAATTACTATAAGCTCACTTCTGTCCGCATTCCTGACAGCGTCAAACTTGAAGTGGGCGGTCTGGCATTCACCGACGACGATAAACTGGGTGTGGCTACCCGGCGCGGTGAAATCTGGCTTATTGACGATCCCTATCAAAAGAAAAACAAACAACCAAAGTATTCACTGTTCGCATCCGGACTTCATGAACCACTATGGCTGGCTTACAAAAAAGGGGCTTTTTACACAACGCAACGCTCTGAACTAACCCGGATCACCGACACGGATCACGACGGTTTGGCTGATTCGTTTCACACAGTATACTCCTGGCCAATCTCCGGGAATTACCATGAATACTCCTACGGCCCGCTTATTTTGCCGAATGGCGATATGTTAGTAACCTTAAATCTTTCGTGGGTTGGTCGCGGCGAAAGCATCACCAAATGGCGTGGCTGGATGCTGAAAATCACAGAAGATGGAAAAATGACCCCTTTCGCTACCGGGATGCGCTCACCGGCTGCATTTGGATTAAACAGTGACGGCGATATTTTCTTTGCCGAAAACCAGGGCGACTGGATAGGGTCAGGCAGAATAACCCATTTAAATCAGGGAGATTTTGCCGGACACCCCGCAGGACTTCGATGGTCGGCAGAACCCGGCTCACCCATTGAACTCAAACGCGCCTCCTTCCCCGATTCTGTTGGCCTTATGTACGATTACGCCCAGGGCAAACCGAATTTCAAATTACCCTCCGTCTGGTTTCCGCATACCGTGATGGGCATTTCAACCTCTGCCATTTTAGCGATAAATTCAGATCAGTTTGGGCCATTCCAGGGGCAATTACTCGTGGGAGATCAGGGACACAGCAAAATCATGAGGGCCTTTTTAGAAAAAGTAAACGGGCAGTACCAGGGCGCCTGTTTTCCTTTCCGCGAAGGTTTTTCGTCCGGCATTCTGAGGATGGCCTGGGGAAGTGATCATTCGTTATTCGTTGGTATGACAAGTCGCGGCTGGGCTTCCACCGGAAAAGAGCTTTATGGATTACAACGACTTATATGGGATAAAAAATTACCGATGGAAATAAAAGCCATGCGTATTACGACGGAAGGTTTTGAGCTTGAATTTACCAAGTCGGTCGATAAAACCGTTGCCGCCGATGTTTCCAAATACAAAATGACGGGTTTTACATACAGTTATCATAAAAAATACGGGAGCCCGATTATCAATTCGGGCAACTGCCTCGTAAGAAAAGCGGAAATATCTCTGGATGGATTGAAGGTTAAACTCGCTGTCAGTGGGTTAAGAGTCGGGTATATTCATGAACTGAAAATTGAAAATCTGGCTTCGACCGAAGGAGAACCTGTTTTGCATCCGCTGGCTTATTATACCATCAACTCTTTTCCTGAGGGCAGCAATCATGAACACCATGCCATGGACCATGGAAAAATGGCCGCTACCATTGCGGGTTGCGGAGATAATCCATCAAAATCAGTTCACGAGCAACCTGCTGACTGGAAAACCGGTGCAGATATAACCATTACGATGGCCACAAAACCCGGACTTAAATTTGACTCAGAATTGATTGAAGTGAAACCCGGTGCGAAAGTAAAACTGGTCTTTAACAACAATGACGACATGCTGCACAATCTGGTCATTACATCGCCGGGAAAAGGTGACGAAGTTGGAAAACTGGCCATGGATATGGGACTAAACGGCACAAACGCCGGTTATATTCCAGAGACTGACGCCGTGCTTTTTCACACCTGCCTGATTCAGCCGGAAACTTCGCAGACCATTTATTTCACGGCTCCCAAAGTCGGAGAATATCCATTTTTATGCAGTTTTCCTGGCCATTCATTTGTGATGAAAGGGATACTACGCGTTAAGTAAGGAGAAATCAATATTCCATTGCTTTGCACATCAGCCGATTTTAAATTGTTATAACATGCTAAAAACCATTGGTGCTCAGACGATATTGTCAGTTATTCTTTTTGGTACATTATCCTTCGCCCAATCGACTACCGAACAGCCACTTCCACCCGCCTCTGCCACGGAAGACTGGTCAGTCAAACCGCCGGTTGTCACACCTGCCACGTATGGTTTACCTCCCTCAGATGCGATTGTTTTATACCGGGACAAAAATGATCTTGTCAAATGGCAACACCCCAATGGTGAAGCCGTAAAATGGAGCGCCACGGATAACGAACTCACCATCGTCCCAAAAACGACCGACATTGAAACGAAAGAAAAATTCGGGAGTATTCAGTTGCATATCGAGTGGAAAACACCCAATCCCAAAGAAGACAAAAGCAACAACCGGGGTAATAGCGGGGTGTTTTTGATGGGTTTGTACGAGTTGCAGATTTACGAGTCCTACAATTATGAAACCCGTATTTATTACAACGGACAGGCGGGAAGTATTTACAAACAGCAAATTCCCCTGGTGAACGCCTCGTCAAAACCCCAGACCTGGCAGGCTTTTGACATCGTTTTTGATGCCCCCGTTTTTAACCCGGACAAGACCTTAAAAACACCGGCCTACCTCACCGTTTTTCACAACAACGTATTGATCCTGAATCATGCCGAAATAAAAGGACCCATGGTATACCAGGGATACCCAAAATATGAATTCCATGCCGACAAATTACCGCTAAGATTGCAAGAACACAACAGCCGGGTTGGTTTCAGAAATATTTGGTTGCGGGAGTTGTAAGAATCTCCACAACGGAGCTATTTACGAATCATTCTTTTTCTTGCACGGGAAACATCAAAACCAACCGCCAATCTCAAATTACTCTGAGTTCCGCCATAATTTTTGATCAAATCGGAAGGATTAACGGAGAGTTTACACTTATAAAACAAAAAGACTTTTTCGTCCGCAGCGTCGAGAAACTTAAAATTCCGGTTAATCTCAATTCCCAGCACCGGACTGTAACCTGTCACATCCCTTCTTTCTCAAAATCGCTCTTAGTCTTATTGAAATTCAAGCTCACGTCCATAGCAAATCTTAACCTTTTCACATCGGCTTCAAAACCGTAGTTTAACCCCGTAGCATCCGAATGTTACACATCCACTCCCCATACCAGCATTCAATTATTCATACCGTCAGTCAAGTCCCTCAAACAACCGATCGATCTCTTGATCATATTTACCCTTTCTTAAACCATCAACTTCCTGACTACCACTTATAAAGCCTAGAATCAGCACGTTACCTTTACCGAGCACCAGCTTGTTTTCTCCCGCTTTGAACGCATAGGTATGGATACTCAATTCCGGTAAATCAGATAGTTTTATTGCGTTTGCTATCCGTACTTCAGCCTGTCCGAAATCATTGGCGCTTGCATCCGTTTCCAGATTTGGGGGCACCAAAAACCCTTTCTCCTTGCTTTGAAAGTAACCCACCAAAACCTTTACCGGTTTTTCGTTTTTAAATTGAATAATGGTCTGGTTATTTTGCTGGTTCTCCGATTTCAACTGAATGCCCTTCAACGCATTCAATGCATCGGGCAGTTCGCTTATCGTTGTGGAACGATCGGCAAATATTTTCTGGCCTTTTTCCAGCGGATAAAAGGATAACGTCTTGTCTGAAAAGGTTATCTCCGCGGGTTTGAATGACAAATCCGGTGAAACATCCAGGGCTTTTCCACTTTTCAACAAAGCGATGTTTTTCCTGAAACTGGTAAGTTCCTGCTGATAAAACGGTAGAAGCTCGACCCATGTTTTATTCCTGCCATCGTCCCCTCCTACCGGCACGCGCCTTTGAGCCGTTTGCATACTATTGGCGTACAAATAAGTATCCTTCGTTAACCCGGCCAGTTTTTCATAAAAGGCCACGCTTTTTTCAAGATGTGGCAGCGCTTTTTCCAGGTCATTAACATCCTTTGAATATTTGTAACGCAATACCAAAGCGGCAGCTTTTACCTTCTCCGAAAAGAAATCACCCAGCGCCTGATTGCAATACATGTCATTTTTGACACGATCAAATTCTGCTTTGTTTGTTCGGATATAAGGAGCGGCTTTCTCGATTGCCTCGACGGAAAGCTGACCATGTTTTACCACTTCATCAATAATTTGCACGGGTGTTTCACCAACATGTTTTTCACCCTTCCACTCTTTCTCTACAAAATCAACCAGTTTTTCACCTTCCGGACCGTCTGAATTATACAGTTCGGGCCACACCCGGTATTTGTATGGATTGATAAGCTGGCTCATCGTCATCCCCAGCGTCAGGGTTTGACGGTTGCCATTGGTTATTCCAAAACGACGAAGAAGCTTTGGCGCGATTTCACCGGCCTGCTCGTACGCTTCAAGAATATTTTTTCCATGATCGCCGCAGTCAAAATCATTTCCCAGTTGCTCAGTCCAGTATTTAATCTCATCCTGCCTGTCCCGTCGGCAGTTCCAGGCATATCTTGCCCATGCTTTGTACCAAACCCAATCCCGATCAATCTGCATCTGGCGCGGTTTCACGTTATCGGCCGAATACGGCCAGTCCCAGTAGGAAGCCTCCGGATATAAATGCAACCCATTGGCTCCATGCAGGTCATGCATCGCCTGAACACTTTTCTGGATAAAGTCCGCCGAGCCATAACGGAATGGTTCCAGATTGGCCAGAATATGGACATTATCGATATGCGTTGATCCCAGCTCACTCATCTCACGGTGCATTTGCGCCCAGGGACCACGGGGTTGGTAGGTCGTCAGTGCTTCCCCGTTGTACTTATTCATGGTATACAAATTTTTATAAAGCGGTAACGAAGCCTTCATAACCAATTGCGGATTCGTATCATGGCCACGCAATACAACGGGCGGCTGGTTGGTCGTACCCAAAGCTGTCAGGCCGTCTTTCACACCCGGGAGAATTGTTTTTGTAAACCACTCCACATCGGTATCATCTCCTTCCATGGCTTCTCCCAGGGTGATCAACAATCCTACGTTTGGATACTTTTCCACAAAAGCCGCAATGGATTTTCTTGTATAATCGGCAATCAGCGGGGTGATCGGACGCTTACGATCCTGTGTTTTGATATTGTGTTTTTCCGCGAAGGGCTTTGAAACAATGATGTTGTAAAACATTTGAATAACCCAGATCCCTCGCTTGTCGGCCTCAGTGGTGAGAAAACTAAACATTTCCTCATTTTTTCGAAAAGTTTCTTCATCCACTTCCAGTGCATAGGGATAATCTTTCAGCTTGACCAGCGAAGCAAACGGGTGGCCATTCCATAAATACAGTGAATTCATCCGGTTCTCCACCAGCATATCCAGATATTTGACCCAGAGGTTTTTGTCATAAAACCAGGGGAAATTTTCAGGCGTGTAAGGATATTCGTAAACCGTCCGACCGGGGAGATAATACGGTTTCTGAATACCAATGCAGGCTCCACGTAAAACCATTTCAGGCTGATCCGTTACAGACAAACTCGCGGGTAACTTACCAAGTTTTTTTACCTGTCCGGCCACTTCCAGACAGCCATATAAAACACCCGACGGATCAGCGCCCGAAATCAGTATATTTTTACCCTTCGAAAAAATACTAAAACCTTCCTTCCCGGTTTTCTTATTCAGGTCGATTTTCAGTGCATCAGCCTTTTTAATCAAATCAACATCATCAAACACGCCAAGTGTTATGACCGTTTCCAGATCAGACTTTCCCGAATTTGTTTTAATAACGGATTGATAACCTGCCTTTTCGAGGGCTTGTCTGAGGTTTTCCGCACCGAAAAGCATTCTTGGATTTTTGATTTTGGGGACGACTATTGTAATTGTTGCAGCATTTTCCGCAACCGTTAACGTTGTTAATCCCAAAATTAGCAACAATGTACTCAACAAGAACTTTGCCATTTCCGTAGTTATATTTTTAACAATAAGAGGTTATTTCAACTCCTTCCTCCGCGTATCCAGCACATCCGTATTAAGCTTGACTTTCACCATGCCCATGGGATGGAACCGCTTTGATTTATCAATGGCGACATAAACAATGGTATATTCATTGTTCCCCTCCGGAATTATTCCCAGCGGTGTGCGCATAATATCCCACCACTTTTTGACTTTTGTATGGATTGGGAAGCAATGGGCCTCCGCCCAGTTCAGGTGCAACGCACACAATACAGTTTTTTTGCCCGGTAAAAGCATGGCCAAGATCCGCCGTTTTATATGTTCCGAAATTCGCACCAATGAATTCAAAGGCCGCCTCTTTCCATCTAGCTATTTTGGGAGTATTCTGTCCATAGACGGTTTGACTTAAAACCCAAAAAGCGAGCAGCAACCATTTATTCCGTTTCAATTTTAAATACATAAGCGATATCGGATGGAATTCTGGTTTTGGCAGGAATGGTAAACTTCAAACCACTTTCGGTAAGCTGATTTTCACATTTGACGAGGTTTTTCAAGCCAAGCAGGCTAACAGATTTTACACTCCCGTTGAGATTTTTCTTCGTCAGTTCTCTTAAATGCAGGGAGATATTGTCACCGGGCCATTCCAGAAAAACAGCATAAACCGTTTTTCCTTTTTGCGTATAATAAACCCTATGATTGGACTGTGTCGTTTCTCCGAAAACGATGAATGGACGCGTCTCATAAAGCGATTCCCCAAAAGACCACATCCAGCGGCCTACCTTATAAACTACTTCTTTTTGATCATCAGGAAATGTTCCATCGGCTTTTGGCGAAAGATTAAGCAGCATCTGTCCGTTTTTACTGACAACCTCAATCAGCGTGTGAATGATCTCCTTCGCCGGACGGATTTCCATTCCCTCGGTATATCCCCACGAATACGACAACCCGGTCCCGATCGAATAATCACACAGCCAGGGCTTTGCGATAATCTTATCAGGATTTGAATTTTCGTGATCTTCCATTCCTACCCCGGCAGGAAGGTCTTCGCCTTTATAAGTGACAATGACGTCCTGTTTTCTCTTCTCTGCCTCGTTGAAATAATGGGCAAGATAGGTCTGGATATTTTTCGTTGGCACCTGTTCAAGCCAGGCATCATGGTAAATAATGTCGGGGTGATATTTGTCAATCAGCTCATTACATTTATCCATCCACATCTGATCCCACTCCTCCTTCTTCATGGTAGACCCATACAATTTGGCATATTTCGGATCAGTTCCGGCCCAGCCCGGCTTCATTTTTACGTTGGTATAATTCAGCTCGTGATGCAGCGATGTAAAAAATTTCATCCCGCGTCCGCGAATGGATTTTTCCAGTTCACCAACCACATCACGTTTGGGCCCCATAGCTTTCGCATTGAAAGGCGTTAACTTGCTGTCCCACATGGCAAATCCGTCGTGATGCTCCGCCACCGGCCCGGCAAAACGCGCGCCGCCTTTTACAAACAGATCAGCCCATTCATCGGCATTAAACTTTTCACCTTTGAACATGGGAATAAAATCGTGGTAATCAAACTTCTCCAACGGCCCGTAAAGCGCAAGGTGGCGTTTGTAGGTCCCCAACTTTGAATAGTCAGGACTGTCGTTGTGCATGTGCTGAATGTAGTGTTCGTTGTTGTAGGCCGGTACTGCATATACACCCCAATGACAGTAAATCCCGAATTTCGCATCGCGTATCCATTCAGGCACCTCGTTATGTTTTTCAAGAGAAGGCCAGTTGGGCTGGAAGGTTTGCTGGGCTATTGAGCTCTTGCCGTAAGCTATGAAAAAAAGTAAAATAAAGAATAAACGACTTATTTTAAAATTCAACATAATATTTCATTTTTTGAAACATAATTTTATTTTTAGAAACAATTTCATAATTTTATATGCATCAACACACTATCACCATGGTTATACTTTCCAAGACAATAATCAATGAATTTATAACCAGCGAACCGCGGGCGACTGACGCTTTGCTACAATGGTATAGATTAACAAAAGCGGTGGAATGGTCTAAATTTCAGGATGTCAAAAAAACGTTCAACTCGGTAGATGCCGTTGGCAATGACCGTTTTGTTTTTAATATCAAAGGCAACAATTACAGGCTGGTAGCGGTGATTCATTTTGATATCCGTACGGTCTACATCGTATTTCTTGGCAATCATTCGGAATACGATAAAATTGATGCTTCAATAATTAAGTTTAAAAGTTAAGTTATGGAAAACGATAAAATTATTTACCAGCATGAAGCGGACTATAATCATGCGATGAAAGAAATACTTACCCTGATGAACAAGGGAGAAGGTAATCTTTCACCAGTGGAAGTTCAAAAACTAAGAAATATGGCTGAGGCGGCGGAAGCATTTGAAGACACCCACTATCCCCTTCCAATGCCAAAGTCCATCCTTGAGATGGTCGAGCTAAAACGCTTCCAGCTCAAACTTACCCAGGCGGCATTGGCCGATATGCTTGGTTTGGGAAAACCGAAGCTTTCCCAAATTCTCAGCGGCAAACGTGAACCGGATGTTTCTTTTCTCAAAGCGGTTTATAAAAAGCTGGATATCGATCCTGGCTTTTTACTGGACAACGCCTGAGTTTTATCTAACCAGGGGCAGCCAAACCGACATATCATTATGTCCGCGGTTGCCCCAGGCATAATACGGGACCAATCTAACCGGAATGGTCTTTGACGCTTCCACGGATACTTCACGATACAATTTTTTGCTCCAATTTGAATTATCCACCAAAATAGCCTGGCCTTCCAACCCGATGATAGGACTGTTTTCAATCGTCATGCGGGATGGTTTGAGGTTATTCTTTGCATGAATGGCAACATCAAAAATCGTTTTCCCTTTTGGCAGATCCATCGATTCAAGGCAGTAAACGACCGGACCGCGTTTTACGGCCACCTGATTCCGGGTTTCTTCCACCAATGGATTAGACTCGATCAGACGAACCGGCATTGGCATGAGCAGTTCAATTTTATCCCCTGCTTTCCAAATACTGTTAATCTCGGCATATGCTCCGGATGTGAGCTTTATAGATTGTGGTTTGCCATTTACCAACACTTTTGCATCGCTACACCAGCCCGGTATTCTTAAAAATACCGAAAATGCTTCCTTCGGAGCCTCTTCCAGTTTGATACTTACCTTGCCATCCCAGGGATAATCGGTCGTTTGAGACAGTTTCAGGTGAGAGCCATTTTTAAGCGTGGTATGCAGATTATTTCCGCCATATAAATTAAAATACAGTCCTTTATCCGATACGCTATAAGCATATTGGCTTACCTCGGAAACGGTCCGAACGGTATTCGGTGGACAGCAGTTCGAAAGGCCGATGTAATGCTGGCGATCCTTCGACCAGCGCTGCGCGAATGGCAAAGCGTCGGAATAACTCAATGGATTGGTATACAAAAACTTATTCCCGCTCAAACTAATTCCAGATAACACGCTGTTATACAGAGCCAACTCTACAATATCCGCATACTTTGCTTCGCCGGTAATTTGCAGCATACGCCAGTTCCAAAGCACGTTACCGATATTGGCGCAGGTTTCATTGTGCGCAGTAAAATTCGGCAACTGAAAATCCCGGCCATAAGCCTGATGGATTTTCTGTACATCGTTGGTTTTGTACGAAGTTCCATCCGGCGAGACTCCGTCATACAAAGAACCACAGCCCCCTGTCACATACATTTTACGCTCTGTAACATCATCCCACATCACATTCAGCTGTGCCAGAAGCGCCGGATCACCGGTTTCTGCATACACGTCAGCCACACCGGCAAACAGATAATTTGCCCGCACAGCATGCCCCATAACCTTGGTCTGTTTCAAAAACGGGATCCGGTCCTGATTATCATCAGTCCCTTCGGTAGCGCCTTTTATCGCGATCAAATGCTTTACAAGTGTCAGATATTTTTGCTCGTTTGTCGTTCTGTAAAGCTCGGAGAGTCCCATGTAATGCGAAGGACAAATGGCATTTCGGGCCTGCTCATCGGAGGCATTTTTATAAAAACCAATCAGAAAATCAGCAGATTTTTTGGCAACATCCAGCAGTGACGTTTTGCCTGTCGCGCGGTAATGCACGCAGGCAGCCGTCATCAAGTGCCCAAAGTTATAGGCTTCAAAACTCAGCCGGTCCTCAAACATTTTGCTGTCACCCTTCTGCTTTTGCTCGATAATGGCTTTGGTATAAATGTAGCCATCTTCGCGCTGGGCTTTCGCAATCACGGCGATCGCGTGATCCATCAACTCATCCAATTTTTTATCCTTTGTTACGGCATACATACTGGCCACAGCTTCGAAAGTTTTATAAAAATCCCCATCATGGAAAGACGGGCCCTTAAACTTTCCTTCTTCCAAACCGGCAGCAATTTCAAAGTTCCTGAATGAATGGCTCAGCTCCGGATCCGTGTAGGTTTTCCAAAGGTCAGGCACCATCATTTCTTTACAAACTTTAAACCGGTCGGCCCAAAAACCCTGCGTCCATTGCACCGCATCCAAATCCGTTCCGGAAAGTTTCGCGAAAGAACTTTTGGAAGTATTCACCAAACTCCGGCTTTGTCCGTTGCTCTCTTGACTGGCAAAAAAAGCGCAAACAAAAGCCGCCAGTATCATTTTCGATTTATAATAATTCATAGTCACTTGTTGCTAAAATCCAGTTTGAAATCATTTGATACCATAAGCCGGTGCTCCTTATCGATAACTCAAAAACTGCTTGTTTTTAATGATCTGATGTGATACTCTGCTTTTTCCGCCCTTTTCTCGGTGTTTAACAAATCATACATCTGGTCGGTTGGTGTGTCGGCATTAGGAAAACGGCGCACCTCACCTGTCCTAAAAGTAATTCGCTCCACACTTTCAAGCGGGGCAAAAAGAATGTTATTGCCCGTATTTTTTCCATTAACGGTAACCGTATAAAGCCGGGTTTCTGTGTTTAGCTTTACTGCTATTTTATATTCCTGATTGGCCTCATACTTTAACAAAGTCTTATTCCTGTATCCGGCCTTCGTTCGGAAAACCCCGGTCGAGTCAAAAGAAAGACGAATGCCCGGTGTTCCTTTCGCGTCCTGAAATTCAATATCCAGCAAACCGTTTTTGACCTGCTGTGGTGTTACCGAAAATTCGGCGATAAGTTTTTTTGTTGCCGGAATAATACGTTCCGCCTTCGCATAATCAAAAAGATCGGAATCACTGAGGGAGAGTACTTTTTCTCCGTTTGTTGATTTAGCAACTTTAACCGGCGACCAGACAGGACTATAAATATTCCACGAATCCAGTTCTCTCCCGGACACCATTTTATCGAAAACATCATTCGCTTGCTGATCTGCTCTTTCTGTTATTGGAAGCGGAACAGATGACACCCAGATATCTTCCTTATTCATGCTATAAGTCAGCCAAAGCTTACCATCGGTCGGCACCCCATTGCCTTCCTCAATGCCTCTCACGTATTGGGGACCATACGATTTGTAGTTCCCCCCGTAGCGCATGGACGTAATTTCTCCGTTTACCAACAGCAAATTTTTGTAGTGCAAACCATCATCACTTACCGATAAGGCGAGCGGCCACCGAAACTCCGAGGGATTATAAACCGTAACATACTTGCCGTCAGCCGTCTTTTGTCCCCATATTTTTGCGTTGCTGTTTACAAACCGGGGCGCTCTTTTTGGCGGATAAAGCCAGGTTTTGCCATCGTCTTTGCTGATACTTGTCAAAGCATTTTTCCAAAGTCCCACGACCCTGCCATCCGGCAAATGATAATAACTAAATGCCTTGTATTCTCCTTTTAACGAAACAATTGCGTCGTTACGATCCGCTTCTTCAACCCATTGCTGGGTCATCAGCCTGTTTGACAACAACTCATTGCACGCCTCCACAAAGCCTTTGTCTTTACTCGTATTATACAAAGGATATTCAGATTTTTGCTTCCAGGAAGCATTGTGCCTGATAAAATAAATCGGCCCTAAAGTTCCGTCCTTATGTATTTCACGGACCACACGGCCAATTCCATTTCCATCGTTCGGGTCATCCTTCGCATCCAGCGCAATTCCATAATAACCCAGTGTCAGCAGTTTATTATTTTCCGAAACAAAAAAACCCATACGCTGATGCATCACAGCCAGTAAATCTTTTGCCACACCAGGATAATCCTTTTTTGTAGTTCCGTCCGGAATTATATATGGGGGGAAAATGATCTGTGGTTTCGACCAGGCGTTGCCGTCAGCGGAGGTCTGTAATAACGTTTGCCCGGGTGGCACGTGTTCCCCTACCGGATTGCTCAGATAATTCAGGTAAAATGTATTATTCCAATAAGCAAGCATGGGCGCATGGTTATAAGTCCAGCCAAAACCCGTTTCCTTGTTATCACGATTAACGCGTAAGGTCTGGATGTTATGGACACCTATGGCGGGACTTAACTGCCCATGGTGATAATCTACATTCACCAGCTTACTGCCCGTGTAGCTGATGGTATCCTGCCCCTGAATTTCTCCAAAAGTCAACACCAGACCCACCGCAAAAACATCAAAAATCCGAAAACCCATATCCTTAATTTTTCATTCCGCAGCGGCAGACCGCTAAATTCTTAATTCTCTGGCAGCAATGTCACAAAATACTTTGGCCCCCAATCGATTCCTTCTGCTTCCCTATCGGTCTTACATCCAATTATCACCGATAAGAAAAAGAAGCGAAATAAATACGCACCGAAAAGAAAAAAATATTAATCCAAATCATGTCAGGTGTGTAACAACAATATTTATTTTCTTGATAAATCAGATGGTTAACCAACAGAAATTCTGGCGGTTAACCATCTGGATCCGTATTAATTTAATAACCTGTGTTTTGTGTAATCTTACTGTTCTGATCGCGAACGATATTCGGAATTGGCAATACCAGTTTCTCAGGCGTCACTTTTTTACCTTTTGCGGCCAATACTGTCACGGCACGGTTTGTTCTTTTCAAATCAAACCAGCGGTGAAATTCGAAAGCCAGTTCCACACGTCTTTCATGTTCCAGGGCAAGTTCAACGGTTGAATATTTGGTCGGATAAGCGCTTTCGCCGTACAAAGGCAAACTCACTCTCTTGCGCACCTGGTTCATGTACGAAACATCGCCGGTAGCCTCCGTCAACAGCAGCAACAAATCGGCATAACGCAGCACGATGAAGTTATTGTTGGCTGCAATGGATTGATTGATCAGCGGTGCCGTTTTATCCGTCCATTTTTTCGGGAATTTTGCTGCCGTAAAGTTTCCTTTGGCATCCGTGTATCCCGTGTCAATGGAAGCTATTCTGCGGCCATCACCTTTTTCATACTCGTCCCAGATATCGTTCACAACCTGGTTCATACCTGCTCCGTAAAAACCGAGCGCATTGGAATTTGGAAAGAAAACCAGATAATAATTACTGTAAGGATTGATAGCAGAACCGCCCAGGTACTGAATTTCAAATATCGATTCTTTGGTATTCTTGTTTTTCGCGTCCCACAGCGAGGTATAAGCCGGAAGCAACTGATACTGGTTGCTGTCATATACCTCCTTCAACTCCTTTGCAGCATTGGTTTTGTCTCCCATCGAAAGATAAACTTTGCCCAGTAGCGTCTGCGCCGATCCTTTGGAAGCACGCCCTGCCACCGCAGATGCCGCCAGCGGAAGTTTAGCTTTTGCATCGGTAAGATCTTTTACAATCTGCGCGTACACATCGGCAGCCGGTGAGCGTAAAATATTATAACTTTCTGCGGCCGAAACCGGTGCCGTCACAATAGGCAAATCACCCCAAATCTGCACCATTTGATAGTAATAAAGCGAACGTAAAAACAGCATTTCACCCTGCATTTTTGCTTTGTAATCTGCATTTAATGAGGATGCTTCAATTTTGGAAAGAATAATGTTAATGCTGTACAACGATTTGTAAAAATCCTGCCAGAACTGATAAACCATCGTATTGGCCGGGGCCAGCGAGTAGTCGCGAAACTGCCACTTATCCGCCTGGTTTCCTGAAATATTATAAATCGTTACATTATCCCCCATCAGTTCGCCCGCATAAGAAACAGCCCCTTCGGGATTGTAAACCGTATAAAGCGTGTTGTAGGCAGCGTTTGCAGCCAGGTCAAAATCAGCAGTTGTTTTATAGAAATTCTCCGCATTCGGGTTCGATACCGGAGCGAGTTCAAGAAACGAATCTCCGCACCCCCAGCTTGCCATCAGCAGACAGATCATGGCCAGGTATCCTGATATTTTTTTCATAATTTTTATCGGTTAAAAGGCTTGCACCTTTGATTATTCTGTTAAAAGTTCAAATCAAAAATCAGCTTTGATACCTACTGTAATAACTCTTGGCAATGGATATGAACCGTAGTCAACACCCTGGAAAGCGCCCGGAACCGGTGCGTTTCCACTGCTGTATGAACCGGAAGTTTCCATGCTGCTGCTGTAAGAAGTGGTTCCGTACGTCGTATTTTCAGGATCGTAACCCGTGTATTTGCTGAACAGATGCACATTTTCCGCATTCACATAAACTCTTGCGTTGGTCATGGCAAGCTTGCTGATCCATTTGGACGGCACGGAATAAGAAATTCTTACGTTTCTAAGTCTGACAAAAGATGCGTCTTCAACCCAGTAAGAAGAGAATTGTTTTTGAAGGCCCAGGTAATTTACATTCGGTTTGAAATGTTTGCCGTCTCCCGGATTGCTTTCCGAGCGCCAGTAATCGTACGTGTTGGCAAAGAAATTTCTTCCGTTGTCCCACGTTCCCAAATAACGGATGTTGTTATTGGCAATTTCGCCGCCAAAATATCCCTGAAACATGAATGAAAATTCAAACCCTTTGTAAGAAACCGTGTTGGTGATACCGGCTATGAAGTCCGGCTGGTAATTTCCGATAATCGTTCTGTCGGCATCCGTGATTTTACCATCCCCGTTGACGTCTCTCACTTTAGGATCACCCGGTGTCGTGCTGGCGTGATGCGGATAAGCGTCAATTTCTGCCTGGTTTTTAAAGACTCCGTCAAATTTATATCCGTAGAAATTGGATACCGGCTGACCCACTTCCGTCCTTACCGTCACAACGTTATCCACGTACTGGATCGGCGCATTACCCGGACCAAGCTGCAAAACCTGATTGCGATTTCTTGAAATATTGAAATCCGTTGTCCACTGAAAACCGCCACCTTTCACATCACCGACAATATTTTTGCTTGAAATATTAAACTCAACCCCTCTGTTACGCATTTTCCCGATATTGGAAAGCTGGGAAGAGAATCCGGTAATATCCGGCACAGGCACATACAATAACATGTCACGTGTGATTGAATTATAGAACTCTGCCGAAAGATTGATGCGGTTATTGAAAAGACCAAGGTCAATACCTGCGTTAAACTGATTCGTTTTCTCCCATTTCAATCCTGAGTTTGCAAGCCCGCTCACTTTCAAACCGTTCGAAAGATTTGTTCCCGTCACATAGTTGGCAGCTCCCAAAAGACTTATCGCTCCGTAATTAGGGATCTGGTTATTTCCCGTCACACCATAACTCACACGCAATTTCAGGTTGTTTACCGCTGGCACGCCAGCCATAAATGCTTCATCAGAAATCAACCATCCCCCTGAGACTGACGGAAAATACCCCCATTTGTTATCTTCCCCAAACCTCGACATCCCGTCTCTACGGATGGCACCAGTCAGGAAATATTTATTTTTAAAATTGTACTGTACACGTCCAAGATAAGACAGCAGCGACCACTCACTTGCCGTTGTGTTTCCCGCCGTAACCGTTCCCGCATTCAGCGTGTGAACCAGATCGTTTGGAAAGTTATTGGCAGCCACATACATGGTTTCATCACGTTGTTTCTGAATCGTGTAGCCCAAAAGACCGGTGAAAGAATGATCTCCGATTTTTTTGTCGTAAGTCAGTGTATTTTCACTCAGCCAGTTCAGCATGTAGGCATCGCCCGCATTTCCCTGCGCTGCCAGTACCGCCGAATAACCATATTTCTGTTTATCGTTCCAATAGAAATTATTACGGTTATTGAACAGATTTCCGCTGATACTGGTACGGAATTTCAGGTCTTCAAGAATGTTGTATTCCAGAAAAGCAGTTCCCAATGTGTTGAACGACTTATTTCCTTTGTCCACTTCTCTTGTCAACGAGTATGGATGCCACAGGTTCATATCCGCATAGGAAGTAAAGCGGAACCAGGTCGAGTTTGGATCTCTGAAACCAAGATTTCCGTTTTCATTATACACCGGAAAAATCGGATCGCTCTGAAGTCCAAGACTGATGACATCACTTTTCCCTTTCGTCCCTTCTGTTCTGTCAAAAATCGCCGTTATACCAAGATTCAGTCCGATCACCAATTTTTTACTCACCTGTGTTCTGACATTCGACCGGATTGACAGACGTTTGTAATAATTTCTGTCCAAAACAGCAGTCTGGTCCAGATAAGCACCAGAGAACATGTATTGTGTTTTTTCAGTCCCGCCCGAAACCGTCAGCTGTGCATTAACCGATGGTGCCGTGCGGAACATCACATCCTGCCAGTCGGTTCCTTTGCCGAATTGCTGCGGATTGGACGTAAAATCTTCCGGTATTTTTAATGTTGTCGGACGGACACTATTTGGGTCACTAGCTTTCCCGCCTTGTGCAAGCCAGGCATTATTTTTTGCATCGATGTAGGTAGAAATGTATTGCTGCGCATCCATCATTTTCACACGACGGATCACTTTCTGCGTTCCATACTCCACATTGGCACTGATATTGGTCTTACCAGGTTTACCCATTTTTGTTGTTATCAGTATAACTCCGCTGGATCCGCGGGAACCATAAATAGCAGCCGACGAAGCATCCTTCAAAACCTCCACAGATTCGATATCCTGCGGATTGATCAGGTTTAAATTGAAGTTTTCCAAAGGCACACCATCGACAACGATCAATGGATTTGTTCCTGCTGTAATCGAACTTACACCTCTGATTTTGATAACCGGCGAAGAGCCTGGCGCGCCCTGAGACTGAGAAATATTAACCCCCGGCATACTTCCGGCAAGGGACTGTGTCACGTTACTAAACGACCGGTCTTTGAATTTGTCATAGTTGACGGAAATCACCGATCCGGTAACCGCCCGCTTACTCTGTGTACCATAACCCACTACCACCACTTCTTCCAGCGACTTATTCTCCGGAGCAAGTTTAACTGCAATTTCAGTACGGCTTCCAACGGCCTCTTCTACGGATTTATATCCAACGAAGCTAAAAACGAGAACGGTCGAAGCGTCAGGCACTTCAATTTGAAAAGCACCATCAGCGTTTGTCGTCGTACCACGCTGCGTACCTTTTATTACAACGCTCACACCCGGAAGTGCTTCGTTATCATTGGCGCCGGTCACCTTCCCTTTTATGGCCGGTGTTTGTGCATGAACCGCCGATATCAGCAGCAGTGCAAAGATGATACTGAAAAATTGTTTCATAAACAGCGATGCGGGTTAGAATTATGTATATTTATTTTCTTTTATTTTCTTTTTTATTCTATTTTTTACGAAAATTAGGAACATTTTTACACAGAACAAATATTTTCGCAATTTTTATGACTTATTTTGATAAAAAATTGTCAGAATTCTGGCTATTAAGAATAATTATCATGAAATAATTACAATAAACTTCATTAAATACCATATCAAAACATAGTACATTCATAAACATTAATACGCTATATAAATAATAATGGAAAGAATTATCGCAAAATATTATATCGAAACACCTTACGACATTGAAATCGCGACCGCTGTATTGGCGGGCGAGCAATCGTCAGGCACCTTTGTTTCTGTTCCCGGCGAAACGAAAGAATTAAAGGAACGTTTTGCTGCACGCGTAGAATCGGTTCAATACCTGGAAACGGTTTCGGAGCCAGCCATCCCCGGCGCTTTTTCGAAAAACAATCAATATCATCGGGCCAATATTGAAGTTTCCTGGTCTGTGGAAAATTTCGGTTATAATCTACCTACACTCGTTTCAACTTTGCAGGGGAATTTGTACGAGATTACACAGTTTACCGGACTAAAACTGATGGATATTCATTTCCCGGAATCTTACGGAAAACATTTTCTCGGTCCGCGATTCGGTATCGAAGGATGCAGACAACTTACCCGCGTAGAAAACGGCAGGCCTTTAATAGGTACGATTATAAAACCGAGCATCGGGTTATCACCGGATGAAACAGCACAGATTGTACGCCAGCTGGCCGAAGCAGGAATTGATTTCATCAAAGATGACGAACTGATGTCATCAACCGCCAACTCACCCTTTTCCAAACGGGTCGATGCTGTGATGGAAGTCATAAACAACCACGCTGAAAAAACGGGCAAAAAGGTCATGTATGCTTTCAACATCAGCGACGAGACCGATGAAATGTTACGAAAGTATGACAAAGTGGTTTCCGCCGGAGGAACATCCGTCATGATAAGCCTGAACAGCGTTGGCTTATCGGCCTCGAAGAAAATCTGTGATCAGGGAAAACTTGCCATCCACGGACACAGAAACGGCTGGGGCATGCTGAACCGTCATCCGTTATTAGGGATCGAGTTTTCGGCTTATCAGAAATTATGGAGGCTTGCAGGCGTTGATCAACTGCACGTGAACGGCATACAAAACAAGTTCTGGGAATCTGACGACTCCGTGGTCAGATCCATTGAAGCCTGCCTGAAACCCCTGCTGGGTGGATTTTCCGTGCTGCCCGTGGTATCGTCCGGCCAATGGGGCGGACAGACTTTCGAAACTTACCAAAGAACCAAAACGACAGATTTGCTTTACATGGCGGGAGGCGGTATCATGGCGCATCCGGATGGGCCGTCAGGTGGTGTCATCGCATTGCAGCAAGCCTGGGAGGGCGCCGTAAACGGCCTCACACTAGATGAAGCAACGCTGCAATATCCCGAATTCTATAAGTCTGTGGAGAAATTTGGTCAAAACAGTTTTCAAAAGTAGATCATGCCACAGGACAATCAGTTGTTAATTGCCTACTACGGCGATGATTTTACAGGATCTACGGATGTACTTGAAACATTAAGCAAGGCAGGGATTAAAACTGCGCTTTTTATTGAGCCGCCGACATTGGAGCAATTGTCGCGGTATAAAAATATACAGGCGATAGGCATCGCTGGCATGTCGCGCGCCATGAATCCGGAGGAAATGGAGAAGGAATTACGACCGGCATTCACCGCCCTGAAAGAATCCGGGGCGCGACATGTACACTACAAGGTTTGTTCCACATTTGACTCTTCGCCCACGGTGGGCAGTATCGGTCGCGCGATTGATATTGGCTCCGAAATATTCCAGCCGCGTTTTGTCTCGCTGGTGGTAGCCGCCCCTGGTTTGGGCCGTTACAGCGCCTTTGGAAATCTTTTTGCGCGCATGGGTATCGGCAGCCAGGGTGAAATTCACCGTCTCGACCGGCACCCCAGCATGAGCAAACATCCGGTCACTCCTTCGGATGAAAGCGACATTCGTCTTCATCTGGGCAAACAAACCCATAAACAAAGCGGTCTGATTGATATTCTTCAGATTGAACGGGAAATTTCCGAAACAAAACATTTTTTAAAAACAGCGATAACAAACGGTGCCGAAATTGTCTTGTTTGATGCCATTTACCCAAATCAAATGGCAAAAATTGGTGAACTTATCGATGCCTACGGCGATGAAACTTCTCCTCATTTTTCGGCAGGCTCTTCCGGTATCGAACTGGCACTGGGCGACTTCTGGATCAAAAGTGAATTGATCAAACCTCCTGTTTCCTGGCCAACTGCTGGCAGAGCTGCTCCCCTTCTCGTGGTTTCAGGAAGCTGCTCCCCCGTCACTTCCAGCCAGATAACCTGGGCTTTATCACGTGGCTTTGAAGAAGTCTATCTTGATACTGAATCAGTTGCAAAACTCGAAACGGATTACACACTCGAAAATGAAATTCAGCTCACCTGCCAATTACTTAATGAAGGCAAAAGCGTGATCGTCCATACGAGCAAGGGCACAAATGATCCGCGTTTTCCAAAAACGAATGATATTCTGACAAAAAAAGGACTTAATAAATCTGAAATACAGTCGCTTACTTCCAGACTGTATGGCACTGCGCTTGGGAAAATTGCCCGTTCAGCTGCCGCGCAGGCTTCCGTAAAAAGACTTGTTATTGCCGGTGGCGACACATCGAGTATTGTCGCCAGAACGATTGGTATTGAAGCTGTGGAAATGATTACACCCATTTCTCCCGGCGCGCCTTTATGCCGCGCTTTCGCTCCCGGATCACCCGTTGATGGCCTTGAAGTTGTTTTCAAAGGCGGGCAGGTTGGTGGCGAGGGTTATTTCGGCGTGGTTTTACGCGGAGTATTATAACCAAGTTACTCCTTTGTTTCGCTTGCTTTCATGATCGCCTGGATCAGAAATTCGCACTCCGCTTCTTTTTGATCCAGCTGTTCCTGCACTTCATTAATTTTCTCCTGCCATTCCTTATCCTTCTTCGCCAGCTCTTCCTCTCTGCCTTTCTGGGCCTCCCTCATAACATAAAGAGACAACAGGAACATACCAGCAATCAGAAACTTAGAGAAATTATCGTACGACAATGTTGCCACCATATAGGTCAATACAAACGTAATGAACCCGACCATAAACCTGGCAATCGCAAATTGTTTAAACATTATCCGTTGTTTTAATGAATTTCAATTCAAATATCTTCATTAAAAACGCCATCTACATAGTACCAGCTATCATTTTCAAAAACAAAGGCTGATTTTTCATGATGCACCTGCTTTTTCCCAGACCGATCCCTGAAATAAGCCTTGAATTCCACCGAAAAAGTCGAAGCATTGACGATTTCGAGTTTTTGCCAACTATTGGTTTTTGCCCAGTTTTCAATATCCTTTTTATCAAGCCCTGCCCTTTTTGAATGATGCGTGGTATCAACCAGATAATCCACAGCCGCCATAACATAGGCACTATAACGCGAACGCATCAGCTTTTCAGCAGAAGTGGCTTTGACAGTTCCTTTAATAACCGGACCGCAACACCGCGAGTACGGCTGATCGGATCCACAAAAACAGGTTTTCATATATAATTTAACACAACAGTCGGCGAATAACCGTTTATCGTTTCAAGCCGGAGTTTCGGTTTATTATCTTGCTTTTCGGGTGGTGAAGATATTGATATTTTTGAGAAGTCTTGAATCCGCAATAACAAACATACGGCTCAACCCCTTCTAAAATCTACAATTGAAATTTCGTATATTTGATAAATCAATCCCCAAGCTATGAAAAACTGGCAAAACAGAATTACAATTAATCCGGAAATACGATTTGGGAAACCATGCATAAATGGGACACGGATAACCGTATGGGATATATTGGGCTGGCTTGCCAGTGAGATGAGTTATGAACAAATTATTGAAGATTTTCCTGACTTAACAAAAGATGATATTTTGGCTGCGCTATCATTTGCAGCTAATAGAGAGGAAAATACCCGAATCTTAATTACTTCGGCATGAAGTTTTTGTTTGATGAGAATATCTCGTACCGAATTGTTAAAAAGCTATCTGAGATAATCCCCAACTGCCTTCATGTAAGCCAGACTGGATTACATAAACCCGCATCCGATCGTCAAATCTGGCGTTATGCACAAAAGTACGACTTTACAATTGTCACATTTGATGAAGATTTTCAGGACCTTGTTAATCTTAATGGGTTCCCTCCAAAAGTAATTCTTCTCAGAACCGGCAATTCTTATACCCAATTTATTTCTGAAATTATTTTAAACAAACAAAAGGAGATATTACAATTTTACCAGTCCGACGTCCATGGACTTCTGGAAATCTTCTAGTCATACTAAAAGCCAAGATCGATCTGGTACCTCAAAAATTTGCCGACCGCATTATCGTCTATCGTGCACAAAAAGACCTAAAGTATGTCACGAAGTAGCGAAAACGACCTCTTTCGCTATCCACAACACCTAATATCCTCGCTACTCCCCATAAACCTTCTCTCCTTCCACCACTTTTTTGCCAGCCTGAATTTTTTCTTCTCTCCTCCGCCAGTAGTTTGCCAGAATTGAGCCGGAAATATTCATCCAGGGGCTAAAAACGGCAGCAGCAAGTCCCACGGTTCCGAGTTTGCCCATCGTACCAGCCAACCCCGAAGCCATACCTCCATTTTGCAGCCCGACTTCAAAAGCCATGGTACGTGCAGAAGGCTTATCCAACCCCAGCAAGCGACTTAACCAGTACCCGAAAAAGTAACCGGCTGAATTGTGAATAACCGAAACAAAAAACAGTAAAAAACCAACCTGCATCAGGTTGTCTCTCCCGGCCGCTGTGGTAACCGTGGTGAAATAAACAATCCCGAACATCGAAATGTATGGCATATACCGGTCCAGGTTTACCACAACTTTTGTCAGCAAATGATAAACCAAACCAACCAAAACAGCACCGGCGAAAAATGACAATACCTCTATCGATTGCAACAAAGGTTCCGAAAAATTCACTTTAAAAATACTCCAAATTCCCAGCGGTAAACTGGCCAGAAAAACCAGACATACCGAGGCAATCAGATACAAATTCCGCTTTCCAGTGGCCGAGCCCGTTTTGAGATAATCATGAATTAAAGCCGCTCCGATGGGCACAATCACAATTTTGATAATCTCCATCATCATATCCAGAAAGCGGATATGAATCAGCGTCCCAGCCAACATTTTCATCAAAAAAGGCGTAAGAAACGGTGCTGCAAGTGTAGTCATCGCGGTTACAGCCACGGATAAAACCAGATTCGCCCTGGCGATGTAGACCATCACATTGGAAGCCAGTCCACTTGAACAGGAGCCAAGCAAAATGATTCCTGCGGCGATTTCGGGCTCAAAATGGAAAATTTTCGTCAGTAAAAACCCGACAATGGGCATGATCGTAAAGTGGCTGCATAAACCAATCAAAACGCCCTTACCGGAGGTTGCGAGCTCAGAAAAATCACGAAGGCTCATCTGGATCCCCATACCAAACATAACCAGCTGCACCACGATTAGTATCAGCCACTTATTCCGCAAATCAAAATCACCCCAATGCAAAAATGCACCGGGATAACACATACCAGCGACGACAGCCGCAATGATCCAGGCCGTGTATTGGTACCCACTCAGCATCGGAATTGCTCCGATCCCAATCGCAAAAGCAATGGCAAGTATTACCACCGACGCACTGACAACCGGCGGCCAACCGGCCAAAAGCGCACCAACGAGTGACAACACACACAAAACACTTACCCCGAGACAGAACTTTCTAAATACAACCATATCAATTGTTTTTCAGTAACGAAGCAAGATGTTGGATCGCGTGCGGCGGGCTGGCGATGATCGGTACGCGTTTATCTTCCTCGCTTAAGGTGTCCACTACCCGAGCCATGGAAGCCTGAGCCAGAAGAATCACATCGACTTTCAGAGACAATTCCTTCAACGCAGTGCCAACCATTTCATCGTGCAGGGCCGCATTACCGCTCATCAAAGCTTCAAAAGCACCTTCACACAATTTGCTCGTCAGTTCAATTTCCTTGCCGGCGTGCCTGGCTCTCCGTCGGACCAGATCGCTTGTCGGTTCCAGAGTAGTAGGCAACGTGGCCACCACACCAATGCGCTTTCCTGTCGTAACTGCCAGATCAGCCATGGCCTGATCCACACGGATAACCGGGACCGAAGTCAGTAAATCGGCCGTTTCCACAGCCCTGCCGATCGAAGAGCAGGTGACGAGGATATAATCAGCGCCTGCCGACTCGGCTGATGTTATGTGATCCACCACCCTTTTGGCCGTATTGGCCGTCATTTCTCCCCGGGCAATCACATCCTTGATCAGACTGTCGTCCACGATGTTGAAGGTATTAACACCCGGCAAAAACTCATTGCATAACTGCTGAAATATCGGCACCAGTGTAGCCGAAGTATGGACAAGTCCCAACGTAATATTTTTCATCCCAGATACTATTTTTAATTCTTAATTCTTAATATCCCGGATTTTGCTTCAATTTCGGATTCACCTGAATCTCATTGAATGGCAAAGGGAAAAGCAGCCGGTTTTCCGTAACATTGTAAGTCTGCGGAATCAAATTGGGGTATTTCCCACTGGCTTTTAACGCGGAACCGTAGGCCGACATCACGGCAATCGCCTGTCCATTGCGAACCAGATCCAGCCACCTTTTATTTTCAAATGCCAGTTCAATCCTTCTCTCTTTTGCAATAACCGTTTTTAACGCCGCCTGATTTGTTTCTTTGATTTGAGAAACACCAGCGCCAAATGCACGGTCGCGAACCTGGTTCAGATAAGTCAGCGCACCTGCCTTACCCTGCTCATTTAAAGCCTCGGCCAATAATAACAAAACCTCAGAATAGCGATACACCGGCCAATTGTCATTGGCATTGGGCGAAGATCCATTCGGAGTTGGCAAAGGCAGATTAAAGTATTTTTTGATAAAAGGCTGCTGCACAAAAGTCCCGCCGCTGGTATAACCGTCCAATACCGAAGCCGCCTTTCTTTTATCTCCTGTCTCATAACTTTTTATGAGATCATCCGAAGGAATATTCCATCCGCCAATACTCTGATTGTTAAACTGAAAACCAACCAGCGGATTGATATTCGTCAGATTGGGCATAAATGTGTACGTAAAAGCGCTTTGCAGCCCCAAATTCCCCTGTAAATACTGCACTTCAAACACCGACTCCGCATGGTTTTTATTGGCAGGATTAAAAACAGCCGCATAGTCAGGCAGCAGCGAATATTGAGAGGAATTAACAACCTCCGTCAGCACTGTTTCGGCCTGTGGCCATTGTTTTAACACCACATATACATTTCCCAGCAAAGTTTTGGCAGCTCCGGAAGTCGCTCGGCCCTTTTCCTGATCGGTTTTCGACGGCAATAAAGTTGCAGCTTCCTGCGCATCTTTTACAATCTGCGCATACACCTCAGCCTTTGCGGTACGTGGTAATGTTGAAGCTACGTTTAGGATTTCATCTGCGGTCCCCGATATCGGCGCCACCACCAACGGCACATCGCTAAAATATTGTACCAGGTCGAAATAAGCCAGGGCACGTAAGAAAAGGACCTGGCCTTTCAGGTTTTTCTTCACGGTTTCTGATAATGTCGCTGCATCAATCCGGCTGATCACCTCATTGGCATAAGCAATAATTTTATAATTTCCCGCCCACTTGGTTGCCACCGGAGCGGCAGTGGGATTGTCGATAAAATCAGCTATTTCTTCACGAACGAGATTTCCCCGGTTTGAGCTATTGAAAATATAATGCGCATTATCGGACCGCATTTCGCCCATGATATAGGCTTCGTTGTAAACGATTCGCAGCGCAGAATAGGACGCATTTACAGCCTGTACAAAATCGGCCTCTGTTTTGAAAAAATTATCAGAACTTATAAAATTCTGGGGAGCTATATCGATGTAGTTCTTGCATGCCCCCAGGGAGCCAAGCAGAAAAACGGTGAACATCATTTTCAGTTTCATATCAGTATATTTTAAAACACCTGCATATCAATTAGGGCAATCGTAAAGGAAACCGGAACATCCGTTCTCATTAAAATCCGACATTAAAACCAAATGTAAATGTGCGGGGAACGGGATATGCGCCTACATCAAGACCTTGTGACAGCGGATTTTCCCCTCCGCTGTTCACTTCCGGATTTGAGCCTTTGTATCTGGTAAAAACAAAGGCCTGCTGGATGCTTGCATAAAGCCTCAGACTTTTAACATTTTTGATCGTGTTGACTGGAAAAGTATAACCAAAAGCAATGTTTTTTATCGTCAGGTAACTTCCGCTGGTCACCCACAATGAATTGGAATTCCTGAAAAGTCCGGTTGTGCCTGCCAGTGTTCTCGGATGAATTCCATCTCCTGGATCCTGCTCCGACCTCCACCGGCCTGCAACGGATTTCGCGACATTAAAAACACCGTCCAGGTTGTTTGTATATTCAAGAGCGGTGTTCATAATGTCATTTCCAACAGATCCCGCAGCGACAATATTCAGGTCAAAATTACGGTAGACAAAATTGTTGCTGATACCGAAAATGAAATCAGGATTAGGATTTCCAATGATTGCGCGGTCGTCCACCGTAATCACACCGTCGTTATTGACATCCTTCATTTTGACCGTACCAACGTTTGAAGTCTGGAATTTTGGAGAATTATTGTAATCCTCCTGGTTCATGTAAACACCATTATTAACATATCCCCACAACATGCCAATAGGCTGTCCGACCATCGTAATATTCCTGTTTGTACCTCCCCCCAGAAATGCGTTGGCCGTTCCAAGCTTTTCAACCCGGTTTTTAAGAAATGAAATATTGAAGTCGGTATTCCATTTCAGGCCTTTATTCAGATTTTTGCTGCTAATTGTAACCTCATGCCCCCAAAATTTGAAGGTTCCGATATTGGTTTGAAAATTGGAAAAACCCGTATAAGTCGGTACCTGCACGTTAAACAAGAGTCCATCTGTTTTTTTGGTATAATAATCATAGGCAAAAGAAAGGCGGTTATTGAACAAACCAAGATCAACACCAAAGTCAAACTGATGCGTAATTTCCCAACCCAATGTACTGTTTGACAAAGTGGTAACGTTATTCCCAGCGGCCAGCTTCCCATCAAAAACATAGTTATTCGTACCATTGCTTCCAGTCGCTCCGACATTGGCATAATAGGTGTAATTTCCGATGTTGTTGTTCCCGGTCACCCCATAACTTGAACGCATTTTAAGCAGCGAAACCGGCCTGACATTGGCCATAAAACTTTCATCCGAAATAACCCAGCCCGCCGATACCGAGGGAAAACTCCCCCACTTGTTATCCTTGCCAAACCGGGACGAACCATCACGCCGGATGGAGGCAGAAAGCAGGTATTTTCCTTTAAAATTATAGTTAACCCTGGCCAGATAAGACAATAAACTCCATTCCTGAATTTCACTCGTTGGCGTGAAAGCCGTAGCCGCGCTCAGCGTTCTTACCTTGTCATTTGGAAAATTGGTCGCTAAAACATTGTTCATATCGCTACGAAATTTCTGCGCCGTAAAACCAGCCGTTACGTCCAGATGATGATCGGCAAAATCCTTTTCATAGGTCGCTATGTTTTCAGAAAGCCAGGTCAGGAATTGCGTGTTTGTCTGTGTCAGATCCCCAGATGCTCTTGACATCGCCACATTCACATTTCCGGAAGTGGACGGCACAAAGTTATTAAAGCGTACCTGTCCATATTCTGCATTCAGTGAGGTCTTTAACGTCAAACCGGCAACGGGAATGTATTCCAGAAAAGCCGTTGAAAGCACACGCGTGTTGTTGTCGGTCGCATCCGCTTCCCTGGCAACGCGATACCAATTGGGCGTCTGGAGCATACCCGGCGACACAGCGGTAACCGGTAAACTGCCGTCCGGGTTAACGGCAGGAGCAATCGGAGACGAAAGAAGCGCACTGGTGATCAAACCACTTGTAGAAGAAAAGGGTCCGCCATCGGTTGGCCGGCCTGTAAAGATGGAGACAGACGGAGCAACGTTAATACCTATACGTACCTTCTTATTAAACCTGTAATAACTGTTCAGACGAACTGAAAATCTTTTAAATTTCGTATTGATGATCACGCCGTCCTGCTGAAAATACCCCAGCACTGCGTTTGTTGTAAATTTCTCTCCTCCCGTCCCGATCGAAACACTGTAATTCTGGATCGGCGCAGTGCGTGTAATGAGTTTGTACCAATCCGTCCCCTTGCCATACTGGGCCGGATTTTGATACTCAATTGGAACGGTTCTCTTATTTTCTTCATTCAGGTCTTTCATAAACTGAGCAAATTCAGAAGCATCCATCATATCAGGAATTCCCCGTGACGGCAATTGCTGAACACCATAATAAGCATTCAAAGCGATTCTTGTTTCGCCGTTTTTTGCGCGTTTTGTCGTGATCATAACCACACCGTTACTGGCACGTGACCCATATAAAGAAGTGGACGCTGCGTCTTTCAACACACTGATACTTTCTATTTCGTCGGGGTTCAAAGTACTGATATCACCGGTAATCGGAAATCCATCCACGACATAAAGTGGCTGATTTCCAGCAGATACAGACGCCTGTCCACGTATCCGAACCGACATTCCGCCACCCGGACGACCAGTCGTTTGCAGGATTTGTACACCCGCCAAACGCCCCTGTAATTTCTGAGAAAGCTGTGGCACCGGCACATCGGCCAGCTCGGCAACTTTTACGGTTTGTACCGCGCCAGTCACATTGCGCTGCGATTGCGTTCCGTAACCTACTACCACAACTTCATCCAGTGATTTATTTTCAAATGCAAGGCTCACCGAAACATCTGTTTTATTTCCAGCGGCTATTTCCTGAGGCTGATAACCTACATAACTAAAAACCAAAACTGTATTCGCATCCGATACTTCCAGCTGGTAAATCCCTTCTGCATTGGTGATCGTCCCTTTCTGGGTTCCTTTAATCACGACACTCACACCTGGCAGCGGCTGGTTGTCATTTGCGCCTGTAACATTTCCCTTTATTATCCTGAATTGCGCCTGCACATCCGGCATGACCCAAAATAATATCAATAGCATACATAGATACTGTTTCATAAGTAATCGGGTTTCATAACAAGGAGAAGAATGTTGTATTACTTTCGATTATATTCTTATTTTTTCGAAATTTAGTTTCATTTTTTCTATTATCAAATTATTTTCATTAAAAAGTAACTAAATAACTTAAAAAGTTAAAATAATGATCAAAATAGAAAATATTAGAAATATAAAATTCAAAAAACAAACAGATAAAAATTAAATAACTAAAAAAGCCAGACATTGTCTGGCTTTTTTAGTTTGCATTGATTGCAAATCAGTATAAATATACTTTCGCGTTTATAACCTACAATAGTCCGCTTGCCTCACTCCTCAACAATACGCAAAGCAAGATAAGGTTTCATCGGCAATCTGATTTTCTTTCTGCTTTTATCATAAATTCTGTACTCCGCAGGCTCAGCAATTTCGAAAGTGTCAGGCAACCTCGTAACCGTCATATCCCAGGTATCGATCACCTCTACTCTGAACTTCTTGTTCGCAGCGGGACCTCCTTTTTTTGGGAGACTAAATTCCCACTCCGACTGCATTTCTTTACCGAAATAAACCAGATAATAACCCTTGCCGGCTGTTGCGGTCTTATGATCTTTCCAAGGATCGGCAAGCTCCCAGGGCCCTGGCGCTTCTTCCAGAATGTTTCGCAAAAAGCCTATGCGCTGTGGACTGCTGCCGATTAACCGTCCGCCTTTCGCCCAAAAAATGGTATCACCATCATTCTTATACGTTTCTCCGTGGGTCACATAAGTCCCAGCAATAGCACCCTGCCAAAACGCGTCCGTCATTTCTTTCCCACTCAAATGGCCCCAGCGCTGCGGCAGATCCCCTTCATAACAGACCTCATCGTAAATCATAGGCCGAAAGAATACATCGCGAAGCAAAGTGGCCCGCCCAAAATCCTCTACCGTAGAACCGTTTTGAATACTGACATGCGTGAACTCCGGTTTCCAGTTGTCATAATAAACACTGCCATTGTGAATCGAACACAGATGCTTATAAGGATCAGCACCGACCACCGCTTTCGTGTAGATATCCCAAACATCACGCGGTTTGGTTTTGATATAATCGAACTCATTGGCCATCGACCACCAGACATTCCTAAACGATGAAAGTCTGGCTGTCAGATATTTGATATACCTCAAATCATTTTCTTTCCCCAAACTGTCAAAACCCCAATGTCCTTTGTCATAAGGATGAAAAATAATAATATCCGCCTCAATACCAAGGTCTTTCAGGTCGTCGATCCGTTTCTCCAAATGCTGAAAAAACACCGGATCGAATCTGGAAAGATCCCAGACAAATTTTGTTTTTTCGTTCTTATCCTTCGTTTCGTCTTTTTTAACAAAAGGGTAAAACTCAGGTTCATTCTCAACATTGGAATAATATTTTGGAAAAACACACATACGAACCTTGTTAAAAGGAGCCTTTTCCAGCGTTTTCAAAGTTATTTCCTCCAACGCCTGCGGTTGATGCGTCCAGGCGTAAAGCGTAGTACCAAAAGGATAGTAACGTTTTCCATCCGCATACTTAAAATGATATGTATCAGCAACTTTTACGGGGCCGCGATTTTTCCCGGTCGCTGCTACACAGATGAATTCACCGGTTTTCGCATTCAGGTTTTTCGAATTACTGATTGTTTTATATCTCCATACACCTGTTTTTTGAGGCATAAACCGGATTTTATACTTCCCGTTGCCATCATAAAAACCAGTGACTGCAACCTTCTCATTCCCGCTTACAAATTCGGCCGACAACTTAACGTCATCAAAGGGATTACCCGTCTGGGGGCCCGTCAAAGTTACCTCAAACCGATCCCAACATTCGACTTTTTCAGGCTCAGTTGCCAGACAAGGGGATAAAACGGATACAAAAAGTATCAAAAACAAATGGACTAGTTTCATTAAAATTAAAGTTTAGCGGCAATTGCATCCTGCCATCCCTGATATCCTTTTTTCACTTTATCGTTATTCTGATCCGACTGAACAACAATGATCTTATCCCTGTTCAACTTTTTCAGATGATCAATATTTTCAAAAATTCCAGTCTGTAAACCGGCCAGATAGGCAGCACCTAATCCGGAAATTTCAGGTAAACCTAAATTCACCACAGGTATTCCCAGCAAATCAGCCAACAACTGAACGACAAAACGGTTCGAAGTCAACCCTCCGTCTATCATCAGACCTTCCAGCAAAACACCCGTATCCGACTCCATCGCGCTTATCACATCCTTGATTTGATAAGGAATCGATTCCAATGCGGCTCTCACCACGTGGTTTTTATCACAATCAAAAGTCAGGCCAACAATCGAAGCTTTCCTGTTCATATCCCAATGCGGCGCCCCTAAACCACTAAAAGCCGGTATAACATATACGCCGTTGCTGTCCGGCACGGCCTGAGCCATCCCCTCAGTTTCGGAAATATCCTGAAAGAGATTGAGTCTTTTTTTCATCCACTCCATTGTCGCTCCGCAAGTCACGACAACCCCTTCCAGGGCATATTCAACATGGGTTTCACTGCTCCATCCAATGGTGGTAACCATCCCGTGACCAGAGGTTTTTGACTCAGTTCCGATGTTCATCAGAATTGAAGATCCGGTCCCCATCGTCGCTTTGGCAATACCGGAAGAGAAACAACCTTCACCAAAAGCAGCGGCATGCGAATCGCCAATCATCGCTGTAATGGCTAATGGTTTTTCAACCAATCCGTCAAAAGAAGTTTCGCCGAAATAGCTGGATGATGGCTGAATTTGAGGTAAATTAAGACCCGACAACCCAAACTTACCCATCAGTTCCTGATCCCAGTCCAGCGTTTTTAGATTAAAAAATAGCGTACGTGAGGCGTTGGTATGATCTGTCAGATAAGATTTACCGCCCGTCAGTTTATATAGCAGCCAGGTATCAACAGTCCCGAAGTAAGCCTGACCGGCAAGAATTTTCTTTCTTATTTCATTTTTGTTCTCACTAAGCCACATAACCTTGCTTCCAGAGAAGTAAGGATCTGCCAGCAAACCAGTCCTTTCCCTAACCATGCTTTCCAGGCCGTGATTTCTCAGCCGGTCACATATTGCAGTAGAGCGTTTGCATTGCCAAACCACTGCATCATGAAGCGGATTGCCATTTTCATCCCAAAGCACAAATGTTTCCCGCTGGTTGGTAATCCCGCAGGTTTTGATGTCTGCAATAAGCCCGCCTTTAAGCTTAAAATCGTCAAGACATTTACCAACCGAAATCAGGACGTTTTCATAAATATCGTCAGGATTCTGCTCGACTAAGCCGCCATCCAGATAAACCGTCTTCAGCGGCTCGCTTCCCCGCGCGACTGCGATACCCTTCTCGTCGAATAAAAGCGTTTTGGTACTGCTTGTACCCTGATCGATAGCTAAAACAAAAGACCCTCTCATCATTGAGTAAATCAGAAAAAATGGCAATAAATGTGAATTTTATCTTATCAAAACAAAGTAAAGAAAAACAATCGAAAGAAAAGATAAAATTCACATTAAATATTACAACAATTTCAGGTCTGCATTCAAATGATAGGTTTTTCCTTTCACGGTAGAGAAGGTCAGGGTTTTCTCCCCGTAACGTACCGTGCATTTATTTCCGGCTTTGGAAAGAATTTTCACGGACTGTAATTTACCGTTTTTCCAGTCCAAGCTCAGCTCGAACGCGCCCCGCGCAATCAAACCCGATATTTTCCCGTCGGGTAAGGCGGATGGAAGTGCCGGCAGTAAATTCACTTCATCCAGATGACTTTGTACAAGACACTCCAAAATACCGGCAGCTCCGCCAAAATTCCCGTCAATCTGGAATGGCGGATGTGCGTCAAAGAGATTGGGATAAGAACCGCCGCCGCCTTTTTTTACGGATGCATCCATAATGGGGTTAAACAATTTACGGATCATCGTGTAAGCATGTTCCCCGTCCAGAAAACGCGCCCAGTAATTGATTTTCCAGGCCAGGCTCCATCCCGTGCCATCATCACCGCGAAATTCCAGCGATTTTTTGGCGGCTTTTAATAAGTCAGGTGTAGCACCGGGCGTAATTTCTTCTCCGGGATACACACCCCAAAGATGCGAAACATGGCGGTGATGGCTTGTCGTATCATCTATGTCGGTCATCCACTCCTGCAATTGTCCGGCTTTTCCAATCTGATTTGGAGCCATTTGCGGAATGATCGTTTTCAATTTTGCAGCAAAAGCCTGATCTGTTTTTAAAATTTCGGACGTGGCGATACAGGCACGGAATAAACCGCGGATAATCTGATGGTCCATCGTCGGCCCGGCAACCAGACCACCATTTTCAGGAGAATTTGAAGGCGAGCTGATCAGAAAGCCACTTTTAGGATCCTTTACCAAAAAGTTAACAAAAAACTCCGCGGCGCCTTTCATCAACGGATAAGCTGTTTTTTCTAAAAATTCTTTATCCTGCGTAAAACGGTAATGCTCCCACAAATGCAGACTTAACCAGGCCCCGCCCGTAACCCAGATTCCGTGATTCGCTGCATTGATTGGCGCAGCACCCCGCCAGATGTCCGTATTGTGGTGCACAAGCCATCCTTCCGCATTGTAATGCTCCCGCGCGACCTCTTTGCCTGTTTCCGACAGGTCCTTAATCATACTAAAAAGCGGTTGATGCAACTCACTAAGATTTGTCATTTCCACCGGCCAATAATTCATTTCTGTATTGATATTAACGGTGTATTTACTATCCCAGGCGGGGTTCAGCTTGTCGTTCCATTTCCCCTGCAAATTTGCCGGATGTGTACCCGGACGGCTGCTTGTAATGAGCAAATAGCGCGCATACTGCACGTAAAGAGCAAGAAAAGCAGGATCGTCGGGTGTATCCTTAAATTTCAAAAGCCGCTCATCGGTAGGTAGTTCCGAATTATTTTTTGACGGCAAATCGAGGTTAAATCTGGAATATAGTTTTTGATAATCCGCGATATGGTCCCTTTTTGCCTGCTCATAACCCGGAGCATTTTTCAAAACCACCGCTGTTTTTTCTGCCGGTTTACCGGTGATCGTTTTATAATCAATATAATTCGTGGCCGCAGAAAGCACCAGTGTGGCGGTCGTTGCGTTCTGAACGGAGATTTTACCACCTACCTGGCTGACCTTGCCATCCGTGATCACTTTCACTTTGGCCACACCTTCCAGCACGCCCTTGTCCACTTTCACATGTAAAGTCAGTTCGTTTCCATTACTGCTCATTTTTTTGCTCGCATGAATAGAATTCATGCTCAAATCAAAATTAAGCGTCCCGGACTTATCACTGCTCAGTTTCACATAAACGGCTTTTGCCGGAAAACTGGCAAAAACTTCCCGTTTAAATGCTACACCTTCGGTTTTATAACTTACCCGCGCTATGCCTTCCTTTAAATCAAGCTCCCGCTTATAGTCTGTAAATTTTTCATGCCCCGGAAAATCAATCAGCAGATCGCCAAATGCCTGATAAGCCATTTGACGCATCGGATTCCCCATAAATTCCTTAGTGGCCAACTCGTCGGCTTCCTTTTGTTTTCCGTCGTTTAAGAGCGTACGGATCTCTCCCAGATATTTACTGGCACCTTTGTGGGCATAGCTCCTCGGCTCACCCGTCCAAAGCGTTTCTTCATTAAACTGGATCTGCTCCTGGCTAACACCGCCATAAACCATGGCAGCCAGTTTTCCATTGCCAACGGGCAGAGCGTCTTCCCACTGCCTGGACGGCTGTTTATACCAAAGTTTGAGATTTTGCTGACTGTAAGAAAGCGATGAAATCAGCAGAAAAATCGCTGCAAAATTACTCAGGCGCAAAAAATTTGAATTGTTAAATAACATTGACAGATTATTAAATGTATATGGTTCAGGGAATTATTTTTTGTTGAAAATTAAATCGCTTTTACCCTAATCAGCGGAATTGGCCCCGGTCCCCCAGGCTGTTTTTTTTATTTTCGGCTGCATCCTATGCCTCAGACGGTACAATCAGGTTTTTACCCTGCCAATCCCGTCCAGCGAACCAGTTTATTGGAACATACGAGGCGGATAACCGGTGGCACTGACTTCGCAATCCGATCAGGCGATTTCATTTGACAACATTGCAAAGAAAACCCAAATCACCGCAGATAAAATTCTAACGCCCGTTCGATTTCGCAGTTTTCAGCCTTTCTTCCCACGCTTTGCGTTCTCTTTGAAGATCATAACCCGCCGCGGACAGGTAATTGTTGATGCGTCCTTTGTATTTTCCAAAAATCTGATGTTTTCCATCGGAGGTACCGGCGTCCATGGCGAGCTCCCGCGCTTCGGTCAGCCAGGTTAATATCTGTTCTTTTTCCTTTGTTTTGAGCGAAGGAATCATGTCCTGATATGCTTTATAGGTGACGTTCAGCACGTCATAGGTCATACCGTTTTTCACCAGATCTACCTGCTCTTTCGTCAGACTGGCTGAGAGCTCTTTGATGTAATCTCTATGTAAAGCCGATAACCTGGCATTTGTCGCTTCGTCAATGGCTTTCAGATTTGCATCCCTGATTGACTTATCGCTTTCATTTTTTTCCTTTTCAACCAATAGCTTTGTTTTCTTCTCTTCATGAACCGCGCTGAGATTTCGATATTGTGCCACAATCACGCCCCGAACTTTTTTGTATTGTGCAGAATCTGTCAACTGAATCGGATTGAGGATTTTCCCGGCCCGTTCGGTTAAGTTTTTGGTATAAACGGTCTCTTGATCTGTATGGTCCTGAGCTTTCAACGTGGTGCTGGTTAAAAAAGTCAACATGATACAAGTTAAGATCTTTCTCATAATTTGTTTTATTTAGTGGATTGAAATATCGATTTTAAATAGGCCGTATTTGCCCCAAAATTTCCTTTTACGTCCTGTGGTTTGGTGGCATCACGTGAGCGCTCTACCACCAGCCAGCCTTTCCAGCCCATTTTATCCAGGGTATTTTTCACTTTTTTCATATCCAGACGGGTATTGTTTTCCAACCAGACTCCATCCTTATCCGTACAATGAATCTGGCAAATCCGGTTTTTGCCTAAGATCTTCAATTCCTTGTTTACATCCCTCCCGGCTTCCAGAGGATTCGAAAAGTTGAAATAAATCTGAACGGACTTCGAACCAATTTCTTTTAACAACTTCACCTCTTCGGTCGCGTCTAATGCCGTCTCAATGCCGATGACCACTCCTGCCCTTTCAGCCACCGGTGCGATCTTTTTCAGCCTTTCAACAATCAACGGACGTAATTCAGGATTTTTAACAAGGTCGCCCTGAACACCCAGCGGCAGAAATGCGACCTTGATATCCATTTGTTTCATGGTCTCGATGCAATCCCCAACCATTTTATCTACACCTTCCCTTTTGGCAAAAGATTGGGCATAAAAACCCGTCATGGCCAGTGAGCAAAATTTGAGGTTCAGCGCTTTGGCTTTTTCCTGATATTGTTTTCGGATTTCAGGGTCTGCCAGTTTGTTATCGAAAGTCTCACGGTTACCCAACCCACCCATATCGATTTCCAGACCGTCCGCACCAATTTCTTTTGCCAACGGCAGTGCGCTGATCTTTTGACGTTTTAGGATCATCAGGTCGATCACGGCAATTTTATATCGTTCCTCCTTTTTTACACCCTGACTTTTTCCGTTCAAAATCAGCAGGAATAATAGCGGTATCGCGAAAAACATCCGGGTTAATTTATAGTTTTTTGAAAATATCATTCAGGTATCCGCTTTTTTAATAATATTTTGATTATCAACATATATTTCAATTTGTAAATCTTCCCCGAAACCCTTTCTTATCACCAGACAGGAGGCTCCTACGGAGCCGGATTGTTCCCGAAGCCGGCATTTGACTAGAAATAGGAGGCCTCGATGAGGCGTTTATTTTCTGGATATTTTGTGAAGCGGCATTCTTCGGCACAGCACCGGTTTATAAAATCCTGGCAATACATTTTATTTATCAACGACTCCGGTGAACGTCTTGTTTATAGAAAATCTCAGCCTTGCACTTACCTCCCCACTCCGATGAAAATTCTCTCGGTTTTGGAAAGCCTGATACTACGTTTTATATCCCCGCTCTAAAAGCAGTCTTCTGTTTAAAGAAATCTCGACATTACATTGTGTATCCCGGCTCCAATGGGAGCCTCCTGTTTATAGAAATCTCGGCAAAACATCGCATATCCTGGCTCCGTAGGAGCCTCCTATTAGGTTCCAGACCCGGTTGAATTAGAAAATGAGGAGACTTAATGAGTCTTGGATATTCATTTTCGCAATCCATAACAACAAAACATCGTCATGCTAACCATACTATTGTTTAACACCTCGCCTTCTCATTTTTTAATAAATACAAATCAAATTACAATAACCCAGGCCATTTTTCATCCACAACCGGTTTTGTCTTCAATTTCACCGGGTCAATTTTAACATACTTAATCCGTTCGCGCCGCCAGGTGTAAACAATGTGAACCATGCCGTCGGCCGACTGAATCACCGAGGGGTAGGAATACTGACTTACCTTAGAATCTTCCAGAATTAAAGCAGCTTCCCAGTTTTTTCCATCCTTTGAAATTGCCACATTGAGCGGTGTCCTCGACCCTTTCTTTTCTTGCTCCGGCGTTTTGACATGGTTATAAGCCAGTAACTGGCGACCGTCTTTTAACGTAACCGCATCCGTCCCTGCGTTGTTATTGGGCATATTGGTCAATTGCATTTCCGACCAGGTTTTCCCCTGATCTTTTGACCAGGACTCCACAATCGAGCGATTTCTGCTCCGGCACAAAATCTGCAAATCGCCATTTTTGTGCGTTAGTATGCTTGGTTGTATCGCATTGATCGTTTTTCCGTCATTGATCGGCCCGACTTTCCGCCATGTCTTACCAAAATCCGATGTTACTTCAAAATGCACTTTCCAGCCATTTCCTTCGGTACTGGACGGGCACCATAATTCGCCGTTTGCGAATAAAACAGGCTTGTTTTTGACAGGGCCAATAAACCCGTACGGTAATGCTTTGGGTTTGGACCAGCTTTTACCCTGATCTTTTGAGCTTATCATAAATCCTTTCCATCCCGCCACATTCGGTCCAACCTTGTAGAACAGCAGGAGGTCTCCTTTGGGCACCTGATACAGAACAGGATTCCAGCAAGCGTATCTGAGGGTATCACTTACAATTCCATTGGCCACTTCAACCGGTTTTGTCCATTGCTCATTCACCAACCGGCTTATCCAGATTCCAACATCCGGATTCCGCTCTTTGGTACCGCCAAACCATGCGGTAACCAGTCCGCCGGGTGTTTCGGCAATTGTCGCGGCATGACTTTCGGGAAAAGGTGCTTTTTCAAAAATAAACTCATCCTTCACAATACCATCCTTCCAGGTTTGCGATTTTACCGCGACGCTGATCAGGTAAAACAGTCCCCCAATCAGAAATGTCAGTTTAAGTTTTTTCATTTTATATTTCATTTTGTTTTTACCCGTCCGACGGCGAAAAAGCCGTCGGACGGGCGCTACCATTCCCTGATCAGAATCCGCCCGATGTTATCCGACGAGCCTGCTTTTTTGCCATTCACTAAAACCTGCAATCCTTTTCCTTTCTTGTAATGATCTCCGTTTTTATCCCAAAGAATGGTCAGGATTTTTCCGTGATACAAAACATTGTCCAGACAAAACCAGTCCCACTTTTCCTGAGGGATCAAAGGATTAACCTCAATCACACGATCCGTCCTTGGCCGCAAACCGACCAATCCGGAAATAACAAGGTCATTAAAAGTCGAATGATTGTAATACCGGCTGCGTTCCTGATCACCCTTGAGCCAATAACCCGTCGTTTCGTCAAGATATTCACCTACGTAAGGTTTCCCCCGATAGTACTGCGACTCTACATACAATTCCATCAGTTTGAAATAGGTTGTATCAGCCAAAGTCTTTTGCTTATCGTCGTTCATCCGGTTTGCCATACCGGTCAGCGTTTGAGCGCTGGCAAACGGCCACACAGCGCCATCCCATTCACATTTGCAACATCCGTGCGTACGAAATTCAGGATGGCGGCGCTCCGCCGTGGTAAGTCCAAAAGGCGCCAGAAACCCTTGCGGATCCGACACCTGTTTCCAGGCAGCATCGTACTTTTCGTCCGGTAAATTAAAATACCAGGGAGTAAAACCGATCGCTTCACGAACGCCCGCAAAAGCCCCCGCTCCTCTCTTTTTTACCGTTTCAAAAAACTCGCTTTCGTTGTTCCAGAGCTTATTTCTTATCAGATCTGCCAGCGTATCGGCTTTGGATTGGTACAAGGCGGATAACTTTTCATCGCCTTTCATCAAACCAATCGATGCAATCGCTTTTGCATTTCCGAACATATAACTGTTGATCGTTGGGCGTGCATTCTGCTCCCTGCGTCCTCCGCTCAGCGACTCCTCCATTCCGTCTTTTACATCACTTTGCCAGAACAACCCGGTTTCCGTTCGCCGGTCTTTTTCCCAGGCCTTGTACTCCGATTCCAGATCAGGCAGCATATCCAGTAAAAATGCCTGATCATTATTGACCTTATACCGGTTCAATAGTGCATCCGCCGTCCAGCTACTGAAAGTGAGTAATTTTTTCATTCTCGTTCCTTCATTCCCCCGATACCAGGTATGGACGTAGTCATTCAGATAACGCTGGTCGTGCAGCCAACGCCCTTCATAAATGTGATGCCCGAGTGCACAACTGATCATGTTGTATTTGTCGGCATAATTCCGGTCAACCAAAAACTCGGTGATAATAAACCCTTGCGGCGTTTGGTGAATGTGTTTACGAAAAGTCCACCAACGATAATAATAAATCTCCTGGAAGTTGTCCTGGGGACAATCAAACAACGGAATATTGGCTTTCATCCAGTCCCACGACTGCGCATTGGAAATGGCATTAACCTTGTTTTCACCTTCCATGCGGTTAAAATGTTCAACATGGTGACGGTAATTTTCTGTTTTGAGCACAGCAGGTCCCACGCTGTGTTTTGAACAGGAACAAACCGTAAACAAGAAACCGGCCAAAAGATATAGCTGTATTTTCATTTTCAGGATCATTTTTTCGATAGCCATAAAACAACCGGGGTACCCTCCGTCAGTTTTACCGGTAGGTACTGCCCGCCTTTTACTTTTTCTTCCCGGCCCGATATTTTTCCGGTTTTCACATCGATTTTTCGCAGGATATACTGTCCTTTCAAAGCGCTCAAATCCAGCGAGTCGGTTTTTCCAACCTCCCGGTAGACGATCATTCCTCCATCCGGATCCAACAACGCATAAGGCTCATTCGATCCGGTCAGTGGCTTCATGACTGAGGCCTCCGACAACAGTTTTGTATCTAAAATTCCGGACATTGCGCTGAGCGAACCGCCTGCCATAAAAACAGCCCAGGCATGAGCATCATGACCCATGGCAGAATACAAAACGGCCTTACCGGGATACTTGCTGCGGTATTCCAGCACCGCTTTGTAGACAGATTCAAATGAAACCTTACCCGTTTTCTGAATTCTGGCGTGCTGCCTTGGTGCAAGATTTTTGCCACCTTCAGGCGCGTAAAATGTCCCGTCTTCTTTTTTATGCCAATAACGAATATCAATCATATCCACGATTGCCGCATAGGCAGGGTCTAATAAAATTGCATCCTGCACATCCTTGGTCGTGCTCAAAGCGACCAGCGTGTTTTTACCCTTTTCCTTTTCCCATTCCGCAATTACATCGAGCCAGAATTTCACGAAATGCAGCGGTCCCGTATACTCGGCACTGATGAACTGAATGACACTACTATTTTCAGCAAAATTGTCCAGACATTTCCGGATGTAAGCCGTATGCAATGCCCTACGAACCGGCTGGCTGATATCATAAAACTGATCTGCCATAAAAATCCGTTTGTCTCCCGCATAGGGCGGAGGCTCGGGGAAACCCGTGTTATTAATATTGTTGGCAGACCTCCACGGAGAATCGGCATAATGCGCGCCCGCTTCAAGAATATTATGCTGAAAATAATTCTGGTGATAAAGTATCAGGCCTTTCCGGTCCGCCAGATCGGCAAATTTTTGCAAACGGCCCCAGTAGAAAACATTATACTTCGTCAAATCGTATTTACTAAGATTGTCCCATGCATTTTCCCTGCCGCTTCTTGCAAAAGGCTGTTCGTAAAAAGGCGCCCAAACTTCCCCATCGAAACGACGGATCCGTTCATGGTCGTCCCTCCGGCGATCATACCATAATCCATAGTTATGATCGATTGTCGTTACATTATTGGCAACCAGCGAGTCGGTCATTTCTTCCAGATCATCCGTCAGTCCATTCCCATATCTGCCCGGAACAAAACGGGTGATGTGAGGTTTGGCTGCGGCAACGTCATGGGATTTGGTACTCCCTCTCCACCACGGCACTTCCTGACGGCCCCCTGTAATCACTTTGTCACCCCGGACAAGCCAGCCATTTTTTAGGGTTAACACCGGTTGCGATTTCACAGGAACCAGACGCTTAATCCCAATTTCATCAATGGTTTTTACGGATGTAATGGTTATTGCCAACGGATTTCGCTGACTGGCAGCATCAATCCAGGCAGAAAGCTGGGGTGCCGGCTCGTTCGATCCGGCAGACAATGCTGCGGCCTGAGCGATCGTCGGACTACTGGAAGCTTCTGTTTTTTCTGGCAGGATAAATGCCCTTTGTAAAACGTCACTCCCCAGTCTTTCAGACAACTGCGCGTAATACAAACTGCGCGGCTGGATATGTTCGTTAACGTTTTCCCAATAACCATCGCCTGCGAATTGCGCCCATATCCCAAAGGCGTAATTCGTTGCCGTCGGCGGATTAAAATTATCAACGCTTGAAGCAGAACATTGCCAAAACACACTGTTGGCAGCAGTCCATCCCGCTCCCTGGCCATCCTGCCCGCGATTACTAAAACGCAAGGCATTGCCATCCACATTGACGACATCAAAAAGAACTCCGGAAGCCCAGCTGTCAATGGCGCCGCTAAAACTGAACGGCATGTGCGACTCGCATTGCACAAAAGCATTCGGCCCGGCTGCACAGAAGCCCGTCGAGAAATCATGATATCCATTTTCTGCATAACACCGCTGGAACAGTGTCTGCTGGCCCTGCGTAAAAAAAGTGTAACGGCGCTGTCCGCCGATTTCCGATACAGGATTTAATGATTTACAATCCTCGACTGTAACTTTTGACGCTGTTTCATAGACCGCTACGGCCGAACCGGCCAGATTTTTAAAATTCACCTGACGCACCCAGCCATTTTCGGCATTTTCCCAGGTGATGCCCATCCAGCGATGGTCTTCATCCTTTGGGTTCGACGGATCAAAGGCAGATTCAATACTCAGATTTTCAACACCAACCTGGCTGATACGTCCAGTCCATTCGTATAAAGCAATGGTCCCACCTCCGAATTTTTGATCCAACGCCGTCGTGATGGGCGCATCCAGTGTGACACGGTTACCCGAAACCAATATAATGGTTCTATCCCAAATAACATCCCGCTGTCCCGGTTTCCAACCCAGCCAACCCGTTTCTCCCCCGAATTCTTCCATTTTCAGGGTTTGTATCCACGCTTTGGTTGAGGGGCGTTTTATACGGACACGGTCCCCTTTTTTCAAGGATCCAGGGTTTTCTATGGTAAAAACGGTGGCATTGACCGGCACATACGCATCAGTGATCCTGATTTCTTGTTCTGTTTTCCGATCGGGTTTTCCCAGTATTCTGACAATGGTTTCTCTTGTTTTTCCATCACCCAACAGTACGGTTCCGCCCGGCATTGCACCACTTCCTCTTAATACTACACCCGAATTTTTGATCAGCAGACTTCCGTTAATAACATGGCTACCCTTTTCGAGCAACACCGTTCCGCGGATGTTATCGGGCCCCAATGGCAAAGCTGCTACATAATCAAGCGCGGATTGAATTCGTAAAGTTGCGTCACCCGGTTTTGCCGGAACCAAAACTTTAACGGCAACATCGGGTACAGGAGCGTTTCCGCCCATATAACCGCTGTGAGAAAAATCCAAAATCCGGTTCCCCAGAGAATCCGGTACATAAACCAGCCCGTCGTCTTTTCCAAGGGAAACCGGTGACGGTGGCTTTACCTTTTTTTGTGCAATAACCGGTGCAGAAACAAGCAAATACAACCCAAGTAAAAACAGGGTTGTATTTAACATGTTAGCTGTTGAAGTGTAATTTATTTTTCTCAAGGGCATTCATTGTAACTTTAATAATCGATCTTTTTCTATCCTTCGGATGGCAAAAAAGCCATCCGAAGGAAGTCCGGGCCTTTCCGACGTTTTTTCCACCGACGGACGGATCATGGAAACCTATTTTCTGCCGGAATCCGTTTTGGACGAAGCCAGCGTATCAAAATTATTCTTTGGATTTTTCCAGTCCGTTTTCTTTTTAGGATCAATACCGTTGATAAATTTCTCGATGTTTGAATAACCGTCTCCGCTCATATCCTTCTGCGCGTCAGACGGGTCCTTCGGATTTAAGGCATATTTAATTTCCCAATCGTCCGGCATGCCATCGTTATCTGAATCCTTGTAAGGTGTCCCCTTATATTCCGGATATCCCCCAACCTGCGATACATCCGTGATAATACCATTTTTGTAAGAATCAATCGGTAAACGGCGATGCTCGAATTGTGTCGTTGGTAATTTTACACCTTCAATCGGATTGATCTTTCCTGTACGTACCTGTGTGGTCACGCGGGTGTCCACAGGATCACGTTTTGGCAACGTTGCACCCGCATTTGCGAGCACATAGTCAAAAGATTCTTTCGCACTCATGATCGGGAATTCTGGCATAGGAAGTGGTTTGTTCCATTTGATATGGTCACGGTATTTCCCAGTCGAGGCCTGCTCTTCCACCTGCACACCGCCATCCCAGTTGTCCTGTGTGATCTTGTCATAACCTTCCATGACATTCCCGTTTACATAAGCGCGGCCGAAAACCAGGTGATCCAGTTTGCTTCTTCCCGATTCCGGTTTCAAGATACGATGTCCGATCGGTGCATTTTTTGGTGTCTGCGGTCCCGGTTTGAAATAATTATTGATGATGTTGTACATCGCGCGGTAATCCCCGCCGTCAATGGAACGGTGAACCCAGTTAAACACAACATTATTCGCGAAATTGAAAACGCCAAACCAGCCAATCGAAGGATTTCTTCCGGCGTTATTGGCCCATAAATTTCTCATAAAAGTACAATTCTCACCACCAAGCGTACTGCCGAACGAGTGGTTCCAGGTATCCAGCGTTTCAGAAAAAATCGAATTCTGGATGGTGATGTTTACCGTCGGCAATTTTTGTTCGGCAATACCCGTGCTGTCATTGTACATGTGACGATACATCGACATATTTTCATCCAGTCCCCAGCTTGCCGAAACATGGTCAATCATGATATTTCCGATTGGGTTACCGCCTATGGAATCATCCCTGCGGCCAACAAAAGTTTCGCCCCGGCGGAAACGCATATGGCGTATTACAACGTCATGCGTATTGATCCAAACTGTTTCTCCGGCTACACAAACTCCATCGCCCGGTGCCGTTTGTCCGGCAATCGTAATGTATGGCGCACGGATAATCAAAGGTGTTTTGATACGGATAATACCTGCCACATTGAAAACTATAATACGCGCGCCACCTTTTTCACAGGCATCACGAAGCGTACCCGGTCCACTGTCGGCCAGGCTCGTCACAACATAAACTTTACCTCCACGACCTCCAAAACTGAAAGCGCCGCCTCCCTGCGCTCCCGGAAAAGCAGGAATATCGGACTGTGGCAGGTCAATGGGACGGGCTGCCCAGGGTATATAAGGTTTGCCGTTTTTTGCTTCCTGTTCAATCACCGGCCAGGCTTTCTGCCATGCAATATCCGATCGTTTGTTTGCCTCAGCCAGTAAGGAATCACTGGTTTTTTGAGCCGCGGCGGGTATTTTCGGATACTGCGCCATGGCCTGTGCCCCCAGAAAAACCGGTACTAGTAACGAAAAAAAGGAAACGTGTTTAGCTTTCATAATGAAAAATCTGATTGAGTATGCTAATTTATTTCAAAGGATCAAAAGTGCCTGAAGGCCAGCCGATATTTTGCTCCAATCTTGGGTTATTGGTCAGGGCAGTTGACGGAATGGCAAAGAAATAATATTCAGGAAGCCATTTGATCGCATATTTTGTGTCGAGTTGTTTCGGAACAATTTCAAGGTAATTTTTATAGACCGAGTCCAGGTTCATACCATCGCGCTGTGCTGCAAACGCTGCCGCAGAAATGGCTGATGTTTTAAGGTTAATCGTTACACCATTTCTTCTTTTCCCGTTCAGTTTTGATTCAAACAGTTTCCAGCGGCGCAAATCCCAGAAACGTTTTCCTTCAAAGGCAAGCTCAATCTGCCTTTCGTGCAGGATCGCTTCAAACATTTCTGACCTGGTCATATCGGCCTTCAAGCCATAAAGTCCGTTTGCACCCGCATCAATACCGGCCCGTTTTCTGATTTCGGTCAGTTGTTTGTAAGCCTCGTCCAGCTTGTTAACTCCACAGGCAGATTCCGCAAAATTCAACATCACTTCGGCATAACGCATTTCAATCCAGTCTGTTCCGCTGTTTGCCACAGCCCCTGTCGCCAGATTAGGATCAATCGCCTTGCGGCAATAGAAACCGGTCGCCGTTGCTTTTTGCTCCACGGTTTTATTGTCGACCATGTAGGTCCACAAACGATAACCCGTGTTTCCGTTGATAGGCCAGGTTGTACCGTTAAATGCGATGGTATTGTCAAAGCGAGGATCACGGTTTTTGTAAAACAATTTGGCATCATACCCCGCCCCCTGTTCGGTAATATCCTTACCGTTTTTCATCGGAAAGGCCTGCGTTAGTTCCCAGGTTGGCTGGTTTGAGCCACTTCCGGTACCCAGATATGACGGCCTTGTATTGTTATCCCAGGTCTGGTTTTTATTAATCTGATCACCTACTTTATTGTTGTAACAGGTTACCCAAACCGCCTCGGGATTGTTCGCTTCTGTAAACCATAAATCCTTAAAGCTGGTATGAAGCTTAAATCCGTTGGCGGTAAGCATGTCTATTGCTTTTTTGTTGGCATCGTAAGCCGACTGCCAACGATCCGGCAAATCGTTTGGATTAAACTGCGGACTGGCCCAGTTTAAAAGGATTCTTCCTTTAAATCCTGCGGCGGCCCCGCTTGTAATTCTTCCCCAGTCGTTGCTGTTTGACCATTTTCCCGGCAAATTGGCAATGCTGTAATCCAGATCTTTCACAATCTGCTGAATGCTGGCGGAAGTACTGCTGCGGGGAATAGCGGCTTCATCCTTCGCTGCTTGCCCCACGCCTTCAAGCGGTTCCAGCACGATAGGGACACCTCCGTACAATTGCACCAGGTCAAAATAGCGGTAAGCACGGAAAAAAGTAATCTGCGCCTGCAACTCCTTTTTATATCCTTCGCTCAAAACGCTGTTAGGCATTTTCAATAAAAACTGGTTGATCGAACGGATCTTGCCATAGTTATTGGTCGCGTTGACCGACGTTCCGAAATCAGCGACGGTATTCACCTGCACGGTTCCCTCAAAAAATCTTGTTTCTCCGGAGATTTCATCGGTACATTTAAGAAAATCACCGGTGGGCCACACAGGCAGGTTCTGATCATAAACGTAGTCAACATAACCTCTTGCCAAAAGTGAGTCGTTAAATACCTGATCTTCATTGAAGGCGGAAAGGTCCGTTTTATCCAATACCTTTTCACAACCGGAAAGGGTTATGGCTGACAGTATGGCTATGATATATCTTGTTTTCATTATTGCTGAATTTTAAAGTGTAAGGTTTAGTCCAAGCGACCAGGTTCTCATCACCGGATACACGTTGTAGGCGCCGGCTGCATCTTTATAATTGTATGGGTTATAAAAATTAACAGGGTTCATGGCTACACCGATGATTTTCAGAGAAGTCACGCCCAAACGTTTGGCCACATTTTGTCCCAGTGCGTACGACAAGTTAAGGCTGCGCATTCTGAACGAGAATGAATTTCTGAACCAGAAAGATGAAACGACCGAATAGGTGTCTTCATAAAAGGGATCAGGATAAGCGGCTGTTGTGTTTTCCGGGGTGTAATGGTCTGCCCAAAATGCCGGCCGCGACACATCCTTGCCTGCTCTTTTTCTTGCATCGCCTTCGATCGTTGCCTGTCCGCCGAAAGAACCAGCCGTAACTACATCCAGTTTGAAACCTTTATAGCCAATTCCAAACGACAAACCGAAAGTATAATGATTACTTTCCTTGTTCGTCAGCCAGTCCAGATCATCTTCCGTGATTTTTCCGTCGGGCGCAGCATAAGTGCCATCCGTTTGTCTTGGGCCACGAATATCTTTGTAATAAAGCATACCCGGTTTTGGAGCCTGACCGAAAATCGTATAATTCGCGTTTGTTTCAAGGAATTTGTTTACATCGTCCTGAGATCTGAACATACCCAGATACTGATATCCCTGCACGCCGCGGTCGGTTGATCTTCCCGTCGGATCCAGCCATGAGCCTACGTTGGTCGCTGCTACATCTACCAACACATTTTTGTTATCATTCCATGCCAGAAAAGCATTTACGTTGTAGTTTATATCCTTGCCGATTTTGTCATTCCAGCCCGTTGAAAACTCCAATCCGAAAGAATTTACCGTTTCATAGTTTTCCGAAGGCATCACCGACCCGATTGTCAGCGGAACCGACGACGAAAGTGTCGTTAAAAGATTGTATCCGTGGTCGTGGTAAACATCAATTGTTGTTGACAATTTGTTATTCAGGAACGACGCGTCCAAACCGATATTTTTCTTGGTAACATCATCCCAGCGACCGAAATAGTTAGGCAGTTTTTCCAGTTTGATCCCCACCGTTCTGTCACTGTTCCCTCCAAACACCGCGCCGTTGGATGCCTGTGGCGTATAACGCTGCATCCACTGCCAGCTTGCGGTACGGTCGCCGCCCAAAAATCCGATGGAAGCCCGCAGTTTCATGAAGTTAACGAAAGCCACTTTTTGTTTGAAGAAATTCTCTTCCGTAATCACCCAACCAGCCGAAAGCTGCGGGAACGTCCCCCAACGGTATTCAGGGGCAAATTTGGTAGAAGCATCACGGCGGAAAGAAACTTCAAACAGATATTTTTCACCGTAACTATAATTCAGCCTGCCGACATACGATAAAATTCCGCTCTCATTGGCCAGGTTAGGACCGATATCCTTGGCGCCCAGGGCCGACATCAGATAATCGTTTCCACCTTCAAAAATACCTTCTTTCATGGTCGCAATGCTTTCCGTGTAAATTTCGGATTGCTCTACCAACGCAAGCGCACTCACCGAATGTTTGCCAAACTCCCTTGCATAACTCAGGTTGACGTTCATCTGATAGCCATCGGAATAACCCGGATTGAACCTTAACCTGTCACCATTATTAAGCCGGGTTGCCGTATTTGGCGTGCCTCCATAAATATGTTTGTTGTTGCCCAGCATTGAAAACCCGTAGGTCTTGTAATACGTCCCAAACTGTTTCCCCCAGTCGTTGCCCAGGTTTTTATTGTAAACCGTTCTCACTTTTAACCCCGGAACAAACGGCACGTTATATTCCAGATAAGCGTTGATGTTCAGCACCGTGTTTCTCGCACGGGTATAGTTGTTCAGTTTCTGTGCTTCAAAAAAGTGGAAACCCGTTGCTCCGGAACCACCCGGCAACAAAACCGGCAAACCATTAACGTAAGGCGGAATAAACTGCGGCGTATTTAAAAGATTGGTTACGTCCTTTTCAACGTTTTCACCTCCCTGTTTCAGATAAAATAATTTGTTATCAGAAAGGTTACCGCTTACACCAAGTCCGATCTTGATATTGTTGGTCACCTTCACGTCGGCACTTGCGCGGAAATTCCATTTTTTGTAATTGATGTTGTCGACATTTCCGTTTTGATAGAAATAAGTAGCACCGGCAAAAAACGTCGCCTTTTCCGTTCCTCCGCTGATATTCAAAGCATGGCGGGTGTTCATAGACGGCTTCCAGGCCATATCAAACCAGTTGTAATTGTTGTTCTTAAAATGTTCAAGCTCATCGGCTGAATAATATTCAGGATCCGTCGGTGCAAGACCTTTGGTCTTATTGTAGTCATTAAGATAAGTCGCCAGCTGCACGCCATTCATCACTTTGGGCTTATAGGTTGCCTCCGAGCTGCCGAAAGTCGTGGTATAATTAACCTGCGGTTTACCGGCCTTTCCTCTTTTGGTTCGCACCACTACAACACCCAAAGCTGCCCGCGCGCCATAAACGGCCGCAGCACCATCTTTCAAAATAGACAGGTTTTCTATTTCAGAGGCATCCAGAAGCTGAAAATCGGCTTCCGTCCTGATCACATCGTCAATAATAAACAGTGGCGAGTTGCTCCCGCCGTCTTTTGACGCTTTCGTCGGATTACGTATCACAATAGACGCAGGTGTTCCCGGACGGGCCGTTCCTCCGTTTACCGATACACCCGGCAGTTTTCCGGCCAGTGCAGAGGAAATATCCCCTACCGGTAATTCATCGATCTGATTGATCTTAACCGTCGCCACGGCCCCCGTCAGGTGAGATCTTTTTTGTTCTCCATATCCGATCACCACGACGTCGTCGAGCGACTTTACGTCCGGTTCCAACGTTACTTCCAAAAAAGTACGCTTCCCTACTTCAACAGTTTGGTTGATAAAACCAACATAGCTGATCACCACCGAACTTCCCGTCGCCGGAATGTCCAGTGTGAACTTACCTTCCGCATCGCTTGTGGTCCCGGTGCGTGTACCTCTCACCAGAATCGAAACGCCCGGCAGCTTATCTTTCGTAATACCATCCCTGACCTCACCTTTTAACTGGCGGGTCTGTGCCATTCCACTCAGCGTAAGGCTAAGAAGAAGTAAAATAAGTAAACCATTTTTCATCATATGATCACACCAATTAAATATAATAATACCAATATTTACTGCGATTTTCAATAGTAAATCAACCTAAAACCCATGATCAAGTCTATTTAGGCACTTGGTAGAATACAAATCTTTATTTGATTTTTTTTATGCACACGTTGCCGGGAACGTTTGCGGAACCTTTTGGGAAATATGTTTTTTTGATAATAGTGTACAAAAGACACAATAACTAGTAGACACATACCCAGCGATATACAAAAAAAGGGTAATCAGAAGTTGTACTATTTAAATGTGAACATAAAAATTAAATACAAATCCATATCGTTTGATTTCGATTTTCATAGAATAAAAACTATCTAATTCTATTTTTCGAAAACAATAAAAATAAATCAAAAATGAATTTTATAAAAACACCAAAAATCGGTCATTAATGAGGAGCTTATCTCCCTCAAGTACTTTTGTACAAAAAAGATCATGAAACTGATTTTAGTATTGGGGTCACCCAACGCCGCCGACGGGACATTGAGTGCGATGGCCGAAAGCCGTTTGAAAACCTGCTTGTCTGTTTATGCCAAAGAAAAGGTCAAAATCATACTGACCGGAGGATTTGGTACACACTTCAATACAAGCGACAAACCGCACGCCTATCATTTAAAACAAAGGCTTATTGCAGCGGGTATTCCGGAAGAGGATATTTTGGCGTTGGTAGAATCGCGTCATTCCGTCGAAGATGCAACGTTATCCAAATGGGTTATTGAAGAATACAATCCGGAGGCCATGACGATCATAACCTCGGACTATCACTATGAGCGGGCAAAAGTTATTTTTGAAGCCGTTTATGCGCCGTTTCAAGGATTTTTCTTTTCACTTGCGTCCAGTGAAAGGGTTGACCCAGAAATTCTAGAGCCATTACTCAGGCATGAAAAAGTTGCCTTGCAGGATTTGCTGGACAACGGCGTACGTTTTTAATCCTGCTAAATATACTGGTTACAGAACAGGGTTTCTTCCTGTTTTATCCCCGACTGATAAAAGCGGGACACCTTTCGTATCAAATGAAAAGGAATAATAATCGAAAAAATATCGTCGTTATCTTGTCCGTCCAGCATCATTTTGCATTTAAGTCCGTCTGCAAGCAATTCGATGCGTTTGATCGAATTCTTATTAAAATGTACCGGCCGGTATTCTTTCATTTGAATGTCGTAGAAAAAATACCTGGCGTAAATGAGATAATGAACCGAGGCATCTGACAGGTCCTCGATGGTTTTGTAGAGTATTGTTTGCAGAAACAGATCTATTTTTTTCATAGCATTCAAAATTCTTTTTATTACATCCTCCTAAAAAATTGGCTTTTAAATAAATACGACCTAACGCCGTAGTAGAACATTTTATAGCGGTTGGTATGGCGTGTCATCGGACGCCAATGGACAATCATGTTCATGAACCAGGCCAGCTTTCCCGCCAGATGAATATTAAACCTATTCCAGCCCATTACGGCACTCATTTTCCCTGTTATTATAGAAAAACCAGGATCCTTGTAAACGAACTTTTCCAGCTCCCGGTGCTCTGCCATCAGCTGAAAGTTTTTCGCCAGATTTTCGCCCTGCTGAATGGCTACCTGCGCTACCTGCGGATGTCCATCAGGATATCCGGGGGCATCCGTTTCCAAACACATATCTCCAATAGCAAAAATATTGTACGTGCCAACTACTTTGTTGTATCCGTCAACCAGGATCCTGTTATCCGTTCCGTAAATATTTCCTGGAAGCCCTTTTAGCATCCTTCCCTGAGTTCCGGCAGTCCAGACAAGGTTTTCTGTGTGGATCACTGCTCCGGACGAAAGCAAAACTTCGTCGTTGACAAAATCTTTCACATGGGTATTCAGCAGAATTTTTACGCCCAGATCATGGAGATACCGATATGCGTCCAACCGCGATATTTCCGGCATAAGGGGCAGTAAAACAGGATCTTTCTGTACCAGATAAATTTCACATGCCGTTCCTTGCAAGCCGGAATAAGAATATTTTAAAACATCCTTTTTAATATTTGCCAGCATTCCGGCTACCTCAACGCCCGTCGAACCGCCGCCCGCAATAACAAAAGTAAGTGCCTTTTTTACTTCCTCTGATGCTTTCGATTTTAACACTTTTTCTGTCTGCTGCATCAAACGGCTGCGCAAAGCCATGGCGTCTTCCATTGTCTTTATGGGAAGTGCATGGTTTTCGATATTCTTTATTCCAAAGAAATTGGCTTCCGTTCCGGTGGCCAATACCAGATAATCATATTCCAGCGACCCGTCCGACAAAATGATTTTGTTTTCAGCAGAAATAACCCTTTCCAGCTTCCCCTTATGAAAAGTCAGGTTTTCCTTTCCTGAAAATAATTCCAGGAAAGGGTTGCTGATTTGTGACGGTTCAAAAAATGAGGACGCTACCTGATAGAGAAATGGCGGAAAAAAGTTATAACTATTTTTGTCGACAAGGGTAACCTGAAATTTGATGTTATGAGCCAATGACAGCGCAAGGTTAATGCCTGCAAATCCTCCGCCTACAATAATTACTCTCATTGCCTTTATTTATTCGAATGTCCATGTATCTCAGTTAGCGATCCTCCTTATTTTCACGCAGAGGCCAGCTGTTTCGCCGACAAATAATTTTCTATCTGCTGAACGGTCTGAAGTTTATCATAGTCTTCATCCGGAATAGCGACATGAAAGTGATCTTCCATTTGCAGCACGAGATCAATCGTATCCAGACTGTCAAATCCGAGGTCTTTCATTAAATGAGATTCCGCGGAAATGGAAGACGCCGGTAATCCTGTCGTTCTGCTCAGTAGTTCAAGAAGTTGCTTTTTCATCGTAATAATCCATTTAAATGTTATTGTGCCAATGTGGCAACCGAAGTTTCAGATTTGGATTTCGAACGGAACGATGTCCATTTTTCACCAAGCCGGTCGGCCAGATAATAGGCCATCGGAACGAGATAAATTGTCAGGATCATCGAACTTGTTAATCCGCCGATCAATACCCAGGCGAGTGAGTTTTTCCATTCCGCTCCGGCACCCGACGCGGTCGCAATCGGAACCATACCGATTACCATCGCGATGGTGGTCATTAAAATCGGACGTAGACGCTCCTCACCTGCGTGCAGAATTGCCTGTCTGAAAGGCACGCCCAATGTTTTCTGCTGGTTTGCAAAATCGACGATCAGGATCGCATTTTTAACGACCAGACCAATCAGCATCAGCATTCCTAAAAGTGCAAAAATCCCGATATTTGAAGACGACAAGGCCAGTGCAAGCAATGCGCCGATCACCGCAACGGGGATTGAAAACAATACCACGAACGGGTAGACAAAGCTGTCGTAAAGCAAGACCATGATGAAATAAACCAGGATCAGCCCCGCCAGCATCGCCAGCCCAAGTGAGCCGAAACCTTCACTCTGGTTTTTTGCATCACCTCCCCAGGTGATAGTCACACCGGCCGGAAGCGGGTTTTTTGCCAGATCAGCCTGAATATTGGCAACCAGCGTTCCTGAACCTATACCCAGCGTGTTAGCCGTTACTGTGACAGAAGAACGACGATTTTTTCGTTCCAGCACCGATGGCCCCGTGCTTAAAGTCACATCAGCAAATTCTTCCAGACGCACCGGACGATTGGCCGATGGGCTGAAAAATGTGATGTGTTTCACATCGTCAGGATCTTTCCGGTCAAAGGCATCCAGCATGATCCGGATCTCATAATCCTCCCCGCCATCACGGAATTTAGAGTCGTCATTTCCCGCAAAAGCATTCTGCATTGTCGCTCCGACTGTCTGAATCGTCAGACCAAGTCTGGCCATTTTTTCACGATCAATGTCCACACGCACCTCGGGATTTCCCGATTCTACCGACACGTTCACGTCGTTCGCACCCGGTGTTTTTTTCAAGCGGTTCGCCAGATCATCAGCTGACGCCAGAATTTCTTTCAGGTCGTTTCCTGCCAAAAATATTTCTATAGGCGCAGATCCTGAATTTACCATCCCCACAATAGCCGAGCTGAATTCGATACCGGCAAATTTCCTTTCAAGTTCCTTACGCACGTTCAGCATATACGTTTCGGTAGGTACCAAACCACTGCGTTCGGTTAATGGTTTAAGTTCAACGGTTAACTCGGTGCGGTTTGTTTCTCCCTGTCCCGAACTGTTCATACCCGTACTCGCCCCCCCAACATTTGCAAAAATGGTGGTCACGTCCGGCTTTTTCCGAAGGTATTCTTCGATGCTTCTGGCTGTCAGGTTATTTTGCTGCAACGATGCACTTTTATCCAGTTTCATCGTCAATAAAAATTTACCCTGATCACCCTGCGCCACGAACTCCTGACCAATAATGCCCAGGCCCATTACCCAGCCTGTCACGACAAACAACGCGATTAGCCCACCTGTGAACATTAATTTGTGCGTCAAAACCCATTCCAGACTTCCGTGATACCAGGTAGTAAGTGCAGTAAGTTGTTTTTCAAACCAAAGCAAAAACCGCTGAAAAGGATTTTTTGGATCCAGGTGTTCGATACGCGCCATATTGGACGTCATCCAGGGCGTTAAGGTAAAACTCACCAAAAGACTAATCATCGTCGCGAAAGCAACCGTTAACGAAAACTGGCGCAGCAAATCTGCAATCACCGAATTTACCATCGTGATTGGAACAAAAACCACCACAATCACCAGCGTAATGGCAAGGGCTGCAAATCCGATTTCAGTCACCCCGTCAATCGTTGCCTGCCAGCGGTCCTTACCCATTTCAAGATGTCGCTGGATATTTTCCAACACCACAATCGAGTCATCCACGAGAATACCGATCACGAGCGAAAGCGCTAGCAATGTCATCAGGTTAAGCGAATAACCCATCACGTACATGAACAAAAACGCTGAAACCAGAGAAGCCGGAACCGAAACCATGACGATAAATGCGTTCCTGAAACTGTGCAGGAACAAGAGCATTACCGCCGCCACTAATACGACGGCCAGTATCAAATCGTGAGTTACTGCTTCAACAGATTCCAGTGTAAAAATACTGCTGTCGTAAGCAATCGCGAAATGTACCTTATCCTTTGCATTGGCCTTTTCAATTTCCGACAATTTCAGCTGAACCAGACGACTGATCTCAACCGCATTGGCATCCGACTGTTTTTTGATAAAAAGCCCGATACCATTCTGTCCGTTATACCGACTGATACTTTCTCTTTCACCCAGGCCGTCCGTAATGTCAGCCACATCACCAACGCGTACCTGACTTCCTCCTTTTGATGTTGAGATAACCAGATTTCTGATATCGTCAAGCGAGCTGAATTTCCCAGCCAGACGAAGCGTCATATTTTCCGAAGCACTTTTCACTTTTCCCGTTGGAAAATCAAGGTTCGCCTGGTTGATAGCCTGCGTCACCTGCAAAAGGGACAACCCGTAATATTTCAATTTATCATCATTCACATTCACACGAATCTCACGCTGGTCCCCTCCTACCATGCTGATCTCGGCCACACCGGCAATCTGCTGGATAACCGGTAAATATTTATCCTCAACCTGCTGATAAAACACTTCATTCGGCAATGACGAGGTAGCCAGGAGCTGCATAATCGGCTGGTCACTTGGCGATATTTTTGACAGTGAGGGCGTTTCCGCATCATCAGGCAAATCACTGACCATGTTGTTGATATCCCGCTGTGCATCTTCCAGCGCTTTATCAATATCCGTTCCGGGTTTTAACTGGACAATAACCAGCGATGCACTTTCGTATGATTTCGAAGTAACGTCATCGATATTATCCAGTCCTGAAACGGCGTCCTCAATTTTTTTACTGATTTCTGATTCAACCTCCGAGGGCGCCGCACCCGGATAAAGCGTTGTAATTGTTACAATGGGTACCGAAAATTCCGGTAACAATTCATAACTCAGCAGCCGATAGGAAAATATACCGCCTATGGAGAGAATCGCGAAAAGCACGATAATCATCGACGGACGTTTGATGATGGATTCTATAAATTTCATGATAAATTCTTTTAGGAATAAGGTTTACTGAGCCGTTACAAGCGTTCCGTTTTGCAGGTTGATCTGACCACTTGTCACCACCTGATCGCCCGCTTTAAGCCCTTTGGTAATTTCATAAAAGTCATTGGTTGCAACGCCTATCGCTACATTTTTCAGAACAGCCTTACCATTTTCAACCACATACAACTGAGGATCCTTGGCCGATCCCAGAATCGCCTGACGGGGAACTGCCAGTGACTCACCTTTCAATTCATGCGAATTGGCTATCGAGCCGTACATCCCCGCTTTCAAAGGATTATTTGCTGTGTTTTGAACCGTAATTTCTACCGGATAATTATGTAAATCATCACCTTGCGCTCCAATCATCGATACTTTTCCCTGAAATTTGGCATCCGGATAAACCTCTGTCAGAACCGATATCGACTGCCCCAAACGGAACTGATTAATCGCCTTTTCAGGCACATTCACAAGCAGCTTCAAAGAAGCAATATCCGTAATTTCCGCCATCGGCGTCCCGATCGAAACAACCGATCCCTTTTCAACCAGTTTAGAAGTTACAATGCCTGAAAACGGCGCGATAATACTGGTATTGGCAATCTGTTTGTTCAATTGCTTGATTTGCGCCTGCGTACCGCGAATGCTCAGCTGCGTCCGCTCGATGTTAATCGCCGGAACCGCGTCTCCTTTTACCAAAACCTCATAACGTTTCAGGTCATTCTGATACCCCTCCAACGTTACCTGCAACGCCTCCACCTGGAAACGAAGCTGGTCGTCATCCAATTTGGCAAGTAGCTGTCCGGCGCTGATGTGCTGTCCTTCCTGTATGTTCAGGCGTATAATTTCTCCGCCGGCAAGTGGACGGATTTCAATCTTCCTGTTCGGGGTAAACGAACCCAGGAATTTTGTTTCCTGCGACATATTCCTAAGTTCTGCAACGGTTGTCCTTACCCCTACTTTCAGGTTCGGATCCGGCTGATAAACCTTGGCTTCCGTAGCTTCCTTGTTACTTAAAAGCTTGGCAGCAGTAAGGCCCAGCACTGCAATGATGGCGACAAATGTTAACAGCCGTTTCATATGTTTTAATGTTGAAGGTTAGTAGTTTTAATTTTTGACTTATTGTTTCAAAAGAGATCCCGTTGCTTTTTTCCATTCGAGTTCGGCCTGAAGAAGCTGTACGAGGGAAGTCAGGTAATTGCTTTGCGCGTCCAGCAGTGTTTGTTCCGACTGGATCACATCCGAAAGCGAAACCACTCCCTCTTTGAATTGAAGTTGAATTTGTTTGTAAACGCGACTTGCCAGCGCAACCTGGTCATTCTTGGCGTTGATGTTCTGCTGCTCAACGCTGAACTTGTTTCTGGCATTTATTTCTTCCATTTCGATAGACTGTTCGAGTTGCTTCAACTGAACCGTCAGCTTGTCGTTATCAATCCGGTTTTGTGTACGCTGCGCCTTTCTCGCCAGACCATCGAAAACATTCCAGTTAAGCTGCAGTCCGGCCCAATATCCGGGCACCTGCTTGAAAACTGAATTATCTCCGCCCTTTCCGAAATAAGTCAAATTGGCTACACCATAAGCATTCACCGTCGGCAGATAGCCCGATTTCAGGTTTTTGTCCTGCAACACATTCAGGTCTTTCTGGCGTTCCAGCAGTGTGATATCCGTTCTGCGCACACCACTTTTTTCCGCCTGGGAAGGAAGCAGTACATTCTTAACCTGTATATCTATACGTAACGAGTCAGATTGCGGAATACCTGTATAATATTTCAGTAAATTCACCAGCTGTGAATACGAATTCTTCAAAGTTTTCAGCTGAGTTTCTGTCGTTGTTTTATTGATCAGAATCCTGTCTTTATCAACACGCTGGGCTAACTGGTTTTGATAAAGCAGGTCAGTGACCTTATAAAGGCGGTCGGTCGAAATAAGGTTGCTGTCCAGAAAGGCCATCTGCTGAACCACCGTTACAAGATTGTAATAAGCATCGGTGACATTGTATGCGATATCTTCCCTGGTTTTCACCGTTGTCAGAGAAGTCAGGTCCCGGTTCAGATCTGCGGCTTTCAGGGCATATTTCACCGATGGATTGAAGAGTGCCTGCGTAACCTGCGCCGAAGTGGAAAGGTTATACGGAAGCCCGAAAGCAAGGGTGCTATACGAACCCTCAGGACCGCCAAATGCGCTGGCAGGAACTACCTGGCCGGGAATTTTGAAGTACCGCTTATAGTCACCCGTCACATTTAACGAAGGCAAAAGATTGGATTTCACCTCCTCAATCTTCGCACTCGTCTTGGCTTCATCCAGCATGGACGACTGGATACTGTAATTATTCTTCATGGCTAAATCTACCAGCTGTTCGAGATTATATTGCTGGGCATGCACACGCGTCGTCATCAGCAAGACAAACAGCCATGCATAGTGAAATGAAAATTTCATCTTAGGGTATCAGTTAAATAAAATATTTATTTTAAATGTTTGTTTAAACCGAGGGTAAAAAAATTTAATCAGATATATAGATAACAAAGGATCATTTCCTTGATTCTTTCCTTATGGTCCAGCGCGTATTGCTTGAATTGCTCCTCATCCACCTCGAAAATTTTCATATGCATATTTTTACCCATGAAAATAAACTGGATATAACCACAGAGCATCGGAATAACATTCTCGATACCGATTGGACGGATATTGCCCTTTTTTATTTCCTCTTCGAGCTGTTGGCCCAATTGGGTATGCTTTACCTGCCGCAGGAAATTAAGATCAGGAATGAGGCGTTCAGGTGCTCTATGAACCTCGTTCATGATAAAATTGCAAAGATCCGGCTCCTCACTCACCATGGCATATGTATGGTCAATCGCTTCAAAAATCTTCGATTTGAAATCGATATCCTTATTGAAGATATCCAGCGTATTTTGAAAGTACAAAGTCAGCAGATCTTTAAAAATCTCCAAAAAAAGCTTTTCTTTACTTCGGAAATAATAATTGGTGAGGGCGATATTCATGTCGGCCTCCTCTGCAATATCCCTCGAAGTGGTTCCGTCGAAACCCTTTTTTAAGAAAACTTTTCTCGCAGCTTCCTTAATTCTCTCTTCACTGGACTTATTGCTTATGCACTTCACTTTTACTCCTTTTTTTAACTGTTTCTTTGTAATTACGATTCAAAGGTGTTGATTAAAATTTACACTTCCAAATAGTTTAAATAGATAATTTAAACAAACATTTAAAAATAGCATTTAAGATAAAATAATCTTGCTAAATTTATATTGCCATTTGGGGCTAAATGCAAAAGTCAAACAGGTATCACCTACTTAACCAATTGGGATTCATGTAGAGATAATCTTCAATCGTATGAGAAATTGATTTGTTACAGCCTTCTGTCCCCTTCATTATAAATCACTTACAAAACCCGGCAACAAAAAAGACCAGCGCAAATTAATACACCGGCCTTACAAGAAATTATCAGTCTGTTTACTTCACATTTTCCCACCAGGCAGGAAACGATTTGCTTTCATTCAGGTTCACCGTTTCTCCAATCATCGGCGTAACCAGCGGCATATTTTTCAGTTTTGCTGCTTTGGCAACACGAATAATCGAATCGTCCCAATCATGTTGTGCCAGCGCAAATTTCGCCCAGTGAACCGGCATCAGTTTTGTTGCTCTCAGATCTTCTGCCGCCTGTCCAACTTCTTCCGGCATCATGTGGATATACTTCCAGTTCTTGTTATACTGTCCGCATTCCAGGAGTGCGAGATCAAAGGGGCCAAACTTATCCCCTATGGCTTTGAAATGCGTATCATAACCGGAATCTCCTCCCAGGAACAATTTCTTCGTGGGTGTTTGTAAAACAAAAGAAACCCACATAGCGCGGTTTCTGGAAAAACCTCTTCCCGAAAAATGTCGTCCCGGCGTGATATTCACCGTAAATCCATCCCCCAAATCCACCGCCTCATTCCAGTCTCTTTCTTCAACTTTGGAAAGATCATATCCCCAGGCTTCAAAATGCGCGCCCGTCCCCAAGCCTGTTATTACCTTCTTCACTTTTGATTTAAGTTTCAGAATCGTCTCGTAATCCAGGTGATCCCAGTGATCATGTGAAATAAAAAGATAATCGATTTCAGGAAAATCCTCCACGGCGTAAACATCACTGCCAGCGAAACTTGACGTGGTAAATTTAACAGGTGATGCGGCTCCGCTAAACACGGGATCAACCAGCATTTTCTTTCCGTCAATCTGCATGAAATAGGAAGAATGACCAAACCATACCAGGATATCTTCGTCTGGACTCAGGTTTAAAAGATCTGTTTTTACCGATGGCAGGACCGTTTCCGGTTTTATTCTTTTGCTTTTGTCAAAAATAAATTCTTTCAAAACCGTGTAATAGCTGACGCCTTCTGCCAGGTCCGGTGTAAAACTCTGGTTCTGAAATTGTCCGTTGTTATAATTTGAAGACTTCTGTATCCTTTCCAATCGCGCACCGGATGGCACTTTACCGAACTGGTCTTCTTGCAAAAAGACATAAACAGCGCCAACCAGTATGGCTGCTAAAATACATATCGTTAATAACATTTTTAAAATTCGTTTTTTCATTGAAGTAATTCCGAAAGGCCACTTTCCTGGTTCACTTTCATTTTGACTGACCAATCACTCTATAAAACTAGTTAATAATTTATCAAAGGGAAGGTATTTCACTTAATTATAAAAACGGCTAAAAAGTTCATTACCGTTACATTTCACCCTTTCACAAAAGTCCTTTCCGACCGATTAATAACAGTTAAGCAATTATGCTATTTTTTCAGATCCGGGCAATCAATTTTGCAGTTCCAAATCGCGACTATGAAAAAGTTATCATTACTCTTTATTATAATCTCCCTGACACTGTCTGCTTACGCAGCGATGCGCTTAACTGACTGGCAAATTGTTGACGAGATCTATTCCATTACCTTTAAAACCAAAGGTGCTAAAGGTAGCTTCAAAGGCCTGAAAGGGACTATTCACTTTGAAGAAGCCAACCTCGTTCAGTCCAGCTTTAACGTAGCAGTCGAGGTCAATACCATCAATACCGGGATCGGACTGAAAAACAAACATGCGCTGGCGGAGGATTTTTTTGATGCAGCACATTATCCCCACATTCATTTCTCTTCTTCAACCATTAGTAAATCGGATAGTGGCTTCGTCGTTTCCGGCCCACTGACGATAAAAGGAATTACAAAGGAGATCACATTTCCGTTCTCATTTGAACGTGCGGCCCATAATGGTGTTTTCAAGGGCACGTTTGAAATCAACAGAAACGAGTACAATCTGAATAAAAAAGGGATTGGCGAAATTGTCAAAATCGATTTGCATGTTCCTGTCAAAAACGATACGATTCAATAATTTGCAACTTTTTAATTTGTTTATAAAACAGAAAAACTCCCGTTTCCGGAAGTTTTTCTGTTTTTAATCTATATCAGTCGGCCCGATTATGAGGCTACTGATTTCCGGATTATATTCAAAGCAGAACCTTCTTTGAACCATTCGATTTGCTGCTCATTGTACGTATGATTAACCGGGAATTCCTCCGTTGTACCATCTGCGTGATGCAATACGATTGCCAATTGAACACCCGGAGCGAATGTTTCCAATCCTTTGATGTCAATCGTATCGTCTTCCTGAATCTTGTCATAATCAGCAGGATTGGCAAAAGTCAATGCCAGCATACCCTGCTTTTTAAGGTTTGTTTCGTGGATACGTGCAAATGATTTAACAAGGATAGCGCGCGCACCGAGGAAACGAGGCTCCATCGCGGCGTGCTCACGTGAAGAGCCTTCACCGTAGTTTTCATCACCCACAACGATCGTTCCGATGTTATTGGCTTTGTAGTCGCGCTGAACAGCAGGCACTTCGCCGTACGCACCTGTCAACTGATTTTTAACGGTGTTGGTTTTTTCATTGTAGAAGTTAACCGCACCAATCAGCATATTGTTGGAAATGTTGTCGAGATGACCACGGTATTTCAACCATGGACCAGCCATAGAAATATGGTCGGTCGTACATTTTCCTTTTGCTTTGATCAAAAGTTTCAATCCATTAAGATCGGTTCCTTCCCACGCTTTGAATGGTTCAAGCAATTGCAAACGATCAGAGGTCGGGCTGACAATAACCTGTACCTTCGTTCCGTCTTCTGCCGGCGCCTGATAGCCAGCATCCTCAACAGCAAATCCTTTTGCCGGAAGTTCGAGTCCTGACGGTTCGTCGAGCATTACCTCAACACCGTCTGTATTGGTCAGTTTGTCAACACGCGGGTCAAAAGTAAGGCGACCAGCGATAGCCAAAGCCGTTACAATTTCAGGAGAAGCAACGAATGAGTGCGTATTAGGGTTACCATCGGCACGTTTCGAGAAGTTCCGGTTGAAAGAAGTGATGATTGAGTTTTTCTCGCCTTTTTCAGCACCATGACGGGCCCACTGACCGATACAAGGTCCACAAGCATTAGCCAAAACCACACCGCCGATTTGCGCGAAAGTATCAAGAAAACCATCACGATCCACGGTATAGCGAACTTGCTCAGAACCTGGTGTGATCGTATATTCAGAAGTTACAACCAGTTTTTTGTCCACAGCCTGTTGTGCCAGCGAAGCCGCGTGGCTGATATCTTCATACGAAGAGTTGGTACAGGAACCGATCAAACCAACGGAAAGCACTTCCGGCCATCCGTTTTCTTTCACCGCCTTAGCAAATTTAGAAAGAGGCCAGGCCAGATCCGGCGTAAACGGGCCGTTCACGTGTGGTTCAAGTGTTGAAAGATCAAGTTCAATCAACTGATCATAGTAAGCAGCAGGATTTGCATACACTTCGTCATCGGCGCGCAGGTAACCAGCCACAGCATTTGCAGCATCCGCTACATCAGCACGCTCAGTTGAACGAAGGTAATCAGCCATTTTCGCATCATAAGCGAAAATAGAAGTCGTAGCTCCGATTTCAGCACCCATGTTACAGATCGTACCTTTACCCGTACAGGAAAGACTTTCAGCGCCTTCACCGAAATATTCAACGATGCAGCCCGTTCCACCTTTTACAGTCAGCTGGCCTGCAACCCAAAGAATAACGTCTTTCGCAGCCGTCCATCCGCTCAGTTTACCTGTCAGTTTAACACCGATCAGCTTGGGCATTTTAAGCTCCCACGCCAATCCTGACATCACATCACTGGCATCCGCACCACCAACACCGATCGCTACCATACCCAAACCACCTGCATTCGGTGTGTGTGAGTCGGTACCGATCATCATACCGCCTGGAAACGCGTAGTTTTCCAAAACAACCTGGTGAATAATACCTGCGCCTGGTTTCCAGAATCCGATACCATATTTATTGGATACCGAAGCCAGGAAATCATAAACTTCCTTATTTTTATCTTTTGCAGTCTGTAAATCCGCAACAGCACCCACTTCTGCCTGAATAAGGTGATCACAATGCACTGTAGACGGAACGGCAACCTGTGGCCTCCCGGCCTGCATAAATTGCAAAAGGGCCATCTGCGCAGTAGCATCCTGCATCGCAACCCGGTCAGGAGCAAAATCTACGTAAGATTTACCTCGCTCATAAACCTGAGAAGGTGTTCCCTCCCACAAGTGAGCGTACAATATCTTTTCTGCTAAAGTCAATGGCCGCCCCTCTATTTTACGGGCAGCTTCCACTCTTTCCTGCATGCGGGCGTAAACACCCTTGATCATCTCTAAGTCAAAAGCCATAGTAATTAATATTAATGTCTACACATTCACACCTATCAAAAACCGAACCACCAGCGACTATTTCGTGTATTTCCGTTTAGCATGTTCGCCGCCGAGTGACCAGGCGGGCGAACATGCTAAACAGATTTTATCTGCTTAACTGCTTAACTGGAGGTGCAAACTTCGTTAGGTCAATCCCAACCACCGCAGCTTTATATTCTGCTATATTTGGAATGCGTCCAAGGATTGCCGACAGCACAACGACTGGTGTCGAAGCAAGTAACGATTCTCCTTTTTTGCGTTCTGAATCTTCAACAACTCTTCCCTGGAAAAGACGCGTCGAAGTTGCCATAACAGTATCCCCTTTCGCTGCTTTTTCCTGGTTACCCATGCAAAGGTTACAGCCAGGACGTTCCAGATACATCATATTTTCGTATTCAGTACGTGCCGCGCCTTTCGGTGCATTATCGTCAAATTCGAAACCAGAGTACTTCTGCAATACATCCCAGTCGCCTTCATTTTTAAGCTCCTCGATGATGTTATATGTAGGCGCTGCCACTACCAGCGGAGCGTGGAACTCAACTTTACCTTGTTGTTCCTCTAGGTTTTTAAGCATCTGAGAAACAATTTTCAAATCTCCCTTGTGGACCATGCAGGAACCGACAAAACCAAGATCTACTTTTTTATCTTCTCCATAGTAAGAGATTGGTCGAATCGTATCGTGCGTATAACGCTTGGAAACATCCTTATTGTTGACATCAGGATCTGCGATCATTGGCTCTACGATTATATCAAGATCAATCACCACCTCAGCGTAATATTTTGCATTCGCATCCGGAATAAGACCTGGTTTCTCACCTGATCTAATCTCTGCGATTCTCTTATCCGCTTTATTGATCAACCCCTGAAGAACCTGTTTGCTATTGTCCATGCCCTTATCAATCATGATCTGGATTCTGCCTTTTGCAATCTCCAGTGATTCGATCAGGGTATCATCTTCAGAAATACAGATGGAAGCTTTTGCCTTCATCTCCGCCGTCCAGTCTGTAAACGTGAATGCCTGATCCGCAGGAAGTGTTCCAAGATGAACCTCGATGATTCTGCCCTGGAATACGTTCTCTCCGCCAAACTTCTGAAGCATCTGCGCCTGCGTAGCATGAACCACATCACGGAAATCCATGTGATCCTTCATATCTCCTTTGAAGGTTACCTTCACCGATTCCGGAATTGGCATGGACGCCTCACCCGTAGCCAATGCAAGCGCAACGGTTCCTGAGTCAGCACCAAAAGCAACACCCTTAGACATTCTTGTGTGCGAGTCACCTCCAATAATGATCGCCCACTCATCCACAACGATATCGTTAAGCACTTTGTGAATCACATCTGTCATGGCGTGATATTCGCCCTTCGGGTCACGGGCCGTGATCAGACCGAAATCATTCATGAACTTCATCAGCTTAGGAATGTTAGCCTGCGCTTTTTTATCCCATACAGAAGCCGTGTGACAACCCGATTGGTAGGCACCGTCCACAATTGGTGAAATCACTGTTGCAGCCATTGACTCCAATTCCTGAGAAGTCATCAGACCCGTGGTATCTTGTGAACCTACGATATTAACCTCTACACGAACATCCGAACCGGCGTGTAATACTTTGCCCGGCGTTGTGCCAACGGCGTTTTTGTTAAATATTTTTTCTACTGCTGTAAGACCTTGCCCCTTGTGAGAAATCTCCTTGGACGGCGCAAATACAGCGGGGATATCGATGCCCAAAATCTTCGCTGCAACGGTCTGGATCTTTTTACCGAATACAATCGCATAGGATCCACCAGCCTTAATAAATTCTACTTTCTGAGGCGTGAATGCCTTCGAAATGTCAATCAGTTCCTGATCGCCATTATAAAGTTTCTTCGTCTTCGTATTGATCGTAAGAACAGTGCCCGTTTCAACAGAGTACACTTCCTCCAAAATAGGATCACCACTTTCATTGCGGATAATCTGACCATCCGCATCAACCTTTTTAACCCAGTTTTTAAGATCGATACCAATACCGCCGGTAACGTCAACTGTGGTAAGGAAAATAGGAGAAATACCGTTTGTACCTCCAACAATCGGAGCGATATTAACAAATGGAATATAAGGACTTGCTTGTTTTCCGGTCCAAAGCGCCACGTTGTTCACACCTGACATCCTTGATGAACCCACGCCCATAGTACCTTTTTCAGCAATCAGCATCACGCTCTTATCAGGATGTTCAGCTTGCAATGCTTTGATTTCCTGCTGCGCCTTAGGCGTGATCATACATAACCCGTGAAGCTCACGGTCTGATCTGGAATGCGCCTGGTTACCCGGAGAAAGCAAATCCGTAGAAATATCACCTTCACCGGCGATAAACGTAACAATCTTAATTTCTTCAGCTACCTCTGGCAATTTTGTAAAGAACTCAGCCTGCGCGTAGCTTTCAAGAATTTCTCTGGCGATTTGATTATCGTTTTTGTAGGCCACCTTAAGACGGTCTACATCCGCATCATAGAGGAAAACCTGTGTTTTAAGAACCTTTGCAGCTTCTTTGGCAATATTTGCATCCTCGCCAAGGGCAAGATCAAGCAATACCTCAATGGAAGGACCACCCTTCATGTGCGATAATAACTCAAACGCAAAAGCAGGTGATATTTCTGCTACTACGGATTCTCCCAGAATGATTTCTTTTAAAAACCTGGCTTTCGCACCAGCAGCACTTGTGGTTCCGGGTAAAGTGTTGTAAATAAAAAAGTTAAGAGAGTCTTCCCGATATTCATTTTCTGAATCCTTAATTTGCGCAATAATTTCGCTTAGCAATTCAGCACCATCAATTGGCTTCGGATTAAGCCCCTGGTTTTTTCTTTCTTCAATCTCTTTGATATACTCCTTATAAATAGTCATATTGGAATTCTTTTTTGAAATCTTTTCAATGTTAAAGGCAGATTTATAAAACAGCCTTAGTACTGCCCCTTTTACTATACCAGTCTGTAAAAATTATAATAATGTCCTATGAGCTCTCGTATCCTGACGCGTAACACAGACCAGAGCAAAATAAGATTTATCGCTCTCATAAACCTGAGAAGGTGTTCCTTCCCATACGTGAGAATACAACATTTTTTCTGCTAAAGTCAACAGCCGCCCTTCTATTTTACGAGCAGCTTTCACTCTTTCTTGCATGCGGGCATAAGCACCCTTAATCATGTCTAAGTCAAAAGCCATAGTAATTCAACGATTCTAATTATCTGTTATCAATAAAACGCATAAAAGTACAAAATTACTTACAACGTAGCCTTGACAGGTTCTTTTTTTGCATTTATTTACAATGATTATGAACTAAGGCTACCTAAGTATAACCGGCAAACCTCCGCTTTTGTTCTTTTCACGGCTTATTTACGGACATAAAATCGGTAAAATGGCACGTTTTTTGTGAAGCCCAAAAGAAGTTTCTCACACTCCTTTTGCCTATAGCTTTGATTTTTTGCTTCTTTCTGCCCTATATTTGAGCTCCAAAGAGCCACCTAGTATCTTAATTCCAAAATTATGTCAAAAAATCTGGTGATCGTAGAGTCACCGGCGAAGGCCAAAACCATAGAAAATTATTTAGGGACAGACTTTATCGTTAAATCCAGTTTTGGGCATGTACGTGACCTTCCCGAACATGATATGGGTGTCGATATAGACAATGGTTTTCAGCCGTCTTACGAAGTCTCAGGTGACAAGGTGAAAGTCATTAATGAGTTAAAGAAATTAGCGAAGGATGCCGAAGTATGGCTCGCAACTGACTCCGACCGCGAAGGGGAAGCCATATCGTGGCACCTCAAAGAGGCATTGGGTTTGCCTGACGACACCAAAAGGATTGTCTTTCGTGAAATTACCAAATCCGCCTTGCAGAATGCGATTGCCACACCGCGTGTCATCGATGTAGATCTGGTGAACGCGCAGCAGGCCCGTCGTATATTGGATCGTTTGGTAGGTTATGAACTTTCGCCAATTCTCTGGAAGAAAATACGCATCGGAAAATCAAACCTTTCCGCAGGACGTGTGCAATCCGTGGCTGTACGTATTGTAGTAGAACGTGAGCGTGAAATTGATGCTTTCAAAACAAAAGGAAGTTTCAAAGTTACTGCCCGTTTTGATTTAGGAAACGGAAAAGTTTTAAACGCAGAGCTGCCGAAAAACTTTGCTGAGGAAACGGATGCACTTACATTCCTGGAAAAATGTATTAAAGCTACCTTTTCAATAAAAAATCTTGAAGTAAAACCTGCAAAAAAATCTCCTGCACCACCTTTTACAACTTCTACTTTACAACAGGAAGCTTCCCGCAAACTTAGCTTTTCAGTGCTTCAGACCATGACTGTCGCACAAAGGTTATATGAAGCTGGTAAAATATCCTACATGCGTACCGATTCGACCAATTTGTCGGAAGAAGCGCTGGAAAAAGCAAGATTACAGATTACCAAAGAATATGGCCCCGAGTTTTACAACAAAAGGGTTTTCAAAACCAAAAATGAATCAGCCCAGGAAGCGCACGAAGCTATTCGCCCAACTGACTTTTCAACTTTACAGGGAAGCGGCGACAGAAATGAGCAGCGCTTGTATGAGCTGATCTGGAAACGTGCCATCGCCTCTCAAATGGCGGATGCCCAGCTTGAAAGAACCACCGCAACCATCGGCATTTCCACAACACCGGAAGAACTGGTGGCACAAGGTGAAGTGATTAAATTCGAAGGATTCTTAAAGGTTTACCTTGAATCGAGTGATGAAGAGGATGAAGAGCAAAAAGGTATGCTTCCTCCGTTAAACATCAGCCAGATTCTGAACCTTGCCGATATGAAAGCAACGGAGCGCTTTACCCGTAACCCACCCCGTTATACGGAAGCGAGCCTTGTAAAGAAACTGGAAGAAATGGGGATCGGTCGTCCATCTACCTATGCGCCGACGATTTCTACGATTATAAGAAGAGAATACGTTATCAAGGAAGATCGCGAAGGGATTGAGCGTGCTTATAAAGAAATGACGCTTGCCAAAGACGAGATCAAAAGCGTAGTGCTTAAAGAAACGTATGGTACGGAAAAGTCAAAACTTTTCCCGACAAGCACGGGTATGGTCGTGAATGACTTCCTGGTAAATCACTTTGAAGATATTATTGACTATTCGTTTACCGCGAGTGTTGAAAAAGACTTTGACCACATTGCCGAAGGACAACTTCCATGGCAAAAAATGATCACTGATTTTTACACGCCTTTCCACAAAAAAGTGGGTGAAGCAGAGGAGGAAGCAATCGACCGCAGCCTGACTTCCCGTGAATTGGGCGAGGACCCTGCGACGGGAAAGAAAGTAACGGTTCGTATTGGGAAATATGGCCCTTACGTGCAGATCGGTGATGCGGAAGACGAAGACAAACCGAAATTTGCCAGCCTGAAAAAAGGCCAGCTGATGGAAAACATCACGCTCGATGAAGCATTCGAATTGTTTAAATTGCCACGTACCGTTGGCCTTTTTGAGGATTCAGATATGATCGTAAGTGTCGGTAAATTTGGCCCTTATGTGAAACACGGCGGCAAGTATTACTCTCTTGCCAAAACAGATGATCCGATGGCCGTTACCGAAGATCGTCTGGTTGAGATCATCGAGGCAAAACGCTTGTCCGACAGCAACAAAACGATCAAGGAGTTCTCAGAAAATCCTGACGTTAAAGTACTTAACGGAAGATACGGACCTTATGTAGCGTTCGAAAAACGTAACTTAAAAATACCAAAAGGAACCGAACCAGCTGACCTGACTTACGCGGCAATTTTACAAATCGCAGCCGACACGCCGGATAAACCGGCAGGAAGAGGTGGATTTAAAAAAGCAGCACCAAAAGCAGTCGCGGCTGAAAAAGCTCCGGCAATTAAAAAGCCAGCAGCCAAGAAGCCTGCTGCAAAAAAAACAGCTGCTAAAAAAACGACTAAGAGTTAAAAGCATCTAAATTATCCAAAGCTAATTGCCAACAGCTAAAAACTATGAAAAAGCTCGTTGTTCTTTCCGGTGCAGGAATTAGCGCTGAAAGCGGAATCAGTACCTTCCGTGACAGCGGTGGTTTGTGGGAAAATCATCGGATTGAAGATGTGGCGACGCCTGAGGCCTGGCGTAAAAATCCGGATCTTGTTCTGAATTTTTATAATGAAAGGAGAAAACAGGCGCTTTCAGTAAAACCCAACCCGGCGCATTATGCTTTGGTTGAACTCGAAAAACATTACGACGTGCAGATTATCACGCAAAACGTGGACAATCTGCACGAAATAGCCGGCTCTACAAACGTTGTCCATTTGCATGGTGAGCTTTTCAAGTCGGAAAGCACTAAAAACCCGGAACTGGTATACGATATACCGTCCTGGGAATTAAAAAAAGGAGATTTATGCGAATTGGGAAGCCAACTTCGTCCGCATATTGTATGGTTTGGCGAAGCGGTTCCGATGATGGATGTAGCCATGGACATCACGGCCCAAGCCGATATTTTTGTTGTCGTAGGCACCTCTCTGGCCGTGTATCCGGCAGCGGGCCTTGTTCATTATGTAAATGCTTATAAGCCAATTTACATCATAGATCCGGTAAAACCGGACATCACTTTCCGAAAAAACATGACTTTTATTCAGGAAAAAGCGTCGGTTGGAATGGAAAAGTTAAAAAATGAGTTAAGAATCACGAATGATGTATGAGAACAGGTAATTACCTGACCATCATCCTCTTTACGTTTACCATTATACTTTAATATAAAATGCAACTACTTGACGGAAAGGCGATTTCAGCCCAAATTAAGTCAGAGATAAAACTAGAAGTTGAAAACTGGGTTTCAACGGGTGGTAAAAAACCACATTTAGCGGCGATTCTGGTAGGACAGGACGGCGCGAGTGAAACCTATGTAGCGTCCAAAATTCGCAGCTGCGAAGAAATTGGTTTTACTTCTACCCTGTTACGTTTCGGTGCAGAAACCACCGAAGCAGAACTTTTGGCGGCCGTTGATTCATTGAATAAGAATCCTGATGTGGACGGATTCATTGTGCAGCTGCCTTTACCAAAACATATTTCCGAAAATACGGTGATGGAAGCTGTTGATCCTTCAAAGGATGTGGACGGTTTTCACCCGATCAACGTAGGCAGAATGTGCAAAGGGCTTCCAGCCTACATTTCCGCAACGCCTTTTGGTATTCTTGAAATGCTGATCCGTGCTGGTATTGAAACAGCTGGAAAAAATTGTGTAGTCATTGGCCGCAGTCAGATCGTAGGTTTACCGATGAGCATTTTAATGCAGCGTAACGAATATCCTGGAAACTGCACCGTAACGATTACGCACAGCAAAACCAAAAACCTGAAAGAAATCTGCCAGACCGCGGATATTCTGATTGTGGCATTAGGTCGCCCGGAATTTGTGACAGCTGATTACATAAAAGAAGGTGCGGTGGTGATAGACGTAGGTATCACACGCGTTGAAGACGCCACCAAGAAAAGTGGATTTGCGATCAAAGGTGACGTAAATTTTGCAGACGTTGCGCCGAAAAGCAGCTTCATAACGCCAGTTCCAGGCGGTGTTGGTCTGATGACGATTTGTGGCTTGTTGACCAATACGTTGAAAGCAGCGAGGAAAGAGATTTACAAGTAATAGTATCCGGTTAGGTATCAACGGGATTATAAAATATAGTGCGGGAAATTGAAATGTATATTTTGATTTCCCGCATTTTTGTTTTTTGATAAGATATGAAAATTTCGTGGATACAATTCTGTCACCCTTTCAGGGTTAGAATCGCGGATCATGGTTCATTTTCTATAATACTGTCACCCTTTCAGGGTTGAAATTTCGTAAAATGATTCCCTTTTTATAATCCTGAAAGGATGACAGTATTATAGCAGACCATGCCAACGCTGTAATTTCAACCCTGAAAGGGTGACAGAAAAGCGCCAAAATATCTTCTTATTTCTCAAAAAACTTCTTATTTCAATGTGCTCAAATCAAATTTTGCTAAAAATTTTGTCATTTCTTTGTAACTTTCTCGCAAAGGTTATTTCATGAGCATCGTCAGCAACAATATAAAATATCTCAGGAGGCTAAATGGCCTTACACAAGAGCAATTTGCGCGAAAAATTGCTATCAAGAGGTCTCTTTTGGGCGCCTACGAAGAAGCACGTGCCAACCCCAATCTTACCAATCTTAAGAATATGGCGGCGGCATTTGGCATCACCGTAGACAATTTGCTAAAAAATGATCTGCGGAGAATTCGTGAAACCCCGGAGTTGTCTTTACCCATGAACGGGCCGCGCCCCATGACCGTATCTCACTCGGGATCTTCCACAACTCCTGCACGCATGCCGACTTATGCTGAACCGCAGCCGTTATCCAAGGTTATGGATCATTATCAGCAGCCAGAGCCATCGATACGCATGGTTTCCAGGCAAGTGACGTTAAAGCCTGTGAACGGAAACGAATACCAGCCAACACAATCCATGCAACATCCACACCAAAACCATGCCCCGATCCTGACACCGCAACCCGCTGTTGTCGATCATCGGATGCCGGTTTTTAATAACCAGTATGGTATTGGACAGGAAATTGCTCCCGCGCACCGGGAAGAAAGGCCGCAGCACTACCCAACCATTCAGTGGGTAGCGAAAAATCAGTGGATCGAGTACATTGCCAATTATCAGAATCCTGCATTTCTGACGCATTTACCTTCTTTTCAGCTACCCAATTTACCGTCGGGTTATTACCGGGCCTTTGAAAGTGGAACCGATTTTGAATATCCGGGTGCATTGCTGGTTGGCAGCTTCATTAGAAACTGGTACGAAATAAAAGACAGTGCTCATTACCTGTTTGTCTTGAAAAACCAGGGATTTCTTTACCGAAAGGCTTTCAATCAGGTCAAAACCAAGGGTGTGGTGCTGTTAAGTTCCGATATCTCAGGCATTCCGAATCTGGAAGCGGCCTTGCACGATGTCCTGGAAGTTTGGGAAGTAAAGGCTTTTATAAGCCTTCAGTTGCCCAATCCTTCTCCATCGATGGATCGGATCGGACAACTGGTTGATGAGCTTCAAAATGAGATAACCCGCAACAAACCTTTCGGCGGATTACCTTACTAATTTAGAGAACAAAGACTCGATCATTGGGAGATCTTTGCTTTTTGCTGTGGTTTCCACAACGGCAACACCAAGCTGATACCATGACTGATCACCGATGTAAAGATATTTACCTTTTTTGGTTGGTTTCTTGTCGGCAGCATTGTCGTAGATGAATTCTGCGCGGTAAACCGTGTCCATGACCTTTTGCAAAAATCCCCAGTCCAGTTTTTTCAACGGACCGTTATTTTCGCTCATTGTAAAGATTTTGGTGGCAAAAGATGCTTTAAGGGCAACTTCACTTTGGGGTTCCGCATCATAATCCAGATAGGTCAATTCAAATGGAAGTTCACGCCCGGCAGTTTCCAAAATCGCCTGCATAAATTCCTGAAGGAAATAAACCCAGCGCTCTTTGTCAACAGGATAAACCGTTACCCGTTTATCGTTTTCCTCAATTTCTATCTCAATAAAATCTTCAAATTCCTTTTCTTCCCGCTGACGAATTATTTTTGAAGAACCGTAAATTGCATTAAATTCATTAAGCCAGTTTACCGGCATAGTGCCTTTCCAGGTAAAATCATCATCCGCAGTAAAACCTTCTTCCAGGATTTCCTCTTCCTCCAGATCTTCACGATCCGTATATTTAATAGAAAAATCAACGGTCAGATCATCCTCTGAACGCACGTGTAATTTGATCGTCTGAAAGTTGGCATAAGGCGCTGGAACAACCGGTGCGGTCTGAAAGCGAATGATGTATAAACCGGGTATCTGAAGATTTTTATCCATAAAAATAATAAGTCTGGTATTGGTAAGAGACTAACAATATGTGGGTTTCATAGTTCAAAGTTTTGACGATTAATTTTCCAAAACCAATGAAGCTGTTTTCCGCTTGTCAATTTTATCAGTCGGTGTTTTTATAAATTCAGCTGCAAAGTAAACATGTTTTGGTGTTTCATAGGCCGAAATCCGTTTTCTTATTTCGTCCAGAATAACAGTTACGGAAACAGGATGATCGGTTTCCCGCACGATCAGAATCAGTTTTTGCCCTAATTTTTCGTCCGTTTCATACCATGAAAAAAAATCGCTGTCATACCGCAGCTCATAAAAAACCTCGGCAACTACCTCATCGACTTTATCCAGCACAATTTTTACACCACCCGAATTAATGACGTTATCAACCCTGCCAAGCCAGTTAAAAGTCGTATCGGAGGTAATGTCGACAAGGTCGTTGGTCTGGATTTTTTCGCTGTAGGTTACCGTTCCATTCAAAAAAAGGCAGCCACGTTCATCCACCCCAAATGCAACACCCGGGAGCACAACATAATCATCTTCTTTCACAGGAAAATTGAGTTTTTTAAGCGCGACATGAGAAACGGTTTCAGTCATCCCATAACTCTGGTAGACCGGCACATTCAGCTCATCGATCTGTTTTTGCAAACTGACACCTACGGGTGCACCTCCAAGCAGAATTTTACCCAGGTTATTCACATGGCTTTTCGTTTTTTCGTCAGACAAACAAGCGGCCAGTTGCATAGGAACCATTGAAACAAAATCAAAGGAAACATCCCAATCCATATCAATCAATGGGTTGGATACCGGTGCTATGATGCTCAGCTCCCACCCCAGTTCCATACCTCTTACCAGCATCATCACACCGGCGATGTAGTCAATATTCAGGCAAACAAGCGCTTTTGTTCCAGCCGGCAAATCCAGCGCAGTCCCCGTCATGAAAGCACTGCTGCTGAGCTGGGCCCTGGTGATAAGAATAGCTTTGGGCGTTCCCGTTGATCCGGAAGTGTGGAGCGTGAATTCCGTTTGTCCGTTTAGCCATGAAAGCATAAAGTTATACGCCCCGAAAAAATAAGGATGATCGGGAGCGGCCTGTGTTTTTATTAAAATGGCATTGGTATTCCAAATCATTTTTCAATCAAATTAATCATAAAACAAACAGCAAATGACTGTTAGTCTGCACCGTTATTTCCATTATCCTTTAAAATAATTCAAATCTGCCCGTTTCGGTGATTTTTCAGCACCGAAAGTTATCATTTTGTTTTTGACGGAAAGATAAACAATCCGTAATTTCGCCAATTAATTCAAATGTTGCGGTCCCAGAGCCGTACATTTATATTCACTCATTCATAGATTGCTTATATGTCAAGTTCAATAAAATGGGAAACCATTAAAGAATACGAAGAAATTCTTTTTACGCTGCACGAAGGAATTGCAAAAATCAGTATCAACCGCCCGCATAAACATAACGCTTTCACACCGCAAACTGTCACCGAAATGATCGATGCGATGCACATTTGCCGTGAGGATACACGTATCGACGTGATCATCTTGACAGGCGAAGGCGGCAAAGCATTCTGCTCAGGCGGGGACCAGTCCGTTCGCGGCCACGGCGGCTACATTGGCGAAGATCACGTTCCGCGTCTGAACGTCCTTGACCTGCAAAGAATGATCCGCTCTATCCCTAAGGCGGTCATTGCGATGGTGGCAGGCTGGGCTATCGGCGGCGGCCACGTTTTGCATGTTATTTGCGATCTGTCCATAGCGGCTGACAATGCACGTTTCGGACAAACCGGCCCAAAAGTTGGAAGTTTCGACGGCGGTTTCGGTGCTTCCTATCTTGCACGTGTGGTTGGTCAGAAAAAAGCACGTGAAATCTGGTTCCTTTGCGACCAGTACGACGCGCAGGAAGCATTACAAATGGGATTGGTGAACAAAGTTGTTCCTTTGGAAGATCTTGAAACAACAACAGTTGCATGGTGTAAAAAAATCCAGCAAAAAAGTCCGTTGTCAATTCGTATGCTGAAAAGCTCATTCAACGCGGAGCTTGACGGACAGGCCGGAATCCAGGAGCTTGCCGGAAACGCTACACTCTTGTATTATCTGAGCGAAGAAGCAAAAGAAGGACAAAAGTCTTTCCTTGAAAAACGCGAACCTGATTTCAGTAAATACCCGAAATTCCCTTGATTTATTTTAGTTGAAAGTTGAAAGTGGAAAGCGGCCGCCGCGCGGTTGAAAATGTGGATTCCGGCAATTTAAATATTCTGCCTTACCATAAATTTTCAACTCTCCATAATTGTGCTTTTGCAACAACTTTCAACCGCGCGGCGGCCGCTATCAACTTTCCATTCTCAACTACAAAAAAATGAACTACTGGCTTATAAAATCTGAACCTTTCAAATATTCCTGGGACCACTTCGTTGAGGAAGGAAAATCCATGTGGGATGGTGTGCGCAGTTACGAAGCACGCAACAACATGATGGCGATGAAAGAAGGTGATCTGGCACTTTTTTACCACAGCAATGAAGGTAAAGAAGTGGTGGGACTGGCAAAGGTTTCAAAGGAACACTATCCTGACCCGACTACCGATGACGAACGCTGGGTCGTGGTAGAATTTGTTCCGGTTAAACATTTCGATAAAACTGTTACATTAGCACAAATAAAAGCAGATCCAAATTTGAAAGACATGGCACTTATCCGTCAGTCTCGTTTGTCTGTAATACCTGTGAAACCAGAAGAGTTTGACCATATTGTCGGATTGGCACATGCATAAAAACCAACGTTTTCTTTATCAGGCATGGCTGTCGCTTTGCTTTTTTACAATTTGTTATTCAGTATCGGGACAGGTCGTTAAACGCGTTGAGCTGCCGCTCCAAAATGCGAATACCGCTTACCAGACCATGCCACTCGGCGCGAAAGGCGTTTTGCTTATTTCAAAACCGGATAAAGGAACGTACAACGTCCAGAAATTTGACACCAATCTGGAACGTATCTGGTCCATCGACGGGCCGGTTGAATCAAATCTTGACTATGTAGCATCCTGTTACGATGGACAGTCTGTTTTTCTTTTGTTCAGCAAATACAGAAGCCCTGTTTACCAGATCGTTAAGGTAAACATCGGACCTGGCTTTGTTGAAACTTTCACCATCAATACCGTCGATCGTTTTGAGATAACGGATTTCAAAACACTAGGTTATTCGGTTTTCATGGCAGGCATGGTTCGCAATGAACCCGTTCTGATCCATACCAATCTTACCACTTCTCAAACCAGGGTTTTGCCTTCTGCAATCAAAGGCTCCAACGCTATCCAGACCGTAGAAGTAGATACAACCCATCATCTTGTCAACGTATGTTTTGCGGTGAAAAAAGGACGCCAGACAAAAATCGTTGCCCGTTCCTATGAGGAAACCGGTGAACTGTACGTGCAGGCCTCTATTGACCCCGAAGACGATTATTCGTTGCTCAGCGGACGTTTACAGATCCTGAATGACTCTGTTCGGATCGTGATCGGGACCTATGGCTACCGGAACATGCAAAGCACCAGTAATGCAGCCTCTCAGGGGCTTTATATCAGCAAGATCGTCAATGACGAAATTGTCTTTACGCGCTATCACAGCTTTACAGACTTTTCCAATTTTTTCAATTATATGAATGAGCGCCAGCAGGAAAAGATGGAGCGCAAAATTCGTAAAAAGAAAGAAAGCGGTGACGACCTGAAACTAAATTATCGTCTTCTGGTGCACGATATCGTCCCCAGGGATAACCAATTTTTGCTTGTGGCAGAAGTTTTTTATCCCGAATACCGTTACCAGAACCCCAACATGATGGGCGGGTTTGGCTATGGTTCCATGATGATGGGCGGCGGATATCCTTTCGGCATGGGTCTTTATAACCCTTATTTGTGGAATCCGATGTACGGCGGGCGTGGTTACAACCAGCAGGTATTCGATGGGTTTACGTATACCCACGCCATTCTGGCCGATGTGGATCAAAACGGGAAATTACTCTGGGACAACAGCATCAGTTTCGATAACGTAAAAAGTATGGAGCTGCGCGAAAAAATAAAAGTACAAAGCGAGCCCAACGGTACGACGCAGCTGGTTTACAGCCACAACGGCGGCATTCGCAGCAAACTGATCAAAGGCAGTAAAGTGGTTGATAACAACCGGGTTGTTGACAACAGCACGACCGTTGAAGGTGATAAGGTAAGAAAAACGAGCACCGATGATATCGATTACTGGTTCGATAACTTTTATCTGGCCTGGGGGGAACAGCGTATTGTCAATGCGCAAGGCGACGTGCAAACGCGCGGCAGACGTAATGTCTACTATTTAAATAAAATTTCATTCTGATTTTAAAGGACACTGATCATAAGAAAGTTAATAACTTGTTTACTATCATTAACTTTGTCCTTTAAAATTTAACTTAACACATATTTGTGATACTTCTTTCACCAGAACAACATACAGATTATCAACTGATTGATACCGGAGGATTTGAAAAATTGGAACGTTTCGGACCCTATATTCTTTCGCGCCCGGAACCTCAGGCGATCTGGGACAAATCCCTGACCGAACAGCAATGGGCTGATCAATCGAACGCGGTTTTCAAACGGGATAAAAATTCGCAGGAAAAAGGGCAATGGGTAACCAAAGCCGATATGCCGGAACGTTGGGTGACCCAATACCGGTCCGGGCCGCTTCATTTGCGGGCAAAACTTGCCTTGTCTTCTTTCAAGCACGTCGGCGTATTTCCTGAACAGGCTACGAACTGGGATTATATTGCTAAAAAAGTAAAACAGATTCCGGAGACAAAACCGACGGTACTGAACTTGTTTGCCTATACCGGTATCGCCTCCCTTGCCGCCAAAGCTTCCGGCGCTGATGTAACGCATGTAGACTCGGTAAAACAGGTGATCAGCTGGTCACGCGAGAATATGGAATTGAGTGGTCTGGACAATATTCGCTGGGTGGTTGAAGATGCATTGAAATTTGTAAACCGTGAAGTGCGCCGTGGCAACCAATACAACGGAATCATTCTGGATCCACCCGCCTATGGACGCGGACCAGAGGGTGAAAAATGGCTTTTGGAAGAAAATTTGAATGAAATTTTGCGGCTTTGCGCTTTGCTGTTAAAAAAGGAAAACTTCTTTTTCATTATCAATTTGTATTCGCTCGGTTTCTCCGCATTGATCCTGGAAAACCTGATCAAAGCACATTTTGGCGACCAGATTAATCATGAATTCGGCGAGTTGTTTATTCCTGATTCTTTTGGTAAAAAACTTCCGCTTGGAGTATTTTCACGTTTTTCAGATCAAAAGGTTTAAAATACGAACAGATTGCTCAATTTTGCAGTTAAAATAGGTACGGAAGGTACATTTCCGCCGGTTGAAGGAAGTTCGTTTCCCATGAAAAGGTCTGGCTCGTCGTTTAGTTTATTGCTGTTTTCTGCCCTGATGATTTTGGGCAGTCTGTTACAGTCATGCCAAAATGACGCCAGAAACTCGACGCGCATACCTCCTGTTACCAAAAAATCAAAAGCGCAATGGCAAACCGACGCACTGAATTCGCTTTCAGATCTGATCAGCCGGAGCATTGACATCGACCTGAATTATTTCAAAAGATCCCGGATTTATTTTGAACGTGAGCAGTACGTGCAGGCGATGGAAGATATCAATGAAGCCATCAGCGAAAAAGATAACATCGGAGAATATTTCCTGCTGAGGGGCAAAATAAACCGTGAACTGGGCGAAATTGATAATGCGTTGGAAGATGCGGAACGGGCCGAAGCTTTGCAGCAAACCAGTCCGGACCTTTACGTACTCATGGCCGATATTTTTCAGGTAAAAAATCGTTTCCGCGAGGCTAGCACCTATTTGGCACAAGCCATGAAAATGGCACCCTACGATGGGTCGGCTTATTATGTAAAAGGTATGCTGCAGGCGCGCCAGGGTGATTCTTTATCCAGCTTGAGCAGCCTAAACAGCGCAATTACCATGAACCCGAGACTGGTTCGCGCCTACCAGCAAAGCACCATTATCTACCTTAAACTGAAGGATTACGGGCAGGCCATGGCTTTGAATAACCGGGCGATAAAACGTTTTCCCGCTAATCCCGAACTATATTTTGAACGGGGTGAAATTTACAAAAACCTGTCTGTACCCGATACCGCCCTGGCTAACTATCGGAAAGCTGCTTCATTGAATCCAAAATTTGGTGATGCGTATTTCCAGATCGGTGCGCTGGAAATAAAGCAAAGAGGTTATTACAATGCGCTGCTCGCTTTTCAGCAATTGCTGAAAGTTAATCCAAATCACCCCCAGATTAATTATTTAGTGGCATTTTGCTATGAAAAGATGGGGAATGATATCAAAGCGAAAGAATATTTCACTTACGAAACGGATAAAAATCCAACAGATCAAATGTCTTTGTATGGCCTCTGGAGAATAAGACAGCGCGAAAATGGTAGGATGTCCCCTGACTTCTACTCCAACGAAAACCTGGAACCCAATTTTAAAACACTGGATACATCAAGGGTTAAAATTGACCTGATAAAACCACGCGGAACCATAAATATGAAAATTGATTCCTCGCGAAACGCTAAAATTCAATAGATTTGTAACATATACGAGTAATAGAATTATTTTTTTGAATGAAAGACGAGTCTGTAATTAAAATAACCCTGCCCGACGGTAGTGTACGTGAATACGAAAAAGGCACCACTGCCTTGGGTATTGCACTTAGTATCAGTGAAGGTCTGGCCCGCAATGTTATCGCGGCCAAAGTAAATGGCGAAGTTTGGGACCCAACGCGCGCAATTGAAAAAGATTCACTGGTCGTATTACTCACGTGGAATGATGAAGATGGTAAATCGACATTCTGGCACTCTTCTGCCCACTTGTTGGCGGAAGCATTGGAAGCGCTTTATCCTGGGGTTAAATTAGGCACAGGTCCGTCTATCGAAAGAGGGTTTTATTACGATGTTGATCTTGGCGAAAACACAATCTCTTCGGACGATTTTCCAAAGATCGAAGCGAAAATGCTCGAACTGGCCCGTCAGAAAAACGAATACAAACGTATTCCGATCAGCAAACAGGACGCGATTGACTTCTTTACCACAAAAGGTGATGAATATAAGCTTGAACTGATTGACGGTCTGGAAGACGGCTCGATCACCTTGTACGAACAAGGCGCATTTACCGACCTTTGCCGCGGGCCGCATATCCCGAACACCGGCATCATCAAGGCGGTAAAGCTGACCAATATAGCCGGTGCTTACTGGCGCAACAAGCAGGAAAACAAAATGCTGACCCGTATTTACGGGATTACTTTTCCAAAGCAAAAAGAACTGGAAGAGTATGTAACCTTAATGGAAGAAGCGAAAAAACGTGACCACCGTAAACTTGGGAAAGAACTCGAATTGTTCGCTTTCTCGGAAAAAGTGGGTCAGGGATTGCCCTTGTGGCTACCCAAAGGTGCGATGCTGCGTGAACGTTTACAGGCGTTTCTAAGCAAAGCACAATCCAGAGCAGGTTATCTTCCGGTGGTAACACCGCATATCGGAAGCAAGGATCTCTATGTGACTTCGGGACACTGGGACAAATATGGCAAGGATTCTTTCCAGCCTATTAAAACGCCAAACCCGGGTGAAGAGTACATGCTTAAACCCATGAACTGCCCGCATCACTGCGAGATTTATAAGACTTCCCCACGTTCTTACAAAGATCTGCCTTTACGTTTCTCTGAGTTCGGAACGGTATATCGTTACGAGCAAAGCGGAGAATTGCATGGTTTGACACGTGTTCGTGGCTTTACACAGGATGACGCGCACATTTTCTGCCGCCCTGATCAGGTAAAGGAAGAATTCATCCGCGTAATCGACCTGGTGTTGTATGTTTTCAAATCCCTGGGTTTTGAAGATTACAGCGCGCAGATCTCTTTGCGTGACCCTAATGAAAAACAAAAATACATCGGAAAAGACGAGGATTGGGAACGTGCCGAAAGCGCGATCATCGAAGCTTCTGCTGAACGTGGGTTAACTACGGTTACAGAACTTGGTGAAGCCGCTTTTTATGGTCCTAAACTTGACTTCATGGTGCGTGATGCTTTGGGCAGAAAATGGCAGCTTGGAACGATCCAGGTTGATTACCAGCTTCCGCAGCGTTTTGAACTCGAATACACCGGCTCCGACAACCAGAAGCACCGCCCTGTGATGATCCACCGTGCGCCGTTTGGCTCCATGGAACGTTTCATCGCGATCCTGATCGAAAACTCGGCGGGTCAGTTTCCGTTGTGGTTATCTCCGGATCAGATTGCGATCCTGCCAATTTCGGAAAAATACGCCGACTACGCCGAACAAGTATTTTTACAATTACAGGAAAGCGACATCCGTGGCTTCATTGACCACCGTGATGAAAAGATCGGCCGTAAGATCCGTGATGCGGAAGTTACCAAAGTTCCTTTCATGCTGATCGTTGGTGAAAAAGAAGCTGCCGAGGGTAAATTATCCGTCCGCAGAAAAGGGGAAGGCGATTTGGGAAGCATGACGGTTGAAGAATTTGTCGGCTACTTTCAAAAAGAAGCAAAAATAATTGGATAAATTTGCATTTTTTCTTATTATTCCCGTAATAACGCACTATTTTTGTGGCAGCATTGTTAAATTTCTGATTTCCATCTAAGAACAAAAATCACCAAACCAAGTAATATGGCATTAAGACCCCCGAGTGGACGTTTCAGAGTTGTAGAAGAACCTTATAAAATAAATGAACGCATAACGGCGAAAGAAGTTCGTCTGGTTGGCGAAAATATAGAAGCCGGAGTTGTAGACATTGCCACGGCAAGGGCTATTGCAAAAACACAGAATCTTGATCTAGTTGAAATCGCACCTACCGCTGTACCTCCGGTATGCAAGGTCGTTGACTATTCAAAGTTCAAATACGAGCAGAAGAAGAAACAGAAAGAAATAAAAGCAAAAGCACAGAAAGTTGTCATCAAAGAGATCCGTTTCGGCCCTAATACCGATGACCACGACTTTGACTTTAAGCTTAAACATGCTATCAATTTTCTAAAAGAAGGATCAAAGGTAAAAGCTTACGTTCACTTTGTGGGCCGTACGATCGTCTTCAAAGAAAGAGGGGTTAATTTGCTTAACAAATTTTCCGAAGCACTTTCTGACTACGGCAAGCTTGAAATGGAACCGAAACTGGAAGGAAAAAGAATGACCATTATTCTTGCTCCGTTACCTCCGAAAAAGTAGTTTGATTTACCTCGGCTGTCGGTAATCAGCTCGCTAGAAACAAAGTCCAGGCGTCTGTTCTGATAAAGTAGCGATACATATATTTTCTTTATAAGAGTACAAAAAAATCGTGTTGCAGGCATTTGTCTTCAACACGATTTTTGTTTTAAAAGGAAATTCACTAATTTTGCGCGCTGTTTTATATTTTTTCAACTATTATTTTTTTGTACCATGGGTAAAATGAAAACAAATTCTGGTGCTAAAAAGCGTTTTTCGCTTACTGGTACTGGTAAAATCAAACGCAAACACGCGTTTCACAGCCACATCCTGACCAAAAAATCAAACAAGCGTAAGCGTGGATTGGTTAAAACAGGTCTTATCGATGTGTCTAACCACAAACAAGTATTGGCAATGCTTGGGAAGTAATTCCGAAAGCCAATAAAAATTACCAAATACCATTTCGGTTTTTTGTTCAACCCGATAGCCGGCCTTAAAGTCCCAAAATGGGCGCCGTCAATCAAAAACAGTTAAAATTATGCCACGTTCGGTAAATCACGTTGCGTCTCGTGCTAGACGTAAAAAAGTATTAAAGTTAGCGAAAGGCTATTTCGGCCGTCGTAAAAATGTTTGGACCGTAGCGAAAAACGCCGTTGAGCGTGGATTGCAATACGCGTACAAAGGTCGTAAGCAAAAGAAACGTAACTTCCGCGCTTTGTGGATCCAACGTATCAACGCTGGGGCACGTCAACACGGATTATCATATTCTGCTCTTATGGGCAAACTTAATGCAAAAGGCATTGAATTAAACCGTAAGGTACTTGCCGATTTGGCAATGAACCACCCGGATGCATTTAAAGCAATTGTTGATCAAGTGAAATAAAACAGCAAACCCGCTTCGGCGGGTTTTTTTATGTTTGGTTGTATCGTTACCTTTAAAAAAATTCTAGTCTAAAGCTATATACAACTAAACAATTTAATCATGCTAGATCAATTACTCGGCCTTATCCAGGAAAACTCCCAACAAGCCATCGTACAAAACCCGGAAGTCCCCAATCACCAGAATGCAGACGTGATGCAAACGTTGATGAGTTCTATCACGGGTGGACTTCAGGAGCAAACGCAATCAGGAAATATTCAGGGGATCATGGGACTGTTATCCGGTAAGGAATCCGGTGGTGGTTTGATGAGTAATCCCATCGTGGCTTCCATAGCGGGAAACGCTGTTTCGGCTATTACGCAAAAATTTGGCCTAAGCAACGGAGCAGCAGGCGGAATTGTTGCCTCAGTGCTCCCTGGGGTTATCGGTGGGCTTATCAGCAAAATCAGCAATCCGAGCGACAGCAGTCTTGACTTCAACGGTATGTTAGGCGGATTACTTGGCGGGGCCGGAACTCCTGCAACTTCAGGCGCAGCAGCAGGTGCAGGATTCGATTTTAACCAGATTGGCTATGCACTGGCGGACGGCAAACTGGACATGAGTGATATCATGAATATTGGCGGCAGTTTTCTCGGCGGTGGCAATGCCAAACCAGCAGCCAACGAACCACAGCAAGGCGGCCTTGATCTTGGCGGGCTTCTGGGAGGACTTTTCGGAGGAAAATAGCAAGTAAATAACATACATTCAGTGCGCAGTAAACCGAAAGTAGATATTCGGTTTACTGCTTTTTTATTTAAAAAAATTCTAATCTGACTTTCTATAAAAGATAACTATAATTTAACGGGTCAGTAAGGACAAACGATGGTACTTTTGCAAAAATTTCAGGTAATACTGGAAGGAACTCCCAAACCCCATTAACATTTACCATGGACTCGAGAAGAGAATTTATTAAAAAGGCCGCTATGCTATCTGGCGGTGCAGGCCTTTTAAGTGTTTTACCCCCTTCTATTCAAAGAGCATTAGCCATTGATCCTGCATCGGGCAGTACTTACCTGGACGCCGAACACGTGGTCATCCTAATGCAGGAGAACAGGTCATTTGATCACTGCTACGGATCGCTCCGCGGTGTAAGAGGTTTTAATGATCCAAGAGCGATTACCCTGCCCAACAAAAATCTGGTTTGGCTACAAACCAACGCTGCGGGTGAAACCTATACCCCTTTCCGGCTCAACATGAAAGATTCCAATGCAACCTGGATGGGTTCATTGCCACACTCCTGGCCCAATCAGGTTGATGCAAGAAACGGCGGAAAATACGACAAATGGCTTATCGCAAAAAAAGCTGGGCATAAGGATTACGCTAAAATGCCTTTGACCCAGGGATTTTATAACCGGGAAGATATCCCCTTTTATTACGCCCTGGCCGACGCCTTTACCGTTTGTGACCAGAATTACTGCTCATCGTTGACAGGAACCACGCCCAACCGCCTTTATCTGTGGACAGGAACGGTACGCGAAAAAGCGGATCCTGAATCCTACGCAAATATCCGCAACGAAAATGTAGACTATGACAAACCTGCCAGCTGGACAACATTCCCGGAAAGATTGGAAGATAACGGCATTTCCTGGCGGATTTATCAGAATGAATTGAGTCTGTCGATGGGTTTTGAAGGTGAGGAAGAATCCTGGCTGGCCAACTTTACAGACAACCCGATTGAGTGGTTTTCGCAATATCATGTCCGCTATGCAACCGGTTTTCAAAAACATATAAAAGCCCAATCCAAACAGTTACCCAAGGCGATCGAAGCGCTTACAGCGAAAGTGAAATCTTTGCCACAAACCGGTAAAGAAGCCGAAGCGGCACAAAAGGCATTAACTGAGAAAACCACCCTGCTCGAAATTATAAAAAAAGAACTGGTGGAATGGAGCCCGGAGAACTACGCGAAGTTATCTCAGCGTGAAAAAAACCTGCACCAGAAGGCATTTACTACCAATATCAATGATGCCGATTACCACGACATCACGACACTAAAATACAAAGACGGAGATCAGGAAAGGGAATCAAAACTGCCTAAGGGAGACGTTTTACACCAGTTCCGTGACGATGTCAAAACGGGAAAACTGCCAACGGTTTCCTGGCTTGTCGCGCCTGAGAATTTCTCAGATCACCCGACCTCGCCCTGGTATGGCGCCTGGTACGTTTCGGAGGTTATGGATATTCTGACAAAAAATCCGGAGGTCTGGAAAAAGACGATCTTCATTTTATGTTATGATGAAAATGACGGTTATTTCGACCACGTTCCGCCTTATGTCGTACCGGACCCTTACAAAAAAGATACCGGACTGGTATCCGTAGGAATTGATCCAAAAGTCGAATTCGTGACGCTGGAACAGGATATGAAGAAAAAGGCTAAAAAGGATTCCCGTGAAAGTCCGATTGGTCTGGGTTTCCGTGTACCGCTTCTTATTGCTTCGCCCTGGAACCGTGGTGGCAGTGTGTGCTCCGAGGTTTTTGACCATACTTCCATCCTTCAGTTTCTTGAAAAATTTGTCAGCCATAAATCAGGAAAGCAAATAACCGAAACCAATATCAGTGCATGGAGACGCACGATTTGCGGAGATTTAACATCGACTTTCAAACCTTATAACGGCGAAAAAATTGCATTGCCAAAGTTTATTGAACGGGACGAATTCGTTGAAGGTATCCATAAGGCACAGTTTAAAAATTTGCCCAACGGTTATAAATCTTTAACAGCGGATGAAATTCAGAAAATCAACCAGAATCCGGCAGGTGCGCCATACATGCCGCACCAGGAAAAAGGAACGCGCCCGGCTTCTCCCCTGCCGTATCAGCTTTACGCGGACGGAAAACTGAGTGCCGATAAAAAGTCTTTCGAAATTATTCTAAAATCCGGCAACGAAATCTTTGGTAAAAAATCAGATGGAGCGCCGTTTATGGTGTACGCCCCCGGCAAGTATCTGAACGAAGAAGTGAAAGTCTGGAACTATGCCGTGAAGTCAGGCGACGCGCTGACCGATACTTATGCAGTCTCCAGCTTCGAAAATCAGAATTACCATTTGCGTGTTTACGGACCGAACGGGTTTTTCAGGGAATATGTCGGTAATGCAAACGACCCACTGGTTGACATTCGCCTTGAATACCAACTGGATAAAAACCGGAAGCCAACGGGTAATATTGAACTTCATGCTAAAAACCTGGATTCAAAGGTTAAAAACACCATTGAAATCAAGGATAATGCTTACAAAGCCGCGCCACAAACCAAGGTTCTGGATAAGGCCGGGACCAAAGGTGCCGAAGGAATTATAGTTATTGCACTGGAAAAAAGTTTTAACTGGTATGATTTCAGCATTAAAATTTCAGGGTATAAATCAACAGAAAAACGATATGCCGGACATGTTGAAACCGGTAAGGAAAGCCAGAGCGACCCGCTGATGGGACGTATTGTATAATAAAAATTATTACTGACAAACGCATTTGCATTTTAGCAGTAACATGTGGCCATTGCCGCAGGATAAATAGTAAAAAGCTAGTATTTATGTTACGAAATTGTTAACTAGTTTTGATAGAAAAAATTTCATCAAAACTAGTTAACATTATGGGTAAATCTTTAAATTTCGTCCTTACGTTATTTGCCCTTTCGCTGATCAATTACACCGCGACGGCAAAAGAAACCCTCTTCATTAATGAAATTGTAGCATCCAATACTACCGGAATTACCGACAACACCGGCGTACGGGAAGATTGGTTCGAAATCTACAATCCCAACGATTACGAGATTGATCTGGGCGGTTATTATATTTCCGATAATGCTTCTGCTCCTACAAAATTCCAGGTTCTCTCCGGCGTGAACTCACCGAAGATTCCCGCCCATGGATTCATCATCATGTGGGCCAGCAGCCACCCGGAACGCGGTAGTTCGCATACCACTTTCGGTTTAGCGGCAGGAGGTGAAGACCTTGTTATCTATTCACCGGCTCAGGAGTTTATCGACGGCATCAGTTTTGGACAGCAAACAGCCAATGTTTCATTCGGCCGCCAGCAGGATGGTGTAAATAGCTGGGTTTATTTCTCAACGACTACTCCCGGCTCAACCAATGCAAACGGTGTAATTTTACAAAAACTGGCCCCTCCCACGTTTTCTGAACCTGCCGGATTCCGCACCACAGAATTTTCACTCGCCCTGACCCATCCGGAGCCGGGCGTTTCGATCCGATATACACTGGATGGCTCCGAACCGGTTGAAAGCACCACAGTCAAAACATGGCAATACAAAAACAGCTACAATGACACGGGTGGAAATACCGGTGCGGGAGGTGTCAACATGAACCTCTCATCCGATACTTATACTTCCCTTTTATACAGCGCTCCGATTCCAATAACCAATAGAGCAACCGCGCCCAATGAGGTTTCGATGAAAACTTCATCCATTGCCTACGTGCCGGATTATCTTCCCAGCAGCCCGATTTACAAAGGCACCGTCATTCGGGTCAAGGTTTTCAAAACGGGGTTCAGCCCCAGTGAAACGGTTACCAAAACTTTTTTTATCAATCCATCCGGGGTATCGAGATATCCGGTACCTGTGGTTTCAGTGGTATCTACCGAAACTTCATTTTTCGACTATACATCCGGAATTTATACGCCCGGGATCACATTCGACCAATATCGGGCTTCCACATCAACACCCGCTGATTTTTGCTCCATTGGTAATTTTAGCCAAAGGGGTGATCTTTGGGAGCGACCGGGGAGTATAGAATTTTTCGATAACAGTGGCCCATTGCTGAACCAAAATTTCGCTTTTCGGATTCACGGAGGATGTTCCCGCTCGGTGCCTCAAAAAACACTTCGTCTGTACAGTGACACAGAGTTCAATTTTTCAGTTTTCCCGGAAAAACCTTCTCTATTCCCGAAACGATTGCTGCTCCGTAACTCCGGAAATGATTATAATTCAGCGCTGCTCCGCGATGCATACTTTCAAAAACTTGTAAGAAATCTACCTTTTGACACCCAGTTGTCCAGACCGGCAATCGTATTTATCAACTCAGAATACTGGGGTATTCAAAGTATCACGGAGCGATACGATAAATATTACCTTGAAAAAAAATACAATGTTAACCGTGACAACGTCGATATGATCGACGTGGAATTACCTGAGGTAGAGGAGGGCGACATCACGAAGTACAATGAGCTCATGGCTTATGTAAACAATTTTCCGCTGGCAACCACGGCCAATTACAACACGCTGAAAACCATGATCGATATCGACAATTTCACTGATTATCAGATCGCTGAAATTTTTAGCGGCAACATAGACTGGCCCCATAAAAATACCCGGTTATGGCGAAATAAAGTTACCTATGATCCCAATGCCAATGTCCCGTATGGTCATGACGGACGATGGAGATGGATGCTTTATGATATTGACTTCGGGATGGGACTTTTCTCCAATGTAGAAGATAACTACATCCCCGGTGCCACAAGCAAAGGCCCTCCCTCGGTAATACTGAGAAAGCTCCTTGAAAATACAGAGTACAAAACTCTTTTTATAAACCGCATAGCTGACCTCCTGAATACAACCTTCCTGTCTTCGCGATCTTTATCGTTATTAAATGAAACAAAAGCAATTTATGCCCCACTGATGCAGGAACATATTGCCAGGTGGAAACTACCCGCATCCGTCTCAGCCTGGGAGCAAAATGTTAGCCGTGTTGAAAATTATGTAAATCTGAGAGGTACACATTTCCGTAATCATATCCGCGAAAGCTTTAATGCAAATCTGGCAAACACGACGATCACCATCAATGTAAATGACGCGGCACAAGGTTATGTCCAAGTCAATACAATGAATATCCTTCCTTCGACTGACGGCGTTTCGGCCTCACCCTATCCCTGGACCGGCGTTTATTTTCAAAATAATCCGATGAAGCTAACAGCCGTTGCTAAAACCGGGTTTCATTTTGAAAGATGGGAAAAAGCGGGTGTGAGCGTTTCTTTGTCCCCTGAATTAGTATTCACAGCCACTACCCCAACCCTGGACTATAAAGCAGTTTTCGCAGCTGGCGCATTGCCCGTTGTCTTAAAGTCCCTCAACGCAAAAAAACAGGGGAGTACGGTGGCAATAACCTGGGAAACAACATCAGAAACCAACAACGATTATTTCGTGGTTGAGCGTTCAGAAAATGCGATGAGCTGGCAACCGCTGGCGACCGTAAAAGGCTCGGCGACCATACACGCTTTGCAGCAGTACAATACGACGGACGAGCAGCCATTGCCAAACATTAATTATTACCGTTTAAAACAGGTTGATCTTGACCAGACCACAACGTATTCGAGGATCATTTCTGTGGATATGGGTAATTTTAGTATCACCCGTCTATGGCCAAACCCCGCTTCGGATGTATTAAACGTCACAGTAGACGAATCTTTTCAGCAGTCAGCATACGAAATCACTGACATAAATGGCACAATCGTTAGAGAATTTCAAAAAATGTCTGCTATTCATGCAGGAAAAATCCCTGTGGGAAATTTACCTGCCGGCACTTATATTCTACGCATCAAAAATAAAGACAGCGCCAGCCAAAGTGGAAAATTTGTCAAACAATAATCTGACGGCTGGTGGTATTATTAATCCCATTTCATTGCGCTGAGCTGTGTTTTTAGAGATTGTTTACCAGATCATTAAACAAAAAAAAGGCGTTAATACAGTCAAAAGAACCGATACCCGGATTGACCTTTTAATATGAAAGGCTGATCCGGGTATTTTTTACCACAGATCCGTCCCTCCCATCTTGAAGTAACGATAAAACCATGCTGTCAAAACTGACAGTTTGTCACTGCATATATTTAATTCCGGCGTCTGGTACGGGCTTTTTAGGAGTAACTGGGTACGACAGAAACTCAGCAATGAATCTGCGTTCCGAACTAAGAATCAAATAATTTTAACTTTTAATATATAACAATGGGAAAAATAATTGGCATAGACTTAGGAACCACTAACTCCTGCGTAGCTGTCATGGAAGGTAATGAGCCTGTCGTAATCGCAAATAGCGAAGGTGCTCGTACGACTCCTTCTGTGGTTGCATTTATGGATAACGGCGAACGTAAAGTAGGTGCGCCTGCCAAACGTCAGGCAATCACCAATCCCAAGCATACGATTAGCTCTATCAAGCGTTTCATGGGTAAAAAATATGACGAGGTTTCCAGTGAAATGAAAACCATCGCATATAGCGTTGAAAAAGGCCCAAACAACACGCCGCGTATTCCAATCGGTGACCGTTTATATACTCCACAGGAAGTTTCAGCTTTCATTTTGCAAAAAATGAAACAAACTGCCGAAGATTATTTAGGAGTAGAAGTAACAGAGGCAGTAATCACTGTACCTGCCTATTTCAATGACGCTGAACGTCAGGCAACCAAAGAAGCTGGCCAGATCGCCGGTTTGGATGTGAAACGTATCATCAACGAACCTACTGCTGCTGCTTTGGCTTACGGCCTTGACAAGCAACATATCGATATGAAAATTGCTGTTTTCGATTTAGGAGGTGGTACGTTCGACGTATCTGTTCTTGAATTGGGAGAAGGCGTTTTCGAAGTAAAATCAACAGATGGTGATACCCACCTGGGTGGAGATGACTTTGACCAGGTTATCATCAACTGGCTTGCTGCTGAATTTAAGGCAGACGAAGGTGTGGATCTTACAAAAGATCCTATGGCTTTGCAACGTTTGAAAGAAGCAGCTGAAAAAGCCAAAGTAGAACTTTCAAGCTCGACACAAACGGAAATCAACCTGCCTTATATATTCCCGGTAGATGGTATCCCTAAACACCTTGTGCGCTCATTGACTCGTGCCAAATTTGAACAATTGGCAGACACTTTGTTCCAACGCATGATGGAGCCTTGCAAGAGAGCAATGAAAAACGCTGGTTATTCAAACAGTGATATCAGCGAAGTTATTCTTGTGGGTGGATCAACGCGTATTCCTCGTGTTCAGGAAGAAGTTGAGAAGTTCTTCGGAAGAAAACCTTCTAAAAACGTTAACCCGGATGAAGCGGTTGCAGTTGGTGCGGCTATTCAAGGTGGTGTGTTAACGGGTGAAGTGAAAGACGTTCTTCTGTTAGACGTTATTCCTTTGTCATTGGGTATCGAAACTTTGGGTGGTGTTTCTACGAAACTGATTGAAGCAAACACAACCATTCCATCGAAGAAAACGGAGGTATTCTCAACCGCTGCTGACAACCAACCTTCTGTTGAGATCCACATTCTTCAGGGAGAGCGTCCTTTGGCGAACCAAAACCGTACATTAGGCCGTTTCCACCTTTCCGATATTCCGCCAGCACAACGTGGTACGCCGCAAATCGAAGTAACATTTGATGTGGATGCAAACGGTATCCTGCACGTGTCTGCGAAAGATAAAGGAACAGGAAAAGAGCAAAAGATCCGCATTGAAGCTTCAAGCGGATTGACCGATGCGGAAATCAACCGTATGCGTGAAGAAGCGAAAGCGAACGAAGCGGCTGATAAAGCAGAACGCGAAAAAATCGAAAAAATCAACGGCGCTGACAGCCTTATTTTCTCAACGGACAAACAGTTGAAAGAATTCGGAGATAAATTGTCTGAACCAAACAAAACTGCGATCGAAGGTGCACTTGCTGAATTGCGTACTGCACACCAGAGCCAGGATTTGCCGGCCATTGACGCTGCAAGTGAAAAATTGAACACCGCATGGCAGGCTGCTTCCCAGGAGATGTACGCTCAGGGAGGTGAGCCTCAGCAAGGTGCTCCTAATGCAGAAGCCAACGGAGCCAGCGAAGGTGCAGAGGACGTAACCGATGTCAATTTCGAGGAAGTCAAGTAAGAAAATAATACCTAAAAAATCCCCTTCTTTTTTTAGTTGGGGATTTTTTTTCAACTAAAATTTTAGAAATGCGTAAATAATCTCCGTCTGCACGACGTTAAGTGGGATAAAGTCCTGGCACAAATTTTTATTATTCAGCGTTACGCTTTCAATAAGCAACAAAACCAATTCTACATTTATGGATTCTATGATGGCATTACCAGAATTAAAGTATCTATCTCCAACAACGCGTGAAAAGGCGATGGCAATTGCCCAGGAATTGCTTAAAACATCCAATATTTCTCCCAAAGAAGCTATTTCCAAAGCTATCCTGATCGCTAAAAACTGGGCGGTAAAAAACATCAACAGAAGTGTCTGGAAAAAATTGAAATCAATCGAGCAGGAACCGATATGATTAACACTGATCAGAAGTTCAAAGGGCAGACCGTCATTGTAACGGGTTCCAGCTCGGGAATCGGCAGGGCTTGTGCCGTTTATTTTGGCCAGCTTGGCGCCAACGTCGTTGTCAATTACAGTGCCAACAAGGACGCTGCTCAGGAAGTTCTGGAAGAGATCAAATCAGGTGGTGGCACAGGGATTATCGTAAAAGCGGACGTAAGCCGGGAAGAAGAAGTGCAAGCCATGTTCAGCCAAACAATCAGTACGTATGGCAGGTTGGATATTCTGGTAAGCAACGCCGGTTTGCAGCAGGACTCGTCCTTCCTGGAAATGACTTTGCAGCAATGGCAGAAAGTAATCGACGTGAATCTGACGGGTCAGTTTTTATGCACGCGTGAAGCTGCGCGTCAGTTTGTTGCGCAGCAGAAAGCAGCCGAACAGCAGGAAGAGTCAGACCACAGCGAGTTGGCTATTGGTAAAATCATTTTGATGAGCTCTGTGCATGATATTATTCCGTGGGCGGGACATGTTAATTATGCCGCATCCAAAGGCGGAATCATGATGCTGATGAAATCCATTTCACAGGAACTGGCTCCCCATAAAATAAGGGTTAATTCGGTAAGTCCCGGAGCTATCAAAACAACGATCAATAAAGAGGTTTGGTCGGATCCTGAAAAATATAAAGACCTACTTCATTTAATTCCTTACAAAAGAATTGGAACGCCGCAGGATGTGGCCAAAGCCGTTGCCTGGCTCGCTTCCGACGACTCTGACTATGTTAATGGCGAAACACTTTACATTGACGGCGGGATGACACTTTATCCGGAATTTGCTGACAATGGCTGATCATTTATCAATCATTATTTTCACCAATAACTCACCTCCTTTTCGTCCCATCACTTTTCACTTTCCTGAACAAAATTTACTCTTCGCCTAAACCGGAGATGTGTAACCTCCTTTTCAAGTTTCAGTGTATTACCGGAACGGCTAAACGAATAGTCCTTAAGACATTGCTTTTTCGAAAAATCTAAAATATTCCTAAAAAATCCCCATTCCTTTCCAACCTTTTCCATGTGACTGACGTCTTACAATCATATGTAAAACCTTCAGCCATGAAAAAAACTATTATTCTCACCTTGTTATGGATTGCATGCGTTGCATGTGAGACAAAAAAAGACGAAGCACCTGAGGTTCAGGACCAAACGATCAATGCTTCGTACCGGACGTCGACGCCCGTAACCATACCGGGACAGGCACTTATTGTCAATGTTCTGGAAGTAAACGAAAGCCGGTGTCCTGCCAATACGGTCTGCATTCAGGCAGGAAGCGCGGATCTGCAACTCAGTATTTCGGACGGGACTAATAAGGCAAGTCTTGCCATCTCTTTTAAAAATGAGAACAAGGCTTCCGGTCATCAGACGTTTAAGCTGGGAAATCAAATGTATTCACTCGTTGTCCACGATGTACTGCCGTACCCCGTAACGACCACGAAACCAAATCCGGAAGATTATAAAGTAAATCTTTCCATTGAAAAAATATAAGTTGAATCCTCCTTTTTATCAGGTTTGGGTGCCCAAAGTGCTGTGTCAGGATAAAATCTGGGGCAGCATTTTTTATGGAAAGTAGATTTTAAGGGCAGTATTTATCAAAACTACGGCTAAATTTGCCGTGTACTCAACCGTCTGATAATGCAGGTCGCCGATTTATTTAAAGCAGTTTTAAACTTTGTTTCCCGCAATCAGTGGATTGCAATTCTCTGGACGTTAGTTATTTTATGGTCCTGCACCTGGCCAGGAAAAGATATTCCCTCACCTCCTTTCCCACATTTTGACAAACTGGTGCATGCTGGTCTTTTTGTCGTCTGGACGATTTTATGGCTTCTGACCTATCCGTCAAAAAGCACATTTATTATTCTGATAGGCGTGGCCTATGGTGTAGCGATAGAATTTTACCAACAGATCCTGCCATTCGACCGCACTTTTGACTGGTGGGATGCCGTGGCAGATTCTGTTGGCGTTTTACTGGGTTATGGTTTCAAGAAGCTTGTTCTTGACCGTTATCTCCAGCGTTTGTATTGATTGATCAAACCATTTGTTGAGCTGTCATGGTTCGATACCGGCCAGTCGTTTTGAAGTTCCGGATAAATTTTGTTGGCCAATTGCTTGCCCAATTCAACGCCCCACTGGTCGAAACTGAATATATTCCAGATAATTCCCTGAACAAAAATCTTGTGCTCGTACATAGCCAGCAGACTCCCCAAAACTTTCGGCGTGATCTTTTTCACTAAAAACGAGTTGGTAGGTTTGTTTCCCTGGAATACTTTAAACGGCGTAAGGAAATCTATTTCCTCCTGGCTTTTGCCAGCTGCTTTCAACTCGGCACTCGCCTCTTCATACGTCTTACCGTTCATAAGGGCTTCTGTCTGAGCAAAGAAGTTCGACAAAAGCATTTTATGATGTTCGCCAATCGGATTGTGGCTATTTGCCGGCGCAATGAAATCCGCAGGAATAACTTTTGTCCCCTGGTGGATCAACTGATAAAAGGCATGCTGTCCGTTCGTACCAGGCTCGCCCCAGATAACCGGTCCCGTCTGATAGTTCACAGGCTGTCCGTCACGGCCAACATATTTACCGTTACTTTCCATATCTCCCTGCTGGAAATAAGCCGCAAAACGGTGAAGATATTGATCGTAAGGAAGGATCGCGTGCGTCTGTGCATCAAAGAAATTGTTGTACCAAACGCCCAAAAGGCCCAGGATGACCGGAATATTTCTTTCCAGTTTCGTTGTTTTGAAGTGGTTATCCATGTCATGAGCACCTGATAACAATTGCTCAAAATTCTGGAAACCGATAAAACAAGCGATCGACAGGCCGATGGCCGACCATAGCGAATAACGTCCGCCAACCCAATCCCAGAAACCAAACATGTTTTCAGGGTCAATGCCGAATTTCTCCACTTCGGCACGGTTGGTTGAAATCGCCACGAAATGTTTTTTTACGTGCTCTTCATCACCCGCTTTTTCCAAAAACCATCCACGTGCTGTCAGCGCGTTTGTCATGGTTTCCTGCGTAGTGAAAGTTTTGGAGGCAATCATGAACAATGTTGTCTCCGGATTAAGCGACTTCACGGTTTCAGCGATATGCGTTCCGTCCACATTGGAAACGAAATGCACGTTCAGTCCTTTTTTTCCGTATGATTTAAGTGCTTCGGTAACCATCACCGGCCCCAAATCACTACCACCAATGCCAATGTTGACGATATCGGTAATTTCTTTTCCTGTATAACCTTTCCAGGCACCTGAACGGATTTTGTTAGAAAATTCCTTCATTTTTGCCAGGACTTCATTCACATCCGGCATTACATCCTTGCCGTCCACAAGCACAGGCGTATTGGAACGGTTTCTTAAAGCAGTATGTAACACAGAACGTCCTTCGGTGGCATTGATTTTTTCACCGCTGAACATTTGCTCAATCGCGTCAGATAAACCACACTCTTCTGCAAGCTGAACCAGATATGAACGTGTACGTGTCGTGATACGGTTTTTGGAATAATCTAAAACGATGTCACCAAAACGAATTGAAAATTTACGATGACGTTCAGTATCTTCTTCAAAAAGTTCCTTTAAGTGCTTTTGTGAAATGGTTTTGTAGTGGGTTTTCAGCTTTTTATATGCTGCCGTTTGATCAAAAGGTTTTGACTGAAGCATGAGTTGAACGTTTTTTATGTTGAAAAAATCAGATTAATATAAAAGCATTGAGTAAAACTATTACTGTTAGCCTGGCACAAAAGTAGCGTTTTAAGGCATTTTTGATCATGCCGTTAAAACGAAATTTAGATCAGAAAAACTTAAATGACTGTTTTTCAATACATTTTTTATAAATAAAATATAAATCAGCTTCTTTCCTGACCCGTCAGGTATCTTAAAACAACCATTAAACCCGACTAGCTGGCCTGGCAAACACCTTTGTAGTAACCCACCGATTCGGCAATTCCGGCCAGAGGATCCTTCATATCCTTCTCATATTCCAGGCTGCACATGCCCGAGTATTTGATTTTTCGCAATGTTTTGACAAATAACGGAATATCGATCACACCGCGTCCCAGTTCGCAGGTTGTACCTTCCTTGGTTGCCGCTGTCACATTTTTCAAGTGTATATCGAAAATTCTCTTCTGGTATTTTTCAAGGTCCGCGATGGCGTCATTTCCGTAACGTGTATCATGCCCCATATCAAAACAAATACCAAGACCCGGATCCAGATCTTTGATCAGATTGTAGACTGTTACTGCATTCGGGTAAAGTTTGTCGCCGGGGCCGTGAATATGGATGGCATAGCGAATGCCTGTTTCTTTTACTTTTTGAGCCACATAAGGCAGGTCTTCGTGACTGGGAATCCCAACGATTAACTTCACACCTACCCTTTTCGCGTAATCAAAAGAATTGTCAATCTCCTTGGGCGACTTTGCGTATATCGGGCCAACGGCGTATCCTGTCACCCCCGACTCTTTTAACTTCTCATGAAATGCCGTGATCTGCTCGGCGGTACTTGCGTAAGGCAGGTGAAAATCCTTAATGCATAAATAATGCACATCCGTTTTCTTCATCATCACTAGCGACTGATCCAGATTGAAATGAACAAAACTATATCCGGCCATAGCCAGTTTAAACAAATCCTCTTTCTTTTCTTTAAGGGGCCGCGCAAAGCTTTCAGGTACGGAAACCAACGAACCAGCCATCAAACCGACAACTCCCTTTTTTACGAATTCTCTTCTATTATTCATCCTGATATTATTTATAAAAACAGATTCACTTTATAAAGAAAAATAATCCAAAATATACCATCCCGTAAGGTTCGATCATATCGAAATTTTCAACTGTATTAATATCTATAATTAAACGCAGAGTAAAGGGAGTTGAGCGGGGAGTTCGGAGAGGTATTTAACTCCTTTTACTATTAACCAAGCGGGTTTTGAATTAGATTTCTCAGCGCTCAACCGCGCGGCGGACCGCTCCCTTTACCCTGCGTTAATATTTTTTCTCTAATTAAAACACCTCCCCAAACTCAGCGCTAAACTCCCTTTACTCTGCGTTTAATATTTTTTCTCCAATTAGATTTAAAATTAAGTTCGATGCCCCTCGGATTAATAGTGACTCCAAATACCGTGAATCTCCATTACAACACCGATGAAATATGTGGGTTGTCCGGAATTTTTAGATTTTCAGTTTGATACCTGCTTTATTGATCATTCCCGTAACTACGACGATGAGCAAAGAAAATACTATTGATTTCACAATGCCCGCAACGCCGGTTCGTACGATCAACGGCAGACTAATCCCGGCCAGCGCGACCACAGCATACCAAATGTAGGGAATCAGATAACAGGTCAATGTGGAGGTTCCTGCTGGTTTCAGGATCTTTGCCCAGTTTTTCTTTCCCTGCAAATCTGTCAGCCAATAGAAAAATGCAAAGGCAATGAAGCTGATTCCTGAACAGATACCCACCCAGGCTGGCGTAGCCCTTATCTTGGAAATTCCCCAGAATGGTCTTGTGCCAAATCCATAAGCCAATGACAAAATACCAAGTACCAACAAAATCAGAAGGAAAGTTTTAGGGGCCAGTTCTTTGGAATATTGTTTGTAAATGACCGAAACAACAACCCCACCCATCGTAAAAGCAGGCATAGATCCGCTGCCCACAATCCACAACTGCTTTCGCATCTCATCCAGAAATCCCAAAAGACCGGCAAAGTCTGCGAGATTGAAAAGAGCGAAAAAAATCCATGCAGCAACGATTAACACAGTCCGGTCAAGAATAAAAAGATAAATCGTTGCACACAACAGATATGACCAGCCTATCAGACCGAGAATCCCGTACCAATGTGGTTTCATCCAGGTCACTTCTGTGCCTTCCCCACCTTTGTAAATCATCGCCAGTCCGGCAAGGATCAAGTACCCGATAAATTTCAACAAGGTATAAAACGATTTCCTTTCCGGTCTTGCCGGATACACATTCCAGATTAGCAAAAATCCGATCACCATCAACAGCTGCCAGACATATTTACTGATCAGCATTTCGCTGTGGGCGTTTTCCAGGTTCACGGTGAAAAACCCCATCAGGAGCAGCGCCAGGGTGCGTTCGCCAATATGCATGAGAATGGTCGTGTCACTATCCCCTTTTGACTTCCGGTTCATGATGGCAAACGGGATCGAAAGCCCGACAATGAAAAGAAATGCAGGAAAAATAATATCCGAAAACCCCATCGCATCGTCTGCTGCGGCACTGTGTTCGAGCCATTTTGGCACGCCTTCCAGTGTCCACAGGTCGTTAACAAAAATCATCAAAAACATCGTAACAGCTCTGAAAACATCAATAGAGTCAAGTCGGGTCAGGGATTTTTGCGGTGTCATTCAGTATCGTCGTTAATTTTATCAAAACATACCGTTTCCAACATTTCCTGATTAGGGTATAAGAGGAAGTATGTCATCTTAAATCGTTCAGGCAAACAGTATTTGAAACCCAATTTAAACTTATTCTGATAATTATCGACGGGAACGACAAGTTATCAATTAAATTTTTTCGGTGACATGTTGATGGTCGACTTTCGGTTGCCGGCGGTCGCATGGGATAAATCTCTGCTAAATCACGAGGCTATCGCTCGTTCGAAGTTAGTAACCACTTTTTTATCAACCTTCGGCAATCAGACCGCCAAGGGTCGACATCTCCGCACCGCAACAGTCTGAAAGCCGCTTGCCGACAGCCATCGCCAGTATCTTATTCCAGCACCATCCAGGTATAACCTTTGGCAGGGATCTGAACGGCCATCGATACGTTGTAATTCCGATCCACTGTATAAGCCTTGGCAACGCCGTCTTTTACCCTGATTTTTACAGCGTCATGTTTTCCCGTAAAATAAACCGGCACTTTTATGTCTCTGGTGATGGCTTCATTTAAAGGATTGTAAAGCATAACCAACCCTTTCTCTTTCAACGCAGGGTTGACGTGCATGATACCATCCCAATCTCTGCCATCGGCGCGGCGCAAATGGACGATATCAGCGTTGAGAATGTCCCGGTATTTTTTATACCATTGAATAACACCTTCCACTTTTTTTCTTGTCGCTTCGGTATCATACAACCTCGGCCCTCTGTAACAAGCCTGAACGCCGGCTCCGTAATATTGCATCATCAACTGCTCATAGGCATCCAGATGTTCGGAAAGCGGTTCTAGAATTGCATCAGGCCCTCCGCCCTGATACTTGGTGAGTGGCACAAAACCCCATACCATCGAAGGTATCTCATTCCAGGTTGCATCGAAGATATTCTGCCGGTTTAATATCATCTGCTGTTCTCTCGACAACGAAAAATTAACCTCACGATAACCCAGCGCAATTTTGTGCGTTCCATCTAAAAAATACCAGTCGGGCGCATTGACGTAAATTCCATTTTCATTACACCAGTGGTACAGGCTTTTTTGCAGCCCCATTTGCTTCCATTGCGAATCATGCAAACCCTCATGACCGGGATGCGTCGTGGAAGCGCAGACATCTCCCGGATAAGGGCCGTCATTTTCAAAAATATTGAAGCCTGTATACGTCATGAAATGTTTGAGCTTTTCAAGATAGGTCAGTCCCCATTTACTGCCCAGGCATGGCGCATTACCAAAGAATGCCCCACCCGGTTTGCCCGTTTTTGGGTCAATGACATCATCTTCCGGACTTATTTTTCGCGAGCTAAACAGTGAATAACTGCCGATCAGGATATTTTTACTGTGCGCATAGTCAGCCAGCTGTTTCCATTTTTTCAGATTCGACGCTGTTGTATCTTCCATGTTACAATGACTTCCAAAACTAAGGATCAAAGCCTCGTAACCTGTTGCTGCACATTGATCGATCGCCGTTTTTACTTCCTGATCATTTTTACTGACCAGGTGCATAAAGATCGGATTGCTGGTAACCCAGGGGGAAATGGTCCGGTACATTTTCCGTATGGCAAGCCCGTTCCGCTCCCGGTCATAACTATCCTGCAAAAGTTCGTAGGTACGAATGGATTCAAAATGCTCCCCTTTTTTCAGTTTTATACCGATGTTTATCTTGGGATGCACTTCCAGCAGACAGGGCGTCTGGTATCGGTAATTGACCTGAGAAGTATAAGCAGGATCCACTTTCCAGTGCGTAGCCTGATCGCTCAGATTGTAGCGCATCGCATTGTTGAAAGCAAAATTATTTTCGACATAAATACCCTTAGGCGTAGCCATTTGTTCCGTATTTCCTTCCACAGCGCTTTCTTCTTCCACTACGGCCAGAATTTCATTGACCACCTGATCCAGCATGACTTCCTTGTCCGTATTATTTTGCAACGTTATCCACTTATTGATCAACGGAATTCCATCATAAATGGCATAATGAACAGACACTTCCAGTCCTTTCAGTGCCGACAAAGATGATGCAAAATGAAAGCTGATCGTCTTCCCCTGCGCATTTTTCTTATTGCCCGTCCACATGGAAGTCTTCCAGTTGAGATAAGGTTTAATCTCCATTATCGAATATCGGGTGTAATGAAAGGCACTGTCCGAGGTTTTTAACTGATCCACCCATTCAGGCAGCAGATAGGCATTTTCCTTTTGCCCATACAAACCACCAATGTTGTAACGCTTCCCGTTCAGCGTTAAACGTGCTTCGGGTTTTACGGTGCGCAGCAATTGCTGTCCGTTACTCAGGTTTTTGAAATCCGTGCAGACAAGGTCAGGTGTAATCCGGAAAGTTCGTTTCAGCAGTCCGTTGGATAACACAATGTCCCGGCCATCCTGACTTTTATAAATCCGGGCCTTTTCGGTCAGGGGCTGAACCAGCCAGTCTGCCGGCTTCTTGTTTTCGAACTCCGGTTTCCAGACTGGAATTTCCTGGGCATTTACGCGATAAAAAAGGCAACAAAGAAGGAAACCGGCAATTTTAAAATGAATACGCATTTTCAGGTTATAAGTTATGTTTAGGAATTTCGTCATAAACATAAGACTCCTGACGCTGTTATTAGCGCCAAACGGGTATTTATTTTTCTTAAAACCAGATTATCCGTCCCCCCTTTCCCGTTTGACGATAAAAAAGAATATTCGTTTGACGTTTTAACGGCCTGAACTGTCCTTTTTCAAAATACCCTTTTCAACACTTTCCTCAATCAGTTTTTCCGCATAATTCCAGATGGAAACCGAGCCGTTTTTGATAACCTGTTTCTTTTCGTACACCTTCTGATAATCCACATTGAATTCTTGCCAGGTACCGCCGTTATTGGAAACATTTTGCAGCAAAGGTTCCAGTCTGTCCATGGATTTTGCAAATTTTGCTTCATGACTTTCACCAGCTTCAAATTCTTCCCAAACGGCAATCAATTCCTGCGCCTGTTCCGCGGGTAGTAAACCGAAAATTCTTTCCGCAGCAACGCGCTCCTCGTCCGTATTGACGTGATTTTTTGTTGTGTCATAAATAAAAGTGTCACCTGCGTCGATCTCCACGATATCATGGATCAGTACCATTTTGACCACCTTCAGAACATCAATTTCGACATTGGAATGCATGGATAAGATAATTGCCATCATCGCCAGGTGCCAGCTATGTTCCGCATCATTCTCGTTCCGGTCGCTATTGAATAACTTTGTCCGGCGTTGAATGTATTTTAACTTGTCGATTTCTTTGATGAATTCTATTTGTTTTAACAGGTCTTCGGTTTGCATATTCAAGAAAATAAATACTGGTTACCTATGTAAGAATTCTAACGCGAAACACAGATGAATGGTTTGGAAATACAATTAATTTGGTGAGACGAAGACTGAACCAAAAATTTAATCTCCCCGTGAAGTTGCAGCCTTTAATGGCCTGGGGTTTTGAAAATAATTGTTTGAAAATAGTATTTTAGAATGGTGTCCAAAATCATGAAATAAACAGATCCGGCACTTGTAAATACCTGCAGCCAGATCTGTTCACTTTTACGCCATCAAAGCCTTTCGTGCATATTCAACACATTTCGCTGTTTCCTTGACCGCATCCGAACCGGCCGGGATATCGTATTCCAGTTCGATCGTTGCCGGAAATTTATACTTATTTTTTCGCATCAGTTCCAGGGCAGCAATGATGGGGGTGTCACCCTCGCCCCAGGGCATATTTTGCCCACCATTCGCTTTTGATTTTCGGTCTTTCGTGTGCATGCTTACGATGTGTTCGTGCTTGGCCTTTATCAATTCCAGCGGATCAAAACCTGCGGCTACATAATGTCCCATATCGAAATTCAGCGCATTGTACTTTGATTGCCCCAAAGCAACATCCCAGGCTGTAAATGTCTGCTGCAAATGTCCGTGATAACCGACGTAAATTTTATTCTTTCCGGCAATCTCACCAAGACGTTTCGTCTGTGCCACGTCCGTCGGCAATTCTACCGTCGCCTGATTTGCGCCCAACGCCTTGGCTGCACGAAAAGCATAATCAACCTCGGCATCCGTATTATTGGCATTCAGCGCCGAAGGTTTGAAGGCATAAATGTTTACACCCGCATCGTTATACAATTTCCGAAGCTGTACAAATTTGGCCATAGGCACCTTCGCGCGCCATTCTGCAAGCTTTTTGGTATATTCTTCCTGTTCTGCCTTTTGCTCTGGCGTAAGTTCCGGACGTCGTCCACCAGGTGTTCCGGCCGGACGAGGTGGTGCTGTCGGTGCGCCTGCAAAAGATTCACCGGCTGGCCCCATCAGTTCAATCGCACTGATATTGCTTTCAATGCAATATTGCAAAACCTGCTCGGCACTGCTTGGCATACTTCGCCAGGAATAACTGATGACACCAATCTGGACGCCGTTGAAAAGTGAATTCGGTTTGCCAAGATTTTTTATATAGGCTGGCATGCCAAACGTCGACTCTGACATAAGTGCCATACCAGCCACCGCCAGCGACGAAGCGCCCAGAAATTGTCTTCTTGAAATCTCCTGATTTTTCATATCGTTAATAAGTTTGAAAGCGGGTTTTAAATAAATTATAAAGCATAGACAATTTAAATTCTATTGTATTCAAAAGGGATATTTAACGTCGTCCGGCAACGGCTCCACGGCAACTTTCATCCATTTCCCATCGACTTTGATTACGACGATATTCCGGTCCTTATCGTAAAACATCGCTCCGTTTCCGCTTCCTTTCAATTCTTTAAAATTTACGTGCTTGGCGTCCTCCGCGTAATTCTGCTCCGCATCCTTTTCAGGCTGATTTTCAACAATATCTTCTTTACCGATATTTCCCAGTGTAACGGTATTGGTCAGTTTGAGGGAACCATAAAATATGGCTTTGTCCCGACCAAATAAAAACGAATGCTGCCGGACATCTGACCCCAGTTTAAACCAGTTATAAGCCGCCTCGGAATGATCGTAAATACTGCTGTAATAATAGGCTTCTGCAACAGGACGACCCAGTTCGAGATGTTTATTGACCAAAAAAGTGATACGTGATTTGTCATCGCTGGCATATCCTTCAAACACGTGAAACCCCCAGCGCTTCCGGTTTCTTTCGTTGGCATTTCCCCGCACCTGGATCATGTACGGCGTACTGAGAATTCCGTCAATGGTCGTATACATGGGGGTTATCTTTGGATTAAAACCAAAATTATACCCTCTCTCCTGCCACTTATTCCAGGTGCTGTCAATGTCGGAAGCCAGAACAATCCGGTTGGACGACGAATGCTGAGATCCCGGAACGAGTTTGAGATAGTTTGTAAGCCCACCCGTTTGCGCATCTGCGAAACAGCAGAAAATCAAATTTATCAATAATATCAAACAGCATCTCAATAACAGTTTTGGGTGCATCATATTTCAGAAAGAGGTTTTATACAAAAGTTAAAGTCCAGCGTCAGCCGGCTTCTATTTTGACGCGGTGACCGGTTTGGTGGTCCGCATGAAACTGATCAGTTCCGTTATTTCCTTGTCCGATAAACTTTCCAGCAAACCCATTGGCATCATCGAAACGGGTGTCGTTTCCCTTGTCTGAATATCAGACTTATTAATCACGACAGCATCCTGCCCCACGATTCGCAGTGTAACCTGCCGTTCCGTTTCTTTGGCTACATTGCCCACATAAGTACGGCCGTCGCGGGTGGTAACGACCACCATCTTATAATCATCCTGAATTTCTCCGCTCGGATCCAGGATATTTCCCAGCAGATAATCAACATTGCTTCGGTTTGATCCTGTCAGATCCGGACCGATGATACCGCCTTCTCCATACATTTTATGACACGGCGCGCAGGTTCTCTTAAAAACCTGTCTTCCCTGAATAGGACTGGCCTGATCCACCGTTTTTCCCGAAAGTAGATTTTTATACTTTTTATAGGCTTTTTCGTCAAAAGCCACATGATCGATCGGCCCCCAAACTTCTACAAAACCGCTCCCCACAACCCTTCGTAATTGCCTGGCAACATAGGTTGGGATATCTTTTTTAGCAATGACATTTTTCGAAATGGCCTGGGTCAACAGCCAGCCCGACTTTGGCCGGGAAGCCAGCGTCTGAATGGTTTCAGATTTTTCAGAAGCACTGAATTTAGGATAACGCTCAATCAGCAATTTTGCCAAAGGTTCGCTGTCATAACCGGCAATAGCCCGGATCGCATCCAGTCGAAGATCCTTCTCATCCAGCAAAGCGGGCAGTTCCTTTACCAGTTCAGGTCTCTGGCGCAATGCCAGCAATTGCAGCGATTTTTTTCGCTGATCTACCGCTGCCTTCTGATTTTTCAAATCTGCCATGGCATTCTTTGCCGCCTCCGTATCTCCAAAATGATTTGACAATTCACCAGCCAGCTGCGCTACCGGTTTTTCTCCCAGTTTCAGTTTGGCATAACCAGCTTTCCAGTTCGCTGGTGTCTTAACATCCGTCCGCCCATCCAACGCATCCCGCATACCTTCCAGCAACGCAACCTGATTTTTTGACTTTTTACCCACTGCTGCTACGAGGATTTCGAGTGCATCAGCGTCCACCGCCCTTCTGGCAATGCATTGCGTTACCATGGGCATATTACTTTTATCCGCCATTTCAAGCGCACGCGCCGGGTTTTCCTTCACCAACGGCTCGATACCGTACCAGATCATTTTGGGAATATTATGGTCATTGGCATCTTCCAGGTGAGCCAGCAAGGCGCCCGCAACACGCCATCTTTCAGCAGCATCCATTCTCTGAAGCGCCGATGCCAGATACAAACGTACGGCCGGAGATTTATCGGTTGCAGCCATTTGGGCAAACTTTTCGATAACTTCAGGAACCACATCCCGATCCTCCGTTAAAAACTGGATAGCCCAGGCACGGATGTATTCGTCTTTGTCATTCAGCGCGTCGAACAAGGTTCTCGGGGTAAATCCACCTGTTATTTGCAAGGTCCACATCGCCCTTAGACGGAAGTCTGCATTGGCGTTTGTCTGATATAAATCAAGTAATTTGTCATAAGCCTGCTTCGCCATTTTACCTTTTGAAGCCCGGTTTTGCAGGATTATCCTGGCCCTTCTCGCGTGCCATTCACTTTTGCTCGTTTGGAGTTCGGCCAGCTGAATGTCAGAAAACTTATCAAGGTCAGCATAACGGTCTTTCCAGTTTTCAGCCCGGGAAACTTTGGGCATCACCCGGAAAATCCTGCCGGTTTCAGCATTCAGAACATCCGAACCGCAAATATCCGCGTCGTGCCAGTCGAGCACATAAAGCCCGCCTTCCGGTCCCACTTCCATACTGAACCCAACCCATTGCGCGTTGTTCGCCATCATGAAATCGTCTCCGTGTTTACCGCTAAAACCGGAACCCTTCCGTTCAAGAATATCAGATAAAATGCCGTGCTCATGAATATTGGCCATAAACAACCTTCCTCTTTCGGCTTCCGGAAAAGCATCGGACTGATAAACCCTGGCACCTCCATGTGCCGATCGGTGGCTATGGTCTGCGATAGTTTTGATATCATTGTAGACATAAGGATTAAAATGCTGTCCGCCTTGCCGGTGATAAATCCCTCCGGGAACCACGTGCCACAAATGCGGAATAACACAGGCCGTCATCAGCAACTGGCCTTTTGCGTCATAGTCGATACCCCACGGATTACTGAAACCATGCGCAACAACTTCAAACTTATCTTTGGTCGGGTGATAGCGCCAAACCCCGCCATTGATATCCGTCCCATCCTTCAACGTGTCATTTGGAAAAGGATCTTTGTGTTTATAAAGTTTCCCTTTCCCAACAGGCTTACCTACTTTGGACGGCGTCGCAAAGCCCTGCAAGCCGTAAAGCCATCCGTCGGGTCCCCAATGAAAGCTGTTTAATGTTTCATGCCTGTCACGGATTCCCCAGCCGGTCAGACGTACTTCAATGTCATCCATGTCCGCTTTGTCGTCTCTGTTTTTATCCGGAACAAAGAGTAAATTGGGTGGTGCACCGATGAAAACGCCATCAAATCCGACGGCGATGGCTGACGGGAAAGCGATCCCTTCCATAAAAACCGTGCGCTTATCCGCTACACCATCCTTGTCTGTATCTTCCAGAATCAATATCCGGCTATCACCCGCGTTGGAAAAACCCTTTCCCCGGGATTCATAATCTTTGTTTTCTGCAATCCACATGCGTCCGCGATCGTCCCAGCAAAATGCCATCGGCTGCGTCATCATCGGCTCCGAAGCCCAGGCGTTCACCTGAAATCCTTCCTTAACCGTCATGGCGGCAACAGCTTCCTGTGCACTCAAAAACTTGGCTTCCCTACCCTCCTTTTGGGCAATCGCCCAAAGAGCGGCCGTGTTATAGGTTCCGTTATTTCCAATAAATTCACCAAAGGTTTTCGTCAGTTCCACATCGTTCAGCGTGCCGGTGTATACGACAAGTTCATGTTTAATGACCTCCGTTTCACCTTTTTTAATCTGCCAGTCCGCCTTTCGTGCCCTGGCAGGTCCGGCACCCAGCTGACCGTCAACCCGCCATGTTTGCGGATAACCTTTGTTTTCAGGATGGTCCAGAATGGCGATATGTGCCAGATCATCTCTGCCTGCTACCTGCATGGCAATATCTACCCACATCGCGGGCTGCCCCTCGGCTTTTTCATTTCGCTGACGAGCCGCATTAATCACCTCGCCCTTAATTCCCTCTTTCCACGGCATACGCACGAAAAGCCCGCCGTAGTCATATTTGCCAATCGTTACGTCCGTCTTTGCCTCTCCATTCCATTCCAGATCCAGCAGGTATTTACCCTCTTTCTGGCGCATCGACCAGTTTTGTGTCTCCGTTAAAACGGCGGTTCCGGTTGAATCCAGCAGATCATAGACCGTCTGCCATTTCACCTGAGTGCCTTTTGCTTCTACAACTGTTGCCGAAACCCTGCGCCAGTAACCGCCATCCGGATGATGAAAATAATCACGACCGTTCACCCGGGTATATCCCCAATAAATACCGGTCTGATGTTTGTGATGTCCGGGACTGTATTCGGTTAAAACGCCCTTTCCATCCGGCGCAACCAGGGGATGCAGGTAAGGGCGAAAATTTGCCTTTGCATTTTGGGTTAAAATCGGCTTGGTGTCGGCGCCGCGAAAAATGCTGATGGTTTCATCAGTCTGGTTTTGGACAACGCGAAGCTGCACATCCTTAACGGCAGATATCTCAACAGGTTTTTGCCCTGTTTCCTGAAAAGGATAACCAAAATTTAAAACAAGAAAGAGCAGGAAAAGAGGAACCGATCTCAGCATATTCATATCAGGCAGTAAAAGTTTTTTAAGTCAGAAACTATTTGGATCTATGGCTATTGTACTACTAAAACACAGAAACAGCCCAATAATACTCTAAAAATTCACACCTAATGAAACTGAAATTATACTTAAAGACTATCCTGCACGCTAATCTGGCCGGGATCAAAAATCCAGCAACTCCCCACATCATTTGACATTACAAGCAACCATCACATACATAACAAACTAAAAATTAGACAAATAAGCCATTTAATCAATTCTTCATCAAAGGAAAACAACTACGGTCAAGATTCATTATATTTCATATTGTATCAGCGTAAGTCTTTCATTCATCATTTAAACCTTATTGATTATGAAAACTTTATATCTCATTTTAATCGTCCTGCTGAGCACCAACGCGGGATTTGGACAAAGCCTGACCCGCGCCAAGGAAAATGAAACGGTCTGGGTCATTGTGCAACATGTGAAGGCAGATAAACGTGAGCAGTTTGAAAATTTTATCCATAACGTATTCTGGCCAGCATCAACCAAACTTTCAGAAGATGAGCAACGGGTATTTAAACAAACCCGGACGATGCATGCCGGCAAGGCGGATCCCGATGGAACTTATCCATACATTTTCATCATGGATCCGGTTGTAGCGGGCGGGGATTATGATGTGGAGTCCCTGCTGACAAAGATGTTTGGAGCAGAAAAGGCAGCAGAACATTATAAAACTTTTACGGACACGATGGACCGTGAATCAAACAATTATGAGGTAACCCAGTCGAAACGCTGAGCTTTTGTATCGGAGCGCTTATCAAAATTCGAAAAGATTGGCACAACGGCTAACCTGACCGTTGTGCCATATGGCGAGATCACTATACGGAACAACCTCGTTGCAATATTGGTATTTCTTTCTGGTATTATTTTCCCGAAAACAGCTACTTTAAATCAGGATTTAATTTACCGTTTATACATTTCCGGTCATATTATTTACCGGCCCTATTAAAGGATTGGAATATTGGAAAGCCTTACGCAATGACGCCGAAAGGTATACGTTAAACCAGTTATTCAAGCCATATTGATCAGATATTGACTTCATAAATAAAAAGTGTGGCCGCTCCGTCATCGTCCGGCACAAAATAGGTCCGTAAACCAGTTGCTGTTTCTTCAACCCAAAACGGATTGCTCGTCATAATTCTACCGGAAGGCGACCAGAGGTTGATGGGAAGCTGGCTTACAGGCCGATAATCTTTCAGGCTTATGATATCAAATCCGCCCATACTAAAAGATTTCCCTTCTGCCGTTTTATAATTCCCAAGGCCCGAACATAGCATCAGCTGATTACCAATATAATGGCAATCCTGATAATTGATGTATAATGATTTATTGTCAGCCGCATGCAGCGGCGGAAAAAAATCAGCAACTTTCGGTTCGCGGTTTTTAAGATTCCACTTGTAAAACTTTCCAGCACCCCAGCTCATTCCAGTGAGCATGCGGCTTGAAGGTTCATAAACCACGGCACCGATATGATCTTTGCAGCGAAGAATCTCCGTAACTTTCATCGTTACCGGGTCAACGTTATAGATGATAGCGCGGCTATCGGGACGATATTCCGCGACGGGTATCCAGATATTTTTTCCGTCAAAGTCGATGCCGCCGGGGTGATAAATGTCTCCTTCACCAAGGGTTATATCGGATAATAATTTCCCTTCCTTATCAAATTTATATAAATGACCCACGCCTTCACCAGCGTCACGATCATATTCCTTGTTTTGTTCAGCATATTTCTTCGGCCATTTTTTTACTTTGACAGAGGTCATAAAAAAATAGTCACCGATTTTAACCATACCCTGCGGATGACCCGCGGAAAAATGAAGCGGTACGGCAGCGATCTGTTTCCAAACCGCATCCGGTCTCAGTTTCATCAGCTTGTGCTGAAGCGGACTTTGTTTATCGTCTTTTAAATCCCCTCCTTTTGAAACATATCCATGCAATACAACAATGGAACAGAATAAAACAGCAAGAGACAAAATTTTCATAGCGGGAATAAGGCTGATATTTGGTTGACAAAATAACAGTCCCCGCCGATGGGAAACAAATTATGTTTCGTTAACATACCGGACTTATGTAGCTATTGGCAATTAGCTATGTGCGATTAGCTCAGTAACCGGATGATAAATAGCTTATTATAAAAATCAATAATATAAACTAATTTTTCACTACTACTTACAAGACAGCCAATGGCTGTTTCTCCTGTTTGCCCATTGAATTTTTCCGATAACTCTCGAAATACAAATTGGCGCAGATCAATAAAAAGAGACTTAACCCTGCCTGTAAGTAGATAAATTGCATCAGCACGTTGGACCAGCTCAGTTGTTTCATAAAAAACTCTTTGTACAATAATAAGCCTACGCTGCATAAATAACCAAAGCTTTCGCAGATGTAAACAAAGAATCCTGCGTTGGCTTTCAAACGGAATAGTGCGATCATCCGGTCAAAAACAGCCGATTGAATGACTGTAAAAGCTAAAAACATTCCGGTTCCGATCGTCAGCATCCAGAAAAACCCGCTGATCAGATGCCGGTCAAACAAATAGGTGGAAACGCCGCTCATCAGAATTCCTGTAAAAATCACGAGATTAGTCAGACGAAATCCGATGAGGTTATTTTTGATAAAAGCAAGGCTGCCAATAACCACCAAAACCACCAGGCCGATAATCATTTCGGTTTCCGAAAGCACACTGCTTACCCAGCCCGAATCAATCTCATTCCATATTTCGATGGCGAAATTATCCCGAAAATCACGGACTACGATCAGCATGATGTAACAAATGAGCATGCAAAAAACCGGTAAACCGAACTCTTTTAATACATTTTTCTTATCCTGGGCCGTCATCGGAAACCTTTCGGTCCTCAGCTTCACGTCCTCAGGCGTCGGCGCGGGCATCATATCCAGCATCCAGACAAATACGAAAAAGAATGGCAAAAACAACAGCCCCATAAAAAATGGCATCCAGAATTCCGATATAAAAGGCAGCCAGTGATGGACTTCAATATAAGTCGTTTTCAAAATACCTGATGCGACAATGATGCTGATATTCAATCCCATCGCAATCATTTCAGTAAAACGGCGGCCTTCCAAAAAACTGAACACGACACCATAAACCATCCCCAGCGGCAGTCCGTTAATAAACAGAAAGATAAAATTATAAGGATAAGGGACGAGTCCGAAAAGTAAAAGGGCGGTCTCCGCAATCAGGATCAGGCCAATAATCAGTTTTACTCTGAATGTGGATTTCAGTTCGGAAATCACTTTGATCCCTGCAAATTTCGATAAGGTATAACCAGCCACCTGCGAGATGATCAGTATGGTTTTATAACCGATCCCGGCGAAGTCCAGCTCTGCATACAACCCGGAATTAAAGGGTTTCCGAAACGCATACATGCAAAAATATGCGCCAAAAGAAGCCACGATCGACCAGGTGATAAACAATATATTTGAACGCACTAATGCTTCCTTGATACGCATAACACGGCGGTTTAATGTTCAATATTTTTTCAATACAGAGGCCGTTTCCAGCGCTTTTCGCAGAATTTCCAGGGCGGCAGAAAGCTCTTCCCTTGTAATGGTAAGCGGTGGCGAAAGTTGCAGTACGTTGCCCTGGGAAACTTTAAAACTCATACCGTTTTTTAAGCATTCGTACATCACAATCTCGGCCTCTTCGATCGCCTTCTCCCGGGTTTCCCGATCTTTTACCAGCTCAATCCCCCATAACAACCCTATTCCCCGTACGTCGCCTATCAACGGAAATTGTTCAGCAAGCTTGCCAATTTCCTCCCGCATAAACTGCTCATCAGCCCGTACTTTTTGCAGGATGTTATGCTGTTCAATAAATTCCAGCATGGCCAGTGCCGCAACGCTTCCCAACGGACTTTTTTCATGGGTAAAATGTCCTAAAGAAATACTGCCGGCAACGTTATAATCCTCCCGCGCCACAATGGCGGCCATCGGCATTACGCCTCCACCAAGTCCTTTCCCCAAACAAATAATGTCGGGCTCAATGGCATAGTGTTCAAAAGCAAACATTTTTCCGGTACGTCCAAAAGCAATCGGAATTTCATCAAGAATCAGTAAAACCTTATGCCGGTCGCAGATCTCCCGCACCCTCGTCCAGTACGCTTGCGATGGGATCTGCACGTCGGTATTCCGGATTGTTTCAATCACAAAGGCACCGATATCTCCTTCTTTTTCAATCACATACTCAAGGTAATCCGCATAAGCCAGATCACCATCTCCGGAAGATTTAAATGGTCCGCGGTAAGTCATCGGCGGCGGAATTCGCTCCACGCCCGGCATCAACGGTCCCATATCCTTTCGGAAATCCAGCTCACCACCGGCAGCAATAGCATCCAGAGAAGCGCCGTGAAATGAATCCCAAAGTGAAATAATTTTATGCTTTCCGGTAACGATCCGTGCAAGTTTCAGTGCCATACTGATGGATGAGGTGCCTCCGGGAGCAAACAGCACCCGTTTCAAATTGCCCGGCAACAGATCGCCCAGTTTCTGTGCCAGCTCAATGGCAGGAACATTGGTGTATCGTCTGGGAGAAAAAGGCAGAATATCGAGCTGCGCTTTAATCCGGTCAATGATGTAAGGGTTACGATAACCGACCTGATGAACATTATTCCCGTGAAAATCCATGTATTTTTTGCCCTGAATATCCGTCAGGTAAATCCCTTCACAGGAAGCCAGAACATCCAGACAGGGCGTCGACAAAGCCTGGTGAAGAAAGTGATCAGCATCTTCCTGAAGATAGGCCTGCGTATCGGCATTTTTTATGACCGAATACCATTCATTCCTGGCCGATGACAGGTTGATATCCCCCTCAGTTCTATTATGTTTTTCACGCATGGTCAAACAAAATGTTATGTCTTAACTCAGATTCTAAACTGTCAGGTAAAAATTTCATCGCACCGCACAAACCAGGTCGTCAAAACCAAGATAACACATATTTTCAGGGTTTAGGAATAGTCCGTATTATTTAATAAAAAGCTTGTCGGCCGGAATAAGTTGTTTTGTTAAACCCGGTCCTTTGTAAAAAGCATCAAGCCAGAAGCCGCCGTCATTGTTGTAATATTCCACACGGATCTTATGCTTTCCTTCGGTGAGCGTTGTCGACCCGGCCGCTTCCTCCACACCGTGATTACCGTCGTTATCGACCACTTTTTTATCATCAATAAACAGCCTGCTGCCATCGTCCGACTGGGTGGAAAACGTATACTTCCCCGGTTGATCAATCTGGATAAATCCTTCAAATTGCATAGCAAAACCTTTGTTTTCTTTGCCGAGCAATCCGTTTACCTTGTCCGTATCCATATTAAACTCTGGACTCGTCCAGGAAGATGCTTTGTTTAACTCACTGAAAACGGGCAGTTTTTTCAAATCTTTCGCTTCATAAAAGCTGGCGATTAACCCGTTACCCATTTCTTTTTTCATCACTCTGAAATAAGCCGTGGCAAGCTGGCTTGCATTGCCTTTCTCGTCGATCGACTTTGCTTTTACAACGGTTGTTTTGTCAACCGAGAATGGATTCTTGTAAACTGCCGAGTTTTTGTCCGGCGTCTTCCCATCCAGTGTGTAAACGATTTTACTGTTTTTTGCCTCGGTGCTCATGCTAACCTGCGCCGGCTTATCGATGTACAAACCGCCCGCCTGGGCATACAATTTCCTATCCGGGTATATCACCGGAACGCTGATCATTTTTTCACCAAGCCACAGATTTTCCGGCTCGGCAAATCCCTCAAATGCAGGCTTAACTGGTCGACCGATCCATGCATATGGCGGTGTGACATTAAAAGCGAAGGCGATACTTGCAGCCAGATCATAGGTGTACACCTGCTGTTGGATTTCGTATCCTTTCTTCACACCCTTTCCATAAAAAATGCCGGTTATTTCAGCCTCCTGCGGTGTAGCGCCACCGTGCCCCTTGCCTAGCCCGCCGTGATCCGCCCAGATGACAACCATCGTATTATCCTCAATACCAGCCTCTCTAATCCCTTTCAAAATCTGTCCGACCAATGAATCCGTTTTGGCAACAGAGGCATAATATTCCGGCGTTCCATGCCCGCCATGATGTCCGGCGTGGTCTACATGGTCGAAATGAACGAAACCGAATGTTGGTTTTTTATCTTTAATGTACCGGATAAAATCCGATGCCGTTGAGTCTTCCGTGGAAAAACGTTTGTCATAATTGACCGCGTTTTTTTGAAACAGTCTGCCAAATCCCTCCCAGTGATACACCGTACCGATTTCTGCTTCCGGTTTGTTCTTTCTTAAAATACTGAAAATCGTCGGAAAGCGCCCGTCCGCCTCATGAACAATAGGCGGCAAAGTATGATCGTCAATTTCCCAGTCGTTGTTGATAATTCCGTGTTGTTCGGGCCCGGCTCCCATGATCATGGACCCCCAGTTTTGGCTGCTCGCGGAGGTCAATACCGTGCGCACATTCCATTTCACACTTCCGTTTTTGATCATTTTATCGATTACGGGCGTCTCTGCTTTCCTTATGCCATCAGGACTTAACCCGTCCACACCAATCACAATGACGTGTTTGATTCCGGGAGGATATTTCTCAGGACCTTTGGTAAAAGAGCTTAGCAGCAAACCCGTCAGAGCCAGCACACCGAATGTTTTGAAGTTTTGACCAATCATTTTACAATTGTTTTTCTTTCACTTATTTATTAAAAATCATAAGCTATTCCTTCTCAAAAAACAGAACGATTATCTATATACGCCAATCATAACATCATCTCTGCCTGTTAGCGGGGCAAGATTTTATTTGTGAAGAACAACAGCGTCATTCTTCACAAATTATTTTCTTTTTAATAGCGACCGCCGATCACTTCATCACAAAGGCCAAAGGAAAGCGTCATGCCCGCGCCGCCCAAACCATTGATGATTGTTACGCCATCGACTGGTTTCAATACGATTTCAGTACTGCCATCGGTCATCTTTGGGTAAATGCCGTGCCATGTCTGGAAAACTTTCGACGACTTGAATTCTGCAAATGTCGCCAGATAATCCAGGATCATGGTATTGATAAATTCCCGGTCAAAAGGATCGAAAGTCAGCGCATACTCGTGCGAATCCCCAACCGTAATTTCTCCCAGACCGTTTTGCGAAGCCATTACGTGAATGCCCCATTTCAGGTACGCATCGTATTCTGCTTTGTAACGTTCTTTGAGTTTCCCAAGCGAAGGCGCCGCTTTGAAACCGTCGTAATGGATAAGCGATAACCCGCCGCACAACGCCGGCCCGATTTTCCAGTTGTCAGGCTGAGATTCCATACGAAGCATCTGCAATTTACATTTCGTAATCGCCGTTGCCGAAAAAATTTCCGGGTACAGTGTCTCAAAATCCTGGCCGCTGCATACGAAAATCTCGTCCGCCGCCCACTGTTGATCGCCAGCCCTCACGGTTGGATACGTCACTTCCGAGATCGCCTTATCCCAGATAAAATGAACACCATATTTTTCAGTAAGATAGGCCGGAATTCCCGCAATCGCCTCCCTGGGATCCACAATCATTTCATCTTCACAAAACAATGACCCCAGCAATCCCTGCTTATTTACCGCTGGCGATTTTGCCAGCGTTTGTTCCGGTGTTAGTACGCTGACAGGCCGTTTATCACTCGCCTCAACGATCTGCTGAATGACCTCCAGCTCATCCTGATGATAGGCCATATGCAGGCTTCCTCCTTCGTGAAACCACAATTTCCCGCCTGTCAGTACTTCTTTCCAGATACTTTTGGCACACAAAGCCCTTTCATAAAGTTTTCCTTCCGGCTGTCCAATCGGCCAAACCATCCCGAAATTGCGGATTGAAGCGCCCACAGCTTTACTGGACCTGTCAATGACCGTCACACTATAGCCTCTTGAACCCAATGCCCGGGCCGTTGCCAACCCGACGATACCGGCACCGATCACAATTGCTGATTTGCTCATGCTAAGTTTATTTATTGCTGATTAGCCCTCTTTTTCGGATAATGTTTTGATGTCGGCGGAAATAATGGAAATCACTTCCGAAATGTTATCAATGATGTGGGTCGGGTTGTAGGGCAGCAACTCTTCTCTTGTAAATGCGCCCGTCGTAACGCCAATGATGTATTTACAGCCACTGTTAATCCCTTCGTTGATATCAACTTCCGTGTCACCCACTTTCGCGATAAATTCCGACGACCTGATATCCAGCGCTGCTTTGATTTTTTCAATCATATCCGGGAATGGGCGACCATTCTCAACCTCGTCACTGGCAACCATAAAGTCCACCTTATCTTCCCAACCCAGACGACTTATAATCACATCGGCGATGTTTCTGGAAAAACCTGTATCCAGAGCAATTTTGATACCCGCATCCCGCAGAATTCCAAAAGTTTCCTCAACGTTTGGCAAAGGCACAATATCGTCCGAAGTTTCATAAAAGCGAATCATGCTGTCCACAAATTCCGTATGAATCGCATCAATAAGCTGATCGGTTATTTTTTGCTTGTCAGACTCGTGCTTTTCGAGCATCATTCTGATCGCTACCGGTTTTTCATAACCCATAATCGGATTGATATTTTCAATCGCAATTTGATAACCATAACTTTTCATGGCATTCTGAAATGCTACACCTACGAAATTCTTATCTTTTACGGTGGTGCCTGCCATGTCAAACACAACTAGTTCAATTGACATTTTGTATTTATTTAATTGGTGAACTAATACTAAACTTTTCACTGCAATGTGAAAACACAAATTTATACTTTCCTGACAAAAACGCAACCTTTTGTAAAGTCACACTAAACATTCAGCAGAACTATCAATTATGTAATCTCACACATTTACAGCATAAAAATACCTCAAAAAGAAAAAATCACCAAACAATAGTTTATAAATATTTAACATTCATTCAGAATAAATAATTTCATGCCGCAAAAATACTAGGTAAAAGTTTAATGCATATTAAGGGAATGTTAATTAATACTAAACAAATCTATTTTCTACGTTTAGGCCATAACCCCAATACCGTATCATCATAACCACACGGAACAAACCCCTGCAAAGTTCAAAATTTGACTTAAAATCAAATAAAATCCGTTGCATGTCCCGATTGGTAAACCGATAGTGTATTGCTGTAATCGTATCGACACGATTGCCGAACTCCCTTATTTAACCAATAAAATTATATTCGGTTGTTATCCCGGCAATTACAACTACCTTCACCAGGCAGCGGTAATATGCCGGGCATCACTTAAAAATCCTCCTTGCTAAAAACCTTTAATACCCTCATCGACAGTTTCATAGACAATAAGGTGGGCATTGCAGAAAACTTTTTAAGTGAAGCGCTTGCTTCTCACCTTAAAGAAAATCTTAACCTGTTATACTCCGGCAGGCAGATGTTATCAGCTGGCACAGGCAATGAAGCGGTTGTCTTGCAGAATAAACTGGTCAGGGGAGATAAGATTTACTGGCTCGACCGCAAACATAATGACCCCTACGAAAATGATTTTTTCGACCTGATGGACCGCTTCGTCAGTCACCTCAACAGCACCTGTTACACAGGCATTACCGGTTACGAATTTCATTATACCTTGTACGAAACGGGCAGCTTCTATAAAAAGCACATTGACCAGTTTCGTAACAACGGCAGCCGCCAATACTCGATGATCATGTACTTAAACGCAGACTGGGAGGAAAAAGACGGCGGAGAATTGCGTATTCACCATGTCGATAACCAACAAAACATATCACCGCTAAACGGCAAAAGTGTTTTCTTTAAAAGCAGCGAGCTCGAACATGAAGTGTTGCTTACCAATAAGCCGAGATTAAGTATCACCGGCTGGCTGAAAATCGGCTGATTGCAATCATCTTTCTAGTATCTTACTTCCCGCGTATGGATTGCCCTGGGCTCCATGGCAATCCATACGCCATGAAATAATCCACAAGCAGTAAAGGCAAGCCCTTAACCCGGGAGCCGTCCGGTTATGCCGTTCAAAGTGTTCAAAAACGAACAGACAACCAAGTATACAATAAATCAAAAAATTGATTTCCAGCCACTTACTACCATCAAGTAACCATGGCATACATTTTATCAAAGTAAAGTATACTTATATCAACGGTGTCTTTCAATTGTATAGCATAACGTTTTGGCCATGTTAAAAAACTACTTTAAAATTGCGGTCCGGAGTCTGTTAAAAAGTAAGCTCTTCTCTTTTATTAATATTTTCGGGCTGGCCCTGGGCATGTCATGCAGTTTACTGATCTGGTTATGGGTAAAAGACGAGATTTCCTTTAACCGGTTTTATCCGGATCTCGACAACATTTACTACATCTATACCGCTTCCGATTACAAGGGGCAGAAAAATGTTTCGGATGTTACACCCGGCCCCTGGATGGAGGTTATCGAAAAAGAAGTACCTGATGTGGCAGCCATTACCAAATTAACATGGAACCGGGAGTTGTTGGTGAAGGTTGGAGAGGAGTCTACCAAGGAAAGCGGCATCTATGCAACCACCGATTTTTTCAAGGTTTTCCAGACGCCGTTTATAGCAGGCAATGCAAAATCTCCCATCACACAGCCAACCTCAATCGCTATTTCGCGTAAATTATCTGAAAAATACTTCGGAAAAACGAACGCTGTCGGAAAGACGATAAATCTGGATAATGCCAAAAATTTCATAGTCAGTGCGGTTTTTGAGGATATTCCACAAAATGCATCCGTCCGGTTCGAGTGGATTGTAAATTTCAAAGTACAAGAGCAGGACTGGATGAAGACATGGGGAAATTTTTCTTTCAAAACTTACCTGCGCCTCACGCCACAGGCAGATCCTTTACACGCCGAGCAGGTGATCCAAAAAGTGATAAAGAAAAATACGCCGCCGCAATTCATCAGCTTCCCAATTATTCAAAAACTGAAAGACGTCTACCTTTATTCTACGTTTGAAAATCTGAAGCCCGTTGGCGGACGCATTGAATACATTAAGGTTTTCAGCATCGTGGCCATTTTTATCCTGCTTATCGCCTGCGTCAATTTCATGAATCTGGCAACAGCCCGTTCGATCAAACGAGCAAAAGAAGTCGGTGTCAGAAAAGTGGTGGGGGCCGAGAAAAAATTCCTGATCATGCAGTTCATGGGTGAATCACTGATCGTGAGCACACTCGCCGCAATTTTAGCCCTGGTTTTTGTACTCTTGTTACTCCCAGCTTTTAACGCTGTGGTCGAAAAACATATTACACTTGACTTGTCGGATCCGTCGCTGTACTTATCTGTTATCGCGTTGGTTTTAATAACCGGGATTGTAGCTGGAAGCTATCCGGCTCTGTACCTTTCCTCTTTGCAGCCGATCCGTATTTTGAAAGGGCGATTATCCTTTTCCAACCGGGGTGTTTTTCTAAGAAAAGGACTGGTTGTATTTCAATTCGGCCTCTCTGTATTTTTAATTATTGGTATGCTTGTGATCGGCCGCCAGATGAATTATATCCAGACCAAACGGCTGGGACTAGATCGCGAAAATGTTCTTTACATCTCACTGGAAGGCGAATTACCCAATAAGCTGGAAATATTCCGGCAGGAAATAACCAATTCTCCGTTTGTGTCAGCGGCAACCACTACTGGCGCGATACCAACCAATATAGTCAGCAATTCGGGCGATCTGGATTGGGACGGTCGGGATAAAGATTTGCCGAACGGCGTAAACGCTACCTTTGTGGGTTATGATTTTGCCAAAACCATGAATATTCAGATGGCCGGCGGAAGGGATTTTTCAAGAGATTTCCCGGGAGACACAACCAGTTATCTTATCAACGAAGCAGCTGCCCGCATGATGAAAATGGAGGATCCGGTAGGGAAAAAAGTTAAATTCTGGATGGGTAAGGGAACAATTGTCGGCGTAATGAAAGATTTCCATCTGAGCACATTCCATTCCGAAATCCAGCCTTTAATTCTCGTAAATTACAAAGGACTCAACACAGAATTTATGATGATCAGAACCAGGCCCGGTCAAACCCGGGAGGCGCTGGCACACATTGAAAAAACCACGCGGGCATTTAACCCAAATTATCCATTCTCTTACCATTTCATGGATGAAGATTACGAGAAAATGTATCGGTCTGAAATGATTGTCAATACTTTAATAAAATATTTTGGCATTCTCGCCATTGTAATATCATCCCTGGGACTATTGGGACTTGCAGCATTTACGGCCGAGCAACGCACCAAGGAAATCGGTATACGGAAAGTGCTTGGTGCCAATGTTTCAAGTGTCATTGCACTGCTATCCAAAGATTTTGCCAAACTGATCCTTATAGCCATCGTCCTGGCCTCCCCTGTCGCCTGGTATGTGATGGATAAATGGCTGAAAGATTTTGTTTACCGCATTGACCTCTCCTGGGAAATTTTCGCCCTCGCCGGGACGATCGCCATCTGCGTGGCCATGTTTACTGTCAGTTTTCAGAGTATCAAAGCAGCCCTGATGAATCCCGTAGAATCGCTGCAAACCGAATAAATAAAACGAAAGCCGGCACATCTGTACCGGCTTTCGTTTTGTCTGTGCAATATCAAACCTTCTCTTCTACCAAAACCTTTTTTTCGGCATTTTTAGCCGCCAGATAGGGTAAATGATATTGTTCCAAAAACTGCTTCTTCGAATCTGTGTAAGAACTTACCGCTCCTACCATACTCATGAATTTAATATAATACCAGGCCATGTCCACCTGATGGGCCTTAAAACCGCTGCGCGCACTTTTAGGGAATAAATGATGGTTGTTATGCCACTCTCCCGCTACCAAACCCGGCCACAGCTGATTGATCGATTTATCCCTATGGCTGAAATCGACACCTTCCCTTTGCTTGTCCTCCCCTTTTCCATGGCCTTCGTAATTGAAGGTACGCACACCGACAGCCCAGAAACCAGCGGCTCCAAACAGCGTGCAGGCTAATGCATGTCCGCCGATGAGATAAAAAGTCAGATACCAGAATGACCAGTTAAGTACCCAGGCCATGGTAGCCCTTGCCGGATTTACATACGAACCCCATTTCTGATACTGCGTATAAGTATTGGCTTTTACCCCCGTGTGGCTCATCAGCAACTTGACGCGATCATAATCGGCTTCGCTTAAATCTTTGGCGATCGGCTGGTGGTTTACGTCAGCCAGAAAACAATACAAAAAACCGGCTTCTGCGTTATAAGGATCCCCCGGCTGATCCGATTTCGCGTGATGCACATGGTGTGATACCACATAAATCTCCTCCGGGATTACGTTGATAGTCAGGTTTTGGGTAAAGAAACGCCAGAAGCCATTACGGAATTTATAAGCCCCGTGCGTGCAGTACCTGTGATGCCAGATGGTGCCATGCGTACCCATAACAATCATGCTATAAATAAAAGCAGCAGCCAGCAACCCCAGCGTGAAAAACTTAAATACGAATAGAAAAAAGAACGGAATTAAACAAAAAACTTTCAGCCAGCTAAAAAATGGCAGCCAGTTCTTAACGTCATTAAAAACATTAAGCCTCGAAAAAAACTCTTTGAAAATGTCACCAACACCTGGTTTTACCAAATTGCCTCCATCATCCTTCCAGCCATAAGCCGGGGATTGTAATACGTGATCTAAAAATGCCATTGACAAATAAAATTATAAAATAAAAACTTTGGACAGTCTATGGATTATATCGACTGTCTCTGAAATGGCAGAAGATCAATGGTAAACACAAGGCTATCTTTCTGAACAATTAACTTGTAATCCGGTAAACAGCGCTTAAAACTTAACAAACTTTTCCCGACTCACCTGCCTCAACTACAACAGCACATTTTTGACGTTTCCCCTGTCGGACCACTGTTAATCCGACACTTATAAAACTCAAATATTGCAGATTTATTGCTGCTCATCATGTATTGATCAAAGTAGAAAAAGTTCGAGGCCCTTTTACATCAGGCGCACGAAGAAACAACTATTTCAGGCAAAAACGAAATCATGCCCATAATCCTGTTAAAAGCTACTATTTAAAAATGTTAACGTTAATTGATACACGCACAAATTGTAGCAGATTAATTTTATCCTTTTCCTTACTTCCCCATCCACTTTTTGAAGTCGTTGGATTTTTCCCTGCTTACGATTGCCTCTTTTTCATAGGCCGGTTTCAGGGTTAAGGCAAGCCGGTTATTGAAATATGGCTGAATTTGCACGACCGATTGGTGCGTTACGATCATGCCCCGGTTGATCCGAAAAAAATGGTCGGGGTCAAGAAAATCAGCCAGCTCATCCATGCGATAATCCACAACAAATTTTTGTCCCTGATGATTTCTAAACAGACTGATACCGTCCTCAATGTAAAAATAGGCGATATCCGAAACCTCGATGGACAGCAGGCGGGCGCCCTGTTTCACCAGAAACCGCTTCCGGTACTCCACCGGTGGCTGTTGCAGCTGAAAATTTTTCAGGATACTTTCCAGACTCACCGGCAATGTACCCGATTCTTCCCTACGCTGGTTTCCCGTCAGGTCGTGAAATTTTTTGAGACTCCTTTGCAAGTCTTCCTTCTGAACCGGCTTCAGCAAATAATCGATGCTGTTTACTTTGAAAGCCTGCAACGCATACTCGTCATAGGAGGTTGTGAAAATAACCGTACTCCTAATCTCTACCCGGTTGAAAATTTCGAAACTCTGTCCATCCGCCAGCTCAATGTCCATAAATATCAGATCAGGCTCTTTTTCTCCGGCCGCACGGTTTTCCTGAATCCATTCCACCGTTGCATCAATACTGGGTGCTACCCCCTTAACCACCAGTTCGGGAGCAGTTTCCTCCAATAATTTGGTAAGTTTTCTAACGGCAAGTTTTTCGTCTTCAACAATTAGGATGTTCATTGATGTACAGGTTTTTCAGTAAGTAATGGCAATAAAACTTTAAAATAATCGGGACCAGAATCGATAACAGGCTGTCTGTCAGATAGTATTTTATATTTGGCCTGGATATTAGCCAGTCCAAGTTTTGTCGACTTCACCGGCGTTGACTTTCCCAGCAGGTTATTTTTAACTTCCAGCACCTCAGTTTCAATGGATCTAATTTCAATAAAAAGCGGCTTTTTTTCGAGGATGGTATTGTGCTTGACTGCATTTTCGACGAGCAACTGCAAGGTGAGCGGTGGAATATAACGGGCCAGCGCAGCCTCATCCACGTCAATATGCAATTCAAGCCCCGTGTCGTGGCGGGTCCGCAGCAGGTGGTAGTACGACTGAATGAATTTTATTTCAACGGCCAGCGTCGTAAGCTCATGCTGGTTCGTTTGCAGCAGATAGCGATATACCTTCGCCATCTCATCTACAAATTGTTCCGCACGGGCCGGTTCGTCAATAATCAGCGCGGAAAGTGTATTAAGGCTATTGAAAAGAAAATGCGGGTTCACCTGACTTTTTAAACTTTGCAACTGTCCCTGCATCCCGGCTTTTTTAATCGCTTCTTTATTAGTCTTGCTTTCCTTCCATTTCCGAAGCGAGTAATTTGCCTCATAAAGACCCGTCAGCAAAAAAATGGCCAGCAGCTCAAAAAGATAAACATACAGCATTTTACTGACATTCAACTGCGCATTCAGCGGGCGAAAACGGATAACAAACCAGCCATAAAACGTAATGTATGCGGCTGTGAGTACGCCAAAGGCAAGCGCCGTAAGCAATGCCCTTTTCGCCGACGAATGGATAGCAGGATACCGGTCGGCAATGTATTGCGCGGCCCAGTCATGAGGAATGAAAGCAAGGGTCGTCATCAGCATGACCATCAAAGTCCCCAAAAGGAAATTTGAGAAACTCTCAAAATAAGGGTCTCCGATAAGCAAATAACTGATGGTCGGCACAAACCAGGGAAGCAGCAGGACAAATATCCACCTGCCGAAAAGGCTGAACCAGATAAACTGCCCGAGTCTGTTAAAAATAATCCAGTTTTTCATGTATAAATCAAGGGTAAAAGCACGGTAAAACTGGTTTCGTCTTCCTTAACCTGAATTGTTCCAGCCTGGTTAAAAAGCAATTTATACCGTGAAATCAACGTCCCAAGCCCTGCGTTATTCAGGGGCATCCGTACCGCTCTTTTTTGCAGATTATTACGCACTTCAAGCTGCCCGGTCGCAGTGGTTTTTATGCTGATCTTTAAAGGGTGTTCCGCCGAAACAACATTGTGACGAATGGCATTATCAATCAGTGTTTGCAGTGTCAGAGGCACCATCTGTCCAATCTGATACAGGTCGGCGGTTTGCAGTTTAATATCAATTCCCTCTTCAAATCTGATTTCAAGCAAATAAATGTAGGAGCGAACAAAACGGATTTCTTCTTCCAGCGACACCAGATTATTCTCCCAATCCTGACTATTGACCGTAAGCAGATAACGGTACACCTGCGACATTTCATCCACAAATTTCTCCGCAGTCACCGGCGCTTCCGAGATCAGTACGGAAAGAGAATTCAGGCAATTGAACAAAAAATGCGGGTTTACCTGCTGTTTCACCAGTTCCAGCTCACTTTGCAGCTGCCTTTGCTCCATCTCTTGCAGTTCGGACTGATTCGTTTTCCATTGCATGAAAGTATAGGCCAGTTCAGACAAACCGGTACCAATCAGAGAACCACCCAAAAGGGCTATAACCGACCAGCTCAGATGTTCGTCGTTCAACGAGTAGCCGAATAAACCGATATAATCATAAACCTTTAAAACGAGATAAAGGATGATCACGTTGACTACCGAATAAATCGTGAACCAGAAGGTCACCCGATAGACAGTCTGATGCGCTTCCGGGTAAATTCCTGCTATAAATAAAGCCGTTTTCTGATTGATCTGGTTTGCAAACAGGCATAGTATTAAGTTGATCAGGCTACCGCCGGCAAAAACTTTTAAGTCAGTAAAATACAGGTTTCCCCACATCAGATATCCGATCAGGGGAACAAACCAGGGCAGCATTAAAAAGAGAATATAAAAATACAGCCGGTTTTGCCGCACCGAATCAAAATACTTCTCTATGGACAACATCGGATTACGCATCATAGAATAAAATGAGCTGTAAAATTAAATCAGCACCAACCGGGATTCAAGAAAGTAACATGTCAAACCCCAAAAATACTACGCCAATTGTCAGCATTAAGTTGTGAATCCCCTTTCTTCATTTTCACCGATTCCCGGCAACTGAAAAAACCTGACATTCAAATGAGAACCGAAAAAGTAAATTTCAGGAATCAAAACTCACACTTCAACCAAAATGTGTTTTCACGTAGCGCCTTTTGATACCAATTTTACATCACACTGTTAAAGCAAGTTTCTGATCTGACAGTACTTATACAAATTAATACTATTTCAAATTTAGCATGAAAATAAAACAAATTCTATCTCAGGCTTTCATTATCCTGTCTGCGCTGAGCATTATGTCGGTAAGTATTATGGCCTTTGATGATCCACAATCCGTCATGGATCTGGTGCAGGTTACGTTGCCTAACAATGATGCGTTTTCGTCCATACGCGGCGTTTATGGCGGAGCCGGTTTTGCCATTGTGATCAGTTTACTCTATTCGTTCCGAAAACATACCGAAAATGCGCTGGCCTTTCTCATGCTGCTCTGGGGCTTTTACGCGCTGTCACGGATGATCACCATTTTCAAGGACGGCCCGCTTGGTGATTTCGGAAACCTATGGATCAAAACAGAGTCGGTACTTTTCATTATTTCCTGTGTGCTGTTTTTTTGGAACAAAAGATCGTCAGAAAACAGGTCATTCAATTAAGAGACGTATGCCATGAAACGTTTACCTGTAATTTCTCTGATGATTATGCTGTTTTTGGCTTCCAGCTGCGGTGACTGTGAAAAGGACGTAATCACAAAACCCGATGAGGCAACGGCCGCTGAATGGATTATTTACAACACGGAAAATTCCAAATTGCCGGATAATCAGGTTAACGCGCTAGCCATTGACAAAAAAGACATCAAATGGGTCGGAACTGCAAAAGGGCTCGTCAGGATCGCAGGGGACGCATGGGAGATTTTCAATCCGGCTAATTCAGCCCTGCCGTCAGCCTACATCACCGCGCTGGCTGTGGAAGCAAACGGAACGGCATGGATAGGAACAGACAAAGGGCTCGCCCGATTTGATGGAAACAGCTGGTCGGTTTACACCAATCAAAACAGTGTGCTCACCAACAATAACATCTCCTGTATCACCCATGACCCAAAATATGGGGTCACCTGGATTGGTACCGACGAAGGCCTGATCAGAACCGATAAAAACAATAACTGGGAGCATATCGATGTCGGAGACAATATCTTGCTTTCACTGGCTGCGGATCAGAATGGGGCCGTTTGGGCGGGAATTTTCAAGCCGTTTATTTTCAGAGGGCAGATCAATAAATACGAAAACGGGCATTGGACCATTTATCATTTGCACGACCTGGGTTATACTTCCGCATTTCCGTACGGACTGGCCATTGATCAAAACAATGCCGTTTTAGGAGTTTTGTCGGGAACCAGCGTGAAGGCCGTTGTCCGGATCAGCAATAATGGGCTGACGGAAATAACCCGACCCGACGGCGCCCGAGGGCTAAAAACGATCCTTTTGGAAGGCGATAAAATCTGGGTCGGCGGGGCATGCTTATCGCTTTTCGGAAGTAAATCAGCGGAATGCCTGACGATTCCCGGACTGGAAACGCATATCCTCAGCATGGCTCTGGACCGCAGAGGAAGAAAGTGGATGGGAACGATCCTCAGCGGCATTGCCGGTTATAAAGCAAAATAATTCCAAGTCATTAGCCATGAAAACAAAATTCCAATTGAACCCTATTTCTGGTTCCAATCAGCGCAGCGTTTATCTCTGCGACCGGATCCGGTAAAAGTAACCTTTCAATAAATCCGTAACGCCATCCTTTTAACCTTAAACCTTACCACATTTATGAAAACTCCAATAGCACATGCCACATTTCAAAATCTGATCCGTACAACGCGTAAAAAAAGAAGAAACGTAGTAACCGTACATGTAGGCAGCAAAGTCCTTTTACTTCAGGCGAGCGAAATCACCTACATGCAGGGGGACGGAAATTACACATTCGTCCATACCACTTATGGCAAACGGTATCTCGTTTCCAAAACAATGAAAACCATTCTGGCGGCACTGAATGCGGATTTCCTCCGCATTCACAAGTCTTACACGATAAATCCCGATCACCTGGTGTCACGTATCGAAACAGACCGCGTGCTGTTAAGGTGCGGACAACAACTGCCTATCGCCAGACGGCGGATTAATGAAATACAGGAAAGACTGGCTAGCGAATATTTACGGGTGGGATGAACAATGCTCTTTTTACTTCTCTTTATAAGTAAAAGCAACAAGCAGCAGTAACAAACCGACAAAACCAAGCGCAGCCGGAAGCGAAGACGCATCCGCAATAAACCCGATCATCGCAGGACCGGCCAGCTGGCCCATGTAACCCAGCGTGGTCACAGCGGGCAATGAAACGGAAGCCGGGATATTAGGGATATTTCCGGCTGCGGTAAAAAACACAGGCACAACATTGGCTGCACCCAGTCCGACCAGCGCAAAACCGATCAGCGCAGCGCCCGGCCATGGCACCAAAACCGCCAGCATATAACCCGCTGATGCCAGCAGAGCTCCGTACAAAACCACCCTGGACGATCCGATTTTGTGAATAATATTATCGCCAGTCAGACGCATAACCGCCATTGCAACCGAGAATACCGCATATCCCATACCAGACATCGAAGGTTCGAAACCCCGGTTAAACTGTAAAAAGACGGCACTCCAGTCCAGCAAAGCGCCTTCTGCCAGAAAGAAAACAAAACACATCAGTCCCAAAACCAGAACGGGCCCTCTCGGCAAACTGAATGTAAACTGCTCGGCAGTCTTTTCTTCCCGATGCGGGAACAGGTTTTTATATTGGCTAATGGCAATAAATGTGAGCAACACAGAAATACTCACCGCGGCAATGGCGGGGGACAAGCCCAACTTGATCAAAAAACCAAGGCCAAAAGAGCCAATCAACCCACCCACACTGAACATGCCGTGAAAAGAAGACATGATGTGCCGACCATAACGCTCCTGCACCAAAACGGCGTGGGCGTTCATCGCCACGTCAATGGAACCGATGGCCGAGCCGAATATAAACAGCACAATAGCCAGCTGTATGGCCGAAGACGCCAGAAGCAATAAGGGAAGGGACAGCGAAATGATGAAAGCGGCTATCAGCATAACCTTGCGACTCCCGTATTTATTGGTAAAAAAACCGGTAAACGGCATCATCAGAATTGCACCAGCACCAAGGGATAATAACACGAGTCCCAGAGCGGCCTCATCCAATCCCAGGTTAACTTTGGCAAAAGGAACCATCGGTGCCCAGCTCGAAAGGCCTATTCCACATACGAGAAATATCAATAAACTTGCCCTTCTTGCACTGCTTGTCCGGGCAGCATCCGGGATTAACACGTTTTCCATCAGAACTTGAAATGAGTATTTTGCAATATTAAGCAAATTTGCATAATATTGCAAAAACGAATAAAGTTATGGCCAGAGAAAAACGGTTCAATTACATTCTCGAAAAACTTCACGATCAAAATGAGGTCGGATTTACGGAGTTAAGCAATGATCTGAATGTTTCAGAAGATACCATTCGCAGGGATATTGACGCGCTGGCCAGCAACGGACTTTTGTTAAAAATCCGCGGCGGTGCAATCCCGAGATCACACAATCCGCTTTCCTTCAAAGAGCGTATCGGGCAATTGCAGGACGACAAGGAGATTATTGCGCTGAAAGCACAGGCTTTGATAAAATCCGGACAGACCATTTTTATGGATGGCGGAACTTCGGTTTACACCCTTGTTTCGCTGCTGCCGACCGATATCAAACTAACGGTCATAACGAATAACACCGCAATCATTCCGGCGTTGTCAGCGTATACGGGTGTGGAATTGATCGTACTGGGTGGGAAATATCTAAAACAATCCGAAACTATTGTGGGATATCAGGCTATAAAAATGGCAGAAAACTTTCAGGCTGACCTTTATTTTATGGGTGTTTGCGCGCTTGACATGTTAAAAGGCGTAACAGCCAGCTTCATGGAAGAAGCCGAATTAAAACAGACGATGCTCCGGCAATCCGGCATGTCGATCGCGCTAAGTACGTTCGACAAGCTGGAAACTTTTGAGTCTTACCGTGTATGCCCCATTCATGCACTGGATTATGTGATCACGGAAATGGATGCGCAAAACGACCGGTTCAAGCCCTTTAAGGAAGCTGGCATTAATATTTTGTAACGATTATTTCAGGATCAGCTCCATTTGAATATTGGCACGCTCATACGGCGTGGGTCTGCCACCGACTTTTTGAAACCCCAGTTTATGATACAGGTTAATGGCGGGCTTTAAAATGGTATTACTTTCCAGATAAATCTTCTTCGCACCGGATTCCGCGGCCTTTTTTATGATGGCCTGCCCCAGTAACCAACCTACATTTTTCCCCTGCGCCCTGGGTGAAACAGCCATTTTTGCCAGTTCAAATTCATAATCCGGATCGTCCATTTTGATCAAAGCGCACACCCCGATCGGCTCATCGTCATAAAGTGCTACTAAAATCGAACCTCCTTTGTTTAAAATATAATCCTGCGGATTGTCCAATGCCTTATAATCAGCCTCTTCCATTTTGAAGTAGGTCGAAATCCATTCCTGGTTCAGCGCTCTGAAAGCTACCTGATATTCGGGTTTGTAGTCGACGATTTCCACTTTGGCACTTTCTCTGAGCTTTTTGTTCTCCTGAACCCTGCGCAGCAATGTTTTTTGTTCGAGCAAAAACTCCCACTCTCCTATCGCTTTCCAAAGATCGTGGTTTGCCTGCGCCGAAATGTCATCGACGGCCTTACCTACATCAACATACTGGTCGTCCATTTTCGCATTAACTTCCTGCCCCATTTCAGATAGACAAACTACATTTCTACGCCCGTCCGTTTCATCTTTCCGCTCCGTAACATATCCTTTTTTGGCCATTTCACTAATGATTTTACTCACCGACGGATGCGAGTGACCAATCTCTTTGGCGATAGCCGTGATCGCTTTCTCTTCGCCTTTTGACAATACATAAAATACCGGAAACCATTTGGGCTGCATTTCCACATCATAAAGACGGTAGATCTGCGAAGCGTCTTCCATTATTTTTTCTGTCAGCATACGAAGCCTGCTGCCAATCGCCATCTTTCCGGTTTGATCAAAAAACTCCATAACAAAATGCTAATTACGTAATCAGTTACGTAAATGTATACACAAAAATAATTTATACCAAATTTTGACTTTCAGCTTTCACAGAAAAGCTGCTTATTATCCTATTAATCAAATTATAATAACTAGTTCTTCGCCAATTATTTTCCAGATTAACGGTATTTATCAGAGCCTAAAAACTTTCATTTATAAATAATATCTCCATGAAACCCTATATCCTGCTCATCTCTATTGCAGCAATCCTTGTTTGCGGTTTTGTTTTTCGGTCTTCCGGTCCTGGCAACGACTGGCCCGAGTACAATGGCAATGGGGAGCGTAATCATTTCTCAACACTGACCCAGATTAATAAGGACAACATTGGTCAGCTTAAAGTAGCCTGGACTTATACTTCCGGCGGTGCAGACACCACCAGCAACCGTTCGCAAATGCAGTGTAATCCGATCGTGGTTGAAGGAGTTTTATACGGCGTATCTGCCGGCACACAGGCCTTTGCCGTACACGCCGCAACCGGAAAAGAAATATGGAAAACGACCTTCACAGACAACGGTGGCACAACGAGTAGAGGGGTTACCTACTGGTCGGATAACAAAACCAAAAGAATATTTTTTGGAGCTGGCAAATGGCTGTATGCGCTGGACGCCGTTACCGGAAAGGCCATTTCAGATTTTGGAGAAAATGGAAGAATCAACCTGAAAGAGGGAATTACAAGGCCGGGTGCTGATGATTACGTCCTCTCCAACACGCCCAACACGATCTACAAAAACCTGATCATTGTCGGCACGCGGGTTAATGAAAATGAAACCGCGCTGCTGGGTGACATACGGGCTTATGATGTGGTTTCGGGTAAAAAAATCTGGACATTTCACACCATTCCGGCAAAAGGAGAACGGGGTTATGAAACATGGCTGAAACAACCCGCACGCCAGCATATCGGCGGTGCAAATTCCTGGGCCGGCATGGCTATCGATAGAAAACGGGGTATTGTTTACATTCCCACCGGATCAGCGGCCTATGATTTTTATGGAGGCAACCGGCCAGGCAACAACCTCTTTGCCAACTGTCTGCTTGCTTTGGATGCCGCAACCGGAAAACTGATCTGGCATTATCAGTTGGTTCATCATGATATCTGGGACCGCGATCCTCCCTGTCCCCCTAACCTTGTAACCGTTCGCCATCAGGGAAAAACCGTTGACGCCGTGGTACAAATTACCAAACAAGGTTATATTTTCGTCTTCGACCGCGTTACCGGCAAGCCACTTTTCCCGATCAAAGAAACTACTTTTCCGGGGACAGGTGTACCCGGCGAAAAACCTTCCCCGACACAACCGATACCCACCCTGCCGATTCCATTTACGAGACAGAGTTTTACAGAAAAGAACCTGAATAATTTTGTCGCGGACCGTGATTCATTGGCAGGTTTAATTCGCAAATCCCGAACCGGCAGCGCCTATATCCCCATCGGTTTTGATATGACGATATTTTACCCCGGTACCGACGGAGGCGCGCAATGGGGCGGCGCAGCCACGGACCCGGAAGGTATTTTATATGTACCCGCCAAGGAAATCCCGGTTTACACTTCGCTCGTAAGAAAAACAATTGTCGACAACAAAGGCAACGTCGGTGGTGCAAAACTATACCAGCTTCACTGCGCATCATGCCATGGCGCCGACAAAACCGGAAACCACGATGGATCTTACCCTTCGCTTGTCAACATTGAGAAAAGAGTCAGTGAAAATCAGATCCGGCAACTTTTGACGAAAGGCCGCGGGATGATGCCAGCATTTTCGCATATTTCAGAAACAGAACGCGGTGCGATTATTGATTTTCTTTTGGGTAAAAACTCGGAAGTCAAAGTTGCTAATGCACCAAAAAGTGAAGTTCCTTACCAGCACACCGGTTATAACCGTTGGTACGATCGGAATGGCTACCCCGTCAGTCAGCCGCCGTGGGGTACTTTAACAGCGGTGGACCTGAACACCGGCCGACATCGCTGGCAGGTTCCGTTGGGGGAATACAAGGAATTAACGATGAAAGGAATTCCGCCCACAGGAACTGACAACTACGGTGGGCCGCTTGTTACAGCAAGCGGTTTGATATTTATTGCGGCGTCGAGAGACGAGCAGTTCCGCGTATTTGACAAACAAACCGGCAAAATACTCTGGACCGCCGCATTGCCAGCGGCCGGTTATGCCACACCCAGTACTTACTCGGTGAATGGAAAACAATATGTTGTGATCGCCTGCGGCGGAGGTAAACTGAATACGAAATCCGGCGACAAGTTTGTGGCTTTTGCCTTGCCCTGATGGCGGCTTCCTGTCTTTTATGGATCAAGCCAAATTCTTGGGGGGAATTGAATCGGGACTTCATGCGTAGAGTTTGGATAGTCTGAAAAGGAAGAATGAAATATCCCTGACACCCCGTGAGGTGGAACGGAACGCTTTTATCTTTGCGTTGAAGGACTCCGCCGAAGCATTGGTACTTCTATTTTTGAAAAAATTCAATATCTCCACGTAGTGGGCTTCGATAGATTTAGCGACAGTCCTAAACGACTCTAAACCAGATTTCTCCACGTCATTATACCAGAATGCTAATGGCTTATACGCTAGTTCCTTGCTGGTGTCTAATTGCGAAAGTTAGCTATATTATTTTTCAGTTGACTTCCTTTAACCTCTCTTTTCTTCCAAATAAATGGAATTGGGTTTTGGTTAACCGAATCTACATAAGCTTTTAGAGTATGTTTTGGATATTTATTTTGTCATTCTGTTTAAGAAAATTGATAAATAGGCAATTTCAAGCATTGCCTCAGAAGATTCTATGGTTTTCTCAACATCTCTGAAAAGTCTTCG
>NZ_JAVFVU010000012.1 GCF_030929615.1 Dyadobacter sp. LHD-138 | reverse complement strand
AACAGCTTGCACAACTTTTTCTGATTCTCTTTTGCTTCCAATATGACATTGATTATACACTCACAAAGAGCTTGTTGATTAATACCAACAGACAATCTTGTTGGTGACTATTGGCCTGGACGGTGCGACGATTCGCTTCACCTGTTTCCATCCCGAAGTCACAAATTAACCAACAGAAAATCTTGTTGGTGACTATTGGCCTGGTGTTCACCTCTTCCCATCCCGAACAGAGAAGTTAAGCCCAGAACCGCCGATGATACTTGGGTCAAACCTGGTAAAGTAGGTAGTCGCCACAATACCATTGCAATGCAAAAGCCACTCTGAATAAGGGTGGCTTTTTGCGTTTAGGAGGGGCATATTTTTATACAGCAAGGATAGCAATACTCGTTCCGCCAATGTGTTTGATGTTTTTAAATCTTGAGTCGGATTTGTACAGTTCGTTTAATGCCGTCCACACACCTTCCCAGTTGGTATAGTCATGCCAGATTATCAATCCGCCGGGACGCATTATCGAAAGTATTTTTTGACTGTCGTTTAACACGTATTCATATGCATGTGACCCATCAATGAAAGCGAGATCGATTGAGTTTTTATACGCATCGAAAGAATAAGTCGCTGAGTCACCAAAAACCTGCTGAATTTTATTGGCCATCGGGTGCCCGATAAATCGCTCTCCGGAAATATCTTTTTTTACATATCTCACTTCTCCTTCCTCTATTTCCATTGCCGTAGCGCCCAATCCGTCGCTAGGCAGGTCCAGCGTTGTAATTTGTGCACTAGAATGCGTATTCAATGCCATATTCAGGGTTGTTCTGCCCTGAAAGGTGCCGATCTCAAATATTTTATCGGGATTAAGCTTCCTAACCAGGTTACTAATTACTTTGAGTTCAAATTCGGTGGTATGGCCAAATCCACATTCATAAACACCTTCGTATTGGGCTTTGTCATCGCCGAAAAGTTCAAAGACATCTGTTTTGGGAATAATGAAGGGGTCTATGGGGGTAATTTCCTGCGGGTTATTTTGAGCTTGATAATGATTGTAAAGCGACAAAAGATTGTCCCTACGCTTTTCGTTTAACATTCCCAACGTTAAGGTGTGACCGACTCTTTTGAAGACGCCGAAATATAACCGAAGGTTATTCGCAAAATTTCCCATGCTAATAAAAAGGTTGATGTTATTTTGGAGAAAAATACAATGTTTTTATCAATTACATAGCCTTTAGTACACTAATGTGCAAAATTTAATGAAATTCACTAAACGGTTATACCTGTTAGTCGGGTGGGGACCGTCATATTAAGAAGCTTAAACTACGATTCCTGGGAAATTAAACAGTGGAGAAGAGAGTTTGTGAAATGAATCCGGTTTTCGCTGAAATTTTATTTCACAGGCCCCTGAAGATAAACTTCGGCCCATTTTAAATCTTCCGGTGTAGTGATCTTTATATTTTCGTAAGATCCTTCAATCAGATGAATGGGATAACCTTCGAATTCCAGTACGCTGGCACAATCCGTAAAAACAGGCTGATAGGCATGATCAAAAGCCTTCCGCATCCAGTCTAACCTGAAAGTCTGCGGCGTTTGGATAAGACGGAATAGAGAGCGGTCCAGTGCTACGTTACCGTTTTTATCAGCGCGCCTGAGCGAATCTTTTAAAGGAACACTTACCACGGCTGCGCCAAATTCAGCCGCTTTGCGGAAACTGTTGCTGATAATTTCCTTAGCTATCACGGGGCGCACACCATCATGGACTGCCACAAGTCCTGCATCGGGCTGGATCGTGTCCAGGCCGTTTTTTACCGAGTTAAAACGTGTTTCTCCACCAGCAACGAGCTGATAGGATACACAGAAATGATGTTGTTTACATAATTCGTCCCAAAAGCTGAACTGATTCTGCGGAAGTACAAGGATAATATGCAGCGAAGAAGAATAGTTCCGGAATGCAAGGAGTGTATGCATTAACACGGGAAGACCGTTTACAGACAGGAATTGCTTGGGGATATCACTTTTCATACGGCTTCCGCTTCCGCCAGCTACAATGATCGCATATTCCTGCATAATAAAAGTGGTTAGTGTATTCAAAAAAATGTCATTTATCAACACCGGCGCATTGAGACGCCTACATGTTAATAAATGACACAAATATATTGATCAAATAATGATTAGATGATTAACATCGCATCACCATACGTGAAGAATTTATATTTTTCCTTGATTGCCATCTCGTAAGCTTTCATGACCAGGTCAAAACCTCCGAATGCACAGGCAGACATCAGCAGGATTGACTCAGGAAGCTGGAAATTGGATAACATCGCGTTTGCAATCTTGAAATCGTAGGGAGGAAACACAAATTTGTCTGTCCAGCCTTCCACTGATTTAAGGTGTCCACTTGCTGAAACGGATGACTCAATCGCTTTAAGAGACGTCGTTCCAACGGCACATACACGTTTTTTGCCGTCCAGAGCAGCATTCACGATATCTGCGCTGGATTGTGTGATACGGTAGTTTTCAGAATCCGTTTTGTGTTTTGTCAAATCTTCAACATCAACGGTACGGAATGTTCCTAAACCGACATGCAGGGTAACAGGTGCAAAGTTAATACCTTTAATTTCAAGGCGTTTCATCATTGCTTTTGTAAAATGCAAACCAGCCGTCGGTGCAGCTACTGCGCCGATATGTTCAGCGAAAATAGTTTGAAAACGCTCACGGTCAGCACTTTCCACTTTACGGCGAGAAATGATTTCAGGAGGAAGCGGAGTTTCGCCCAATTGATCGACGAGTTTCATAAACTCATCATTGTCGCCGTCATAAAGAAAACGGATCGTACGGCCGCGTGACGTGGTATTGTCAATAACTTCTGCAACAAGATCGCTGTCGCCGAAATAAAGCTTGTTACCTACCCGGATTTTACGCGCAGGGTCTACAAGAACGTCCCAAAGACGCATTTCGCGGTTAAGTTCGCGCAACAAAAAAACTTCAATTTTGGCTCCTGTTTTTTCTTTTTGACCGTATAAACGGGCTGGAAAAACTTTGGTGTCATTGATTGCCATGACATCTCCGTCTCCGAAATAATTAATCAGATCAGGAAACATTTTATGTTCTATTTCTCCGGTTGCACGGTGAACTACCATCAGGCGTGATTCGCCACGGTCGGAAGGATGAAGTGCAATCAGGCTTTGAGGGAGATCAAATTTAAATTCGGATAGCTTCATAGCTTGTTAAATCGGTGAAAGTCGATAAGTCGTGAGACAAAAATGGGGCGGTCGAAATTTTTATTTTAATATAATTAAATACTGAACTTTACGAATAAACCTTTATCTGAGCTGATCAACAACTATTTATCATACAAAAAATAAATTTTTCTGTTGATACTTAATTTATTGGTCAAGTATTCGCGTAAATTCTTAATTTTTTTATATAGCAAAAAATTAAGACCGCAAAAGTATGAATTTTTTGCTATAAATCCCAATAAAATTCTACTTTTTAATATCAACCCAGCCGGCGGCTTTTCCATTTGGAAGCAGGAACCGTTTCTCCGTCATTTTGAGCGTGTTTCACTACTTTTTTAGCCTGTAATAATCGGGCACTTATTAAAGCTGCCAATGCTTTTTCAACTGGGTTTTGTACTGTATTTAAAAGTTCAGGAAGAAAATACGCATTGACAAAATTGGTATCAAAGTGGCCTGAGGTAAAACTTTCGTGTTTCATGACGAATCTGCAAAATGACAGGGTTGTTTGCACGCCCGAAATATGAAACTCGTCAATGGCCCGGATCATTTTTCGAATGGTTTCGTCACGGTCCTGTCCGTAAGTGATCAGTTTTGCCAGCATTGGGTCATAATAGATAGGAATCGCCATTCCCTCTTCGAAGCCGTCGTCAACCCGAACCCCGTTGCCTTGCGGTCTGACGTATCTTTTTAAAGTCCCGACATCCGGTAAAAAGTTATTGGCCGGATCTTCGGCATATACCCGTACCTCAATGGCATGGCCATTGATCTGTAATTGCTCCTGGCGGATCGACAGTTGTTTTCCCTCAGCGATGTAGATCATCTGTCTGACCAGGTCCACGCCGGTGATCAGTTCGGTCACGGGATGTTCTACCTGAAGACGGGTATTCATTTCAAGAAAATAAAAGTTTTTATCTTCATCCATGATGAATTCCACAGTGCCTGCTCCATAGTAACCGCAGGAGCGCGCCACATCAACGGCACAGCGGCCCATTTCTTCGCGTATGGCGGGGGTTATGGAAATCGATGGGGCTTCTTCGATAACCTTCTGGTGGCGTCGCTGTATGGAGCATTCCCGTTCAAATAGGTGGATAATGTTTCCATGCTGATCACCCAGTACCTGAATTTCGATATGTTTGGGTGAAGTAATGTATTTTTCAATAAAAACGGCACCGTCACCAAAGGACGAAACCGCCTCACTGACTGCGCGGTCCATTTGCTCATCAAACTCAGTTTCGCTTTCCACGATCCGCATGCCTTTGCCGCCGCCGCCGGCACTGGCCTTGATCAGAATGGGATAACCGATGGCCGTTGCGATGCGTTTTGCTTCAACACGGTCGTCAATGGCGGTGGCGGTTCCGGGTACCATCGGTATGTTGTAACTGCCCGCAGCCTGTTTTGCGGCCAGTTTGCTGCCCATTACTTCGATGGATTCGGGTGATGGCCCGATAAAAATGAATCCTGCTTCTCTCACTTTTCGGGCGAAAGCGGCATTCTCAGACAAAAAACCATAACCCGGGTGTATGGCATCCACAGAAAGTTGGTGGCAAACTGCAAGAATTTTATCGGTGTTTAAATAAGATTCGGAAGAGGCCGCCGGACCGATACAAACGGCTTCGTCGGCGTAACGTACATGGGGGGCATTGCGGTCGGCTTCGCTAAATACGGCTACCGTAGCAATATTCATTTCACGTGCTGTACGCAGGATTCGGAGCGCAATTTCGCCACGGTTGGCGACCAGTATTTTTTTGATTTCGGGCATGTAATCGGATCACAATGAGGCTACAAGATATGGTAAATAAATTCAAAATATAAAAGTACTATTTTAAATATTTGGGTAACTTACAATGCCTTGAATATTAGGTTTGTATTTAATGTATTATTATTTTTTTTATTTTTGCATTTATCTAACATAATTTTCAAGTTGTTACCCAACATAAATTAGAATAAGAGAGTGGATATTTTTGAGAAACTGCACAATAACTCAGGCCCGATCGGAACACCGGCTAAAATGCTGAATAGCCATCATTATTTTTCATTTCCCATGCTGGAAGGTGATCTGGGACCCAAGATGCGGTTTATGGGGCGTGAAGTGTTGAACTGGAGCCTTAATAACTATTTAGGCCTGGCGAATCACCCGGAAGTGCGCAAAGTAGATGCAGAAGCAGCAGCGAAATGGGGATTGGCCTATCCGATGGGCGCGCGTATGATGTCTGGTAATTCAACATTACACGAGGTTTTTGAAAAAGAACTGGCTGAATTTGTTGGGAAAAAGGACGCATTTTTGCTGAATTATGGTTATCAGGGCGTTATGTCAGCGATCGAATGTATCTGCGACCACCGTGACGTGATCGTATATGACGCTGAGTCGCATGCCTGCCTTATTGACGGAATCCGGTTGCACAAAGCGAAAATGGGACAATATTACAAGTTTAACCATAACGATATGGCTAGTCTTGAGAAGAACCTGATTCGTGCTACAAAGGCTGCCAATGAAAAAGGAGGGGGTGTTTTGGTTATTACAGAAGGTGTTTTTGGAATGTCCGGTAAAGTGGGCGACCTTAAGGCCATCGTTGAATTGAAGAAAAAATACGAGTTCCGTTTATTGGTTGATGATGCGCATGGATTTGGTACCATGGGGCCAACAGGAGCGGGCGTAGGTGAAATGCTTGGCGTTCAGGGTGAGGTTGATCTTTACTTCTCTACGTTTGCAAAGTCTATGGCGGCGATTGGCGCATTTATTGCATCCGATGATCCGGACATTATCATGTACCTGAAATATAACATGCGTTCCCAAACTTACGCGAAGGCGCTTCCAATGCCTTATGTGGAAGGATGCAGGAAACGTCTGGAAATGATTAAGACCATGCCTGAGCTTCGTACCAAATTGTGGGAAAATGTTGAGGCGATGCAAAATGGTTTGAGAAGCCGCGGATTTAACATCGGTGAGACGGAATCTCCCGTGACGCCTGTTTTCCTTCACAGCGAAGGTGGTGTGCCGGAAGTAACCCGCATGGTGCGTGATTTGCGTGAGAATATGGGCGTGTTCTGCTCGATCGTTGTCTATCCGGTAGTTCCGAAAGGGCAGATCATGCTGCGCATTATTCCTACGGCTGCACATACGTTGGAGGATGTAGAATATACGCTTGAAGCATTTACAGCTTTGGCTGATAAATTGAAGAACAGAGTTTATCAGATTGAAGACGTACAGGAGGTAGCTGAGTAGCAAAATCCTTGTTCATTGTATTAAGAGGACGTTTTTTAGCGAAAATGTCCTCTTTTTTTATCGGCGGGATAAAAATATTTATTTAACGTAAATATTTGTTTATCAGGTAGTTAAATCAATGATTTGGATTAAATTGCATTATAGTATTGTTTTTTTTTGTTTTTTGGGTTGCGATAATGCTTTTAATTGCTAAATTTCGGGCAAAACATGCGTTTTTAGCGTGTTAGAGGCATTTTAACTAAAAACAAATAAAAACATGGCAAGATTTGATGAAGTGAAAGATTTGATCCTATCGCTTGAAGGCGATTTTGATAAGTTTTACAATAAAGCGAACCAGGCTGCTGGAACGCGTGTACGTAAGGGAATGCAGGAGCTGAAAACTTTGGCTCAGGATATTCGTTCTGAAGTGCAGAACAAAAAGAATGAAGCTGAATAAGTCGCGACTTAACAGTATACAAAAAAAGCCCGGCTTACACCGGGCTTTTTTGTTTTAGAATATCTCCTGATTAATCATGGTGGCAATGCCTCTGGTCACGACTTTTTTCGTGGTGGCATCCACGATCTCCGTAGAAATTTCAGCAATGTGTTTAGCGGGGTCAATGGTTTTTATGGTAAATACCGCTTTGTATTCATTATCCACAAACATAGGTCTCAGAAATTCCAGCGTCTGTTTAAGATAAATGGAGCCAAATCCTGGAAACTGGGTTCCCAGTACTTTTGTAAATACCGTAGCACCCAGCATTCCGTGAATAATCGGCCGCTTAAAACTGGTGGTTGCAGCATAATCGGCATCCAGGTGAAGCGGGTTGTTATCGCCGGTCAGCTCGGCAAACTGAATAACCTGCTCTTGCGAAAAGCGAAAAATATGATCAAACGAAGCGTTAACAACGGGTTCTATATCCATGGTAAAAAGTTAGCGTTAATTTTTTTGCAAAAATCGGTTAATTTCGTCGTTAAACAAAGCAGGCTGCCCGGAACGGGCAGCCTGCTTTGTTTACACCTATATGATTTTACTCTTCTATGTCCTCCGTTATAATAGCGATTTCTTCCGCTTGTACAACTCCTTCAGCTAATTTAGGAGCCCTTGCCTTGTTCCGCTTATCTTTGAACTTTTTAACCTGCATTTTTAATGTGTCAATCGCTAAATCCGTCGCCTCTTCAAATGTTGTACCTTGCTCTCTCACGAACATCGTTCCACCCGGGACATAAAGTTTAACCTCGAGAAGTTTTGTATGTAATTTGGCGTTATCACTCTTATCCAATCTAAGAAACACTTCACCACTTGTTATCCGATCGTAAAACGTATCGAGTTTATCCATTTTCTGTTGAATAAATGTCAACAATTTAGGGTCAGCGTCGAAGTGAATTGCTTGCATCTGCAGTCTCATAAGCACTTAAGTTTTATGGTAAAACATTACTTCCAACCGGTTTCAAAATACTTCTGGTCACAAAAAACGGTTCGCGTCTTACATCGCAATATTTAAAACCGTTTTTTCTTTCCTGATCATTTTGAAGTCTAACGGTATATTAAATAAAGGGAAAGATTATCATAATGTCAAGCGAATGTTAAGGTTTTATATAAAAACTTTTTCGGGCAATACAATTACCTGTTGAGGGTCAGGCTTCCTCCAAAAGTGTCCTGAAAGAGACATATTGCCCATTGAATTTCTGGTGGTGTCTTTCCTGCAATTCAGCCTGAAATTCGGTCTGATAGGCCATGAAATCTTCCATCGTACGGAAAATAAACTGGTTTGTATAAGTCGCACCTTCGTTCTCAATTTCGGTCAGCAAGCGCAATAATTTGCTTTCGACAGGTAATCCACTGGCCATGATGGCTGGTATATGGGTTTCCTTCATGTATTTAAGCCATTCTTTTTCCGCAGCATGGCTGATATTTACCGTGATATTAAAAAGGATCATTTTATATTTATTTCAAGTTTTAAACTTCCGCAAATATTGCGCTTTATATATTAACTGTTAAACAATTATAATTTCAGTTACAGCAAGTCTTGTGATATGCTCAATTGGAAACTACCTTTGCAGACTTACGATTCACCATAACCCGTTTTAAACATATGAACGCTCTGATACGTGCCCACTCGGGCTTACGTTATGTTGTACTTGGATTATTGATTGCCGCCGTTGCGATTGCTTATTCAAACTGGCAGAATAACAAACAAGGCGACAGCAAAGTTTATTTGTTCGCGCTTATTGCAACACATACACAATTACTGATCGGATTGGTGCTTTATACGATGAGCCCGCTGGTAAATTTCGGCGAGATCAGCAATAAAGTAATCCGGTTCTATTCTATTGAGCACGTTTTCATGATGGTGATCGCGATTGTCCTGATCACAGTAGGACGCGTTCGTTCGAAGAAGTTAAGCGGCGCGGCCAAGCACCGCACGGTATTGTACTTTTACGCAATGGCGTTAATTATTATCCTTGCAGCTATTCCGTGGCCTTTCAGAAACCTGGGAGCTGCTTGGTTCTGATTTGGCTGTTAGCCATTAGCGGTTAGCTATTGGCCTTCGGGCTTGTAGCTAACCGCTAAGAAAAAACGTATTAACTTCTCAGTGCCCGGTAAGCTAACCGCTAAAACCTAATCGCTAACAGCCAAGAATTATCCAAACAATTCGCTTGAAAGATACCGGTCTCCCCGGTCGCAGATAATAAATACGATTATCCCCGATTCCAGTTCTTTTGCCAGTTCTACCGCTGCCCAGGCAGCACCGCCACTGCTCATGCCGGCAAATACCGCCTCTTCTTTTGCAAGCCTGCGCGTCATCAGGGTAGCGTCTTCTTGCGTTACTTCGATAACTCTGTCAACACGGCTGCTGTCAAATATTTTTGGCAGATATTCCTCCGGCCATTTACGAATTCCGGGAATACTGGATCCGTCAGTCGGCTGGCAACCTACAATCTGAATATTCTGGTTTTGTTCTTTCAAATAATGAGAGACACCCATAATGGTCCCCGTCGTACCCATGGATGAAATGAAATGTGTGATTTCCTGATGGGTATCGCGGAATATTTCCGGGCCTGTGGTCCTGTAATGCGCTTTCCAGTTATCGGGATTGGCAAACTGGTTCAGCATCAGATAATCTCCGTTTTTCGCTTTATCTTCGGCATAATCACGAGAACCTTCCATCGTTTCGATCAACGTCACCTTGGCGCCAAATGCTTCCATGGTCAGTACTCTTTCGCGGGTAGAATTCTGGGGCATAACCAGCTCGATTTCTATATCGAAAAGTCTGGCGATCATCGCTAACGCAATGCCGGTATTACCGCTGGTTGCTTCGATCAGCTTGGTTCCCGGCTTAATTTCGCCGCGGTCCAGAGCGCCTTTGATCATACTGTAAGCGGCACGGTCTTTTACACTGCCGCCCGGATTATTCCCTTCGAGTTTTCCGTAGAGTTTAACGTTGGGATTGGGATTGATGCGGTTTAATTCAACTAATGGGGTATTGCCTACTAAATCAAGAAGTGCGGACATGGGCGAATTATAAAATGTGATGTGAAATTAGAATGTCATTTTACAGACAAACAACATCGTACATCATCCATACGGTTCATTACGAACCGGTGATTTAACTGAGAGAAAAAAGATGTTCTGCTAACAACCATATTTGTCTGATAGACTAAATTGATTGCAAAGATAGTGTTTTATTGATATTGAGGCGTTGTAAAGAACCCCAAAGTTGTAAGCAAATAGGTTGTGATAGACGATGAGTGCGTCCCGTCCGGCACTGTTACCAGCTCCACATCCGCGGCTCCCAGCTTTTTCATAGCGGTCACTGCATTGACGGAATTGAAATAAAAAACCAATGGATCCTTGTCTCCATGCACCAACCGGGTTGGTGTTTTAGGCTTCCAGTTATAGACATCGTTGTCTCCGATGGCTGTAATAAACCCGGCATCCGTCCCAGAATTGACAGCCGTTTTAAAGGAGTCGTTCAGAATGGTGCTGAAGCTGACATTGATGGGGTTTTCTATACCAAGTTTGTCAATTTGCGTGGCAAACGGCTCCTTGAAATAGTAGGTTTTAGGTTTGTTCAATTTGTAAATTCTGTCATAAGTAAGCATTACCCATAAGTACAGCGAGTTATAAGCAGCTACATTGCTGACGGAGCTGTTGATGACATATTTCATGAAAGCAGTTTTATCATAAGCGCCTGCACCACAGCTTGATGCTTTCAGGTTAAACTCCGAAGCCGCTTCTTCCTCGATTTTCTTTTGCAGGCACATGGTCGCATAACCGCCTTCCGAATAACCGGCAAGGTATAATTTCTCGTTCCATTTAACGGCTGTTTGCGCTTTTACCAATTCCTTGGCCGCGCGAAGCATGTCCAGCGTAGAAGACGCAAGACTGGCCCTATGTTCATAAGGGTGAGGTAAATCCTTGGAAGCTCCATAACCTATGTAATCCGGATAAACAATGATGTACCCTATGGATGCAAACAATGTTCCAAATGAGGCTGACTCAGATCCTGGCTGGAAATTGGATGGCGCCGCTGCATCGGTTGTAATGGTTCCGTGCTGCACGCTGATCATGGAAACAGGAGCATCAGAAACGGGCATAATCACCGCTCCTGATGCGGTTATTTCAGCTCCGTCCGTATTGGTGGTTTTGTATGTTATTTTATAAACTTTGACAGCATTTTTTGCATAAGCCGTCAACAATGGGCTGATAGCGGTAGCTTCTTTGGCAATCTGGTCTTTCGTAATATCTTGCAGAAAAGTGCTTTCTTTCAGATATTTATTTTCAACGGAGGGTTCCGGATCGACCAGTTCTGTGTTGTGTGTACAGGCGGTTAGGAGCAGGAAACTCCATATAAACAATGCCCAGGTATTACGGAAGAGGAGTGTAGAGATTTTTTTTTGCATATCGTTCAAGGAAACAAGCCGGAATTCTGTTTGAGATAACGAAGGCCGGCTTGTTTTTTTTATAAATATAATCTGATTTTGTGAAAATTATATTCTCCCCATGTACCAGCTTATCATCCGGGCTGAGGCATCGGGGCGTTCTACCATGCCCATATGGCCGGCTTCGGCGAGGATAAACGGATAACTTTGTTTGGGATATTCGGACAGGCTGATACAGCTTTCAAACGGAATGAGCTTATCCTGCATGCCAATGATAAAGAGGACTGGAAATGGCATGGCAGCCAGAACGGCTGTGCGGTCGGGACGGTTGCGCATGGCGTTGATCCCGGTAATTAATGCCTCGGCTGGCAATTTTCCATAGCGATCAATATGTTCCTTGATCTTGTTGGGAAAAAGTTCTTTAAAACGGTCACCGTACAAATTTGCCGCAGTGTTTTTTACGAACATTTCTGTTCCGTAATTCCGAAGCAGGTCTATGGTCTGGTCGCGTTGGTGTTTTTTTGATTCATCGTCCGCATAAGCCGTTGAATGAAATAAACCGAAGCCTTCCAGCATTTCAGGATATTTTTCAGCAAAAGCCAGTGCAATATAACCACCCATGGAATGGCCTATTAAAGTGCATTTTTCAATGACCGCATTCGAAAGGAAACGGTGCAATTCGTCCGCGTAATCTTCCACGCTCTGACAAAAGGTAAAGAGAGAAATATTAGGTCTGACGACCGTGTAATCAGCATTTAATGAGGCATCAACACTATCCCAGATCGCATCGTCAATTCCATGGCCGTGTAGCAATACCAATGTTTTCCTGTGTAGATTCATAGTAATTCACTTTCAATGGTTGAGTTTTTCTTTGGTTAAAGATACATAAACCAAAAATGAAATCTATTTTTCGGGTGAGATTGGTTGGAAATATGTTGAGAAGTAATGCGAGAAAAAGTAGGTATTTTTGAAAGTAACGATGAGAATATTACAGAAGTTGGTTGTCTTCCAGGAGTTGAATTAAAAATGCATCAGCGATATCATTTTGTGCAGATTTATCATAAATAGAAAGTAGTGTAACAGATTTGTTTACAATTTTCACATAGGTAATAATTCTTGATCCGCCTGATTTTCCTTTGTTTTTGGAAGTGATAGCCATCCTTACTTTGTAGCAGTCCTTACCCAATGGATCGCCCTGGAAAGGATTTTCTGCGAGTTCACGAATAAGAATTTGAAGATCTACAATAATCGAAGGGTATTTTTTTGCCAGCTTTTTAAACTCTCGATCGAAGTTACTAATGGTATAAATCTCGAACATTACTCCCCCAGTTCATTGAGAAGAAATTGCACTGGTCTGACGTTTATAGAACCTTCTTCGACCATTTTCATTTCTTCAAAACCTGTTTTGATGTTTTTCCAGGTTTCTTTTTGCATCTCAGTCAATCCATCCTCGCTTTTGACGGGTTCCTGGACCTGAACGAAATTCAATGAATGAACCAGTTTCATGAAAAATGCAAATTGATTTTCCGGAACATTAAGGATTACTTGTTTCATGATCTTTTGACATAAGTTTGACAGTAATGCTTACGACAAAGTAAATCTGCCTTAGACACTTATAACCGGAAAATCATTTTATTTGTTCAACTTCGCAATTTCTTCCTCTCGCAAAGCTCGTCTCAGAATTTTACCAACATTGGTTTTGGGAAGCTCGGTTCTGAACTCGATTTTTTTCGGACATTTATAGGCGGTCAGGTTTTCCTTGCAGAATGCGCGGACCGTTTCTTCGGTTAGTTCAGGATCTTTTTTTACGATAAACAATTTCACCAACTCGCCCGACTTATCATCAGGAATACCAACACAGGCAACTTCCAGCACACCGGGACATTGCGCAACCACATCTTCCAATTCATTCGGATACACATTGAATCCGGAAACCAGGATCATATCTTTTTTGCGGTCAACAATTTTGAAATAACCATCAGCATCTTCAAAACCGAGGTCGCCGGTCTTGAACCAGCGCATACCATCCTGCTCGAAAATTACCTGAGCCGTTTCGTCGGGACGGTTGAAATAACCTAACATGACCTGAGGCCCCGAAGCGCAGATTTCTCCCACCTCACTGGTGTCGGCCCAGGTACCGTTCTCGCGTAAAATGCGAAGTGCCGTACTTGGCCAGGGAATACCAATGGTCCCGATCCGGTTTTCGCCAACCAGTAAATTGGATGATAAAACGGGAGAAGTTTCCGAAAGCCCATAACCTTCCGTCGCCGGACAACCGGTTGCAGCCAGCCATCTTTCAGCCACTATTTTTTGTAAAGCCATACCGCCGGCGGAGGTAGCTTTAAGCTGGCTGAAATCCACTTCACTGAATTTAGGGTTGTTCATGAGACCATTAAACATGGTATTGACCCCTGTGAAAACGTTAATTTTATATTTTTTCAGATCCGCAATAAATGCATTCATGTCACGCGGATTGGTGATCAAAACATTCATGGCCCCGATTTTAATACCTGACAGTGCATTAACCGTTAAGGCATACACATGATATAGGGGAAGTGCCGCGACAAAAACAGGCGCTTCCATATCGGACATGATCGGTTTTAGCCAGGCACTGTTGGCCTCAACATTGGCAATGAGGTTGCGGTGGGTCAGCAAGGCACCTTTTGAAACGCCTGTGGTACCACCGGTATATTGAATAAAGGCAATGTCGGCGTTTGACACGGCCGGTTTTTCATAGGTGAGCCCGGTACCTATCGAAAGTGCCTTTTGAAAGGAAACTGCGCCAGCAATATGATAGGCAGGTACCATCTTTTTGATATACTTTACGACCGCGTTGACGATCAACTTTTTTGGGAAGCCCAGCATATCACCGATTTCCGTAATCACAACGTGTTTGATTTCGGTATTGGCCACAATTTTTTCGAGATGCGAGGCGAAATTGGCCAGTATAACAATAGCCTTCACACCCGAATCTTTAAACTGATGCTGCATTTCCCGGGGCGTATACAACGGATTTGTATTGACGATAATCAGCCCTGCACGCAAAGCACCAAACATGACAACGGGGTATTGCAGCAAATTGGGCATCTGGATGGCAATCCTGTCGCCTTTCTGCAAGCCCAGACTTTGCAGGTACGAAGCAAAATTCCTGGAAAGCTCATCCAGTGTTCCATACGTAAGCTCTTTACCCATGTTGGCATACGCAGACCGATCCTTGTATAGCCTGAAGCCGGTTTCTATCAATTCAACCAGTGATGAATAGGCTTCCGGATCAATTTCGTAAGGAACGCCCGGCGTATAATGTTTTAGCCAGGGATATGTTTCTTTGGATATGGCAATCATGGGTTCGGTCTCAAATGTGGATAAAGGTGCTTTCAGGATTTTAAGTTAAGAAATAGAGACAAATTATTATTGAATCCATCCAATTTAATTTCGGATATAAAAAATCCCTGGCAATTTTGATCGCTTGCTTTGGGTAACGGGTTTTATTTTTTTGAGATTTCCCAGCGCCAAAGCGGCCCTTCTTCGGAATCGTGGATATCGTCGGTTCGGTCGAAACCGATTTTTTCAAGAATATGACCGGAAGCGTTTTCTTCTGCCAGTGTATGTGCAACCACTTTTAACACACCACTTTGTGTAAATGCGTGTTCCACCAACGCCCGCGCAGTTTCAGTCGCCAAACCCATCGAACGATGGCTTGGTGTTATTTCATACCCGATTTCAACAGTTCCATTGGAGTCCGGTTCGCCCTTATAACCGCAGGAGCCAATCAAAATATTGCCCGGTTTATAAACAATCAGGTATACCCACCAAAGACGGAGGGGAGGATGCGCCTTCCAACGGTGGTAGGAAGGCGTAAAAGTATCACGAAATTCTGTCCATTTCTTAGGCACATTAACACCCATCACACGACCAAGCACATTGTTGCCCATACGGATCGCATCAAAAAGGGTGTCGTCACACGGAACAATATCCAAACGAGGGCTTTGAAGCATCTTAAAGTTAAATAGTCAAATCAAAAGCCCAATTTACGAAAATCACAACGAATTGTTGTCATCGAAACGATCTGTGATTGCTTTTCGTATGGCCTGATGAGGACGCATACCGGAATTTTTGGAACGTGTAACGGCCCTGTCGGAGGCGTTTGACTTTGCCCGTAAAGCCAGATTTGAAATCGTCATGTGCCCGTTTCTCCAATGTTCATATTCCTCTTCGCTCATGATGTCGCGGGTAACCTGTCCGTGGGCATAACCGTCGCCAAAGGACTGGATTCGGCTGTCGGTGAGCGTGAGTTTACGTTCTTCTTCCAGGTTTTCTATTTCTGTGCGGATGTCGGCTTCTTCCTGTTTTAATTCTTCCCAGGTTGGCAGCACGGCAAGATCATTTTCAAAAATACTTTTCTGTACAAGTTGTTGGGTAATGGTACCCTGCAAGTCTTCCAGCTGCTTCTCGATTTTTTTCTTGCGCCTTTTCAGTCTCCACAACTTTGGATCAATCTGTAACCAACGGAGCCAGAATCCCTGTAAAACCGGCAGCGCCATACCCAGCGAAATAGCACCGGCGATCGCAAACAAAACACCGCTTAATACAAAAGACAACAAGGCCCATGGACTGTTCACAAGATCCAGATTCATCTGATCTGAATTTTGTAACGCCTTTTCAATTTTGTTGGTTAGTTCCGGACTGTTGATCGGAGCTCCCGTTAAAGGATCCACCGCATTAAGCTGCAAGCTCTTCACCGACTTATTGATTGCTTCCTTTAATTTATCCGTACGGTAAGCCTCATAACGGAACCATCCCAGGACGACCAGCGTGACAATCGTGAAAATGGACAGGATCAGCTTAAAGTTTGCGTAGCGTGATTTCGCTTTCGGAGAATCACCTTTTTGATAAGGCTCCTCGATCAAACGATCATATGCCGGTTTAAGCAAAACAGATAACATCGCCAAACCGATCGCAAAAGCCCAGGCTTCGTTCGGGTTACGGATGTTTAATGCGTAGGCTACAATTTCGTGGGAAATGATCAGGTCACCCGCAATGAAAGAAATACCGGCCGCCAGGAAAATCAATCCGGCGATCAGCGAATAATAAGGTGCGGAATCTTTGCGCTTTTGTTTCAGTTCTTCGGTTTGCTCGTTAATATCCGAAACAGCGGTATCAAGTTCTTTTATTCTTTTGGCGCTATGATTCACGCCCATCACCTGATCCTGAAGCTTATCGTAAGATTGCTTGTGAAGCTGAATCGTTTCCTGCCTTTTATTTTTCAGGGTGTCCAGTTCGAATCTTTTTTGGTTGAGACGATCCATGACCCAGTCGTGACTTACATTGCTTGACAAATATGCTTCGTAAACCTGACGGTCCAATCCTTCAAGGCCACTGGTGTAGCCATGTTGATAATCACTGTTTTGGTTTGGCTGTTGCTCGTCCATAACTTATTAATGTTTTGTAAGAATGAGAATAAAATGCAAAAAAATTATTCCGCACTTTTTCTGATATCTTGTAATTGTTTGTTTGTCAATTGATTTTTCATGCGTCTCGCCAGGAAAAACTCGCTTTCGAAGAGCTTAGCCAACATATCGCGTCTTGCATAAATACGGTCGCGCTCGGTTTCCGATTGACCTTGTTCGCGGAGAATCTGCCACTTTTTGACCCGTAATGCGTCAACTTCTCCCTGAAGAACCTGTATTTCGTCTTCCCAGTTTTCGGTATTCGAAACCGATTCTGCCCGATCCCGGCGTATGCTGAACCAGGCATGTAAATCATTCCGCAGGATGGTCACGTTACTCAATAGCAGTTTTCCTGCAAAAAGGAAGAGGAAAAAGACAAACACGAAAAGCGCAATGGCCTGCCAGGCGCCCTGATGCGGTAATGCATTGGCAAAAACAAATAGAGCCGCGGCAAAAGGCAAGCCGATTTCTTCGAGCAGCGCGCGCCAGCTTACGCGTGAATCCGTATCATGAAACATGGAAATACGGCCAAATAAGCTAAACATACCCGCCAAAAATACGCCCAGGGCAATCCATGAACTTTCAGCAAATGCAGGTTTCAGGGATTCTTTGATCAGAAAGAAATTTCCTACGCACATGGCAACGGAAAGTGTCAGCCCGATCAAAGTTCGGGGCAGGTGGTGTTCGCCGTTGGATTTGGTTATAACCAGGCCTTTTAATTTATTTTCGAGTTCTTCGATCCGGTTGCTCTTTTGTCCAATAAATAGGTTCAGTTCCTGGATTCGCTCATTGTGCTGCTCAATGCTGCTCAAATGTTCAGCCGCCAGATGTGAAAAATACTTATGGATGATATCCGTTTTTTCCGTCGGATCAGATTCTGACAAGCCAAATAAAACGCCTTCATCGCGTAAGGTATCTTCGTCTTCAAGCCAGTAGGGGATGACCACTTCGGTTTTGAGCGGCAAAGCCTGATTTTGTTCAGGTTGAGGGGTATTGTTGTTAACTACCGCCAGGGCATTAACAGGTGTAAAAGAGGTGTTTTGGGGCATGGTGTCTTTGAAGCTTGCAGCAGCTTCTATCGGTGTTTCGGTTTCGTCGTCATAAAAATTATCTTCGTCATCTTTGGAAGAACGGAACCAATTGGAAATACGCTCAGTGAATTCGGCCATAGCTAGTCATGGTTTAGCCCGCAAGTATCCATCAAAACTGAGAAATTACCAATATTATTGTGATGACCGGTAATTTTGTTGAGTAAATCGCTCTTTGTTAAGACTTTGGGAACATTTGTTTTAGCGCAGTCCAGAGTTTCTTTTTCAAATCCCTGTCGGCTTCAATAACGGGTAGCGGATCCGTGAGCAGGAACCAGATGCCTTCGACTTGTTTTGGCGCATACGGCGGAAGCAGCAAATCCAGGTGAAGCTTGATCAGCGGTACACCGAAAGTGATAAAATAGTTGATCCTTTTTTCTGAAAGCACATTTCGTGCATCCGGGCCGGCCAGATAGCTAAAATTAAGAATATCGGAATTTTCAGAGGCATGTCCCACCGCTTTCAGGACATTATCCAGAAACAAGGCTTCCGAAACAAGCATTTCGCGTTGCTTAGGTTCATCAACCAAAATCAGGACTTTGTGATTTAACTTTGGGAAATCAGGAGCAGATGGTGCCGCGGTCACGGGCTGAGGAGCCGCAGGCATAACCGGTAGCTTCGCAATTTCAGGTACGGCTTGGACTACCGGTTCTTCCTTTTTTACAACAACTGTTTCAGGTATTACCGGTTTTTCCAGAACAAGTGAAAGCACTTCTCCAGGTACGTGGAAAAGGACATCGTTTTGATATAATACCTGAAAAAGTGCTGCTGAACTCATTTTTTATTTTTTGACGGGAACTACTGAATACTCCAGATACCAAGCTTCTTCTTTTGCGCGTTGATTTCAAGGTCGGCATATTCCCGGCTTGTCGAATATTTTTTGAAATGGACCGCCAGTCCTTTTTTTACCAGTTCTTTGTTAAGTACGGAGTTATTAGGCAAAATCACTTCTCCCAAAAGCCTGCCATAACGGTCAAACTCACCGGTATGTTTGATCTGAACAATTTTACGAAAACATTTTTCAGAAGTATATTGCTTAGCGACTTTGTAAAACGGCATCCCTTTTTCCGGTGTATTGATATGCAGGAAACGTATCCGTACCGCTTTTCCTTGGCGTAAACCAGCCTTTTTTCCGTCAAAAATAAATTTCATTTCGATGGTATCCCCGTCCTGGATACCGATCACTTCTGCTTTAAGCGGATTGGGTAAACTGCTGGATTTTTCTATTCCCTTATACTTGTCGGCGGAGCCTTCTTTCTGTTTCAGGGATAGCAGTCCGGGTAATAAGGCAAGGGCAATCAGATAATGAACTAGTAATCTGTATTTTGTAATTCTAAACAATGGTACGCGCATTTATTCTAATAAGTTGAGAGGATAAAGGTACGGAATACTTCATTGCCTCCCGGTGACTCTGCTTAATTTACTTCAACTTCAAATCGTACCATTGAATATCTTTCAACGGTGCACGACGGGAAACGACCTGTACCGGAGCGTAATTTTTTTCAAGATAATCCAGCACTTGTTTTTCAGTTTCTCCTAATTCCCACAAATTATGGTTTGCCTGCATCCAGCGGATTTTCTGTTTCCAGCCATCTCTGCTGAAATGATTGGCGCTAATCAGTTTTGTGGAATGGCAGCCCGTACACTGCGCTTTTACCATGAATAAATTTTCATCTACGATAAGTCCGGTTTCCGGATCAAGTTTTATAGTATCGGCAAAAGATACGGTATTGACAGGATAAGCGAGTGGCTTAACCTTGCTGTTAACGGATGATTCCTGGCGAAACGAGCTCAATAGCAGGCCAAGTCCCAGAATCATGATGAGTGCTATTCTCATTTTGTTTGCATTTAGTTTCTGAAATTGACTACGATATTTTCACGGCAATACGCTCACAGGCATTGTTCAGATAACCGCCGGGATTCCATGCAGGAATAACCATGGGCTGGGAAACGCCTTTTTCGTCTGTGGCACGTACCCAAACTTCGTAATAACCTTTTACGGGAAATTTGATCTGGGTATTCCAGTGCTGCCAAGCCAGACGGTTCACCGGGTTTTCGAGCTTGCAGTCCTGCCATGTCGATCCGAAATCGATCGAAACCTCCACTTTTTTTACGGCATGATCTCCTGCCCAGGCGTGTCCGCGCAAAGGTAAAACTTCGCCTGACGGAATAACGGCACCTGTTTTTGGAAAGGTGATCATGGATTTAACCGGCATGGATTCGATGATCCGGTAGTATTCGTCGGTTGTGGGTATTTCTGTGCCGGGCGCAACGGGGTTACGGGGCATCTTATAGCTGTGCCCTTCCATTTTGGCGCCGTCGTGTACCTTGTTACGTACGGAAATGCCGCTAAGCCATTTTCCCGATACGGAGGCCGGCCAGCCACCAATCACGAGTCTTAAAGGAAAACCGTGGAATTCGGGGATATCCTGTCCGTTCAACTGCCATGCGATCAACGTTTCATCTTCCATCGCCTTGGTAATCGGTACGCCTCTTGATATGGCTTCTTTCTTGGGGTCTCTGCTCAGGTGGATGTCTTTTCCATGATAACCGATATAGACCGCATCACTTTTTAGCCCGACATCAGCCAGGATATCCTTCAAACGAACACCTGTCCACTGTCCGCAATGAACCGCACCCTGTCCCCACTGGTTTCCCGAGGTCGGAGGGTAATAACCGGAACGCCCGTTTCCGCCGCATTCCAGCGTCAGTTGATACGTATAAGGTTTGAATTTCTTTTTTAATTCTGCCAGCGTATAGGTTTTCGGCGCTTTTACAGATTCTCCGTCGATGGTTAATGTCCAGTTTTTGGCATCAATGGTTTCGGGAATTAGGCCGTTGTTACGGATAAACATTTTGTCAACCGGGGTAATGCGGTCGTCGAGCAAATCCAGCGGTGATTCTACATTCCAGGGACGGTCGCCCTGGACAATCATATTGGTATTTTTACCTTTTAGGGCATCTTTTTCACCAAAGGCCAGTGGCATATATTTTCTAGGCAATTTGTCGGCAAAAACAATCTCAGTTCCCAACGTTGCAGCCAGAGCCGCGAGGCTGGTTTTTTTTAGAAAACCACGTCTGTCAAAATGCGATTTCATACAATCAGGTTAAGCTTAGTAGGTAATGATAACGTTCAGGTTTAAAGAAACCTTGCTTGTCAAAGCAATTAATGACCCAAACTTACTGAATTTACTCCGCATCATTGATTCCATTTAAACAAGAAAAAGGTTATCCTGTTAATGGATAACCTTTTACGCTTTTCATGAATTATAGCGAGTAACACTGACTTTGAACTTTACCTCACTTAACCGTGCATGTACATGTCCAACAGGAAGGCGTTAATCTATATTCATTCAATGCATTAATTCTTAAAGAAACAGACCTGCAATGGCTAAAACCTGCTCTTTTGTCAATGGTTCGTCAAATGCTTCTGTAATGGCTGCATCTGATTTTCCAGCTAGTCCGGTAAGATCCACACCGCCCTGTATTTTGTTATCGTCGCCTGCATACACAGCTTCGGGTGCACCTGCTTTGCCTGTAATCCATGATTTGATCTCAGGTTTGCCGGTAGCAGCACCCAATAATTTACGAACGATCGAGGCGTGTCTTGCTTCAACAGAGTGCACTTGTAATGCATATTGAAGTAGATCCGGATCTCCCATCAGGCCACCAGCTTGTCCTTTGTAGGCTCTGACGCCTGTGTCTTCCAATGCATGTGAAACGGTAAGGAAAGTATTGTAGTTGGTGAAAACGGTTGCGAAAGCACCTTTTCCGGTAAAGTCAAAAGTTGGCTTGGCAACGGCTTTGGTGCCCAAAGCGCCTTTTAAAAACGCCACGTGCTGTGTTTCGTGTTTACCTATTTGCGTAAAGATCGTTTTATCGCTGGCAGGAATAAGGCCTGCTGCGGCATTTCCTTTCTGATAGAATTCGTCTTCAAGATATTCGAGTGTCAATGCAAAGTTCAGGATGTCAATGGCACCGGCTGACTGCGCATAAGCTTTGTTAACAACGGAAGCGAAAACGGTTGGCACTGCCACGGCAGCAAGTTTACTTCCAATTCTGTTCATAAAATGACGGCGGGTAGCATGTTCCAAACGGTCCACCGCATCACCATCTATTTTTTGAAACTCATCTATTATTTTGAAAATATTCATATCGGTCAAAAGTTGAAATCTGGTGAAAAATTATTTAGGTAAATTGGCTCCGCTGATCTTTGTTTTAAGATAGGGCTGCACTGCTGCCAAAATGGTTGCCGAAGGAATTGCCTGATCCAGACCATTTGAATTGATCTGTGTATCGCTGGCAAAATCAGCAGTTTTAGGTGTGATCAGGTCACTGATCGCAGCAGCGTGACGTGCTTCTACCGAAACAATCTTTCCAGCTAATGTCAGATATGTTGCGTTTTTGATGAATTTACCTGCGCCATTGTAAGCGGCTACGCCGGTGTCTTCAAATAATTTCGCTGCACCCAGTACTTTGGCGCGGTTTGTGAAATCAATGGAAGAAAAATCAACTTCAAGTGCGGGGATAATCTGGGTTGGTGCAGCTGCGGTTAATGCTGCTTTGAAGAAATCCCTGTGGATCACCTCGTGGTCACGGATATCGGTAAGGATTGCTGTCTCGGCTGGGGTGATGCCCATGTATGGTGTTTTTACAACTTGCTCGTAAAACGCCGCTTCCAGTTGTTCCAGTGCATAAGCATAGTTCAGGATACCCACGTCGTCTTTGCCCAGGTCGACCGTCGTTGTTGGCGGTGTTACCATATCGTCGTCGTCATCCTTACATGCGCCCAGCGCGAGCGTACCAACTGCCGTTGCAACACCTGCCGAGCGTAAGAATAGCCGTCTGTTCAGAACCGATTCCTGACCTTCCTTGGTATCGGAGTCTTTTTGTGAATTTTTATTATTGATCATAGCAATTAAAGGTTACGATTTTCCTTTCGCCCGTCGAAAAGATTATTTAAAAAACCTACGACTATACCTTTGCTTTAGATCAATGTTTGAAAAAAAACTTCTGATTTATTTGCTATTAAGCATGTTCCTGTGAGGGTTTATTTGGTAACATTTATATACAAAGAAGCCCCGGGGATATCCCCGGGGCTTCTTTGTATATAAAAAACAATGTTTTTAGTAAACTATTGTTTGATGATTTTTTGCGTAACCACTGTTCCGTTTTTGCGTACCATCTGCACGACGTACAGACCAGCGGAAAGGCTTTGAACATTGATTTCAGCACTTGGCGTTGCAGAAGATTTGTAAACGGTTTTACCGCTCGCATCATAGATCTGAACGTTCTTCACCTTGCTGAAGTCAGCGGCACTGATCACCAGTTTGTCTGCAACAGGGTTTGGATAGAACGACGTTGTCAGGCCTTCAAATGTCAGCGACTCGATGCGGCTGTAGGCAAAAGTACCATCACGATCGATCATTTTCAGACGATACAGGTTTTCGCCATCCAACGGTTCTGAATCCGTGAAGTTGTAGCTTTTCAGAGACGAGCTCTCGCCGTTTGATTTTTTTGTACCAATCATACCCCACTGCTTACCATTCTGGCTGCGCTGGATCTCGAAACGGTCACTGTTGGTTTCCATCGTCGTTGCCCACTTCAAAAGAGCCGTCTGGCCTTCTTTCGCTGCGGTGAAGGAGGTTAGGGTGACGGGGAGTGGGGTCTCTATTGATGACTGGTCGTCACTAGTTGGTTGGTTTTGGGTTACTGCAGCTGGATTTGGTTGAACATTTGCAATAGCGGAAATTGGAGTTGCTATCGCGTTTGCTGTAATAGTGATTAGAGCCAGCGTTGTAGCAGGTATGGCTACATTTAATTTTTGGATACCAGTATATGTTCTGGATGGAGCGTCATATGTGATATCAAAGTAAGTTAAAATAGCTCCGGATACAGAGGATATTCCATCGGGATTACTTGGAGTTACACCAGTACTTAACAGCACGTTGAATCCCATTCTTTGGGTTATGCTTGTCCCTGGAATCGCTAAACCGGCGGTTCCGATATTAAAGGAAAAAGTAACAGGACTGCCAACAATTGCTGGGCTCGGATTAACCATTGGATTTGTTACCGCTGGATTTTGCTGGGAAAAAACCGACGTGTTAATCAAAATCAACAAGATTGATAGTATTTTAAATTTCGTTCTCATATGGATATAGATTTTGATTATTGATTTTTATAAAAAAGAATGGATTCTGAATCACTATTGTCCAAATCATTTACTTCTCCACCACTGCCTGAATCAATAAAGGCGGTAAGATTTAGTTTTCCAGATGAGGAACCTGGTGTTATTGTTCCTTCAAGTCCAAAGGATCTTAGATCAGAATCTCCAATAACAGCATTTGTTTTAAGTATATAGAATGAAGGATTGCTGTTGCCATCAAAAGTCCAAATACTATTTTGAACCGTCTTTCCACCAACTAATGTAGCCGCTGAATTCAATGTCAAATTGATAAGACTATTTTTGGCTACATAAACCGTTATAATACTTCCATTGGTACTGGTGCTGCTTACTGGAACATTGTAAACATCACCTACGAGCGTTATGTTAGTGGTTCCTGTTACGTTACCTGGGCGTACTGTTAATATTACAACCAAATCAGGAACTGGACTCACAAACAAATGCAGGGTTGCAGATGCACAAGCGGATGGCGTGCCATTATCACAAGTTGTGTAAGCGAAGTCTATCGGTCCACTAAATCCTGTCGCAGGTTCAAAGGTGAAACTTCCATCTGAAAGAAGAGTAAATGTGCCTTTTGAGTCCGTAATACTTTGAGGGGCCACAGATTGAGTGTTTCCTTCCGGATCAGTATCGTTAGTGGAAACGTTTCCGCTAGTTGCAATACCCACTGGTGTACTCAAATAATCGTCAGCAGCAGAAGTAGAGTTTGCGGCGTCTGGTTGTTTAACCGTTATATAAACCGTGGTAGTAGCACACAGTGTTGAAGGAGTCTCACAAATACTATATGTGAATGAATCTTCTCCATAGTAACCCGCAGCAGGTGTATAAACAATGTTTCCGTTTACAACCGAAACAGCACCGTGAGCCGGGGAAGTTGGAGTTGGATCACCTAATGTTCCTCCTTTATTTCCCGGGCCATCGTTAGCTTTTACATTGATTGTTACAGAGCCAGGATTCGCGGCAGCACCCTTAATTGAGGCTATATCGGTATTTGCAACAGGCGGATTATTAAGTTTAGTAGGATCTGTAACTGTGATAACCAATGGAACCGAAACACATGGCGTTTCAGGAATACAAACCGGTATTTCATAAGTGTAAACACCAACCGAAGTTCCTGTGAAAGTATAAGTTCCGTCAGGGTTTAGCACCAGCGTTCCGCCAGCAGGATTGCTTCCGCCAGCTGTTGCTGTTGGGCCATACGTTGTTCCGGCAGGTACTACGTCGTTTGTACTAACATTGCCAGGTACCGGTACATTGATTTGCGTTGCGTTGAAATCAGGATTTTTTACGGCATTGCAACTTAATGCACCTCCGCCAACAACGCTGCGTGTATCCACAAATGCTCCGAAAACATCAATCGTGTTAATCACACTCGCAAGCGATGTTGCTACGATTCTGATCTCATCAAAAGGCTTGGTGGTAATAAAACTTGGATTGATCGGCGTACCGGTTCCAATGGTAATGATGTTCAGTAATTCAAGATTGAGTAATGTTGCACCCGCTCTTGATTCCTGTAAAACACCATTGTTATAGGTTTCAATCGTGATCGAATTCAAAAGATCAACCTGAGCGATGCTGTTTACATTTCTGATCACAAAACCAGCAGCCGTTCCAGCCGGATAGGTAGAAATCGGGTCAACCACAGCAATAGCGGCAGAGGCGCCTACGTTTGCAGTCAGCGTTATTCTTGAAAAATCAGCATTGCTGGATGATATGACGTTCCATGGATCCTGAACCGCGCAACCTACGCAGGCAACACCGGATATGCCAGTACGGGGAGCGTTAATTACAACCGGGAATGAAGGTTGTGTCAGGAAGTAGCTATTGTTGCAAGCGATTGTTCCCTGGCACAATTTGTCGAAAATAGCTCCGTAAATTTTAATGTTGCCTAAATTGGCACCTGCAACCTGATCGAAGGTTATTTTTACCTCATCATAAGCAGCCGTTGCAACGAGTCCAACAATTTGACGGCTTGTTCCTGTTAGCAAAGAAGTGGAAGCACCAATGATTAATGCATTACCGGTACCGATCTGAACTAGGCTACCGTTGTTATACAGTGATATCGTGGCAGTACTTAAAACGCCCGCAGAAAGCAGCGTTGCAGTTTCAACATCAAAACCTGCAAAAGAAGTTGCCGCATAAGTATCAACCGCGTTGGCTACTGCAAAGCTTCCAGAGCTTGCTGCACCTACAGCCATAACAATTGTGGCAGCAGTGGCAGGATCGTTGTCTATCGCATAGTCGGAGTTGTTAATGGTACAAGCTACACAAGCTACGGATGTAATACCGGTGTTTTTACCGTTTACATATACCGGGAAAGCAGGATTGGTAACAGGTGTAAGCGTGTTGCAAGCAAGGTCAGTGCCAGCACAGAATCTTGTAAATACTACACCGTAAACCTCGGTCGTACCAAGCGTTATACCGACGGTTTGTTGTACGGTTAATTTAATTTCATCAAATTCCTGGGTGGCCAAAAATCCTATCACTTGTCTGCCGGAACCGCTTAGAAGGGGTGCGCTGGCATTGAGTAAACTTCCGTTACCAAATACGTCACCAGTAGCGACACCGTTAAGGTAAGTTTCAATACGCAAACCACTTAAAACGCCGACGCCGATGATGCTTGGGCTATTAATGTCAAATCCGGCAAATGTTCCGGCAGGGTAGGACTGTTCAACACTTTTCACGGCTATTGATCCACTAACGCCAAGTCCGGCTGTTAAAACAATATCTGTGTGATTTAAAGGGTCTGCATCGATAAGATTCCCTGTATTGGTTACCTGGCAGTTGACACATGCAGCACCTGTAATGCCCGTATTGGGGGTACTGATAATGACAGGGTAGCTAGGGCTTGTTAAGGCAGTAGGCGTATTACAGGTTAGTTCTGTTCCATCGCAGAAGGTTTGGAATACTGCGTTGTAAACGAGCGTAGAGCCAAGGTCTACACTCAAAGCTGTGCTAACTGTTATTTGTATCTCGTCAAATGGCAAGGTACTGACAAAACCAACTCTTTGCTTACCGGAGCCGCTCAGTAGTCCAACCGAAAGCAATCCGTTTGAGGCAGTTTTTGTTTCCTGTACGGCTCCATCAAGATATGTTGTAAGCGTTAGGTTATTAAAAACGCCTAAATTTAGCACGGTCGTATTTTCGATATCAAACCCGGCAAATGTTTTGGCTGGATAGTTGGTAACCTGATCTTTTACCGATAAAAAAGAGCTACCGATGCCTATAACAGATAAACCGGCTGAATTGGTGGTAGTCGCGTCTACCGCATTTTCGGGAGTTGTCAAAGTTCCTAAACCGGTAGTACCCGTATTCGTATTATTGACGACAGCTGGGAAAGCAGGATAGTTGAGAGCTGTTGGTGCGTTACAAACCAATGCTGGTCCGGCAGTATAAGCTCTTTGGACAGCATAAAATACCTCATAGGTTGTAACTAACGTAAGAGGGTTGGTTAGCGTAATCTCAACTTCATTGTAAGGCTTCGTTGTGTAAATACCGACTTCAGAAGCGCCTGTTATCAAACTTGAAGTTATACCAAGAATACTTGAAGCGGTGCTGGTTTCTTGAAGTGTCCCATTCAAATATGTTTTTATCGTTGTTGAATTGAGTAGTGTAACACCAACAACGGATGTGTTTTTGATCAGAAAGCCTGCAAAATTACCGGCAGAGTAAGTCTGGTCTGCATCGGCAACATTTAACGTCAACGAACCGGTTACAGCAATTGTTCCTTGAGCAGCGTTTGTCAAGTCGCTGTCAATAACTCTTGGAGCAGTGCTTGGACCAATCAAAGGCGCCCAGGAACTCAGGCCTGTTGAAGAATTCGTTTGCGTTACAGTAAAACTAGGACTTGATCCATTAACCCAAGGAGTTGAAGTTGTTGGATTTAATGGAAGGTTGGCCTGTTGGGCCAAGGTCTGCAAGCTCATAAATGAGCAAAATATGACGGCAAGGAAACAGGCGATCCACCTGTTTTTTGCTAAAAAGGATGAATTTCTAATTGAAGTCATGATTTCTATCTTAAAGTGTTGGAGGGATCTGTACCAAAAAATATTTTTGAACCGGGCCGAATTTTGCAGGTACAAGCCATTGCAAATTAGCGTGTTTCAGGTATCGGGATAGCGCCGATTTTAAGGCAGAAAGCTGCGGCGAAGAAGCAAGTAAGTGGGTCCAATACCCTATTTGCCTCCTCACGGAGAGAATAGAAATTTTCATGGATAATAAAAATTATAGTGAGAAATATTTAGTAAAATGCGTAAAACAGTAAAACCCATCCCTGGTCCCGGTGCTCAGAAGCGTCGGATTAGGGATGAAAACCTATATCGCTGGTGTATTAATTTAGTACAATCGTGCGATTATTGTGGCGGTGGAGAACAGTAGAGGTATAAGGTAGCCGGAATACTATGGACCGGTTCAAATTCAGGTCCTGTGGTACCTCTGGAAACAGAGGGAATTAGTGGTGTGTTTTTCATAAAAGCGTACTATATATGGTGAGAAATATATGTTTTGCCCTTTATTTCAATAGGTTAGGGCGAAACTGCAAAAAAAGCAAATGACCATTAAAACGAATTTAATAGCAATTACCGTTGTTTTTAGAGTGCTACGAAGTGGGAAATGACTCATATTCAGTTTCTTCGAATCGTGAAAAAATGCAAAAATGAATTAAATCAGAACTACGCAACAACTATTACTAGTATAAACATAGTAAATTTTCTATGATAAATAAAACCCAGTTGCCTTATTTGTATAGAATTATTTCAATCTATTAGAAAAACTTATTTAACGGTAGCGGTAGTAATTATACAGGATGAATGTAAATGGGTAAAATTTTTATTTTGTGAAGATTTCTATGCGGAATTTGAAGGGCAAAGCTGTGATTGCAACGACAAATAAAAAAAGGAAAGCCGTCTCGATATGCTTTCCTTTTTTACTACTAAAAAACTTTTATAACGTTGAGTAAAGGTGTTTTATAATATTTTTGTAAAAAATGATACTATTACAGCGTTTGGTGTTTTTGTTAAACGATTAATCAGTAAGTAATATTTATTCTACAATTGATATCCTAAAAACTTCGGTGTAAATATATAGATTTTTTGGAATTATATAACCAGTGTATAGAAAAAAATATAAATTAATTTCAATATACTTTTATCCTATTATCTTGAAATTCAGAATGATTGCTGACGATATATGCTTTCAATAGGCGATATTTTTTTGGTCAAAGTGTGGATAAATTCCGCAGATTAACTCCATTTATTGTTCGATCTGTATTCATAATGGGTTGATATATAGTGTTTTAATTTTTATTAAATTCATGGTGCCTTTTTTGTGACACATTTTAATTTTTATAAAAAAATAGAGTGATTATCAATAACTTAATAGTAACGAGATTATGAAAAAACTAATCATATCGGCCATAGCGTGCACGGCATTGTCGTTCGGTTCTGTCCAGGCCAGTACTATGAATCTTTTATCGATTGTAGAATTTATAGTACAAGAAAAGGTGTCTGTGAGGCCGGAGGATTTACCGCAGCCAATAAAAACAGCACTTGCGAGTGGCGTGTACGCAGGCTGGGATATTACGGAGGCGTTTTTAATTACGAAGGAGGATAAGACACAGTATTTTGAAATTTCGCTGAAAAATGGCAGCGAAACGACAAAAATTAACCTTAACAAGGACGGCAGAAAAGTAGAATAGGAGCGCATAAATGAATTAACGCCAAAAAGCCGGAGATTTCTCCGGCTTTTTGGCGTTAATTTTTGCAATTTTACATTCTGGTAAATCGTTAAGTAAAGAATATTTTTAATCACTAATTTATATTGCCCATATGGCTCATTTGCTGCTTGTTGAAGACGATACTACATTCTCCAAATTACTGAGTAACTTCCTTGGTAAACATGGACATGAAGTACAGGTTTGTTCAACAATTGCCGGTGCAAAAGAAGCTATTCGTACGAAAGCTGGCGCACCAGATGATTACGCAGTACTTATGCTGGATTATCGTCTTCCGGATGGAAATTCTCTCGATCTTTTAAAATTGTTGCGCGAAGAAGGAAATCGTACGCCTGCACTGATCATGACCAGTTTTAATGATATCAGAACGGCTGTGAACGCCATGCAAAGCGGCGCTTTTGACTATATTACAAAACCGGTCAACCCCGAGGAACTGCTGATGGTTTTGAAAGAGGCATTGAACAGAAAGACTGCTGTTTCAGTGAAAACGACAAAAAAACCGGAAAAACAATCGCTGGAATTTATAGAAGGCAATAGTAAAATATCCAAACAACTTTATGAATACGTCCGGTTGGTGGCGCCGACGGATATGTCTGTGATCATTCAGGGGGAAAGCGGAACGGGGAAAGAACACGTTGCCAAGTCCATTCACAGATTAAGCAAGCGTGGTGACGGTCCTTTTGTCGCGATTGACTGCGGTTCCTTGTCCAAAGATCTGGCTGCAAGCGAGCTTTTCGGACATAAAAAAGGTGCGTTTACAGGCGCTTTGGCAGATAAGATCGGGCAGTTTGAAGCGGCTGATGGCGGGACTTTGTTTCTGGATGAAATCGGTAACCTTGGTTATGACGTTCAGATCAAGTTGCTGCGTGCCCTGCAGGAAAGAATTGTGGTTCCCATTGGTAGTACGCAGCCTGTAAAAGTGGACGTGAGACTGATCGCGGCAACGAACGAGGATCTTTTAACGATCTCGTCAAGCGGTGATTTCAGGGAGGATTTATACCATCGTCTGAACGAATTCAAGATTCAGGTTCCGGCGCTTCGGGAAAGGGGAGAGGACCTGGGCGTTTTTATTCAGCATTTTATCGATAAGGCTAATCAGGAACTGGAGAAAAATGTTCGGGAGCTTTCGAATGAGGTGATGGATATTTTCCTGAAATACGACTGGCCGGGGAATCTTCGTGAATTGAATAACGTGATCAAACGACTGGTTTTGCTTTCAAAAGAAGAAACAGCGGATTTGAAAGCTTTACCGCAGGAAATGATCACGACCATGGAAACGGTTTCTGCCAAACCGGTCGCGGGTGGATCTGACCTGAAACTATTGCAGGAAACGCACGAAAAAGAGATGATCGAAAAGGTGTTGCAGGATGTGCGTTACAACAAAAGTAAAGCGGCGAAACTCCTCAATATCGATCGCAAAACGCTTTATTACAAAATAGAAAAGTATCAGATCGAGTAAGAAAGGATTTTTCCTTCGATGTGGTCTATCAGGGAATCTGCCTGCCATATGGCAGATTCCAATTCTTCTGCGGAAATACTGTCCGCATCTTCACGAAGTGAAATTTCAAATTTCCTGAATCTTGCCGAGAGGGCCGAGGCGCCTATTTGTCCGATTCTGCCGGATAACTTATGTACAACCTCCGGTTTATTTTCCTCATTGCGCTCAACAATATCCTGCCTTAACCGATCGAGATCATGGCGGGTATCTTTCACAAACTGTTCCAGTATTTCTTTCAAAAGCGCCTCATCGCCAAAAGTCATTTCCTGAAGAGAACTGAGATCCGGCTCGTCTGACAGAACAGGGGCTTGCAATGGTTTTTCAGCCAGCGGCAGGTTGTCGGAAGTGGATTGCAGCAGATCCATTAACTCATAGGAGTGAAAAGGTTTCATCAATATGCCGTCAAAGCCCATTCCCATTAGTTTAACCTGCTCTTCCGGCAATGCCTGTGCGGTTAAAACATAAATCTTAACGAAGGCCGGGACTGTTTTGCGCAGACGCTTGCAGAGTTCGCCTCCATTCATGCCAGGCATCCGCATATCGGTCAGCACGACGGTAACCTGGCCGTCCCATTCCGTGTTCAACACCTCTTCGGCTGAGGAGAAACTATGGTGCGGGATATTGTGTGATGCCAGGATGGACGCACACCATTTCAGGATAAAGGCATCGTCATCCACCAGCCATATCTTGCCTTTGATGTGGTATTGCTTATCCTTTAATTCGTCGGTCTGGTTTAGCGGAGCTTCTGATTTTTCAAAGTTCAGGTCCACTTTAAAAGTCGTTCCCTTGTCCAGCTCACTGGATACGGCAATGTTGCCGCCCATACCATCGATCAAGGCTTTTACGATGCTCAAACCCAGGCCGGTTCCGCCAAACCGGCGCGCAATCGATGGATCTGCCTGTTCAAACTGATTGAAAACCCGGTGCATTTGTTCGCTGGAGAGGCCAATTCCGGTATCTTTTATTTCAAATTGTACCCGCATAGCATTGCCGGTCATAACACCGTCGGTACGGAGGATAACCTCGCCGCTATCGGTAAATTTGATGGCGTTGGTTAACAGGTTGTATAAAATCTGTCTCAGGCGGAAGGGATCTCCTTTGAGATACAGATCAGAATTTAAACTGTTTTCAAGTGTTAAGGTCAATGACTTGGATGAGGCCGTTGGGCGTAGCATTTTCACAACTTCCACGAGTAACGGTGTAATCGCAAAAGTCCGTTCTTCGAAAGTGAACTGATCGGAAATAATCCGGCTGTAATCCAGCACCTCGTTGACAAGATAAAGCAAATGTTCAGAAGCCGAATGGAGCGTTTCCAGATCTTCTTTTTTGGGCATCTCATCTTTTTTCAGGGCTTCTGTATATCCGATAATGGATTGCAGCGGCGTCCGGATCTCATGGCTCATGTTTGATAAAAAACGCTGTTTGGCCATGCTGTGGTATTCGGCTTCTTCTTTTGCCTCTTCTAGTTCGTAGCGGTATTTATTGCTTTTTGTGATGTCGGTAAAAATAAAATAAGCAAGCAAAGCGGTTAGGAAGAAGAAACCGATCATGACATATTCGATCCGGTTTATACTTTTTCCAACCATATTTTGCGCCTGCAAACCATCCGTACTGACCTGGCGAACGACTTCTTCCTGAACCTCCTGCATGACACCTCTGAGCTGTCCCACGAGGGCATTACCCGCGTTTGTCAGCTCCTGCTCGCGGTTTACGAACTTATCGGTCCGCATCCGCTGGGACTTTTCAATCGCCTGTACAGCCACGCCCACTTTTTCTATGACACTGTCTTCCCGTGCGACCGAAAGCGTGTCGATGTGTGAGGTGATCTCTTCTTTCCGGACAATCTTTGGCGCTGGTACAGCTATGGGCGCTTTATTCTTTTTAGACCCAAAAACACGATTGAAAAATCCTTTCTTCTCGCCCGTCGGTACGGCTGAATCGGGTGTCTCGGTATACACGGTGGTAGTAGTGGTCCTTCTTTCCGTGGTAATGATGGTACTGTCCGGTTTTGCTCTCTTTTTGGTTGTGATCAAACCGGATATCGAATGGACTTCATCTGAAAACGCTTTGTTGTTGACCAGTTTGGAGCGGACCTGTACATAATCGCTGTAAATACTATCGCGTGCCATAAGCAGGATTTTCATCGAGTCGATCCTGCTGACCTGTAATTTGCTGTCCCGGCAGAAAAAACTCAGCGTGTCCAAAGTCGTTTGCAGCTGTGCCGACTGGTAGAAAAACTGCTGTTTAATGGAATCCTGTTTTTCGGGAGATGGCCGGGCATTCTGCAATTGATCCAACTGAAGAATATCTTTGAAAACCTTATTTACGATCCTGAGTTTTTCACTCGGTGTGGAAAGTTCTTCCAGTTTGTCCAGCATATTCTCAAACGCAACTTTACTGATCACCCACGAAGACGCCAAAGCAACAAAGGCAACCAGAAATCCCAGCAGCACTTTGCCTTTGACAGACTTTAAAATGGAACGGTTCCGTAAAGAGGACATATTGAAAAACAGTGATTATTAGATAATAACGCAATTTTGCAAAAAAAACGTTTACTTTTTGTAAAACCCGTGGCCGGTAGGCGCGAAGATTGCTGCGATAACCCCCATGTTTTACTTTTGGTAAATGTCAATTGGTGCACAAAAAAGCAGGCCACTTCCGGTATGGAAGCGGCCTGCTTTTTACTTTTCTTAATTTCTGAGCAAATTACTTTGCCAATGAATTAATCCAGGCAGCAATTTTCACTGCTTCTGCCTTAGGTACCTGTGGCATTGGAGGCATCGGTGTTGCATAATCAGGCCAGTTTTCTGGCTTTGGCGCGTAGATCAGCTCAACGATTTTTTCGTTGCTGTATTTACGTTTTGCAACATCAACATAACTTGGTCCTACTACTTTTTTATCCGTGGTATGGCAAGCCAAACATGTATTTTTAGCAAGCAATGGCTTTACTTCTTCCCATGTTGGAGCTTTTGAAGCCGCCGCCGTTTTGGAAGATGCAGGTGTTTTACCTTTTCCATCCGGAGAAACGTGCTCTTTTATCGGCGCAGTTTCAACCGCTTTAACGTTTCCTGATCTTGTCGTTTTCAGGTCTGAAACTTTCATTTTCTCGCCGTCAGGAATATTGTTCAACGTGTAATAAGCATCCGGGTGAACCAGTGACCAGTAGTTTCCAGCCGCGCGCACACCGTCCAATTGGATTTTGTGTACATAATACTGACGCATGCCTTCCAATACCACTCTTACTTTTTTACCATCTTCTGATACTTTCACACCTTTTACAGTCACGTCTTGCGTATCGATCGGAGGACTTCCGTATACAGGAAAGTGCTTGTACAGGTAGCTGCTCACTTTGTAAGAATCAAGATCTTCCGCTGATTTGCGGTCAACTGGCAAAGTAAATTCGATTTCAAAACCATCAGGCTGCGCCTTAACGGTATACATTTCAAATGGCATTTTACCATTCCAAACCAAACGCTGCAAGCCCTGGTTCGCATCACCAGCCGAACCCCATCCGCGGTTTGTTTCACCTACGAAAAGAGAACCATCTTTGTCAAAAGCCATACGCAAAACACCCGACTGGAACCCGCTGCGGAACCCAATAGAAGCACCCTGATACTCACCTTTTACTTTTTCAAGAACCACACGCATGATGTTACTCTGTCCCTGGTCACCCACGAACACCTGGCCTGTGAAAGGTCCGAAAGCGCCGTTTGTTTCGTCTTTGATCAATTCAGAAGTCGAAACACCGTGCACACCGTATGGAAGCCATACAGCCGGAAGCTGTACCATGTTATACTTTTCTTTCAACTGGTAAAGGAACTGAGGTGTTTCGTTACGCGTGTTTTCAGGTTTGATCGCACGGTCGTTAGCATTTCTTTCCTGGCGGTTATCACGCTCAGCGAAGAATTGTTTTTCTGTAAGTTTAACAGGAGAATTAGGCAATTCAGCCCATTTCAAACCCGCCGGGTGACCCATGAAACCACCTTTTTTCACAGGGAAAATTCCACCTGTACCCATCCAGTCACCCTGGTTGTCGGTATACCAAAGTTCTCCCGAGATCATGCTGATACCGGCAGGGGAGCGAACACCCGTTGCATAAGGTTCAAACTTTCCATCTGGCGTGATACGGAAAATCCATCCACGACCTGGTACGCGGCTTTCGCCTCTCCACCATTCTTCGTCACCAAAAGCAACGTTTCCACTCACGAAAAAGCTTCCGTCCGGCGCCACTTTTGGGCCGAAAGAATATTCGTGATAATGACCCGACAATGGCCAGGCATATACCGTTTCATACACATCTGCTTTGCCGTCACCGTTTTTGTCGATCAGCTTGGTAAGCTCACCACGCTGCGCGCAATACAAAACACCGTCTTTGTAGGCAAGCCCAAGGATCTCGTGAAGACCCGTTGCAAATTTTCTGAAATAAGGCGTACGGCTGGTTGGGTTATCAACGATCCACACATCTCCGCGGCGTGTTGAAATTCCCAAAGATCCGTTAGGCAAAGCCGTCAGACCACCCACTTCCAATACAATCCCTTCTGGGATCGGCGGGGTGATGATCTTGTAAAAATCTTCTTCTTTCGGCGATTCCTGAGCTTTTACCATCGGTAGAGCCGCCAAAATGATTAATGCTATCTGAGCAATTTTTTTCATTGTTATATATCAGCTTATAGCTTTAAGCGGTTGGCTTTTAGCTTTGAGTTACTTTGGATTAGAAAAGGATGGCATATTTAACTTCACCATTTTTCACCGGAACGATCAGCTCCTGTGTACCATTAACCGTTCTGATCTCTGGTTTCACTGATTTGTCTGTCAGCTGGATGAAGTATGATTTGTTGTTCACTGCGTAAAGTCCTTCCGAAACTTTTTCGATGGAAGTACCTTCTGCCAGTCTTGCCACTAGATCTTTAACAGGGTTTGTTACTTTCACTTCACGTACGAAATACTTGTTGTCAACAACCGAAACACGGTCAGCAACAGGTGATCCGAATGCGATGTAGTTGAAAGTTGGCGCGTCAGTTTCGTCTAAAGCATATCCTTTTGGACGGTAACCGCTGCCCGTTGTATCGGCTGTCCAGGCAGATTGTCCGCTTGTTTTTCCTAAGAACATTTCATTGTTTAAAAGCGTTACGCTGCCGCGTGGACGAGAAGATCCGTCACCGCGCTCGTGCCACATCGGTGTAGCATCAAGGAATTCGCCGCGCCATACCTGCAATATCGCACCTTTTTCAAGGTCATACGTGTAATGAAGGTTTGAAGGGCTTCCCACTGAAACTGCATGTACGATACGCACATTTTTTGCATCAGGTGTTTTTTTGAAATCCATGAAACTACGCATCACCGTGTTGGTAGGAGCCGTAACCAGAATCGGGTCAACACCGCCGCCTGCTGTTACTGAACTCGCTGTGTTCAAAGAAATTTCTCTGAAACCAGGGCCTGAAACCCAAAGTGCAAGACTCGGTCTCATATAACCTTCAGTTTTGCTGTTCAGTACTTCGATCGCATGTGCGCCTGCTTTTAGGGTTACTTTTCCAGTGCGGGACATGTTATTGTTTTTTGATTCTGCCGGTAAAACATCCTGGCCATCAATTTTTACATAAGCATTACCAGCTGCCTGCAACTTGAAGATATATTCACCTTCGGTTGGGGCATTGAATTTTCCGTTGTAAACGTAAGCGTAGTTATTGTTTTCTTTCAGGATCTCCCAGCTGATCGCGTTGGCCTTTCCGGTTTCAGCGACAGTCTGTTTTGAGAAATCTTCGTTTTTAGCAAAACTACCGTAAAAAGTCTTGTAAGTAAGGTCTGATAACGTTCCCGGCTTTTTGTCAAAATTATTGATCACAATGTTTTTGATAGCCAAAGAGCCATGGTCACCCTGAATACGAAGTGGTCCTGAGGCAACATCTGCGGCTGTCAGTGCGCCACGGGTTGGGCCGCTTACTTCCACGTTTTCGTGAATCAGCACACCGTTCAGGATAATTTTAAGGAATACTGCGTTTGCGATTTTCTTTCCGGCAGCGTCAAAACGGGGAGCCTGGTAAGAAATCTTGATGTTCTGCCACAAACCTGGTGCCTTGGCAACATTGAAACGCGGTGCATAACCTTCGTAGCCTTTTTCGCCTTGTGGTTTTGAATCGTCCCAACGTTCGTAAATACCACCGTTGTCGTTGTATTTGGCCGATTTTTTACCCCAGCTATCAAAAAGTTGTACTTCATAATTACCCTGAAGGTAAATGCCGGAGTTTGATTCTTTTGTCAGCATGAAATCCAGTTCAAGGTCCAGATCTCCATGTTTGAAATTCGATACTAGCTCATATTCCTGGCCGTATTTACCTTTTTCGTGAATACAGGCCAATACACCTTTTCCCGATTTGGTATTTAAAACATTTACTTTTGAAATGTCGACAGAGGCATCACCCACAATTTTCCAATTGCCGGCTTTGTTGGTGAATGCGCTGAGATCGTCCAAAGGAATAGCCTGTGCAAAAGCAGATTGCATCGCTATCACTCCCAGACCCCAGGCGATAAATGGTAAAAAGAAACGGTTTGATTTAAACATACAGTAAGTAAGCTTAATTGGTTTATAATAAAAAGAGGAACAAATTACGATATAAGAATCGGGAAAATCACATTTCTTTTGATGGGAAATCATTTTCCGATTCATTTTTTAAAGGGCTAGTATTGAAGTCTTATGAAATAATAAGGAGGTTTACTTTTTGGGTAATCTCCATTTGAAAAAAACAATATGCGCACTTTAAGAAATTAACAAATCCAACGGCCGGTACTTAACATGAACCGTCGTTGGATTTGTAAGAAAAGCTAAGTGTAAGGAATAGTTATTTCTTAGTTATAACCCTCGTTTTGTTTCAAATTCACGTTAAGGGTGATTTGTCTGCGTGGGATCGGGAAAAGTTTTTTGTATGACTCGGTTGGTTTGTGGTCCCACCAGGCTGCCGAGGTGAACTTGTCAAAACGGATCAGATCATCACGACGGAAACCTTCGAAGATAAACTCACGTCCGCGTTCAGCCAGCAATTCGTCGATGGTCAAAGTCGAAGTGGTGTACTTTTCAGTAGCCCATGCATCCGATGTGTACGCACGTTTTTTCACCTGGTTTACAAGATCAACAGCTTCCTGTGTTGCCACCTTGCCATTTTTGCGCATAAGGGCTTCCGCTTTTGCAAACATTACCCACGACAAACGGTAAACTGACCAGTCGGATCCATTGTAGTTTGGATCTTCAAGCGCACCCAGTTTGTATTTGTTAAAACGAACACCACTGTTTTCTTCACCCTGCGTCATGTCAGAAGCCAAAGTGGAAGGATCCTGTCCGGCCTGAAGCGTTTTGTTTTTACGAATGTTGTCAACAAAAACAAGCGGCTGGTTATCGTACTCATTTCCTCCTGTTGCCAGAACCGGTTTTGTCGGGTCAGCATACTGATATTGCGTTCCTTCCAGAATCCACTCTTTCTTTCTCTTATCAGCAGTTTTGAAAGTTGGATAAACACCAGGGATTACCACCACACCGTCGTTTCCGTTACGCGCACCACCGTAGATGTAACGCTGCTGGAAGTGATAGAAATCTCCCGTCCATTGCGGCTGGGCCGTCGCTTTTTTGAATTCGTAAGCAATTTGGAAAAGAATTTCCTTCGACTGGAAGTTCGCTGGTTTGTAAGTATCCGTCAGGTTGTCATCCAAAGCCGGCGCGCCATTAAGTCCGCCAGCTTCACCGTTGATCAGCTTATTAGCAGCCGCAACACAGTCATCCCAACGCGCTGTTCCCGTCCAGGTTTCTGCATTCAGATACAATTCTACCAACATGGCATAACCACCTGCCTGCGTCATACGACCGATCATTGCCTGTGAAAGCTTTGGAGCAGCGGCGATGTTGTCAAGGATTTCTTTTTCAATAAACTTGAAAACCTCTGCACGCGGCTGGGTAGGAGGGCTTACAGGATCTCCCACTTTGGTAACGGTTGGAATGTTACCAAATAAGCTCATCAGTTTCAGATAATGGAAGGCACGTAAAAGTTTCAGCTCGGAAATATAGGCTACTTTTTCCGCGTCCGTAATACCCATGGCAGCAGGTGTACGGCTTTCCAAAGCTTCGATTGGGTCGGTACAAAGACCAAGGCCCCACCACATCAGTCTCCATGCACCCCATACTGCTTCTTCATCGGGAGTCCAGCTGTGGTAGTGCAAACGTAACCACTTTCCACCATCCTGTCCGTGACGACCTTTTACCGGCCACGCCAGTTGATCCGCTGAAAGTTCGTTTAAGCGCCACCAGCCATCTTGTCCCGGTGTTGCCCATGCGTTGGCGTGGGTGTAAGGACGAAGTACAGCGGAAATAACTTCATTTTTATTGTTATAGAAATTGTCTGTTACCAGCTGATCGTATATGTTTTCGTCCAGATCGGTACAGGCAGTTGTTGCGAACAAAGGCAATGCCATTGCCGCAATTTTGAATGCTTTTTTAAAATTTATCATTTTTGTTAACATTAAAAACCAAAACTAAGACCTACTAAGAATGAACGGGTATTTGGATAAGCGCTACGGCCATCGATACCTAGGCGGCGTTGCCCGTCTTCTTCTCTTCCAAGACCTGTGTCATTTACAAAGTCAGGATCGTTACCCGTGTATTTGGTGAATGTGGCCAGGTTTGAACCTGTTGCATACACACGAAGACTACGGATGATATCACTTTTAAGATTGAAATTGTAGCTTAATGTGATCTCGTCAAGTTTTAGGAAACTTCCCGACTCCAGGTAGTAGTCAGAGTATTGGTAGGTATCATTAAGTTTTGCATTTTTTCCAAAAGCGCTGTTCAGCAAGTTGTTCGGAAGAGAAACTTTGTTACCGTAAGAAAGGTCCATGGTGTTTAAGATATCGTAATCAAAACGACCTCTCAGGAACACGCGAAGGCTCAAATTCTTATAAGTAAAGTTGTTGGTCAACGATGCGTTGAACTTAGGAATCGCGTTACCGATCACAGCAAGGTCTGATACGTTAGGATCGTTTGAATTATTGATCTGATCGAATCTTACTTTATCGCCTTTACGGTTGTAGAATAACCATTTCCCATCTTCAGTAAATCCTGCAAAACGTTTTCCGTAGAAGTTCCCCATTTTTCCACCCTGTTCGATGCGAATTGCCTGTCCTAAGTCGCCATAACCACCGATGCTTGAGGTAGATATTGCTTCAACTTTAAACACGTCGTTGGAAAGATCATCTGCTTTGTTGGTAACATAACTTCCGGTTGCATCGATGTTCCAGGTAAAGTCCTGCGTTTTTACGGCAACGCCGCTCAAAGTAAGTTCCACACCTTTGTTTGAGATAGAACCTACGTTCGTGTAAATTGTCTCACGTACAAATGGGGGCAACTGCGAAGTGTATTCGTATAACAAGTCGCTGGTAACACGTTTGAAGACATCAAGAGACCCGCTCAATCTTTTGTTCAATACTGCGAAATCGACACCAAAGTTGAATTCTTTTTTGCGTTCCCATTTAAGGTTCGGGTTCGGGTTTCTGTTCGGACCATAGGTCTGTCTCCATTCTCCGTCCGGGTTTCGGTACACTCCACCAGTTCCCAAAGTAACCAGGGAAGAATAGTTGGCAATATCCTGGTTACCCGTTACCCCAAATCCGGCTCTCAGTTTAAGACTGTTTACGAAATGGATGTTTTCCATGAACTTCTCCTTGCTCAGGTTCCAGCCAACAGAAGCCGCCGGGAAATTTCCCCACTTGTTGTTAACCCCAAAGCGTGAAGAACCTTCATGACGTAGAATCAAAGAAACCATATACTTGTCAGCGAAAGAGTAGTTAGCCCTTCCGAAGAAAGCGATCAAGGTGTTATCGCCTTTTCCGCTACCCATAGTGGCTTTTCCGGTAATAAGCTGGCTACCGGCTCCAAGGTTGTTTTCTCCGAAGATATCATTTACAAAACCATAGTTGGCTGCCTCGAAGTTTTCCTGTACGGCATATTGATAACTATAACCTCCAACCGCATTGATTGTGTGATCCGTACCAAATGTTTTGTCAAAAGAAATCGTTGGTTCAACGGTATAGTTGGTGCTCAGAAAAGTGTTTCTTCTTGCATAACCGCCATTTGGATACACATCATTTTCTTTCGAAAACTCAGAGGCAAGCGAACGGTATTGGCCATCAATATAGCTGTTGCGCTGCACGGCTCCGAAAATAGATGCCTGCAAACCAGGGAGGATTTCCAGATTTAACTTCGCGTCCGCGGAGGAAGTTTGCTGCTGGCGACGGTTGGTTTCCTGTTTCAAACGGGCGACTTCGTTGGTACTCGTTTGCTCGAAATAATAACTTCCGTCCGGATTTAAGAAGGACAGGGTCGGGTTTCTGATGAGTGAACCTTCCCAGCCTCCGCCACCCAAAAGGTTGGCTTTGTTAAAATTGGTTGCCAAATTAACCTGTGCTGTCAAACGGTCTTTCAAACCGGTTTGCATAATGCTCAAACGGCCACCATATTGCTTGCGACCATTTTCTTTGGCAATACCCTGCAAATCCTGATAGTAAAGACTGGCGCGGTAGGTAGTGCTTTTTCCACCACCCGACATGGCCAGGTTATGGTTTTGGCTAAGATTACCGTGGTTGATCAGGGCATCGTACGCATCGGTCGTGGAACCGTAATCGCTGCTTTTTGGAATGATTCCCTCAGCAATTTTGGCACGGTACTGGTCAGCGTTCATGAAGTCAGGGCGGTTACGCACATATTCCTTTCTGAAATAGGTATTGTAATCGAACTTCGCGTTGCCGGCTATACCTTTCTTGGTTGTTACCAGAATTACACCACCATTGGCACGTGTACCATAAATAGCTGCGGCTGAACCGTCTTTCAAAACACTGATCGATTCAACGTCATCCTGCTGCAAAAGGTCAAGGTTACCACCCGGGATACCGTCAATAACCACAAGCGGAGCCAAACCACCGGTAAGCGAGGTTACACCGCGCAACTGCATGGATACGCCTGAATTAGGGTTGGATCCGCTTCTGTTGATGTTCAAACCCGCAACTTTTCCCTGGATAAGGTCCATCGCGTTACGTGCGCCGGACTTGTTGAAGTTTTCTTGAGTGATATTGGAAATCGCAGAAGTAGTTCTTTCTCTTGTTTGTGTACCATACCCTACAACCACTACTTCATTCAGTAATTTTGCATTTTCAGCAAGGTCAACATCGATTACTGATTTGTTCCCTACGGTAATTTCCTGCGTGATGCTTCCTACAAAGGAGAACACCAACACATCCTGGGGGCTGCCCACCGTGATGGTGTAGTTACCCTCAATATCGGTTGTCACACCTTTTTCTGTCCCTTTGAGAACGATCGTCACACCAGGCAGGCCGGATTTGTCTTTGGCGCTTACCACTTTACCTTTTACCTCAATGTCTTCTGCCGAAGCATTGTTCGTAATCAGCGGAGTGACCAATCCTTTTCCACTTTCCGCGCGTGATGCCGGAGAGGAAAAGCACAGGGCCAGAGAAAGAGAGCTCAGACATAACATCCGGAATTTCCCGCTTCTAGGCCAGAAATGATTTGCGAATACTTTTCTTTTCATGTACTTAGATCTGTTTTTAAGAATAATTGTTAGGAGCTAAATCGATTTAGTTTTTAGTCAAGCGCATAGTGAAATCCTTTAATCTTCATGGGGTTACAAAATTTTATTGGGGAATGACTGAAAGAAGGGATTGCGTATAAGCTTAACTAATTCTTGTTTTTGTAATATTTTAAAAGTTATATTTTTTTAAATATCGCTAAATCGATTTAGCATTTTTTGGTTTTTAAATATTTAAATTTCAATAAATTGTAATAAAGTTAGAAATAGTAGGGATTTTAAGTAGAATCACTGTCTGATTCCGGGAGAGGCGTAACAAGAACTCCTGGCTCCAATTTGGGTGCCAAGTTAGACGTTATCTTAGTATGATGCAAATGTTATCTTATAAATACATATTTATAGATAGGACTTTTCAGGCATTTTTTAGTGCAGAAGACTCTCTTACAATTAGTTTTGCAGGCAAAACAATTTCGTGCACAGTGGTATCTTTTTCTTCCAGTGCATTAAGCATCAATTTGATAATGTGATTGGAAATATGGGGTACGGGCTGGGCAACAACTGTAATGGAAGGGCTGTAAAATTTGAAAAGGTCCTGATCGTCGAAAGAAATGACGGCAATATCTTTTGGGATAAGCAAATTCAGGATTTTGATAGCCTGGAGACCCCAGACGCCGATGTAGTTTGTAGAGAAGAAAACCGCGTCAATATCCCTGTTTTCGTCAAGGAAAGAGACAATTTCATTGATATTCAGGTCAGGACTTTCGTGAAAACCAAGTTTTTTAACATAGGATTTTAAACCGTGCTCCGAGACTGCTTTTTCATAACCAGCCAAACGGTCTGCCATTTGCGTCTGGTCTGAATCCAGTGTTACAAAAGCGATATTTTTGAAGCCGTTGCTAATCAGGTGATTGATGGCTTCATGGGTACTGTTCAGGTTTTCAATCACCACATGGCTGCATTTCAGCTTGGGCAGGTTTCGGTCTATCAAAACAACCGGAATACCTTCGTTGATCAGCGATTGTACCTCATTTTCGATTCCCTCCGGAGGTGTGATGATGTAGCCATCAATGGAGCGGTCGCGGAACAAACGGATCAGCTCCAGTGCCTTTTCCTTCTTGTTGCCCGTGCTGCAATAAATAATCCGGTAACCCTTGTTATGTGCTTCTTCCTCAATGAGCCTTGCGACCTGGGCAAAAAGAAGGTTGTTGGAGATATCTTCAACCATGAGACAAATGATCTTGGACTTTCCCGTCCTCAATCCCTGCGCCATCATGTTGGGTTTGAAATTTACTTCCTCGACGAATTTTAAGACCTTTTCAGTTAGCGCCGCACTGATTCTTTTTTCCTTTGCTTTCCCGTTTAAAATAAAGGATACTGTGGTTATGGAGATTCCCAATTCCCTTCCAATATCCCGAATGGAAAGCTTTTTCGTCATTTTACTGGCCGTTATTTCTGTCATGTTGTGCAGTAAAAATAAAAATTCACCAGAATACGAGATTCCAATGAACTTTTACTTCCAATATCTTTTACATAAAAAATTCAGATAGCAATATACACAATCATTTCTTAATCGCGTTATTTACCACTCTTTTCTTGTTTGGTTTGGCTCCCATGTAAAATTTAATTTGGCCTCCGTCCATTATTTCGGTATGTGTGATGTAATTGCGCGTCAAAACTTTACCGTTCAGTTCTATTTTCTGAATGTATACATTTTTGTCGGCCTGATCTTTTACATCAATTTCAAAAGTTTTGCCATTTTCAAGGTTCAGCCTGGCATTTTGTACCGCCGGACTACCGATAATATACTGGTCCGAACCGGGAGCGACCGGGTAAAAGCCAAGCGAACTGAAAATAAACCAGGCACTCATTTGTCCGAAATCATCGTTACCACCCAGGCCATCGACGGTGGGTTTGTACATGGCTTTCAAAATCATCCGGACTTTGTCTTCCGTTTTCCAGGGCTGGTCAAGCCAGTTGTAAAGATAAGCCACGTGATGTGAGGGCTCATTTCCGTGCACATAATTTCCGATAATCCCTTCACGCGAAATGTCTTCCGTATTTTCGAAATATTTATCCGGCAAATTCATGCTGAAAAGTGAATCGAGATGTGCCGTGAAACGTTTCTTACCACCCATCAGTGCGATCATTTCGGCCGGTGCCTGGGGCACATACAAACTGTAATTCCAGGAATTGCCTTCTATAAAACCTTGTCCGTGTGTATCCAGCGGGTCAAATTCTTTCCGCCAGCTGCCGTCGTTCAGTTTCGGGCGCATAAATCCGATGGACGCATCGTAAACATTTTTATAGTTACTGGCACGCTTGCTAAACTCTTCGTAAATATCATTACGGCCAAGTTTTTTCGCCATTTGCGCAATACACCAGTCGTCATAGGCATATTCCAGCGTCTTGGAAACCGACGATGTGTTTTTGTCGTCCGGCACAAAACCCTTTTCCATATAGTAGCTCAGGCCGTCATAATATTTGTTTCTTGCTGTGGTCACACAGGCTTCCAACGCCTTGTTTACATCAAAATTAGCATTCCCCTTGATCACGGCATCGGCAATAACCGGTACGGAATGGTAGCCGATCATACACCAGTTTTCATTGGCATAATGCGACCAGACGGGAAGCATTTTATGCACGCTCTGGTTATAATGCGCCATCATGGATTTGATCATATCGGCATTGCGTGCAGGCTGCAAGACGTTGAAAAGCGGGTGCAGTGTTCTGTAAGTGTCCCAAAGAGAGAAACTGGTATAATTGGTTGAACCGTCTGTTTTATAAATATTCATATCCAGCCCTTTGTAAGATCCATCAACATCCATATAGGTTGTCGGGCCTAAAAACGAGTGATACATCGCGGTATAAAAATTCACCTTATCATCCTCATGGATCGTTTTTACCGCTACTTTATTGAATTCCTTATTCCAAAGTGCCTGCCCCTCTGTTTTTACACGGTCAAAATCCCAGTGCGGGATTTCAACTTTCATGTTGGCCAGAGCACCCTGCGTACTCACAGGCGATATGGCAAATTTGATCTTGATCTGTTCGTTTTCCGCAGTCTGGAAATCGAAATACATTTTCAGATTTCTTCCGGCAACTTCCGGGAAGTTATGCTCCTGATCAAATTTTTTCCAGAAACCTTTGTAGACATTGTTGTCATCAATTTTGGTGCCATAGGTACGGAACGGTTTACTGAAAGTCATGGCGAAATAAACGGTGCGTGTTCTCGCCCAGCCGTTCGTTTGACGGAAACCGGTGATCAGGGTATCATTTTCAACCCGTACAAAAGTCCAGACATTCTTATTGTCGTACTGGTAAATCCCGGCCATCAGATCCAGAATAATGTGCGCTTCATCCGACTTCGGGAAAGTATACTGGTGCATGCCCACACGGTTGCTCGCTGTCAGTTCGGCGGTGATATTATGATCGTCGAGTTTTACCTTATAATAGGAAGGCTCTGCCACTTCATTTTTATGTGAAAAAGCAGAACGATAGCCGTTTTCGGGTTTATCTTCCGTGCCGCTGTTCAATTGCAGTTTCCCGGTTGTTGGCATGATCAGAAAATCGCCCAGATCCGAATGCCCTGTTCCGCTGAAATGCGTATGGCTGAAACCTACGATGGTTTTGCTGTCGTACTGATAACCCGCACAGAATTTGTACACATCAGGATTGTATTTGCCCTTTACACCATATGGGAGCGTATCGGTATCGGGGCTCAGCTGAACCATACCAAATGGAACGGTTGCCCCCGGATAGGTGTGTCCCATTTTAGCGGTTCCGATCAGCGGATGTGCATACCGGACATAATTTTCTGTGGATTTTTGGGCGGAAACATTCAGTGTAGCAAAAATAGCCGCCGCCGAAAGTAACTTTCGCAAGGTAATTTTGCTATGGGTGTTTAGGAAAAATGAGCGCATAAAGGGTGTCGGTCAGGATTAATTTTGGGTTAAAAGTATAAATAAAACGTTTTAGCAAACGGGTAAGCAATTTATATTTTCAAAATTTGTGCTAATTATACAATTCAAGACGCCTAAATTTGAAATCTCTAAGGGAAGTTAACGTTTATTAATTTCTTTCAACAGAAATGAATTTGCCGGCTTTCCCGGAAAATGAGTAAATCAGTATTTTTTAAACCTTATAATTTTCAAATAAAATCGATTGATCATCTATGAAAAAAATTACAATGATTGTGGCTGGTATTTTGACAGCAGCTGCATCCTATGCGCAGTTACAGCCCTCAAAACAAACACCTGAATCAAGCGAATTATGGACTCCGGTTCCCCGTATCGTAACACCGGGCAAAGGCTCAGCTGCTGTTTCCGGATTTACGGCACCTTCGGATGCTATTGTTTTATTTGACGGTAAAAATCTGGATCAGTGGGTTTCAGGGAATGAAGGAAATGGCCCGGCACCATGGACTGTGGCTGATGGCACGTTGACATGTGCGCCTAAAAAAGGGGATATCCAGACTAAAAAAACTTTCACAGATTATCAGCTCCATATCGAGTGGCGTACGCCTGCAAAAGTTGAAGGAAGCGGCCAGGGACGTGGTAACAGCGGGATTTTTATGCAGGGGATTTATGAGCTTCAGGTACTTGACAGCTACAATAACCCGACGTATTCAAACGGACAGGCTGGTTCTATTTACAAACAAACGATGCCGATGGTCAATGCGACGGTTGGACCAGGTGAGTGGCAGACTTATGACGTTGTTTACACGGCGCCGCATTTCAACAAGGATGGACAAATGACCATTCCACCTTACATCACGGTAATTCATAACGGTGTCGTGGTGCAGAACCACACCGCTATTCAGGGAACAACGCCTTATGTTGGTCAGCCAATGGCTACGCCACATGGTGCAGGTCCGATCAAATTGCAGGATCATAACAATACAACGAGTTTCCGTAATATCTGGATCCGCGAGATATAGTTTTGAGAAGTAATTTAAACGCAGAGGTAAGGGGAGCGGCCGCCGCCCGGTTATACGCAGAGTTCGGTGAGTTGTTTTTTGATTTCGAGAAATGAGTTTAACAGATAGCGTTAAGCACTCTTTCTTGATAAATAAATTACCGCCTTCCCCCCTTAACTCTGCATTTAAACTCTTTTTGTTCATGATTTAATTTGGGGAAATGAATTTAATATAAGAATTACGCATCCTCTCTTGATAAATATAAACTCCCCAACCTCCGCGCTCAACTCTCTTTACGCTGCGTTTAACTCCCTTTTTGAGGGACCGCATTCCTGAATTTACCTTATTCAACGATTGGAATCATGCAGGAAATTGAACCATATTATAACTGGGAAAAACATTACGTTGCCAGCAGAGACAAGAGATCGCCATTTTATGGCCGGACTTACAACCTCGATTACTACGAAAATGCGATCTATGGTTATTACATTCATCCGCTTTGGGATCCCATCGGCTCGGAGACACTTTATGTTAAAATTTTGTATGCGGATTATAAAAAACATTTTGTGATCATCGAGCTATTCGGGGAGTGGAATGACACGCTGCATAACGATATTATGTATTTCAAGCGGCAGGTTGTTGACCCGCTTGTGGATGAGGGCATTAATCAGTTTATTCTTTTAGGGGAAAATATCATGAATTTTCATGGCGGCGAAGACGACTATTATGCCGAATGGTTTGACGACATTGAGGATGGCTGGATTGCAGCCGTTAATTTCAGGGCACACGTCGAGGAAGAATGGAAACGTTTCAGACTGGATTACTATCTGAATTTTGGCGGGACATTGCAGCTCGACAACTGGCGTACACTTCAGCCGGATATCTTTTACGAGATCGTTAAAAAATTGATCATAAGAAGGTTATCATAATAAAAAGGTCTGTAAAATGCTTGCAACCTTGATAAGTCCTTTGTAGCTTACGCATTCAACCTTTTTTAATCTATTCCATTCAAACATCATCCACTGATATGGCAGACAATGAAAAACCTCAACCAAGCGATGCAGACGAGTCGTTGGATAAAAAAATCGAAGATATTAAGGATCAATCGGTCGAAGTAAAAGATGAAGCTGCCGAAAGTATTTCGGAGATCAAGGAAGATGTGGAAGTGGCAGCAGCAGCGAAGGCAGAGGAGGTGAAAACGGCTGTGGCTGATAAAGTTGAAGAAGTAAAAACCGAAGTTTCTGAAAAAGCAGAAGAAGTAAAAGCTGCCGGAGAAGAAAAGCTGGCGGCAGTAGAAGACACCGTTGCAGAAGTGAAAGATGAAGTCGCTGCAAAAGTGGAAGACGTAAAGGATGCAGCAGAAACGAAGGTCGAAGAAGTAAAAGAAGCGGCAGCCGAAAAAGCGGAGGTCGTGGAAGAGAAAATAGCCGATATTAAAGAAGTAGCGGCGGAAAAAGTGGAAGAACTGAAATCAGGTTTTTCCGGTAAAGTAGAGCAGCTTCAGAATGAAGTCGAATTAAATATCGCGGCAGGAAAGGTAAGGGCGGAAGAAATTATTTCTGACTTGTCGGACAGGGCGGGAGATTTGAAAGAAGAGGCTGCGGATAAATTCGCAGAACTGAAAGAGGAGGCGTCGGAAAAATTTGCTGATGCAAAGGATCTGGCAGCGGAAAAGCTTGAAGATGCCAAGGAAATCGCTGCGGAAAAACTGGCAGAAGCGCAGGTAAAGGCTGCCGAACTGAAAGCCAAAGCCGCCGAAGAACTGGAAGAATTGAAAGCGGCCGCATCGGAAACGTTCGAAGAAACCAAAACCAAAGCAAAAGGATTCTGGGCACGTTTGTTCGGTAAGTAAAATATTTTCCTTTAAATAATAAGTGCCTGCCGGATCAAGTATAATCCGGCAGGCATTTTCTTATTAGCCCAATCCCTTTTGGGAATTTGGCCTTCGTTGGTCCGTATTGTAACCTTTATGCAAAAATCATTGGATCGGTACAGAAGCACGACTCATGTTTTATCCGAAAAACCGACGTTAAATTGGAAAGCAATAACAGGAATGTAAGAATTAAAGATATCGCGTTAAAAGCAGAAGTTTCAACGGGGACAGTAGACCGGGTGTTACATAACAGAGGGAAAGTTTCGGAGAAAGTTAAGGCGCGGATTCTTAAAATCATTGAAGAAAGTAATTATGAGCCCAACCTAATGGCCAGGGCGTTGGGCTCTCACAAAACATACCGCATTGCGGCATTGATCCCGGACCACCAGGTGGATTCTTACTGGAACGCCCCGAAGTCGGGTATTGAAAAGGCTGAAAGAGACCTGAAACAATATGGCATCGTTGTTCAGCAGTTTATTTTTAATCCTTATCAGGCTGATTCTTACATTGAAAAAGCAAATGAACTGACCAAATCCCGGCCGGATGGCATTTTGTTATCGCCTATTTTCTATCGCGAAACATTGCCTTTTTTTGAAAAGTGGAGAAAGGATGCTATTCCTTTTGTGCTGTTCAATACTGAAATTGCCGAATTCGGGCCGTTGAGTTATATTGGCCAGGATTCCTATCAAAGCGGCATGCTGGGCGGTAAACTTTTGCATTATGGCCAGCCAGGGCCATGTTCCATATTGATTGCCCATATTGATGAGGAAATAAGTAACGCAGCGCATTTGATAAAAAAGGAAAATGGCGTGCGCAGCTATTTTACGCAGCATGATCCTGAAAATCACTATAAGATTATACGGATTGAATTAAACCGTGCCGATCAGAAAGCTTTTGTTGAAAATCTGGATGAAATTGTAGATAACACACCCGATTTGAAACACATTTTCGTAACGACTTCAAAGGCACATGATATTGCGGCGCATCTTGAAAAAAGGAGCATCAGTCACATTAAAATTGTGGGATATGACCTGTTACCAAAAAATCTTGCTTACCTGAATACGGGAGTAATTTCTTTTCTGATCAACCAGAATCCGAAAGGGCAGGGGTATTGGGGGATCCGTCAGCTGGTGGATTTTTTGGTCTTCAAAAAGGAAGTTCAGCCCCTCAAATTTCTGCCGCTCGATATCGTCACAAAGGAAAATTTACATTATTACGTTGACGAAGAAGATCTTGTGCAACAATCTGTTTAACACATGGTCTTTAAAGTAAACCGCTCAGAGCTCCCAATTTTTTTCTATCTTAAATAAAAATTTAGAACCAAAGACCTTCAAAAGAAAAAGTTGAAGGAATATTTGCTCAGATCTGAGCAAAAAGGAATGTTCGCGTTTATAGGTTAACAGAGAAAAACGGTCAATTATCAATCAATATTGGCCAAGAATATTTAAATTTTAACGATATTATTTGCAGATTAGTCTTGTTATTACACCAACCCAGTCCCTGATATGCAACTCGAAATTGAAGAATTACTATCAATCGCAAAGGATGCCGGAAAGGTCGTTCTGGCTGTTTATAATGATTCGGAGCAGGCGGAAGAGGTAAAATATAAAACGGATGCATCGCCCTTGACGCTGGCCGATGAAGCGTCCAATGATTTAATTGTTAGTCGGTTAAAAACTTTTACGCCGGAAATTCCCATCCTGTCCGAGGAAGGACAGAACATACCCTATGAAGAGCGAAAAGACTGGGAATATTTCTGGTGTGTTGATCCGTTGGACGGGACGAAGGAGTTTATTAACCGCAATGGAGAATTTACGATAAACATTGCCCTGATTCACAACCGCATACCTGTTTTGGGCGTGATTTACGTGCCGGTAACCGACACGATGTATTACGCAAACGAGGAAACCGGGGGATGGAAAATAACGTCTGATGGTGTGAAATCTGCAATGGCAGTGGATAAAAACAGCCTGGACTGGGTTTCGGTGGGCAGCCGTTCGCATGCAGCCCCGGCAGAAACCGAAGTGCTCGCACGCTACCCGGTTGTGAAAAATATTGCCATCGGGAGTTCCCTGAAATTTTGCCTCGTTGCAGAGGGACTGGCACATATTTATTTCCGCCACGGCCCGACGATGGAATGGGATACCGCAGCCGGACAGGCGATTCTGACGCTGAGCGGGGGCAAAATGACCAAACTTTCCGGGGAACCGTTTTTGTACAACAAATCGTCACTCTTAAATGGAAGTTTTATTTGCAGCGCCCAGCATTTGACGTTAAGAGATGAATAGTCAGCGTAAGAGATAAAGTTAAGTTTATAAAGTACTTAGGAAAAAAGAGCATGTCAGTCCGGTTAAGTATAATCGGGCGAGCATGCTCTTTTTCGTTTATAAATTCACCGACAGACAAAAATCATGAAATCTTCCCCGTTGGTCTGCAAACTGTTTTTTTTCTCCTGTTTTTTCTTCGTGCTCCATGCTGGTTTTATTAAGGCCCAGGATAGGCTGCTTATTGGAAAATTATCGGAGGCTGTTCTGAATTTCACCGGCAGTCTTGACGCTGTGCAGAAAAAAGAAGCCTGTGTTTCTTTCACCGATTCACTCCGTTTTGACTGGAATTATGTTCCCAGAGCCCGGAAGGGATTAAGTCTGAAAAACATGAATGCCGCTCAGCAGCAGAAGGCTTTTGAAATGGTCCGGGTTGTGTTGAGTGCCAGCGGTTATCAAAAAACAAAGGAAATTATGGATTTGGAAAATGTCCTGCGCGTTATTGAAAACAAATCGGCAAATGATACATACCGTGATCTGGGGAACTATGCATTTCTGATTTTCGGGAAACCCGGAGAAAAGGAACCCTGGGGTTGGCGATTGGAAGGGCACCATATTTCACTGCATTTTACGGTCGCCGGAGAGGAAATGACCTTCACACCTGGCTTCTTTGGATCAAATCCCGGAACGGTGCTCGCTGATGTCCCTCAAAAGGGGAAACGGATATTAAAGGATGAACAAGATGTGGCTTTTCAGCTTCTTCATTCGTTTTCGGCAGAACAGAAAAAAATAGTTATTTTATCTGAAAAAGCACCCTGGGAAATTTTATCTTCAAATAAACGGAGTAAATTGGTTAAGCTGAAACCGGAAGGGATAGCGATGAAAGATATGACGTCGGCTCAGAAGACTCTTTTTCAGAAACTCATAGCGGTGTATCTGGATCGTTATCATGTGACGTTGAAAAACCAGCAGATGAATCGGTTAAAGGAAATGGGTCTTGATGGCATACATTTTGCCTGGATGGGCAATATGTATCCGGAAATAAAAGAAGGTGCGGGTTATTATTACCGGATTCAGGGACCGACAATCCTGATCGAACTGGACAATACCCAAAATAACGCGAATCACATACACACGGTGGTCAGGGACCTTACCAATGATTTCGGAGAAGATTTGTTACGTGTGCATTATGAAAAAATGCACGTGAAGCATTAGTAAATATCTTTCACTTAAATTTTGCCTCAATGAAGCAGTCATTTTCTGTGCCCTTTAAGCATCCGTTTAAACCGGATAAAAACTATACGAAATCGGTTGCCTATTTTTCAATGGAATTCGCCCTGGACCAGGCTCTGAAAACATATTCGGGCGGTCTGGGTTTTTTGGCGGGTTCTCATATGAAAAGTGTTTATGCTTTAAAACAGAATCTCATCGGCGTTGGCATGCTCTGGAAGTATGGCTATTACGATCAGGGACGGAAAAAGGATAGCAGCATGGAACCGCAATTCCATGAAAAAATATATCATTTTTTGACCGATACCGGTATCCACTTTCAAATCCCGATTTTGGGAAAGGATGTTTGGGTAAGGGCTTATTATCTGGAACCGGAGATTTTCAAAACCGCACCCATGTTTTTTCTGACCACCGACACGGATGGAAACGATGAGGCCACGCGGGCAATTTCTTATTCGCTTTATGATTTTGATGTTACCATGAAGGTGGCACAATGTATGGTGCTGGGAATAGGCGGGGCCAGGTTATTGGACGCGCTGCACTATGAACCCGAAGTGTATCATTTGAATGAAGCACATGCGGTTTCCGCAGCCTTTTATCTTTATCAGAAATATAAAAAAGTACCTGATTTGAAAAAGCGCTTGGTTTTTACAACCCATACGCCGGAAGAAGCAGGAAATGAAAAACACGATATCAATTTTCTGGAAGGACTGGGATTCTTTTCAGGTATGAAAATAGAGGATGTCAGGAAGATAACCGGCATTAAAGACAATACTTTTAACCACTCTCTGGCCGCCCTGCGACTTAGCAGGAAGGCCAATGGCGTATCCAAACTGCATGGTGAAGTATCCCGTCAGATGTGGAAAAGTTTCCCGGGTATTTGTGAGATCATTCATATCACCAACGCGCAGAATAATACGTACTGGGTAGATCCGGTGTTGGAAAAAGCGCGGGTGAAAAAAGATTCCAAAGCAATTGCTGCCCGGAAAAAAGAGTTAAAAGCAGTTCTTTTTAAAACGGTCGCTGACCAGTGCGGAAAGCTTTTTGATCCCAATATTTTGACGCTGGTGTGGGCTCGCCGGTTTGCTACCTATAAACGTCCGGATATCCTGACCTGGGATATGGAGCGGTTTAAAAAACTGTTGGAAAATAAAGCGCTGCCGGTCCAGATTATTTGGGCAGGCAAGCCTTATCCGAAGGATGAAGGCGCTGTCAATACCTTCAATGATCTTTTTTACCTGAGCCATTATTTCCAGAACATGGCCGTTCTGACCGGTTATGAACTGGCATTGTCAAAACTACTGAAAGACGGTTCCGATGTTTGGCTGAACACGCCGGTGGTGACGCGTGAAGCATCCGGAACAAGCGGAATGACGGCGGCCATGAACGCTTCGCTGAACGTTTCTACCTTCGACGGATGGATCTGTGAATTTGCTAAAAATGATGAAAATGCATTCATCCTCCCGGTGGCGGAAGGTGATGATATCAACAAGCAGGATTGTGACGCATTGTTTGACGTGATTGAAAATAAAGTGCTTCCTGCTTATTATCAAAACGAGAAGGAGTGGCAGCGGATCACTTTGAACAGCATGAACGACGTCAGCGAAGCATTCAATTCTGACCGGATGGCGCGGGAGTATTATGAGAAGTTGTATTGATATTGGTATAATTTCCTGGAACAAACCTCCGGCCAGCGTTTATGGGTCGGGGGTTTGTAAAATCACACCTTGTATGGAACGTCTCTTACAAGTTTCTTTCCAAATTTTCCGATCTCAATATAATCGTCGGGGCCGATCACGCCGCGTTCAATCCATTTGGAAACCACCTGCGTGGTTACGTTGTATTTTTGAGAATACTCAGTAATACTAAGCCATTTGCTTAGCTCCAAAACTTTTCCATCATTAACAATAAAATCCGCCCCCTCTTTGATAAGGGCATCAGCTCTTTTAAGAAGTTCATCGATGCTGACCTTTTCAATTGTCGTCGCCATATCTATTTCTGTTTTAAGGGGAGATTTCTCCTCCTTGATTAGCTTTCTAATTTTCTTACAATGTCCAGCAGGTAGCTTAGCCGATCTAACAATTTGTCCACCTGATCAGGTGCCAATGCTGCATCTTCTGAATCCCTAAGTGCCTGTCTGACTGCGACGATTTCCATTCGAAGATTGACGATCAGCAGGTTTTTATCCGTGCAGTGTGCTTTTTATTATTTAATGTAAGATCGCGAATGACACGTTTCGTGTCGAATATTTGTCGTTATTTTATCACCTTTTTACTTTACTGTTTTGAAATCGGTCGTTAAATGGGTGATCTGATAATCACAGATAGCATTCAAAGTGAATTAATTAGCTTACCTTATCAACCAAACCTGGCTAATTCGCTTTTATATTTTGATATGCCCGTTTGTAACTAAATGGTTCGGTTTTTTCTATTATGCTGGTTAAGTTTGGATCGTAGATTCAAACTTAAACGAACCTAATCCACTTCAAAATGAAAGACTATACTTTTGAATACATCAATCAGAAATTATTGTTGATACTTTTCGGTATTTCCGTAGCCGTTCTTGCAGGGCTGATAGCATGTATGTCCTATCTCGCTCCGGTTATTGATAAAAATATCTCTTTCATACTCGTGCTTGGCGGACCGGTTCTTATTTTTTGGTTAAATAAAGGAAAATTAAAAAGGCGATGCACGGCACATTTAAGCAGCACATCGGTAAGTTTTAATTTTGATGACAATATTGAAAACGTTGAGTTCACGGATCTTATGTCCTATAAGATTGAGCATTATAATGGGACAACTTTAGTCATGAAATTCCATGGACGCAAGAAGATAAAGCTTGTCGCAAATGGAAATTTCTGCGATTCTACTCCAATGGAATCATTTTGTCAGGCTTTGGAAGATGCGATTACGAAAAGTAACGTTACGGGACTTTCGGAAGTTATGCGCGCCAAGTCTGTTTTTGAGCAAAAATGGATACCGTTTTTTCTGACAATCATGACAGCAGCCGTTATCTGGGTTGTGGTCCATGCGTATCAATCGGGAAAATCAGTCCCCGTGTCGATTTATACTTCAATAGCCATTTTTTTAGGCATGTGGGGGGCGTATTTCAAAGCGAAACAAAAAAAGTCCAATACAGATCTTTAATAATCAAACCTTTGCTCCTATGAAATTTATTTATCTGATCTTTCTCTGCCTTTTAGCTCAGGCGGCATTTGCCCAGGATTATTCCGATAAAATAACGCTCGTCATTCATGGAGGCGCCGGGACGATCACGCGTGTCAACATGACCCCGGAAAAAGAAACAGCATACCGGGAAGTATTAAACACAGCACTCCGAAATGGTTATTCGGTTCTACAAAAAGGTGGTACGAGTGTACAGGCGGTGGAAGCGGCGATCATGGTGATGGAAGATTCACCATTGTTTAATGCCGGGAAAGGTGCCGTTTTTACCAATGAAGGCAAAAATGAACTGGATGCGGCAATCATGGAAGGGAAGACTCTGAAAGCGGGTGCGATGGCCGGTGTAACAACCATTAAAAATCCGATCAGGGGCGCCATTGCCGTGATGGAAAAATCACCGCACGTAATGATGGCTGGAAAGGGGGCGGATCAGTTTGCTAAAGAGCAGGGACTACAAATTGTTGATCCGTCTTATTTTTATACAGAGGCCAGATTTAAAGCCCTGCAAAAAGCAAAAGAGCAAGAAAAAATAGAACTGGATCATTCGGAAAACAAAAAGGAAATTAAGAAGGTGTCGAAAACAGGTTATGTTGAGGAAGAAGAGTTGATTTTTACGGAAGGTAAAAAATTTGGTACGGTTGGATGCGTTGCACTGGATAAATTTGGAAATCTAGCAGCCGGGACTTCAACGGGTGGAATGACGAACAAGAAATACGGACGTATTGGCGACGCACCGATTATCGGTGCTGGCACTTATGCCAATAATACAACCTGCGCCGTATCGGCAACCGGTCACGGGGAGTTTTTTATCAGATCCGTGGTGGCTTATGACATTTCAAGCCTGATGGAATACAAAGGTTTGTCGTTGCAAGATGCAGCCAATGCAGTGGTGATGAAAAAACTCGTGGAACGCGGCGGAGAAGGTGGCGTCATTGCGCTGGACAGAAACGGCAATATCGCGATGCCCTTCAACAGTGAAGGCATGTATAGGGGATTCATCAAAAGTGATGGAAAAAGTCAGGTGATGATCTATAAGGATGAAAAGTGAGGTTAATGACGCTAACACCGATTTGTAATCGGGGTTGCATGGTCTAGCGTTTGCAACGCGTGCATTAGCAATAATTGTAATAATCGCGTTACAAACGCTGAGCCATATCCGCCCCGATTGCAAATCGGGGCGAGCGAGGTAAAGCTGGTATAACTGTAAGTTACACCATACTAGTTAACAGTTCATTGAAGACATCGGCCTTTTCCCAAGGCATCAGATGTCCCGAATTTTCGATAACTGAAATAGAGCCATGCCAGTTAGCAAGAGTCAAGGATTCCAAATAGGTACTACTAGTAATCTGATCCCGGTCACCATAGACAACTAGAACTGGAAACTTACTGTCATTGATTAGTTTAATCTCGTCCTTGTAGCCGCTGTGGAACATACCCTGAAGAATTGCGTCATGAACATTAGGATCGGTCCTGGCAAAGTCTTCTACTATAAATGACGGAATTTCATGTTGTCTTGGGTGTAAAAGAAGAAGTGAATATTTTTCCAAAGTTTTGCGATCAGGATCTTTCTGATATACTTCATTGATAACACCAAGAGATTCTGTTTTGAACATTAACTCAAACTGAATAGGCTTCACAAGAGGATTTGTCATAATGAGCATTCCAAGGCAGCCTGTTAAGTAAGGCAATGTTTCCAGAACGATGTAACCTCCGAATGAATGACCTACCAAGAGATAGCGGTCAAGTTTTTTGATTGACAATATCTCAAGTAATAAATCTCGATAGCCAAACAAGCTATAATCCACTAGGGGATTTTGTGAATGATCGGATAAACCGTGTCCTGGAAGATCGATAGCAATCAAGTGATGCCGTTTTAGCTGATTACTGTTGAATTGTCGTTCCCACATACGTGTCGACAGACAGCGTCCATGGATCATAACGATGGTTGGCAGGTCGCCTGGCTTTTCGACAAAGTGGATTTGCTTACCGTCAATACTAATAAAGTAATCCGTAATAGTTCCAGTCATAAAATTCCTTTTATGGTAGCAAATCTTATTAATTCTGTTGTGTTCTGGGCATTAGTTTTTTCCAGCATATTTTTGCGATGGGTGGTTACCGTATGAAAACTGATATGAAGCCGATCAGCTACCTCACGACTGGTGTATCCTTCCTGAAGCCACTTCAATATCTCAATTTCTCTTTTACTGAGTAATTTGTTCTCCTCCAGATCGGGGTAATAGGATTTCGTAAGAACCGGTATCCAGCCGCGGTCTTGATCCCACTTTTCAATCTGATGCATTACTTTTCCTACTCCACTACAATGTGTGATATCAAGGACTGCTCCAAGTAATGCAACTGGTCCTGAGCCATCTTGCGATGGAATGAGAGTACAGTGTTGGAGAATATTGCTATATGCCCCATCAGTACGTTTAAAACGATAATTATGTGTAAAACGATATTGAAAAGAGCTGTCCGTGACCAATGAAGATAAAAAATGAAGCCGATCAGGGAAAATCAATCTATTATAGACTGTCAAATCTCTTTTATGATAATTGTGCAACATGAATTCAAGACCGCCTTCAATAAATGCATGCCTTGAGTGACCTACTATCGCCCTGGAATGTGCGTCAATGTAAGGATAACTTTTTGTAGAATAATCCAGTAAAAAGACGGCACTGGAAGTAAGATGGCAAATCGAACCAACCGTGGTTTGCTCTTTGAGATACTGCGCATAATCGAAAGCACTGGACTGCGGGTTTAACGCCAGATCACGGAGATATTCGTGATAAGTTTGGGGAGATAAACTTTCCATAGAGCCAATATGAATTCTTAATTGCGAATAAAGTCAATTCTAATATGTAAAGTTTTTACGTTTAGCTACTTACATGTAAATATACCTAAAATTAGGTATTTCAATACTGTTGGTATATGCTTTATTTGTTGCAGAATTTCGAACGAGGAATTCACACATTTATATGATGAACTTTTTATTAAATCTTACAGAAGCCAATATACTCTTTGACTCATACGATCTTTTGACATTGTTTGGGCACTGTTATGTTGTGTGAGGATTAAATAGGTTTAAGAACTCTTTGTCACTCACCTTAATACTGAATCAAAATGGAGAACTCATTACTTAATAAGTCAAATTATGGTTTCAAAGCCTGGTTGCAGTCGGTGATTTTGGTACTGCTAGCAATTACATCAGGATTGGCACAGTCTTGTGACTGTCCGTCAGCTCCAAGAAATCATTCCTATAGCCGTTCCTTCATCAACGCTCAAAAATCCCTAAGTAAGCATAGTATTGAGGTCGCAACTAATTTCAAAGCGCTTATTCCACTAGATATTCCAATTCCAATAGAGGGAAGCGGAAAATATCAAGAAGACGAGGCTATCAATACTGAACATAACGAAGCTGAGGCCATCCAGATTATTGACAGAGAATTAGACCAATTTCCGGCTCAAATCATGGCTGAAGCCAGTGCCTTTCTTTGTCAAATAGCCTGTAATAGTGAGAACGTTAATGGAGGCCAGACATACCAGGCATGGCACGCGATTGATGCATACACTAAAATTTGTGAACGAGTACTTAGTTTGACAGCGTTAGGAGGACGTTCTGTAAATAATTTTAATTACACTGTAAATAATGTATCTAACTACATCCCGGTTGAACCAAATTGCAAAGCTGGATTAAAAAAGGCCAATGTTACTATAATTAATAATTTGGGTAATAATAAATTTCTTTCTGATTTAGATCCTGGTATAAGAGGTCGAAAATATTTTAAATTAAAAAAGCAAGTTCGCATTCTTAGGTATAAGGTTGATATACCTGCAAATGTTACCCAACCTATTGAACGGAGGCTAGTTTTATATCCGAAAAATAATAGGAATAATCAGACGGAGGTAAAATTTATTATTTTTCCAAATTATGGCCCTTATCCAGAAACGGACTTTGGAGAGCTCAATCCTAATAGTTTTATTGATCCCAAATCAGTGGGCGGATATCCAAGCAGTAACCAGCTTTTTTATCCATTGACTTGGTCGGATCAAGGGCCGAAACGTTCCATATATGCTTCTAAAGGCACGGAGCAATATTATCACGATGGAGTTACCCCAAGGGCGAAAGCCAATTCGGAAATATTTTTCACAAAAAGGCAGGATAATAATTCAATTGTACATACTATTGAATTTAGCAACCGTTTGGCTTCGGAATTACTTGTGCAAAATGACTATGAATTACTGGCATCATTGGCTCCTATTTACAAAACAACAATTTATGTTAGCCCCAATACTACTTGGGAAGGCCATATTTCTTTCCAACCCGCTTTCAATAGTCGAGTCAGCATTGACCCAAAGGGTGTACAAAACTTTACCATTACTTTGAGTCAAGCTACCAAGCAAGTAACGACTGTTTCATTTTCAAGGGAAGGTCAAAACTTCATTTTCTCGCAAAGTAAACCGATAAGCCTGGAAGGGGGATCCCAAGGAAATCGATATACATTAACTATTCAATGTCCTTCAATGCAAATTTTAAGGGATCATGGAGTACTAGGCTCATTATTGGATGTTTATGGCAATGCCGTTTTTACTTTCAATTATAAGCAAAAGGAACCAAAGCGATGCCAGTAATCTTGGACGCAGGGATCATGTTCACCCCGTTTTAGCATGTACAGAAAAGTGGCACCAACGCCGATTTGGACTCGGTGCGGTCCGTGTGGGGTTGCAACGCGTGTATTAGCAATAATTGTAATTACCGCGTTACAAACGCTAAGCCATATCTGCCCCGATTGCAAATCAGTACCAGCTGCGCGCGATCATACACCAATCTGTTTTGCCAAAATCGCTATACCTTCCTGAAAAGTATGTGGCTTGTATCCCAGTATTTTTTCTGATTTTGTCAGATCAAAACCGGTGCGTGGGGGACGTTTGGCGGGTTGTGTGAAGCTGGAAGCATCCGTTGACGTAATCAGTGATTTATCCAGACCAAAATAATCGGCCGTCATGATGGCCATCTGATACGGTGTGTAGAGCTCTTTGCCTGAAATGTTAAAAATGCCTTCCGCCTTTTGATCCGCGATCAAAAAACAACCCTGAGCCAGATCTTCCGCGAGTGTTGGCGTTCTGAACTGATCCGTCACCACTTTTATATTTTTCCCTTCTTCCAAAGATTTTTTTACCCAAAGGATAATATTACTCCGGCTCATGTCGTGCGCAATGCCATACACCAGGACAGTCCTGGCAATCGCCCATTGAATATCGGAATGAATGACTATTTTCTCCGCTGCATACTTGCTCCATCCGTAAAAACTGACCGGGTTAGGTTCTGCTTCTTCCGTATAAGGACCGGCTTTTCCGTCGAAAATGAAATCGGTGGAAACATGCACGAGAAACACATGATGTTTTTTACAGGCTGAAACCAGAAATTCAACCGCATTGACATTTTGTTTCCAGCAACCGTCTTTTTCCAGTTCGCACTGGTCCACATTGGTCATGGCGGCGGTGTGAATGATCACGTCTGGTTTTGTTGCGGCAATGACTTCTTCAATCTGCTCAGGATCCGTGATATCCATCGGCAGATATGCATAGTGATCTTTAAATGGCAACCTATTTTCGCCACGTGCTGTCGCGATGGTATGGATTGATGAATCCTGAACCAATAATTCCACGAGTTTCTGCCCGAGAAGACCATTGGAACCTGTTATCAGAAAACGTTTTTTTGATGAATCTGCGTTTGAAGTAACCGTCATGTCGGTAGTGTCAATGTTTTTTGGATGCAAGATAGGATATTATAGCGTTTGCGTTATTATAAAAAATAATCCCTCAATTTTATGGAAAATTGAGGGATTGGGAAACTAACTGAAGTTAATTAATATCTGTTCAGCTTAGCTGGCAAAAACATAGCCGTATTTTTTTGTGATCTTTTTCTTCTTCATTTTTTTTACCGAAACCTTCATTTTGATATCCTTATCCGGGCGGTCGCGTTCATCTTTTGGTTTTGCGCTCATCGCATCTACCACCGCCATGCCATCAATCACCTGACCGAAAACAGTATAGGCACCATCCAGATGCGGCGTGCCACCCTCCGTTTCATACACCTTTTTCTGGGCATCCGTTAGTTTTCTGGCGGCGCGGGAAGCCTGTTTATCGAGCTCCGATTTGCTCCACTTTCTTCCTTCCACAATATAAAACTGGCATCCGCTCGATTCCTTTTTAGGATTATTATCTCTTGCAGCGGCCAATGCGCCTTTGCGGTGAAACAGGTTCGGTTCTATTTCGGCAGGAATTTTGTATCCGTTATCGCCTCTGCCCAGCATATCCTCCGGTTTTGCATTTCTGGAGTTAGGATCACCACCCTGAATCATAAAATCTTTAATGATCCGGTGAAAAAGCAGGCCGTTGTAAAATTTGTCTTTTGAAAGTTTTATAAAATTGGCTTTATGCTTGGGCGTTTCATCAAACAGGATCAGACGCATTTTTCCCTCATCCGTAGCAATAGTCACCACATAGTCTTTTTTTGATTTTTTTTGCGCAAAGGTGTTTAAGGCAATCAGACAGAAAACGGTCAGTAAAGTCAGGCGGTTTAATTTCATTGTCAATTATTTAGCAGCAAGTACATTTTTGTCGGGCGTGAACTGAAATTTCAGGCCGTAATCTTTTCCTTCCGATACATCTTCCATCGTTACATGTATCGCGTTTTTGTTCCAGGTAACTGTTTTGTCTTTTTCTTTTGGCGCTTCATAGGTTTCCGTAAAATGGGTTTTGCCAGCATTCCACAGTTGTTTTGTCGCATCCGGACTGTTCAGATATACATCGACAGTAATTTTATTTACGCGTTTGTCGGCCGTCAGGAAATACTGAATGTCGATCGTTTCAAGCTTTTCTGTTTCTTTGGTAAAACCCACATGATCCGCAACATCTTCGAACATTTCAAATGTTTCGGTTGCTTTGACCTTGCTCAAAGGATCTCCAAAAGTTATGCCACGAAAAACACCTTCGGAAGAATTGCCAAGTATTTCCAGGAGCAGCGCAGACTGGTCGCTGTTCAGTTCTTCGGTCGAAGGGTTGGCCAAGGCAGCGGAATCGGTGACCGTTGCTTCTTGCTCATCTTTTGTTTTACTGGTGCAATTTCCAAGTGCAAAGGCCAGAAGAACAAGTACTAATGTGTTTTTTAGGGTGGTAAAGTATGTCATGTTTCGCTAAAAGAATTAATACCGCAAATCTAACTATTATCGGCTTGTTTTTTAATGCGGACGGTCAATTTGTAGCAAAATGTTTAGCATTGCTTTTCAGCAAAGCAGGAGAATAACCCCCTGCTTTGTTATGGAGAAGCTAAAAAAGAAACCTATGTGGATAGTTTTTGGCGCTTTTTACGTCAACTGATCAGGGAAATATTCCCCAATTTTAATTTAAATCAGAATTCTCTGGCGATGTTAAAAAAGAAGCGGCGTTCTCCTTTGCCGTTGATGGTAAGGTTGAAACGGGCCACGATATTGTAAAAGGTCACAACATCAATTCCTGCGCCGCCGCCGTAAATTACTTTGTTGCCGAGCCGGGTATTGCTGAATTCCGGATAACTGTTTTTGACATAGGCGGCATCGGCAAAAGTATTCAGGTAGGCTGCGAGCGGGATGGTATTAAACTGCCGCACAGGAATCCAGGAGATATGTTTTTGCAATGAGAACAACTTATATTTTAGCTCGTTTTTGATTAATCCGTAGTCCTGGCCATCAACAACGTAAAGCTCATAGCCACGTACCAGATCATTGCGATAACCCAGCCCAATCGTTTGCAGATAAGGCTGTCTTTTCGGAACAGAAATACGGGCACGAATGCCGGAATTGGCAAATATACGTTCACTTAGCTGGAAAAATTGTTTGTAGGAACCATAGGCATAAGCCTGGTTTATTTTGTCTGACGGCAATAATCCAATTTTCGAAAACTGAATTCCCCCGACACGTCCTCTTAGCGGGTATTGGAAATTGTCTCGCTTGTCGTAGCTGTATGAATACGTAAGCTGGAAGTACGTTTGCTTGGTTCTGCCTTTTAGGAAATAATTTGGATTTAAAACAGCTATGGTATCTGTAATATTTGTCGAACTCCAACGCAGATCTAGGGAATGGAAGGTGTAATATTGATTCCGGCGTGTTAAGGTTACGAAGGAATAAAAGCGTTTTTTGTTGATGTCTTCACTGTTGAGATAACTTAGCTTATCGCGCCAGGTCCGGTATGCCATCGTTTTATTGGTCGAATAAGAAGCGCCGACGGTAATCCCCGTTTTTTGTGCTTTATCAAGATAAGGCAGGGAATAGGAAACCTCAAATTTTGGAATAAAACCAAATTCAGCGAGCACGCGCAGCTTGTCGGCACGGCCCGTTAGATTGCCATAACTTACATAAACACCATAAATCGTGCGGCTGAAATCACGGTTACGATCGTACCACCATTCGTTGAAATTTCTGTCGGCCAGCTGAAATACAGGCGTCGCAATCAGGTACCAGCGCTCTTTAACGACAACGCGCACATCGGTCCGGACTGAATCTGCATTGGGTTCAGGAATCATTTCAACGACTACAAACAAATTGGTGTTGACGATCTTGCGACGGTCGGTTTCCAGCGTTTCAGCGAGCAGGTTGGTGCTGATCGTATCCCCCGATTTAATGGCCAGCTCCCTGGTAATGATACCGGTCCGGGTACGCTGATTGCCCTCTATACGTATATCACCGATGGTTACGTGTCCGGTACTATCCGCAGGCGACTGAGCCCGTAAGGGGCCCGCAAAAAAGAAGAAAACAAATAAAAAGTAAATCGTTTGATCGCGTAGTGTATCCTTCATTCTGCCCGGCCCGTGTTTCTGTTTTGTCACGATTTTTAATTGCGACTGTGCTTTATATTTTTTCAAAAATACGCTTAAATCATTTGTTATGACGAAGTCCCGTCAAATAAACTCCGTGATCCTTCCAAATACGCCTAACCGTTTTCTTATGTTAACGTACTGTTAATTTAAAAAAAACAACTAAAAATGATAGTCTCTTCTTTCGGCGGTACAGTATCATATCACAGACTAACCAGCTAAGCACATGACACCTTCCCGGGCTGACAAATTGATCGGCAAACTGATCGCTAACAAGCTTTCCGGGGAAGAACTGGGTGAGTTGCTGGAAGGTATTAATAACGAAAATGAACAGCAAAAGTATTCCGATGCTCTTGAAATTTATTTTGACCGGTTGTTGAAAGAGAATGAAAAGGACAACGTACAAAATCAAGAGAAAACAAACCGGTGAAGCAACCACTCTTAATCCTCAATTATTATTGTATGTTTTTAACAATTACTCACTTGTAAGGCGATGAACTCAAAAACAATTATTCAATCAACATTCCGATGTCTGCTGGTGCTCCTTCTGTTGGAAGGGGTCGGGGCATCGGTTGTATTTGCAAATGCGCCTAATGGCAATTTCGCAAATAAGAAGATGATTAGTAAGCACGCTGATGTATTAACCAAAGCGCTTACGGCAGACCGGACCATTACCGGAAAAATAACTTCCGCGAAAGACAATACCGTGATGCCGGGCGTAAACATTATTCTAAAAGGCACTCAGATAGGAACAACCTCTGATGCCTCCGGAAATTATTCCCTATCCATAGATGAAGCCAGAAACCCAATCCTGGTATTTTCATTTATTGGATTTGAAAACCAGGAAATTACGGTGGGCAACCAGTCCATTATTAATATTTCCTTAAAGGAAGGTGCTGAGACTTTACAGGAAGTTGTCGTTACTGCCCTGGACATAAAACGCGATGCGCGTTCCCTGGGGTATTCAGTAGGACAGGTGGATGGAAAAGAAATCAGCCGTGTGGCTCAGGAAAATATTCTTAACTCCCTTTCTGGAAAAGTGCCTGGTGTTTCCATCAGTGCTACCGGCGGAACAGGATCGTCGGTGAGTATGATTATTCGGGGTGCTACTTCGTTAAGTGGTGATAATCAACCACTTTTTGTTGTGGACGGGGTGCCTATCGCAAACACGCTGAACAACATCAGTCAGGTTGGTAGTGATAACCGCGTGGATTATGGAAATGCAATTTCCAGCATAAATCCGGATGATGTTGAAAGTGTTTCAATTTTGAAGGGACCAAGCGCCGCTGCACTTTATGGATCCAGAGCAGGTAGTGGTGTCGTGCTAATTACAACGAAGAGCGGAAGTAAGGCTAAGAAAATGACCATTTCGATCACCTCCAATACGGTGTTTGACAAGCCCTATCGCTTTTTAAAAATGCACTCCAAGTTTGCGACGGGCGTGCTTCCTTTCACGCCTGACAATAACCCATTTCCGGGAGGCGTGCTGCAAATTGAGGAAGGATCGGCGGGTGGTGTAGGGCCGGAATTGGACAAGGGGTATAAGGCCATTCAATGGAATAGTCCCAAGGACGATCAAGGAAATCCAATACCAACTGACCTGGTTTCACATCCGAATAACGTTAAAAACTTCGTTAGAACGGGTATTACGACAACAAACGGTCTGTCGATTGCGAACAATACAGAGTTGATTACTTATCGCCTTTCGTATTCCAATATGACGAACCGCGGCATTGTCCCGAATTCTGACCTTTTCCGGAATTCATTGAATGTGAGTTCATCACTTAAGGCGAGTAAAAATTTGAGAATCAGTACGAATATTGATTTTAGCAGAAATAATTCAAACAACCGTCCTTCCGGTAACCGGGGTACCAATCCTTTGCAATGGGCCTATGCGGTATCTCCGCATATAGACATCCGTGACCTGAAAAATTACTGGGTGCCAGGGCAGGAAGGTTTGCAGCAGCTATCGCAGTCACAAAAAAATTACAACAATCCATACTTCCTGGCTTACGAAGTTAATAATGGTTTTGTTCGTGACCGTGTTTTTGGTAACCTGAAAGCCGATTGGCAGATCACGCCGCATTTGAGTTTGATGGGACGTTATTCTTTGGATACCTACAACGAAACGCGTGAAACGAAAATGGGCAATAGCTATACCGGCGATGCACGTGGCGGGTATGGAATTTTCAATCTTAAACGTTTCGAACGTAATGCGGACTTCTTAGCCACTTATAAGAGAGACATCAGTGATTTTAGCCTGTCTGTTTCTGCCGGCGGTAACACACGATATCAAAAAAACAGTAATGTGCTCAGTGCGACTAAAAATAAGACGGGTTTGATTATACCAGGATTATATACCCTGTCTAATATTGCTCCGGCAAGCCTTGATTATAGCAGTTCCTTTTCAGAAAAAGCCGTGTTCAGCGTATATGGATTGGCGAACTTAGGGTTTAAGGATATGATTTTCCTTGATGTTACGGCGCGTAACGATTGGTCAAGCACGCTGCCTAAGGCAAACCGTTCCTATTTTTACCCATCGGCTTCTTTGAGTATTCTGTTGAATGAAATGCTGCCGATATCGGAAGAAATTAATTTGCTTAAACTACGTGGTGGTGCCGCCCAGGTTGGTAAAGACACCGATCCATACACGCTGTTGGCAACATTGGATAACTCAGGGGCATGGGATGGGATTACAAGACTTTCAAAATCAAACAAAATACTATTGCCTGACTTGAAACCGGAAATTGCAACCTCTTATGAAGCGGGTATCGATTTGAATATGTTTAGAAACAAGCTGCGGTTTGCCGGTACCTATTATATGGTAGAAAACAGGAACCAGATCATTCCTACGGGCTTGCCGGGATCCAGTGGATTTACATCTAAAAATATTAACGCCGGTTTGCTTGTAAGTAAAGGTGTCGAGCTTTCTCTTGGCGGAACACCTTTGGACAAAAATGGCTGGAGATGGGATCTTACTGCAAACTGGTCAAGAAACAGAACAACAATTAAAAAGCTGTCGGACGGACTGGAATTTTATGATCTGTGGAGTGATGCAAAAGGTGGAGCCAGAACGTATGTTGGAGAAAAAATTGGAGATCTGTACGATGCTGAGGTCGTGACGGTTACCGATAAATCTTCTAAATATTACGGATATCCGATTTTGGATAGCGATGGTTCATGGCAGAGTGTTAGTTTTTCAAATACGAGAAACAAGATCGGGAATTTCAATCCGGATTTTATCCTGGGTATGCAAACCACGCTTACATACAAAGGGTTCAGCCTGAACATGACGTTTGACTGGAGAAATGGCGGGAACTTTGTTTCACAAACTTATCGCTATGCTGAGTCAGATTTAAGATCGCAAAGATTTTTGGATCAGTTAATTAATCCAAATGGATTAACGGGAGACGCACTGGCTAGTAAATTGCTTTCAGATCCTGATAAATATATCAAAATCAGTGGTAATCATTTTCCAATCGTAGGCGGGCCAACAGCTGAATATGGCGGATTCCCATATGAATATGGAGGCAATACTTATCCATATGCGGTATTTAATCCGGGTGTTATCGCCTCATACGATGCAGAAGGAAAGATTACCGGCTATACTGAAAACCTTGGCGGTGCGGGAACAAAATATATTCCATACGGCGATAACTATCCATGGAGCTTTATGCGCGCAGCTACCTTCGACGCATCCTTTATAAAACTTCGTGAAGTTTCTCTGGGATATGAACTTCCTACGGCATTTGTGAAGAAAATTGGTTTGCAGTCTGCTAATGTCTCGGTTTACAGCCGTAACATCATGCTTTGGACAAAAGCTAAAATTGGTATAGATCCCGAAACAGCGTTTCAACAGGAATCTGGTGCTCAGGCAGGAACACAGTTCCGTCAGGGTATTGAGCGCTACAACGTTACGCCATGGGTCATTCCTGTTGGTTTTAAACTTGGTTTAACTTTCTGATATCACAACATCGTTGTTTGACAACTATAATCATGAAACGAATTAGCAAAAAAATCATATTGTTTTCACTATTGTTCTGTGGCCTGACTTTCTCCTGTAAGGACTTGTCAGAACTGAATGTGAATCCCAATGGCGTTGCACCGGAGTCGGTGAACCCCAATCTTATTCTGCCTACTGTATTGACTGAGGCGGCGAAAATCTATGTAAATCTTGGTTATCAGGATATTGCAGGTGTGGTGCAGCATACACAAAAAGATGCTTGGGCGAGCGGCCATAATGACTATGACTGGGGCGGAGATCAAAATTGGAACGGTTATTACGATGTTTTGAGAAATAACGACCTGCTGTACAACAGAGCCGTTGCGATGAAACTTGAATTTCATCAGGGCGTGGCTTTGGTAATGAAATCATTTATGTTTGGTTTAATTACCGATTTGTGGGGCGATGCGCCTTATACCAATGCACTAAAAGGAGAGCTTGGAGGAGTGCAGGACATCAAACCAACTTATGATGACCAGTCTGTTATCTACGCCGGTATCATCGCTGACCTGGAAAAGGCAAATACTTTACTTTCAAAGTCAAAAGCAGATTACTCAAGCATTGTTGATAACGTGGACGTATATTATGGCGGTGATCCTGTGAAATGGAGAAAAATGGCTAATTCACTGCTGTTAAGATATTACATGCGGATTTCTGCCAAACAGCCTGATATTGCAAAAGCAGGTATCGAAAAAATTGTAGCCAATGCGGCGCAGTATCCTATCATTTCTGTCAATGCAGATGATGCCGCCATGTCTTTCCCGGGTAACAGCGAAGCCGATTCATGGCCAGCCAATACGGTGACGGATGTCAGCGGAAGTAATTACAGAAGATTAAAAATGTGTGCGACTTTCGTTGAAAAACTTCAGGGACTGAAAGATCCAAGACTTGCCATTTGGGCGAAAAAAGTGGAGGTTCCCCTAGTCGTTGATGCATCACTTCCAGCAGGCACTGATAAAATTGAAAATGGGAAGCGGTATCTTTCACCAGATAAAGTGGGTACGACGAAGGTGAATACCAATCCGGACTATGTTGGACTACCACCTAGTTTTTCAGCATTGCCTTCTGCCTATAACCTTAATCCGACGCCAGGGCAAACGTCCTTTAACCCGCACGTGTCTTTCCTGAATGAAATTTACAAGGCTGCAAAAGGTCCATTGCTGAAGGTCCGTTTGGTCTCAGCTTCTGAGGTTCATTTTATTCTTGCAGAAGCAGCCCAAAAGGGTTGGGCTGCTGGAGGGGCCAAAGCACATTATGAAGCGGGGGTTAAGGCATCCTTTACCACATGGACTGTTGGTGGGTCTTATGACGCGTATATTGCACAAACTAGCGTTGCGTTTGATAATACCCTGAAACAAATTATTGAGCAAAAATGGATCGCCAGCTGGACGGCCGCTACGGAAGCATGGTTTGATTATCGTAGAACAGGTTTTCCTGAATTGAAAGCAGGCCCTGCAGCCAAGCGTCAGGCTTTGCCGTTACGTTTTTACTATATGCGTGACGAAATCAATATCAATAAGGTGAATGCACAGCAGGCATTGAGCAAGCTTCAGATTACAAGTTTCTCACAGGCTGATAAGGAGAACAGTCCATGGTCTAAACAATGGCTTGTTCAAGGGACAAACAAACCTTGGTAATTGATATCATTCTTTAAAATGAAGACGAAAACGGGTCGATGTACTGTCACCCGTTTTCGTCTTTTTAACACATGAAATAATTTGGCTCCGGTGATTTTAATATTTGAAAATTCAATATGAGAAAGCTATTAACAGGGGTTTTTTATTTTTTATTTTTTTTGTCAAATACGTACGCTCAAACCTTTAAAGCCGCAGCCGCAGTTCGGGTTATTACGCCCAATCCACTGCTGCCGGTTTCGGGGGGGATCGGTACGCCAAAGGCAACGAAAGAGAAAAATGGTGATCTGTTTGTCAGGGTCTTGGTCGTGGAAAAAGGGGCGGCACGCGTTGCAATTGTAAATGTCGACAATCTGGGCTGGCCGGCCGCATTGGGAAATAAATCCAGGGCTTTGATCAAAGGCATACCACCTGAAAATGTTCTTATTGGCGCTACACACACGCATAGCGGGCCCGATGCTTATGCTTTCCCCAATGAAAAAGGTGAAAGTTTTGCGGATCTGAATTATCTGGATTGGTGTACCAAACAAATTGCCGAGGCCGTTAACGAAGCCGTGACGAAGCTTGAACCAGCTTCACTCAAAATTGCTGTTGCGGAAGCAAAGGGGAAAATCGCTTACAATTATTACGCAGAGCAATTATACGATCCCCGCTGCGGCGTTATTCAGGCGATCGCCAATGAGGGGAAAAACAAAGGCAAAGCAATTGCCACTTTGGTTAACTATGCCATTCATCCGGAAGTGATCGGATCCGGGAGAGGTATTTTAAGTCCCGATCTTTGTGGCCCGCTTTATGCTAAGATTGAAGCAGAAACCGGTGGTATTGCCCTTTTTATGAATGGCGCCCAGGGCGGAATGGTAACGGCTGATAACCGGACCGAAGATAAAAAGGAAGCCAGCGATTATCAGGAATGCAAACGGATCGGAGAATTGCTGGCCAGCGAAGCATTAAGGATTGTCGGCAGCGCGGAAGTTTTGCCCAATCCATCGCTTTACTGCACCTCCCGAAAAATAACGTTTCCCGTTGATTCGGAAATTATGCAGTATATTCTTAAAAAATCACCTATTAAAAATGAAATGGTGGGAGAAAATAAAGTGGTCACACAGTTGAATCTGATCAACATCGGTACCGCACAGATCCTTACCGTCCCGGGTGAGGCACTTCCGAATATCGGGTATTATGTAAAGCGTAAAATGCATACCAAACTTCCTTTTCTTTTTGGGCTTACCAACGACGCATTCGGCTATATGCTTACCAAAGTAGATTTCAACAGTTTCAAGCGTTATGATTATGTAAGCCGTACGAGTCTGGGTGAAATGACAGGAGAAATTTACATTGAGCAGGCATTGAAATTAATCGAAGAAAGTCCGTGGCCGGCTGATATCGTAAAAACATCCAAAAAATAACTTCATTACCAATAAACAAAAACCGCTGCACCATGAAAAAAAATACAATAAAACTGGCTTTTAAAGCGCTTCTGATCCAAATTATTTTCATAACGGGTGTACAGGCCCAGCAAAATATTACGCCGGAAAACGCCCTTCAGAGTTACCTGAACAATGGCGATAAGTCTCTGAAATGGGAGTTGAAGGAGACATTTACACAGGAAGACAATACCTTTTACAACCTGTTGGTGACCTCGCAAAAATGGCGGGAATTTACCTGGACACACCAGTTAACGATCATTGTTCCCAAAGCAAACAAATTTGACGGCGCGCTGCTTTTCATCACGGGCGGGTCAAATAAAGAAGGGCTGCCGAATTGGAGTAACAAAAAGGATGACAAGTTATTGTTATCGCTTGGTGGTGTTGCCAAAGCAAACAGTGCGATTGTCGCGTTGCTTAAACAAACGCCCAACCAGCCCAATTTTGGTGATCTGACGGAAGATGCCTTGATTTCATATACGTTACATAATTTTAAAAAAGACAAGGATTATAGCTGGCCGCTGCTTTTTCCGATGGTGAAAAGTGCGGTGCGGGCGATGGATGTGGTACAGGAGTTTTCGAAGCAAAAACTGAGCCATGACATCACGAGATTTGTCGTTTCGGGTGCATCCAAACGGGGCTGGACAACCTGGCTGACGGGTGCAAATGACAAGCGTGTGGTGGCGATTGCGCCGATGGTGATTGATATTTTGAACATGCCGGTCAGTCTGGATTATCAGATTAAGTCGTGGGGAGATTACAGCATTCAGATTGAAGACTATGTGAAACTGGGGATTCCGCAAAACAGCAACACACCGGATGGTTCTGCCATTACGGCGATGATCGATCCGTACTCCTATCGTGATAAGCTGACGATGCCGAAACTGATCGTAATGGGAACGAATGACGAATACTGGGTGGTGGACAATATCAAAAATTATCTCAAAGATATTCCGGGCAATAACATGCTGCATTATGTACCGAACGCAGGCCATGACCTTGGCGGTGGAAAACAGGCGATGGAGGCATTGGGCGCATTTTTTGGCAATACATTAACCAGAAGCCCATACCCGGTTTGTGAATGGAAACAGTCGACAAATAAAAAAGGGGTTAATTTGTCTGTAAAAGCTTCGGCTGACCCGCTGGTGGACGTTATTCTGTGGTCGGCAGATTCAAAAGACCAGGATATCCGTGATGATAAATGGACGGGCAAAAGTCTCGGGATAAAGAATAAATCTAAAATCAATGTCAACCAGGAGTTTCCGGTCAGTGGCTTCCGGGCATTTTATATCGATTTAAAATACAAGGATGCGAATGGCGGTACTTATACCGAAAGTACCCGCGTTTTCCTGACAAATGACAAAGCTTTGCTGTAACTTATTGCGTCGAAACGTAACGACGGTCGCGAGCGGTTGTTACGTTTTTGCTTATTTCCCAAACTCAATTCTTTTAAAATGAGATTTTATTTTAGTCTGAAAAACGTATTGTATTTTTTCCTATATCTCAGCTTTTTATCCTGTGAAAAGCAAAAGCCGGTATCAGGTACCATTAAAAGTGTAGTGGATGATGTAGTGACCAGATTGTATAAAGATCTGGACGAAAAACAGCTGGATACGCTGAGCGATAACTATATCATGACTTTTCTGACAAAAGACGAAAAGCAGGTGTTGGCGACAAAATTCTGGACATTTGATGTAAATGTGCCGGTTACTGTTTCGCTGATGCGTGATACGGCTCAGTCCGTTGTCCCATTCTGGATTGCGGAAAGCGGTTTTAAGAAAACGGCGATGATCGTTAAAAATGAAGAATATACTTATGAAGTCTGGCAAAAGGATTTTGATAAAGGTGCCGTTGAACTCGGAATTAATGGTTTTGACAAACACAGACCGGTTTATTTTGTCAGCGTAGGCGCTCAGAAAAAAGGCGATGATTTGAAAGTGACCAATGTTTATCCGTCGGAATTTCCGCTGATGACCATGAAACAGGGCGGATTTACTTATCATGACTGGGATGGTTTGATTCTGACAGAGGTACCCGCTGAACTTTCGGGTCAGGTGCTTTTTACAACGGTTCGCGGACGGGCAAGGGAGGCACATCTGGTTAGCGCATTCAGAAAAACGCAAACACCTTCTTCAGATATGCCGGATCAGGTTTTGCTGACATTCAGCGGTGATCCCAAAACGACGATGAATGTTCAGTGGCGCACGGCAGATGCCGTTGACGACGGGATTGTTAAATATTGGCAGGAGCAAACCAGGGATACCTTAACAGCAAAAGGATCACAGTTTAGAATGGAAGATCGCTTACTACAAAATGACCGTTTTGTGAATCGTTATACGGCAAAACTTGACAAATTAAAGCCGGGCACGAATTATCATTATACGGTTGGGTCGCTGTCGGGAAAATGGTCGCCGGTTGCGCATTTCAGAACCGAATCGGCTGCGAACGATGGATTTTCATTTATCTGGTTTGGTGATACGCATAAGTCGGAGATCTGGGGTGATATGACTCAGAAATCGCTGAAACGCCATCCTGAGGTTGCTTTTTATGATATTGCCGGTGATCTGGTCAGTACAGGTCTGAACCGGGATGAGTGGGATGAGCTTTGGCAGCATTCCGGCAATGTTTTCAGTTATAAACCGTTGATGGCAGTGCCGGGAAATCATGATAGTCAGGATGGATTGGGGGCAGGAATGTATCAGGAAATGTTCAGTCTGCCGGAAAACGGACCTAAGGGATTGCCCAAGGAAATGACTTATGCCTTTAATTATCAGGATGCGTTGTTCGTCATGCTGGATGCCACGCTTTCGGTTCCTTCACAAACTGCGTGGCTTGAAGAAAAATTAAAGGCCTCCAAGGCAAAATGGAAATTTGTTTTCTTTCATTTTCCTCCCTATAATTTTGTTGAGCCTTATGATGAGATCCGAAAAGAATGGGGCACGCTTTTTGACAAATATCACGTTGACATGGTCATGAGTGGGCATATGCACTACTATTTGCGTACAAAACCGATGAACAACGGGAAAGAAATGGCGTCGCCTGCGCAGGGCACAATCTATACGATGTCCATCAGTATTCCGGGAAAACAGGACGAGTGGCCAGCAGAAGATTATGCCGTGAAACGTTACCCGGACGGCCCGCTCTATCAGCACATTTCGATGAAAGGAAATAAGCTGGTTTACAAATGTTATAATCCGGAAGGAGAGGTTAAGGACGCTTTTGAGATTGTGAAGTAGGGGGGATTTTCCCCCACTTTACAATCTTTCAATACAAATTTTGAGGGCGTACTTTGCAAACGCCCTCAATGTAAAATATCTGCTTCCAGGTGGTTCAGCATTTCGATCCAGCTTGGATATGCACCGGTTTGTCTGGCCACTTTTTCGGGAGCGTTCTGATGTAATGTAAGTTTTGTCTTTCCGTCAAAATCTTCGAATGTAACGGTCACAATCGTTTTTAGAGGCCAGTTTTGATGTTGGGTTATCACCACATCATTACCGAACTCATCCGTATTTTCCATGCTGTAAACCAGTTTTTTGGGTGCGTCGATTTCAAGATAAACACCTTTCGCCCAACAGTCGTCATAGTTGGGGTTTTTGATGCAGGAATGAAAAGTACCGCCTTCTTTGATGTCTATATGCCTGAACTCAATCGTGCAATTTTCCGGTGCGTACCATCTTTTTAGCTGCTCGGAATTTGTCCAGGCTTTGAATACAAGTTCCCGTGGCGCGTTAAAAATGTGGGTGATCAATAAGTCCTGATCCGTCTGATCTTTAATGAGTTCTCTGTCCTGATTCATGGTTTTACTGATTTATACTGTTGATTAATTAAGCTGTTTTTGTTTAAAATTTACCCGGTCATTATTGTAATGCAATCAATTGGTTGCAAATATATACGCAACCAATTGATTGCGCAAGTGTTTTAAGAATTTTTAACTGAAGAAAATGATGAAGCCGGATTTATGTGCTTTGTGGCCGTTGTTTACCGAGCAATCGCCTGATAGAAACCAGGTGACCGAACAACACCACTGGCACTATAAACGTAGGCAGCCAGCAAAAAGGGAAATGGAGAATAGCGACGTTGGGCTGGGCAAAATCAAATTTTTGAAATGGCGTAGGTGCGGAGAAGATACCCGTGAAAACAACATGAATAAGCAAGCCAAGGCAGATGAAATTCCACGTTAAAATTAGCTTTCCATTGGAACCCGAGGTGAGGAGCCAGGCGGCAACCGGTGCGGTAATACCTGAAATAATGTCAAAATTCTGGCCTTCAAATGTCATTGATTTTGGAACGGTGTGTTCGGTATACAACCAGTACAACACCAGTTCAACCGGTATTCGGACGATGTTTAAATAAGTAAGATTGGATAGTGGCAGACTGTCAATAAACCTTTTTCCCCGTCTGGTTGAAAATAACAGTATCATGGTAAAGGCAGCCGGAGCGACACCGAGTATGAGAATTTTGGGAGGAACAGCATTTAAATCCGTGTTATAGGTGCCATTCAGTGTAAGCACGGCCTGCACGACAAGCCATAACACCAGACTTGCCAATATCAGGGTTGATTTATTCCTGACAATTTCAGAAGCGGATTTTAGCATCGTTACATAAAACAGAAAAAGTGTAACGAGTACCGTCAACTGAAAAATAACCGTAATATACAGAGGCAGATCTTTTATCATGACTTTGAGCCGACGTTGGTTATTCCTCAATATAATCAAAAAGGATAAAATAAGGCGCATACGCCATGGTATGTATGCGCCTTTGTTCCCCAAAGATCATTACCAGTCGTACGAACCCTCAATTGAATCTGTGTTCCGCGCCGTTTACTTCACCATGTGAGCTGACGGCGATGACCGTCATTAAGGCAATAGCGATGAGGATAAAAAGAAGATTAATCATCCAGCGGCTGATGTTGAGGCCGCGGTTGGTAAATGACGGCTGATAACGGCCAACCAAAAACGCGAGGGCTACAAGGTTTACAATGTATAAATATTGCTCGATCCGGTAAAGACTGATAAAGGCGCCGGTGATCAGCAGACTGAAAATGGTGTATAAGCCAAGATGTCCGAGGAAAAAAGTGTACAGATCCTGGTAAGCGATGGTCGTTTCGTTTGCTTTCTGTTTGAAGTAAAAATGATAGAGCCAATAGGAAGCAGTGATCAGAATAAGCAAAAATGACAGCCACTGGGTATTGACGGCAATGCTTTCCGCAGGAGCAGCATGATCGAAGCCTTTGGTGGTATTGACAATTTTTTCAGTTGTAAACGACTGGTCCCAAACGATAAACGGAATGATGAGTGTAAGAATAAGGAGCGGAGCCAGAAATTTATTCCGATTCGAATTTACAGCGGTTTCAGGCCATTCCGATGTAAACGTACCATAAGCCATCCCAATTCCTCCAAAAAAACCTATGCTGTATTCCATCACATTCCAGAAATTGAACTTAATCTCTGAGGCAGTCCCGACTGTCTGTAAGAAATTTCCAAAAGCAAAACCGAAAGCGGCGCCCGCGCCTGTGAAAACGGCAAGCCGCAGGGCGGAATAATGCTGATGCCGGATCATGTACCAAAACATCGCGACACTCATGCCAAAGCAGGCCGCCCAGGCCTCGGAGCGTGGCGGTGTCATAAGCCAACCCAATTCTTCAATCAGCAGATAGTAAAAAATAAATCCGCCGATTGTCATTTCCACAATAAGACGATGCCAAAGTACAGGTTTGTCTTCCCGGTCGGAAAGTACCAGGCCGAATAACCCGCCGCCCAGTAAGCCAAATAACCCGCCAATGACAAACAACATGGAGAGTCCGTAATAGACATTTCCAAAATCGATGCCGCGGCCATAACCGACCACGATACCATAACTGATGATACCGGTAACACCCCAGCCGGCGGCTGATGCAAGGGCCAACTGGAAAACTTTTGCGTACCAATCCTTTCTTTTGGCCAGTAAAACAATGCCCAACGCGCCAATGCCGCCTGCCCAGGCCGCTCCTTGCTCATGTCCAAATTGTCCGCGGATTGCCCAGGCGGTACCGAGGGACATGCCTGCTATGAGAAGGGTGGGTAGTAGGTGTTTGTTCATGGAAATAGCTGATTTTCGAAAAAAAGTTCTGTATTCTTTGGTAAATACCAGGAAGTAGAAAAAATGGACTATTTTTTACTTCTTGTATTGATTCTATTTGGTGCGTGGCGTTGACTGTTATAGGAGAATCATGAATTCGATATAAATAAATTACATACTGAAAAGATTTTCCCAAAATAGCCCGTTATGCACCGGCGCAGGTATTAAGCCATAGAACAACCTCTGAATTAATAAAGTATGAGCACCCATCTGGCAATTAACGGCGGCCCGAAACAAATTACCAGGACATTCCCCTGGCCCATATTTGATGCGCAGGAAATTCAGGCGGTTTCCGATGTTGTGGCAAGCGGAAAATGGGGGAATCCCGATTGCGGCGATTTGGTGGAGAAATTTGAAAAGGAATTTGCAGCCTTTTGCGGCAGCAAATATGCCGTCAGCTGTGTCAATGGTTCTGTATCGCTTCGGCTGGCTTTAATTGCCTGCGGCGTAAAACCGGGCGATGAAGTGATTGTACCACCTTATACCTTCATCGCGACGGCGTCGGTTGTAATTGAATGTAACTGCGTTCCGGTTTTTGTGGATATTCATCCGGAGACTTATAATCTTGATCACACAAAGCTGGAAGCGGCGATTACTGAGAAGACAAAAGCCATTATTCCGGTACATTTTGGTGGACTGGCCTGTGACATGGATGCGATTATGGATATCGCCAGACGTCATCATTTACGTGTGATTGAAGATGCGGCGCATGCACACGGAGCAGAATATAAAGGGAAAAAATTGGGTTCTATTGGTGATGCAGGCAGTTTTAGTTTTCAGTCGTCGAAAAATCTTACGGCGGGAGAAGGTGGAATTGTTGTCACAGATGATGACGATTTATACGCCATGATGAATTCGTTAAGGAATGTCGGGCGCGTGGAAGGCGGGCAATGGTATGATCATTACAATCCTGGCTGTAATTACCGGATTACCCAAATGCAGGCTGTTTTGCTTTCATATCAGTTAAAAAGACTGGAAGAACAAACCATGCGTAGAAATGAAAATGGATTGTATCTGAATGAATTGCTTCAAAAAGTAGCAGGTATTTCACCACTGACCAGAGGTGCGGAGATCACAAGACACTGTTATCATATCTATATTTTTAAATATGATGCGTCGAAGTTTGGCAACGTTTCGAAAGACCAATTCGTGGAAATGTTGGCGGCGGAGGGTGTTCCCTGTTTTAAAGGTTATCCACATCCGTTGTACAAACAGCCGCTTTTTCAGAACCGAAATTTTATGTGTTATGCCATTCCTGAAACGGTGGATTATACCCAGGTTTGGTGCCCGGTCGCGGAACAGGCTTGCAGCACCGATGCCGTCTGGATTTTACAACACGGTATGCTGGGAGACCGTCAGGATATGGAAGGGTTTGTTGCGGCGGTTTTGAAGGTTCAGAAGGCAGTAGACTGATATAGAATTTTACAGATCAAGAACACCAAATTGCGTGTGAAAAGGTATAGCTAAATCTATGAAAGTAAATTTGGGATTAGTTTCGTTTTTAAGAAGGTTATAAATTTTTAGACTTTCTGAGTCCGAAGAAAGATAGTATTCGACGCTTTTGTCACGGTCAGCTTGTGCAAATAGCTTAGTGTCATTTGGAATAATTTTCCTTTCATTAAGATCGAGTTTACCTTTGTTTCTGAAAATAATTCTAGCGAACTCGGCGGTCCTGAGCGCATGATCCAGATTAAAGGGAACAATCTGTAAATTTTTCAACGGCAGCTCATTGATTTCCCCTCTGACACAATACTCCGCAATCGCGATGGTACTTATCATAAGTTGGAAACCCGTTTCACTTAAATATTTGAAATACCCCTTCGCATTATTGTGTAATGGGTCATTTTTATCCAGTAACCGGATAAAAAAACTAGTGTCGCAGAATACGCCTGGTCTAACTTTCATAGTTCCCTCTTATTTCTCTCAGCCAGGAGTCTTTGTCTGTGATTTGAGCCCAGTTATTAGAGGCCTTATCAATTAGATTATTTAAATATTGCTCGTCATATTTAGGATGATAGTCTATCATTGAAACAAATTTAAGACTGGATGTGTCGATTTCCCCGGTTTCGGAGTGTTGCTTTCCGGTGGCCCTTATTCCAAAGGTTTTGTAAAGCAAGTTATCGTTATACTCTTCGAGGAAACTGATAGGTGTTTGTATCCTGATACTTCCCAGGTCTTCAGTCAAAACGTGTATGTTAGCCTTATCCTTCCCCCCCGCATTCGTTACTTTTCCGTAAAAATAAAATTCAGCATCTGCCCAAATCGCCTCGGTTCTGTGAAAATTTGTCGTTGCGTCAATCTCTATTGAATTCGTGTCGTTTAAAGATGTTCTGATGGTAAAAGCGTAGTTTCTTTTGGCTGCGATGTTTTGGATATTTTCAAATGCCTGTGCGGTAGAAAGGTCTAAAAAATCAATGTTCTGCACTTGATTGATTTGAGCTATAATTGCATTAAATCCAATAATATATTGAATTGAGGTTTTGAATATATGTCTTACCGAGCCTTCCTCAATTTTGTAACTTATTGTGGGGCGATCTTTTTTGTCGCCTGGATATAGCAAACCTTCCGCATTTTCGAGAATTGAAATGATCTCGCGAATGTCGTAATTGTCAGGCGAAAGGTCCAGATTTCCTTTTGAACCTGTAATTCTGATTTCTATATAACCGATTTTTTCCACGGTTGAAGGTAACGATTTTCTTAATGTGAGCAATTCAATTTATTAGGAACTATAACATAAAACGTATGGCAATAAAAATTATGTAAAACGCACGGAATTTTTATCAGAGTGATCTACATTAATTATTTCATAAAATACCATTTAACATTTTAACAATCAGGAAAAGTATAAACACTGCTCGTTGCCACTTTGTACAATATGAACGTTCTTTAAATATTATGTTTAAGGAAATATAATTTATACAGATACAAATTGTACAGAATTTAGTTTTATAGCATATGCGTACGGTAATTTTGATTGGTGCTGTTGTGATCATGCTCGTTCTTGGAAAAATTTATGTGTTTCCTAAATCGGAAAGTGATAAATCGGGTGGAGCGAATGGAGGCAAAAGTGGCGAGAAGCCGGCAAGCGCATCGGCCATTCCCGTGAACGTATATGTGGTGGGCATGGAAACGGTCGATAACCAGATTTTTGCATCGGGCACAGTTTTGCCAAACGAAGAAGTTAATCTGATGTCTGAAATTTCGGGGCGGTTAATCAAACTGAATATCCAGGAAGGTGCTTACATTGCCAAAGGGCAGCTGATCGCCAAAATTAATGACCGCGAATTAAAAGCACAGCTGCAAAAAGTGAATTACAATCAGGAGCTTGCCCGAAAAATAGAACTTCGCCAGCAAAAACTGCTCAAAGTGGAGGCCATTAACCTGGAAGAATACGATGTAACTGCCAATAATATCCGCGTGCTGGATGCAGAAAAAGAAGTGATTGAGTCACAGTTGGAAAAAACAGAGATCCGCGCGCCATTCAGTGGCAGAATTGGATTGAAAAATATCAGCGAAGGAGCATATCTGGCTCCGGGCACGTCCATCGCGACCATTGTGCAAAGCAATCCGATCAAAATTGATTTTACTGTTCCCGAAAAGTATGCCTCGGATATCCGTGTGGGCGGTCCGCTTACATTTAATCTGGACGGTGATGTGTTCAACTATTCTGCAAAGGTGATTGCGCTGGACCCAAAAGTTGATGAAAGTCTGCGGACCCTGCGCATCCGGGCAACGGCGGCCAATTCTGCTGGTAAATTTGTACCCGGCATGTTTGTAAAAGTCAAGGCAAATCTGGCCGCGAATCACAAGGCTGTGATGATCCCGACGGAGGCGATCGTACCGGTGCTGAAAGGCAAGAAGGTTTTTGTCGTTAGAAATGGTAAGGCTGAGGAAGCTATGGTTACTACGGGTTTACGCACGGACAAAAGGATTCAGGTTTTGGATGGGTTACAGCCTGGCGATTCGCTGATTACTTCGGGTATCATGGCTTTAAAGCCGAATTCGACAGTTAAAGTTAAATAACGAGCGCACGATCCGACTTTCCATCGCGGTGATCCGCGTAACAAATAGCAATTTATTATGAGTATTTCAACGCTCTCGATCAAGCGACCGGTTTTAGCCATTGTGATGAACCTGCTCATCATTTTGTTTGGGTTTCTTGGTTACAAATTTCTGGGGATGCGGGAATTTCCTTCCATCGATCCGCCTGTGGTTTCGATCCGTACCAGTTACACGGGGGCGAATGCAGATATCATCGAATCCCAGATTACCGAACCCCTGGAAAAACAGCTCAACAGCATTGAAGGAATTAAGTCGATTAACTCGACGAGCAGTCAGGGGACCAGCCAGATTACGGTAGAATTTGATATCGGCGTGGATATGGAACGTGCGGCAAACGATGTACGCGATAAGGTGGGTTCAGCGTCCCGCACATTGCCTTTGGATATTGACGGGCCGCCGGTGGTGAGCAAGGCCGATGCAAACTCGGAGCCAATTATCGTACTTACTTTTCAAAGCAACACCCGGTCGCATCTTGAAGTGAGTGATTATGCCGAAAACGTGATCGCGCAGCGTCTGCAAACGATCGAAGGGGTAAGCGAAATCCGCATATTTGGTCAGAAAAAATATGCGATGCGTATCTGGATGGATCCTGTGAAAATGGCGTCTCTCGGTGTTACCACGCAGGATGTAAAATCCGCTTTGGATAAGGAAAATGTGGAGTTGCCAAGTGGAAAACTGGCTGGTGACAACACAGAACTGACGGTTAAAACGGTTGGTCGATTTAGGACCGAAGATGATTTTAACGAGATGATCGTTAAAAATACGACTACACAAACGATTCATTTAAAGGATATTGGGCATGCGCTGCTGGGTCCTGAAAACGAAGAAACAATTCTGCGCCTGAATAATGTGCCGATGATCGGTTTAGCGATTTCGCCGATGCCTGGGGCAAATTATATCAATATTTCCGAAGAGGTTAACAAGCGTCTGGCTGAAATCAAGAAGGAATTACCGAAGGATTATGAGCTGGATACGCTGATAGATAATACCATTTTTGTAAAAAGATCGATCGAGGAAGTGGGAGAAACACTATTGATCGCAATCATTCTGGTAGTGATTATCATTTATCTGTTTTTCCGCGACTGGCTTATCGCGTTCCGTCCCTTGATCGACATTCCGGTTTCGCTGATCGGGACGTTTTTTGTCATGTATATGATGGGATTTTCCATCAATGTACTTACCCTGCTGGCCATTGTTCTGGCGACGGGTTTGGTGGTGGATGACGGGATTGTGGTCACGGAAAATATTTTCAAGAAGATCGAAGAGGGGATGAGTCCCATAGAAGCGGCCATCAAAGGATCCAATGAAATCATTTTTGCCGTTCTTTCAACCTCCATCACGCTGGCGTCGGTTTTCCTTCCGGTGATCTTTATGCAGGGGTTTGTCGGGAAATTATTCAGGGAATTCGGGATCGTTATTTCGGCGGCAGTACTCATTTCTGCTTTTGTTTCGCTGACACTGACACCGATGCTTAATGCGTATCTGGTGCGTAAAACACATAAAAAGAGCTGGTTTTATGAAAAGACTGAGCCGTTTTTTGTCAATTTAACGAATAGTTATGGCGATGCGCTGGCGCAATTTTTGAAGATACGGTGGGTGGCTGTTCCGCTTATTTTCCTGACCCTGGGCATGATCTGGTTTTTTGGAAAGGATCTGCAATCGGAACTGGCACCACTGGATGATCGTAACTGGTTCAGGATCCAGATGACTGCGCCGGAAGGTTCTTCATTTGAATTTACGGATAAGTATGTTCAAAATGTGGGGCAGATGTTAATGGATTCCATGCCTGGAAAGAAGGGAATTATGCTGATCACTTCTCCCGGAAATTCGGGTTTGGGAGCCGCCAATACCGGAAGCGGCAGGATTGCCCTGACCGACCGGATGGAAAGAAAGGAATCTCAGCAGCAAATTGCAGATTTTATCACCAAACAGCTGAAACGTTTTCCCGACGCAAAATCTTTTGTCGTACAGCAACAGACGATTGCTGTGGATTCAAGGGGCGGTTTGCCGGTTCAATATGTGATTCAGGCGCCTGATTTTGAGAAGTTACGTGAATACCTTCCGAAATTCATGGAAGAAGCCTCCAACGACCCGACTTTTGCCATTACCGACGTCAACCTTAAATTCAGCAAGCCCGAATTACAGATCATGATTGATCGTGAAAAGGCAAAATCTCTGGGAATATCCGTGCAGGATGTGGCACAAACGATGCAGTTTGCCTTTGCCGGACAGCGTTTTGGCTATTTTACGATGAATGGAAGGCAATATCAGGTGATCGGTCAATACGACCGGGTAAACCGGGATGAGCCGCTTGATCTGAAAAGTATGTTTGTCAGAAGTAGTAACGGAAGCCTTATCCAGCTGGATAATATCGTCAAAACGGTAGAAGAAAGCAGTCCGCCGCAGCTTTTCCACTTTAACCGCTACATGAGTGCCACGGTTCAGGCGTCACTGGCGCCTGGAAAAACCATTGGCGATGGGATTGCGGCCATGGATAAAATAAGGGACAAACTAAAAGATGAGGCGATCCAAACCTCATTGAGCGGGTCTTCACGGGATTATGCGGAGAGTTCTTCGAATACGCTGTTCTCGTTTTTCCTGGCTTTGGTCCTCATATATTTTATCCTTGCAGCGCAATTCGAAAGTTTTATAGATCCGTTTATTATCATGATCACGGTGCCTCTGGCGATTGGCGGAGCCGTATTTTCGCTTTGGTATTTTAACCAGACGCTTAATATTTTCAGCCAGATCGGGATGATTATGCTGATTGGACTGGTGACAAAAAATGGGATCCTGATCGTGGAGTTTGCCAATCAGCTGCGGGAGACGGGACTGGGCATTAGAGAAGCGGCCCTGGAAGCGGCGACGCTTCGTTTCAGGCCGATCCTGATGACCAGCCTGGCAACGATTTTGGGCGCATTGCCCATTGCCATGGCGCTGGGTTCCGCAGGACGCAGCCGTATGTCGATGGGGATTGTGATTATGGGTGGATTGCTGTTCTCGCTTGTCCTGACGCTTTATATTATTCCGGCCATGTACACTTTCCTCTCAAGAGAAAAGGATCTGGAAAAAATGAAAATGATCGAGCGAATCGCCAGAGAAAGCGAGATCGACGAGCAAGCCCCGGTATAAAATCTTCTTTGTAAATTATGCGATTGTCAAAGACGATTCCGTACCCATTTTTCGAAGCATACGCACGTGTGATCCCAAAGCATTGATAAAGTCAGATTTTGCATTATAGTCCAGGCCAAATTCTTTGGCTGTTTGGCTGACAATCGGGGAAAGCGCGTGGTAATGGATATGGGAAATGGATGGGAATAAATGGTGCTCGATCTGGTAATCCAGCCCGCCGATATACCAGGATAAAAACCTGTTTTTTCCCGCGAAATTTGAAGTCGTTTGTAACTGGTGCACTGCCCAGGCATTTTCTATGCTTCCGGCATTGTCCGGCATTGGTTGGTCGGTTCCTTCCACGACGTGTGCCATTTGGAAAACCGTACTTAAAATCATGCCTGCTGTGCAATGCATCGCCATAAAGCCGATAACCCACTCCCCAAAAGTCAGGGATGTAAAACAAAGAGGCAGCACACAGATAAATAAAACGTAAGCCAGTTTACTTACAATAAGCCGTACCAGTTCTTTCTTTGGATACGGTTTGGTCATACCGGATTCGGCCATTTTATTGAAAAGCGAAATCTCTTTAAAGTCTTTCCATAAAAATGAAATCGTCATCAAGCTATAAAGCAGAAAGGCGTAAACATGCTGAAAGCGGTGAATGTATTTTTGTTTTTCATGATAAGACAACCGAAGCAAAAACTTTCCGGTGATGTCTTCATCTACTTCGTGTATGTTGGTGTACGTATGATGGAGCCGGTTATGCTGCACTTCCCAATTGTATGCGTTGCCGCCTAAAAGGTATATTGAACCGCCAAAAATTTTATTGAGAACATTGGATTTAGCCAAAGAACCGTGAATAGCATCATGCATAACGGACATGCCAACGCCTGCAACACCGACGCCCATAATGACCGAAAGTCCGAGCATGGTCAAATCAGTAAAAAGGCCTGAAAGGATTAGTGCATAAGGAATAATATACAGGCTTAACATGAACAAAGCCTTGTAGATAATTTTTGATCCACCGGTTTTACACAGGTCGTTTTCAGAAAAATAGAGATCAACTCGTTGTCTTAGCGTGGGAAAGAAATTGGATTTTTCTTTGTTGGTAAATTTGATCTTCTGGTACTGCATAAAAGGCCTGACGATGAGGTCATAAGGAGGAATAATTTTTATTCGACTCCATAACAACGAATTAGAGGGTTGATTATTAGTCAAAAGTACTCATTAATTACCCATTCCAGAGAATTATTCTAAATAATACCTAAAATTCATAATAAAATAATGTTGAATTCTGTAAATGGTGCAAAAAATTAGGCCGACTAATGGGCCGGCCTAATTTCACTTTATATAATTATTGTAATTTAAAGAGCGAAAGCTTCTTTAATCTTATCAACGTAATCAAGTTTTTCCCATGTGAAAAGCTCAACTTCAACTTCTTTTTCTTTGCCGTCTGCGCTCTTGAATGTTTTCTTAACGATCTCATTTTTTCGCCCCATGTGTCCATACGCAGCAGTTTCCGAATAAATCGGGTTACGCAGTTTCAATCGTTGTTCGATCGCATAAGGACGCAAGTCGAAGATCTGCTCAATTTTAGAAGCAATTTCTCCATCATGACCAGCCACTTTTGAAGTACCGTACGTATTGATATACAAGCCACAAGGCTGCGCAACACCAATCGCATAGGACACCTGAACAAGTACTTCGTCACACAAACCGGCAGCTACCATGTTTTTGGCAATATGACGCGTTGCATAAGCCGCAGAACGGTCTACTTTGGAAGGATCTTTTCCTGAGAATGCACCACCGCCGTGGGCACCTTTTCCACCGTATGTATCGACAATAATTTTACGACCGGTAAGGCCAGTGTCTCCGTGAGGGCCACCAATCACAAATTTACCCGTTGGGTTGATATGGAACGTGATATCTCCTGAGAACAATTGCTGCAACGCCGCTGTCAATTTTGCTTTAACACGAGGAATTACAATGTTAATGATATCTGTTTTGATCTTGGCAAGCATGGTTGCTTCCGAATCAAAATCGTCATGTTGCGTGGAAACAACGATCGTGTCAATCCGCAATGGAACGTTCTCGTCGCTATACTCAATCGTTACCTGAGACTTGGCATCAGGACGAAGGTATGGGATAAGATTTGGCTCGTTGTTGCGGATGTATGACATCTCCTGAAGGATCTTATGTGCAAGATCGAGTGCAAGAGGCATGTAGTTGTCCGTTTCGCGGGTCGCGTAACCGAACATCATTCCCTGGTCACCGGCACCCTGCGCATTCGCTTTTTCTTCAAAAGTTTCGCTGGCCACTGCGCGGTCAACACCCTGGTTGATGTCAGCACTCTGATCGTGGATCGCTGATAAAATACCACAAGAGTTCGCTTCAAACATATACTCGCTTTTTGTATACCCGATTTTACGGATTACTTCACGAGTGATTTTCTGTACATCCAGATAGGTATTTGTTTTCACCTCTCCTGCCAATACTACTTGACCCGTCGTAACCAATGTTTCACAGGCTACTTTGCTGTTGGTATCCCAAGCTAAAAAATTGTCAATAAGGGCATCTGAAATCTGGTCAGCTACTTTGTCGGGATGTCCTTCAGATACGGACTCCGAGGTAAATAGATATGGCATAGTATGTACTAAGTTTTATGTATGGTTATAATTTATGCTGATTAATAAAGGACTGTTTTTAGAGTAACAAAATTGAATTTTTTTAAGACATTAACCAAATAATCAGCAGGGAAAAATAAATAAGGTCCCCTTATATGGTCAATATGAAAAAGATTATATCGTTTTGGAGGCAAATAATTAAGCCTGACCAGGTTTCGACCGGATCAGGCTTAATATAAAATTATGGATTTTGTACGAATCAGATCGGCACATTCACATGGCGTTCTGCATGGTAGCTGGAACGCACCAACGGGCCGGATTCTACATATTTCAAACCACGTTTCAATCCTTCTTCTCTGTAATTATCAAACATTTCGGGTGTAATCCACTCGATTACTTCATGGTGCATTTTAGTGGGCTGAAGGTACTGGCCAAGTGTCAGGATATCGAGTCCGTTGATAACCAGGTCGTCCATCGCTTTGTGTACTTCGTCCTGAGTTTCTCCCAAGCCAAGCATGATCCCGGATTTGGTACGTTGCCCAAATTCCTTAGTTCTTTTAATTTGTTCGAGACTTCTTTCGTATTTAGCCTGTGGCCGAACCGAACGGTAAAGGCGTTCAACCGTTTCCATGTTGTGCGAAACAACTTCCTGCCCCGCTTCGATCATATGGATCAATGCATCCCAGTTGTTTTTTACATCCGGAATAAGGGTTTCAATCGTTGTTTCAGGTGTATTTTCTTTAACCTGACGAACAGTCTGATACCAGATTTCCGCACCACGGTCTTTCAATTCATCCCGGTTTACCGAAGTAATAACCGCATGTTTAACCTGCATAAGTTTGATGGCCTCGGCAACACGGCGTGGCTCATCTGCGTCATACTCATTGGGGCGCCCGGTAGCGACAGCACAAAAACTGCAACTGCGCGTACAAACATTCCCTAATATCATAAAAGTTGCCGTACCGGCTCCCCAGCATTCACCCATATTCGGGCAGCTTCCACTCTCACAAATTGTATGTAATTTATAGTTGTCAACTAGTTGGCGAACCTTACGAAATTCAGGTCCTGCCGGCAGTTTTACTCTTAACCAGTCCGGACGTTTTTTGCGCGCAGAAGGTATAACTGGAAGTTCAATCATGATTTTCTAATCAAAGTCAATAATCACCGTTGGAATTTCATCCTCGGATGGAAATACTATATAAATTTAACGACTTATTTCTTGCTGCCAAAATAAAGTGTGATGAAGCCCGAAGGATAGAAGCTGCGATTTTCCGCATAACCCATGATTTCAATTTTTCGTGTAAAAGCTTCTGCGAGAAAGCCAATTTCTACACCGGTTACGTTATCGCGGAATGCACTTAATTCGAAACTCAAAGCAGTCTTGATGTGTAAGCCGGGTACTACTTTACTCTGACCAAATCCGGAGAAAAAACTGCCTACACCGACAAAACCCTCATAAGGGTCTGTTGTTGTATTATTTGGATCGATACGTACGGGGGCATTAATGACTTTCCCGCCGGTAAGCTGCTTTTGTATCATGTATGGTTTTTCAAAACCAAGTGAAGGACCTGCGGCAACGATTGCGCTGATTGAAATGCCCTCATCTTCGTGACGGTTAAACAGGGTTATTTCTCTTCCGTATTCAGGACGAAGTACAAAAAGATAGTTTTGCTTGCCAAAAATAAAACGGGCGCCGGTATTAAAAGTTTGAGCGAGTTCTTTTGGATGTCTCACATTGACCAGCTCAACCGCCATGTACTGGTATTGATTTTTACCAAATAATGTTCCTGAAACCGCGTTGGATTTGCGAAATACAACACCGCCTAAAATCCCTGAATTGGTATTGGTCGTTAAACCAATGGAGGTAAATGACTTGTAAACGTCCTCTTTGTCATCACTGTTTTTCACCCGGCGCTGGGCGAAGATATCCGTGGAGATGACAACCAGAATACAGATCGAAAGTAAAAGTTTTACACGAATCATATTTACACGAATATATCTCTTGGTGACCTTTTTATAAAAGCGAATAAGCAGTAAAATTACGAAATATTCGTATATCCGTTCTCATCCCGACTTCACTTTAACGGTTTTTTGTACATTTATGTTCTTGAAACAAAAAAAGAATCAAAAATGCCTGCAATTCACATGATATCCCTATAATAATCTGTTATTGTTCTAACGAAAATATACGCTAGAAATTGGGTGTTTGATGCAATGCGGATGTTATAATTATAAGTCTAAAATTTTAATAATCCTATCATTTTGTCCGAATTTTTGTACCAATTGGCGATGCATGGCTTTTCCGGGATTATGCGTCTGGCTGCTATGTTTATTCCCAAGGTAAAACTTGGTGTGACAGGGCGTGAAGGTCTTCTGGAAAAGCTGGAACGAGCGTTGCCTGATTTAATCAACAATCGTCCCGTGGCCTGGTTTCACGCGGCATCTCTGGGCGAATTTGAGCAGGGGAGGCCTGTGATGGAACAATTTAAAAAGGATTATCCCGATTATTTTATCCTGCTGACTTTTTTTTCACCATCAGGATATGAGGTCAGGAAAAACTATAACGGAGCGGATTTTATCTGTTATCTGCCCCTGGATACCGCCAGAAACGCGAAAAGATTTGTCGCCGTTTTTAAACCCAGCATTACGTTTTTTATCAAGTATGAATTTTGGTGCAATTATCTAGCCGAACTGAAACGGAGTGGATCTTACATCTTTTCCTTTTCGACCATTTTCCGTCCCGGGCAAATATTTTTCAAACCCTACGGCGGTTTTTACAGAAAGATGCTTGCCTTTTTTGACCACTTGTTTGTTCAAAATGAGGTATCGCTGCAACTGATGCGTGAAATTGGGATTTCAAAGTGCTCACTTGCCGGAGATACCCGTTTTGATCGTGTCAGGACCATCGCTGAGGGTATTAAGAATCTTCCCGAAATTGCTGCATTTAAGCAGGATAAACCCTGTCTGGTTGCCGGTTCGGTTTGGGAAGCTGATATGCAGGTACTTATTCCTGCGCTCAATTCTGCGGGTCAGGCGCTGAAAGCGATCATTGCTCCGCATGAGATCGACTCAGGTCATATGGAAAGCTGGCGGAAATTACTTCGCGGAAAAGCGATGCTGTATTCAGAATATAAAAAGGCTTATGATCAGCAAGCCGAAATTAGTGCCTTTGATTATCTGATCATTGATAATATTGGGATGCTGTCTTCCCTGTATAGCTACGGGGATATGGCTTATATTGGCGGTGCTTTTGGATCTGGTTTACACAATATTCTCGAAGCTGCGACTTTCGGTGTTCCGATTATCTTCGGGGATAAAAAATACCAGAAATTTCAGGAAGCGGTCGATCTTATTGCCGAGGGGAGCGCAAAGGCAATTGCTGGTACCGATGAGGCAACGCAATATCTTTCGCAATGGGTGGAAAATCCGGAACTGAGAGGGAACCTCGGGGCGATTTCTGAAAAGTATGTCGCATCACGCACAGGCGCAACAGACATGGTGATGCAGGAAGTAAGGAAACTTTTGTAGACCGTTAAGATACAAAAAAGCCGTTCATGAAGATTTTATTCATCATGAACGGCTTCGTTTTTATATGGGTCAGGTAAACTCTTTAACGATCAGATGTTCAAACAAATGAGCCTGAGTACCCAGCAATCTCGCTTTGGGGCCTAGTTTTGAAATGTGCAAAGAAAGTGTATTCTTAAAATCGGAAAGACAATATTTATTGATGGCCTGCTCGATCGGGTTTGAAATAAACGGACCGGCTTCGGCTAACAAACCACCTACAATTATAACTTCGGGATTGAAAAGATGAACTGCCGTAGCCAGGCCTTTGCCCAGTTCAGTACCTACGGTACTCAATAAGTCGATCGAGAATTCATCACCCGCATGTACCGCTTCAATGATATGGCTCGTGTCGAGTAAATCCAGATCATGATTAACGAGCTGGGAAAGAATTGTAGCGCGCCCATTCGTTATGCCTTCCTTGGCCTGACGAATTAACGCCATCGCGGAAGTGATGGTATCCAGACAGCCGATTTTACCGCAATGGCAAAGTAAACCATCCGGTTTTACCTGAATATGGCCCAGTTCTCCTGCAAATCCGGAAGCACCGTTGAAAACTTCTCCATTCAGCAAAATGCCCAGACCGACGCCCCAGTCAATATTAATCGTTAAAACCTGGGACTTATTGACCGCATAGCCGAAACGATGCTCGCCTATGGTTGTTGCTTTGGTATCATTGCAAAGACAAACCGGAAGCTGAAAGTTTTTCTTTAAATGGGAAACCAGCGGAACTCCGGGAGGTGTCAGATTCAGGTAGGTAAGATTCACACCTTGCTTTGCATTGATCAAACCAGGCATGGAAACACCGATTCCCCACAACTTGTCACGCGGGATATCATGGAATTTTAAGAAATTATCAGTCTCTTTGAACAGTTCTTCAAGAAAAGTTGCCGAATCATCCAGCCGAATATCGACTTTGCGCTTCACGATGATCTGATTGTGCAAGTCAAAAATAACCAGATGTGTGTCATGGCGGTTGATATCCATGATCAGCGTAAGATACTTTTTGCTGTTTAGTCCGTATAACACTGGCGGGCGACCTGCGCGGGCGGGGCCTGTGCCGGTTTCAGAGATCCAGCCTTCACGGATAAGCTCGTTCACAATACCCGTTGCAGAAGGTATGCTGGCATGGAACAAGCGGGCCATTTTGTTAATGGAGGTATCTCCGGACTGGTATAATTCTAATAAAAGATTACTCCGAAGACGGTTTTTTCTAATGTCAATAACGGAATTTGGCTCTTCAACAGCGGAATTCATAGCTTAATTTAATCATGTGGCAATAATGGCAAAAACCGTTATTGGCCAATAAAAATGATAGTCTGGGACTAATATATAAAATAATATATTAAGAAAGTGTTTTTTATTAAAAAAAATTAATATATTATTTTCAATCTCTTTCCGGTAAACCCATATAGTAAGTAAAGACGACATCGACAAAAAAACTACTTAACCGGAAAGTCTCTTTTTGCAATTATTTCAATATCACATCAAACAAGCCTAAAAGTTCTGTTATATTCGTTACTACATAATGATATTGAAAGTTCGAATGGAGTTTGAAAAAGGATTAGTGATTCGCTCGACCGGGTCGTGGTATGAAGTAAGGGATGACAGGGATGGGCATATCTGGCAATGCAGGTTGAAGGGGAAATTTAAAACGATGGGTTTAAAAGTGACAAATCCGATCGCTGTGGGGGATTTTGTGCGTTTTGAAATAGAAGATGAAAATGAAAATTCAGGCATTATATTTGAAATTCTTCCGCGGGTAAATTACGTTGTGCGACGTTCTGTGCATAAAACGGCCCACGCACACCTGATTGCCGCCAATGTGGACCAGGCCATTCTGATTGCTACGCTGGTATTTCCGCGCACCTCACTGGGTTTTATGGACAGATTTCTCGTTGCCATCGAGTCTTTCCGGATTCCGGGTGTTATCATTTTTAACAAACAGGATTTATTGAATGATGAAATCAAGGATTTTCAAGCGGAATTGATGGAGTTGTATACCGGTTTGGGTTATACCTGCCTGGCTACAACGGCTGTAACGGGGGAAGGATTGGAAGATTTTAGAGAATTGTTAAAAGGGAAGGTGTCTCTTCTGTCGGGGCACTCAGGGGTTGGGAAATCCACCCTGGTTAATTCTATTGCTCCGGATCTCGATATTAAAACACAGGAGGTTTCAACATTTGCCAACAAAGGCGTGCACACCACGACATTTGCGGAAATGTTTGAACTCGCACCCGGCATGTTTATTATCGATTCGCCGGGTATCAAGGAACTTGGTCTGGCCGACATCAAACCCGAGGAGATCAGCCATTATTTTCCCGAAATGCGCGAGTTATTGAATCAGTGCCGCTTTAACAATTGCCAACATATCAATGAACCGGGTTGTGCGGTAAAGGATGCCGTAAGTGGTGGTGAAATTGCTTTTAGCCGGTACGAGAGTTATTTGAGTATGGTTGGCGGAAGCGATAACCGTAAATAGGTTTCAGATTAAAATGAGCACTGAGGAGATGAAGAATGTTGAACACATCGGGATTGCTGTAAAAGATATTGAGGCTGCTGAAAAGCTGTTCAGTTCTTTATTTAACAGCCAGCCCTATAAACGGGAGACGATTGCGTCCGAGTTTGTGGAGACCTCTTTCTTTAAGATTAACGAGACCAAAATAGAGCTGCTGGAAGCAACCGATCCCAACAGTGCGATTGCTAAATTTATTGAGAAAAAAGGAGAGGGCTTTCACCACATTGCCTTTGAAGTTGACGATATTCTGGCTGAAATGGAGCGGTTGAAAGCAGAAGGATTTGTACTTTTAAACGAAAAACCCAAACCCGGCGCAGATAATAAGCTTGTTTGTTTTTTGCATCCGAAGGGGACAAATGGGATGCTGATCGAGCTTTGTCAGGAAATCCGGTAGCAGGGTTTTGTTGGCAAACCTGCTACCGGATAATATTTAAAATGGAAGTCCAACGGCAATATTCAGCACAAGGTTTTCTTTTCTCCACGCCTTGCTTCCAAAATTAATCTCTTTAAATACCCATGGGTTTTTATATTTGACGGGAGCATCCGGGTCAAATGGCGCGTTCGGATCTACGTCAACCGGAGTGACCGTATACCAGGGTTTTCTGAAGGGCGTTGCCAGGTCGAGACGGAAAACCAAAAAGGAGAAATCCATACGTAACCCAATTCCTCCGCCTACGGCAATCTGATTCAGGAAACTTTTCTTGAAAACGGATTCGGCACCGTAGCCCTCAAAAGCATTGCCCCGATAGGACCAGATATTACCCGCGTCGACAAAAATCGCTCCGTTAAGGATATCAGTAAATTTCATCCGAACTTCTGAATTGACTTCCAGTCTGATATCGCCAAAAGCATTGTATCCGAAAAGATTGACTGATGCGGTGTCCGGATTATAAGCCCCCGGACCAAGAGCCCGGGCTCTGAACGCGCGAAGTCCGGTGCTTCCGCCCGCGAAATACTGTTTAAATGTGGGAAGCTGCATCGTTTTAGAATTTCCGAACGGAATTCCTACGCCTGCCACAAACCGGTTAGCCCATTTGATTTTCGAATTGATGGTTCTGTAATAACGAACATCTCCATCCAATTTGACAAATTGTAAAATCGGGACATTGAAAATTTCTTTTGCCTCAGTTTTTAGTGTGTCTTGTTTATTTCTTTTACCAAATAAACTTAGCAGATTTCCACCATAATCAACGCCTCCAATAATCACAAACTGGTTCTTACTAAATGGTTTGGGTGTTGGTCTGAACGACACGCTGTAATTGGAACCCGCTATAAAATAACTTGTCTCAACTAACTTGATATACCGTTTAGCATCCAAAGGATTCGTATTCGGGTTCGTAATGATGTTTACGTAGCGCTCATAATTTACATTTAGCGGTTCCACCAGGTTGAGTGCAATGGGTGTAAGCGTATGTTCCAGACGAGCGTTTTTACTCCAGACGTAAGACCAGTCAAAACGAATGGATCTTGTCGTGTAAAAATCTTTCTGTATTCTGTTCTCGTAAGTGAGTGCCAGAATGGTTTTTGGTAAAAGCTGGCTTTTTTCCGGGCGTATTTTCAAAAATGGAATAATGAACCGCGGGATAGAAAGACTGGCAGAGGCTCCGTATCGGGTATACTCATTTCCAACTTTGTTTGGATTTTCCACCCGGTTGCCGCCTAGCTGGACGTCAAACCCGAAATATGGACTCAGTGTTAAAATTTCTCCGCCACGGAAGAAATTTCTGTTTTTTAGGTTAACGGTGATCTGTGAGCCGCCAAGGTTGTTAGACTTTGTACTTGCACTTAAAACCGTTTGCAGCGATTTCTTTTTTAGGGGAGCAAGGTTGTAATAGACATTTAACAACGCTGAATCTGACCTTGGGACCAGCTCAAAGCTGTTTTTTACAAACTTGAAATTTTGAAGATTAACCAGCCTGGTCACCGAGATATCCTGCATGGTATTTGTATACAAAACCCCGTGTCTGAATCCGATTGCATCATAGAAAATCCGCCGTTTATAAAGTTTGCCTGGGTCGTTAATTGTTAACCCCCTTCTTATGCGCCCTTTGTTGGATGCACTGTCTGCACTTTTATCCTGACTGGTACCTGTGTTGACAAAAATTTTATTGATATAATATTGTTTTAATGCGGTTTGTGCCGTTTCTTTTTTTACTTCTAAATATAAATTCACCTGTTGGCGGGCCAGTGTTGAATCCTGTTTTCCGATCGTTGAATCGACCCGGACAATTAATTGATCCGGATTGAAATAATAATATCCTTTTCCTTTTAATTGCTGCTCAATACGGGAGCGTTCAGCGGTAACCACATCAAGCCGGATCGGATCACCTTTTCTCAGATAGGTGTCCTTTTTAGAAAAAATCAGGTCTTTATTAAATTGTGCGCTGTCTTTTACGACAAAATTGACCTGATTAATAAAGTACCTTGGCATTACGTACGCTTCGTATTCGGCCTTTGCGGTCCTTTTTTTAGGATTAGCGTTTAACTTCCCCTTTGCCGAAGACCTGTAATAGCCTTCGTTGTCCATGAGTCCAACCATGTTGGCGGCATTAATATCAATCACACGCTGTGTAGCAAAAACAGGCGATTGTCCCAGTTTTTTACGAAACCAGCTCCGTAATCCTCCCTCATCTTTTGGTTCGCCGATCCAGTAGTAAAACCATACTTTCCAAGGGAATCCAAAGATGGTTTTATTTGGCGGTGGCTTGACAATACCTTCCAGGCTTTCTGACAAACCAGTCACATCCGGCTTTGAAAGCGAATCAGGCGTTACTTTTACACTATTCCCAACGTACAGGCTTTGGCCAGCCGGGACATATTTTCTTACTGAGCAGCCGCCCAACAGTATACATATCACAAAGATGGCGAATGCACTAATTCTCATTTTTTTTCTTTTGAAAAATTTCACGGAACAGATCGTAATCTGCCGTTATAATAAAACTGACACCTGTTTCAATGATAAATCCTTCCAGAATGGACTGGTACTGGTTTTTTCTGTATGCCCGGAACAGATACCGTCCATCTTTACTAAGGGAATAATCAAGGGCAATATTGTCGAATACTTCTGATGAACTTGGTGTCTGCGATTTACTTTCCAGCTCAAAGTTTTTACCCACAGAAATTTTCAGCCGGTCGCCCAGAAATGCTTTGCTCAATCCAACATTCAGGTCAGTTCTTGCGCCGGCACTCTGATCGGTTGTGGAATTCAGGTTTAGATCCAGGTTAACGCCTTTTACCAGATCGCCGGCCAGGTTATTCAATTGATCACTTAACAGCTGGCTCACACTTTGGCGTGCAATAGCTTCGGCGCTTACACCTGACAAGAACCCGGAGGAACTCTGGTCAGTGATAAATTTATTGGTTATAAGCAGGGCAAATGCCTGTTTGTTCATCTCGGAAGGGTTGTTTTGCATGTCGGACCAAAACGTTTGGGCGGTAATGTCACTTTTGACCGTTTGCGAAACTGACTCCCCGGGAACCACATTAAATGTAATATTCGGGGTAGATAAATTGCCTGTAATAACGATCTGAACCGCTATCGGGATCTTCCGGTCACCCTTGTATTTGCTGTCCACTGTGCCGGGATCTACCATTACTTCATAAGCAGCCGTAATGTTAAGATCAGCCTTCATCGGGTCGCCTGTCCAGATCAGCGTACTGCCTTTTTGAATTTCAAATTGTCTTTTTAGAATTTGAAGCGTTAAATCATACGAGCCCTGGGTTAAATCATAGGCCCCGATCAGATACAACTGGCCGTTTGGCGCTATTCCCGTATTTAACTTGGCATTCCCTTTCAATTTGATGTTATCACCATTCAGTTCATCTATCACCACAGTAAACTGCGATTTATCATCTACATCAATATCCAGCGATATTTGTGAAGCAAAATCAACAATGATTTGTTTTGACGCGTCAACAGAATCGATTTTTGCAAGCTGTGTGGAATCGCTCATGTCAATAAATTCGATAACGCCTTTACTCGCATCGCCCGCTTCGGTGGCATCATCGGACATCACAACGGTAATATTGCTTTGGGGATCCAGTTTTACATTGCCATCGATGATGGAATTGCTGCCTTTTCCTTTTACAGTAAGATTTGCATCAATAATCGCCTTCCCAAAAAAGAGGTTGTTTTGTTTTTGCGTCGCGTCAAGAACTGTGAAATTTTTGGTGTCAATTTTAAGGTCGTAACCAACGTCCGGGATAGTGGCCAGGTTGACATTTCCGTTGATTTTTAACGGTTGTTTCAGGGAATCAGCAACGATGAAATTGTTGAAATTGATGCGCTGATCAGCAAATTGTAATTTTTGATTGGTTAATGCATAACGAGCACCCAGCTGTGTTACATTGAACGCAACGTCGTCAAAATTTATGTCACCATTTAATCTTGGACTATCCGTGGAACCGGTAATCGCGACCTTGCCCGAAAGATTGCCATGGGCATTTTTCAACTGCCCAAAACTGAATGCCTCGATGGTTTCAGCCCCGAATTTTTTCATGTCCAGCGTGAAATTCAACGGCTGCTCTTCCTTTAACCGGTAGCTCCCGTAAAGCCGCATGTCGTTTTTATCACTGGTCAAAGAGACGCCCACGCGGATTCTGTCTTCTGTTTCATTGGTTGAACGGATCGCCAGATTTCCGATTGGTATTTTCATCAAAGCAAAACTATTGATGTCCAGACGGCCGGTATAAACCGGGGAGGTCATGTAATTGCTGAGCTTAATATTGCCGCTTAATGTACCGGAAGCCATCGTGGAATCGCGCGTTACCAGTGCAGCGAAAGGTCCGATGGCGATGCTGTCTGCCGTGATATCCAGCGGACTATTTGGTTCATCGGTCGATGAATTGATGGATAAAGACTGATAATCCTGGCGGATGACAAAGCTTTTAACCCATACACTATCGGGCGCATATTGAATGTATCCCTCGCTATCAGTTGACCATTTGCGGTAGTCAATCAACAATCCTTCACGCAGGCGTAACTGATAACGGTTATCTACCAATGCCAGATTTCCATTTATACCGTGGCGATCCGTGTTGACTGAATCTTTAACGATGAAATTAAATTTGGCATCATTGTTGGCGATATCGGTTTTAAGCGATGCATTCTGAACCCGAAATCCGCCTGTTTGCACACTGCCGACATTGGCCGTCATCACGGCTTTCTCTTTAACATTGCTCAGCTTGACCAATACTCTTTCGGCGTGAATGCTGTCGTATTCCACCAAAGGAATATTAAGATTAGCAACGATAGATGAATCGGTCTGGTTATTCAGTTTGGCATGCAGCTGAACGGGTTTAAGTTCTGTAAGCTGCGGCGCGAAAATTTTGAAAACCGGGTGATTCGATACACTTGCGTCCAGCGTAAAATTGACTGGCTTGGTGACTGGTTTATAAGTCATCCCCGGAATGGCGAAGTGCTTACTCGTTTCGGTGAAAACTGCATCTGCAATTTCTGTATAAACAAAGTCTCCCTCCATTTTTGCGTTTAAAAATGGCGAAGTAATGACTGCTCTCTTATTCCCTGCCGTATCGCTCAGTTGTACTGTGAGGTCGGATATGGTAACCGGTTTTTTGTGGTGTGTCAGTACCAGATCGTTAACGGTAATCGTACCAAGCGGGTTTTCCGGGTTGGTAGACAGCATATCAACTTTCAAATTTCCCTTCACCTGCAACGAATCCGAATAAAGGTTCAAAGTCGTTAAGTCCATGTGATCAATGGTCGCTTCACCTTTAACGCTCGGGAATTCCTTGGAAAGATCGACCTGTCCGTTTAGGGCAATGCCAATGTTGTCGTCTTTCATATTCGCCGAAACATTGGCCAATCCGTGATCGATATCACCTTTAAGCGCCAGGTTATTATAAACATATCCTTTGATATCGGCGCTTTGGATGGTTCCGTCCAGATTAGCCTTCATTCGGGAAGCGGTGTAGCCAGTGCCGGCAACTTGTGTGGACAGCGTCAGTTTACCAAGTTCCTGAGGCGGTTGTTTCAGCAATTTTCCCAGGTCAAAATTAGTGAGGCTCAACGTGCCGCCGTAGCTGGCTTTGATGCTGTCTGTAATATTGACAAGTTTTCCTGCAAATGTTCCGTTTCCAAATGATGTGGCAATGGTGGTGTTAAGTGTCAGGTTTTGGATAGAGCCGTTCACTTTTCCCGAAATTTTAACCTGCTCCGGTAATTCAATGCTGGATGGTAAGGCGCTGTCGGGCAGCATTTTTAACAGATCAGCCTTTGTAGAAGATATTTCGTTGACCGTCATATCCGCTGCAAGTTTATTGGCATCGGGTAAACCCCGGATGCGTCCGTTTATGCTTAAAACGGTGCCACCCAGCATGCTGAAACGTGCTTTTGATATCAGCATGTTATTCAAAGTGCCTGTTACCAATCCGGAGCCCTGGACAGATCCGTTTGGCTCTTTGTTAAATGGAGGCGTAGCGGCCAGATCGGGCGCAAGGAGCAGCAGGTCCGAAAAAGCCACTTTTGTATCTTTCAAACTAAGACGGATTCTGACATTTGCCAGGTTTTTTGTCAGGTCGTCCAGGTTGTTATAATGTAACGTCAATTCGTCACGGATAACCGTTTTTGGCGTTTTTACAAGAAGCTTGCGCAGATAGGTTTGTTTGGCACCATAGGCGAAATCCGTCCGAAGTGTGAGCAATTTAAAACCGCTTTTTTCTTCAAATGACCCCTCTTTTAGCTTTCCGGTGATATTATCTGTCGAGAAGAGGAAATCTTTCAGGTCAACATTTAATTTTTTGACATGTAAGTGTGCATAGTCCAGTCCTTTGGGGATAGGTTTTGAATTGAAGTCATCGTAGCGCAGGTTGTTGTTAACCAGCTTGATGTCTTTTATAACGGCAAACCAGCCCGGTGTTGCCGTACTGTCGGTCTTTGTATCGGGAGGACTTGTTTTTGAAACCGCCTTTTTTGCAAACGCTGCATAGGCTGTCATGTTATCCAGCAAAATGCTTTCGATCTCTACACGTTGACCGGCGACATAAATTTTATTGATTTTTCCCCGCAACTGATCCAGGGTAACGCCATTGTTCAGGCCGGAAGTTTCATCCGTAAATTCCCATTTGAATTTGCTGATATCAATATCGCCGAGTTTAATATCAAGAGAATCCGAAGGACTTGATGGGGTAGTGGTGGTATCTTTCACCAGCGCCTCGTACATCCTTAACCTGGCTCCACTGTTGTAAAGCGCAATTTTTGTCGGATGATATTGGGATCGTGAAGGATTGAATTTATCAAATTGAATGTTGGCGGAATCAATGTTCGCATCGGCGTCGGTACCAATGATCGCATCTTTATAGGAAAGGCGGACCCGCTTTAATAAAATTTTATCAAGGCGCATTTCCATTGGTTTCGCCGTGGTGTCCTCGGGTTCGGTAGGATTTGTGCTGGCAAATGCGTCAACGATAAACTGGAAGTTGAAAACGGTATCGGGTAAGGTCCGGTGAATATTGGCCGTAGCACCTTCCAGTTCAATTTTATTGATTCCGACATTTCCTTTTAACAGGGAATACATGTCCAGATCGACACGCAGCATTTGACCGGCAACCAGTGTATCGCCTTTTTGATCCGCAAAGAAAACGCCTTCCAGGACGATCCAGTCGGGAACGTCGAACCTTATTTTCTCAACATTAAGTTTAGTTTTTAATTTTTTTCGCAAATAAGTATTTGCCTGCGCAGTAAGAAAGTTTTGCCCGGCGGGAGTCTGAATACCCCATATCAATACCCCAATCAGAATTAAAACTGTCAGTACGATAATTGCCGTTACTTTAAGTGCTTTCTTCATTCTTTATGATTATTCCAGCTATTTCCACGGAGAAAAAGACTGGGTGAAGTTTTGTACACAACTGGTCAGAACATTTTTATGAGTAACCTACGATCCGGCTGCCGGATCGTAGGTTACTCATAAAAATGAACGGTGAGCGCTTTTAACGTTTGAATAACTCGGGACTCACTGTTTCATTGATTGAAACAGTTGAAGTGATTGTAACCGCTTTTCTGTCTCTGCTGTTAATTTCAACGAGTTTTGCCGGATAAAGGATACCGAATTTTGATTTGGTATAGTTGGACAGATCTGTTACCGTTTCTACACCGGCCATGGTTTGTTTCTGACGAACGAGAAGTCCGGAAGCTGCGTCAAAATAAAGGTTATATTTTACATCTTTACCCTGTAATTCAACCTGATTTACGGATACGCCATTCAATGTCTCGGTGCCCACGGTGCTTGCAATCAATCCACGGTTGTGGTAGTTGATAAACGGAGCAAGGACGTCATAAAGCTCATAGCGCATGCTGCCTTGTTCTGCCTGGCTTAGATCCTTGACATCTGTTTTGTTTCCAAGCGGAACCTTAATCCAGCCCTCGTTGCCTTTTACGGTATACACAAAGCTGCGGTTCATGATGTTTTTCGATTTATAAATAGAGTTATCCGGAACCGAAACGGAAATGTCGGACGTGTAAGGTGCGGCCGCAGCTGCTGCGTAGCTGCGTTTCAGACTGTAAGTTTTCACCGTTTCCCAAAGCGCTTTTCCGCCCGTTGCTTTGTAATAATTATTAAAGATGGTATCAGCCGGAATCCGTGTCTGAGCGAATGAGATTGAAGCAGACAGAAGTATTGCAAGTGAAATTCCAATAATTTTTTTCATGTGATGGGATTGTGTTTAATGTTATAAATAGGTTACGGCTAACGATTAAATAAGTAACCAGGTTTTTGTTATTGTATGCCGGTTTTGTTTAGCTGTTAAGGTTAAAAAGGTAAAAATACCATAATTATTATACGGTGTTGCAAAAACTGTTCCAGTCTTCAGGAATACCCGCCGAGGTTACAAACTGTTGCATTGATTTTAAAGGATGTTTTGTTTACAATGTACAAAAGAAGAATTCCGAAACCAGAATCCAATGGTTAGATTTTGCAAAAGGGAATAGGTTTAAAGTAGAAAAGGGAATACAGCGTGTCGCTCCGTATTCCCTTTTCTGCTTTATTTTTAACAACTCGTAATGTCTTGATGATCAGGATTCGTCTCCGCTCATGGTAATTTTTCCAAACCGATATTGGAACGTCAGGTTGACCAGACGGTTGGTTTGCTGCCACAAGGAATTCTGGATATAAGTATCCGTGGCAAGCTGGCTCTTGTAGGCACGGGACAAAAATATGTCCTGGATGTTAAAGGAAAGTGTTGCTTTTTTTTCCAGTATATCTTTTCTGATACCCATATTGGCGACAAAAACGCCCTGGCGGGTTCCCTGCGCAATGGCTCTAGGGCCTTCGTAATTAACGTAAGCAGAGGCACGGAAATCCATAGGCAAAGTAATGAAAGCATTCAAATTGCCGGAATAACTCCAGGTACGGTTGTTGATGTTGGCCAGAGCGGACACGACTTCACTTCTGAAAACCCGGCCGCTTCCGTTTATTTTCAATACATCACCAATTTTTTGAGAGAAATCTGTTTCAAAACCATAAGACATTTCACGTCCGACGTTATCATATCTTGTCAGTGAAATACCTTCTGCATCAACCGTTCGGATCCGGGTAATGGCATTGTTGGAATAATCCATAAATAAAGATGGTCCCCATCCGCCGGACTCTTCGTAATTCGAATAGGCCATTTCTGCTTTGTGCGTAAATTCAGGGCGCAGGTCGGGGTTTCCTGACTGGATATTTCTTGGATCTGAAACATCCGTGTATGGATTAAGCCAATCGGCTTCCGGGCGTTGCACGCGACGGCTGTAATTTAATTTAAACATGGCATTCTCATCCAGTTTTCGGGACAAGGATAGGGATGGTACCAAGGTCAGGAAGTGCACGCCAAATTCTTTGCTGGCGCTCACCTGATCAATCTGCTGATTGGAATCCGTAAGTCTTAACCCTGCTCTTACACCCCAAAGATCTGTTTTCTTCGAGAAGGTCATGTAGCCGGAGTAAATTGAATTCTTGTAATTAAAAATGTTACTGATGTTTTTGTCAAATTCAAAATTACCCGTTTCAGCATTCTGAAGGTAGAAATTGTTTGTGTTATCGTTTGAGTTGATCCGCGTACGAAATCCAACTTCCAGCGTCGCTTTTGGCGTGATAGGCCAGGTGTAATCCGAATTCAGGAATACTGATTTGCTGTTATTATTGCGGAAATTCTGCTGATAACGGCTCAGGCTGTCCACGTCATTCTCCTGGTCGTACTTCGATTTTCCTTCCGAAGCACCCTGGGAATAGTTTGCCGTAAAAGTGATCAACTGATCCGTTTTATTAAACTTATGACGGTAATCCAAACTCGTACTAACATTATGGCCGTTTCCTTTACTCTGGTTGATTCTTTCAAAATGATCAAGCATAGGGCCGGTCAGCAATGCAGAGGTATTGGACAAATTACTACTGTTCCTGTTTTGGTCGCGGGAATAATTAACGCCTACTTCTACGGAGTTTTTATCGTCTATTTCATAGTTGGCACCAATCCGGCTGAACATATTTTTGTTTGTATTATGGCCGGTTCCGCGCTGTTCCAAACGCGACTGTTCGTCACCTAAAAAGTTATCGCGGTTCAGGCGGCGTTTCCAGAAAGTATTACGCATCTGTCCGTTCAGTGATGCATTCATACCCAGCTTTCCGGCGCGAAAACTTACATTTCCCGAACCGCTGTGGTTTTCTTTCAGACCAAGGCTCGCACGACCGCTGCCGTTAATACCCCGGATTTTATTCTTTTTGGTAATAATATCAATCACACCCGAGGCACCTTCTCCTTCATATTTTGCCGAAGGTGTCGTAGAAACATCAATGCGTTCAATTAAGTCGGCCGGGAAGGATTGCAAAATGGTGGGTAAATCACTGCCATATAATGAAGAAGGTTTTCCGTCAATCAGTACCACCACATTTCCTTTTCCGCGAACCTGCGGGTTTCCGTTTTCGTCGAGTGAAACGGCCGGTACTTTTTCCAAAAGATCACTGACATTATTACTCGTAGCCAGCATGTCTTTTCCGATATTGATCATTTTTTTATCAATGTCTTCAACGATCATACTTTTTTCTCCCTTGACAATCACCTCATTTAGCTTTTGAGCCGAAACGATGACGGTTAAAGTTCCTAGATCAACAATGTTGGATTCAGGAGAAACACGGACATTGGGAACAAAAAGCGTTTCATAACCCATGTTGGTCACACGCAATATATAACTTCCTGGCTTAACATCCGGAATGGTAAATATGCCGTTTTCGTCTGTGATGACACCTGTGCTCACAGCGGAGTCTTTGGCCATTAACACGGCAACGGTTGCAAAGCTAACGGGTGTATTTTTCGGTGCTTCGACGATCTTGCCGACCATTTTGCCCCCATCGATACGGATTTGTTTTACATGCTTTTCGGAAGCGAAAGAATTGAAGCCACTGCCAGCAACCAGTAACCCTGATAGGACGAATACATGAAGCCGTTGAGGATTAAATAAATTTTTGAGCATTACTAATTTTTAAAGTTGTTAGGGATAGGAGCTGCACTTCATTCGACCTTTTTCAATGCACCTACTCAATTGATCCATAAAGTATAAAGCATTGCGCGTGGCAAATATAATCAACGGGTCAATTTTAAATTTAATTGCATAAAATTACAAAAAAGTTAAAATGTGTAGTATTTTAAAATGTTGTTGCGTTAAATTGCATACTTTTTAAAATTATTTAATAAATGAATTCTAAACGCTTACTTGAATGAAAAATTTTCTGTTAACGATCATGTGTTCCCTTTGGTTCTGCGTGAGCGGGGCTCAGCCGAACATTATTCCTAAACCGACACAGATGCTTGTCGCGAAAGGTGAATGGACACTGGGAGCTAAAACAAAAATTGGGGCGCCGGCGGATGCGAAGTGGACAAAAGTTGCTGAAATGCTGGCTGGTCAAATCAATAAGGCCAGTGGATATGCTGTAAAAACGGTTAAAGGGAAAGGCGATATTACCTTCACACTTTCTTCTGACGCGAGTTTGGGAGAAGAAGGATACCGTTTGCTGGTTACGCCCAAAGGTGTGACAATCCAGTCCCGGACGGCCAAAGGAGCTTTTTATGGTGTTCAGTCATTGTTGCAATTATTGCCGGTTGAGATTTTTAGCCCGGCAGTGGTTAACAATGTAAAATGGAAAGTGCCGTATGTGACGATCAAGGATGTGCCGCGTTACGCCTATCGTGGATTGATGCTGGATGTAGGCCGTCATTTTATGCCTTTGGATTTTGTGAAAAAATATATTGATCTGATTGCGCTGCATAAGCAAAACCAGTTCCACTGGCATTTGACAGAAGATCAGGGGTGGAGAATTGAGATCAAAAAATACCCGGAGCTGACCACGATAGGTTCGAAGCGTAAGGAAACGATGAAGGGACATTATAGCGACCAAAAGTATGACGGAAAACCATATAGCGGCTTTTATACGCAGGCTGAAATCAAGGAGGTGCTTCAATATGCAGAAGATCGTTTTGTAAATGTAATTCCGGAAATTGAACTGCCAGGACATGCTTTGGCCGCTTTGGCTGCATACCCTCAGTTGGGGAACAATCCTGATAAAATCTATGAGGTGGGCACGAAATGGGGTGTTTATGACGATGTTTACATGCCTCGTGAAGAAACTTTGAAATTTTTGGAAGATGTATTAACCGAAGTGATAGATCTTTTTCCAAGCAAATACATCCACATTGGCGGTGACGAATGTCCGAAGACACAATGGAAGGAGAGCCGTTTTGCGCAGGATCTGATCAAAAAGGAAAATCTTAAGGATGAACATGGCTTGCAAAGTTATGTGATCAAACGTGTTGATAAATTTATCACCTCAAAAGGTCGTCGGATGATCGGCTGGGATGAAATCCTGGAAGGTGGACTTTCTCCGAATGCTACGGTGATGAGCTGGCGGGGAACAGAAGGCGGAATTGCGGCAGCAAAAGAACGTCATGATGTAATTATGACGCCGAACAATTTCGTTTATCTTGACCACTATCAGGCGGACGCGAAAACGCAGCCTGTCGCGATCGGCGGCTTTACCGATCTGGCCGAGTCTTATTCATACGACCCAACGCCGAAAGAACTTTCTGCCGACGAAGCAAAACACATTTTAGGAGTTCAGGGCAATGTGTGGACAGAATATATGAAAACACCAGCTTATGTGGAGTACATGGTATGGCCACGCGCGATTGCTTTGGCGGAGGTAGCCTGGACACCAACCGATAAAAAAGATTTTGCCGATTTCAGCAAACGCATGGAAATACATAAAAAACGTCTTGATTATCTTAGTGTAAACTATTTTGGTGCGCCCATCAATGATAAATTTGAATACGTTTGGCCTGAAAAAAAGTAAGGTCTAGTTAAACGGATTAGTAAAAGGCATCTCACGGATTGGGATGCCTTTTTTGTTATATTTACGTAATTATCCAGTGCAAATTTGATGGTTATGGAAAAGAAAAAGCGGATTAAGATTTATAATACTTTCGAAGAATTAGAAACAGATCAAATTCAGATCGGGATTGAAATGTCTTTGCAAGAGCGGTTTGAGGCCTTTTTTCAAATGAGAAAATTCCACGATCGCCTATTTTCGATCCAAAATGCTGCTTCTGATCGAGATGGAAAAACTAAAAAACGTATTTTAATTTCGAAACCCGGATGGATTTAGAAGATAACGAATTTTTGAAATTTGTTAAGGCTGCCGGTGAAAATAATCTCGAATATCTACTTATCGGCGGATTGGCATTGGCGATGCACGGAATTCATCGATATACTAATGATGCTGATATATGGATAGAGCCGACAAATGAAAACAAGGACAAACTTATCAGCACTTTATTGTCGCTGGATTATGAGGAAGAAGAGATAGAAGGAATCAGAGACTTAGACTTTACTCAGGCGCAGATTGTCAGATTAGAAGGTCCGATTGATATATTAACTTCAGTACATTTTAGAATGGAGTACAATGAGTGCCGCGAGAGGGCCAGAGAATTTGTGTCGGCCGTCGGGTTTAAAATCTACTTTTTCCATATTAACGATCTGCGAGAGAGTAAAGTTTTGGCACGGCGTCCGAAGGATTTGAATGATATTCTGTTAATCGATGATTTGCTGAAAAGGTTATCGGGAAATCCCGATAATTCGTAAAATAAGATATCTGAAATCTCTGAGAAAATCCTTAGAACAGGTTTTAAAAGAACTTTAAGATTACAGCGAATCCCGGAAACTGTGATCGATTCATATCTGAAAGAACTATTGAAGGAGTTATAGATTGAAGACAATTCCGGATTGATCGCCCCGATTTCTGAAATAATAAAATAAAAACCCCCACACCTTCCTTCCCTTCCCCCCAAACATTCTATTTTTGCAGAATGTATAAATATATCCTTTTACCGATCTTTTTCCGGTTCGATGCCGAACGCGTTCACCACTTTGTTTGTGAAATGCTGCAAATCGCTTTTAAAATTCCCGGTGTTCCTGCTTTGCTGAGAAGTATGTATACTTTCGAACACCCCGATCTTGTTCAGGAAGTGGCAGGTTTGCGTTTCCGGAATCCGATCGGACTGGCTGCCGGTTTTGACAAAAATGCCGAAATGGTAGACCAGCTGGAAGCCCTGGGATTTGGTTTTATAGAAATCGGAACGGTTACGCCCCGTCCGCAGCCGGGAAATGATAAACCGCGTTTGTTCCGGGTAAAAGAGGATAAAGGACTGATCAACCGGATGGGTTTTAACAACAAAGGTGCCGAAGTGGCAGCGGCGAAACTGCGTTATCGTAAATCATCGATTCTGGTTGGGGGCAATATTGGTAAAAATAAAGATACGCCCAACGAACAAGCCCTGAGCGATTATATCAGTTGTTTTAACACGCTGTTCGACGTTGTCGATTATTTCGTGGTTAATGTGAGCTCGCCAAACACGCCGGGATTGCGTGATTTACAGGAAAAAGAACCGTTGATGGCTTTGCTTAACGATCTTCAGATCCGAAATAAACAAAGACCTAATCCCAAACCAATATTCCTGAAAATTGCGCCGGATCTGACTTTCAGTCAGCTTGACGATATCATTGATATTGTCAAGGAAACCGGAATAGCCGGCGTTATCGCTACGAACACAACGATTAGCCGCAAAGATTTAAAAACTTCGAAGGAGACGCTCGAAAAAATTGGGGCTGGCGGACTTAGCGGGCAGCCGCTGAAATACCGCGCTACGGAGGTTATTCGTTACCTATGCGACAGATCCGGAAATGCCTTCCCGGTTATTGGCGTAGGCGGTATTGCCTCTGCGGCGGATGCGCTGGAAAAACGGAATGCAGGTGCAGGACTTTTGCAGATTTATTCAAGCTTTATTTATGAGGGCCCGGGATTGGTAAAAAGGATTTGTAAGGCCATGGTCGCTAAATAAATATTGGCCGACCTGATTGACAAAATAGAAAGCACTTCATACATTCATAAAAAAATAGATCTGAGATAAATGTCTGTAAATAAGCCGCGAGGAAATACACAAAGAACAAAAGCAGAGGAGGGCGTACGACCAGGTTTTCAGTTATCTCTGGATTGGGAGAGTATTTTTTCAAGCCCTAAAAGCACTTTGGCCTGGGGGATTTTCTTCCTCATGACTGGAATCATCCTGGAAGTATCTTTTTTGTCATACATCATTACCGGCCTTGCCGATCAAAGTATTGTGGACTCTTTCGGACAGGAATCCATTCGGGATGCAGGGCGGCAGACACGTAACTTTTTTGGTGTTTTGGGTGCAACATTTTCACACATTTTTGTCTATCGCTGGTTTGGTGTTGGGGCTCTGCTGCTGCCTTTCGTGCCTATTCTTGCCGGATGGAAAATTGCATTTGGGAAAGAACTATTGCCCCTGACCCGCGCCACCAAAGAGGTTATCTTTTTTACGTTATGGTTAAGCGCGCTGATGGGGTACGTGGTGCTCATGAGCAATACTGAAAATACCCTGAGCTTTGTTTCCGGCGGAATTGGTTATATGGTCAATGTCTGGCTGTTCGACTGGCTGAAATGGGGTAGTATTCTGCCAATATTGTTCGCGCTCTTCGTTTTTGTAATTTATTTTTATGATGCAAAAGCGGTGCTGGACAAATGGCAAGCCAGACCTGAGAAAGGAGAAGATGAAGAAATCAGCGTTGAGGGAGCTTCGGAACCGGTTATTACGGGTGAAAAAGAACAGGAAACTGAGCCGACAGTCGTTAAAGAGGTTGAATATGTTTCGGTGGTTAACGATACTTACGACGATGAGCTGATCCCTGCGGTTGAAGAAATCAAGGAAGAGCCGGTTGTAAAAAACAATCATGTGCTGGAAGTGCTGAATACGGAAGAGGTCAGTAAGCTGGCTTCCACGCCTCCGATCGTGCCATTTGTTCCTGCCCCGGTTGTACATGCGGTGCCTGAGCTGGAATTGGAGCTCGAAGTTGCGGATCACTTAACCGCGGTAGAGGTGGTTGATATTCCGGAAGATGAGGATATTAATGCGTCGATTCTCCGGGAGTTTGGACAATATGATCCGATGCTGGATTTGCCGACGTACCGGTTCCCAACCATCGAGCTGATGAGTGAGGTGATTGAAAATCAGCATGAAAAAGTAACGCAGGAAGAACTTGAAAGTAATAAAACCAAGATTGTTGAAACACTTGGCAGTTACGGAATTAATATATCCAAAATTAAGGCGACAATTGGGCCAACGGTAACACTGTATGAAATTATTCCGGAAGCGGGTGTACGGATTTCGAAGATCAAAAACCTCGAAGGTGATATTGCGTTGAGTTTGGCGGCTCTGGGAATCCGTATCATAGCACCGATGCCGGGGCGTGGTACGATCGGTATTGAGGTGCCGAATAAGAACCGGGAAACTGTCTTTATTCGCTCGGTTTTGATGAATGAAAGATTTCAGAAGTCAACCTATGACCTGCCGATTGTGCTCGGAAAAACAATTTCCAATGAGATTCATATTGCGGATCTGGCAAAAATGCCTCACTTGCTTATGGCCGGGGCGACGGGGCAGGGTAAATCTGTTGGTTTGAACGTAATCCTGGCTTCACTGATTTATAAAAAACATCCGGCAGAATTGAAATTCGTGCTGGTGGATCCGAAGAAAGTGGAATTGACGCTTTTCAATAAACTGGAAAGACACTTCCTGGCCAAACTTCCAAATGCAGATGAGGCCATTATCACCGATACTAAAAAGGTGATTTTTACGCTGAATTCTTTATGTATCGAAATGGATTCCCGTTATGATCTTTTGAAAGAAGCCTCGGTAAGAAACTTGAAAGAATACAATGCCAAGTTTGCCCAGCGCAGGTTAAACCCTGAAAAAGGCCACCGCTTCCTGCCTTATATCGTACTGGTTATCGATGAGCTTGCAGACTTGATGATGACGGCCGGCAAAGAGGTAGAAACACCGATTGCCCGTTTGGCGCAGCTTGCGCGTGCGGTGGGAATTCACCTGGTAGTTGCTACGCAGCGTCCTTCGGTGAAGGTTATTACAGGTTTGATTAAAGCCAACTTTCCGGCCCGTTTATCCTTCCGGGTAACATCCAGTATTGATTCCCGGACGATTCTGGATATGGGTGGAGCGGAACAGCTGGTCGGACAGGGAGATATGCTTTTGGCGATCAACTCGGAAGTGATCCGTTTGCAATGTCCGTTTATTGATACGAGAGAAATTGAAGATGTCTGCGAATTTATTGGTTCACAGCGCGGTTACGATGAAGCCTACGCATTACCGGAATATGAAGGTGATGAAGGCTCAGAATCCAGAAGTGAGGTTAATACGGATGATTTTGATGGGTTATTGCCTGAGGCTGCCCGTCTGATCGTGACGCATCAGCAAGGTAGTACATCGCTGATCCAACGGAAAATGAAACTGGGTTATAACCGCGCAGGCCGTATTATGGATCAGCTCGAACTGATTGGTGTGGTGGGTCCTTTTACAGGCAGCAAAGCCAGGGACGTGATGTTCCATGACTTAAACGGCGTGGATGAGCATCTGAGGGCGATGGGTATAAGTGGTTAATACCTGATCAATATTGAAAATATACGGGCTGTCGGTTCGAAAAAGTGTTTAGAGACTTTCGGACCGGCAGCTTTTTTTATTGTTATCAAAATAAAAAAATAGGAAGGACAGGGTAATATCAGTAAACCGGCACCATTGTATACTTTTGGCTGATAACCTGAATTGTCTTTTCAAACCAAATAGCTAATTGGGAACTCTAAAATGAAAAATAGACTCTGGTTTCTCGCCTTCTCATTACTTGTGACTTTTTCTTCCTCGGGTCAAAACAAAAATACTTCGTTGCCAGATGCGCTGACTTTCAATAATGGATCAAAAGTTACCAGTGTCAGGCAATGGAACGCGAGAAGAGAAGAATTACTGAAAACCTTTCGCACCGAAATGTATGGTACCTCGCCGGGACGACCGAAGGACATGCGTTTTGAAGTTTTTGATCATGATAAAAATGCGCTGAATGGAAAAGCGACCCGTAAGCAGGTTGCCATTCATATCCGGGAAAATGGAAAAGAGGTGAAATTTGACCTGCTGATTTACATTCCTAATCATGTGAAACATCCGGTACCTGCGATTATCGGGATTAATTTCATCGGTAATCAGGCCATCCATGCCGATCCGGGAATTAAGCTCACGGAGGCCTGGGTTGAAAACAGCAAAATGTTTCCCTGTGCGGTAGATGGAAAAGCGACGGACGCTTGTCGCGGCGTGAATGCCAGGCAGTGGCAGGTGGATAGTATCCTTGACGCCGGTTTTGCTTTGGCAACCATGTACCGGGAGGAAATAGCGTCGGACCGGAAGGAAGAAATGTTTAAAACGGGCGTTCATACGTTGTATCCGGAACTTCAAAATCGGGAAGATAACTTCGGAACTATTGCGGCCTGGGCCTGGGCGTTGAGCCGCGGTATGGATTATTTAGAGACGGATCAGGATATTAATGCAAAAAAAGTTGCTGTTTTCGGGTTTTCTCGTTTGGGCAAAGCAGCACTCTGGACAGGCGCGTCTGACACGCGTTTTGCACTCGTGTTAAGTAATGAATCCGGTGCCGGGGGCGCTAAACTATTTCACCGGGGCATAGGCGAAAATATCCGCAGACTGAACACCGTTTTTCCGCACTGGTACGCCAGAAGTTTCAGGAAATATATGGATCAGGATACATTATTGCCTTTTGATCAACATTTTATCGTGGATCTTATCGCACCAAGGCCAGTCTACATTGCCAGTGCGGAGGACGATAAGGGGGCAGACCCCGAAGGAGAATTTGCTACGGCAAAGGAGGCTGATGCAGTCTATCGTTTCCTTAAAACAAAAGGGCTTCCGGTGAAGGAAATACCCGCGCTAAACAAGGCTGTTATGGGGCAGATAGGTTACCATATCCGAACGGGGGGGCATGATGTTACAAGTTTTGATTGGAAACAGTTTTTAAATTTCTCTATTTTACGCCTCCAAAAATAAAAATACCAGAATAACTAATTTACAATATATCAAAAATGAATACAGCAACCTCGCCTGGTAAGGAAATTACAAAGGCCCGATTTACAGAAGACAGGTACCTGATTACCCTCATCTTTGTTACCTCCCTTTTCATGTTCTGGGGCATTGCCATTACGATGGGCGATGTTTTAAACAAACACTTTCAGACTGTATTGAGCCTTACCAAAACACAGTCGGCTTTTGTACAATTTGCAATTTTTGGTGCATATGGTGTGATGGGTATTCCTGCCGGACTATTTATGAAGCGCTTTGGTTATAAAAACGGCGTGCTTTTCGGGCTTTCACTTTTTGCTGGTGGTTCGTTCTTATTTGTTCCGGCTGCTGCGGCAGCTTCATTTCCGTTTTTTGGAATTGCATTGTTCATTCTGGGATGTGGTATTTCTACGCTGGAAACTGTGGCACATCCGTTTGTAGCTTCTTTGGGCGACCAGCGGACCAGTGATATGCGTATCAATTTTGCTCAGGCTTTCAATGCGCTTGGCACGATCATTGGACCATGGATGGGTTCTCATTTTCTTTTTGGAAATCATGTGGAAGGGAGCACCGATCTGACATCGGTTAAAATGCTGTATATCGTTATCGGAACTGTGATCGCTACGATCGCTGTACTATTTTCCTTTGTAAAAGTACCGGCATTGATCGATCCGCACGTGGCAGTGGCAAACCCTGATGCGGCCAATGTGGATACACATCCCGAAAAGGGCCTTTTTGCACACAAGCATTTTAAATGGGCCGTCGTAGCACAATTTTTCAACGTGGCGGCACAGGCGGGTACATGGGCGTTTTTTATCAATTATGGTCATGAAAAAATGGGATTCACGGACGCCGTTGCCAGTAAATGGATGATCCTCTTTTTTGTTCTGATGCTTACCGGCCGTTTTGTAGGTACTTTCCTGATGCGGTACATTGCACCGCCTAGATTGCTGGCCATTTTTGCAGCCTGCAACATCGTGATGTGTTTGCTGATTAGCCAAAGCTGGGGCTGGCCTTCATTTATTGCGTTACTGATGCTGAACTTCTTTTTCAGTATCATGTTCCCGACGATTTTTAGTTTGGGATTAAAAAATCTGGGAGCACACACGCAGCAGGCTTCATCCTTTATTTCTATGGGTGTTGTTGGCGGTGCTCTTTTCCCGTTCTTGATGGGGGCGGTGGCTGAACACGATGTAGCTTCTGCATATTACTTGCCGATAATCTGCTATTTTGTGATATTTTTGTTCGGTTTTAAATTTTACAAAGTTCGATAGTATTTAATGAAACTCTGGGGTATAGATTTAGGAGGCACAAAAATAGAATGTGCCGTGTTGGATTCTGATAATGATATGCGTGTTGTAGCCCGTAAAAGGCTGCCAACAGAGTCTGCCAAAGGATACGATCATATTTTATCGCAAATAAAAAGACTGATTGATTCGGTTGCCGAAGAAGTGGGTGAGAGACCGGTTAAAATTGGTTTTGCGACGCCGGGTGTTTCCGAACCCGATACCAATCTGATGAAAAACTCAAATACGACTTGTCTGAATGGCAAGCCGATGCAGCAGGATCTTACGGACCTGCTGGGCATTCCTGTAAAACTGGCCAACGATGCGAATTCTTTTGCGCTTTCGGAAGCATTGATGGGAGCCGGGAAAGACTATCCGGATGCTGAGGTTGTTTTCGGCGTGATCATGGGCACCGGTGTTGGCGGCGGACTAGTCGTTAATAAAAAGATTATTGGCGGTCATCACGGAATCGGCGGAGAATGGGGACATAATATCCTTGAAGAAAACGGAGAATCCTGTTATTGCGGCAAAAGCGGCTGTGTTGAGCAGGTGATCGCGGGCCCGGCCCTTGAACGTTTTTACGAACAGCAAAGTGGTGAGAAGTTGTCTTTGAAAACGATTCTTGAGCAATATCATGAAGGCGGAAATGTGCATGCAACAGCAACCATTGACCGTTTGCTTGAATATTACGGACGCGCCATTTCTACGCTTATCAACGTACTGGATCCGGGGCTGATCGTGATCGGCGGCGGTGTTGGTAACATTGATCTGCTTTATGGAGAAGGTTATGAAAGAATTAAAAAATACATTTTTAATAATCGTGTTGTGACCACGCCGATTCTGAAACCAAAGTTGGGAGACAGTGCCGGTGTTTTCGGAGCCGCATTGTTATAAATTCAGGCCTGAAAAGAAATTAATAGTCCTGGTTATATCGCCGGATGCTGACAGCAGCGTTTAGCAATGTAGCCAGGACTTCTTTTGACTTTTAAACCTTCATCCCGCAGTTTTGTCTAAATTTGCAGTTGCGTTTTAACCTGGCATGCTTTTTAAAGAATTAAGTAAGAAATAAAATATTGATTATGAAAAAAATAACAAGTTTCTCGTTTGTGCTTTCCATCGTCGCTTTTGCAAGTGTATTTACAACGTCGGTGCAGGCACAGGGAGATAAAAAATCGACGGCTATTTTAGACGCGATGAGTAATAAGTATCAGAAGATAAAATCTTTCAAAGCAATTTTTACATACACACCGGAGGGAGGAAAAGCTTTAAAAGGGGACGCGACCGTTAAGGGGACAAAATTTCGTTTGAAGATGGCAGGTCAGGAAATTTTCAATGATGGAAAGCTGATGGCAACTTATATCAAGGAAACAAACGAAGTGAATTATCAGGACTTTGATCCATCGGCAGGTGGAGACCTTGACCCGACAAGAATTTACTCGGCCTATAAAAAAGGTTTTAAGTATGCTTTCTTACAGGAAAAGAAAGAGGGTAATCAGGTTTATGAAGTGGTTGAGTTAACGTCAACAGGTAAAAACAGCCAGGTAGAGAAGGTTCAGATCCAGGTTAATAAGGCTGATAAATCGATAAACAGCTGGAAGATTTTTCAGAAAAATGGTCAGAAAGTGACCTATAAAGTGGAGCAGTTTCAGCCCGATGTTGCGATCGCTGATACTTATTTTACATTTAACTCCAAACAATTTCCAGGTGTTGAAGTGGTTGATTTGAGGTAATTGATCAGAAAATCATTGCTGGTTAAAGATTAAAAAGGGAGAAAAGTCGTTATGGGTTTTTCTCCCTTTTTGTTTTAAAAATGACAAAGGTTGACAAAGAAAATTTGCGATAAATGATGTAAACTGTGCAACAATTATCGCGTAAGTTTGTTTAAAATTAGTACCAGCCGGATTTTAAGAAGTTATCTGTTATCCGGCATTCTTATTCTTTTTTGCGTATACATGTTATTTCTTGAGCTTTCAAAAAAAGTGGATCCTATTTTCATAAAACTGGACAGTTGGTTTGATCTCAGCATTAGTTATGTGCCTAATGTTTTGATTGCAATTCTCTTGTTGGTTATTTTCCGGTTTTTGGCTGGTTATGGGGGGCGGTTGATGGCGAATGTATTGGCTAAGGCTTCACAGAACGAGGCGCTGGTAAGTCTTGTTTCCGCTTTGACCAGGATCGTTATTCTTACCACAGGACTATTTTTTGCACTGGGAATATTGGGATTGGAAAAGACCGTAACATCCATGGTGGCTGGTGCGGGTGTATTGGCGTTGGCGCTGGGTTTTGCGTTTCAGGATTTGACTACCAATTTTATTTCGGGTGCTTTTATCGCGATACAAAGACCAATCAAAGTAGGTGATATTATTGAGACAAACGGATTTACGGGGAAAGTTAAATCGATAAACCTTCGTTCGGTTATCATCGATAATCTGGCGGGGCAACAGGTTGAAATCCCCAGTAAGGACATTTTTCAAAAACCGATTACGAATTTTACGCATTCAGGAGAGAGGCGCGTTCAGATTGACTGTGGCGTTGGATTCACGGAAGATCTTGCTTTGGTTGAGAAAATTAGCCTGGAAGCGATGCATTCGCTGGGGTTTTTGAGTGCGACCAGATCGGTGGATTTTAGTTATGTAAAGTTCGGAGCCAGTACCATTGATTTTCAGGTGCAGTTCTGGATCGATCAGGCAAAGACAGGGCCGGGGTCAGCGAAAAGTGAGGCGATAAAGGTTTTAAAAACGGCGTTTGATATTCATGGGATAGTCATTCCGGTGAAGGGCTCGGAAGTGACACCGACGGAGGCTAAGAAGGATTTGACATAATAAGGCTGGTAGTTTGAATGGGGATATCGTTTCCAATTCTTATATCACCCTTTCAGGGTTTGGGCCGCGGCTGTTAGCTATTTTTTTTCTACAATAATTTCATCCCTTCGGGATTTGGTTGGTAGCGAGGGTGCGATTTATCTAATGTATTGCCTTTGTTGATTAATTTGTTTCTTCGACTGAAATATTGTTTCCAACTCTTATGGCGCGATTTCAGGGTTTGGGCCGCGGCTGTTAGCGATTTTTTTCTGCAATAATTTCATCCCTCCGGGATTTGGTTGGTAGATCGGGTGCGATTTATCCAATGTATTGCCTTTGTTGATTAATTTGTTTCTTCGATTTGAATCTTGTTGCAATTCTTATATCACCCTTTCAGGGTTTGGGCCGGGGCTATTAGCAATTTTTTTCTACAATAATTTCATCCCTTCGGGATTTGCTGGATTGACTAGTTAAGACACGTCCATACCGCTGATAGGTATGAAACGTAATGTTTATATAAATACCAGATGTTATTAAAACCCACCAACCAAATCCCGAAGGGATGAAATTATTGTAGAAATGAGCTCCTACGAGCCAGATCCAAACCCTGAAAGGGTGACATACCCCCTAGACATGATATTTCCAACCGGGGAAAGAATAAAATCCAAAATCACGTCAAGTCAAAAAGCGAAAACATTAACTAATAGCTCGCCCAGCGCACTAACCAAATCCCGGAGGGATGAAATTATTGTAGCAAAAAATTGTCCACGAGCCGGATCGGAACCCTGAAAGGGTGACATAATATCTTCGACAATATTTCTTACCAACGAAAAAGGCCTGTTTCGAATCATGTTCGAAACAGGCCTTTTAACGTTTAGCCAACCGCTAAAAAGCAATGCTTAGTATCTGTAAGTATCCGCTTTGAAAGGACCTTCTGTTGGTACACCGATGTAAGCCGCTTGTTCAGCCGTTAATACATCAAGTTTCGCACCAACGTGAGCCAAGTGGAAAGCAGCTACTTTTTCATCCAAAGCTTTTGGAAGAACGTAAACTTTTTTCTCGTATGCAGCCGTGTTCGTCCAAAGTTCGATCTGAGCAAGAGTCTGGTTAGAGAATGAGCATGACATCACGAAAGATGGGTGACCCATTGCACAACCTAAGTTAACCAAACGGCCTTCTGCAAGCACGATAATGTCTTTTCCTTCTACTGAATAGATGTCAACCTGAGGTTTGATCTGAGATTTTGTAGAGCCGTAGGCCGCATTCAACCAAGCCATGTCGATTTCGTTATCGAAGTGACCGATGTTACAAACTACTGCCTTATCGCGCATTTTAAGGAAATGCTTTTCAGTGATGATACGGAAGTTACCTGTTGCTGTAACGATGATGTTAGCACGCTCAACTGCTTCGTCCATAGTCACAACTTCGAAACCGTCCATAGCTGCCTGAAGCGCACAGATCGGATCGATTTCAGTAACCAAAACACGGCATCCTGCACCACGAAGAGATTCAGCAGAACCTTTTCCAACATCACCATAACCTGCTACTACTGCCACTTTACCAGCAAGCATCAAGTCGGTTGCACGACGGATTGAATCTACAAGTGATTCACGACAACCATATTTGTTATCAAATTTAGATTTAGTAACGGAGTCATTTACGTTGATTGCAGGCAAATGAAGCGTGCCATTTTTAAGACGGTCATACAGACGAAGAACACCTGTTGTCGTTTCTTCTGAAAGGCCTTTGATGCCTTCGATCAATTCAGGGAATTGGTCAAAAACCATGTTGGTAAGGTCACCACCGTCATCAAGGATCATGTTCAATGGCTTGCGCTCTTCACCGAAGAAAAGCGTTTGCTCGATACACCAGTTGAATTCTTCCTCGTTCATACCTTTCCAGGCATATACAGGGATACCCGCTGCCGCGATTGCCGCTGCTGCGTGATCTTGCGTTGAGAAAATATTACATGAAGACCAGGTAACATCAGCACCCAAAGCTGTAAGTGTTTCGATCAACACTGCAGTCTGGATCGTCATGTGAAGACAACCTGCAACGCGTGCACCTTTCAAAGGCTGTGATGGGCCGTATTCAGCGCGGATTGACATAAGTCCTGGCATTTCAGCCTCAGCCAATGTAATTTCTTTGCGACCCCATTCGGCCAGCGTTATGTCTTTAACCTTGTAAGGAATGTACGTTTCTGTTGACGTTGCCATTTTCTATTTAGATTTTGTTGTCGTTTTGAATACGACAAAATTAAGTAGAAAAACCAACAGGATTCATATTTGTAGATGAAAATTGGGGTTTTGATTTAGAATTTAGATATTCTATCCGGAAATGACTTCGTTAGATAATTTTTAAAGCAACAGGAGGGGTTTCAGAACGTATGTGTAGATATTTTGTCTAGTGATTGTTTTCGTTGATCTTTTATTCAGGAAAACAGGGTTAGTGCGTCTGATAATCAGTGTAATACTTCTGATGTTTAAATCGAAAAGCGCTGCCTTATGAGCAGCGCCTCGTATATAAAGATTACCAATGGGTTATTCAACCGCCTGATAAGAAGATTAGATTAATACAGTGAAACTCTTGAAAATCGCTCCGATGCGTACGGCATCAAAAATACGAGCCTGTGTTCCGCCGTGGTTAAGCACGGATTGTTCGTGAGAAGTTACGCACATTTCGCAGCCGTTCAGTGCTGAAACAGCCAGACTTAGTAATTCGAAAAATTCTTTGCCAAGTACCGGATTAACCATGATACTCATTTTGATTCCGGCAGGAGCCGAGTTGTAAAACTCTTTGTCCATAAAGTGTCTGAAACGGTAGAACACGTTATTGGCATTCATCAAAGAAACACAGGCAGTAACTTCGGCAAGTTCTTTTTCGTCAGCACCTTCGGCAACGGCGAGTTCTTCCAAAGCTGTGATAAGTGCCGCGTTTTTCTCGTTAACTGCAACGGAAAGTGCAATTAACAAAGCTTCTTTACGGTTGATATTTTGAGATTTTAAAACGTTACCGATATTGATTTTCAGGTCTTTCAGGTAACGGTGATCTATTGCTGCCAGCTTGTTGATAAGCACGCTTTCAAATTCAGCAGGCAAATTGATTTCTTTATACAGAGAATCTTTCGTGTTCCCTGTTGCTGCAAATGGATACATTTTAGTGAGATTGGAAGTGGGGAAGAATGAAGTGTTCTTTAACTGTTTGCTATTAGCGGTTGGCTTTTAGCTTTAAAAATGAGCCAGACCTATTTCCTGGCTCATTTTCTTCAATTTGACTTAACTTATATCGTGAATTAAACTAATGTCGCTTCTCCTTTAACCCAGTTGCAAGGACAAAGTTCGTCAGTTTGCAAAGCGTCAAGTACACGAAGAACTTCGTCTACGTTACGTCCAACTGAAAGATCATTTACACATACCCAACGTACGATTCCTTGTGGATCAACGATGTACGTTACACGGTAAGCGATTTTTTCGTTTGCTTCAAGGATACCAAGATCTTCAGCCAAAGATTTTGAAGTATCAGCAAGCATAGGGAATTGAAGATCACGAAGATCATCGTGGTTTTTACGCCATGCAAGGTGAACAAATTCGCTATCTGTTGAAGCGCCGATCAAAATAGTATCGCGGTCAGCGAAGTCTGAAGTCTTTTTGTTGAATTCAGCAATCTCCGTTGGGCAAACGAAAGTAAAGTCTTTTGGCCACCAGAACATCACCATCCATTTGTCAGCATTTTTGTGATCGTCAGATGTGATATCGTAGAATTCATTTCCTTTTTCAAGAGAAACTACGGATGTTTTTTTGAATTCCGGGAATTTCGATCCAACTGATACAATTGTATTTTTCATCGTTGTTATGGTTTCTGTGGTTTGTATTATTTTATGATCACAAAACTACGAACAACGGGTACCCAAGGCAAGAATTGGCATGGTACTATTCAAGGTAATGCTTGAATTAAATAAATGAATTTATGTTTTCTATTGAAAAAGTAGTCTGTATAAATAAAATCTATAAGTCTATAAATTTGGACTATATAATTATATTTATAAATTAAGTAATTATATAAATCCAAGATACTATTGCGGCATCACACTCAGCACCGACTCCAAAGCCATGCCTCTCGAACCTTTGATCAGGATGTGTGTATCCATTTGCGGATTGTCCATAACCCAGTTATGCAAGGAGAATTTATCGGGGAAATAATACGCTTTTGGCAAAGCCGGTAATGCAAACTGCATCAGTTTTCCTGAAAGAATCACAAGGTCAAACTTGGCCTCCGCGACTAATTTTCCTAAAGCCAGATGTTCTTCTTCCGCCGCATCTCCCAATTCGAACATATCACCCAGGATGACCATTTTGCGTTTGGCATCCAGTCTTGCGAAATTTTCAATCGCAGCAACCATCGAAGAAGGGTTCGCATTGTAGGCGTCCATGAAAACGGTATTGGTCCCGCGTTTTACAATTTGCGAACGGTTGTTGTCAGGCTGATAATTAGCAACGGCTTCGTACGCATCTTCATCGGTAACTTCAAAATGCTTGCCAACGGCCAGTGCAGCGCATATATTGTCAAAATTATAATGGCCAGGGATATGCGTTGTGACGGTTTTGTCTTTATTGCCTTTGAAGATAACCACCGGACTTTCCTGTATCAGTTCCGGATTAACGGGGCTGCTTTCGGTACAGTAAAAAATAATTTCTCCAAACGCCCGGCGTTTGCTAACCATTTCCATGACCGCATCGTTTTGTACATTAACGAAAACAGTACCTTTCTTCTTGGACAGAAAATCCAGAAGCTCTCCTTTTCCTTTTATAATCCCTTTTACGCCGCCAAATCCTTCCAAATGGGCCTTCCCTATATTGGTGATCAATCCGTGGGTTGGCTGTGCAATGCTGCTCAGCAGGGCAATTTCTTCCTGATGATTGGCACCCATTTCCACCACGGCCATTTCGTATTTCGCAGGATCGATGGCCAGTAAAGTCAGCGGTACACCGATGTGGTTATTCAGGTTTCCCTTTGTTGCATAAGTCTTGTATTTCATAGACAAAACCTTGGCAATAAGTTCTTTGGTCGTCGTTTTTCCGTTGGAACCTGTCAACGCAATAACGGGAAAAGTAAAGGTCTTGCGGTGGTGACGGGCAAGATCCTGAAGGGCAGTCAATACGTCTTCAACCAGTAAATGTCTTTTATCGGTAACGACATCAGGATTGTCGACAACTGCGTAAGCGGCCCCTTTTGTCAATGCTTCAGAGGCATAGGTATTGCCGTCGAAGGTATCTCCTTTTAAAGCAAAAAAAATGCAGCCGGGTGTAATTTGGCGGGTGTCTGTGCTGATGGTGTGGCCTTTAAGGTAAATATCGTAAAGCTGTTCCAGTGAGGTATGCATGAGAATTATCTGACGGTATAAAATCGGTTCATAAACTTTGCCTGTTCCGCTCAATCAAATGGCCGTAATTTCGTTACGTTTACATATGCGATTGTCCAGCTGAACAGACCGACAAAATTAATAGATTATTATTCAACGATGCGCACGAAATTTACCTGCCTCTTATTCTTTGCTTTTTCTGTTGTTTTAACCGCCCGGAGCCAGGCCCAAAAGTCATGGTTCAAAATGGATAGCCTTACCGTTCTTGCTGCCAATGGAAAAAAACTCCTCAATCCCTGGACCGGTGGTTTGAATGCCGGACAGTTTTCTAAAATGGATCTTAATGGCGACGGAACGGAAGATCTGATTGTTTTTGACAGAACCAGCGGAAGTTTGTCCACATTTCTGGCTGTTGCCGATCCGGCGAATGCGCAGAAGAAGGCCTGGAAACACGCGCCATCTTATGAATATCTTTTTCCAAAAATGGATAACTGGATGGTTCTCGCAGATTTTAATAAGGATGGTCATAAAGATCTTTTTACCTATACGCCATTGGGAATCATGGTGTACAAGCAGGTGCGCGACGGGAAAAACTGGTCATTTAAGCTTGAAAAAGCCGCGTTATACACTGAGGGGCTGTCAACTGACGTGAATTTGCAGGTTTCCGGGCAGGACATTCCGGGGATAACCGATATTGATAACGATGGGGATATCGACGTGATTACGTTTGATTTTGAGGGGATGGCCATTGAGTTGCACCAGAATATGAGCATGGAGCGTTACGGGGTTCCGGATAGTCTGATTTACAAGCGAAATGGGCAGTGTTGGGGGAATTTTCACAAAGGCGACGGTGAGGGTTTTGAACTTGGCGGAGATTGCGGTGTGGTAGGTAATTCACCCAGGCGGGTGATGCACACGGGAAATTCCATCATGTTACATGATCTTGACGGCGATGGTAAAAAGGATTTGATCGTTGGGCATGTTAGCAACGACCATATCTCTTTTCTGAAAAACACCGGCGAAAATCTGGTTGCGAACTTCACCAGTTATACACATAATTATCCCTCAGTAGATCCCATTTCATTTTATATTTTCCCTGCGGCCTATTATGAGGACGTAGATTTTGATGGTGTGAAAGATTTGATTGCCGCGCCGAATGTACCGAATAATGAAGGGAATCTGATGAATTTACAGTCTTCAAACTGGCTCTATCACAATGCAGGGACGAGTGAAAATGCAGATCTTAAACTCGTTCAGAAGAATTTTTTACAGGATCAGATGCTGGATGTCGGAGAAAACGCGGCGCCTTCTTTTTATGACGTTGATGGTGACGGAGATCTGGACATGGTGATAGGCACGGGTGGCACGCGTGATGGAAATAATTTTCGTGGCCGTTTCTGGCTGCTCCGTAATGTCGGAGATAAACAAAATCCAAGTTTTGAAGTGGCTTCTGATAATTATCTCAATGTCCCGGCAACGCTGAATATGTATAATCTTAAACCCCAATGGGCCGATTTTAATGGTGATGGCATACCCGACCTTGGTTTTGCCGGAACAACCGTCAAAGGCCTGGCTTATTATTATATTCCAAACAAAGCAGGAAAGGATCAGGCGGTGCAGTTGAACCCTGCGGACATGATTTCGATCACAATGCCTGATCAGTCGCAGGTTACCGATTATCCCTATTTTTATGATGGCGATGGCGATGGTGATCTGGATTTGCTTGTTGGTAAACCCCGGGGAAATGTCAACTATTACAAAAATACGGGCAGCAGCAAACAATTTGTGCTCAACCTGGAAACTGAGGCCTTTGCCGGTTTGGACGTGAATTTTGATGGAAGAAATGTGCAGGTATCCGTTGCGGATGTGGATCTCGATGGCAGACCAGACCTCTTAACCGTTGATTTTTCGGGCAAATTAAGGATTTCTCATTCCGGCGAATGGGGTAAATGGACACAGCGGGAAAGTCTCCTGATTGATCATAATGGAAAAGGCAACAGCCCGCTATTAGGTTTTTATCTCTATGCAACTGCCGCAGATTACAACGGAGACGGTAAGCCGGATATCGCCGTTGGGGGTAATACGGGAGGTTTACGTTTGCTCCAGAATATCCTGCCGCTGACGATCACCCCGGTGGAACCGCCGATTGAGCAAAGTGTAAAAGTGTATCCCAATCCGGCCAGAGAATATGTTAAGGTGTTTTCCAGCCAAAACGCTGCGCTTACGGTATTCTCGGCGAATGGCGTGGCAGTACAGCAAAATATTGTAATAAGGGCAAATCAGGAGAAAGAAATTTCGACACTAAACTGGACGCCGGGCTTATATGTATTAGAATTTAATACCGGTTCGGCGCGGGTTGTTAAAAAGATTGTCATTCAGTAAGGTCGTTATTGCAGTTTTGAATAACGTTAAAATTGAATTTGTTCAAATAAATAACGAAAAATTATAAATGAGATATAGGTTAAGTAAACACTTACACTCAGTTACTTAACCTGTGTCAGCCATTGAATTATGTAATTATTAAATCAAAAAACCGTATTTAGAGCAGTACGGTACAGGATGCGCTATTTCTCTGTGGGTGGCAATTTACGGGTTAAATGAGTGGTACAGTTGAACTTACACATTCATTAACCGAAAAAACATTAATCCTGTAACCTCATGCAAGCACTTCTCGGTGTAATTTTTCATTTTATTGGTGGCTTCGCTTCCGGCAGTTTTTATATTCCTTACAAAAAAGTCAAAGGATGGTCTTGGGAAACCTACTGGATCGTGGGCGGACTATTTTCCTGGTTGATTGTGCCTCCACTGGCGGCTTATCTGACTATCCCGGGTTATACTGAAATTATCGCACATACGGATGGGGGGATCCTGCTTCTGACTTATTTCTTTGGCGTCCTCTGGGGTATTGGCGGATTAACCTATGGTCTCGGCGTACGTTATCTGGGTGTGTCCCTGGGAAGTTCAATCATCCTTGGACTTTGTTCGGTTTTTGGAGCCCTAATTCCTTCGGTTTATTATTTGTTTGAACCAAAAGCAGGAAAAGATTCTATTAAAGACCTGGCCACCAGCAATTGGGGACAAATGGTTTTGCTTGGATTGCTGGTTTGTGTGATCGGGATTATTATCTGCGGAAAGGCTGGTGCCATGAAGGATAATGATTTGAAAAAGAGCGGGGTTATTGGCGATAATGCTGAATTCAAGATTGGCCTGGGACTTACGGTTTCCATCATCTCAGGTATATTAAGTGCATGTTTTGCTTTTGGTATTGACGCGGGAAAAGTAATGGCGGAAGAAGCAAACGATATTTGGAAAGCGGCGAACCCAGGTGAGGGTGAATTCCTTTTCCAGAATAACGTAACCTATATTGTCATTTTGCTGGGCGGTTTGACGACCAACTTTATCTGGTGTATGATGCTGAATGCGCGTAACAAAACTTTCAGCAATTATACGGATAAAAGCACGCCTTTGCTTTCCAATTATATTTTCTCGGCGATTGCAGGAACCACCTGGTTTCTTCAGTTTTTCTTTTACGGAATGGGAGAAAGTAAGTTGGGTAACGGCCCGAGTTCCTGGATTTTACACATGGCATTTATCATTTTAATTGCCAATACCTGGGGGCTGGTCCTGAATGAATGGAAAGGTGTGACCAAAAAAACGCTGACGACGATTGTGGCTGGTATTTTGGTGATCATTCTATCGGTATTAATTGTGGGCTATGGAAATTACCTGCATGAGTAAATAGATTTTTTTTGATGCTTATGAAGAAACAAATCTCAATTATTTTCATCATTGCGCTGGTGACCGTTGGTTGCCAGAAACAAAAAAACAAGCAAGAAAAAACTGTGGAAGAAACTATGGCAAGCCAGGAAGGTACTTTTGGGTACGACCTGGCTTTTTTGAAAAAATATAAGCCTGTTATCCTGCTGACAGCACCCGATGCTGAAAAATCGCAGGCTATCGTCGTTGCTGACTATCAGGGCAGGGTGATGACCAGCACCACGTCCGGAGATTCTGGCACCAGTTTTGGCTGGCTGAATTATGCACTGATAAAAAGTGGTGCGCATAAGCCCCATATCAATGCCTTGGGCGGGGAAGACCGTTTTTGGTTATCTCCCGAAGGCGGGCAGTTTTCAGTTTATTTTAAAAAAGGGAAACCGTTCACATTTGAGCACTGGCAAACGCCTGCGGTTATCGATTCGGAGCCTTTTGAGGTGGTTTCCTCGGGATCGTCTTCCGTGAAATTCAGGAAGACAACGGCGCTTGAAAATAATGCAGGGACAAAGCTGAATCTGCTTATCGAGCGTGAAGTGAAGATGCTGAGTAAAACAGAAATCTTAGAGGCACTTGAAGTTTCCGATCTTGATCACCTGCGTGCAACGGCTTATACTTCCATCAATTCAATCACGAACACCGGAGCTGACTGGAACCGTGAAACCGGCACGTTGGGAATCTGGATTTTGGGCATGTTTAAGCCGTCACCTAAAACAACGATCGTTGCTCCGTTTTCCACCGAGCATGCGGCAAAACCCCTATTAACTTCCAATTATTTTGGCGATATACCCGGTGATCGGCTGGTAACCGGAAATGCAGCGGTATTTCTGAAAGCAGATGGTAAATTCAGGAGTAAAATCGGGTTGTCGCCTAAATCAGCAAAAAATGTGGCCGGAAGTTATGATGCTGAAAAAGGTATCCTGACAATCATTTCTTACGATATCGATGAAAAAGGTGAATACCTGAAATCGACCTGGGAAATGCACAAAGATCCTTTTGGTGGCGACGTACTGAACGCATACAACGACGGGCCGTTGGAAGATGGTTCTCAAATGGGGCCTTTCTACGAACTTGAATCCAGCTCGAAAACCGATATTTTAAAGAAAAATGAGAAGCTGGTACATCGCCACAACACCTTCCATTTTGAGGGCGACAAAGTTTCGCTGAACAAAATTTCGTTAGCTGTCTTAGGCGTAACACTGGATGCGATTGAGAAAACTTTCTGATTCAAAATCTTGATTTACAGAAAGTCATCATTTTAGTAAGTAGTAGAGAAAGATATAGTTTATATTATTGATTTTATAATAAGCTATTAATCACTTGGTTATTGAGCTAGTCGCATATTGCCAACAGCTACTTAAAACTGCGCTTGTAAAATATTATCCCGGAAAATATACATGGTTATGAAAGTGAAAAAGAGAGACTTCATAAAAGTATTTTGTTTGACGCAGGTACTGATGTTGGGCACGCTGGCTTCCTATGCCCAGAAAAAGGGAAAGACAACTGTTTTTGAAAAACACACCATTACCTCCGATTTTATTGCTGAAGGTGCTGCTATTGGCGATGTGAATAAGGATGGGAAAAAGGACATCCTTTCCGGAGCCTATTGGTTTGAAGCGCCAAATTGGACGAAACATGAAATCATGCCACCTAAGGTTTTTTCATGGAAAGATGGATACAGTGATTCATTCCTCAATTTCAGCGTTGACGTAAATCAGGATGGCTGGGTTGACCTGATCCGTATTGACATTGCTGCCAAGCCCGCCGTTTGGTATGAAAACCCTAAAAACAAATCAGGGCATTGGACTGCGCGCCAGATCTATCCGTCTATTGGCAACGAATCTCCGCTTTTTGTAGATATCGATGGTGATGGCAGACTTGATTTGCTGGCAAATGACCCGGAAAACAAGCAGGTGATCTGGCTAAGTCAGCCGCGGAAAAAGGGTGATTTTGAGTGGGAAAAGAATATCATCAGCAGCGATCCGGAAATTGCAACCCACATGTACACCCACGGCTTGGGTTATGGGGATATCAACGGTGACGGAAAACCGGATGTTATTGTAAAAAATGGTTGGTGGGAAGGTACTGATCATCCGAAGACAAAAAACTGGAAGTTTCACGCAGCGAATTTGAGTCAGGATTGCGCGCAAATGTATGTGTACGATGTCAACAAAGACGGGCTTAATGATGTATTAAGTTCATCCGCACATAACTATGGGATTTGGTGGCACGAGCAGGGCAAGGATGCGCAGGGTAATACCACCTGGACGGAGCACGAAATAAGCAGGGATTTTTCTCAATCCCACGGACTTGGTTTTAAGGATGTTAACGGAGACGGTGTTCCCGATCTTGTTACTGGAAAACGCTGGTATGCACATAATGGAGGTGATCCGGGCGCACAGGATGCGTCGCTGGTCTACTGGTATGAATTGAAACCTGGAAAAAATCCGACCTGGATTCCTCATCGGATAGATACCGAAGCGGGTGCGGGCCTACATGTCGAGATTGAAGACATGAACAAAGACGGGCTCACTGATATCGTTACAGGCAATAAAAAGGGTGTTCACTTTTTTGAAAATCACAGGAAATAATCGTTATTCCGCCATCATTTCCCAATACACACGTTCAATCCCATTTTCATGAAATTCGGTATCAATACCTATTTGTTTTCCTCTCCATTTACAAACGAGAGCGTTAAATTTTTTCCTAAGTTTAAAGAATGGGGTTTTGATTTTGTAGAAATAGCCGTTGAGGAACCTGCTGATATTAACCCCGCCCTCGTACGGAAAGCGCTGGACGACAACGGGCTGGAATGCCGTTCGGTATGTGCCGCAACAGGGCCCGGGCGTGACCTTCGCGGGAATCGAAAAGAACAAATTGTGTCGATGGATTATATCAAATCACTGATTGATATCGCGCCGGTTTTGGGCAGTTCCCTCGTTGCCGGACCGATTTATTCGGCAGTCGGAAGGGCTGAATTTGTGACGGCAGAGGAGCATCATAAACAATGGCTGACTGTGGTGAAACATTTAAAATCACTTTGTGCGGATGCTGAAAAACAAAATGTAAAACTGGCTATTGAGCCGCTGAACCGCTACGAAACCGATTTTATCAATACATGTGACCAGGCATTAAGTCTTATCAAGGATGTTGACAGCGACGCGCTCTATGTGCATCTTGACTCTTTTCATATGAATCTTGAAGAGAAAGACCCTGCGCTGGCAATTTTGAAAGCCGGTAAAAAACTGGCTTTGCTGCATGCTTCGGGCAGCGACCGCGGTACACCAGGCGGGGATCAGATTAACTGGGAAAGAATTTTTGTGGCATTGGACAAGATCGATTACCAGGGCGACATTGTGATTGAATCTTTTACACCCGATGTCAAAGTGATCGCGAAAGCAGCCTCGATCTGGCGAAAAGTGGAGTCATCCAGTGAGTCCATAGCCATCGACGGATTGAAATTCCTCAGGTCTTTAAACTTATAGATTATTTTTTCTACCACCCAAGGCATCTGGCATGACCAAATATTATATCAAAATATTAGGTTCCTCTAGATGTATTAGGTGGTGACGTAATAAAACATTTACAATTATTCTTTACTAACACGTCGGGGGCGAAATATTCTTTTCGCCCCGTTTTTCGCCCTGATTTCTTACTCTTAAAAAAATTAAGAAAATCCTTGCACAGGAAATTTTTAATTCACAGCTTTGCCTATCGAAATAGTAGATTTATAAAGAACGAAGGGAGAGGTTAGGCTCAATGATCTTCTGGCAACCTATGACTCATAAGGTGCCCCAACCTAATTCTAATGATAAATCTTTAGAATCCACTGAACAAAAAGTTATTGCCGAGTACATCCTGTTATAGGATTTTATTGATGTTGTCCCGGAAAAAGAATCATTCAACTGGAATTATTTGTCTATATATCTAGTTAGATGGTAGAGAATATATACTATTATTTAAACTGAAATTTTATATATATGAAAATCAATCGTTTATTGTTTGCGCTGTTATCGGCATCGATTCTCGTAACCGGAATTACCGGAAATACATTTGCCAAGAACAAACCGGTTAAAGAAGGAAACTGGCGTGGTGTTTTTAAAGTCGGTGAATTGGATATTCCTTTCAATTTCGAAGTTAAAAAGAAGACAGGGGATGCGTTGGTGCTAACCGCTGTTAATGGCGATCGCCGGGATGATTTCAATGCGAAATATATCACAGCGGATTCCTTGCTGGTAACGCTCAATACATTTGAAGCAGGTTTGTTTGCAAAGATTGAAAATGACGGAAGTCTGACGGGGGCACATAAGAGTCTTGTGCCGGGTGCAGGCAGAGTGATTCCGTTCACGGCAAAGCCGGACCAGTCGTATCGTTTTATTGAACCTGGAAAAGAAATCAAACCTGCGGCAGACATTACTGGAAAATGGCTTATTAAAATAAAATCCGACAAGCTAGCTGCGGATCGTGTGGCTGTTTTTGAACAAAAGGGAAATAAATTAAACGGAATTATCCTGTCTGTCACAGGCGACAGCCGTGAACTTCAAGGGGATGTGCAGGGAGATGAATTTGTACTTTCCGGTTTTACAGGATCTGGGCCTTCTTATGTAAAAGGAAAGATTATCGATGGAAAATCAATTGAGGGTGCTATTGGCGCCGGTGCCAATCCGATCAGATTCTCCGGGACGAAAGATGAGAATGCCGCGCTTGCGGATGCTTATGCACTTACGTTTCTGAAACCCGGTTATGACAAATTGGATTTCACTTTTCCCGATCTCAACGGCAAACAGGTTTCGTTAAGTGATGAAAAATACAAAGGCAAGGTCGTGATCATTGAGCTATTGGGAACCTGGTGTCCGAATTGTATTGATCAGGTTCAGTTTATGGCGCCCTGGTATAAGGAAAACAAACATTTGGGTGTAGAAGCCATCGGTTTGGCTTTCGAGGCAAAGGACGACTACGAGTTTGCGAAAAAGACTTTGACAAAATTGAAAAACCGCTACGACATTCAGTATGATCTGCTTTTTGCAGGAAAGGCTGATAAAGATGTGGTAGCTCAAAAATTGGTAGCATTGAAAGAATTTCTTGCCTTTCCGACGACGATTATCGTAGGACGTGATGGCAAAGTAAAAGAAATCCATACCGGATTTTCCGGAAAAGGAACGGGGCAGTTTTACGATGATTACGTGAAAAAATGGAATACGGATCTTGCCAAACTGATCGCCGATCCACTGCCTTAATTAAAAATATTCAAGTTGGAAATCTTCAAACTAAAAACTTAAAAATGGAAATTTATTGTGATAGCGCGGCCACGACGGCCATTGATCCAGAGGTTATTGAAGCCATTTTGCCTTACCTGACAACAAACTTTGGCAATCCTTCGTCAAGCCATTGGGCCGGGCGCAAAGTGCGCGAAGTGATTGATGCCGCGCGTCAGACGGTTGCAAGGTTATTAAGTGTGACGCCGGAGGAGATTTTCTTCGTATCAGGCGCTACGGAAGCAAATAATCTGGCACTTTCCGAGTCAATCAGGGAGTATGGTTTGACGCACGCGATCACAAGCCGGATTGAACACAAAGCCGTTTTGGAACCGCTTTTGAGACATGAAAGAGAAGGCGATATCGAAATAAGTTATGTGAAGCTGGATAAAAAGGGAAATGTAGATCTGGAACATCTGGAAAGATTGTTAGATGCCAACCCACAATCACTGATAAGTTTGATGCACGGCAACAATGAAATCGGGAATCTTACGGATATACAGGCGATTAGTAAACTGGCGAAGAAATACAACGCAGCATTTCATACGGATACTACGCAGACCATCGGTAAAGTACAGCTCAATCTGAGTGAATATCCGGTTGATTTTCTGGTGGGATCGGCACATAAATTTCATGGTCCGAAAGGAGTCGGATTTATTTACATCAACAAAAGGCATAAGCTAAAACCACGGATTTTGGGTGGCGGCCAGGAGGGCGGACAAAGGGGAGGAACGGAAAATGTGATTGGCATTGCTGGTTTGGCCAAAGCACTGGAGATTGCTTACCGCGATTTTGATGCAGTCCAGGAAAAAACATCCGCGCTGAAACAACGCCTGATTGCACAACTTGAAAACAGCGGTATTGAAAATATCGGTTTTAATGGCGAAAGCAGATCTGAGGTTAAAAGTCTTGGCGCTATTGCTAACGTTTCCTTTCCCTGTTTGAAATCGGGGAGCTTGGTCAACAGCCTTGATCAGTTGGGGATAGCGGTGTCCGGCGGGAGTGCCTGTTCCAATCTGGGCAACGGCGGCTCTCACGTAATCAGGGCGATTGAGCATGAGGCTGACAAAGAAAATGTTCGTTTTTCTTTCAGCAAATTTAACACGAGCGAAGAGGTTGATCAGATGGTAAGCACAATCCTAAGAATTTACCAGTCCGATGTAACCCTTTCAGGGGCAGGGATTTTGAAGGAATCGTTTGCCTGAATTTCTTAACGGACAGGGGTTTTACATACGATTCACGACGCTATTTAAATACAACCGTTCACGCACAGTAATGCCAAATGTTTTGGAAAGAAATCTTGTGCGTTTATATTTGTATATTAAATCTATAAATTTAATAGGATAATAATTTTGAAAATAATTTACCGCAATGAATACCCAGTTTTAATTATGAAAAAAAATCTAATTTATTTACTCCTGGTTCTTTTTACCGGGCAAGTAAATCTGGCGTTTAGTCAGGACATCACGGTCACTGGAAAGGTTGTTTCGCAAACGGATAAGGAGGCTTTGCCAGGCGTGTCCATATTGCTTAAGGGAACTTCCCGTGGCACAACCACAACGGCGGAAGGCAATTACAGCATCGAAGCAACTCCGGGATCCGTTCTTATTTTCTCTTTTATCGGCTTAAAAACGACCGAGTTAACCGTACCAGCCAACGGAAAACTGGACGTAATACTGGCAAATGATGACACAGTTTTACAGGAAGTTGTCGTGACGGCACTCGGTATAGCGAAGGAGAAAAAGTCACTTGGTTATGCTGTGCAGGAGTTGAAAACAAAGGATTTGGCGGAGGCGCGCGAAGGAAATCTCGTGAATGCGCTGGCAGGGAAAATAGCCGGTGTGAATATCACCAATAGTCAGGGTGGTATGGGGTCGTCCCGCATCGTGATCCGTGGGGAAACGTCCATCGCGGGTAATAACCAGCCTTTGTTCGTGGTCGATGGTATTCCGGTGGATAACTCACAACTGGGTGCAGGTGCCAACGGCTCCCGCGACTTTGCAAACGCAATAGCCGATATCAACCCGGACAACATTGAATCGATCAGTGTTTTGAAAGGGCCCAATGCAGCGGCATTATATGGTTCCCGTGCGTCAAATGGCGTTATTCTGATCAAAACGAAATCGGGGAAATCTTCGGTTCAAAAAGGACTGGGCGTAACTTTGAACATCGGTTACACCCTGGATAAATTGCTTGTTTTACCAAAATACCAGAATGTTTTCGGACAGGGAACCGGCGGACAATTTTCTTACAAAGATGGAAAAGGCGGCGGCATAAACGACGCGACGGATGAAAGCTGGGGGCCTAAAATGGACGGACGTTTGATCCCGCAATTTTTCTCAAACGGTGAGGCGGTACCTTTCGTGGCACATCCGGATAACGTAAAGAACTTCTTCGAAACCGGACATACAAGAACAACGGGTGTCTCGGTTTCGGGGTCAAATGAAAAACTGGATTATCGTTTTTCATTCAATAACAGCAAGCAAACCGGGGTTATTCCGAATACAGATATTTCTAAAAACTCGTTTGGTGTAAACACAACCTACCGCATCAATGACAAACTGACTTTATCAACCAGCGCTAATTTTGTACGCACGGGCTCAGACAACTTACCGGGAACATCCGGACGCGGAAGCAGTGTAATGCTTCAATTCTTATGGTTTGGCCGTCAGGTGGATACCGAGCTGCTGAAAGACTACAACAAAGGCGGATTTGATTACAACTGGAACCACAGTTATTATAGTAACCCATATTTGCTTCAATACGAAAACACGGTTGAGCAGCGCCGCGACAGGTTTTTTGGCAACGTAAACCTGAATTATAAAATTACAGACTGGCTGACTGCCACCGTTCGGACCGGTAATGATTACTATACCGACAGGCGTAAATTCAAAGTAGCCTACGGAACAAATGGTACCCCTTTCGGATCGTATACTGAAGATGGTTATGCCGTAAATGAGAACAATACCGATTTTAATTTCAATTTACACAAAGCGATTGGCGCAGATTTTGAAGTGGACTGGTTGGTAGGAGGAAGTTTTCGCAGCAATTTCAACGAACAAAATTATCAGCAGGCTCCTAAGCTGGCAGTAAGCAATCTGTACACGTTGAATAACTCACGTGATGCGTTGATTTCTTACAATGTGTTGCGCAAGCAAAAAGTATATAGTGGATTTTCTTCAGCCCAGATCGGTTTCAGAAACTATGCATTCCTGAACCTGACAGCCAGAAACGACTGGTCGTCGACGCTTCCTTCGGGAAATAACTCTTATTTCTATCCCTCGGTTAACGCCAGTTTGGTACTTACAGATGCATTTAACATCAAAAGCAACATCCTGACTTTTGCTAAAATCCGCGGTGGATGGGCTGAGGTTGGAAAGGACACGGATCCTTATCAGTTGGTCAATACATATCCGTTCAACCAGCCTTTTGGCAGCAGTCCTTTGCTGACCGTTTCGGATGTACTTTTAAACGCCAACCTGAAACCTGAAATCACCCGTTCAACGGAGGTTGGTTTGGATCTGGCCTTGTTCAGAAATAAAGCCAGACTGGATTTCAGTTACTACAATACTGACAGTTATAACCAGATCCTGAAAGCTGACGTAAGTCCTACAACGGGTTACAAACAGAAATTGCTGAATGCAGGCCACATCAATAACCGTGGATTTGAAGCGATGTTAAACGTAAAACCCGTTGCAACTGCTTCTGGCTTTAAATGGGATATCGGTATCAATTTCTCAAAAAACGTAAGCAAGGTAGTTTCTCTGGATGACGAAGGATTCCTGAATGACTACAAACTGGGATCAAACGGATCGGCTACGGTGTATGCCAGTAAAGGCCTGGGTTATGGTGCCATTTTTGGAACCGCCTACACCAAAGATGCCAGTGGAAACATTGTGATCGGCGCCAATGGCTTACCGGTTCGTGATGCCAATCTGAAAGTTTTAGGTCATTACACTCCCAAATGGATCGGTGGGGTTACCAATTCGTTTTCTTTCAAAGGATTTAATCTGAGCGTTTTGATCGATACAAAACAAGGTGGGTCTATCTACTCGGCAACCAATGCAACGGGGAAATATACGGGTGTTTTGGCGGAAACATTGCAGGGGCGTGACGCGGCACATGGTGGTTTAACCTATTACTATCCTGGAAATAACAAATCAGCGGCAGCGGTTCAGGTGAATACGAGTGGTTCTGCACCCGGCGGCGAAGTGGTTTACGAAGACGGGATCATTGCAAAAGGTGTTACTGCTGACGGCAAACCGAATGCGACTATTGTTTCAGCAGAGAGATATTACAAAGGTGTTTACAGTAATAGTGCCGGGATTAACGAAGCGAGTGTTTTGGATGCTTCATTTATCAAGCTGAGAGAGGTGAAACTGAGTTATGCGTTTCCTCAGAGCTGGGTTGGTAAATACAGTTTGCAAAATGTAGTGCTTTCGGTTTATGGACGTAACCTGGCATTCCTGCAAAGAAAAGCTTCCAATATTGATCCTGAAACCGCCTTCAACACAGGCAATTCGGGGCAGGGTTTGGAATCACTTCAATTGCCAACAACCAGTTCTTACGGTTTTAACCTGTCAATCGGATTTTAATGATCCGATTTCCGGTAAAACTGTTTACCACAAAGAGCACGAAGCGGAGGCCGCGCGGTAAATACACGAAGGTTGCAATGAAATTGCCGCAATGTAAAAAACTTTACCCCTTTGTGTAAAGCTTTGTGCCCTTTGTGGTAAAACAAAATATCAAGTTTTTTGTCATACTCAATATAAATCATATTGAACCATTGTTTAATAACAGAAATAATGAATCATAAAAATATAATTTTCAGAAGCGTTTTCACTTTGGCACTTGCAGGTTTTTTAGGGGCGTGCCAGGATGATCTTGAAGATGTGAACAAAAATCCAAACGAGGCAATCATTGCCCAGCCGGATTATTTGCTTGCCAATGCGATCAAATCCAATGCCGATATTATCCTGGGTTCTGATGCTTCAATGGAAACGACGACCTTGTATGTACAGCATTGGGCAAAAATTCAGTATACAGATCCCGATAAATACACGGCCAGCGTAACAAATATTCAGAATGTCTGGACAAATTTTTATTCGCTGGGCCTGACCGATTTCGATAAGGTGATCAAGCTCGGAGAAGAGTCAGGAAATGTGAATTACCAGGCTGTCGGGCTGATCTTAAAATCGTGGTCATTTCAGTTGCTGACAGATTTATACGGAGATATTCCTTATAGCCAGGCGGTGAAAATCGAACAATTTCTTACACCTAAATACGATGCCCAAAAGGATGTTTATCTGGGTTTATTGGCTGATCTGAAAAAAGCGTCGGATTTGATCAATACCAGCGGAAGCCCGATCAGCGGGGATCTTGTTTACAATGGAAATCTGACAAAATGGAAAAAATTTGCCAATTCGCTTCGTCTGAGAATCGCATTGCGAATCGCTGACAAAGACCCGGTAACGGCAAAGGCCGTGGTAACGGAGCTGGCTGCAAACCCAAGTCTGCTTATTGCGAGCAACGATGAGATTGCCCAGTTGAATTACCTGAGCTCGCCAAACCAGAACCCGGTTTCAAAAGACCGTGAAACCCGTGATGATTACCGCGTAAGTAAATCCGTGATTGACAAACTCCAGGAACTAAAAGATCCGCGTCTGGCTGTTTTTGCAAACAAAACGGTTGATGCGACGCCAACTGGTTATGTGGGCGTGACAAATGGTTTGCTTGCGGATTCAGCAGCCAAACTTGGGTTTACAAAAACTTCTAAACTGGGCGATTATTTCACTGCACCGACGTCACCAGCTGTGTTTCTAAGCTATTCGGAAGTACTTTTCAACCTGGCGGAAGCGGCCCAGCGTAATTTTACTTCCGGTGATGCGGGCGCGTTATATCAGCAGGCGATCACGGCTTCTTTGCAGCAGTTTAAAATCAGCAGCGGAGATATTGCAACCTACCTGGCACAACCATCCGTGGCTTACAATGCGGCTAATTATAAAAAATCAATTGGTGACCAGAAGTGGCTGGCATTGTTCAGTCAGGGACTTGAAGCCTATGCAGAGTGGAGAAGACTCGATTATCCGCAACTCAAACCGGCTTATGCAGGTGTGTTGAATGGAAAATTCCCATCGCGATTGACTTATCCGACAGGCGAGCAGGCATTGAACAGCACCAATTATAAGGCGGCTGTGGCAAACCAGGGAGAAGATAAGCTGACAACCAAACTATGGTTTGACGCTCAGTAAGGTTAAAAAGATATAACAAGCAGATTTTGTTTTCCGCCGGAAGCATAGGTTTCCGGCAGAAAACAAAATTTAAGCCGAAGAAAAGCAGGTTTTAGGTACAATATCGGATTAATTTAAGTTATTAATATATAAAATTAGTAGACTATATAGAATAGTCGAGAATTAGTAGTAAATTTGAGTAACATAAGCAGAAACAATTTCAAAATAATCACAACATCAATGACTATAAACTTCATATCCAATGAAAAACACGTATCAAATAAAAATTTCCTACCGGAATAATCTGAGTCTTCACAAGATTACTTCGCTCATCGAATCGGTGAAAGGCGTGAAGATCAAACAACTGAATCTGATCAGCAAAGGCAGAGACTTTGTGGGCGTGCTTGGCGTCGAAGTTGCGCATCTGATCGATCTTGACGCTGTTGTATCGCTTATCCAGTCAAACCGTGAAGTATCTACGGTAGAAAAAATACATCCCAATCCCTTCGCTGCTTCCACAGAAATGTGGTGTACGCCTTAATGCTTCCGGCCCCGGTTCAAGAATCTGACTATAAAATCAAGACAACCGCCTTATAGTCTTTTCTTTCTTTTTAGATTTTATCCATCGCTTCCTGATTTTTATTGTCCTTAAAAACAGTGGTTTAAGACATATTTTTGTCAGCCTGTGAAAATTTAATAGTTTCGTTTTTTGCATTTTATGTAGTCAACTACATATATTTGTACATAAATTTAGCAGTATGTCAAATATACCTCACATAGAGCCTGTTGGTAATGCATATTCCCAACAGATCGTAGACCTGATCATCCCTATTCAGCAGATTGAATTCGGCGTGCCGATAACCCTGGCAGACCAACCCGATTTGCTGGATATTGAAAACAATTATCACGCGACGGGAGGCAATTTCTGGGGCGCTTTACACGAGGGTAAAGTTGTCGGGACGATTGCCTTGATTGCTATTGGCGATAAAAAGGGCGTGATCCGTAAAATGTTTGTCAACAAGGATTTTCGGGGAAAAGAGTTCGGGATTGCGCAGAAACTGCTGGACGAACTTGTTGTTTACAGCAAGGCCAATGGAATCGACGACCTGTATCTTGGGACCGTTGACATCTTGAAAGCAGCGATACGTTTTTACGAAAGAAATGGTTTTGTAGCGATAGCCAAACAGGATCTGCCAGCTACTTTTCCCATTATGTCGGCGGATAATGTTTTTTACCATCTTGAAATCCAATGATATGAACAGTATCGATCAATCCGGTATTCTTGCGATTTCCACGCGTTTGCAGCGTATCAGCGACCGGCTGAGAAAGGATGGTTTACAGATTTATAAGGAAAATGGTATTGAATTTGAGCCCAAGTGGTTTCCGGTGATTTATACTTTGGAGCAAAAAAAGTGTTTAAGTATTGGCGAACTGGCGACTGAGATCGGTTATGCGCATCCGTCCACCATCAGTTTGTTAAAAGAGCTGGAAAGAGAGAAGCTGATTATTTCAGTAAAAGATAAAAAGGATGACCGGAAACGATTGATTCAACTGACGTCAAAAGCCGAAGAGTTGATCACGAAAATGAGGCCTGTCTGGCAAATTATGATAGCGGCTGCAACAGAACTTACAGATACGACCAACAACATCATGCTCGCCATTAACGAGGTCGAGGCAGCATTCAAAAAAAAGAGTTTTCTGGAAAGGGCATTAACGATTATGGAAAATAACCAAACGGCTTTGGCAACGGAAACGAAGGATCATGTGGAAGTCAGAAAGATAACGGGTGCAGAGGATTTGAAAACGGCTTTTGCGATCCGCCGCCAGGTTTTTGTTATCGGCCAAAATGTGAACGCAGGCGCTGAGGAGGAAGGAAATGAGGAGGCTACCCATTTTCTGGCAAAAGTCAACGACCTGCCCGCCGGGACAGCACGCTGGCGTAAAACAAAAGATGGCTATAAGCTGGAACGTTTTGCCGTGCTGAATGCATATCAGGGAAACGGGGTAGGAGGAGCGCTTGTGCAAGCGATTTTGGCTGAGCTGCCGAAAGGTGCGAGGGCTTATCTGCATGCGCAGTTAAGGGCAGCTAAGTTTTATGAGAAAAACGGGTTTTCGCAATTTGGAGATGTCTTCACAGAGGAAAATATAGAACACATCAGAATGGAACGGTACATCTGAAAAATGGCTTACTTTCGACGATTAAAATTCGAAAGTAAGCCATTTTGCTGTTAAAGCTTATCCGTTTTTAGAGTGTCAGCGATAAGCGGGCGAATAGAAAACGCCCGTTAAAACCAAATTGCTGGCCAGTTCGGGAATACACAAAATAACCGGCGCCGGTATTTCCTCCGATGGTTTTATCGGGATAAATATCCAGCAAATTATTCGCTCCAAGTGTCAGACGAATGCTTTTGAAAAAGTCATAACTCAGGGCAAGATCAGTGATCACTTTTCCGCCGAAAGTCTGGGCATCCGCGTCAACATTGGTGGCAGCATCCACCGGTCCGAAGTACACATTACGCAAGAATAGACCAAACTTGTTCAGGTTATAACTGAGCGTTAGGTTGCTTTTAATACGCGGAACTGCCGATTCAAAGTAAGTACGGCTGGATTTATCAAAATAAATACTCTCTTTTCCGACCAGTAGCGGCGAAGCCTTTATCGGGCCTACGACATCCGTTTTGACAAATGTGCCCGCTAAATCGGCGCGGAAGCGCCCTTTTCCCAGGCGCTCGGTATAGGTCAGCACCGCATCAATTCCCTTGGTTTCCGTATCGATGGCATTGGCGAAGAAGCGGGCCGTTTGCGCATTCGCCTGATCAAGTAGTTCGTAAATCTCCTTATCCTGATCGCTGGCACCCGGTTTGTTGCTGCCGGTAAAATTGCCCGTGTAAATCACACGGTTGTCAATGCGAATGTAATAGCCGTCGACCGTAAGTTTAAATTTGCCAAAACTACCTGTTAAACCAAGACTGTAATTTTTAGAAGTTTCCTGTTTCAAAGCCGGGATACCCAGTAATTTGGCGGGTCGGCTGTCGTTGGTAAATGTTCCGGACTGGATAATCTGTCCGTCGATAAATAAACTGGATGTTGCGCTAAAATAACGCTGATGCAAAGAAGGTGCCCGAAAGCCCGTACTCGCAGCCCCGCGGATAGCCCAGTTTTCCCCGATTTTATAACGTGAAGAAATTTTCCAGTTTAAGGTAGATCCAAAATCTGAATAATTTTCAAACCGCAATGCACCACCAACCAGCCAGGATGGTGTGAAGTTAAATTCCAGATCGGTATAGGCGGCAACGGCGGTACGGGTAGCATTGACCGCATTTTCAGGACGAAAACCTGGGAAAGCCTGTGCTCCACCGGCATAAGGACTACCGTTCTGCGCTTTCCGTGTCTGGATATTCCCGGTAATATCCGGAATTAAAATATCTTTACCAGCGCCATCCGTTCCCACTTTAATAGCCCGGCCATAATCGGCATACGAATTTTCTTCGCCTTCGATAATCTTGTAGTTTTCAAAACGATGCTCGGCACCGAAAGCCACATTTAACCCGTATAAAACATCGTCAAACCGGCGGTTAAAATCCAGGTTCGTGGTATTTTGGGAAAAACGGTAACCTCCGTCCGTGAAGGTTGTGGGCGATGCTTTCAACAACGAAGCATTGAGCGCATTGGAGGTGGTGAAATCGATCTGGTTTCGCCCGAAAGTGTTGCTGAAATCGGCATTCCATTTGCCAACTTTTCCACGGATACCGGTGGCGAAAGACTGGTCATAATTATCCGTCCCGATTAACGGAAGAAAACCGAGCGGATAAATTTCCTGGATATTCTGTGTGATTTGTGCCGGCTGTCGGCGAAAAGCCGCTGATTCGCCGCTGCGGTAATTCAGACCACCGAAGGCATAAAACTCAGCGTCATCATGTAAAGGAATGACGCTGTTGAACGAAAATGCGCCGCCACGGTTGGATGCCTGCCCGATTCTTGAATTAAAATCGGAACGTTGCAGTCCCCGCCTTTGCAATTCTGCATTGGTGATATCGGCACCGGTTGGATTTGGGTATAAAGTCGGGTTGTTGTAATCATTGAAAATAACGCCGGTGAATTCTTTCATCCGGTTGGTTGGATTTCTGAAATCAAAAGATCCTGCAAAATTGATGAAACCGCCCTTGGTGCCTAATGGCAAACCAAAATTTACGTTTGCCTGTACGTTTTCGCCGTCCATGGTTCCTTCGGAATTTTTGGACACATAACCGCCCGTCGTGATGTTAGTGCGGATCTGGTTTACATTGTCTTCCAGAATAATATTGATCACACCGGCAATGGCATCAGAACCGTACTGGGCAGCTGCGCCATCACGAAGAATTTCTATTTTTTTAATGGCCGAAGTAGGAATTGCATTTAAATCCGTTCCTACGGATCCTTTTCCAAAAGTACCGTTGATGTTGATCAGCGACGTATTGTGCCGGCGTTTTCCGTTGATCAAAACCAAAACCTGATCAGGTCCAAGCCCGCGGAGCGAAGCCGGGTCAATATGGTCTGTTCCGTCTCCAAGAACCTGCGTGTTGGAGTTAAAAGACGGCGCGACGTAGTTTAAAATCTGGTTCACTGAAACCTGTCCCACGTCTTTCACGATCCGCTGTATGTCGATAACATCAACGGGCACGGGCGTATCAAGTTGCGAACGAGGCTCGCCACGGGAGCCCAGCACGACAAATTCTTCGAGGGAGATTGTTTCCAGATTAAAATTAAGTTCGAGTGTTTGTCCGCTACCCAGGGTCACAGACTGTGTTTTAGGCGCGAAGCCTGCAAAACTTGCTATTACCTGATAGCTTCCCGGGGATAAAGGAAGTTTGTAGGCACCTTGCGCATCGGTAATTACGCCGGAACTCTGTCCCTGCACATAAACCGAAGCGCCCGGTAATACTTCCTGTCCATCTTTTACAACGCCCTGGACGAAAGATTGGGCAAAGCTTAGGTTTGTCAGAACAAAAAACAGAAAAATTGTGGCTTCCAGTTTTCTCATGGGTAATAAACTTTTCATAGTCGGATCTGTTTGATGAATAATAACTTGAATGGCAATCACAAATCAGTACAGCGGCGTCAAACGCTGTAACAAAATAAATTAGATTTAAATTTTATAAAATTGGATTAAATTAATTTGATGCGTGGTATAAAAATAATGTTGCTAAATGGAAATGAAAGAAACCAAAAAGAGCAAGAGTTAACTTAACCCTTGCCCCTTCTGTTATTTCTTGGAAATTTTGTGACCCTTTAATTCAATAGATTATCAAAAGTAATGGCGACGTAATAAAGGCCGCCAAGTGTTGGCCCACCAGCATACTGGATGTAGTTGTTATTGAAAATATTGCTGCCACCTACTTTCACCGATCCTTTAATCGAAGGTACTTTGTAAGTAACCTGTGCATCGAAAGTATGGATTGCCGGAACATTTCCGTTAACCAGAGGACTTTCCCAAAGGAATTTTTGCTGCCATCTGTAAACTACACTGAAACCTAGGTTTTTAGCGATCTGGCGGTTTCCAAACTGGATATTGGTCGTCCACTCCGGCGTGTTAAATCCGGTAACGAAGATATCCGTTGTTGCGTTACTTTTAATTTTATTGAAACTGGTATTACCCGAAACCGTATAGTTTTTATAAAAATTATACGTCAGTCCCAAAGCAGAACCATAGTTTCTGTATTTGTTTTTTGCATTGGTATAAACACGGTAACGATCCTGACCGGAGTCTCTGTTGGCATCTAACATGGCCAAAACGGCTGCGTCAGTACCAACGGTCTGTCCTTTCGGAACGTCCACCTGCACCTGGCCAAGGAACCCATCATACGTGTTGGTATAGGCATCAAAGTCAAAAACCAATGTATTGTTCAGGAATACGCTTTTGTATCCGAATTCAAAAGAATGAATTCCTTCCGGGCGACCTTTTTCAAGCTGCGCTTTCACAAGTAAATTGCGGTTTGCCAGCGCTGCCTCATTACGATTTGCACCCGCTGCAACGGCAGCATTCACGGCTGCATTAAAGACTACACCCGAAGCCCGTGTGTAGCTGTTGTCAAGATATCCAAGCCCTTCGTTGATGTAAGGAAGGCTTCCTACACGTTTTACCCGTCCGTTGTTTACGTAAGACAATGCTTCAAACAAACCGGGGAAGCGATATCCCTGCTGGTAAGTGAAACGGAAATTGTTGCTTTTATCAGGGGAATAAACGGCAGCCAGACGCGGTGTCAGAATTGGTTTGAATTCAGGATTGTAGTCAAAACGCAGCGAACCGAATAATTTAAGTTTCTCCGCGAAAAGTGTTTTAGTCACCTGTGCAAAACCACCGATTTTTTTGTAGTCGATATTCTTGCCATAGGTACCGTTTTCCAAAACTTTACCACGGTCAGCGATCGGGCGTGAGAAGTCAACAAAGTTGTTTCCGTCCGGGATGATTTCATACAAACGTGCATCTCCACCGATCAGTAAATCAAAAACTTTGGTATATTTTGAAAGATCCCACTGGCCTTCAACGTGATACAAATGACTTTTCTGGATCAGGGCAGCGCCACCTGAAACAGGAGCATCCGGAATGGTGGATGATTTGATATCCCAGTTGTTGATGCTGCGGATCAATGCTTTTTGATCTTCAAATGCCTTGGTACCAGGAACGGCGCGGTTTGCATCGGCAATCTGGCGGGCAGAAGCTGTTGCTGCGGCAAGGTTCCCATCATTTAAGGCCCCTCCATTGTCGGTTGCATATTTATTCAACGCAGTTTTATAGGCCGCACTCCAGACAGAACCGCTTCCTCCGGTAGACAGATCCATATTGTCAGCAAGAGGTTTCACGTTGAAAGAGTCTCCCGAATCTTCTGACGACATGTAGGCACGTACCAGGAAGTTGGCTCCTTTTAATTCCAGTTTGTGGTTTTGAACGATCACGTTATCAAGCTGGATCTTATTTCCACGCTGAAAAACACCGTCCATTTTACCGATGCGATAGCTATATGAAAGTTCTGCTTTGTCGCTCAGGCGATAATGCAATGCCGCGTCAAATTTAAGGTTATCAACATTCGGGCTGACAAGATCTTTTTCCCAATAACCCGTGCGGGCTACGTTCAAGGTCTGATTTGCTTTTCCGTTAATGTTCAGGCCGCTGACCGAAACCGTGTTGCTGCCTGCAAGCACGTCGTCGCCATATTTATTCCAGCCATCAAAAGCCGCATTGTTTGCACCATTCAGCGTAGAGAAGCTTGGGTTGGCACTTTTTAGGTTATTTGGATTTTGATCCAGACGCGTATCCGCCAGCCAGTCGGTTCCTTTCATATAACTGAAATTGACCTTGAAAGCGAATTTGTTGTTAAAAGCTTTGGCGTAACGTATAGCCGTTTCTGTTAAAACACTTGCATCGCGTCCCGTTCCGCCTACGTGGTTAACACCGGTTTTCTGATAAATACTTAATCCCTGATAAAAGAAAGGACTTTTTGTCAAAAGGTTAGACATCCCGTTAATCGCGTTCAAACCATACAGCGCAGATGCCGCGCCGGGTGTGATTTCCACACTGGCAATGTCAAGTTCTGTCGGCCCGATTGCGTTTCCCAGCGGTACCCCCAGCGTGGCCGCCTGCATGTCAATACCATCGACCAACTGCATGAATCGGTAGTTACTCGGGATATTGAACCCGCGGGTGTTAGGTATTTTAAAAGTCAGACTTGAAGTCGTCATTTGTACGCCTTTTACATTTTCAAGTGCATCGTAAAAGGATGGTGAAGGAGATTCCCGGATTGCACGGATATCCAGTTTTGCAATGGCAACGGGTGATTTCAGAATACTTTCTTCCACCCGTGAAGCCGTTACCACAATTTCCTGAGCCAGCTGTGTTTGTGTTACGAGCTCAACATTGATGTTGGAACCAGGACTGGAAACTTCAAATTCCTGCGTCTGAAATCCAACACTTGAGATAATCAATGTGAAAGGATATTTGGCTTTTGAGCGTAGTTTGAAACTTCCGTCATTATCGGTAGTCGTTCCTGCAACGGTACCTTTAATAAGCACACTTACTCCTGGTAGTGTGGTCTTATCTCCTTTGTCAATAATTTTTCCGGAAATTTCAATGAAATTATTTCCCTGGCCAAAGCTCAGCACGGGAGTAATCAGCAGTACGAACAGGGTAAATTTCTTTACATAAAGCAGTGCTTTCATAAATGTGTATGGTATTTTTAGACGAATTGGATAAAAATGGTGGTTGTTTTGGTTGCCTGTGGCTCACTTGGTTAGGTGGCGACAGCATTTCAGTAAGGAGGTATTTTTCATAGTTGTTTTATATTCTCTATCGATTTAGTAGACAAAAGTAATCCCATTTTTGTAAACTTCAAATTTTCCAAAGAAATTATAATCATTTTAAGTGGAACCAAGTCGGGAAACCTATCAGCGAGCCTGGAATACGGGTTCTTAAAAATGTGAATTGTTAACTGATAAGTAGCTGTTGGCAATTAGCTATATGCGATTAGCTCAGTAAGCGGATGATTAATAGCTTATGATAATAATTAATAATGTAAACTAATTTTTCACTACTACTTAGGATGTTAAGTCTGAAAATTATGGCCGTATCTGATAGGAGAAAGCGGGGTCAGTTTTTTTCTCATAAATTAAAGAATAAGCCTAAGCAAAATGTACCCGGATTACCTTAACACCAACGGAGCGTGGGGAAGTAGTTTTTGTAGGATTGTAAATAATGCGGGATTATTTTTTGTAGTATTTTTTAATGTACTGGTAATAAATTAATTTTAGTCTTTGGAATAGTTTCTGAAATTATTTCGATAAAGCTCATAATTCTCATCAGAAATAAATGGTAAAGAGTCTTTCTGCCCATTTTGTCAATCTTCTCACTAAGGTAGGTAGTGCCGTATTCATTGCCGTTGCCGCTTTTTTTTTAGTATCCTGTCTGGGCCGGATAACGCAAAATGCCGATCATACGAACTATGTTGACAGTATCAGGGAAAAGGCCAATCGTATGATGGATGATGGCGAATTCAATAAGGCACTGGCTTTTTTTGATTCGGCTTATCACCAGATCAAACATCCCGGCACTGGTGACGAGATCGGGAAATTTAACTTTAAAGGGCAGAATTACTATCCCAAGATCGGAGACAATAAGAATGCACTTATCCATCTGGATAGTATTTTTTCTCTTCTGGCCAACGAAGACCTGAAAAAGAAGTACATCAGGGAATATTCCGCTGCATTATTTAGAAAAGGTGATCTGCTGCTTGATTTACAAAGGTTTAGTGAAGCGTATTTGTATTATTACAGAGGAAATTTAATTGCCAGGACCATACTCGATCCCTGTGCCGTTAGTGAGTATACCTATAGGTTGGGGATGGTGAGTTACAAACAAATGAAGTATGCTGAGGCGATCAATAATTTTAAGCAGTGTTATGAGGACGCGGCTTTTTGCCACAAGGATTTCAAGAATTTTGCCCTGAGACAGGAATTGCTCGCCAACATTGCGCTGAGTTATGGAAAATTGAACATGACCGACAGTTCTTTGGCTTTTAGCATGAAGGCGCTCGCTTTTATTAAGGAAGAAGGGGAGGTATTTCCTGACAGGAAGGATTACATCGAGATGGCCAAAGCGGTTGTATATGGGAATCAGTCGGGGCGGTATTATGAAAAAGGAGATACCCTGACAGCCATCGATTTGTTGCAGAAAAGTTATGAAACCAATGCTCAGAGAGGATTTGATTTGCGGGATGCGCAGGTGGCGATGGCAAGACTGGGGTATATTTATGTTGAATCGGGCCGTTTGGATGATGCTTATGCAATGGGGGTGAAACTTCAGGCGTCTCTGGATACAAGCTATAATTTGTCTGCCGATATACGGTTGCAAAAACTTTACTGGAAATACTATGACGGGCTCAAAAAACCGGAGCAAGCTTATGTTTTTCTGCAAAAATACATTCAGCTGAAAGATTCGCTTGATACCAGGGATAGGAAGCTGGTTAGTGCAGATGCCGGTAAGGAATTTCAGCACATTGAGCAGCAGTACAATTACAATCTGTTAAGTAAGGAAAATGACCAGAAAAAAAGCTATTTATATGCCCTGGCAGTTTTCATATTAATGGCGCTGGCCATTTTATTATTGATCTGGCAAAACTGGCGCGGTTCAAAATCCAATGTGTCTTCATTGACAAAACTTAATAAACAGATCACTTTTCAAAACACACAGCTGGAACAAACACTGAACGACCTTCGGCAAAGTAATGATGACAAGGATAAGATCTTGAAAGTAGTTGCGCATGATCTTCGCAATCCGCTGGGGGCTATTGTTTCTATTTCTTCTATATTGCTTGATGAGGAAGGCATTTCTGAGGAAAATGAGGAGCTGTTGAAAATGTTGAAAACCTCGGGACTGCAATCCATTGAAATGATCAGTGATTTGTTGTCGGCCAACCTGAACTACCGTCCGGAAGAAATGAAGATGGAAAAAATTGATATGCGCATGTTGCTTCATGAATGCGTGGATCAGTTGAAATTTAAGGCGGAGGAAAAGGAACAGCAACTGCAGTTGGAACTGGAAGCTGATGCGGTTGTGTCGGCCGATCGTGAGAAACTGCAACGGGTAATAAGTAATCTGATCGTCAACGCAATTAAGTTTAGCGAACTGAATGCTGTGGTGAAGATCAAAATGGTAGTCAGTGAGGATAGGATGGAACTTTCTGTGACCGATCAGGGCATTGGGATTCCTGAGGAACTAAAGAATAAGATTTTCGATCCGTTCACGGAAGCAAAACGCTGGGGGACTTCTGGCGAACAGCCATTTGGTTTAGGACTCTCCATTTCCAAACAGATTGTTGAAGCACATGGCGGGAAAATCTGGTTTGACAGTGTAGAAAATACCGGCACCATTTTTTATATAGAACTTCTTGTGAGTGAGTCTGTTATTGTCGAGTCGCCGCGGTTATCATTTTAGGCATTTAAATAAAAACCGGACTACGCGCGTAGTCCGGTTTTTATTTAAATGCGGATAAGTAGTCGTGAAAAATTAGTTTATATTGTTGATTTTTGTAATAAGCTAATAATCATCCGGTTACTGAGCTAATCGCATATAGCCAATTGTCAACAGCTACTTATTTGCAAGAATTATGCAAGGATTTCCTGCTCCATTCTTGAAGCACTTAGCTGCAATACCTCTGTCGTCCATGCTCTGGTTTTGGCAGCAAGTTTTGCATCCTTGGCCAGGGAATTTCCAAATGAAGGAATAAGCGTTTTCAGTTTTTGTTTCCACTCCGCCGACTGCGTTTCCTTTGGATAACAGCGGTGGATCAAATCAAGCATGATCGAAACCGAAGTGGATGCACCCGGAGACGCACCAAGTAACGCGGCCAGAGACCCGTCCGCAGCCGTTACCATTTCGGTCCCGAATTCCAGTACACCGCCTTCTTTTTTGTCTTTTTTGATCACCTGAACACGTTGTCCTGCTTTTTCCAGCACCCAGTCTTCCAGGCGCGCGCCCGGCATGTAATCTTTTAAAGCATTCAAACGGTCTTCGGGTGACTGTCTAACCTGATCGATCAGATATTTTGTCAATGGTATATTGTGAATACCAGCGGCAAGCATTGGCTTAATATTATTTAATTTGATCGAACGCGGTAAGTCAAGATAAGAACCATTTTTAAGGAACTTCGTTGAAAAACCTGCATAAGGACCAAACAGAAGCGCTTTTTTTCCGTCAATGACACGGGTGTCAAGGTGAGGAACAGACATTGGAGGCGAACCAACCGCTGCTTTTCCATACACTTTGGCCTGATGGCGCTCGATGATTTCAGGTTTAGTACAAACCAGCCATTGGCCGCTTACCGGGAAGCCGCCAAATCCTTTTCCTTCCGGAATCCCTGATTTTTCCAGTAATGGCAATGACCCGCCACCGGCACCGATAAATACAAACGGCGTACGTACTTTCTGTGATTTCCTTGTTCCGAGATCTTTGATGGAGATTGTCCATGAACCGTCAGGCGCATGTTTGAAATCTTCAACTTCGTGGTTCAGGTAAAGATTGACACCATCCAGTGTTTCAAGATGGTCGAATATTGTTCTGGTTAATGCTCCAAAGTTAACATCGGTACCAAGCTCCATGCGCGTTGCAGCAACGGCCTCTTCCGGAGCCCTTCCGTCCATAATCAAGGGAACCCAGTTTTCTATTTCCGACTTGTTTTCAGAATATTTCATTCCTTCAAACAAGTGGTGAGAGGTTAGTGCGTCGTAACGTTTTTTCAGATAGTCGACATTCTCGCTTCCCCACACAAAACTCATGTGCGGAATATGGCGAATGAATTCTTCCGGCGACTCAATAATTTTATTCTCTACAAGATACGCCCAGAACTCTTTTGAAACTTCAAATGATTCGGCGATTTTAATAGCTTTAGAAATTTCAACAGAACCATCTTCTTTTTGCGGCGTGTAATTCAACTCGCAAAAAGCGGAATGTCCTGTTCCTGCATTGTTCCAGGCATCGGAACTTTCGGCAGTTACACGATCCAGTCTCTCAAAAATGGAGATTGTAAAAGCGGGATTCAACTTCTTAAGTAAAATCCCCAGCGTAGCACTCATGATACCGGCTCCGATCAATACGACATCCGGAGCAATCGATTTTATAGACTTTTTGGTACTCATTATGTAGGAAAGAATTATAGTTCATTAGGCTTATCAGCCCGGGCTGTGCGCCCCGGAAAAATCCAAAATCTCTATAATGAACAATATTGCTGATAGTATTTGTTTCCAAAATAAGCTAATTGAAAAAATAAATTGGCCCAAATTGTAAAAGTTCTTTTTTTAGATCAATTAAAACATTGTTAGATTCTATAAATTTCACTGCAAAAGTAATTTTTAGAAAGGGGAACAACAAATAAAAAAATGTTGCCAGCGATGAGCTGACAACATTTTTCTTAGATAAGTACCTGATGTAACTTTTTACGAATAAATGACTTACTTACTTTTTGACTATTTTAAAAACTTCGTTATTGATCTTGATCAGATATAGTCCGGCGGGTAATTTTGTCATTTCAACGTTGTAATAATGGCTGTTCGGACGTGCAGACAGCAATTTTATCCCAGAAGGATTTGTAATTTCAACTGAGTTTATTTCAATTTCTGATTGAATGCTTAATTGATCGGTTACAGGATTTGGATAAACTGTTATAGCGGTTGCTGCTGTCACTTTAAGGCTGATAATCCGGCTATGTTCGAAGGATCCGTCCAAATCAACTTGTTTTAAGCGGTAATAATAAATACCGTCGGCCATGGTATAGTCCTGGTACGTATATTGTCTGGCGGATTTGGAATCACCGGCTGCCGATACCTTTCCGATCGTTTGGAAATTGATGGCATTGGTGCTGCGTTCTATTTCGAAATGAGATGAATTCTTTTCTGAAACCGAAGCCCATTCCAGTGTCGAGGCATTGTCGGTAGTATAACCTGAAAAGTATTTCAGCGTTACGGGAAGCGCACTGTTAATGGTACTGACAAAAAATCCACCGGTGCTTATGACATCAAAACTGACAATCCAGCTGCTAAGCGTATTGTCCCAAACGACGGATGCAGGCATGATTTCACTGCGGCTACCCGTGTAACTACCAAGGGATCCATCGGTGGATGTTCCTTGATACTGAACGATACGCAGGTTATTGATACCCGCTTGATCTGTCGGATTTTTGGCAAGATCCATTGCGCTTACCACATTAAAAGCATCGAATTCCTGCTGGCTGAAAAATAGGGTTAACTGGGAATTGATACTGCCGTTCACATCCGTTTTTATGTCAAAATGACGTTGCAGATAAGGAGCATTCTGATATGTTTTCACGGAAGGGTCAATAATAACCCTGGTGGTTAATGTACCGTTGATCTGGGGCGAGCCCGTCGAGGGAAGTATTGCTCCGATAATCCGGCAATCCGTTGCCATGATGCCATTGGCTCCCGTATGAATAGTCTGCTGTGACATGTCGGTGTTTTTGGCAATGGAAGTTGGCTGCACAGTACCGGGGATTTTTAGTCTTGGCGAGAAAATGACATTCTTGAAATTGTCTGTAAGCTGGAGTTTGTAATCGCCTGACGATGACGTGAACTGCGCTGAACCGGAAAGAGAATTGTTACAATTGTCCGGAGAAAGCCAGCTGTATCCAGACCAGCCATTGGGCGCCTTAAGTATTACATCGGCCGTTTCGGTGCGGGAAAGGGTGACATTTGGTGGTGGTATGGCGGCATAAGGTGTTGAATGCTGGAAAAAATCCTGGTTTAGTTTTTCAGACCAGAAGCCTGCCAGATGCAAAAGACCTGCGCCCGAGAAATGAACCTCATCGCTTCGGTAATTGCTGTCCCAGTAATCGTCTGTGGCGGGGCCGGCAAATACGTCAGGCAGTTTGTAAGCCATATCGTTGCCATGGCTGCCAATACCAATCACATCATTTTGTGCATCAATAACTGGTTGCCAGGTGCGGGATGTACCGCCAACGGGGAAGCGAGAAACTCTGGAAACTACCCAGGCCAGCTTGTCTTTTCCCGTTAAGTCGCGGGTGGCCTGTATTACTTCACGGATATCTTTTAAATAATCAGCATCCGTGCGGCTGACCAGGTTATCGGTTTCACCCTGATGCCACAATACTGCCCTGACGCCCAGTTGTGCTATGTAGTTATTCAGCGCGATCCGTAAATGACCGAATGGAAGCCCTGTGGGAAAGGTGTATCCAAATTCGCTTACCGTTACCTGGGAGGGGTTAATCGTTTCCCGCCAATTCCTGATGCCGGTACTGGACCAGCCGGCGTTAAAAATCATGACAGGAACCTGTAATTTTTTAACAAGGCTATCGCCAAAAGCACCCCAGCACCAGGCATAGTTCCCAAATGGAGCCGTTTTCGTCGCGGCATCCAGATGGACAAATTCGGGGCAGGGAAGCTGGATGTCGCCATAAGGTGCAATACCGGGGAAATTATTGGCGTCCACATTTTGAAAGTTGACGCTGTTGACGCGGTCATCGGTTGCGCCAGGACCGTTCGCATTGCCGTCGCCACCGGTTGCGTTCGACTGGCCTGCAACAACAAAAACTTCACCGGCACCAACGTGTTCGACTGTTCCACTGCCGACTTCGGCATTGTCGAGTATGGCTCTTACCTGAAGCTTGTACCAACCCCCGGAAACGGATAAGGATCCATAAAAATTACCGCCAACGGGGTTATTCTGGATTGTTGCCCAGCCTCCTCCGGCAGGAGATTCAATACCTTGCCCGGTAGCGCGTGGTACAAAACGGGCTTCCACGCGATCCACACAGCCGGAAAAATAACCAGCGATGGTTATTACGGCCTGATTTGCATTGTCTCTTTGAAAAACGACGCGGTCAGAGGGATAGGTAACAGTTATTTGAGCTGAACTGATTTGTGGCAGGATAAGCGCCAGGACTAAAATAGGGATATAAAGTAATTTCATAAAAGTGCCTTCAGCAGAAGGGTAATTAAAGAGCGCATGGCCTGTGGGCCAGATCAGAAAATGAATAAATTGTTTAAACTCGGGAATGAGATGTAGTCGTTCAGCGTCAGATAAGTGCGTGTAGCACTGGCGGAAAGACATTGTTTTTCACCCTTTTTGAAAATGACATGTACACAGAGAACCTCAAATCGATGGCTGATTTGTGATTTTAGCAGTTGTGCGAGAACAGTGCCGCTGCTGAAAAGGCATGGGGAAATTGAAAGAAAATAATTTCCTGAAGAGGTAAATTTCATAAGTAAGAAAAATTGGAAAGATGGATGCAGAGAATTTTAGAAAAGATCTCAGACAAATTCACTTTTCAATTTATCATACAAATTATAAAGACGTCCAACAAAGTCGTTACATTCATCCTCGGTCAGGCAGTCAATGGTATTGGTAACAGGATTGACCACGACACGTCCTTCTTCATTTAACCGGGGCCCGCCTTTTTTGATAAAAATCACAAGATCTTCCCACTCGGCGGAAAGTTGTTCGGAAAAATATTTAGGATCCAGGATGTTAAAATAAGCTGCCTGTGCTTTAAGGCGCTCTTTGAGTTTTACCGACGTACTGGACAGGGAGAGGCTTTCTACCATTTTGGAAAGCTCTACATAAGTGAAAATGTTAGACTGTTTCATAAGCAAGGAGGGTTTATACGATAAAAATATGATGATTTATAGGTGTGTGTTGTAATGTAAAAAGAATAATGTGTGTCAATTGTTTTAATATCAGCGAGTCTCATTTTTATGGGACCCGAATACAAATTTAGTTGGTAAAGTTAAAAATTAGAAATTATATTTCTAATAGTATAATATTGGTGACTTTGTAGAAATAAATTGATGAAGATTATCTGGATCGTTGAAATCAACCTGCTGGATAAGTAATTGATCGGGAGATACTTCATGTGTCCGTACGGGGCATTGCTATACAAGCAGGTGTTTGTCTGACAGCGGGATGTTACATTAACAACACCGGAAAAAAATCCCCGGGATTACGCATTCGCTGGCAGGTTTACACTACCAGCGAATTATTTGATGCCCTATTAGGCTGATGGAGGAGGATTTTAGCTATAAGTGTTTGATAATAAAGTGGACTAATTTTTGCCCTTTACCGATGAGGAGTCAAAAATAGAGGCATAAATGCCGGTAATCAATCACCCATATTGGGGGATTTTAAAAAACGAGGGGGCTGGTGTTCATTAAAATGCAATAAGGCTGGTTAAATTTGTTCTGTTAACATGACAAAGATGATTCCTGAGAAGCTGATCCATTATTTTTTGCCCCCCGAAATGCGAAATCAGTTGCATCCGGAATACGATCAGGTGCGGACCATCGTCAGCGGTACCACTGTGGCTACGGCGTTGTTGCTTGTTTTGCCAATTCCGCTCGCGTTTTTCCCTCCGCCACTGATGGGGTATTATGTGATGGCATTTCTGGGGATATGCACGTTATTTTGTCTGAAATTTTATGGAATCTACTGGCCGCCGCTAATTCTGGCATTGCTGACGAGTTATTTCGTCATCATTACGGATACTTTGGAAACCGGCGCGATCGATTCTCCGGCCGTTACCACTTTATATTTGCTCTTGCTGACCGGCTTTTGGTTTAACCGGAAAATAGGCCTTTGTATGATGGTGCTGAACATGATCTCGATCACCATTATATTCTATTCCGTACCGGAAGTCAATGGGCAGAGTTTGTATGCCGTGGTGTCGCATATCGTGCTGACGATATTTTTTGGCATTTTCTTTTGGTTTGTTCAGGAGCAGCATGACGCGGCGCGTTTGCAGATCAGGGAGCAGCAGCATATCCGGATCGATCTTTTAGACCGCGCAGTAAAGGAGCGTACGCAGCAGTTGACTACGATGCGTCAAAATCTGGCCAGCGATTTTCACGATGAAACCGGCAATATGTTGTCGGCTATTACCAGGCAGGCGGCGGTTTTGAAATTGAAACTGAAGGATCAGTCGTCGGTACTGACTATTGTGGATAACATTATAGCCAACAGTGATCAGCTTTATGCGTCCAGCCGCGATTTTTTATGGAGTGTCAATAATAACAGCGATGATCCACAGGAGCTTTTTGCCTACCTGACTTCTTTTGGGCAGATATTTTATAACCAGTTTGATATTGCATTTTCAGCAAACGTAACGATTAATTCGGCTCAGGAGTCGGCACATTTACAGCCCTTTGCTTCAAGACATATCATTTTTATTTTCAAAGAAGCCATGACGAATGTTGCCAAACATGCCGGTGCCAGGGAAGTTATTTTGGAAATGGCAGTGTATCAGAAACATGTCAGTATTTCGTTGCAGGACGATGGCAGCTGGAAGGAGCCCGATGAAAAAGTTTTTCATAACGGACTACAAAGTATGGAGAAGCGGAGTCGGGATAATCAGTTCAAATTCAATGTGTACGGCAGTTCCAGAGGAACCCGTCTGCAATTGGAGGCTCCGGTTTATTTTACAATTTTAGCATAGACGATCAACCCGAAATCATGAAGAAGCGGATCACCATTATTGAGGATAATGCCTCTATACGGGAAGGTTTCAGTGCGGTGCTGGATACCATCGAAAAATATAAGGTTATGAATTTGTACAGCAATTGTGAAGATGCGCTGACAAATCTGGATCAGGACCAGCCCGATGTTGTGCTCATGGATATTGAGCTGCCCGGTATGGACGGGATTGCAGGGACCATCAGGATCAAAAAACAATTACCAAATTGCATTGTTTTGATTATCACCGTTCTGGAAGACAGCGAGAAGGTTTTTCGTTCGTTGTGCGCCGGGGCCGGAGGTTATATTGTAAAGAATTCAAATCTTTCGGAGATTGTTCAGAATATCGACGAAGCCCTGGCAGGCGGAGCACCCATGAGTTTATCGATCGCAAGGATGGTGGTGCAGTCTTTTCGTCAGCAACAGGATTCACCGCTGACAGACCGGGAAATCCAGGTTTTACAAAGTATTGCCGAAGGGAAAAGTTATTCTAAAATAGCGCTGGATCTGTATGTCAGTAAGGAAACCATCCGCAGTCATATCAAGAATATTTACAGAAAGCTCGAAGTGTCAAGCAAAGCAGATGCGATTAAGATTGCCAACTCCAATAAATGGGTGACGGGGAGGTCTTTATAAGCCAGTGCCGTGCTGGACGATCCTGGCTTATAAAAAGTATATTGTAAACCGAAAACTAATTATGCCAATACGTTCATACGTTCTTCCAGATATGCTACCAGGCTTTTTACGGTAATTATTTTTGAATAATCATCATCAGGAATAGCAATATTAAATTCCTGCTCAAGCTGCATCATCAAATCAACAGTATCCAAGCTATCGAATCCCAAATCTTTAATAAAGTTCGCGTTATCGGTAACAGCACTGCTATCCACGCCAAAATTATTTAATATTTTGATAATACGTTCTTTCATGCTCATGGGGGCTAATATGTAAAATTTACAATTTTTATAGTCTCAGGATTTCGGTATAAACGAAATTAATGTAGAATTAGTACCGCTAAATAATACAAATCGTTCCCCGAAAGTAATTTATTTTTTATATTCCTCATTATTAGACTATTATCCATATTAAAATATTTTAAAATGAGCTTGTTGTTTTGATAATAAATTGGATTAGTTATGTTTAATCTAATACGACATAGCTATTTTATATTAGTCACGCAAATGTGATTTAAAGATGGCTTTAAAAATTTGCCCTGTATGAAGTAACCAGAGGAATATTACGGAGAAACGTTACCATTTTGTTTTTTCTGGTCATAAGTATAGCGGGAGGCGTTTCGTTATCGGAAGTCACGATAGTTTTTTTTTGACCCTATATATACCCAGCGGTTATAATAATAAGAATAACTTGTACGGATGTTTAACTTGTTGTATTTTTATCGTCAATTACTGGAATTAAATGGGTGTTTATTACCGTGATTGATCCTGTAAGACATGCTTTTTGCTTTCAGCATGCGCTAATTGAAATACTGAAATATCGTAACATCATTAACCCTTAATGCACGATGCATACAAAATTTACTTTATACGGAAATAGGATAGCTCATAGCTTGTTCTTAGCCGTTTTCTGTTTGATCCTTGGGATCTCAAATATCAGCGCGCAAACCCCCTGGAGCGGTGTTTATGGAAATGAGTGGTTGGCTGGGAAGTATGGACAGGAGTGGATTAAGATAAGTGTTAGCCAGAAGGGGATTCATAAGGTTACCTTAACCGGAAATTTTATTGGAAAGGCTAACAAATTGCATTTGTACCATAGAGGTGTTGAAGTTGCATTAATCAGCGCGACGAACTCAGAAATTGAGTTTTATGGTGTTCCCAATGATGGAAAATCAGACGAGCTTTTGTATAGAAAAGATATTTTTACACCTGACCCAACCCAGAGAACAAATCCATATTTTAGCTACTATTCGGACATCAGTGCTTATTTTTTAACGTATTCTGATATTGATGGAGTAAGAGCAGTGACAGTTAATGAGGCTGTGCAGGATATTAGCGTCGAACCATATCATTTGGAGGAATCGGTTAAATCTTTTACTAATCATTATTCTTTGAGTAAGGATATAAATTTTATTACGGTTACCCTTTTACAAAGTTACTTAGAGAATGGAAAAGGGCCGACGAGCGAAATTTATGGTAAAATACAAAATGTTTCAAATCCAAATCTAAAGGGCGACCCAATTTTTTTGTTACCGATAAAAAATTTATACGTGGATCAAAGTACTAAGCCGCAATTAGAGCTATTGATTTATGGTAGGACTAACAGTGATAATGATATTGGAATCAAGGTAGGAAAGGCAGGATCAAGTCTAAGAGCAATCGAAAATTTTACTTTTTCTGGATTTACGGGAGTTAAGAAACAATATTTACTGGAGGTTTCTGATGATGAGTCTATATCTGATGTTCCTAAAAATGGTGATTTAAATATTGGCATGATTACAAATAGAATAACAGCTAGTTCCCAAACAACAGGGCTATATTCAGTTACATATTTGAAAGTTACCTATCCTCAGCTATTCAATATGGATCAAAAGACTTCAGCTGTGTTTAATCTTAAGTCAGTATCAGCGGGTACAAATATTACCAAAGTTGTAATTGATAATCCGCCATCAAATGCTAAAATATACGATATATCTGATCTGGATAATCCCAAAATACTGACTGGGCAGTATGTTAGTTCGAAATTAAATGTCATGATACCTAGACAAGCTGATAAAACGTTACGTTTTCTGGTTACTTCGGACCCTGAGCTAAATGTGGTATCAACAACTCCTGTCGCATTTGTAAACAATAATCCTTTATCGTACAATTATTTGATTATAACCAATGACGTTCTCAAAGTTGCAGCAGACGAATATGCCTTGTATAGAAATTCTCAATTAGGCGGTTCAATGAATCCTATTGTGGTCAATGTAACGGATGTTTATAATCAATTCAATTATGGCGAACCAAGTCCGGTTGCTATAAGACGATTTGTAGATTATATGATATCAAAAGGAATAAGAGCGAATCATAATTTATTGTTGCTTGGACATTCTATATCAGAAGGCGATCAATTAGTTAGTAATAAAGAACTTGTAGGGCAAGTGCCTACAATTGGTTTTCCTGGATCTGATATTTTATTGGTTCAGGGGTTGAAAGGAACGCCTGCCGATGTCCCGGCTATTCCCGTTGGTAGGGTTACCGCGACAACAGTTGAGCAACTGAGAAATTACAAGGAGAAAGTGGAAGCGTATGAGCAAAGTACAACTAACCTGTCCTATAGGAGAAAGGCGATGCATATAAATGGGGGAGTAAACCCAGGAGAGAGCGATAGGTTTAGTACTTATTATACCAACAACTTAGATTCGAAAGTTACGTCGGCTCCTTTTTTAGGGACGGTACTTGCGAAAAAGAAAGAGAGTACGAATTACGTTAACCCTTTTACCCTAGATATTTCCAGTGATGTAAATACTGGTGTTGGATTCATTTCTTATTTTGGGCACGGAAATCCACATTACAGTGATAACAATATTGGTTATATTTCTGATGAAAGAAGGGGGTATAATAATATCGGCAGGTATCCTGTAATGTATTTTAATGGTTGTGGTGTCGGTAATATTTTTACAGGAAGTACAACTAAGTATCCCGATAACTATGCTAATAGCGATAAAGATCTTAGTAAATCGGTTTTGTCTATGTCGGCCGATTGGCTTCTGGCGTTTCAAGCCGGCGCGGTTGCAGTAATTGGAAATAGTTATTATGCGTTTGAATCGTCCTCGCGGGATTATTTGTTTGCTATGTATGACCAGATATTTCCAAAAGCGGATATTGAGAGAAATACAATTGGGAAGATTCATCAAAATACTGCAAGATTTATCTTGACAGGAAGTGCAGGTGGAAGAGTTATGGCAGTTGATAACTATTCAATGGCAAATACCCATCAATCGCTTTTGCAAGGTGATCCTGCCTTACATATCCTTTGGACTCAAATTCCATTTCCTGTTGAGCTTTATAATTTTAATGCTAAAATTTATAATAATAAAGAAGTTAGAATCGAATGGAAAACTGCCTGGGAGAAAAACAATAGCCATTTTGTAGTTGAAAGAAGTTACAATGCTAAAAATTTCAGTCCAATAGGCAGTGTTGAAGGAAAAGGTAATGCAGACAGAGAATCTTCATATCAGTTTTTTGATTCAAAACCAATTCCGGGAATCAATTACTATAGGCTTAAACAAGTTGATACTCCTGAAACAGGGACCTCTAAAGAAGTAGCAACATATTCGACGATTGTTTCTGTAAATATTCCGGATACCGAAATGTTATCTGTTTTCCCGAATCCAGTTTCGGATGTCGTTACAATTAGATTAAATATCCCTTCCAAAATTATTTCTTGGAAAATTCATGACTTAAGAGGGGAGCTCGTTTCAAAGGGGACATCATCGAAGGAGATTTCTGTAAGAAATTTGGTTCCAGGAGAATATATAGTAGAGATGATGACAACTGAGGGAGAAACGTACAGTAAAAAAATTGTTAAACAATAGGAAAAAATACACACTTGTTTAATTACATTTCAATGCACTCTATTTTAAGATATTTAGGCCCAATATTGATTTTTTCATTATTAAGTATTTCTGAGCTATCTGCGCAGTGGGGGGCTCCCTATTCCAATAATTGGCTTAAAGATCAATACAATCAACCTTTTGTAAAAGTAAAGGTTACTTCAAATGGGGTCTACAAAATACCTATTTCTTCTTTGCCGGCTGAATTCCGTACGGTAAATTCCTCAAGGCTTCAACTTTGGCACCGGGGAAGTCAGATAGATATTATAAGCGCAGATAACAGTGAAATTATTTTTTACGGTGTATTGAATGATGGACAATCAGATGAGCTTTTGTATCGTTCGTCTATCACTCAGCCGAGTATAAACTCAAGAACTAATCCGTATGTAAGTATTTATTCTGATGTAAGTGCTTATTTCTTGACCATTGGTCCCAAAGACGGGAATAGGGCATTGAAGATATCGAAGGATTTAGATAAAGGTTTGACTTCTGATCCATACCACCTTCAAACAGATATTCTGAAATTTGTCGAGCATTATTCTCATAGTCCTTCAATTAACTTTATCACTTTGAACTTAGTGCAAAGTTTTCTTGAAAAGGGTAAGGGATTAACCAGTAAAATATATGGTAAGAACTCGGCAGTGACTAATCCGAATTTAAATGGTGACCCGGTTTTTAATTTGGTGATGCCTAATTTATATATTGATTCAAATAAAAGGCCAGAATTAGAGATCTTACTCTACGGCAGGACAACAAACAGCAATAATATATCTGTTCAAATAGGTAAAAATATTAATGAACTTAGGACATTCTCCGACAATATTAATTTTGACGGTTTTACAGACGTAAAAAGATTATATGGCTTAAAAGTGTCAAATGATTTATCAGATTCTGATGTAACAAACGATGGGAATACATATTTGAAACTGGTTTCTAATAAAGTTACGGAATTAAATAGTTCTACTGGACTCTATTCTGTTACGTATCTGAAATTATCTTATCCTCAAATGTTCAATATGAATAAAAAGGGGAAAGCGGTATTTAATTTATTACCGACAAGTAATACGTTCAGTAGAGTAGCAATTAAAAATGCTCCGGAGAACGTGAAGGTATTTGATGTGACAGACATTCATAAACCTAAGGTCTTATCTGGGAGTATTATCGATGGGGTTTTTGAAGTAATGGTACCGCGTCAAAAAGATCAAATGGCGTCTTTGTTGGTGACTAATGAAGAGGCGGTAATCACTAGTGCCGGGATTTCGGTGGAAAAGATTTCTTTTATAGAACCTTCGGATTATAACTATTTGATAGTTACAGTGTCAAATCTTAGAAAAGTTGCTAATGAATATGCCGAATATAGAAAATCCGAGATCGGTGGCTCTTTTAAGCCATTGGTTATGGATGTTAAGGATATTTATTCACAGTTTAATTATGGGGAGCCAAGTCCCGTTGCTATTAGGCGATTTGTGGACTATATGCTTTCAAAAGGTGTAGATCCTAAGCACCAATTATTGTTGATTGGGCATTCCATATCCAACGGAGATTCGATTAATTATAAAAAAGAGTTAGAAGGAATGGTTCCAACGGTCGGATATCCTGGTTCTGATTTATTATTAGTTACGGGGTTGGCTGGATCTTCAATTGATAATCCGGCGATTCCAGTTGGTAGAATTTCTGCTGTTACAGAGAGCCATGTAAGAAATTATCTTGAAAAAGTTAAAAGCTATGAATCTAATGCCAACGGTGATATTAGTTGGAAGAAGGAAATACTCCATTTGAGTGGTGGGAAATCGGCTTCTGAGATTGTGCAGTTAAAGACTGCACTTTCATCATTGACACCAGTAGTGGAAGGGGGAGAAGTTGGTGGGATGGTGAAGGCATTTGAAAAGCAAAGTGTTATTGAAGTGGAAAAAGTAAATATCACTCCTGAATTGAATAACGGGGTTGGTATGATATCCTATTTTGGACATGGCTCAACGAATATAACCGATTTGGATATGGGTTATGTTTCAGATGCTACGAGAGGATATAAAAATAAAAATAAGTATCCTCTGATGTTCTTTAATGGTTGTGGTGTTGGAAATATCTTCAAGGGAAATTTAAATGAAGATATTACTGCCGGAGATCGTGAACCATTGTCGTTTGACTGGATGTATGCGAAAGACAAAGGGGCTATTGCTATCATTGCTAATTCTTATTATAGTTTCTTAAGTCCATCCTCACGTTATATTAAAGAACTTTATCAACGTATATTTTCTAGCTCTGCTACAAGCCAATTGACCATTGGCCAAATACAAAAAGATATAGCAAAACAAATATCTTCGGAATCGTACTCGGAATACGATGTTGCTAATTTACACCAATCCGTTTTGCAGGGGGATCCATCGTTAAATTTGATTAGATCGAGCAACCCGGACTATAAGTTGGATGCAAGCGGCGCAATAACTTTACACTCGGAATCTTCTAATAAGACAATTGGACAGTCAAAGACGTTAACCGTTGCAATTGACATATCTAACATTGGGAGTTACAGTAAGAATCAATTAATACCAGTGATTGCTAGATTGTTTTACCGTAGTGGCTATACAGAAGATAAGAGATTGAATGTTGCTTCACTTTCATATCGGGACACCATATTTTTAAGTCTCAATAATAGTCAACCTCTTGGAAGAATTGAAATTGGAATAGATCCGGAAAACACGATAGTTGAATTGAGTAAGTCTAATAATAGTGGACAATTAATAGTAGATTGGGATATTGCCAAGTCACAAAAAATCTACCCATTGGGAAAACTTGTTGATATAATCCCACCAATTTTAAATGTTTCTTTCAATAACTTAGGTTTGAAAAACGATGAAGCTATAGCCCCTAATCCAGAGATTAAAATAATCCTAACCGATGATAATCCGTTGCCTTTGGATTCTACATTGCTTGATGTTTATATAAAGCATTGTGGAGACAATAACTGTGACTTTGTTAAATTATTGTACTCTGATAGCCGGATTAGATTTACCGCTGTCAATAGCAACACTCTGCAGATAAAGTATATTACAAGTACTTTTTTGACTGGTAATTATGAGTTGTTAATAAATTCTAAGGATGGCTCGGGAAATACGATATCTAACTCCTATCACATAAAATTTGAAATTTTGGGAGAACCAGTAAAGCATAAAATTACAGTTAGTCCTAATCCTGCGTCGGAATATATACGTTTTGAATTGGAAGGTTATGAATTGGGATTGTATAGTTCAATGGAATATGTTATTTATGATCAAAAAGGAAATATTATTGAAGATAAAAGAATTGATGCTGTCAATAAGATTTGGTACTGGATACCGGGAACAATACCTGCTGGAATGTATTTTTACAAAGCTTTTCTGAGGAGAGATAATTTTAGCGATGAGATATTTGTAGGGAAAATTATAATAAAATAATAAACTTAGATATTTTAACCGGTTTTGATCTAGTAATCTATCATTACATACCTATTTCGTGGGACGATTTCTTAGATGTAAATGGTTGGTTCTATGCTAATTGTAGGAATAGTGTAAATGAATTGGTGAGGAGAAAAGATACCATGATAAAGGGCTTGCTGAACCGTGAATAGAAAAATTTGAAAGGTAAATTAAATAGTAAATTAATCTAGAATTTTATTCTCATGTAACCATTCAAGCCAAACCGCGAGAGCGATTGTTCGTAGAACATGAAAGGTTGCTTTTCCTGGTTGCTCATTTTTGTGAAGAATTTCAGTCACTAGTTTGAATTTTTGTTTATCTACAAATTCCCATACGGGGCTGTTATCGTTGATAATTGTGCCGTATGCTTGTGCGTACAAGCGGATGGCTACATCTCTGCCATATAAGCTAAACTTCCCTTTGTCCCCTCTGGTACGAACGCTTTCCGGTAAAATTCCCTTCATTCCGGCCCGCAAATACCCACGTAGCCTTCCCATATCGTACTTTACCGTGAGTGGAGCTGACATTCCAAGTTCGAATAGGTTTTTATCATAAAAAGGGAATTTTTCTAAAACCTGATAATGACTTCCCAAAGTATATAAATTTTCCATTATTGTAATGGATTCACCACCATATATATCATCAAATGATGTGGTGTCGATGTTGTACAAGCCTTGCTTCATTACATCGGGAAGTCTAATAGAGTTTTCATTTTGAGAAGAACATGTTAGCATGATTTCCTCGTTTAAAATGGTATTTGGATATATTTTGAAATCTTTAATTTTATCAATTGCAGAATAGCTAATTTTTTTAAGAACTGATGACAGTATAGAGGTGCCAAAAAAGCTATTTACCTCGCGTGCATGAGCAATGAACTCCAGATAAGGAAGTTTTTGAGCTTTATGCTTCAATTGTTTAAAAAGAAAACTGGCTATATAGTGGTGTTTCTTTTTTGATGGCGTTAGCGAATCCCAATTACGATTAATATCAGAGCGGGAATATATTGTCGAAGCGAAGGAGAGAATTTCTTGCAGTTCAGTCCATCTATAGTTATTATACAGCATCTCTGGATACTCAATTCCTATGCCTACAATGCCGTCTCCATCATGTCCGCTAAACATGTTATTTGAACCAATTTCATTTGCAAATTCGAACATCGTCCCAGTAAGTGCTGATCCGGAAATCATTTCTTCTGGACGCCCATACAAAGACGTATGCAAGGACAAGAAGTGAAGATCATTGGTAGAAGGACTAAGGCTATGAAACTTAGCTCCAATGCGTTTTGCGACATCAAGGGCAAAATGTTTTTCACTTCTCTTGATGTTTGGCAAATCAATAAAAACAGTGTCAAGGCAGGAATCTGGATTTATCGATTTAATCATTGAGCAAATAGATGAAGAGTCGATACCACCACTTAGCTGAGCGGTAATTAGATTCTCGCCACTCATAGATCTTTCAACGGATTCTTTAAACAACGATTTAAATACTTCCCCGAATTCTTCGACTGACTTAAGATGCTTCCATTTTTGAGGATAAAATTCAAAATCCGGAAATTCTCTAATTGAAGCGCTATTACTAACATGTAGACTATGTCCAGGAAGTAATCTTTTGATCCTGGTATAAACGGTATCTGAGGAGTAAGATTGCGAAGTGCCGAAGGTCAGATACTGGGCAATCCATTTAGAATTTATTTTTAGATATTGCTTCACTTGATCAATTTGAAGCAACGAAACAAGTTGAGTAGAGAAAGCGAAAAATTTTGATTCGACATTTATGTAGTAGATAGGGATACCAGATAGAACATTGCGAAATAGCTTTAATTCTCCCGTTATGTCATTATACCATAATGCAATTTCAGGTTGATCGGCGCTTTGTCTTATTATATTGTCGAATGTGCTTAAGCTAATAAACTCGCAATCTGAATACAGTTGCGAGTTTATTAGCTTAGAAGAAGTTGATTTCTGATTAAAAGCAACGAAATTGGAAGAGTCTCTAAATTCAGATCTTGTTGAAATATCAAACCGAGAAAAAAATAGATTCCCCGGGAAAAAAATATTATCATTCAAAAACCCTCCCTTGTGCAGATTTAGATTATTTTCAAAGTAAATACACCCTTGGAGAATCACAACATATTTTAAATTGATATTTAACTTTTAACTTAGTTGCTATAATTATTAAGCCTTTGCCGTAAGGTCAAAATCCGTAGAGCCACCAGTTCCACCTCTTGTTAATTTCGAAACAGTTCCTTTTTTAACCAATACCGGCTTACGGTAAGATTTTTTTGTCTGTGTAGAGTGCAGATTTATCATTTCAGTGTTTTTTATGGTTTACAATATATCCGAGTGTAAAATTAGTAGGATTTTTTTTATTTCCAAATTTGAGAACTAAAAGAAAGTGTTGGTTGATTTCTTTTACAGAGCCCAACCTTACGAATACTTTTTTTGGGAACTCATAAAGTTCCGTATTCTATAATTTTGCGAACCTTATGCGTGCCTGAATCTACGACCCCTTGCCCGATACAATCTGGTGTTGCCTGACAAAAATCGTAAGCCGTTTGTTCATCGTAAACAAGGCCCACGCCAAGTGCATAGCGTTTTAAACCCAGACTATAAGTAATGACAGAGGTTGTATCTGCTCTTTCCACAACCGTTAAGCTGTTGTCAAAAGAAAGCTTTTCAAGCTGATAGGGTTGATTAATATCCTGATAATGATAATCTTCTTTATCGAGCGTATTATACATATTCCCATTCCATATTACTTTCGAATCAATTGGAAAAATAAGTGGAACCGTATTTTGATTGTCAATATTAAGGATCAATTTATCCGGAAATTGTTCTATTGCGTATTCTTTAACTTTTTGCCAGTAGTCAGTTGCTAAGTTTCGGGAATAACGTGACACGATGTAGGTCGAGATTCCGTTTGTGTTCGTAGATACACGACTAACTTCATCTTTTTCCTGCCACAAGCGTATAACTGGCTTGCTTTGTCCCGATGAGTAAACCTCTTCGCTAACCTGGTAGATTTGGTAGCGGCCTACGGCAAGAGGGAGGTAGTCATAGGTGTTGACCGGATTGGTGGATGAATCGCCACAGGATTGAAATAGTAAACTCAGTAAAAAGAAGTATGCCGTAATTTTGAAATAATTCTGGTAAGCTTTGGTGCTGTTTTTAGCGTTGTTCGATACTCTCATGCCTCACGTAAAGTTTGTAAATTAGTTCCTATGTGTGTAGTTGATTTAGTTATTTTGGCCATATGCTATAATTTTCCTGGTTTTCCTTTGACCGGACGCAATGACTTTATCCCCAATAAAATCTCCGTTGTACTGTAAATATTCAAAATCAGCTTGCTCTGCGCATATCAAACCTACATTTAGCGCATAATATTTTTGCGCAACTTTATAATCCGTCATGGAAGTATCAAAACGTTCCTTCACCATTAAAGTATTATCAAAAGATATGGCTCCAACGGCAAGAGGCTTATTGATATTCTGGTAGCTATTTTTGTAACCGTAGCGATAATCTTCTTCATTGAGGTTAAAATACATATAGCCGTCCCACTTCAGGTTTGAATCAATCGGGAATAACAACGGTACGTTTACTTCATTATCCACTGTTTCAATGATTTTGTCAGGGAATTGCTGAATGCTGAATTCCTTCACTTTTTGCCAGGTGCCGGACGCAGCATTACGCGTGAAGCGGGATAAAATAAAGGTTTGCACGCCATTGTCAGTTTTTAGTAATTTTGTTACTTCATCTTTCTCCTGCCATTTAGTCACAACGGAATCTTTTTGGCCTAAAGCATAAACGACTTGATTCACTTCAAAAATTGAAAACTGACCAACTTTTACGGGGAAATAATCGTATGCATTGATGGGATTAGCATCATTGTCATGGCATGATTGTAAAACAAATATGGAGACGATGACAAGAAAAACCTGCGCAACGAAATTTTTGCCAGGCAGTTTCAAATAGCGTGTGTGAATTTTCACCTAGTTAAATTTAGAAGGGTAGATCAATGGAATGAATTGCCGTACTTTCTTTTCAGTATTGCATGATACAAATTTACCCCATACCAGTATCAAAAAATAATTTTCCGGTAACAAAAATTCGAATCTGATTGTAATGGATGTAAGTTGTTAATCCCTTTGGGATAATCACTTACATCCATTAACGACTATTTCGTCGTTCGCTCAGCCAGCTTCTTTTTCAAAAATCCAACCAGTACACTCAATCCCGTATCAAAACGCGTGTTGTTGTTGATGATCATATCGGCTTCTGAACGGAGGGGCAGTATGTATTTGTCATACGTGGGGGCCACGTGATGTTCCCAGCGGTAGAGGACATCGTCAAGATCGTACCCGCGTTCGTTGTTGTCGCGGATGATACGACGCTTTATTTTGACATGTTCCTTGGCATCTACGAAAATTTTCAGATCTATAAGACGTGCGATTTCCGGGAAGTATAACACAAAAATCCCTTCCACAATAATAATTGGACGCGGTTCAAAAACCAGTATTTCCGGTTTGATCAGTGGGTTGTTGAACGTATATTCTTTTTGTTGCACCTCACGACCCGCCCGCAAAACGGCTATATGTTCTGCAAAAAGGTGGTGGTCGATGGTTTCGGGAAGGTCGAAGTTTTCTACGCCGTTTTCGTCTCTTGGTATTTCATGGATCGGGCGGTAGTAATTGTCCTGTGAAATGCGGCAGACATCTTCCGGTCTGAAAGAATCGATCAGACATTTCATGAAAAAAGTTTTGCCAGATGCGCTGCCACCGGTTATGCCAATGATATAGGGTTGATTTTCAGTGGGTATCATTTCTTTTTGTTTTACTATATGTTTTACCACAAAGGACATCAAGGGGTAAAAGGTTATTTATTTGCTTTTATGCTGTCCTTTTTACATTGCGTTCTTCGTGTATTACTTGGCGCGCTTTGTGTTAAAAGACTTACCACCAAGGACACCAAGTTTTAGACAAAGGGGTAAAAGGTTATTTATTTGCTTTTATGCTGTCCTTTTTACATTGCGTTCTTCGTGTATTACTTGGCGCGCTTTGTGTTAAAAGACTTACCACCAAGGACACTAAGTTTTACACAAAGGGGTAAAAGGTTATTTATTCGATTAAATTTTTTTCTGGGATATGAAAATTTAAAATAGGGTTCCGTTGATTACTCTTTTTACTCCATCTTTTAATTTGGTCACGTTAAAATTTATCAATAGACCAAGCTTGTAATGTCCTAATTTTAGGTAAGTTATTGTTTGGGCCAAATGTATATCATTTAATGCTTCAACGCTCTTCAATTCTATAACTAGTTTATTTTCAATCAGCAAATCAATTCTATATCCGCATTCTAATTTTACTTCGTGGAATATGAGGGGCATAGGCTTTTCTTTCTCAACATATAACCCAGATTTTCGTATGTTGTAGAATAAACATTCCTTGCAGGCACTTTCAAGTAATCCTGGGCCCAGCGCACTATGGACCTCTATGCTAAGTCCAATAACTTTATTTGATAGTTCGTTTTCCGTCATTTATAGCGTGTGTTTAACTGTAATATTTACATTGCGTCCTTCGTGTATTTACCGCGCGTCCGCTTCGTGCCCTTTGTGGTAAAACCAAATTTACCACAAAGGGCACGAAGTTTTACACCAAGGGTAAACGGTTATTTACATTGCGTCCTTTGTGGTAAAGAACTAACTACCAGATAACTGCCAATTTTCCAGCTATTTTCTCTCTTCTGTCGGAAGATACAATGATTATTAAATAAATGCCTCCTTTGGCTCTTCTGCCGGTATAATCATTCAGGTTCCAGGAAGCTGTTCCGCCTTGTGAGCGGGTTTCATAAACAAGGCGCCCGGAAAGATCGGTTATTTTTACAATACTGTTATCGGTCAACCCTTTGATCCCCAGATTTCCTTCATAACCCGGGCGGACCGGATTGGGGAAAATGGTAATGGCTGAAAGATTTTCCTGCGCCGTTGTTGCGTCACTCCGGTAGGAAACCATGCCATTTGGTGTATCGGCAAACAATAAGCCTGTTTCATTTTCAAAGAGCAGATCCCTGACCTGATTTGAGGGCAGCGGGCTATTCTCAATGTTGAATTCTGTTATGCGTTCGCTCCCATCGGCAGTGAACTGAAACAATCCGTTATTGGTCGCAATCCATTTGCGGTTGCCAGGTTCGACGGCAATGGCATTACATCGTTCATTTGAAAAAAGTTTTCGTTGACCATAAACCGGTAATATTGCGTCTTGCCGGGAGCCGCTTAATATCTCATCCGGAATAAAATAGCCTACGCCACGATCACTTGCAAACCAGATGAATCCATCGGTGTCGACCGCGAGGCTGTTGATTGCGGATGATGGTAATCCTCCGTTTCCGGCGGCCACTGAAAGTACGCGCTGCTGATTATTTTTTTGGTTTTTCACTAGAATACCTCCACCGAGATAGGAAGGTAGCCGGGACCAGACAAGGCCGTTTAAGTCAACGATTGCTGAATCTTTTTTAACGGTGATGGTCGTGTCTCCCTGGGACGGATTGTACGACTTGAACGTGCCATCTTTGTTACTGAGCAAACCTTGCTGCGCATCAGCTGTCCAGAAAAATGTGCTATGGAAGATTGACTCTCGTAAAGACCGGAAAATGGGATTTTCATAAACATCGGGTTTATCTTTACCCAAAACGATGATTCTGTTGGATAGGGTAGCCAGATTTTCGGAAAACGAGCTATTGGCGCTGGTGGAAGCATAGACCACATCCCATTTTTCACTATTCTTTTTGAAAATTCCCTGACCGGAAAAACCGGCGTACAAACTATTATTTTGATAGGAAATCGCGATGGCTTTGTAAGGCGTTGAAATGGTTTTCCAATTGGCAAAATACTGACGGTTGATACTGGAATTCAGTGAAGTGCCTAATAAACCTTGTGATGTAGCAGCAAAAAGTGAATCGGAAGTGAAAGTCATGTCCGTGACCTGAACTTCTGTGCCGTTCGGGCCGATATACCGGTACGTTTCGACCACTTCCCGTAACCTGGGGTTGATCACAATGATGCCGAAATTGGTACTCAAATAGGCGCTTTGATCTTTAAAGAGAATCTTGCTGATACGCTTTGATTCCGGTAAACCGGCCGCGTCCTGCAAAAAGGGCCAGTTAATGATCTCTTGAGGTTCAGCCTTCTCATTTAAATACAATAAATCCACATTTCCGTTGCGGTAGGCAAGTAAGAGAAGGTTTGCAGTTGCATCATAAGCCATGCTGCTGATACCGACGTCGCTCAGACCATTGGCTTTGGAGTAAGCAACAACCTGGTTGTCGGCAGGATTGATGCTGAAAAGTCCGTTATAGGTAGAGCAGAAAATTCTATTCTTTGCCTCAACGATGTGCTGGGCGGATTTATAGCTGAAATGAGATTGCCATTGTCCCAGCGCAATATCCTGGGCTTGGGTATAAGTTTTTAGTAAACCCAAAAGGAAAAGCAGTATAAAAGTGCGTATCATTCCGCTTTTCCTTTTGGGTTGAAAAATTATTTATCAACAGTTACGGTTGCTGAACCCGTGCCAATACCTGTCCCACAGCCGCTTTTTAGGGAGCTGATTGTGTATTCTGTCGTCGCGGTTGGAGAAACGGTGATCAGGTATGGATTCAGGAAGGTTCCGTTTACCGAAGTTCCGTCGGATAGCGTAAACGACCATGGCGGTAACCCGTTTTTGAATTTCAGCGTGATCCGCGTTGACCTGCCTCCGGTGATGAATGCTTTGCCTGAAACCTCTCCAACGGCTTTATTATTGGCGATAACCCTGATTTCTTCCTCTTTGCTGGATACAGCCGGAGACGATGAAATAATCCGGATCTTCTGTGCTCTTACGGTATCGCCCGGTGCCACTGCTGCGGTAACTTTTGCTGTAAACGACGTAGGTGTTACCGTTGTTGGCAGGTCAACAAATCGTCCGGTTTTGTCCGTGATCTGCACGACAAATCTGTTGGTGGAAGAATATCGGCCAACAGTTTTGTAGGGAATTTCAATACTGCTTCCGGCGCAAACCATGGATTGCGGCAGTTTCTCCATCGTGATACTTGCTGGCGGTGTGGTAACACTAACTTTTGCGCGGCCCGAAAATTTACCTACACCACAAAGTCCACCGGCCGATGAAATCTGGTAATTGGTATCGTTGTATGGTTTCACACTGATCTTGTGCGGCGAGTCCATAATATTGTTTTCATAAGTTCCGTCCGACAGCATGACAAACCACGGGCCGCCGCCGTCGAAACGAACAAATAAATCTCCGGTGCCGTTTTCCGGAAGGTGCAGCGAATCTCTTTGCAACGTCGCAACGGTTGGTGAAACAATGCTGATATTAGCCGTTTGACTAATCAGATAAGGAGCCGACGACATAACCCGCAAGCGATAGTCACCCGGTTTGTAGGTATTAGGAATTTGTGTGGTGATATAACCCGTCGTATCAGGCGATGAAATTGTTTTAAATGCGCCGGTACGATCCGCGATCTGAACAACAAAACGGTTGCCGGATTTGAATTTTCCGGTAGCGCTGAAAGGTACCGGAAAGGGAATTCCTGAACAAACGCGGACCAACTTATCTACCTCTTTCAGTTCTAGCTTAGGCTCCGGGTTGTCGTCAACGTTGATAATGGGTTCTCCCGACGTGGTCCCGCTACCGCAGGCATTGGAAACACCCACAATACTATAAGCCTGTACATGTTTTGGTTTGACAGTCAGATAATGCGGATTGGATAACGTCTGATAAACAATCGTGCTGTCGGAAAGACGGAATGACCAGGGCGCAGTGCCCTGCAGATTAACTCTCAGCTGTACTTCATGACCCGGCATAACACGCACTGCCTGTGTGCCGTCAATGATTTCTATCCGGGCCGTTGGTGTTTGTAACAAACGGATTGGTACTTCCTGGCTTTTAATCACCGGAATTGTACTCAGAATCTGTATTTTGTAAACCTCGCCTCCGATTTTATACGATGGGATCACCGCTTTGATCGGTCCGCCTTTTGTTGGCAGCGAAATAGGGATAGACTTCCCCGACGGATCAATCAGATGGGCGATAAAGTTATTGTCCGCATCAAAGGGGCCTTCGGTTGCGAAAGGAACGGTTATCGTTGTTCCGGGACAAACCGATAAGTACGAAAGGTCACCGGTAATAATTTTATAGGCGTAAACTGTATCGCCGTTGGCTTTTGCAGCTTTCAAAAGCTGTTCTTCTGCTTCCTTTTCGGATAATGTGTCAGCAACTGCCTCGTTAGATTTTTGACCCTTTTTTTTCAGAGGAATGGTTAAAGTACTGTCCGATTGCGGTTCCGACGGGACTTCCTGGGCAGCAACCCATGTTGTGCTCAAAAACAAACCAAGAAAAGCAATGATGAAGAATTTTGACATGAATAGTTGTTCTGACTTATTGATTAACGAAATAAAACAGGGAACCGTTAGTGCATGGCTACAAGCGTAGTTCCCCTTAAAACCGGTACGACGTCATAAAGATCTGTTTGCAGGCAGTATGCGATATCTTTTTGAATACCAAGACGCTGTAATCTTCTTACGTGTGATGAATTTGAAACGGAGGCAAGCAGGTTCTCCCGACTTTCATTATAAAGTCTTTGCGCCATCAGCGTTCCATCTTCTCTTAACATAAACTGATCTTTTAAAGCCTCGGCCAGTGCGCCTGCAAATAACGTGTCTTCAAGGTTTGGTCTTCCTTTCCAGCCGGCGCAAAGAACCAAAACGTCATATTGTTCTGATCTTAAATGGTTAGCCAATGCACCCAGGTTTAGAAAAGCACCTACCATTACTTTTACGGCGGATGCTCTGGCTTTTGCAATGGATAACGTACCATTCGTCGTGGTCATTGCAATTTCAGAGCCAATTAATCGCTCGTTCATATAACTGAACGGAGAATTGTCAAGGTCAAAACCTTCTACTTTATGTGCATCACGTTCGGCTGCGGCTATAAATCCTCTGTCCTGCAATAGTTTACATTCTTCGACGGTGGCAACGGGCGTAATACTTTTTACGCCATAAGCAAGGCCGGTAACCATACAGGAAGTAGCGCGGAAAATGTCGGCTACCACAACAATAGAATTATCAAGTTTATGTAAGTGGAGTAAATCAGGCGTCAGGCAAACATCCAGGTGTTTCATATAAAAGACAATGCGGGAATTTTTTGTAGTAAGAATATGGAGAAAATGATGCTGACGAACAGGTAAAACCTATTCGTCAGCAGGTCCTATGTCAGCCTTTTACGAAAGGTAGTTTTACAACTTTCGCTTTCAAAAGGCGGTCTCTCACCTTTACAAAAATCTCTGTTTCCGGTTTGCTGTATGCAGTTGGAACATAGCCTAAGCCAATACCTTTCTGTAACGTAGGTGACTGCGTTCCCGAAGTAACATCACCCAATTTATGTCCCTCCGCATCACATAATTCGTAATGCCCGCGTGGAATGCCACGATCGATCATTTCAAATCCTACCAGTTTATTTTTCAAACCCGCTTCTTTCTGACTTTTCAAATCAGGGGAATTGATGAAATCTTTTGTGAATTTAGTCACCCAGCCTAAGCCAGCTTCCAAAGGCGAAGTTTTGTCGTCGATATCATTACCATAAAGACAGAAACCTTTTTCAAGACGCAAGGTATCGCGTGCGCCCAATCCAACGGGCTGGATATTAAATTCTTTTCCTGCTTCGAAAATAGCATCCCACATTTTATGGGCGTCTTCTTTTTGTATATAAATTTCAAATCCGCCGGCACCGGTATACCCCGTGGCAGAAATAATTACATTGTCGATACCCGCCATCGTGCCAACCTGAAACGTATAATATTCCATCGCTGCCAGATCAACCGCTGTTAATTTCTGTAAAGTAGCCGTGGCTTTTGGGCCTTGTACAGCCAAAAGGCACAGGTCGTCAGAAAGGTTTTTCATTTCCACACCTTCTGTGTTATGGCTCTGGATCCAGTTCCAGTCTTTTTCAATATTGGATGCATTCACGACGAGCAGATATTCTTCTGCATTGTAGCGGTATACGAGTAAATCGTCCACCACACCGCCATCAGCATTTGGTAAATAGCTGTATTGTATTTTTCCGTCAAACAAGACCGAAGCATCATTGGCCGAAACTTTTTGTATAAGATCCAGTGCTTTTGGGCCCTTAACGCTGAATTCTCCCATGTGGGAAACATCGAAAACACCTACATTGTTGCGGACCGTGTGATGTTCTTCCATATCCGAGGAATAGCGCACTGGCATCTCAAAACCTGCAAAGGGTACTATTTTAGCACCTAATTGAACATGGACCTGATGTAGGGGAACAGTTTTCATAAAATGGTTTTTGGTTCTCTTTAAACTACAAAAGTATGAAAAGCAGAACAAAGCGACGCAAAAATGTATGTTTTGAAATGTGGCTAACGATCTTTTTGAAGTATATTGTGAAAAAGTAGGCTTTAATGGCTTCTTTTGAAGTGAAAATTGAAAATTTAATCTATGAAAAAACAAATATTATCCGGCATCATTTTTTTACTCTTTCACCTGAAAACCAACGGGCAAACGGCAACTTTTAAAGGAGAAGTGATTGATGACGAGATCAGCATCGGCTATGGGGTGGTGACGGGGGATGTCGATGGTGATGGGAAACCGGATATTCTGCTGGCAGATAAAAAGGAAATTGTCTGGTACAAAAATCCGGGCGAGAAGACCGCGAAATGGATCCGTTATGTGATTGCGAAAGATCTTACCGAACAGGATAACGTATGTATCGCTGCCCGGGATATTGATGGTGACGGGAAAGTGGAAGTGGCCGTGGGCGCGCAATGGAATCCGTCAGAAACAAAAAATAATAAACTATCGGGCGCAGTATTTTATTTGGCCCCCGGTGAAAATCGAACCGAATTATGGCACCCGGTTCGGCTGCATCACGAGGTTACGATACACCGAATGCATTGGGTGAAAAAAACAGATGAAACTTTTCAGCTCGTTGTATTGCCATTGCATGGAGAAGGGAATGCCAGCGGGGTTGGCGCAGGCGTAAAAATGATTGCTTTTGATGTTCCTGAAAACAGAAAGGGGCTTTGGGGATATGATCTGGTGGAAACCAATATGCACATGACGCATAATTTTCAACCTATGGAGGTGTCTGGCCGCTTTGCTGGTCTGGCCGTTGCAGGTAAAGAAGGTGTACAGGTATTCCTGAATGGGGTGGACGGCTGGGCGCCGTCAGGAAACTGGATGGTGCCGGGGCAGGGGGTGGGAGAAATCAGGATGGGTACTTTGGGTAAAAATCAGCTCTTTTCCGCTACCGTTGAACCAATGCATGGGAACTCGCTCGTGGTTTATTCCAAGGATAGCCGGACCGTTCTGACGGATAAAATGAAGGAAGGACACGCATTGGCTTGCGCGGACTTTTTTGGACAGGGCCGTGATCAGATTGTAGTGGGCTGGAGGAATCCAAACGTGGCGGATATTATGGGCGTGCGAATGTTTGTGGGTATGGATCCGGAAGGGAAAAAGTGGCAGGAATATTCTTTGGATGATAAGATTAAAATCGCCTGTGAGGATTTGACGGTTTCTGATCTGGATGGTGATGGTGATTTAGACGTTGTCGCTTCCGGACGCTCCACACATAATGTTGTGATTTATTGGAATCAAAGAAAATGAGTATAGCTCTGCAATGAGATATGTAAAAAGAGGGAAGTCAAGCAACCGCTTTTGCCATTTTTTGCTCCGTCCAGTTAATAATATTTTCAGCTTCCTGAAGGCCGATGATGATCACTTTTGCATTCTGCACACCATCGTAACCCATGGAGAGGTGCAGGATTTCATAAACATCAGCAAATGAACCCGTAATTTTTTTATCTATTCGGGATAACTCCAGCTGATACCACTCAACGCTTTTTCTGGCATTCTTTTTCTTATTACCAAACAAAGCGTCCAATGCTAACAACACGCCGGTATAGGCCGTATGTCCTGCCATTTTGATGTATTTTTTATCCTGATAACGGTCATCTTCTTTTCGCGCTTTATCCCTTAATATTTCTTTCGCGTTAGCAAGATGGCGGCGTGCTTCTGATATGGAATCCATGGCGTGGTGTTTTGATTAACAGCTTTTTGATTGAAAGTTGCTGAAGTATGATCAAAGATAGCCATCAAAAAAAGAGCAGCCAAGTTTTCAAAACTTGACTGCTCCGTATATTCCAAATTCGAATAAACTTGTCTGTTAATTTCTTCTGCCCAACAAAATGCTTACGTAATAAACCAAGGTGGCCAAAGAGCTGATTGCTGCTACGAGGTACGTTCTGGCTGCCCATTTAAGCGCGTCTGCGGCCATCACATATTCCCTTTCATTCACGACTCTGTTTTGCTGAATCCAGGCCAACGCCCTATTACTTGCATCATATTCCACCGGAAGTGTGATAAAGCTAAATAGTGTTGTCGCTGCAAAAAGCGCAACACCAATGGCTAATGGGATCGGCGTGGTCTGCAACAACAAGATTCCTCCCAAAATAACCCATTGCATATAACGCGATGAAAAACTTAAAAACGGAACCATCTGGGACCTGAATTTCAGCCACTGATAAGCCGTTGCATGCTGAACTGCGTGACCGCATTCGTGGGATGCCACAGCTGCTGCTGAGACACTGCGTCCATGAAATACATCAGGGCTCAGGTTAACTGTTTTATCCTGTGGATTATAGTGGTCCGTCAGTTGGCCTTCAACAGAAACAACCCGTACATCATAAATACCACTATCTCTAAGCATTTTCTCAGCAATCTCGCGACCACTCATGCCATTACTTAGCCCGACCTGCGAATATTCTTCAAATTTACTCTTTAAACGCCATTGCACATAAAAGCTAATGCCCATGACGAGAATAATAATTAAGTAAGCACCCATATTTTCTCTTTTAGTTTTGTTACGAAAAATTAAACTTTCATTAATACAATAAGAGGGAAATGTCAGCTACTTACTTCCGAAGATATATTTCCTCTTAATATCCTTTTTTTATCTTCTCAATAAGTGCTGAGGTTGAATAACCTTTTACCAAAGCTATTGTTTTTACCTCTCCCCCCAAATTAAGAACAAAATCTGCACCAGCAATAGTTTCTACTGTATAATCGTCACCTTTTACCAAAATGTCAGGTTTTAGGGCCTCGATTAACTGACTTGGGGTAGGTTCGTCGAACAAAATGACAGCATCTACGAAAGACAAAGCTGCCATTAAACGTGCTCTCGCGTATTCGTTCACAACCGGACGCAACGGACCTTTTAACCGGCTTACCGACGCATCGGTGTTCAGGCCAAGTACCAGACGACCGCCCAGTGCATGTGCTTTTTCCAGGTAGTCGATATGACCTAAATGTACGATATCAAAACAGCCATTGGTAAAAACCACCTTCTGTCCGGCTCTTTGCCAATCCTCAATTAACGTTTTTGCTTCTTCTACGCGTAAAATTTTACTCTCTGTCGCATTCATTCTTGAAAAGGGAATTAGGATTTATAAAGGATTTAGTGATTTGTCGTTGCTACGGTCGGTTCATCAGCCGTTTTATTCTGGATCAAAACATAAAGAAATGCCAGGGCGCCTACCACCAGCATAAACAACATCTGCGTTCCGTGAATGAAGGTCGCCAGTGTAATGCCATCTTTTTGGGTCAGTCCGTATAAAACCATAACGCTGCCCACCAGTAAATGATAAGCCCCGATGCCACCCTGCGTTGGGGCTGTCATACCAATCGAGCCTACAACGAGCAACGTAAGCCCTGCTAATAATCCAAGCTGCGAGGTTTCCGGGATACAGAAGAACAAAACGTAGGAAACCAGATAATAACAGATCCAGATGATGGCCGTGCTGAGAAAAAACAGTCCCGGATTTTTGAGTTTCCGTACACTTAACAAGCCTTCGAGCATTCCTTTCAGAAACCCAGCAATTTTTTGAACAATCGGGTTTTGCAACAACTTATTTTTTATAGCATCACTTCTGAAAACTACGATAGTCGCTACAATGATCCCCAGAAAAACAATACCTGTCAGGATCAGCAGGGTACTGGGGCCGGAGTCGACTGATCCGTTTCCCTGAATTTTACTTTGAAAAATATCCGTAAAAAAACTGCTTAACCTGTCAAATTCCAGGATAAAGTTCAGTCCTATCAATCCAAGAAGAATGATTACATCGAAAATACGCTCAGCGACCACCGTCCCGAAACTCAGGTTTACGGGAATCCTTTCAAGCCTGTATAATGTTCCGCAACGGGTTACCTCGCCCATGCGGGGCACAATATAGTTTGCAAAATAACCCGTCAGAACTGAGACAGAGCTATTAAGAAGTCTCGGTTTGTAACCCAGCGGCTCCATAAGCATTCCCCACCTCCAGGCTCTTGTAACGTGGGCGCAGAGTAAAAGAAACGATGAAAGTGCAATCCAACGCCAATCTGCCTGAACGAATCTGGTAAGCATATCGGCCAGATCTATATCCTTGAATACAAACCAGATCAAGCCACCCGCCAGTCCAAGCGAGATAATATAGCGAAGAGCGCTTTTCATAAAATTAGAATATTGATGCGTGATAAGATTTGTACTAACCTCTGGCCGTTACACTGATTACCTGATTGTTATGATCAGGGAATACGACCATCGGTTTGAAGGTTTTTGCTTCTTCCGGTGTCATGCTGGCGTAGGAGATAATGATCACAATATCGCCAATCGCTACTTTTCTTGCAGCGGCACCGTTCAGGCAAATCATTCCTGATTTACGTTCTCCTTTGATCACGTACGTCACAAACCGCTCTCCGTTGTTGTTGTTAACGATGTGCACCTGTTCATTTTCAATTAAACCTGAGGCATCCATCAAATCTTCGTCAATCGTGATACTTCCAATGTAATTCAATTCCGCCTGAGTCACCTTTACCCGGTGAATCTTCGATTTCATCAATGTTATTTGCATTACTCAGCTAGATGAGTGAATATTAATATAATATACATACCAATCCTGCAAAGTTACAGGAATTATACGACGCCTTCAAAACATCGGGCTATTCGGGGGAGTTCCAATTTTTTCCCAGCGCCATTCCGATCTTCCTTTACAGCGGTTAAACAGAGAATAAATCCGTGTTAATGAGCAGGTAATCTGGATGATAAGTCTGGAGCAGAATCTTAATCATCAATTAATGGAAACGGATGCGGCAATATATTCGAACATCATTATATTTAAGCCCTGATTAATTCAATTCAGTATGAATGAGTCTGACAACGCTTTTGACTATTATTAATTTATTTTAAGACTAAAACCCGATGAGTACAGAGAATAAACCAAACGGTGTCACGCGTCGTGACTTTCTTCAGAAAACTACCGCGGCGGCAGTGGGAAGTTTCTTTATTGTGCCCAGAAATGTTCTGGGCAAAGGATTTATCGCACCTAGCGACAAACTGAATATTGCCGGTATAGGTGTGGGAGGAAAGGGATTTTCGGATACCAATAATGCTTGGAATAAAGGGGCGGAAAATCTGGTAGCGCTTTGTGATGTGGACTGGGGCCAGGCTAAAAAGAATTTCGAATTACATCCGACCGCGAAAAAATATAAGGATTTCAGACGCATGTTTGATGAAATGGATAAGGATATAGATGCCGTTACCGTTTCTACAACGGATCACATGCACGCCATCATTGCGATGACTGCGATGCAGCGGGGGAAACACGTCTATGTACAAAAACCATTGACGCACAATATATATGAGGCGCGTATGCTGACCGAAGCAGCGAGGAAATATAAGGTTGTGACACAAATGGGAAACCAGGGTGCTTCCAATCCTGCACAGGTTCAGATGAAGGAATGGTTCAAAAAAGGCCTGATCGGGAATGTGCATGAGGCGCACGTATGGACCAACCGTCCGGTGTGGCCGCAAGGTATTCCCGTGCCGGTAGGGAAAATGCCAACGCCGGAGGAACTTGACTGGGAACTTTGGGTTGGTTGTGCGGATTGGGTAGATTATAACCCGGCATGGCACCCATTCAAATGGCGCGGCTGGTGGAATTTCGGTACCGGTGCGTTGGGCGATATGGGCTGTCACTTGATCGACCCTGCTTTCAGAACATTGGGACTTGGTTATCCTACCGAACTTGAATGTAGTGTAGGTACAGTGTTTATTAAAGACTGGACTGCAGAGTATATTCCGGAAGGTTGCCCTCCGTCGTCACGCGTTCAGTTGAAATTCCCTGCCAACAAGATTAATAAATCGGAAGTGACCTTAACCTGGCATGACGGTGGATTGCGTCCTTTCCACCCGGATTTGATTCCTGCCAATGATCCGCTGGGTGAGCCGGATAGCAGCAACGGTGTGTTGTTGATCGGTGAAAAAGGTGTGATGACTTGCGGCACTTACGGGAAAGCTCCGAAAGTATACCTGAAAAATGGTACCAAACTGGAATACAAAGAGGGAGATTTTGGTAACAAATATACGCCAATGCCTGAGTTTGGACATCATGTTTCATGGTCAGACGCTTGTAAAGCCGGTTACCAAAGCAAGGAGCACAAAGCATTGACATCGTCATTTGACTACGCTGGCCCGCTTACGGAAACGGTTATTATGGGTAACCTGGGTATCCGCAGTTATAACCTTCGTGCGGCAAGAGCCGATGGTAAGGGCTTTGATTACCCAGGACGTAAGAAATTGCTATGGGATGGAAAAAGTATGAAGGTTACCAACTTCGATGAGGCGAATCAGTTTGTGAAACGCACCTATCGCGGTGACTGGAAATTGTAGTAGTTGCACATTCTGTCAAATACAAAAGGCCTCCGATCGGAGGCCTTTTGTATTTGACAGAATGTTAAAATATGATGTTATCAATTAATCGGACAGGTCCTAGGAAAGCGGCGATGCAAAGTGCCGTGGTGCCGGCGCCACCGAGAATATGAATGGGCTGCAAAGATTCGATATTGACAATCTCGAAATAATCCAGCTCGAAGCCAGCCATGGCATTAAACTCGATCCTGACGGACTCTTTTACTTCTTCGGTATCATCACCGGAAATCAATTTTTCCCTGGCATCCATCAGAATTTTATAGATAATCGGACCGTGTGCGCGTTCTTCCTGGCTCAGGCGGCGGTTACGGGACGACATGGCGAGTCCGTCATCCTCCCGCACGGTCGGGCAAATAACCAGTTCCAGATTAAAGGAAAGGTCTGCGACAAGTCTTTTTACTACCGTCACCTGTTGCAGGTCTTTTTGGCCGAAATAAGCCTTATTGGGCTGTACAATATTGAAAAGCTTGGAAACCACTACGCCAACACCATTGAAATGACCGGGGCGGGAGGCTCCCTCCATCACGGTTTCGATCAAACCAAAATTCATGGTAAGCGTTGTCGGTTCGGGATACATTTCTGTCACGGACGGGGCGAATACAACGGAGGCACCGGCTTTTTCAAGCATTACACAGTCGTTTTCCAGCGTTCTGGGATATTTTGCCAGGTCTTCCGGGTTGTTGAACTGGGTAGGGTTTACAAAAATGCTGGCGACCGAAATATCGTTTTGCTGTTTTGCGGTTTCTACCAGTGAGATATGTCCTTCATGCAACGCACCCATGGTTGGAATGAGCCCGACAGTCTTGTTGTCGAGACGCTGATGAAAAAGAAATTTTTTTAAGCTATGAATTGAAGTAAAAACTTCCATGAAAAGTGTTATATATAGGAAGGTGCAGGATCAATACAAACACAACATGTTTTTTCGTTTGTATAATAGGTTAATCCGGCCTGTTCGCTGGGGTTTCTGAAATATTTGGCATAGATATGCCCAAACTCTGCGCAATATTACAATTAGTTTTGAATTTCTATTGAAAATGCAGTTTTTTTTATGTAATTTTGCAAAACTTTTTTTCACAAACTGCTTTAAATATCTATGGACAAACTACGAATTTTGTATGTAGCCAGTGAAATCAATCCTTTTCTCCAGACCACAGATGTTGCCGATTATGTAAGAAGACTTCCGCAAGCAATGCAGGAGCGCGGTGCAGAGATAAGAATTTTGGTACCTCGATTTGGTCTAATCAATGAGCGTAAAAACAGGCTTCACGAAGTAGTTCGATTGTCAGGAATTAATATTACGGTTGGTGATGAAGAAAAACCACTTATTATCAAGGTTGCTTCTATCCCAAACGCAAAGCTTCAGGTTTATTTTATAGATAACGATGACTATTTTCACCGTAAATCCGTGTTCTTCGATAAGGAGAATAACTTTTACGATGATAACGACGAACGTGCGATTTTCTTTTGCAAAGGTGTTTTAGAAACAGTTAAGAAACTTGGATGGGCTCCTGACGTTGTGCATTGCAACGACTGGATGACCGCTTTGATTCCATTATATCTTAAAACAACATACCGTAACGATCCCATGTTTAAGGATACGAAAAGTGTGTTTACTGTGCATAATAATGCTTTTGATTATAAATTCGACGCGGATTTACAAAGCAAGGCAAAAGCAATGGATGTGAGTGATGAAGCCTTATCACATCTTCATTCAGCAGATTTTGAAGGTTTTGTTAAAATCGGTTGCGCTTATGCAGATGCAGTTGTAAAAGCGGAGGAGCATTGCAGCGAAAGTCTTAACCAGATTTTCAACGATGCGCCGAAGCGTGTAGAGCTTGACGAAGAGGAAGAGAAATTCTCGGAGTCATATTACAATCTTTATACTGATTTAATGAGTTAAGATTTTTAAATAGATGAAAAGCGGCGATCAGATTCTGGTCGCCGCTTTTTTTGTGCCATATTGTTTTGCCTGCATAACCAGTTTCGCCGATACCGGTAAATTTCCAGAACGTCATGAAATGATCCTATCTTTATTTTTTAATATTTTTTAATATGTAAAGGCTTCATAATGAATATGCTATGGTGTGTTCGAGCACTCTCTGGGAATTGGATAATTTCTAGTATTTTGTTTGTTATCGAATTGTTATTGCTATTTATTTGCACTCAATACTGTATACACATTTAACAATTAATTATTCAAAATATGTGCGGAATTGTAGCTTACATAGGAAATAGAGAGGCCTGTCCATTAATTATCAAAGGTCTCAAAAGACTTGAATACCGGGGTTATGACAGTTCTGGCGTTGCGTTGATAGAAGACTCGGAATTGAATATTTATAAGAAAAAAGGAAAGGTGTCTGACCTGGAAAGCCAGCTTACCGATAAGAACCTGAATGCAAAAATCGGGATCGGCCATACGCGTTGGGCAACGCATGGAGAACCTAACGATGTGAATGCACACCCGCATTTTTCCAACGACCGGAAACTGGCTATCATTCACAATGGTATTATTGAAAATTACGCAGCGATCAAACAAAATCTGATACAAAAAGGACACGTTTTTCAAAGCGCCACGGATACCGAAGTACTGATCCATTTTATTGAAGACATTCAAAAGGAAACGGGAACCTCACTGGAAGAAGCTGTAAGGCTTGCCTTGCTGGAAGTTGTTGGGGCTTATGCGATCGTTGTCATGTCCGTGGATTTTCCGGATCAGCTGATTGCGGCGAGGAAAGGAAGTCCGTTGGTGATTGGCGTTGGTAAAGACGAGTTCTTTTTTGCTTCTGATGCCACACCGATTATTGAATATACCAAAGACGTGGTTTATCTGGATGACTATGAAGTGGCCGTGGTCCGCGATGGAAAACTGAGCATTCAGAATCTGGATAACACCCAAAAAGTACCGTACATTCAGAAACTTGAAATGGAACTGGAAACCATCGAAAAAGGCGGTTACGACCATTTCATGATTAAGGAAATTTTTGAACAGCCACGTTCCATTGCCGACAGCATGCGCGGCCGGGTAAGGGCGGACGAAGCACATTTGCAATTGGGCGGCCTGGCCAATTATATTGATAAGCTGGCTGCTTCGGAGAGAATTGTCATCGTTGGCTGTGGTACATCCTGGCATGCCGGTCTGGTGGCCGAATATTTGTTTGAAGAACTGGCACGGATTAATGTTGAAGTGGAATACGCTTCGGAATTCCGTTACAGAAACCCTGTAATCAAGGAAAATGATATCGTGATTGCCATTTCACAATCCGGTGAAACGGCCGACACCCTGGCGGCTATTGAGCTCGCCAAATCAAAAGGAGCGACGATTTTTGGTGTTTGCAATGTTGTCGGGTCTTCCATAGCACGGGCGTCGCATGCGGGTGCTTATACCCACGCAGGGCCCGAAATCGGGGTGGCGAGCACAAAGGCTTTTACGGCCCAGGTGACAGTTTTGACGCTGATTGCGATCGCTACGGCTAAAAGAAAGGGAACGATTTCAGAGGAGACATACCGACAGCTTTTGGTAGAACTGGAAACGATCCCTGCTAAAGTGGAGCAGGTTTTTGAAAATGCTGCCAAAATCAAGGAAATCGCTTTCATCTTTACCTATGCCCGCAATTTCATTTATCTGGGACGTGGTTTGAATTTTCCGGTTGCACTGGAGGGTGCATTAAAACTGAAAGAGATTTCTTATATCCACGCCGAAGGATATCCAGCCGCGGAAATGAAACACGGCCCCATTGCCCTGATTGACGAGGATATGCCGGTTGTTTTTCTGGCGACGAAAGACAGTTCTTATGAAAAAATAGTTTCAAATATTCAGGAGGTAAAAGCGCGTAAGGGGCGCGTGATTGCCATTGTGACGGAAGGAGATACGTTAATTCCGACAATGGTTGATTTTGTAATTGAGGTGCCGAAAGTACATGAAATCCTGACACCGCTCGTGTCTGTGATTCCTTTACAATTGTTGTCTTATTACATCGCGGTGATGCGCGGCAGAAACGTGGATCAGCCAAGAAATCTTGCTAAATCCGTGACTGTGGAATAATTGGTATGTTCATGTTTCAAATAAAAAGGGAACCGGTCTGACAAAGACTGGCTTCCCTTTTTGCTTTTGTCTGTTACGGTAAATCAATAAGTCAAAATATTATAAAGCTCTTTTCGTTAGCTTTGCAGGCAAAATTTCCGTTTAGAGAAATCCCAAATCAATGCAAAATCGTTTTCCTGCTTTTATCCTAATGCTTTCTTTTTTGTCGGTTTTTCTTTTTTCCTGTGGAAAAGAGGAGCAGGCCTATGTACCAAAACCCAAAGGTTTTAACCGTATTGACCTGCCGGAACAGCTTTATCAAAAACTGACGGAAAACCATCCTTATTCATTTGAGTACTCGAAATCGGCTGAAATCCTTCCGGACACCTTTGCGCTTGCCGAAAAAGATTGGATATTTATTTATTACCCCCAATTTAAGGCCAACATCCAACTGACTTATAAGCCCGTTAGGAATAATCAGACACTGTTGAGAAACTATATCAATGACTCGTTCAAGTTAACGGGGAAACATCAGGTCCGGGCTTCTTCGATTCAGGAGCAAAAATTAATGACTCGAAATAATTTGACGGCCATGATTTTTAAAATTGAAGGTGACGTGCCAAGTCCTTATCAGTTTTATACAACCGACAGTACTACGCATTTTCTGCGAGGTGCCATATATTTTTCCACAGCCACGAAAAATGATTCTTTAACGCCCGTGATCAATTTTATACAAAAGGATATGATCCATTTGCTTAACACACTGGAATGGAAGAGATAAAGTGCCTGCGGCTATTGTGGTGAAAGGCGGAAGAATGTATCTTTGAAAATAATATCTAACACTTCACAAAAGATGGCCAGAAAACAAATAAAAAATCAGCTTCCACTCGATTTTTCAGTCCGCGGCAATAGAATTATTTTGCATTTGGGACAAATAGAATGTCAGCGGGCAGCGGATCAGTTATTTGAAGAACTTGTCAATGGCGACTGGGTGATTGAACCGGCCGGTGAAGTGGCTGATGTATCGTATGCACAGGATATTGTCCACCAAATCGGGCATAAGCTGCCCTATCCCGAGGGAATCAAGATTGCTCAATTGCATCATGTCGATTCAGCCTTTAAAGGATTCTCGGCGATGTATCACCAGAAAGGCTGGGTCTTTGTCAATGCTGCTTTGGAGTTTAATGAGCGGAATTATCATATTCATTTACTGACCGTATCACTGGGGCTGCATAGTTCTTATGCCAATCCGGTTTCGCTTGCCAATCGCTCGGAGCAGTTGATTTTTGACGCATTGCTGCCTTTCAAAGACGTAGAGAGTTTTTTCAGGGATGATATTTCCAAAATTCCAGGTTTTTTAGCTTCTGATATTGCCAATTTTTTCAAAGTGCCTTTCCCGATCGTACTGAAAAGAGCGCTTCAATTGAGAATTATTTCGGATGAACAATACCGTAATTTTATGACGGTGAAGCCTGTTTCTTCCGCAAAACCGAGAGAACTTTTTATTTCCCAGGAAGGAAATATAGACGATCTGGAAGCTCAGTTGTTTGCGGAAGGTTTAGGCGAGTAATTAATTTTTTTCAGACATCCATATTGCTAAGATCGGGTAGGGGACTCACCGATGTCCATCCACCGTCTACGATCAGACTTTGTCCTGTGATATGCCCTGAATACGGGGAAAGCAGGAATAAGGCCGCATTGGCAATATCCTCACAAATGGCAGGCCGTCCCATAGGTGTTATGGCCGACCAGGTTTTAGGATAGGTCGGGTCGGTTGTTAACGTTCTTTCCGTAAGCGTGGCGCCTGGCGCAACGGCATTGATCGTGATGCCATGCGGAGATAATTCCAGTACCAGATTTTTGGCCAGCATTTCAAGCCCGGCTTTGGTCATGGCATAAGCGCCCAGAAACTGATGCGACTGGTGTCCGACAACGGACGACATCAGTAAAATTCTTCCGCCGGATTTTTGTGACCTTATTTGCCTGGCGGCTGCCTGGGTTAACAAAAAGGAGCCCATTAGATTGACTTCCAGTACTTTTTGTAAGTTTTCTTTCGGGTAATCAAAGAAGTCTCCAAACAGCGTGATTCCGGCATTGGCTACCGCGATGGTAAGTTTTCCAAAACAGCGTACCGCTTCATCAACCATGCCATCGATAATTTCTGTTTGGGAGGCATCTCCGGAAAAAGCAACGCATTCGCCGCCAAGGGCACGGATGCTGTTCGCGGCCTCTGTTGCCAGCTCGGCGTGGGCATCATTTAAAATTACACAAGCTCCCTTCAATGCTAGTTGTTTGGCAATCTCAAATCCAATTCCCTGGCCCGCGCCGGTCACAATGGCAACTTGATTATTAAATAGGTGGGTGCTCATAGTACTAATATGTTAATGTTATTTACCCGTCGGATGGCGGAAAAAGCCATCCGACGGGTTTGCTCCGTCCGACGGCTTTTTTGGCCGTCGGACGGATATGAAACAGCGTGATAAATGACATCCGTAGGGTCACTTAAAGTATTTTATCCAGATATTCCTTCTCAATAACCTGGTTTGATAGTTTTAAAAATTCGACACCATTTTCAGGAATATTCAACAGTAGTCGTGCTTTTTCCAAATTACACATTTTATCGGCTCTCACCAGTGCATAGCTTTTTACTGAACTAAACTCCCAATTTTCAATCGCTCTCACCAAACCTGCACGCAGTGGATTTTGATGAATATAGTGAAAACAAATTTCTGCATGTTGCGTGTTGTTTTCTAATGATTTAGTCTTTGTGTGTTGTTGAAATAATGAACCTGTTCTATTTTCCTGCTTATTAATTGCCTGTGAATAAGAGCTCAAAATAATTTGAATAGCCTTATTGATCGAATTTTCCTGCATATTTTCTTTTGACTCGATCAGTAAATGAAAGTGATTCGGCATCAGGCAATAGGCTAAGAGATCACAATGTTTGAGCAGGTGATCATTTATCTTTTTTAGGAAATAAACATAGTTGCCATAATTGAAAAAGATCTTTTGAGCATTATTTCCCCTGTTGTACACGTGATAAAGTGTGTTTGACTTAAATTCCATAAGTGTGTGTGGTTTGCGCTGTATTATAAATATAGCTTTTAAAACTGGTATCTGTGTGTGATTTTGTTTGTGTTATTTACTCGTCTGATGGCAAAAAAGCCATCAGACGGGGTGTCCCAAAGACTTTAATGCGAATCCCGCGCCACTTTGTCTCCGGATCCGCCTCTGAGGAAGTCCAGGTCGGCACCTTCGTGCGCCTGTGTAACGTGGTTTATATGAAGATTAACGTAACCGCGGTTGTAACCCATATCCAGCGGTTTCCATAATTTCCGGCGTTGTTCCAGTTCTTCGTCAGAAACTTCAAGATTCAGTTTTCTATTTTCGACATCCAGCTCAATGATATCGCCATCCTGGACCAGGGCAAGAACGCCGCCAACTGCCGCTTCCGGGGAGACGTGTAAAACAACGGTTCCAAAACCCGTTCCGCTCATACGGCCGTCGGAAATACGGACCATGTCGATAACGCCTTTCTCCAATAGTTTTTTAGGAAGCGACATGTTGCCAACTTCAGGCATACCCGGGTAACCTTTGGGGCCAACATTTTTCAAAACCAGGATACTGTTTTCATCCACATCGAGTGCCGGATCATCCAGTCTGGCTTTGTAATCATCTATATCTTCAAAAACGATTGCTTTGCCGCGGTGTTGCATCAGTTCCGGTTTCAGTGAAGCGGAAGGTTTGATCACGGCACCATTTACACACAAATTACCACGGACAACGGCCAGACCCGTCAGATTTTTTACAGGCTCTTCCAGCGTACCGATTACCTCGTTATCAAAACATTCGGCAGAAGCACAGTTTTCAGCAACGGTTTTACCGTTGGCAGTAATCGCATCCTTGTGTAAGAGCGAAAGCATTTCCTTAATCACCACCGGCAATCCGCCTGCGTAGTAAAAATCTTCCATGAAATAACCGCCAGAAGGTTGCAGGTTGAGCAGTAAAGGTATCTTTTCGCATAAAGCGTTAAAATCATCAAGGGAAAGTTCGACGCCAATGCGGCCTGCAATGGCCAGTAAGTGGATTACAAAATTGGTAGATCCGCCGATGGCCGCGTTCAGCATGATGGCATTTTCAAATGCTTCGCGCGTCAGTATCTGCGACAATCTCAAATCATCTTTTACCATTTGCACAATCCGGCGGCCTGATAGATGCGCGATTACTTTTCTACGCGAATCTGCTGCGGGTATCGCTGCGTTTTCCGGTAAGGTTAAACCAAGGGATTCGACCATACAAGCCATCGTGGAAGCCGTTCCCATTACCGCGCAATGTCCCTGGCTGCGGCACATACAAGCCTCGGCTGTGGTAAGTTCTTCCTGTGAAATTTCACCTTTGCGGTACATTTCGCTGAAACGCCATACGTCGCTGGTCCCAATTGTTTTACCACGATAACGTCCTGTCAGCATTGGCCCGCCCGAAACCACAATGGTCGGGATATCAACACTGGCAGCTCCCATGACGAGCGATGGCGTTGTTTTGTCGCAGCCACAAAGTAACACCACTCCGTCGATCGGGTTGGCACGGATTGATTCTTCTACGTCCATACTCGCCAGGTTGCGGTATAACATGGCCGTGGGTTTTATTAATGTTTCGCCCAGTGACATGACGGGAAATTCAAGCGGAAATCCGCCCGCTTCCCAAACCCCTCTTTTCACGGATTCGGCAAGTTCACGGAAATGTCCGTTGCAGGGAGTCAGTTCTGAAAAGGTGTTACAGATGCCTATTACGGGACGTCCTTCGAATTCATCCGCAGGATATCCCTGATTTTTCATCCATGCTCTGTATATAAAACCGTCCTTTCCTGACTTTCCAAACCAGCCACGGCTGCGCAATTTATTTTCTTCCATTATTCGCCATTGTTTATATTCGAATAGTAAAGGCAGAAAGTGGTTAAATATAATTCTGTCTGTCCTTTAAAAAGTAAAATATAGTATCTTCGTTAAACACGTGCTCCCGGTTAACCTATGATTTCGTCAGATATTATCAGAACGCTTTCGTTAAAAATCTTTACCTGCTTTATTCTCGGTATGATCTCAGCTCCGGTATCTGGACAAACCATTCACAATGGACAGTTTCTTGAAAAACTTCTGAAAAAGCACTCAACGCACTTAGCCAACGTACTCGATAATCCTGACAAATACGAAGTTCAGATTCTTTATACCAAAATAGACCGGAACAGGAAAAATGAGCCGCATTTTACTACCTATGGTTATCACGTTAACAACGGTAAATATTTTTATCCGGCCAGCACCGTTAAATTATCTGCGGTTGTGCTGGCACTGGAAAAGCTGAATAAGCTAGGTATCGATAAAAACACGCCGATGCTCACCGGTGCTGACCGCCCGGAACAAACGACTGTGACAGCTGATACAACCGCTGAGGATAAACTGCCATCCGTAGCGCATTATGCCCGAAAAATACTGTTGGCTAGCGACAATGATGCTTTTAATAGATTGTATGAATTTATCGGACAAGCCGATTTTAACGACTCGCTGCATGCCAAAGGGTATAAGGATGTCAGGATCACGCATCGGCTGGAATCTTCGATTGGTGCTGAAAATAACCGTTATACCAATCCTGTTACATTCGAAAAAGACGGAAAGGTGCTTTATAACCAGCCGGGAAAGTATTCAGAAAAAAAATACATTTCACCTGAACCGATAAAAATGGGGAAAGGCTATATGAAAGACGGATCACTGATCAATGAGTCTTTCGATTTTACAGAGAAAAACTTCTTCGCGCTGGAAGAACAGCACAAGCTTTTGAAATCACTTTTCTTTCCAGAGCAGGTCCCTGCCCGGCAAAGATTCAACCTGACCGCTGAGGATTACCGGTTTTTATACCAATACATGTCGCAATTCCCGGTGGAAACCGAGTATCCGGCCAATTATACCGATGATTACTACGATGGGTATTGCAAGTTTCTGCTTTTTGGCGGAACAAAAACAAGGTTGCCGAGGCATATCCGTTTGTTTAACAAATGCGGGGATGCATACGGTTATCTGCTTGACAACGCTTACATCGCCGATTTCGAAAAGGGGATCGAGTTTATGCTGACGGCGGTGATTTATTGTAATGAAGACCAGATTTTCAACGATGACCACTATGACTACGAGGCGATCGGGTTACCGTTTATGCGTGATGTTGGAAAGGCGATTTTTGATTACGAGCTGGAAAGACATCGTCCGATACGCCCGGATCTAAGCCGTTTCGAAGTCCGTTATGATAAATGATCAGGAAACTTTAAGCTTGGTTTGCGGGGCAATCTGACAAATGTAAAGGTTGATAAGATGTCCGGTGATCAGCAACGCAGATCCAAGATAACCCAGCCATTGGAATACGGCGTTACGTTCTTCAAAAATCAGTGAAACTGCAAAAAGCACCAGGGCAGACCAGAGTAAAACATTTACGAAAACAGACCGGTGATTTCGGGTAGCAAAATAAACCGCGGCCGCGTTGATCAGGATAAACAAATAATCAAGCGAAAGAAAACCGACGTGCAGGTGATGGTCATGTCCGAAAGCAGAGCCAAGCGCCAATACCGGCATGGCAAGACAATGTACAATACAAAGCAATGAACCAAGTATGCCGACGTAATCTGCTTTGTTGTGAGAATGACTGATTTTCATGCGTAAATACAATAAGGTTGCAAAAGTAACGGTAATCTGTAACACTTGCAACGATGTTGCAGTGTTTTTTGTTCAATATTGATGAAGCCGGAGAAAAGAATTTATCTTTGTGAGGATTTTGCTGAACTTAGAACTTAACTTTGGACTGGAAGGTTTTTAAGATAACCGAAACCAGATTAAGAATTAAATTGGTTGAAAATGGAACAGTTAAGAGAAACACTCAAAGGCCATCATTTGCGTACGACCACGTGCAGGGAAGATGTTCTTTTGACGTTCATGAATAAAAAAAATGCGCTTTCTCATGGTGATCTTGAAGGCGCGCTGGGCGAAAACTACGACCGTGTAACGATATACCGTACTTTAAAAACTTTTTTGGAAAAGGGAATTATCCACAAGGTTTTGGATGATGAAGGGCTACGGTATGCACTTTGCTCGCATCAGTGCTCGGAAGAAAAACATCAGCATGATCACATTCATTTTAAATGCAATGCGTGCGGGAAAACCAATTGCCTGGAAAATTTACATATCCCCCATGTGACTTTGCCAAGCGGATACCAGCCGGAAAGTTTCAATTTACTGATTCAGGGAAAATGTCCTGAGTGTTTGGGAAATAATTAAAATAATAAAACGAGTTCAGACATTTTCTGAACTCGTTTTATTATTACCTCTGCTTACTTGACTTTCAGGTTAAAGTCAAGATTTACATCGTCACTGCCTGGTCCTGGTGTCCCGTTTTTAGCATTGGGCTGGTGGCGTAGCTGTACTTTCAGTTTCCCTGTACCGGCAACTCCTGCTTTTGCAGTTCCCGTCAGTCCGATCGGATAATTATTTTTGTCTTTATCTCCGTACGTATAAGTCAGTAAGGACGTTGGGTTTGGCGTGTAAACCAATAAATGTTCGTCTGATTTTTCAGCAATTTCTTCCGTAATATTGTCCACAGGCGTTTTACTTTCGTCCAGGAATTCAACGGCCAATGTATAACTCGTGTTGGCTTTAAGCGAGATCGTATCGAATTTTGTCGGCGCATTTCCTCCATCCCCATCCGGATCCTTGTAGGAGAATGAGGTAACGGTATTGGTTCCGGATTCGGTGAATTTAAGGGTTACTGACGTGATCAGTTCATTTTCGTCATCCACTTCTACCTCATCACCGGAGTCCTTGCATTGTGTAAATAATGTGGCTATGCCAAATAACAACATCCAGGTTAATTTGCGGTTCATTTTCATACTTTACTTGTTTTATGTATTGTAAAAAGGGAAATCCTATTATGCGCCAAACTTCCATTTGATGCGGAGTGAAGCATTCCTGCCGATATCGTCGGCGTAGTAGCGGAAACGGTTCATGTAGTCCCGGTAAACGGTATTGAAAAGATTCGTGACTGAAATCCTGACTTCCAACTGCTGTTTTTCGGAAACGTGAATTGTTCCGCCCGCCTGGATATTCCAGAGTGAATAGGCTGCCGGCGGAGGCAAAAAGTCGCTGGCTGGCGGTACTCTTTTCTGATGGGTAACCCATAGATTTCCGGCAGAAAAATACAGGTTATGCCACTTTCCAAGTTCCGGCAGTTCGTATTTAAGCTGATTGTCCAGCCTGTTTGCAGGAATCATGACCAAATAACTGTCATTCCGTTTGTCATAAGCCCGCAGATAACTCAGCTTGCTGGTTATCGTCAGGTTTTTCACAAATTGCCAGGCAGCGGAAACATCGATTCCTTTGAAAGAAGCATCCGTTTGGGTGTATTTAAAATAAGGAAATGCGCCACGAACGGTCAGGATCGGGTCGGGCTGTGGTTTCAGGTAAATGAAATCTTTGATATAATTATAATATCCCCCGATTTCAATTGTGAGTTTTTCGCTGGCGTATTTCACACTGGCGATGGTATTGAGTGCTTTTTCAGAATGCAATGTTGAGTCACCTTTTTCAAAAGCCGCCGCCCCATGGTGTACGCCGTCGCTGAATAATTCACTGACATTGGGCGCCCGCCAGGCCGTACCCGCATTTAACCGGGCCGATAAATTGGGCGAAAAATTCCTTGTTGCCCCGATGGTACCTGAACCATTGGAAAAAGTAAAATCATTGGATACTTTTTTGCGGCTTACAATGCGGTGCGTATTCAGCGTTCGGTAATCATAGCGTGCTCCGGCTTCAAATTCCCAGTCATTTTTCACATAACGCTCAATCCAGAAAATACCAATATTAAACTGGTTGAAATTTGGGATCAGGGGTCGGCCAGTCATCAGGTTATATTGATACAATGTGCTGACGCCGATTTGTCCTGAAATTTTACCGGCAATGGGTTTATGATCCCAGATCACATCATTTGTCAGCGTGTGCAGTTTGAAAGTCAGCTCAGGGTGATTGAGCGAAGCTATCGAATCATTACGCGGCACATGTAGGTCATACTCGTTCCGGTTATTGATTTGCTGGGCAATGGTCCATTGCAGACGATTCCCGTCTTTAAAATGATAATGCGTTTCGGCTTTTAAAAGGTCGTGCGTAACGTTTTGGTTTGGTCTTCCGATTTTATAGCTAAAACCCGATTTCACGAACGGTTCGCCGTTTTTAATGACGTTCAATAGATCGGTCACGCTGCCGATATGCGATCCTGAGAAAATACCGATTTTGGTATCGAAACGACTGTAAAACAAATCAATACCGAATCCTTTTTTACGATAACCTGCGCCAACGGAGAAGTTTTTTTCACTGATGCCTGTATTGTCCAGAAAATAATTGGATGTACGGATATTTCCTCCACGTTTTATGGTTCCCTGTGCGCGCCAGGCAAATCCAGAAAATCCCTTCACGCCTCCCTGCAATGTGGAGGAAGCAACGCCTTGGCGACCATTGCTAAAACCAACCAGATTGACTTCCCCGCTCAATGTTTTGTTAAAAGGCAGTTCCTCGGGCTCTACGAGAATAACACCGCCAATGGCATCCGATCCATAACGAACACCCGCGGCTCCCTTAATGACGGACATACGAGTAGCCACAAAAGGATCAATTTCCGGCGCGTGTTCAGAACCCCACTGCTGGCCTTCCTGCCGAACGCCATTGTTCATGATTAAAACGCGATTGCTATGCAAGCCGTGAATAACCGGTTTGGAAATGGAAGAACCCGTTTGCATGGCGGTGACACCGGTAATACCTTTCAGACTTTCGCCGAGGGCCTGTCCTCTGGTTTGTTCGAGATCATTGCCCGATAAGATTGTTAGCGGCTGGGAAGACGGTGCATCGGTCCGGTGAGCCGTGATCTCAACGTCTTTTAGATGCACTTCCTGTTCCTGCAGATTAAAGTTTTCTTCGTGACCCGCCGTTAGGTCAATTGTTTGTTTGTAAGCACTATATCCAACAATTCGGGCTTCGAGCTGATAAGTGCCGGGGCATAAATTCCGGATTTCATATCGCCCCTTGTCATCGGTGAAAACGCCAGTATTTTTCCCGATGAGCAAAACCGTAGCCCCCACAACTGGCTGACCGCTATGCTGATCTTTTACAATACCGCGGATGAAGCAGGCACAGGTCGGGTTTTGCGCGTGACCCAGGGATATTGCGGTTAATGTAAGGAGCAAAAAAAAATATTTTTTCATCGGGTTATTCAGTGATCAATAAGTGAAAGAGCTGATTGCTATCAGCAAACGCTCTTGGTCTTATATTGGCCGGGTTATGTTCAAGAATGAGCGTGAAACGGGTTTGTAATGCATAACTCGTTTTGTTACAACGTTGCAAAAGTATAATTTATGCAACTGTGTTGCAATAAAAATTCAGAATTTCTTTACGGGTTTTATTTTAACCATGTAAATTTGATTACTGATATGAGTCTAGATCCCAGGTCAGTCCATTTTTTAATCCTGAAAAAGTGTCTGATCTTTTATTTATAAAAATACTCTTAATGCCTCCGCTGATTGCGGGGGTTACGCTCTCGGTACGGAAATGGGGAGAGGGATTTGGTGGCTGGGTAGGAGGGTTTCCCTGGGTTGCTGGTCCAATTTCCTTTTTTATTGCAATGGAAAACGGAGCCGCCTTCGCTGCGTCGACCATTCCCTCGGCTTTGATGGGATCCATCGGTACTACTTTTTTTGCATTGATTTATTCGGTAGTTGCCCCAAGGTTATCCTGGCTTCCGACTGTTTTGATCAGTTATGTGGCGTTTTTTGTTGTTGCGCTGGCATCGTTGAGCCATACGCCGTCACTTCCTTTTGCGGTCGGACTTAATCTCGTTGTGCTTTCCGGGGTTTTATACATTTTCCCAAAACCGAAAGGCAAGGGAGAATCCAGAAAGAATCCGACCTATGACATTCCTTTGCGGATGTTTGTTGCGACTTTGTTTGTGGTTTTGTTAACCCAGCTTTCGGAGAAACTTGGTCCAACGTGGAGTGGAATTCTGACACCGTTTCCAATTATGACTTCAACGCTGGCTGTTTTTACTCATGCGCAGCAAGGACCGCAAGCAGCAGCCCGAATACTTTATGGACTGCTGCTTGCGGGATATGGTTTTGTCGTATTTCTGTTGGGTGTCTGGTGGCTGGTGCCCAAGCTGCCGATTGGTCTGGCTTATGGAACCCTGGCTATCGTGGTGATGACCGTAAATGCCTTGCTGATTAAACTGATCCGATAATGCGGATTGTTCAGCATCAAACCCGTTCCAGTTTTACCGGATAGGTTTTCTTCGCATTCCACTGACAAACGTAAATGTTTTTATCCTGGTCAATACACACGTCGTGGCAGTGCATAAATATGGGTTTGTCCTGAACCATCATTTGTAATTTGTTGCCGATGTATTCGGGTTTTGTTCCTCCGGGGTTGGAAATAACCTTATTGTTTTTATCAAGAATGGTAACAAAACCAGAGTTCGGTGTCTGGTTGTAATACCGCAAACGCGACCAGCAAACGCCTGCGTATAAGGTATCGCCATTAATTACAGGACGGCAAACGAAGGCGCCGGGAAGGAAAATCGTAGATAAATATTTTCCATCCAGCGTAAAACGTTTGAAGGAATTGTGAACGCGTGAAGTAACGAGCAAAGTTGGATTGGTTTTATCACGATAATCCACCGTAATACCGTGCGCGGTTGAAAACTGGCTGTCACCGTCGCCTGATCCCCCAAACTTATCAATAAATTCTCCTTTGGGGGTATATCTTAAAATCCACTGTGAACCATAACCGTCAGCGATATAAATCGTGCCGTCAGGACCGATGGCAGTTTCTGTCGGTTTGAATGCGTCAGCCTCTTTGTAGGCGCCAACTTTTGAAGGATGTTCGATGGTCAGCAGGATTTTTCCTTTCATATCGGTTTTAAAAACCTTACCGATATTCGGATCGCAGACAAACAAAAATTCCTCCCCGTTGGCATTCCAGAGCGTGAGACCGTGCCCTCCCGGGAATTCGTGTCCCCAGCTGTCAAGCAGTTTTCCGGAACGGTCATAGATCAGAATATTGTTTTTTACTTCATCGCCAATCATAATCAGGCGACCTTTGCTATCCTGCACCATTTCATGGCAGTTGTTGATCGGGAACTTGGACGAGTCAAGATTTCCCCAGCCCTGCTGTACACGATATTTATGTGAGCCATGGCCTATAATTTCTCCATCCGCTTTTGGTTTGGCGTGGAGTATATAAAATGGCTTGAAAGTAAGCGCTGTGGCTGTTACAGCGGCAATTTTTGCGAATTGGCGGCGTGAGTGTTTCTGATCCATGAATTATTGTTTTCATGGAAAAGACATATCAGGTAAATTTCTCCCTATGTCTTATAAAAAGAGCCTATCGTTTTTTAGGCGATAAGCTCTTTTAGTAGTTGCTATAATACTGATAACCCTTCGGGTTTGTTAAAGATGCGGCCCCCGAATATATTTTGGCTGCTATCCTTAAATTCAGGAATTTCCTGAATAACGTTGCCCGTAGCGGTTTAACCAGTCCATGAGTTTATTCACATCCTGCATTTTAAACAATTCACTTCCGGCACTCATCGTCGCGGCCGATCCGCAGGCAACGCCCATTCTCACGGCTTCCCGCAATGATTTTCCTTGTGAAAGCGTCCAGACAATGCCGGCCACCATACTGTCACCGGCCCCAACGGCACTTTTTTTCTTAACCGGAGGCGCGGGAATATGTTCAACCTGATCTTCCGTTACCAGCATGGCACCCATAGCACCCATCGATACGACGACCACCTCACACTGATTACGAATGATCAATGCGCGGGCAGCGTCATCGACATCATCCATTTCGAGTTTGTCCACACCAACCAGCTGACTTAGCTCCGTAATATTGGGTTTTAACAGATATACACCGGCTTCTGTCGCAGATTTCAACGCATCTCCCGACGCATCCGCAATGAAACGTGCACCTTGTTTGTGAGCGATTTTTGCGATTTGTCCATAGAAATCAGCAGGAGCACCCGGCGGCAAACTTCCGCTGGCTATGATGTAAGAAGGTTTTGGATCAAATTCTTCAATTGTTTCAAGAATCGAACGAACTTCTGTCGGCATTAATTCTGTACCGGGCACGCCAAACCGATATTGAAAACCCGTGCTGGTTTCCAGCACGTGAAAATTTTCACGGGTCCATTGCTTGGTTTCAATAACCATCGTTTCCACACCCTCACTTTTCACGAGTTTGTGCAGGCGTTGGCCCGTAGGCCCGCCAATCGTGAATACGGCAATCGGATTTCCACCAAGACGGTGAATAGCTTTGGCAACATTAATTCCACCACCACCGGCTTCAAAGTTGGGTGTGTCGCAACGAAGCTTGTTTTCCGGCACGATGCGGTCAACGTTAGCACTCTTATCCAAAGCCGGGTTAATAGTCAGCGTTACAATGGGTCCGGTAGCCATATTTTTTGAAATTATTTAATATTAAATTGAAACCAGTTACTAAAAATCGTGTCTGCTGGGCGAAATTACGTGAATATAAACAGAAAAGTGAGTTACGGTTATTTCAATTTACATTATCACGAATAAATACTTAAAACTTTTCACCCTTATCCTTCTGTCAGATTCCAGCCTCCATCGACGGTCAGCGTCTGCCCGGTGGTGAATTTGGAAAGGTCCGACATGAAGTAAACGGCCGCACCGTCAAGGTCTGCGGGCAAGCCAAAACGACCTCCGTTTAATGTCTGTTTTGCACTGATAAACTCCTCAATCTGCTGGTCTTTATTCTGAGCGCTTTCAATGATCGATGGCGCCAGTACATTGATACGGATATTATTTGGCGCATAGGTGGCGGCAATGGATTTTGAAAACCCGATAACCGCAGATTTTGCCGTGGCATAAGCATGTGCCGAAAAATGCCCCGGGAAAGGGGAGAAGTCAAGTGCTGAGCTCATATTTAAGATCGTACCGCCTTTGCCCATACCCAGAAAAGCCTGGACAGCCGCCTGGTTGGATAACATCAGCGAAGTCAAATTAAGGTCAAGTGTATTGTTCCAGCCGCTTAGCGTTAGCTGATGCAGTGGCCCGTCTCCGTATTTTTTTCCGCTTCCGCCTGCTACGTGGTATAACCCGTCAAAACTTCCAAATTCGCGAATACATAATTGAATAGCTTCCAAAGCGGTGTTCGGTTGCGTCGCATCGCCTTGTTTTGCTCGTGCCTGACTGCCGAGCTGGAGTTCAGCGACCAGACAGTTTTCAGGATTCCTTCCCACCACAACCACATTTCCACCATGTTTTACAAAAGCTTTGGCGGCCGAAAATCCCAAACCCGTGGTTCCTCCGATGATAACGATATTCTTATTTGACAGCCAATTTTCCATAATCTTTTCAATTTTTGATGCAAAATAGAACTATTGACATAGAATATAAAATAAAAACGCCCTGCATCTCCGATCAGGACCTGCAAGGCGTTTTATATGAGGTATTAACTGTCTAAGCTACTGAACGTAATAGCGACATGGATGATTTGCTGAATTTCTCCTGAGCATAATCCAGCGTCATCGTGAATTCCTTCACATCTTTTTGTGATGGCAAATCAAACATCGCGTCTGTCATGATCGACTCGCAAATGGCACGAAGTCCGCGGGCACCCAGTTTGCAAAGCATTGCCTGATCAACGATGAAATCCAGCACTTCTTCGGTAAAGTGGAGTGCAATGCCCTCCATTGCAAAAAGCTTGCTGTATTGTTTAACCAAAGCATTTTTTGGTTCCGTCAAGATACGACGCAGCGTTTCACGATCCAGTGGATTCAGGTGCGTAAGTACGGGCAGACGACCGATAAGTTCAGGGATCAGTCCGAAAGATTTCAAATCCTGGGCCGTCACGTAACGCATCAGATTTCCTTTGTCAAAAATTTCGATGATGCGGTTATCTCCTGAAAATCCGATTGGACGGGTGTTGATCCGTTTTGCAATATGGCGTTCGATGCCGTCAAAAGCACCGCCGCAAATGAAAAGAATATTTTCAGTATTGATCGTGATCATTTTCTGATCCGGGTGCTTGCGGCCACCCTGAGGTGGTACGTTCACAGACGAACCTTCCAGCAATTTCAAAAGCGCCTGCTGTACACCTTCACCGCTTACATCACGTGTGATGGATGGGTTATCGGATTTACGGGCAATTTTATCCATTTCATCGATGTAAACGATGCCGCGTTCTGCTGCTTCTACATTGTAGTCGGCAGCCTGCAAAAGGCGTGTCAAAATGGTTTCCACATCTTCCCCAACATAACCTGCCTCTGTAACAACGGTTGCATCGGCAATACAAAACGGTACCTGAAGAATGCGCGCGATGGATTTGGCAAGATAGGTTTTACCGGTTCCGGTTTCACCCACCATGATAATATTCGATTTTTCGATCACCACGTCATCATCCGTAACCGTTTGGTTAAGGCGTTTGTAGTGATTGTAGACCGCAACAGCCAGCGAACGTTTTGCCTCGTCCTGACCTATAACATATTGTTCGAGAAAACGCTTGATTTCAGTCGGAGGGATTGACTTAAGCTTTGGTAATTTGGTCTTCTTTTCTTTTTTATCGTCTTTGGAATTCAACTCTTCCGTAATCACCTGATACCCCTGTGCAATGCAATGATTGCATATATGGGCATCTATCCCCGAGAGTAACAGTTCAACTTCATTTTTTTTGCGTCCGCAAAACGAACAACTAACTTGTGCCATTGGTGAATATATACAGTTATTGAATTTACTATGATTGATCAGATACTTATGAAAATAATTGTATCATGAAAAATACTATTGGATAATGTTCTATAACAAAAGGATTGGGGGCATTGTTTCAAAACCCTGAAATTCCTGCGAATACTTTATCTCTTAAAATTAATAATCACGTTTTAATTACAAATAAAGACGAAAAACGTGCTGAACTACCATGATAAGATGATCAGTATCAGAGAACGGAGCAACTTTATTCTTTGTCAATGCAATAGGGAATTTTGGCAAAGTTCCGGCTTTTTAAGTTTGTTACCAAATTCAATGTATGCCGGTAAATAAAAATCGCCCGAAAGACGGATCTCCGGGCGATTTTGTATCAATTAAATTCAAAAAACTTATTTATCGCGCGTCAAAACTTCGTCGATAAGTCCGTATTCTTTTGCTTCGTAAGCACGCAGCCATTTGTCACGGTCAGAGTCAATGCCAATTTGCTCAGCCGTTTGTCCCGTGTGATTCGCAAGGATGTCGTACAATTCATGGCGAAGTTTAACGATTTCACGGGTTGTGATCTCAATATCAACCGACGTGCCCTGTGCTCCGCCTGATGGCTGGTGAATCATAACACGTGCGTGCGGAAGTGCGGAACGCTTGCCGGCAGCACCGCCCGCTAAAAGAACAGCGCCCATAGAAGCAGCAAGACTGGTACAAACCGTTGCGACGTCTGGACGAACATATTGCATGGTATCATAAATTCCCAAACCTGCATAAACAGAACCACCCGGACTGTTGATATACATCAGGATATCTTTTTTCGGATCAGCAGATTCTAAAAAAAGTAATTGGGCAACTACGATATTCGCTATGTTGTCATCAACGCCCGTTCCCATAAAAATAATACGGTCGGCCATCAATCTTGAAAAAACATCCACTTCACGAAAGTTCATCGGACGCTCTTCAATAACCGAACGGGTCATGTTTTCAACAGTGTGGTTCATGTAACCGTCAACTGTAAGGCCACTCATCCCAAGATGGTGAACGGCATATTTTCTAAATTCATTTCCGTTATTCATGAATAAACTTTAAATTTTAAAATAATATGTAATGTAAGGAGTACATGTTGGCTAGAACAAAAACCCTTTTGTCTTAGTTTCTGGATACGAATATCCTGATTTGTTTCTTTGTTCTGTACAAAATTGACTATTTCATTGAATAATCCTTGTCTGTTGGGGTTATAAATTATCGAAAAATGCGAGAAGCGATTCTTTGAATGCTTTTTAACTTGCAGATGTTATTACCCAAAAGCCAATAATACGAGTAAAATTTAGTCTTTCAGAAATTCATTCTAAAAATTTATTCTGCGTTTTACAGACTATGAGCGATACAATAAGCCCATCAGAAAGAATCCGGCAGCTGCGGCTGCAAAAGGAATTGTCACAGGAAAACATGGCCGATATGCTTGGATTGTCAACGACGGCCTATGGAGATATGGAAAGAGGAAGAACAGAACTTTCGTTTTCACGATTGGAAAATATTGCCAGGCTGCTGGATGTATCCTTGCCTGCTTTACTGGGTTTTGAAACAAAAACGCTTTCGGAAACAGAATGGCTGCGCCAGGAAAATGAGCGGCTTATGGCTTCAAACGCAAAACTGCAAAAGGAACTGGACCAATGGAAAGAAAGATTTGGTTCGCTGGCGGCCGCTGAAATCGGGCGGCAGATTCAGCAGAATCGGGAACCGATCGGGTTTTGAGAGGTATGTAGAGAAAAGAGAAGGAAGTCAAGACTGGACGCCCCCGTTTTTCAAAACTTGCCTTCTTTAATAACTTTGAAATATCTTCTTTCAAATACGCTATAACAAAGAAAGGCTGCAAAATTTGCAGCCTTTCTTTGTTATAGGATCGGGAAGTCAATTAAGCAACTTCGCCTTTCGCAAGTTTTTCGAATGCCGCAACATCGATTGTCTGCTCATCCGTAGCCACCTGGGTACGAACGATATCAATGATTTTGTTATCGAAAACCTGATTGAATATCTGAGAATAGTTATCGCGTTCTTTGTCTGCAAGGTAACCAGCCGCCACACGGTCAATGGTGTCAGCCATGCTGTCGTCGTCACCGTACATTCCGAACTGACCACGAACCATTTGTTTCGTAAATTCAAGAATTTCAGGATATTCAACTTTAACGCCTTCTGAATCAGCGATTTTATTTTTGATAAGGCTCAGTTTCAATGATTTCTGGAAATCTTCGAATTGTTCCTCAATTTGCTCACGGGTGAACTTGCCTTCGTTGGTACGTTCCAACCAGTCTTTAAGGAATTCGCCTGGAAGATCGATCTGGATCGAATCGATCAAAGCAGTTTCCAAATCACGACGAAGCAATGCTTCTGTTTCGCGTTCGTAGTTGCCTTTAATTACTTCCGTAACTTTTTCGTTGAACGATTCCTCGCTGTCAGCGATTCCTGGTCCAAGTACTTTGTCGAAGAATTCCTGGTTAACTTCCGCAGGAGCCGAACGGGTGATATCTTCAACGATCAAAGTGTAATCACCTGAAAGTGCTCCGATATCTTCTTTTTTCTTTCCTGTAACGTGTGCGATTGCAGACTGGTCAGCAAAAGTATTCTGGATATCAAACGTAACGACGTCACCTTTTTTGAGACCGATAAATTTAGCCTGGTTTTCTTCTGCAACCTGTTTTGTAGGGATCGCTGTACGGGTTGTAAATTCGCTTGATTCCTGCTTCAATTCACCGAACACCATGTCACCCAATTCACTTACTTCCGGGTGGATGCTGTCAGCAAATCTTTCGCGAAGGCTGTCAACTGTTTTAGTCAGTTCGGTTGCGTCCGTTTCAATGGTGTAACGTTTTACCGCAGAAATTTCAGGAAGTTTAACTTCGAAATCCGTTGCAAGACCAAGATCGTAGCTAAATTCGAAATCAGCAGGCTTGTCCCAGTTAGCTTCTTCTGCTTTTTCACGGTTCGGGATCGGATCTCCCACAACCTGTAATTTATTTTCGCGGATATAAGTACTTACTGCGTTGCTCAAAAGACTGTTTACTTCGTCCACCAATATGCTTTTTCCATACATGCGCTGGATTACATGGGACGGCACTTTGCCCGGACGAAAGCCTTTTAAACTCACACGTTTGGTATAATCCTTAATGGATTTATCAACCTTCGGCTGGTAATCATCTTTGGTTAGCTTAACTTTAAGAGAGGCCAATGTTGGCGAACTCTTTTCTAACAAAACTTCCATGCGTTGCTTATGATATTAGTAAATGTCCTTTTTTAGATAAAACGCAAAACAAAAATGCCCTCAAAACAGTGTCCTGAGGGCATTTGACGGGTTTTCTTCGGAGCAGTTCATCTTCTTATTTCAGATAGGAAATATGACGCCCCGTCAGTCCCTTGTTGTTCGTACGGGCGGAGGGAATCGAACCCCCACGCCTTGCGGCACTAGATCCTAAGTCTAGCACGTCTACCAGTTCCGCCACGCCCGCTCTTATTTTCTCTTTAATCTTCAACCCTTGTCGTTGGTTGGGAGTGCAAAGGTAGCAAAGTTTGTTTTAAACATGCAAGCTTTTTGAAAAATATTTTTGAAATATTTTTTTTCATTGAATAATCTCGCTAAAATTTGTTATTTTGGTGAAGCGTACTAATTACTATTAAGCATTGGAGCAACTCGTTGAAACCCTGAGCATAGATCTGGAGCAGGAGCGTAAGGATATCCTTAAAAAATACCGTAGGCTGTTGCGGACAGCCAAACCGTTTTTAAAGGACAATGATGCAAAATTAATCAAGAAGGCCTTTTATACATCGGTGGAGGCACATAAGGATATGCGCCGCCGATCGGGCGAACCCTATATATACCACCCGTTGGCCGTGGCACAGATTGTCGTGGAGGAAATTGGGCTGGGTACCACGGGTATCGTTTCTGCCCTGCTACATGATGTGGTGGAGGATACGGATATGCGTATCGAGGATATCGACCGGTTGTTCGGAAAAAAAGTTGCGAAAATTATTGACGGCCTCACCAAAATTTCAGGGAGGTTCGAATATGGTACTTCGCAGCAGGCCGAAAATTTCCGGAAAATGTTGCTTACCCTGTCAGACGATGTTCGGGTGATTCTGGTAAAACTGGCAGACCGTTTGCATAACATGCGGACGCTCGACAGCATGCCGCGTGACAAGCAGCTCAAAATCGCATCCGAAACAATTTTTATTTATGCTCCTTTGGCGCACCGGCTTGGTCTGTACAGTATCAAATCCGAGCTGGAAGAATTGTATCTCAAATATACCGAGCCACAGGAATACCGTGCAATTTCGAGAAAGCTGAGAGAAACCAAGAGCTCGCGTGACCGGTTTATTTCAAAATTCACGGAACCGATTGCCCAGGATCTTGAACAGGCAGGTTTAAACTATATCATCAAAGGCAGGCCCAAATCGATTTATTCGATCTGGAATAAGATGCGCAAGCAAAACAAACCTTTCGAGGAGATATATGATTTGTTTGCCATTCGTATCGTTTTGGAATCTTCTCAGGAGGGCGACCGCGAAAAAGCACTTTGCTGGCAGGCCTATTCCATCGTGACAGATCACTATAAGCCTAACCCGGACCGGCTGAAAGATTTCCTCAGTACGCCGCGCGCCAACGGCTATCAGTCGCTGCACTCGACCGTAATGAGTAAGAGCGGCCAATGGGTGGAAGTGCAGATCCGTACGTCGAGAATGGACGAGATCGCGGAAAAAGGCTATGCGGCGCACTGGAAGTATAAAGGGAATGACACGAAGGTGCGCGGAAATATTGAGCAATGGATCAGCCAGGTGCGTGAAACACTGGAAACGGGTTCTGGAGATAAAACCGCTGCAATCGAGTTTCTGGATGAATTCCGGACCAATCTTTTTAATGAGGAGGTTTTTGTTTTTACACCAAAAGGTGAACTGAAAGTATTGCAAAGCGGTGCAACGGCGCTCGATTTTGCTTTTGAAATACACTCGGAAGTGGGCGTACATTGTATGGCTGCCAAAGTGGGCGGAATCCTTGTTCCGATCAGTTATGTGCTCAATAATGGCGATCAGATTGAAATCATAACGTCCAACAAACAAAAGCCGAATGAAGACTGGCTGCGTATTGTACGAACTTCCAAAGCACGTGCCCGGATAAAAGACTTTTTGAAAGAAGATAACCGTCGCTATGAAACGGACGGTCGTCAGATGGTTGAAAAGAAGCTTAAAATTCTGGGGATAGAACTGACCGCGGAAGTTGTGAACCAGCTGCGTGCTTTTTTTGAATGTAAAACCGCTTCCGACTTTTTCTACAAGATTGGAAAAGGATATGTTCAGCTGGATGAATTAAAAAGATTTAAAAGAGAGAAGGAGGCGAAGGAAAGAAAAGCGATCACCGCTGTTATTCCACAGGTTGACGGGGCAGACGGTAAAGCTTATACCAAACTTTTAAAGAATATTCATGGCGACCGGGCTGACAGCGATACGCTGCTGATCGGCGATGATATGGACAAAATTGATTACAAACTGGCACCCTGTTGTAATCCGATTGCCGGGGATGACGTTTTCGGTTTTGTGACTATTAACGAAGGTATTAAAATTCACAGGACAACTTGTCCGAACGCGGCTGAATTAATGTCCAAACACGGAAATCGTATCATCAAAGCAAAGTGGGAGTCGAATAAGGACGAAGCTTTCCTTGCCGGGCTTTATATTTCGGGAACGGATCGGGTTGGTCTGATCAACGACGTGACCCGAATTATTTCCAATGAGCTTCATATCAACATGCGTGGACTTACCATCGATACCAAAGATGGCGTTTTCAATGGAGATATCAGGCTTTATGTACAGGATACGCGGCATTTGGATGTGCTGATCAGCAAGCTCGAACAGGTGGAAGGTGTGTATACGGTGCAAAGATTCGACACGAACCTGTCAGGAAATAAATAAAGAAGGAACCATTATGTGTGTGACTTGTTAATGAATTGGTTTATAGTTCGGGTGCAACAGCGTTATAACCGCATAAACATCGCCGCATGAAAGCTTCAAATGACTACCGCTGCATAATTGCCACTGTGATTTAAGAAAAAAAAGCACGTAATTTGCGCAAGATTTTCAAAAGATATGCCACAAGCCAGCAAACCAAATTTTGAAGCCGCGAAGAAAATTCTTACGGCTTACCTCGAAAATAAAGGACTTCGCAAGACCCCTGAAAGGTTTGCGATATTGGAAGAAATCTATACCCGTGAGGACCACTTCGATGTAGATGAACTCTATATCAGCATGAAAAACAAACGTTATCGTGTAAGTCGTGCTACCGTGTATAATACCCTGGACGTACTGGTTGACTGTGATCTGGTAACCAAACATCAGTTTGGCAAGAACCTGGCACAGTTCGAAAAATCGTACGGAAACAAGCAACATGATCATTTAATTTGTACGGATTGTCATAAGGTAATGGAGTTTTGCGATCCACGGATCCAGTCTATCCAGAACATGGTAGGCGAGATGCTTAACTTCAGTGTACTGCATCATTCCCTGATCTTCTACGGCAATTGCACCAAGGAAAATTGCCAGAACCGGAAAGAAATTTCCGAGGAAGTTTCAGAAGGACATGAAATAAGAGAGTAGGTTTCGATAAGGCGTAACAGGCAACTTATGGTTTGTTACGCCTTATCAGTTTAGCAAATAATAGTTTTTAATAACCATTTATTGGATGAAAGTTGACGTATTGCTTGGTCTCCAGTGGGGAGATGAAGGTAAGGGTAAAATTGTGGATGTTCTCGCACCACGTTATCAGGTAGTAGCAAGATTCCAGGGAGGCCCTAACGCCGGACACACCTTGGAATTTGATGGTATTAAGCATGTTTTGCATCAAATTCCATCCGGTATTTTCCGTAGCGAAATCCAGAACATTATCGGAAACGGGGTTGTTTTAGACGCCATCGTTTTTAAAAGAGAAATTGAAAATCTTGCTAAATACAACCTTGATTTGGCGGGCAATTTGTTTATTTCTAAAAAAGCATCGCTGATTTTGCCAACGCATGCTTTGCTGGATGCAGCTTACGAACGCTCAAAAGGTGATTCGAAAATCGGTTCTACACTTCGTGGGATCGGACCTGCTTATCAGGATAAAGTTGCGCGTCTGGGATTGCGTGTGGGAGATGTTTTGTCTCCTAATTTTGCAGATAAGTACAAAAAACTTGTTGACGCACATAAAGTAATTCTTGACTTTTATTCATTCGATTACGCGGCTGTGCTTCCTCAGTCAGAAGAAAATTTCTTCGCTGCGGTTGAATTTATGAAGCAGTTTACAATGGTTGACAGCGAGTACGTTATCAATGATGCGATTGCAGAAGGAAAAACGGTTTTGGCCGAAGGTGCTCAGGGTTCTTTGCTTGATATCGACTTTGGTTCTTACCCGTTTGTAACAAGCTCTACAACCATGGCTGCCGGTGCCTGCACAGGCCTTGGCATTGCGCCAAGTGCTGTTGGCGAGGTATTTGGTATCTTCAAAGCTTATTGCACACGTGTAGGAAGCGGGCCTTTCCCGACAGAATTGCTTGAAGAAACAGGCGAAAAAATGAGACAGGAAGGCCGTGAATTCGGAGCTACAACAGGTCGTCCGCGTCGTTGTGGATGGTTGGATCTGCCAGCATTGAAATATGCCATTATGATCAACGGTGTAACGCAGCTGATCATGATGAAAGTGGACGTGCTTACTGTTTTTGATACAATCCGCGTTTGTACAAACTATCGTTTGCCAGACGGAACTTTGACGGATCAGCTTCCATACGACCTATGTGATGATACAGTTGAGCCGGTTTACAAAGATTTTGCAGGATGGCAAACATCTCTGGATGGAATCCGTGATTTCGATGCGATCCCTGATGCGTTACTTGCTTATGTGAAGTTCCTTGAAGCTGAGCTTCAGTTGCCAATAACATTTATTTCAACAGGCCCTGATCGCGAGGCTTTAATTACCCGCGAAACTACGGCGCTTTTGAACTAAAAATAGATTTAATACCAAAAAAAATGCCCTGGGAACATATCGTTACCAGGGCATTTTTAATTTTGGTATTGGTTCAAGATTATTCCAGCAGCGATAGTACGTCTTCTCTTGAAAGTGATTTAATGAATCCGTCCTCATTTGAGATCAGATCATCAGCCAACCGCTTTTTAGTGCGCTGCAAGGCTAGAATTTTTTCTTCAACAGAGTTTTTGGTGATAAATTTATAAGTAAATACCGTTCTGTCCTGGCCGATGCGGTGCGCCCGGTCTATGGCCTGCGCTTCAATGGCTGGATTCCACCAGGGGTCTAAAATAAATACATAATCTGCGGCGGTAAGGTTAAGGCCAAGGCCGCCTGCTTTCAATGAAATCAGGAATATTTTGATATTTTCATTATTTTGAAAATTTTCCACTTCCGCCTGACGATCTTTTGTCGATCCATCCAGGTAAGCATAGGTTATTTTACCCTTATCAAGATAAGCCCTGAATAGGTCAAGATGTTTTATGTATTGGCTGAATATCAAAATTTTATGATTTTCGCTAATGGCCGTTTCCATCTTGTGTAGCACATCTTCGAACTTTCCGGATCCATCCGCATAGTCCGGATCAACCATTTTCGGGTGATTTGCCAGTTGTCTTAATTTGGTAAGCCCCTGTAAAACCACGAGTTGAGATTTTGAAATTCCTTCTGAATCAATACTTTGCAAGATAAGATTGCGATAATATGCCTTGGCCTCTTCGTAAGCTTTTTCCTGCTCCTCGGACATTTCGCAGTATTGAATACTCTCCACTTTTTCGGGAAGATCCGTAGCAACCTGAGACTTATGACGACGTAAAATGAACGGTTTTATAAGGTTATAAAGTCGCTTTGATTTTTCCTCGTCGTTCTTTTTCTCAATCGGGATCTGGAATTCGTCGCGGAAAAAACGCTGGCTTCCCAGTAGTCCCGGATTCACAAACGACATCTGGGACCATAAATCCATGGTACTGTTTTCGATCGGAGTACCCGTCAGGATAAGCCTGTTCGCAGAATTCAGTTTTCTGACGGCTTTGGTAATAATGGATGCCGGGTTTTTGATCGCCTGGGATTCATCCAAAATCACGTAATTAAACCGGAAGGATTGAATGAAATCAATATCCAGCCTGACAATGCCGTAAGAAGTCAGGATGAGGTCGAAGCCTTCAAATTGTTCCGTATTTTTTTCACGGTAGGTGCCCGTATAAAGCATCACTTTCAACTTGGGCGTGAATCTTTTCGCTTCAAGCGCCCAGTTATACAAAAGTGAAGTTGGCATGATCAGTAACGACGGTTCTTTGATCCCAGCTTCTTTTTGAGATTGTAAAAAGGCCAGCGTCTGCACCGTTTTACCCAAACCCATATCATCGGCCAGGCAGCCTCCAAAGCGGTATTGGTTCAAGAACTGAAGCCAGTCATAACCGGCTTTCTGATAGGGGCGAAGCGTCCCTTTAAAGTTCTTAGGCGCAGTGGTCGGCTCAATCTGATTAAAGTCACGCAGCTTTTCCAGCTTATGGCTGATGACAGCAGTAGCCAGACTTTCTTCTTTCAATTCCTGAACGAGTGCCAGGTGGTGCATGCGTAAACGGATGTCATCACTGCTACTGTCATGTTCTGAAAAAGCGAAAAGCTCGGAATATTTGGTAAACCACCATTCGGGTATTACCGCAATTTCTCCATTCGGAAGGGTAAATTCCTTTTTCTGGTTTAGAATATAGCTCCTGAGCTGAATAAAGGGGATTTCGTATTCACCAAACTGAACGCGCGCATTGATATCAAACCAGTCACGGCCTTCTTCGATAGAAACATCAAGGGAGGAATATCCAAGAAAGTAGCGTTTAACGTCAGCAGTATTCTGTCGAAGAATAAAACCGTTTTCAGATAGAGTTTTGGCTGCGCTCTGGAGCCAGCCGAATGCCTGGGATTTTGGCATCAGCGTTTGGCCATTGCGAATGGTCAACCCCCATTCTTTAAGCTGGTTGAGGTTGTGACGTTCCGTCGGGATGTCACGCTTGACTTTATAAAAAATATAATCTTCTCCCTTTTTATCCATGAAGACACTCGAAGGGCTCGCAAAGCTGTCGAAAGGAAAAGTATAGGTTCCATATTGGAAAGCGATCTGGAAAGAGACATCCCCGTCTTCATATTCTGCCGGCAAGTGATCGTCAGAATCGGCTTCTGCAAAAAGCAGGGCAGGTGTGGTTTTACTTTTTACGGCCGTATCCGTAATGGTCAGAACCGGTTTCGGCACCGTAGCGATATTCCTGATGTCAAAACCCCGCGAAACCACATCATACGAAGCAATAAGCGGGGCAACGAAACGCTCATAATATGTTTCTTCAACCTTTCGAGGAATAGCAATAAATTTTTTTGCCAGAAATGGTTTAATTTTCTTGCCATCCACATTGCCTTCAAAATGATATAAATGGCCGTCAACGACGAGCCAGGCAGGTTCTTCACAAAGGATGATGGCATTTTTGTATTGAAAATCCAGTTTTTGGCCGTCGTGTTTAATCGCTGGGAAATAGTGCGTATTGTCTTCGTTCCGCATGAAATGAAAACGAATGGTCGCTTTTTTAGTTTCCCACACAACGGGTTTCCAGAGCGGGTTTCCGTCACTCCCCATGATGAAGAGGTCTTTGCCAGCCAGTTTAGCCAGGATGCGAGCCTTGCTGTTTTCCAGATAGGCGCTAATAGCTTCCTGAATCACTTTGTCCCCTTTCTGCACGTCGTAAATTTTGAGGAAAAAATCGACTGGGGACAGCTTTTTAGTATTGAATTTTTTTAAAATCGTGTCTTGTTGGATGTCATCAATCAGGCTTACGAGCTCGAAATCAGTTGCATCAAGCCCTGAACTGAATTCCTCTATATTTTTTGAAGAAATATTTTGTATCTGATAAGAAAAGTCACCCTGCGCATTGAGCTGGACTACAAACGATTCGAATATGTAGCCGAGATACTCATGATCCAGGATGGAATATATTATTTTAAAAGGTTCAGAGGTCGATACTTTCATAAGAATCAGTTCGCAAAACGATGACGCAGCGTTCGAAAGCTATCCAATCGAAAAATAGTTCGCTTCGTTAGCATTTGAAAAATATCAAATATAGGATAAAGAGGAGCAAAAAAAAAGACTTCCTTTTGGGAAGTCTTTAAAGAAGTGATGTACCGGGGACGGGAATCGAACCCGTACGAGCGTTTCGGCTCACAGGATTTTAAGTCCGACTTTTTATGGTTTTATATGGTGTGATTTGTAGTTATATGATCTGATTATCAATTGGTTATAAAATAAGTAAATGCAGGTGATATTAAGCAAAACCGCTATTTGTTGTACCTATGTTGTACCAATTTTTGATTATCTTCGTATGCTAAACATCTGAAAATCATGGCCTCATCACTTAAAGTTGTCCTGCGAAAAAAAGGGAAACAGGATGGTACTTACCCACTAGCCCTGCGTGTCACCCTAGACCGGAAATCCACTTATATCTATTTAGGACACGATATAAAGGAGTCCGATTGGGATGTTGTGGCACAGAAAGTTAAGAAATCTCATCCAAATTCTGTGCAGATGAATAACTTTATTCTTAAAAAGAAAGCAGAGGCCAACGATAAGATGCTCAATATGGGAGCACATGAAAAAGATATTTCAGTTAAAGCCATTCGCAATCAAATCAAACCCAAGGTAGGAGCCTCATTTTTTGCTCAGGCGGCGGTTTATTGTGAGGATTTAAAAATGTGCGGGAAGTTCAATCAGCGTTCGGCAGATGAACCCCGTATTCAGCAGTTCAAAACATTTTTGGGTGGTTCAGACATTAGCTTTGCAGAAATCAATCCGGCACTGTTGCTAAAATTTAAAGCCTATCTGATTGGTAAGCGCACGATATCGGAACGTACCGCCGTCAATCATTTAGTTATCATCCGTACCATTTTTAACCGGGCTATTGTAGATGGGTTGGTAGATCAAAAATATTACCCATTTGGAAAAGGAAGAATATCCATCAAATTTCCAGATAGTTTGAAGATAGGATTGACTGTGGAAGAGGTGAAGGCATTGGAACAGTTAGAGCTTCCAGCTGGTGAGAACCATGCACGGAATCTTTGGATGGTATCTTTCTATTTTGCAGGCATGCGTATTTCAGACGTGTTGAGACTTAAATGGTCAGATTTTCAGAATGATCGTTTGTACTATGCCATGGGGAAAAATCTAAAAACCGGATCTCTGAAAGTACCCACTAAGGTATGGGAGATACTAGAACAGTATCCGAAAGGCGTTAATGCGCATGATCTGGTATTTCCTGATTTGGCTGTCATGCCTGATTTAACCAAAGCATATGAGGTGCAAAGCTATATCAAAACCAGGATTAAAAGCGGGAATGACTATTTGAAAAAGGTAGCCGCAAAATTAGAGCTGACAAAATCCTTGTCTATGCACATTGCCAGGCATAGCTTCGCTCAAATATCTGCTGATCGTATTCCAGCCAATATTTTGCAAAGGCTTTATCGACACTCTGATATTAAGACGACCATGGGCTACCAGAGCAATTTTATCACGAAGACTACGGATGATGCGTTGGATGCGGTGATTAATTTATAGCGTCGCCATGTAATGAAATAATTATCGCACGTTTGATGCAGATGGTTTGTTATCTCCAGCGTCGATTAAAACGATACTTTTGTCATCCTGCAAGCCAAGCTCTTTTATTATAGATTTGACCCTTTGGTGCTCAATTTCATCGAAATACATAATAGCTTTTATGGATTTCTTAGCGTTACTGGCTGCTTCATACACTTTGGTCTGATTTTGTAAGTTCATTTTTATTTTTGAGTTCGATGCTAATTTGAACTCAATAAGGGCTTTATCGTTAGCGCCGTTTGATGCAATGTAATCAACTGGGCCACGGCCATTATTTACCTCTCTATTAATATCGATAGGTGAAGTAAACCAAGTAAGCCGATACATAACCTGAAGGTCTGACTCTCGTTTAATTGGTTTTCCTTTGTGATAAAATAATTTATAGCCGTCTTTATTTTCTATTACGTCTTTGAGAAAGTGAATTCTTATAAGAGCCTCTTCATATGAACTATCAGGTTTGTATTTATAGAAATCGGTTTCATCTAATAGGCTTTGAATTAGTTGTGTCACATGTTGCTGGAAAATAACCTCGACTTCCTGCACTTTTTCATCGGCAACACTTTTTGCTTCGTCAGTTAGACTTTCTTTCAGTTTGATATAGTAATCTACTATTTCTGGGAATTTAATAATAGTTTCGTTGACAGCTTTCGCAATATCCTCTTGTGAAGGTAATTTTTCCCTACGCCTTTTACCTTTTCCAACAAAAACTGGTGCGGGTAACATTCGGCGATAAAAGTTTGTGATGTCATTTCTAAGTTGGTCATTCGGTATGGAATTACAAATTCCAGTAAAATCTCCTTTAAGGTCATTACTATTAATCCAGTTCTCATCCTTCGTTAAAAGGTCTCTTGGAGTTAACAGGACGAAATCATCTTTATAGATGGGAAGGACGTATTTTTTTGTCATCCATTTTTCAACTTCGTAATCAAAATAAGCCTTATCAACCGAACATTGCCTGGTCTGTTCGGTTTTTAGAAATTGCTTCGCAAACGATTCTGTGTATTCCAACAGATAACATTTTATAAGATTGCATGTGAAATCGCTGATATTATCCTTGCCTACACCGATTTGAAATAAAGCAGCTTTTTCTAAGTGAGATGTTTGGGATATTTTTTCTTCAAAGATGTCATCAAAAATTATATGCATATAAGATGACATAGCTCGACCAAATTTTTCTCCCAATCCGCTACCTCCGTTGCCAGCAACACTAAATCCTAGCCAATTTTGCTTTACTTCGGAGAACTTATACCAGGAAGATATCTTAGTATCTGTGATATTACCCCTCTGAGATTTGCTTTGTAAAAATGAGAGATAACTCAAAATACTTTGGTGCATTGTTTGATAATCGGGATTTTCACTTCCGTATAAAAGGAAGGGATCAATAAAAAGGGGAAGATCATTGATCAAAGAGATGTTGAAAGCGCCGTATTTTTCTAAAACATCTTCATCAATGTTAAAATAGTCAGTAAAGTAAACCATAGGCCCCGTGATGTTAATTTCAACATTATAAATTACTTATATCATACTTTGTAAGGTAAATGAACCAAATAGATTAAACAAATATTATGTAATCTAATAGTAAATTGACATGCTTGAAGTACCAGGTGGGTAGGTGAGTGAATGTTCTGATTAGAAGTTTTAGAGCTTATCCAAAATTCATAGTTCAGTGTACAATTCTTCACCACAGACTGAATTCCTAGATTGTTTCCGACGTAAGACCATAAATTATCTTTACTTTGTAACATCCGGATTTAGGGCTTCTCCGTCAGCTACTCATGTGGTAAGGTAGTGCTGGTCTGAATACAATTTAATTAATTGAAAAAGAACATATAATGAGTGAAGATCAGAAGCGTGTGCTTGAACAGCAGCTTTGGAATATTGCCAATACCCTCCGTGGTAAAATGAATGCCGATGAATTTAGGGATTATATCCTGGGTTTTATTTTCTATAAGTATCTGGCCGAGAAAATGGAACTATATGCCAATGCAATTTTGGAACAGGATGGCATCAGATATAAAGATATTAATGAGCATACCGAAGATGGCCGGGCGTTTTTAGAAGCGGTGCAAGAGGAATCCTTAGAGAAACTAGGGTACTTCCTGAAACCTTCGGAACTGTTCAGAGAAGTAGCAAAACGTGGGAATAGTGACGGTGAAGAGGGAAGTGCGAGTAATTTTATTCTGGAAGAACTGCAACGTATTTTAACCAATATCCAGCTCAGTACCATGGGTACAGCAAGTGAGGAGGATTTTGACAACCTCTTTGAGGATATGGATCTGACGAGCAGCAAGCTGGGCAAAACGCCGGAACTGCGGAATGAGTTAATCTCAAAAGTGCTGGTGCACCTGGATAAAATAGATTTTAAATTAGAAGATACAGAACTCGATGTATTGGGCGACGCTTATGAATATCTGATTGGACAGTTTGCCAGTGGGGCAGGAAAAAAAGCAGGGGAGTTTTACACGCCTCAGCAAGTCAGTAAAATTCTTGCAAAAATCGTCACAACAGGAAAGGAGCGTTTACGATCAGTCTATGATCCAACTTGTGGATCGGGTTCTTTGTTGTTGCGTGTAGCTAAGGAGGTTAAGGAAGTCAGTAACTTCTACGGACAGGAACGCAACCCTACGACTTACAACCTGGCCCGGATGAACATGATCCTGCACGATGTGCATTACCGGAAATTTGATATCAAGAATGACGATACACTGGAAAATCCACAGCATTTAGACTTACAGTTTGAAGCCATCGTGGCCAATCCACCTTTTTCGGCACATTGGAGTGCAAGCCCTTTATTTTTGACCGATGATCGTTTTAGTCAGTATGGACGTTTGGCCCCAGGGACGAAAGCCGACTTTGCCTTTGTACAACACATGGTGCATCACCTGGCCGAAAACGGCAGTATGGCGATTGTATTGCCACATGGTGTGCTTTTCCGTGGAGGGGCTGAACAACATATCCGTCGTTTCTTGATTGAAGAAAAAAATTACCTCGATGCAGTGATTGGCCTACCAGCTAATATTTTCTATGGTACGAGTATTCCAACTTCGGTATTGGTTTTTAAAAAATGCCGCGAAAACCCGGAAAATATTCTGTTTATCGATGCCAGTCGTGATTTTGAAAAAGTAAAAACTCAGAATATCCTGCGTGAGGATGATGTTGATAGGATTATCACTACCTATCGTAATCGCACCGAAATTGAAAAATATAGTAAAATTGCTTCATTAAGTCAGATTGTCGAAAACGATTATAACCTCAACATCCCGCGTTATGTCGATACGTTTGAGGCAGAAAACAGCATTGATATCAATGCTGTTGCGAAAGAACTGAAAGCATTGGAAACCGATATGTTGGCTACCGATCAGGAGTTGGCCGCTTTTTGTGATGAGTTGGGAATTGAAAAACCATTTTGAACCGGAATGTGGACATGGCAAAGAAACTAGCACCGCAGTTAAATACAGAAATTATCATTTACCAGACACAGGATGGTAAAGCGTCGGTATCGCTCTACGCGCAAGATGGGTCTGTCTGGATGAGCCAAAGTCAGTTGGCTGAACTTTTTGACACCTCCAAGCAGAATATAAGCCTGCATATAAATAACATACTGAAAGAAAAAGAGTTGTCTTTGGATTCAGTTGTCAAGGAATACTTGACAACTGCCAGTGACGGGAAGACTTATAATATTACCTTTTACAGTCTGGACATGACCCTGGCCATTGGATTCCGGGTTAGGAGTAAGAGGGGAACGCAGTTCAGGCAGTGGGCTAATCGTAACTTGAAAGAGTATATGGTTAAGGGATTTGTCATGGACGACGAGCGTCTTAAAAATCCAGATGGGCGTCCAGACTATTTTGATGAGTTACTAGCTCGCATACGAGATATACGGGCTTCTGAAAAACGTTTTTATCAGAAAGTTCGCGATTTGTTCGCACTGAGTAGTGATTATGATACAACGGATAAAGCCACCCAGATGTTTTTTGCTGAGGCTCAGAATAAGATTCTATTTGCTATTACCGGCCATACTGCCGCTGAAATTATTGTAAGCCGCGCCAATCCAAATGAGCCCAATATGGCGCTTACCAACTGGAAGGGTAGCATTGTCAGAAAACAGGATATCTATATTTCAAAGAACTACCTGACGGATGATGAACTAGACACATTAAACCGGTTTGTGACAGTGTTTCTGGAAACGGCAGAGTTACGTGCTAAAAACAGGCAGGATATTACCATGAATTTTTGGCGAAATAATATAGATCGAATTATTGAATTCAATGACAGACAATTACTTACGAACAAAGGTCGTGTCAGCAATGCGCAAATGGAGAAAATGGTAGAACAACTCTATGAACAGTTTGATACAAAGCGAAAAGTAGAAGAAGCAAGGCAGGCTGATGTCATAGATATTGAGGAATTAAAAGCTCTGGAAACGAAAATCAAAGGGGCGAAAAAATAGTATGGATATACAAATGAATGTGCCAAAACTTCGCTTTTTGGGATTTGATGATCAGTGGGAGAAGAAGAAATTAGGGAATTTGGCGGAAGTGTCATCGGGAGGGACACCTAGTCGAACAAACCCAATTAACTGGAATGGAAATATTTCTTGGGTTACAACTTCTTTAATTGATTTTAATGTAATTACTCATTCTGAGGAAAAAATTACAGATGCAGGATTAAAGAATTCATCTGCAAAATTGTTTCCAAAGGATACCATCTTAATGGCTATGTATGGCCAAGGAAAAACAAGAGGTAAGGTTGCGAGACTAGGCATTGAAGCGTCTACTAACCAAGCTTGCGCAGCGATAATCGTAAACCGTAAATTTCTCAGTTCAATATTTTTATTTCAAAATTTATCAAAGCGATATGAGGAAATCAGAGATTTAAGCAATCAAGGAGGACAAGAGAATTTAAGTGGTGGAATAATTAAAGGAATCGAAATATCATTTCCTTCACTCCCCGAACAACTAAAAATAGCATCATTCCTTATCAAAGTGGATGAAAAACTGACCCAGCTCAAAAAGAAAAAAGAGTTATTGAAAGGGAAGTTGTTCCTTTCATTAATATGGATGTTAACACATCTAAAATTACTGAAAGACAATATTGTAAAAATGGAGATTTAATAATTGCGGATGCTTCGGAAGATTATGCGGATATTGGAAAGGCAATTGAAATTGTTCATGTTGGGAATGAAAAGATTGTAGCTGGATTGCATACAATTCATGCAAGGTTAATTGAAAATCAAAATGCAATTGGCTTTGGTGGCTACATGCTTAGGTCCGAAAGAGTTCGTGCGCAAATTATGACAATTGCACAAGGAACAAAAGTTCTGGGCCTCTCGTCCAGTAAGTTGGCTAGTGTAATGATACCTTTTCCTAGTAAAGAAATACAAACTAAAATAGCTAACTTCTTATCTGCCATAAATAAGAAGATCGACCATACGAAAACCCAAATCGATAAAGCCGAGCAGTGGAAAAATGGACTTCTTCAACAGATGTTTGTTTGAATTCTCTCTTGGTAAAGGATCAGTAACTTGAACAAAGTAATGCCTAAACAACCCGAACAAGTTTTAGAAGAACAGTTAGTGACCCAACTGCAAGGTATGGGCTACGGCCTGGTCGCCATCCAAGGTGAAAGCCAGCTCTTAACGAACTTAAAAGCACAACTGGAAAAACATAATAAGATTCTGTTTACGGCGGGTGAGTTTGAGAAAGTCCTCAATTTACTGAGTAAGGGATCGGTATTTGAAAAAGCAAAAACGCTTCGGGAAAAGCAGCATATCGTTCGGGATAATGGCGATAGTCTCTATTTTGAATTTATCAACACAGAGCATTGGTGCCAGAATCAGTTTCAGGTCACACACCAGGTATCAATGGAAGGCAAATACAAAAATCGTTACGACGTCACGCTGCTGATCAATGGCCTGCCGATGGTACAGATAGAACTTAAACGGCGGGGGCTGGAACTTAAAGAAGCATTTAATCAGATCAATCGTTACCAGGGTCATTCTTTTGGAGCGGGTGCGGCGCTGTTCCAGTATGTACAGCTGTTTGTGATCAGCAATGGCGTCAATACCAAATATTACGCCAACAATCGGAACCAGTCTTTTAAGCAAACTTTCTACTGGACGGATAAAGATAATAAACGCCTGACCAACATCTTGAATGGCTTTACCAGCGCATTTTTGGAACCTTGCCATATCTCCAAGATGATCAGCAAATATATTGTGTTGAACGAAACTCATAAAATTCTGATGGTACTGCGACCGTATCAGTTTTATGCCGTTGAAGCTTTGATTGATCGGGTCAAAAATACGCGTGATGCTGGCCCGGCTAAAAACGGATATATCTGGCATACAACAGGTTCAGGTAAAACGCTGACATCCTTTAAAGCCAGCCAGATACTGACGAGTTTGCCGCAGGTGAAAAAAGTGGTCTTTGTCGTAGACCGAAAGGATTTGGATTATCAAACAACCAAAGAGTTTGATAGCTTCAAAAAAGGTGGTGTTGATGCCACGGAAAATACTCATGATCTGGTTACGCAGTTTACGGATGATACCAAACTGATCGTAACCACCATTCAGAAATTAAATACGGCTATTAGTAAGAAGCACCATTTGAGTAAAATGTCTGCGCTTCAAAATGAACGAATTGTATTCATCTTTGATGAATGTCACCGTTCTCAGTTTGGTGAAACCCACAACCGGATCAAAGCTTTCTTTAATAACATTCAGCTCTTTGGCTTTACAGGCACACCAATTTTTGCCGATAATTCGGTCAAAAATGAACTGGGTAAACGCACTACCAAAGATTTGTTTGAAGAATGTCTTCATAAGTATGTCATCACCGATGCCATTCGAGATGAAAACGTGTTGCGATTTTCTATTGAATATGTGGGGAGATTTAAGCGAAAAGACGGAACAGATAACGAAATAGATATTGAAGTAGAAGATATTGATACACGGGAATTGATGGAATCTCCGGCACGTGTAGAGAAGATCGTTGATTATATTCTGGCGCATCATGGCCGTAAAACGCATAACCGTGATTACTCAGCCATGTTTTGTGTGAGCAGTGTGGAATCACTGATCCGCTATTATGATCTTTTTCAAAAAAAGAAAGAAGCAGGAGAACACGACCTGAAAGTGGCGACGATATTCAGCTATGTAGCCAATGAGGACGATGCCAACGCCGACGGACTGATACGTGAGGATACGGAGATGCTCACACCAGGATTACGGATGGCAGCGGATCCGCCGGTATCTTACGGACAGGCGCAGGAAATAGCCCCTGTGATTAATATGCATAGCCGTGAAAAGCTGGATAGCTATATTGGACATTACAATACCATGTTTGGTACTAAGTTTTCGACCAGGGATTCACAATCCTTTTATAATTATTACAACGATCTTTCCAAAAAACTCAAAGACCGGGAGAAAAGCCCGGATAGCCCGGCCAGCCGGATTGATATTCTGTTGGTCGTGAATATGTTCCTGACGGGTTTTGATGCCAAAAAGGTAAATACATTGTATGTGGATAAAAATCTGAAATTCCACGGATTGATTCAGGCTTATTCCCGTACTAACCGGATTTTGAATGAGCAGAAGTCGCAGGGAAATATTGTGGTGTTCCGTAATCTAAAAAAGGTGACGGATGAAGCTATTACGTTGTTCAGTAACAAAGAAGCCATTGAAGAAATCATTCTTGAACCGTTTGAAGATTACGTTGAGAAGTTCAATACGGCGATAGAGAAACTGTTGGATATCACGCCGACAGTCAAGAGCGTGAATGAACTGGTAAGCGAAGAAGATGAACTGAAATTTGTGAAAGCTTTCCGTGATCTGATCCGGATCAAGAATATCCTGGAATCTTTTGCTGATTTTTCGTGGGAAGAATTAGGGCTTACCGAGCAAACTTTTGAGGATTACAAGAGCAAATATCTCGATTTGCACGACAAAGTAAAGTCTAACCATACCAAAGAAAAAGTATCCATTTTGGAAGAGGTGGATTTTGAGCTGGAACTCATTCACCGTGATGAGATCAACGTTACCTATATTTTGAAACTTTTGGCCGGACTGAAAACAGCTAAGCCAAAAGATCAGGAACGAAAACGCAGAGAGATTGAGCAACTGTTAAATTCAGAAATACAGCTCCGTAGCAAGCGGGATCTGATCGAGAAATTTATCGAAGAAAACCTGCCCCTGATCGAAGACGTTAGCGATATCAGTGATAAGTTTGATGAATTCTGGCAGCTGGAACAAATCAAATCGTTCAATGTACTGATAGAAGAGGAAAACCTCGATGCCGACAAAACACAACAGTTAATTGAAGACTACCTCTTTGCCGAACGCGAACCACTCCGTGACGAAGTCCTGTCTCTTTTAAAAGCTGGGCGCCCATCCTTGCTACAACGCAAGAAAATAGGCGACCGGATTTTGGATAAGATATTGGGGTTTGTGAAGACGTTTGTTGAGGGGGGAGAAGGGTGAAATATATATTTTGTAAGGACTTTTAATCATGCTTTCAAAAGAACAAATAATAAAACGAGTTTTTATCTCCTATAGCTGGACAACGCTATCTCATGAGGAATGGGTAATAAATTTGGCCGAAAGACTTGTTTCAGATGGAGTGGATACGACTATTGATAAATGGGACTTGAAAGAAGGGCAAGATAAATATGACTTTATGGAGTCCATGGTGAAATCTCCTGAAATAGATAAGGTGCTTATCATTTTGGACCGAAAGTATTCTGAAAAAGCAGATCAGCGTAGTGGTGGTGTGGGTACAGAAACCCAGATTATTAGTCCACAAGTATATAATAATGTATCGCAAGAGAAATTTATCCCAATTGTTGCCGAGAGAAACGAAGAGGGTAAGGGATATTTTCCAACTTATTTAGAAAGCAGGATATATGTAGACTTAAGTGATCAGGATACCTTTGAGGAAAATTATGAGAAACTAATTCGAAATATATTTGGAAAACCAGCCTACAGTAAACCACAGCTAGGAAAGATGCCGAGCTATTTGCAAGAGGAAATCCACTTAAGTCACAAAACATCAATTTTGGTCAGAGGATTTGACGCTCATGCGAGTAAAAATTCAAACCGCATAAATTCTTTATTGAGAGATTTTTTAGACGAGTTTACAGAGAGTTTAAAAGGATTGTCATTTAAGATTCAGAAGGCTGATAATATTTTAATGGGCAAGCAAGTGCACGACCAGATTATTTTGTCCACTCCATTGAGAAATGATTTTATTGCGTTCTTTGATAAAGTTACAAAAGAAGAATATGGAGAATTTGATGTTGATATTATTTTAAAATTTCTTGAACGGCTTCCATTGTTTAAACGACCACTTGATGAAACAAATTCTTTTTATGAAATAGAATTTGATCATTTTAAATTTTTAATTCACGAAATATTCCTGTACTTAATTGCAACTGGAATAAAAAATGAGAATTATAAATTTATTGAAGAGCTATTTTATTCTGGGTATTATTTTCAAGATAAATATACTCACAAAAAGGAGCCTAGTAGTTTTTCCGATCTATATAATTATGTTGATTCATTTGATGCTTATTATAAAGAGACGTACTCAAAGAATTTTCACAGCTCAATGGCTGATCTTATTATCAAAAGGATACCTGATAGCGTTAATAAGGAGCATTTGATTGAGGCAGATTTATTGTGTTTCTATATAGCAACCATGAATGACACCCATTGGTTTGCTATGACGTATATCTATTATGATGAGTACAAGCCAATTCCATTTTTTAATAGAATTACCTCTAAGCGACATTTTGAAAAGGTAAAAGGGATATTTGATGTACAAAATGAGGAAGAACTCAAAAGGAAATTGACTGTGTTAAAAGAAAAGGGGCAGGAAAGAAGAATCTCTTATTCAGGGTCTTTTAGGTCGATAGAGCCTATATATAGTCTTATTAACATCGAAAATATTGGGTCTACTCGATAAGTTGTGGTAAATATGCTTTTGAACATTGTCTAGAAGAACAGAATGACCAATAACGAATCCCTTTTAGAATTTGCATCTGATGATGAGATCTTGATTAATCATGAAGACGTTGAGTTTGAAAATGATGCCGGCAATATTCTCGGGCTTAGTAATCTTGATGCGCGTAATTTTTTCTTGAAGGGAACAAGTTATTGTAGTGTCGATTTACCGTTATATTTTGACTTCAACTCTCTACTTGATACAGTTGTGGCAAAATTAGGAGCTAGGGATCTTTCCAACTTTTGCTGCCAGATACCGAAATCCAATGGGGTTGGTACTAAGGCTGATGATCCAAGTAGCCATGAGGACGTGAATTATAAGCTAATTAATAACAAAGATGGCAGGTATGCATGGAGACCATTTCAACTTATACATCCTGCAATTTATGTTCATCTTGTTCACAAGATCACCGAGGAGATAACATGGACAACTGTGGTGAATCGTTTTGCTGAATTTGCCACTAACCCTAAAATACACTGTTTAAGTATTCCCATTGAATCTAAGACCAAGAGATCCGATAAGGCAGAAATGGTGTCACATTGGTGGCATGATGTCGAGCAGAAATCTATTGAAATGGCCTTGGATTATCAGTATTTGACGCAAACAGACATTACAGATTGTTATGGTGCTCTTTATACCCATTCAGTTGCATGGGCGATGCATGACAAGGCGGTAGCGAAGGCCAAAAAAAATGATAATACGCTTATAGGGAATGTTATCGACAAAAGTTTACAGTCCATGTCTAACGGGCAAACTAATGGGATTCCCCAAGGCAGTGCACTTATGGATTTTGTCGCAGAGATGGTCTTAGGATACGCAGATTTGCAGTTGTCAGAAAGGCTGGTATTGAAACCTGAGATTAACGATTATCAGATCCTGAGATATAGGGATGACTATCGTATATTTACCAATAACCCAAGTGATGGTGAGACGATAGTTAAGTTTATTACTGAAATATTGATTGAGCTTGGATTGAAGGTAAATCCTCAGAAAACAAATACTTCTGGGAGTGTTATTCGAGCATCCGTTAAAGAAGATAAGATATACTGGATAAATAATATTAAACTTGGGAAAAGTCTACAAAAACATTTATTGATTATTCACACACTAGCAGACAGATATCCAAATTCTGGTAGTCTTACTATAGCTCTAAGCGACTTTTATAAAAGAGTAGCGAAATATAAGAGGGCTAACGAAAATATAATTGTTTTAATTAGCATTCTGACTGATATCGCTTACAAGAACCCAAGAGTCTATCCGGTTGCGTCGGCAATATTGAGTAAGTGGAATTGCAACCTTTTGTTGGAGGAATTTGCTAGGCAATAGGGAGTGTAATCTAAACTCTGTCTGGTCGTCAAAGTTGATTCAAATTTAATTTTTCTTTTCGATTTCAAATGTTTTTTTTGCTTGCTATTGAGTTTGTCAAGGGCGGCTGAGGCACGAA
>NZ_JAVFVU010000011.1 GCF_030929615.1 Dyadobacter sp. LHD-138 | reverse complement strand
CTCGAAATATTCAAGGATGCCTTCTGGCAAAAGGATACGGACTAAGGCTTGATAGGATTCGTTCAACACAAACGGGATTGGTTCGGGCTACAAAGCAAATAATTTATTTCATTCCCCCCAACTTTTCAGCTTGATCCTGTAAGGTACACATCCAGCATCCTCCCTACACTTTGAAAAAGGATAATTTAATTGAATTCTCGGTCTGCAATCGCTTTGACGGCCCGTTTCAGAATTTCCTCATCACTGGTAATCCTTTTCACCATTTTCGCGGCTTCGAAGTAAACGCTCATAGGATATTGCCCTACGAAATCCTTATCCATTTCCACCATGGGCACTTTAAGCCTGGCATGTTTGATACTTTCGAGATGCTCAATGGAGACGTAACTTAACTCCGGCGTACCCTGGCCAAGGTCGCAAAGACCATAAGCAATATTATTAACGGCATCCAACTCCGACAACAGCCAGATTGCCTTGCCGTATTGAGAATGTAATTTAACTACCGGGGCATGATCTTTCCCAAGTTCATTTTGAACTTCGAAAGCATTCTGGATCATGATCGCTCTGAAATCTTCTGTAATCATTTTTGACATAATCCAAAGATAGCAGCTATAAGAATATTTGACAATTAATAGCGGCACTAATACCGTAACACTTTTTCAATAGCTACCCGTCTCCGAAATAATAATATCAAAAACCAAAAAATTCCCGAACCACGATTTATCAACCCGCTTAAACAAGCAGTCGATAAATAATCAATTCAGGAATTTTCATTCCGTATTTATGCAAATAAAAAAGAAACTAATGCTTAATCATATCGATCAAAAACTGGGCTAGTTTCTCGACTTGTTTCTTATCACGTGACAAAATATAGGTTTGCCACAACCCTGTAAAATTTGCTGCGATAAATTCGGCCAGCAACCTCGGGTCTTTATCCTGCGAAATCTCCCCCACTTTTTTCGCATCGGTTAACAGCTGCTCAAAAAAGTTGACGATATCCTTCCAATTGTTATTGATAATGGAATGAACACTCTGATCAACCGTTGCCAGCTCAAAAGTAGAGTTAACCGCCATACAGCATTTGCCGGTATTGACAGTCGCTTCCACCACACTGAGGATCATATTTTCCACCTTTTCTATCGGCGATGTCCCCAATGCTGCTTCTTTATGTTCCCTTAATTTTTCCGCGGCATAGTTTCCCAGGCACTGCAGATAAAGACTATGCTTATCGCCATAGGTATCGTATATACTCCCCCGATTCAGCCCCATGGTCTGTACAAGGTCCTCCATGGAAGTTGCGTTATACCCTTTTTCCCAAAAAAGATCACGCGCCTTTTCCATCCTTTCTTCCGGGTCAAACTCTTTTCTACGTGCCATACTGCAAATTTACTATTCAGAACGTTTGTTCCAAAATATTTCACGATTAAATCTCTACTCGTTAACAAGCGTTGCTCCTGATTGGTGCGCGCCGTCCGTCATTTAAAACTATCCTCAGGTATAGTGATTTACAGGAAAGCCTCGTTACGCATAGGTGCAAAATAAAATCCGGCATCAGTGTCAGTGATACCGGATTTTCGTGTTTTCCAAAAAGTGGATTTACAGATAAAAGTCAGGGGTAGGAATAGTTTTTATTTAAAAATTCATGACTAATAATAAGAGTCTGTTTACCGGAAAAGGTTTAATGGCGGTCAAAATTTATTTGCCCAATCCCCAGGTTTTATTCGGTTTTGGCCCCATTTCCAGTTCAAGCGTTCCGCCTGTCGTGAGCTGATCATGCGTAAATGAGGGCACATTTAATACTTTCCCATCGAATTTGGCACTTTGGATATACTTGTTGACAACCGAACAATTATTCGCGATCATCCTGAATTTTTTCCCGTTTGGAAGGTCGATCGTAACCTTTTCAAAAACAGGACTGCCAATGGTGTACTCAGGTTTTCCAGGGGTGATCGGGTAAAAACCCATGGAAGAGAAAACGACAAACGCCGTCATACCTCCCCCGTCTTCGTCTCCCGGAATACCAAAAATGTTATCCTTAAACCACACATCCAGCAGGAAACGAATTCTTTTTTGGGTTTTCCAGGGTGCGTCGGTATAGTTGTACAGGTAAGGAATATGAAAACTCGGCTCATTGCCCATGGAATACTGGCCCACCAAACCGGTTGCATCCGGAAATTTGCCCCAGAATTCATATTTGCTGCGACCCAAACCTTCTCTGTAAAGCCGGTCCAATCCGTCCTCAAAACTTTTCTTACCGCCCATCAGACCGATCAGCCCGCTGATATCATGCTGAACCTGCCATTGGTAGGTATAACCGTTATTTTCGTCATAGAAATCGCGACCGCCCATGCCTCCATCGAATTTCGGATCAATCGAAATCCATTCCCCTTTGTCATCTTTCGGAATGAACATTTTTTTGTCTTTATTCCAAAGGTTTTTGTAGTTCAATCCACGGGCGCTAAATATTTTGTAGTCGTTTTGTTTGCCCAGATCTTTCGCCAGTTCTCCAACGGCCCAGTCATCATAACTTCCGCCCAAAGTAACCGCCACGGCCTGGCGCTTTTCAAAAGGATCAACCAGTTTAACGGTTTCCTTTTCGTTGAGACGTAACGCGGGAAAATAGCCTTTGGTACGATAAATATCATCCAGTTCGCATTTAGCTCCGTTTCTCCATGGCAGCATCGTCGCTTCCGTTGCGTTTTTATACATGCCTGCATATGCTTTGGAAACGTCAAAATTCCTCAGCCCTTTTCTATAACCATCCAGGAACGTGACAGAGGAATGGAAACCATTCATACAGGCATGATCACCGAAAAGTACCGGAAAAGTGGGCATCCAGCCGCTTTGTTCGTACATGTTCACAAACGAATTTAACATATCTTCTTCCTGCGCAGGATTCAGGATAATCCGCAACGGATGATGCGCCAGGTAGGTATCCCAGGTCCAGTCATCCGTGTAAAACGGGCGTGTACTGTTGTGGATTTTTTTATCAAAACCGCTGTAATACTGGTTGTCTTCCGAGATATCCACCATACGTTCGTAGGTTCGGTACAATGAAGAATAAAAACTGCGCTTCTGGGCTTCTGTACCGCCTTCAACCTGAATCTGGTTAATTACGTCCCCCCAAACTTTTTCTCCGTTTTTCTTCAATTCCGCAAAACCAGCTGATTTTAATTCATTGTCAAAATTCTTTTTGGCTTGCTCAGGGCTTATGTATGAAATCGCATATTTAAACTCGATCTTTCCCGATTTGTTATCCGGAAAATTAATCCAGGCTTTTACATTTTTTCCTTTCGCGTTTTTTTCGGCTAACGTCTTATCCCCATCCAACAATCCTGTTTTCCCTTTTTCGCTGAAAACACCGTACATATACACTGGAATGTCGTCATGATAGGTTTCGGTGGCGATAATTTCGTGATCGGAAATAAACTTCCACGATCCCTCTCCCCCGTTATACAAATTGAACAAAAGACTTTTCGAGGCTTTTCCCGTAAAATCGAAGCGGTAAATACCCGTTTTTTTACCCGGCGTAAACTCCACCTGTACTTCGTCGTCGATCAGATAAGTGGAATAATACCAGGGTTGGGTAATTTCCAGCTCATGGTCATAAGTCAGTTTTTCCTTATAATTGACCGACGAGATCGGTTTAACAAATGGTTTGATTGAAAATGCCTGTCCCAGGCGATGCGAAACGACGATCAACGGAAAACTCGTGATCTGATCGTCCAGATAATCTTTGCGCTCGGGAAACATCCGCACCATCTGATTGGGCAGCTGAATCGTGGGGCGGGTTGGTTCCAAAAGCTGGCCAACATTTCCCACACGTAAATCAACATATTTAAGATTGCCGGAAACCTCATTTTTCTGCGCCTCCGCATTGAAGTTCATACAACAACTCAGGACTATTAAACTGTAAATTTTAAAGGTTTTAAAAGATTGGATCATACTTTACTAAAATTTTATTTTCTGTAATGGTGCTTATAATGGTAACGATCCTTGTTTGCCTGGTATCGATAGCACATTTGTTGTTAAACTTTTTAATCCGCCCCGATAGCTATTAAAACCACAGACAATTGTTTAACTTTAAATCAACAATGCCATATTTGAAGCACCGGAACCGAAGCGCCAAATAAACACCGACCAATTAAAAAAGGATTAATAATTGATTAACAAAACCCATGATGACTGCCTGAGGGAAATTTTATTCCATTTCTCTCCATCTTATTCCTATGAAATTTAAAATCCTGTTTCTTTTTTTTGTTTTTCTAATGATTCCCGGCTTCATTCATTTTTGTCCGGCGCAATCTTATGGTCTTGGTTTTGACAGTTACGAAGTGGTTCAGGACAAAAGAACAGGCCTAGATTTAAGTCCCGATAACACTTTTTGTTTCAATAATGATTTCGTTTTATCCTTCGAGCTTTCTTTTTTGTCAGATAAAAAAACGTATTTCGGATACATTGTCCGGCTTATCGAAAATGACAAACAGAACATCGATCTGATCTACGATAACAGCACCGATAACCAACATTTCAAACTGGTGATCGGGGATACATTCTCCCGCGTTTCTTTCGATTTCCCAAACCGCGATCTGTACAAAAAGTGGAATAAGGTTACGTTAAAATTCAATAAGCAAACGAATAATATTCAGGTCATTTACGGCGACAAAAGCTTTTCCCAGCCTGTTAAACTATCCGGGGATGGTTGTTTCAAAGTTCTTTTTGGTGCCAATCAATATAAAGATTTCAAGTCGACGGACGTACCGCCGATGAAAATCCGGAACATTGCCATCTCAGAGGATGCCAAAATAAAATTCCGATGGCCGCTTGACGAAACAGACGGGATAAAGGCTACGGAAGAAATTCAGGAAAAAGATGCGCTTGCCGCAAATCCGGTCTGGATAAAAAAGCTGCATTACGAATGGCAACTGGCCAAAACCATCACTTTAAAAGATTACATACGGGTTGGATTCGACGAAAATAAAGGTGTTTTGCACATTGTCGGCAAAGATTCCCTGATCAGCTATCAGGTGGCGGCCAATAAGTCTGTTTCCGTTAAACAGGAAGCCGGAACACAACCTGTGTATGTTGATAACCAGCTGCTTTTCGACAAGTTAAACGATAAGCTTTACCACATCTACATTGACGAAAAACAGGTTTCCACATTTGATTTTAAAACGAACCGCTGGGATAAAAGCGGCATAAAACCAGTGGATAAAACGCATTTTATCCATGCAAACAAGTTTTATTCGCCTTCTGACTCTGCCGTTTATTTGCTGGGAGGTTATGGACATTTGTCATACAAAAAGAATATCCAGCGCTATCATGTGCCTTCCAAAACCTGGACGGACCTTCATTTAAAAGATTCGCTCTTCACACCAAGGTATCTGGCGGCGCTGGGGGCGGCAAAGGATGGCGCGTATATACTGGGAGGATATGGCAGCTCAACGGGGCAGCAAATGCTGAATCCCCGCAACTGGTATGACCTGCTTTTTTTCAACGCCAAAACCAGGATGTTCAGAAAACTTTACGAGCTCAAATTGCCGAAAGAAGATTTCGTTTTCAGCAATTCGATGATCATTCATGAAAAAGATAACTCCTTTTACACCCTGATCTTCCCGAAGGATAAGTTCAATTCGGAGTTGCAGCTGATCAAAGGCTCGCTTACCGGGCCGGATTTCAAAATGGTTGGGTCCAAAATCCCTTACCAGTTTGTCGATATCCAGTCGTACGCCGATCTGTTTTTCGATTATTCCAGTAACCGATTTGTCGCCGTGACGTTGTATCTGGGAGAAAATAACCTGACAAAAGTTTCCGTTTATTACCTGAATGCACCACCGTTGGAATCCGTTGCCCCTGTTGCCGAGGCAAAAGCAGCGCATGAAAAAACATTTTGGCTGATTGGCGGTTTGCTGTTACTAGGCGCACTGGCTTATGTTTATTTGAATTATTACAAAAAGAAAAAAACAGTAGAATCTGCCATTTTGCCCAATTCCGTGCCTGCTGCATCTGTTGGTACTTCTGACGCGGACGTCGTTGCTCTTGTGGATGACAATTCGGGAATCACCAACGAGTCGCTTCACAGCAGCATCTTTTTGTTTGGGAATCTTCAATTGTTTGACGAAGAAGGGAACGAGATCACAAAACAGTTCAGTCCGTTGGTTAAGGAGCTTTTTCTCGTGATCCTGCTTTATTCCATTCGCTGGGAGGGAATCAGCTCTGAGAAATTGAAGGAACTGCTCTGGTTTGACAAGCCGTCGGAAAGTGCGCGTAACAACCGCTCGGTGAATATCGCGAAGCTGAAAGGGATATTGGATAAAATGAAGTATTGCCAGGTTTCAAAGGAAACCGGCTACTGGAAAATAAAGATCGATTATGAAAAAATACATGTCGACTATACCCATTATCTGACGCTGATCCGAAATAAAAAGGCGCTCAACAAGCAAAGTATTATGGAACTGGCCGATATTACCAAACGCGGAAATTTTCTTTCCAATGTGGAATATGAGTGGCTGGATACTTTCAAATCTGAAATTTCCAATGAAATTGTAGACACCTACCTCCGCTTTGCCGCTACCATAAAAATTGCTGATGACCCAGAATTTTTGGTCAAGCTGGCGAACTACGTTTTTTACTTTGATCCGGTAAACGAGGAAGCGATGATTATCAAGTGCAAAGCGCTGGCACATTTGGGTAAACATTCTCTGGCAAAAACTACATACGAGAACTTTGCCAGAGAATATAACCGGATTTACGGTGAAGATTTCCAAAAGGACATGCCGGAAGTTTTACATTCCTGAGAACCGCTTCATCATATTTCATTTGACAACCTTATGGAAGAAGATGATTTGCAGTACGACAATCTGAATCTGGCTGAAGCCAAAGCCATTCAGTCCGCGTTGCGTGACAGGATTCAGATAACAGCCTTAACAAAACCTATCCTGACGATTGCGGGTGCGGATATTTCACTGAACAGATTCAGCAAAACTATTTTTGCAGGCATTGTCGTACTTCGTTATACGGATTTGCAACCGGTCGCCTATTCACTCGTAGAAAGCAAAACGACGTTTCCTTACATACCCGGTTTCCTGGCTTTTAGGGAAGTACCCGCTTTGGTCCAGGCATTGGCACAGATGCCAGTCCGCCCGGATGTGATGATGATTGACGGCCACGGCATCGCGCATCCGAGAAGGATGGGTATTGCTGCCCACTTCGGCGCATTGACCGGTATCGCAACGATGGGTTGTGCAAAAAATATATTGTACGGCAAATGGCAGGAACCTGGCATTCACAAAGGCGATTTTTCGTCGATCACAGCGAAGGAAGAACTCATTGGCTATGTGTTTCGCTCGAAGTTCCGGACAAATCCCGTCTTTATTTCTCCCGGAAATAAAATGAGTTTGCAGGACAGTCTGGATATTGCCCGTCGCTGTGCAGGGCGATATCGTTTACCGGAACCGACGCGGAGAGCACATGAATTTATGAATTTGTTCCGGACCCAAAAATTGAAGGAGGGTTATCATGAACTACCTCCTTCCCTTATACTTTAATTTTTAGCCAGGGCTTTTCGGTCACTTTTGACTGCGCCGGAGATTTTCACTTTAAACAAAGTAGGCCAATTTTTGCCGGTAATATAAAAGGCATCTTCCATCGGCTGGTAGGCAATACCATTCAGTACACTGGATCCGGTTTGATCCACCTCAACCGGAATGATTTTCTTCATATCCATATTACCAACAACTTTTCCTGTTTTCAGATCAATCTGAACGATCCGGTCCGTTTCCCAGACATTGGCAAAAACATAACCGTTTACATATTCGAGTTCGTTGATTTTTATAAGAGGCCCTTTGTCATCATAAACCTCAATTTCGCCTGTCTTTTGAAAATCTGCGTTATAGAAATACAGTTTATTTGACCCGTCGCCCATGATAATGGTCGTATCATTATGGGTCATCCCCCAACCCTGTGTATAATAGGTGAAGGTTTTATCCAGCGTAAAATCCATGTTATAACGGAAGCCCACACCGGTTGTCCAGGTTAGCTGATAAATTTTATCATTGAAAATAGTCATCCCCTCGCCAAAATATTGATCGCTCAGTGGTACTGACTTAACCGTCGCACCGGTTTTTAAATCGATTTTCAATAAAAGCGATTTTCCATTTTCTCCGGTGCTTTCATATAATTCCCCTTTATAAAATTCCAGTCCCTCGGTAAAACTCGTTTTTTGATGCGGATAAGAAGACAAAACCGAATAGGTCATTTCTTTCGGCTTAACATCTGATACCAACTCCACGGATAGCGTATCCGCGAAGGCTTCCTTCGTTTTGGTCGTACCGCTTACAATCAGTTTTTTCCAACCTGGCTTTTCAGAGTCTGCCTTCACAAAAACTGAATCCGAAACCTGTTTGGCATCCGGTATTACTGCGCCATTCCATTGCACTTCAAATTTGTGGACGGCCTGCGAAAATCCTACGGCAATGGAATCTCCGATTTGAAATCTGCTTTTTGTAAGAACAGCCACCGGAATTTTTTGTACAGCTTCGGGATTTGATTCTGCCTTTTTCTCCTGCTTACAAGAAAACACGGCCAGGCCTATGCATATAACAAGAAGAAAATGTGTGCTACGCGTATTCATAAAAGGTGTTTTACAATTTGGCTGCAATATGGGTTAAATTAAAAGTTAGTGCAAAAAACACCACGGCTTTTGTGTCGCGAAATATCTGATCACATTTCGTTTGTCTGATTCTAAGCATATGTGGTAGACATATTGCCAGAATAGTACAGCATGATCCATGACGACTTCTACTCCACTTTGTCATGTTGGACCAATTAATTTATTTCCAATAGTTATAATCAGTTGGATCACAAATGTCGGAATAATGCCTAGGAATTCGATACGCTGCGGCTTACGGAACAAAAACTTTCAGTGACGATTTTCTTCTTCTTTAATTTAACCCGGAGTCGTATCTAATCACCGTTCTATCGCGTTTGTGCTGCCTTTTAGGTAACTGTTAAAATGTGAAATAGTAAGTGCAGAGATGCTACGATATACTTCGGGAACAGAGCATTTGCCCGACGATCTGACAACAGTTGCCAACGAAGAAAAATCTTGGTGGCCAGCAGAGTCAATTTTTACAACTTGTTTTATGGCATTGACCTTGCTCAAAAAATTATAGGTAGAATCCTTCTTTGAGGTTTTAGGTTGAGGATTACTCTCTAAACGTAAGTAAGGCACAGATAAGGTTTCCTTCTTGAAGAAAGGTGTATTAATCGTCTCCTCAAAATCTTGATCCTCTGATTTCGAATAGCCATAATGATGGAATTCGGAGCCATCTAGTGAGACGATAGCGTCTATCTCGTACCGCTGCATAGCCCATAGTGCCCCAGCCAGACCTCCCCAACTATAACCTAATACCCCTATTTTGGTCGTATCTATCCTATTATCCAGACTTAACCGGTTCAAAATTTGATCGGCGTCTCTAACCTGTTCCATCAAGTCAGCGTTCTTCATCGTCATATCGCCAGGATACCGGCCAATTGAATTAACGCAGGCAATGATGTAGCCTTGGCGAACCAGCGATTCAAACAACAAGTAATTTTCATAACCCATCGAGCCGAAACTTGCGAAGTATAGGATCAGAGGAAATCGTTTAGATACTGACTTGGCCTGATTAAATGTATAGGTAGGATTTTGTAAAAGAAGGCTTGGCCGTGAGCAGCCGAACCCATCACAGAATGACTTAGCTATGGTCATTGGTAAACTGTCAAACTTCTGAGGCGCACTGTAGAAATTAGCCCGGTCTTGCAGCAATTGCAGGAAGTGCCCAAATCGTAGCGTTGAATCAGAAGCAACCGGTTGAGCAGGATACCAGAGATCAATATCAATCGGTCGAAAGTACAATCGATCGCTTTGCTCCACGTTTGGCTTGTAGGTTCTCGAACTGTCAACAAATGAGATAACCCGGTATCCTACTTGGTAAACTGTTGTAGTGTCGGCGGAGCTTTGCTGGGTATTTTTGTCGGAATCACAACCTGCCATCATTAGTAGGAGCAACCATAGAGGAAAGTAAAGGATTTTCAACATAAAGGTTTATCTAACTGATTGATATTAAAGCGAAGTTATGTAAAATCCTGCCAAGGGGTTACTTTTTTAACAAACTTTAATGAGGAGGTGCTGAAACTCGTTGCGCTTTTAGTACTAACTTTTAATTGAACACGATACCCGCAGAATCGTTAAAATGACTCCCAGTTTCTTCGAATATTTCAGTAGCAACAATTTTCACAGGACTAATTTCAGAAGCTACTTTAAAACAAAAAATCCTGCCGCAAAATATTTACGCAGCAGGATTTCAGTAAATATATAACAATTAAGCTTCGCCGCCGGGTCCTCCGAAACTGATCGGGAAGTTGAAGGAAGGATCGCTATCGTGGTTGCTCTGGATCGGTCCGTACTGATCTTCGTACTTTTCGATATTATCTTTCAAGGCTGCAACCAAACGTTTGGCATGCTCGGGTGTGATGATGATACGTGCCTTTACCTTTGCACGCGGCACACCCGGCATCAGACGGATGAAGTCCAGTATAAATTCGCTGTTGGAATGAGCGATCATCGCAAGGTTTGAGTAAACGCCTTCGGCCATTTCTTCCGAAAGTTCTACATTAATCTGCTGTTCGTTTTCTTTGTTGTTGTCTTCCATCGTCAAGGTTTTCGATATTTGCGCAGGTGCTGGATAATTACTTGTCGTTATTCATGCTTTTAGAAAGTGAAAATTACTAAAATTATACAGCATCTAAAAACAAAGAGTCGGTTCCGCTTACGCAGAACCGACTCTTTTATCTTATTGGAATTCCGACTAAACTAATTCACGTTTTTTACGCGACTGTTTTTCACGGGATTCTGCCAAAGCATCATATTCTTCTTTCGAACCAACAATGATGTCTATGTATTTACGCATACCTGTACCGGCCGGGATCAAGTGACCAACGATCACGTTTTCTTTCAGACCTTTCAGTTCGTCACGTTTTCCACGTACAGCAGCCTCAGACAATACTTTGGTTGTTTCCTGGAACGAAGCCGCAGAAACGAAACTTTCAGTACCCAATGAAGCTTGTGTGATACCCATCAAAGTAGGTTTCGCCACAGCCGCCTGTGCATCACGTGCTACAACCAGTTTCAAGTCACGACGTTTCAGACTTGAATTCTCGTCACGCAGACGACGTACAGAGATAATCATACCTGGCTTAAGTGTTTCAGAGCTACCAGCATCTTCAACCACTTTCATGTCAAGAATCTTATCATTTTCTTCGCGGAACACAACGCGGTCAACCGCTTGCATTTCCAGGAAGTTGGTATCACCGGCATCAAGTATTTCTACTTTCTGCATCATCTGGCGTACGATACACTCGATATGCTTGTCATTGATCTTCACACCCTGCAGACGATATACCTCCTGAATTTCATTCACAAGATATTCCTGAACTGCTGTTGGTCCTTTGATAGACAAGATATCTGCTGGTGTGATCGCTCCATCCGATAACGGATCACCTGCTTTTACGAAGTCACCATCCTGAACAAGAATGTGTTTCGAAAGGGCAACCATGTAGCGGCGTTGTGTACCATCTCTTGATTCGATATGAATCTCGCGGTTACCACGTTTAACACCTCCGTATGATACAACACCGTCGATTTCAGAAACTGTTGCAGGGTTCGATGGGTTACGTGCTTCGAATAATTCCGTTACACGCGGCAGACCTCCCGTAATATCGCGGGTTTTTCCAACCACACGTGGGATTTTCGCCAAAGGCTGACCAGCTTTGATACTAGCACCAGCCTTCACAACCAAACGAGCTCCTACCGGCAAGTTATAACCTTTCTCAGTCTGATCTTTCAGCAACGTGCTCTTACCTTTCACCACGATTGCCGGGTTTTTGGTTTTATCACGTGTTTCAATGATTACTGATTCCTGGAAACCTGTTTGCTCATCAAATTCTTCACGGTAGGTAATACCTTCTTCAATAGCGTCGAAAGAAACAACACCCGTGAATTCAGAAAGGATTACTGCGTGATATGGATCCCAAGTACAAAGTTCCTGTCCTTTCGTTACTTTCTCACCATCTTTTACAAGAAGCTGAGCACCGTAAGGAACGTTGTTGGAAATTAATAACTGACCTGTTTCAAGGTTAACGATTTTCACCTCACCTGAACGGCCCATTACTACTGTAATTGGATCTCCCTCTGAATTAACAGAATCAACCAAACGTAACTCTTCAAACTGAATTGTTCCGTCAAACTTCGCTTTGATGTTGGCATCAACAGAAATGTTGGATGCCGTACCACCCACGTGGAATGTACGAAGTGTAAGCTGTGTACCCGGCTCACCAATGGACTGCGAAGCAATTACACCCACAGCTTCACCAATGTTAACCATGTATGCCGAAGCAAGAGAACGGCCGTAACATTTCACACAAACACCACCACGTGTTTCGCAAGTAAGTACCGAACGGATTTCTACGCTTTCGATGCTTGTTTCATCAATATAGGAAGCGATTTCTTCTGTGATTTCCTGACCTGATGCAAGGATCATTTCTCCTGACAACGGATCAAAAACATCGTGAACACTTACACGGCCCAAAATACGCTCAGAAAGCGGTTCAACGATATCTTCGTTGTCTTTCAAAGCTGATATGGCAATACCACGAAGAGAACCACAATCTGTTTCAATAACCACAACATCCTGCGCAACATCATGCAAACGACGGGTCAGGTAACCTGCATCCGCTGTTTTCAAGGCTGTATCCGCAAGACCTTTACGCGCACCGTGTGTCGAGATAAAGTACTCAAGAACGTCAAGACCTTCTTTAAAGTTAGAAAGAATTGGATTTTCGATGATTTCACCTGCTCCACCAGCCATGTTTTTCTGAGGTTTGGCCATAAGACCCCTCATTCCACCCAGCTGACGAATCTGTTCACGGGAACCACGTGCACCGGAGTGCATCATCATATAGATGGAGTTAAATCCACCCTGATCCGTTTCCAATTGCTTCATCAATGTTTCTGTGATACGTGAGTTTACACGTGTCCAGATATCGATAACCTGGTTGTAACGTTCGTTTTCAGTGATAAGACCCATCAAGTAGTTACTCCAGACGTTTTCCACGTCTACTTTCGCCTGCTCGATCAGTTTAACTTTTTCATCCGGTACCATTACATCATTAAGCCCCATTGACAAACCGCCTTTGAAGGCCATTTGGAAACCGAGTTCTTTGATTTCATCCAGGAACTGGGCGCAACGCGCAACCCCTGCAAGTTTGAATACCAAACCAATGATTTGCTGCAACTTTTTCTTCGTAAGCAGCTCATTAATATAACCTACCTCAGCTGGAACCGCCTGGTTGAACAGGATACGGCCGGCAACTGTTTCGACTAATTTAATTTCAAATGTTCCATCATCGTTACGTACACGCAGACGGCATTTGATGTTGGCATGCTTGGAAAGTTTGCCTTCATTGATCGCAATGATTACTTCATCCGGTCCGTAGAAAGTCATTCCTTCTCCCAGGATCGGATACTGAGGCGTGCTTACACGGCCCTTTGTTACATAATACAGACCCAAAACCATGTCTTGTGATGGTACCGTAATCGGTGCACCATTCGCAGGGTTAAGGATGTTATGTGAAGAAAGCATCAACATCGAAGCTTCCAAAACGGCTTCCTGACCCAATGGCACGTGAACAGCCATCTGGTCACCGTCAAAGTCAGCGTTGAATGCAGTACACACAAGTGGGTGCAACTGGATTGCTTTTCCTTCGATCAGCTTAGGCTGGAAAGCCTGGATACCCAAACGGTGAAGTGTTGGAGCACGGTTTAGAAGAACAGGATGCCCTTTCAAAACGTTTTCCAAAATATCCCAAATCACAGGATCTTTACGATCTACGATTTTCTTAGCTGATTTTACAGTTTTAACGATTCCGCGCTCGATAAGCTTGCGAATGATAAACGGCTTGAATAATTCAGCAGCCATATCTTTCGGCAAACCGCACTCGTGCAGTTTCAATTCTGGTCCTACGACAATTACAGAACGACCAGAATAATCGACACGCTTACCAAGCAAGTTTTGACGGAAACGTCCTTGCTTACCTTTAAGCATATCAGAAAGTGATTTCAAAGCACGGTTCCCTTCAGAACGTACTGCGTTCACTTTACGGCTGTTATCAAAAAGCGAATCAACCGCTTCCTGCAACATACGTTTTTCGTTACGCAAGATTACCTCAGGTGCTTTGATCTCGATCAGACGTTTCAAACGGTTGTTACGAATGATAACGCGGCGATACAAGTCATTTAAGTCAGAAGTCGCAAAACGACCACCATCCAGAGGTACAAGCGGACGAAGTTCTGGTGGAATAACCGGAACCATTTTGATCACCATCCATTGCGGGCGGTTTTCAACACGCGTATTTGCATCACGGAAAGCTTCAACAACTTTCAGACGTTTAAGCGCTTCCGCCTTACGTTGCTGAGAAGTATCCGTTGCAGCCTGGTGACGAAGTTCGTATGAAAGCTCATCCAGTTTGATACGGCTCAAAAGCATTTCAAGCGCATCAGCACCCATCTTCGCGATAAACTTGTTTGGATCCGTGTCCGGAAGCTGTTGGTTTTCACGAGGAAGTTTGTCGATGATGTCAAGATATTCGTCTTCGGTAAGGAAGTCAAGGTAGCTAACGCCGTCCTCTTCTTTAACACCAGCTTGTACTACGGCATACCGCTCGTAGTAAATAATTTGATCCAGTTTTTTGGTAGACAATCCCAGCAAATAACCGATTTTGTTCGGTAAGCTACGGAAGTACCAGATGTGTGCAACAGGAACCACAAGCTCAATGTGTCCCATACGCTCACGACGTACCTTTTTCTCAGTCACTTCCACACCGCAACGGTCGCAGATGATACCTTTGTAACGGATACGTTTGTATTTTCCACAATGACATTCCCAATCCTTCACAGGACCGAAAATACGCTCACAGAACAAACCACCCATTTCCGGCTTATAAGTCCGGTAGTTGATAGTTTCAGGCTGGGTTACTTCACCGAATGAACTTTCCAGTATCGATTCAGGTGAGGCCAGACTGATTGTCATTCTGGAAAAATCACTATTTAGTTTTTTGTTCTTTTTGAAAGACATAATTAAAGAGTCGTTTGTCTGTTAGTCGAAACTCAATTTGTATTGCATTTCTAAGCAGAGCAGCATTACTGCCGCTCTGCTTACGACTAAAAATTAGTCCAGCGTAATTTCCAATGCCAATCCACGAAGTTCGTGAACAAGTACATTGAATGACTCCGGAATATTTGGTTTCGGAAGGTTTTCACCTTTTACGATAGCTTCGTATGCTTTGGCACGGCCCACTACGTCATCCGATTTTACGGTAAGGATTTCCTGAAGGATATGAGATGCACCGAATGCTTCAAGTGCCCACACTTCCATCTCTCCAAAACGCTGACCCCCAAACTGTGCTTTACCACCCAACGGCTGTTGTGTAATAAGCGAGTATGGTCCAATCGAACGCGCGTGCATTTTATCGTCAACCAAGTGACCCAGCTTCATCATGTACATAAGTCCGACTGTAACTGGTTGGTCAAAACGCTCTCCGCTAAGTCCGTTGTACAGATAAGTACGTCCCCAATCCGGCAACCCGGCTTCTTTCAACTCAGCTGCAACTTCTGCTTCCGTAGCTCCATCGAAGATAGGCGTAGCATAGCGACGACCCAGTTTAAGACCTGCCCATGCAAGGATGGTTTCGTAAATCTGACCGATGTTCATACGTGAAGGTACCCCAAGCGGGTTCAACACGATGTTCATTGGTGTTCCGTCTTCAAGGAATGGCATGTCTTCATCACGTACAATACGGGCAACAACCCCTTTGTTACCGTGACGACCCGCCATTTTATCCCCTACTTTCAATTTACGTTTCTTAGCGATATATACTTTCGCAAGTTTCACGATACCTGCCGGAAGTTCATCTCCCACTTCAAGCGCAAAACGGTCACGTTTGAAACGGCCCATCAACTCGCTGCGTGCGTTAAGATAATTCTTCAATGCAAGCGAAACCTGGCGGTTGGCATGCGCATCATCCGTCCATGAATCAGTCAATACATCACCGATCAAGTTTACTTCCTCAACCACGGCGTACTGGCTTTCGTCACGGTACGGGTTGTTGGCAGGGAATAAATTCTCAGAGATATTTCTCACGTTGAATTTAACCGCTTTTGAAATCAACTCATCACCGAATTTGTGCTTAACACCCTGACTTGTTTTGCCATCTGTAAGAGAAACTAATTTCTCGATGATACGTCCGCGAAGTGCTGTCAAGTCACGGCCATATTTCTTCATAAGCAATTTAAGCTCGTCTTTGTGTTTCGCACGCTCTTCTTTCGTAGGACGAGAGAAAAGTTTGGTATCGATAACTACACCTTTCATAGATGGCGGTGCTTTTTTCGAAGCATCCTTCACATCACCGGCTTTGTCACCAAAGATTGCACGAAGAAGTTTTTCTTCCGGAGTCGGATCAGACTCACCTTTTGGTGTGATCTTACCAATCAGAATATCACCCTCTTTTACTTCCGTACCAACTTGTACGATACCGTTTTCATCAAGGTTTTTAACAGTTTCCTCGCTTACGTTAGGAATCTCAGCAGTAAGTTCTTCTTCTCCACGTTTCGTATCACGTACTTCCAATTCAAATTCTTCAATGTGAATAGAAGTAAAGATATCGTCACGAACCACTTTCTCAGAGATTACAATCGCATCCTCAAAGTTGTATCCCTGCCAAGGCATGAACGCAACCAAAAGGTTACGACCCAAGGCAAGTTCTCCACCTTCTGTACCATATCCCTGGCATAATGCTTCACCTTTCGATACCTTTTGGCCTTTAAGAACCATTGGTTGCAGGTTTAAGCAAGTATCCTGGTTGGTACGACGGAACTTAACAAGGTCGTAAGAAACGCTGTCTTCAATAAAGCTTACAAGACGCTCTTCATCTGTTCTTTCGTAGCGAACAACAATTTTAGTTGCATCCACATACTCAATCACACCGTCACCTTCCGCCACTACCAATGCACGTGAATCCATCGCAACACGCTTTTCAAGGCCCGTTCCAACGATTGGCGCTTGTGGGCGCAACAATGGAACACCTTGACGCTGCATGTTCGATCCCATCAAAGCACGGTTGGCATCATCGTGTTCAAGGAAAGGAATAAGAGAAGCTGCTACCGATACGATCTGGTTAGCGGCAACGTCCATATAAGAAGCCTGAGAAGGATCAACCATCGGGAAGTCACCTTCAAAACGCGTCTTGATTTTTTCTACCGTAAAGTTTCCGTCCGTATCTACCGAGGCGTTAGCCTGAGCGATATATTTGGAATCCTCTTCTTCGGCAGTCATGTATATAATATCATTCGTCAGCTTTCCGCCACCATCGATCACACGGTAAGGAGTTTCAATGAAACCCATTCCGTTCACCTTGGCAAATACGCAAAGAGAAGAAATCAAACCAATGTTAGGTCCTTCAGGCGTTTCGATTGTACACAGACGACCGTAGTGCGTGTAGTGAACGTCACGAACCTCAAAACCTGCTCTTTCACGGGAAAGACCACCAGGCCCAAGCGCAGACATACGTCTTTTGTGGGTGATCTCAGCCAATGGATTCGTTTGATCCATGAACTGTGACAACTGGTTGGTACCAAAGAAAGAGTTAATAACAGAAGAAAGCGTACGCGCGTTGATCAAATCAACAGGCTTGAAATCTTCGTTGTCACGCACGTTCATACGTTCTTTGATGGTACGGGCCATACGAGCCAAACCTACACCGAACTGTGCGTAAAGTTGTTCACCAACGGTACGAACACGACGGTTTGACAAGTGGTCAATATCATCGACAACTGCTTTCGCATTGATAAGACCGATCAGATACTTAACGATCGAAACGATATCACCTGTTGTCAGAACGCGTACGTCAAGACTTGTGTCAGAACCTAATTTTTTGTTGATACGGTAACGACCAACATCACCAAGGTCATAACGCTTATCACTGAAGAACAAGCTTTGGATTACATCCCTTGCCGTTTGCTCATCCGGTGCTTCTGCGTTACGAAGCTGACGGTAAATCTGCTCAACAGCTTCCTTGTCGGAGTTTGAGCTATCTTTTTGCAGCGTATTATAAATGATGTTATAATCCGCAACATTCATGTCTTCCTTGTGAAGGATCACTGACTTCTGGCCAGATTCCACGATAACCTCGATATCGTCAGGAGTGATTGTTGAATCACGCTCTAACAATACTTCGTTACGCTGGATAGAAACTACCTCACCGGTATCTTCATCCACGAAATCTTCTGTCCAGGTGCGAAGCACTCTCGCAGCCAAACGACGGCCAACCGCTTTTTTCAAGTTTGTCGGTGTCGCTCCGATTTCCTCAGAAAGTCCGAAGAGATCAAGGATATCCTTATCAGAACCAAAACCGATGGCTCTTAAAAGCGTAGTAACCGGGAATTTCTTCTTACGGTCGATATATGCATACATGACATTATTCACGTCAGTAGAGAATTCAATCCATGAACCCTTAAACGGGATAATACGTGCTGAATATAATTTAGAGCCGTTTGTGTGCTTGCTCATGGAGAAGAACACACCCGGAGAACGGTGTAACTGAGAAACAATAACACGTTCAGCACCATTGATTACAAATGAACCGCGGTCGGTCATGTAAGGGATATTTCCTAGGAATACCTCTTGTTCAATGGTTTCAAATTCTTCGTGATCTGCATCATTACATATCAAACGTAATTTTGCTTTCAGAGGCACTGCATAAGTTAACCCACGATCAATTGATTCGTCGACAGAATACTTTGGTGGCTCTAATAAATAGTCGATAAATTCGAGCACGAAGTTGTCGCGAGAATCGGCAATAGGAAAGTTTTCAGCGAAAACTTTGTACAATCCTTCATCAGAACGATCTTCTACTGAAGTATCAAGACTGAAGAAATCCCGGAACGATTGTACCTGGATTCCCAACAGATCCGGATAATCAATAATCTGATTAATCCTGGAGAAATTTATTCTGGGAGTTGCTTTAATTGTAGCCAAGGCTATGTCTGATTTTGGGTTAGTAGAACGAAAACAAAGCGACGGTGTAACACATTACAACACGCAATCGTACTAATTAGTTTAAAACCTTAATCGTTTGCCTCGTAGAGAAAAATAGAATAACGGCCCCTTTTCTTCTTTTCTACGAGTAAAGAAGTGTTTCAGACCAATTATCCGGAAGGAGAATTAGCGAACCGAAGAATAAAATTTCACTTTCGGCCCAATAAACCAAACGTAAGGAAGTACATTTTGTTTGGTTTATATGCAAAATAGGAAAAGACCTGACGTCAGTCAGGCCTTGTTCCCAAGATATTATTGATGATTGGTATAAAGCAAATTACTTCACTTCAACTTCTGCACCAGCTTCTTCAAGTTGTTTTTTCAAAGCTTCTGCTTCGTCCTTAGCAACTCCTTCTTTAACTGGTTTCGGTGCACCGTCAACAAGTTCTTTTGCTTCTTTAAGTCCAAGACCTGTAAGGTCTTTAACCAATTTCACAACAGCTAGTTTACTAGCACCTGCTGATTTCAAAATTACATCAAAAGACGTTTTTTCTTCTACTGCCGGAGCGTCACCGCCACCTGCTGGACCTGCAACCATTACTGCACCTGCAGCAGCTGGTTCGATTCCGTATTCGTCTTTAAGAATTGTAGCCAATTCGTTAACTTCTTTAACCGTTAGGTTAACAAGCTGTTCCGCGAAAGCTTTCAAATCTGCCATTTTTATTTTTGATTTTGTGATTATACAATAAGATGATTTTAAAAGCTCGATTTCTTATAAACCCGGAGAGCTCAGCCTGGCTATTTATATTAGTCTTCTTTCTCAGATAAAGTCTTAAGAATACCAGCCAATTTGTTTCCACCGCTTTGAAGAGCGCCGATAACGTTTTTAGCAGGCGATTGCAACAGACCGATAATCTCTCCAACCATCTCTTGTTTAGATTTAAGAGCGATCAGAACGTCAAGCTGGCTTTCACCAACAAAAAGAGATGAATCAACAGAAGCTCCTTTGAACTTAAGCTTGTCGCTACCTGCTTTTTTCTTGAATTCTTTAATCAGCTGTGCAGGAACTTTACCTGACTCCGGGTGAAACATTACACCGGAAAAACCTTTCAAAACTGTGTCGAAAGAAGAATAATCCGTATCTAGTGTTTCTAATGCTTTCTTAATCAGAGTATTCTTAACAACACGATACTCGATACCGCGCTCGAAGCATAGGCCTCTAAGAACGTTAACCTCACTTACAGACATGCCTGCAGCACTGGTAATATAGAAGTATGGCGTGTTCGAGAATTTCTGACTTAGCTCGTCAATAATTACTGCTTTCTCTTCCCGTGTCATATTATAATCCTGGAATCGTGTTTTTGTCAATAGTCACACCCGGGCTCATCGTAGAAGATAAGTGAATGCTTTTTACGTAAGTACCTTTTGCCGAAGATGGCTTAAGGCGGATCAAGGTGTTGATAACCTCAGTCGCGTTCTGTGCAAGTTGGTCTGGTCCAAAAGAAACCTTTCCTACGCTGGTATGGATAATTCCAGATTTGTCAACCTTGAAATCGATCTTACCTGCTTTCACTTCTTTCACAGCTTTAGCTACATCTGGTGTAACTGTACCTGATTTAGGGTTTGGCATCAGACCACGAGGACCCAATACTTTACCTAACTTACCCACTTTTGCCATTACACTAGGCATTGTGATGATCACGTCGATGTCAGTCCAGCCTTGTTCTATCTTTGTGATAAACTCGTCAAGACCAACGAAATCTGCTCCTGCTTCTTTCGCTTCAGCCTCCTTATCAGGAGTACACAAAACCAATACACGAACATCCTTTCCGGTTCCGTGTGGCAATGTTACCACGCCACGTACCATTTGATCAGCTTTACGAGGATCAACGCCCAAACGAACGTCGATATCAACAGAAGAATCAAATTTAGTATAAGAAATCGTCTTTAGGACTTCCGCTGCTTGTTCCAAGGTATAAACCTGGGTTGCGTCGTATTTCGAAAGAGCTTCTTTTTGCTTTTTGGTCAATTTTCCCATGTTCTTTGTTTCTTTGGCGTAATTAAACTACGCTCAGTTGTTTTCTTCCCACGGGGCTTTGCCAGCTACGGTAATACCCATACTACGAGCCGTTCCCGCTATCATTTTCATAGCCGAATCAATTGTAAAACAGTTAAGGTCAGGCATTTTAGTTTCAGCGATCGTACGAACCTGATCCCAAGTAACTGAACCAACTTTTAGACGGTTTGGCTGAGCCGAACCAACTTTTACTTTTGATGCTTCCAGAAGAAGATTTGCGGCCGGGGGAGTCTTAATGACGAAGTCAAAAGACTTATCCTTATAGTACGTAATAACTACCGGCAATACCACACCAGGTTTATCCTGAGTACGGCCATTGAATTGCTTACAAAACTCCATGATATTCAAACCTTTCGATCCTAGTGCAGGACCGATTGGAGGTGAAGGGTTGGCTGAGCCACCTTTTACCTGTAGTTTGACGTATCCACCTATTTCTTTTGCCATTGTTTTGGAATTTGTGCGGTTCACTGATTAATTAAACGGCTTACATGCAAGTGGAAGCTTACCCTGCCCGTTCTCTTGATCAATTATCCTTTTCTACTTGTGCGTAACTTAATTCAACGGGTGTATTACGCCCGAATATTTTTACAACTACATTGAGTTTTTTCTTCTCATCAAATACTTCTTCCACCAAACCGATAAACCCGCTGAACGGACCATCGACCACCTTTACGGTTTCGCCTTTCATGAAAGACATGTTTGGTGCCTCTTCGTGCTGTTCCGCTTCGTCGACCCTACCTAAAATCCGGTTGATCTCCGACTGGCGCAACGGCACCGGTACTTTGGAATTCCCTTCTGCGTTTCCTAAGAAACCAATCACCCCAGGAATACTGGTAATGATGTGTAACACTTCACCTTTTGATAAATCAGCTGAAATGATAATGTATCCAGGAAAGAAATTCTTTTCCCGAACTCTCTTTTTTCCGTTACGCATCTCATAAATCTTCTCAGAAGGAATAAGAATCTGCGGAACGAATTCATTGAGTTTTTGCCGTGTTATTTCATTCTCGATATAGGACTTGATCTTTTTCTCTTGTCCTGACACAGCACGTAATACAAACCAATTTAATCCACTCATACCATTCAGGGGGTGTCGCTAAAAAAAATACCTTAGAAAGACTGATAAAACAGTCTGAGTGCGTTTTCAAAGACAAAATCCATCACTCCTACCACGAAGGCAAAAATGAGAGATCCAACAAGCACTAATGTTGTGTTCGCCTGAAGCTCGTTAAAGGGAGGCCACGTCACATGCTCGGTCATTTCTTCCCAAGACGCTTTTAGAAACGAAGTAAATTTATCCATTGTTGCTTTTGACTTTTGCACGGGTGGAGAGATTCGAACTCCCATCAACGGTTTTGGAGACCGCTATTCTACCCTTGAACTACACCCGTATTCCGTGCGAACCAATGTTTCGGGCTGCAAAGATACACTATTTTTATAAAAAACAAGTGCATTTCAAAAGAAACGCACTTGTTTTTTATTTTTATCTCGATTAGTCAACAATCTCAGTTACCTGACCCGCACCTACGGTACGTCCACCTTCACGAATCGCGAAACGAAGACCTTTTTCCATAGCGATTTTGCTGATCAATTTAACGTCGATTGTAACGTTATCACCTGGCATAACCATTTCAACACCAGCAGGAAGAGTGATCTCTCCTGTTACGTCAGTTGTACGGAAGTAGAACTGAGGGCGGTATTTGTTAAAGAATGGCGTGTGACGTCCACCTTCTTCTTTCGAAAGTACGTAAACTTCACCTTTGAAAGCAGCGTGAGGTTTTACTGAACCTGGCTTACAAATAACCATACCACGACGGATATCTTCTTTGTTAATACCACGAAGCAATAAACCTACGTTATCACCAGCTTCACCACGGTCAAGGATTTTACGGAACATCTCAACACCAGTTACGGTTGATTTAAGACCTTCTGCTCCCATACCCAAGATATCAACAGGCTCACCAGAGTTGATCACACCACGCTCGATACGACCAGTTGCAACAGTACCACGACCAGTGATCGAGAATACGTCTTCAACAGGCATAAGGAAAGGAAGATCAGTCATACGTGGAGGAATTGGAATGTAGCTGTCAACAGCGTCCATCAATTCTTCGATTGTCTTAACCCATTTTTCTTCGCCATTCAATCCACCCAAAGCAGAACCCTGGATAACTGGAATGTTGTCTCCATCATAATCGTAGAAGCTCAAAAGCTCACGGATTTCCATTTCAACAAGTTCAAGTAGTTCTGGATCATCAACCATATCCACTTTATTCATGAATACTACTAGTTGAGGAACACCTACCTGACGAGCCAAAAGAATGTGCTCACGAGTTTGAGGCATAGGACCATCAGTTGCAGCAACTACAATGATAGCTCCATCCATCTGAGCAGCACCAGTAACCATGTTCTTCACGTAATCCGCGTGACCTGGACAGTCAACGTGTGCATAGTGACGGTTTGCTGTTGCGTATTCTACGTGTGATGTATTAATTGTGATACCACGTTCTTTCTCTTCAGGTGCATTATCAATTGATGAGAAATCACGCAATACTGCTAAACCCTTTTTTGCCAATACAGTTGTAATTGCCGCTGTAAGGGTAGTTTTACCGTGGTCAACGTGCCCGATAGTACCAATATTCACGTGGGGTTTCGAGCGGTCAAACGTCTCTTTTGCCATGTCCTAAGTACGCTTAAAATTTGAAGTTATTACGAATTTATTAAACACTAATGATTGATTCCGTTTAGCTTACATTTACCAAGCCCTTCAAAACCAATAAAACTAAATGCAAAGAATCAAAATCTTCGCGGATACTTCGGAGACAAACCAACGCCATCCCGAGAAATCACCGCTGAATGCCCAAATATCCTGGCACTCTCTGAGCTATTGAGGGGATTTGAACCCCTGACCTCTTCCTTACCAAGGAAGTGCTCTACCCCTGAGCTACAACAGCAAATTTCAATATTTTAGAAACGTTACGCTTAACGTTTCCCTGGCTTTTTTGACCTAAATCAAAAAGGGCCCAATTTAAACAACAGCCAAAAGCGACCAGCGAAAGGGCTTCAAAATGAATGTTTTTCGCTGATCGCTTGACGGTGTCTTAATTGAGCGGAAGACGAGGTTCGAACTCGCGACCTATAGCTTGGAAGGCTATCGCTCTACCAGCTGAGCTACTTCCGCATCTGTTTTGTGCCTTTCTTTATTCTGGTAAATCATAAAGAAAACTTCGACACTCACTGTGGGGGCGGATGGATTCGAACCACCGTAGGCATACACCAGCAGATTTACAGTCTGCCCCATTTGGCCACTCTGGTACACCCCCTTTCAACATTTCAACACAACCGTGAAAACCTCTTGTCTCACTTTTGGAGCTGCAAAATTATGTCCTTTTTTAATACGCTGCAACTTATTTGGAAAAATATTTTCAAAAAAATTTAGCGCCCGTTAGAAATACATTTCTAGCAGACACTAAATCAACAGGTTATAATCAAAATAATTTTATTCCAAAACTCAACATTTTTACGGCCGGTCCCTGATTTGTTTCATAAAGTTCGTTCAAATCGTAGTTCACGAACAAATCGGGGAACCTGCGGATGCCCAGTTCAAATCCCACGCCATACCGGACATCATTGGCAAAAAAGTTAACACGATCGAATTTTTTGTCCTTACTTCCCTCCGCCACAATCTTCGAATAACTCCCCAGACGGTACCCGCCGTAGACGCCGGCGGTGATGTGGGAGATGAACGATCTGCGGAAACTGAGCGTCGGCATGAACGACAGGTTCACAAACGGCAGCACATACTTGTTTTTCTTCAACGCGATCTCATTCGTGCCTTGTTCGTCCAGAACAGGTTTGAACACGGCGATACCATCCGGCGATTTTACAATTTTTTTATTCCCTTCAAACATCAGGTTGTACCAGGAAAAATCAATACCAAAATCGAAGCTCAACCGCGCTTTCTGTCCCTTTGCAACGGTCGTGGAAGCGATATATCCCAGACTGATGTACCGCGATGCAAATGGTTTTAAATCAGGCATTTCATTTACCGCCCCCGAACTTAATGTCATGGGTGTATTGCTGCCATAGGTGTTCAGCCCCAGCCCGATGTTAAAGCCTTTGCGCGGACTGGATCCCCAGCTCGGAACATAAGCCTTTGCCGCCTCTCCAATCTTTCCGTAATTAAAATTTCCCGTATTATCGTCCGACACATCGACGTCATCATCATTGACCGCCACGCGCTTATTCCCGTTTTTTATCTGCAGGCCCCGTCTCCCGATCCTGACATAATTTTTATCGTCGCCCAGGTCCGGTTTATTTTTCAGATAATCGTCACCGCTAAACTCCTCGACGATCAGCGTCGTGTCCTGCTGCGTACTATCCAGACGGACTTTCAGGTCTTTCAGCAAAGCATTCAGATCATATTTCAGGATTTTCTCCAATTCTTTCTTATTCTCCCCGTAAATGACCATTCTCGTTTTATTGCCAAATCTTACGATGATGGAGTCGTTCGGGAATGGTTTCTTATCCACTGGGGGGATTGTTTTTGCCGCCATAACTTCTGTCAGCGACATCAGCAGCGCAACTACCAAAATGATTCTCGTTTTCATGACTAAGGGGGTTACCAATTAATTTTTCCGTTCACGTTTACCTGAAACTTTTTCATCATCATTCGTTCGGTCATCTGCTCTTGCCATGATACTTTTCGGATTAAATCCAACGTCATCCCAATCCACCGGTTCGGCTTCCCTTACATTTTTAAGCTGGCGAAAAACGCGGGCAAACCGCGAAGGTTTCCCTTTTTCTTTCGGCTCGTTCACCGGTTCTTCAACCTCTACGATAATGGTACGGTCTGGTTTCTTTTCATCCACACGGGCAAGTTCCGGCGCTTTCGGGACAACCTTTTCCGGCACGATGGACGGCTGCATATCAGGTTTATCCAATTTCACTTCGTTTGTTTTTGCCGTTTCAATTTTAGCGATCTGGATCTGCGGCTGGTTATCCGGCTTGTTTTCCTCCGCGTTGGCTTTGCGCAAAGGATTTCTTTCGATCACCTTCTGATGCACCTTGCGATCCACTTTTACTTCCGCCAATACAGGTGTCTGGCCAGCCGACTCAATTTCGAGCTCCTTGTCCTTGCCTTCAACAGCTTCTTTTTTCCCGGTTACTGGATCCGGCGTTGGTTTTACATCCGGTGTGACTTTTTCCACCCGGGCCATCTGAACAGTGCCTGTCGGGGAAGAAACAGGATCCTGACTTTGCCACACGAGGTACCCCGTGATCATCGTCAGCACCATACTTGCCGCCGCATACCATACCCACGCCGCCATTCGCCGCGATTTGTTCTTCTGACCTTCCTGAATCCGTTTCCAAGCCAGCTCAGTAGGTTTTTTCTCCAATGAAGTGAGTCTCTTTTTGAAAAGATCATCAACCGGATGCTTTTTCATAATTCAATTTTTTTTTGAAATCATTTTCCCATTCCACCACCATTTTTTGCAACAATGCCCGGGCGCGGTGTAACTGGGATTTCGATGTACTTTCAGTAATACCTAACAATCCTGCAATTTCGCTATGCGCATAACCTTCAATTGCATATAAATTAAAAACCGTGCGATAACCAACCGGAAGTTTTTCAATAATATCCAGGAGCTCCTGCGTTTCAATATGCTGGTCCGCGTAATTATAGTCCGGAATATTGGCCGCTTCGTCAGATAAAATATCTTCCGGCATTTGTTTTCTTTTCCGCAGCAACCCAAGTGCCTCATTCACCATGATCCGCCTGATCCACCCTTCAAAACTTCCATCACCACTGAACTGGTCAATTTTCCCAAACACTTTCAGAAAACCCTCCACCATCACATCCTCGGCCGTCATTTCATCACCCAGATAACGAAAGCATACCCCCAGCATGCGCGGGCCATACTTTTCGTACACCTGTCTCTGCGCCCTGGCGTCTTCCTGCCGGAGTGCTTTGATCAGCTGTGCTTCCTGGTTAAAAAAGGATAAAATTCGACCCATGCTCATGTTGTTTCAATGGTAAGATGTGAAAACCTATCCCGGAGGTTGCACAACAGGATTTATTTTTTTAAATCATTTCCATCGTACTCATGTTCTGCATTATATTACATTATCAACAATCTAATTATCAATTAGTTACAAAAAGACGGAATTTTTAATTTTTCGCAATAAAATATATTTACCGCTTACAAAGGAATTATTACCAACCTTCATTTAGTTTTATAGCCGATTAACTATTTTCCCCTGATTTACTCCATGTTCGATTCCTCAGCGCCCATCGGCATTTTTGATAGCGGTATTGGCGGCATGACCGTCGCCAGCGCGGTAACCCGTCTTTTACCCAATGAAAATACCATTTATTTCGGAGATACCGCCCACTTGCCTTATGGAGACAAATCAACGGCAGCCATCCAGGCTTATTCGATCAAGATCTGTAACATGCTTTTGCAGCAAAATTGTAAGCTGATACTGATTGCCTGCAACTCCGCATCGGCCGCTTCATTTGAGCTCGTACGGGAATATGTCGGGAGCAAAGCCAAGGTTCTGAATGTAATTGACCCGGTTGTGGACTACATCAAGGAGCATTATGAAGGAAAAACCGTGGGACTCATCGGGACCAAACAAACCGTTTTATCCAATGTGTATAAAAAGAAAGTGGATGCATTGGGGAAAAATATCAACCTGAAATCACTCGCGACACCTTTGCTTGCACCGATGATTGAAGAAGGTTTTTTTGACAATAACATCAGCGAAAGCATCATTGACAGCTATTTGTCAGATCCAACGCTGAACGGCATTGAATCGTTAATTCTCGGGTGTACCCATTATCCCCTGATTAAAAACCAGATCAGCAAGTATTACGGCAAGGACGTGGAGATCCTGGATACTTCGGAAATTGTAGCGAATTCCCTGCGGGCCTGGCTGGAACAGCATTATCTCGTAAATGAAAAAGGTACGGGAAAACGTCAGTTCTATGTTTCTGACTATACGCTTTCCTTCGAACAATCTACCAATATATTTTTCGGACAGCAGATTCAGCTTGAACATTACCCGCTGTGGGAGTAGATGTTTATGCTGCCATGCATTTTCACGAGCCCATTACGTGAAAATTCATGGCAGCAAAGTTTAGTAATATAAAAATCTAACCAGTCCCAATAAACCAGATGGCATCGGTTCCCAGTTTTCTGCATTGAATTTCTTATAGGTGATATCAACGATATTGATATCATAAAATTTCTTCCAGTCGGGTGCCTGTTTATCCCGCAGACGCATGTAATTCGCCGAAAGATTTGTCACTTCAATTTCCAGTTTGTTTCCTCTCTCCCGAAGCATTTCCGAAATTAACCGGAGCTGAAACGGTATCGACCACGCCGTGCCGATCTCCCTACCGTTTATTTTCACCGCGGCCACTTCCCGGACATCTCCCAAATCCAGCGTTATAGCTTTAGAGCCCAACAGCTCCGAGGGAACATCAAACTCCAATGCATAACGTGCCGTACCGGAGAAATAACGGGCCGTATCGGAAAACGTAACCCACGATCCAGGCTTGGATAACTGCGCCGGGGCCGGAAGTGAGGGTTTCCCCTTGATAAAGTTTACATGCCAGGTTCCCGAAAGCGGGTATTGTTTTTCACCAACCGAAGAAACGGCTGATTCGGCTGACCGATCCGATTCTCTCAGAAAACACGACTGTCCGGGTAACAATGTTAAGAATATCTGGTTTTCACCTTTTTCCTTCCTGCCCGCCAGCGTTATGGACTGATCGCTCAAAGCATCATAGCGTTCCACGTTGCCTTTGAACTTACCGGGACCTATCCAGCCCTCCCGGAACGTATTCCCGACGTTGGCAACAAAATATAAAGTCTTTCCATTTTCTATTTTTCTTATAAAAGTCAGGCCCTGTTTTGCCCATGGCTCCTGCACCACGCCCTGTTTTCGCAGCGCTGCCTGCCAGTCTTTTCCCACCAGTACTTTCGGATGATTACTTTTCAATGCGGCAAGACCGGTTGTAAACTGCTTTTGCCGGTTTTCATTGAGGTTATAACCCGTCACTTTTTGCGGCAAATGATCGGCGAAAACGATTCTGGCACCCGCCTTTGCAAGTCGTTCGAGCGCTTGTAATGTCTCCTCTGGCATATAGGTTGACGGCGGGATGATTATTGTTTTATAGGTCGAACCTTCCGAGGCCAGATTTCCCGCCTGATCCACCGACAGTCTGGTCAGCTGACGGTCCGAAACGTAATCGAAAGCATATCCTTCCTGCCAGAGTTTTGTCGTGAGTTGCCCAAAGGGCAATTGCAGCAACCAGCGGTCCACGTGATGCACTTCCAGTAAATGTACTCCGCCACCCGATTTGGCCGGTGTCGACCACAGATCATGGATTGGGAAATAAACCAGTACATCATGATCCGGACGGCTTTCCTGCAACAGCTTCTGACAGCGCTCCACATATTGATTTAAAAGTGAAAAGTGCTCAGCAAAATGTGAGGAGCCTCCGAAATTGGTGGAAGCATAAAATAACCAGCCGGGATAAGACTCTTTCACGGGCGAATACGTGGTTCCGTGGTAGAAAATGTGGTTGATTCCCGCCGTCAGCAACTCGTCAATCTGCGGTTTTAACTGTGATAAGGAAACTTTAAAATGGTTGGCAAGCCAGGTACCGGTTTCCGAGCTAACGAGTTTCTTTCCCGAAAAATGTGCAGCCGACGAAGCAAATTTCATCGCCAGCGGATTCGGTGTTCCAAACTGTTTTATGGAATAGTCGGGATCAATCCTTAATCCCGGAATCGGGAAACGACTGGTGCCAAAGGATTCCGTCTCGGGAATATCTGCTTCATCGTAAAGATCCAGCAAATTCCCTGGGGAGCCATGCGCCTGGTATCTTGTTAAAAATCCTTTTTCCCGGCTCCATTTCGTCCATACATGCGCGTAACGCTCTCTTAGCAGTTCAGCCAGTGTCTGGTGATAATCGATTTTCACGAGTATCGACCCGGGTTTACCCGTCGTATCGGTCAGCATCGCAGGCTCATTAGCCAAATCATATCCCCGGCGTTTTTTAAATTCCCTCAAAAAATCATCGGTCCAGTTGGCTCCATAGGCTTCGTAAGAATCCATGTACATCGACCGCGGACGTTGCCTGGCATGGACGAACGCCGAATCAAATCTGTTCAGGTAGGTTGACATAGCCGTCGGATGGAACGGATCAAACACCAATCCCTCACCTCCCGGCGCTGCGCGCTTTACTTCTTGTTTTGTCGGTACAATGATCCATTTCCCGTCTTTGAAACTGATTGTCTTCGCCGCCATCTGTTTAGTTACATTGGGTCCGCCGAAGGGCCAGCCTGTACCCGTTGTCATATCGACACCCAAGCCGAGCCGTTTCCCTTCCATAACCGTATGTTGCATCACATCCAGCCAATGATCGGTCAAAAAAGGGACAAACTCGTTCTCGTCTCCTTTCACGCCATAAATAGGAATGATATGAACACCTCCCAGGCCTGACCGGGAAAATTGTTCGAGCTGCGCTGTGATGTCTTCTTTATTAACGGCACTGCCCATCCACCACCAGTATGTCCATGGCTTCGACGTTGAAATACTTTGACCGTTCCCGGACAAGGAACATATTAGCAGCAGAAATAAAATAATCGATCGCATGACAAACTTGTTTTCCAGTAAAGACTTCAACCCCTCATTACACACCTACATTCAGGAAATATTTTTAGCTTTTTATAATCACCACAAAATCTGTTGACCATTTCCCAAATAAAAAGGCGGAACCAATAATTTGATTCCGCCTGGGATAAGATCTATAAAACCCTATTTGTGATGCAAAGCCTGCTGCACACGTGCCGATACAAATTGACGTTCCTGCTGTGCTTTTTTACTATGCCGGTACCACATGTATCCGATCACTGCGACCAACAGATAAGGCATCATAAAAAGGTAAACGATACCGGTGTTCAAACCTACGCCTACGTTATTTCTCCCGTTGCCCATGGAACTTTCAACACTTCCTCTGCACATCGCACACTGAGCCATGGTTGAGGGAACCGTTAAAACAAAAAAAGCAATTACAAACCCGCAAATCACCAGAAACTTTTTCATACGTAATAGGGACTAATCAACAAATAAACAATAACACCGCTTACACTCACATACAACCATATCGGGAAAGCCCATTTTACGGCTTTGCGGTGCTCAGCCAGCTGATTGCTATAACCGAAGTAGACGGCTCTCAGTACAAACCAAACGACCACAATGGATAATAATATATGCGAGATCAGCAGGAAATAATAAATGGGTCTGATCAACCCGGATCCACCAAAGGGTGTTGACTCGTTGGAAATGTGATACAGAATGTAACAGACCAAAAAAACAGCGCCCAAAGCAAACGCAGCCGTCATCATCAAACGGTGTGCGCTACGGTTATTAACTTTGATAAAATAAAATCCCAGCAACAGCAAAATAGCCGTAGCCGTATTCAGCAGACCGATGACGTGGGGTAAAACTTTCGTCCAGGTACCCAAATCTATCTTTTGACGGATTCCAATCAATGCCGCAACCGCAAGGGGAATTACGATGGCCAGTATATTAATAACTTTTCTATACTTCTTATTTTCTTCAACCAATACAGTTGCCATAACAATTCGTATTAATTCGTTTTTTTCTCGTAATCCAAAATTTTTATTTCAGCCATCAGCCTGTCTGTCTCCTCTGTATCCGTTACGTGGTAATAACCCCTGACATGTCCTTTGGCATCTATCAATACTAACCTGGATTCAAACGAATTGGTTTTCGAACCCGGAAGTTTTGTTGGTAGTTTCAACACCTTTTGAAGCACGCTATCGATTTCAGCTTCGGATCCGGTCACCACATCCCAGCCGGCAGTATTTATTCCCTGCGGATAATCCGTGTTTCCGGCAGTCCACTTTTGACAGATTGTAAGGAATTTCAGGTTGTGAATATTTTCACGGAGGGCGGATAACCTTTCAAGCTGATTGACGACCACTTTACAGCTGTCGTCACATATTTCTGGCAGATACCCTGCTATGGTGATTTGCCCCTGCCCAAACACTACATTTCCTGCACTACTGTCAGGTTTTTTCAAAGCAATTGCAGGCACTGTATAAAACAACGTATCACGACCATTTACAACCACACTGCCATCGGTATTAACTTCCGGATGGTAATATGGTAAATCGTAGTGATTCGTTCCAAACATCTTTAAAAAGACAAAAATTAAAGCCGGAATTACCAATGTTCCAATTAGTAATCCGGCTTTACGGAAGTTTATCATAACGACTCGCCTCTAGTTGAATATGGCTTCAAAGATAGCGTGTCCTTCTAAAAGAAGCGCCAGAATAAGCCAGGCTACAAAAATAACCGGTACAAGTATCGACCAGATCAACGTTTTAGTTTCATGCTTAAGGTGCATAAATTCACCTACGATATAAAATGCCTTCACGATGGTCATGATGATGAAAATACTAATTTTCAAAACTCCGTGGGGAACCGTAAAGGCAATAAGGAATTCCAATGCCGTCAGGATAAGTAAAATCCAGAATGTTTTCCAGATTGCTTTACGCTGTTCTGCACCCGCGTTAGGATCCTGCTCGTGTATATGATGTACTTCTGACATATGATTTAGAAATAAATAAGCTGACGATTAAACCAGATAAAAGAATGTAAATACAAATACCCAAACAAGGTCTACAAAGTGCCAGTAAAGGCCTACTTTCTCAACCATTTCATAACTTCCGCGTTTGTCATAAAAACCAGTCGCAGAACGGTAAAAAATAAGAATATTTAATATAACACCGCTAAATACGTGGGTTCCGTGGAAACCTGTGATGAAGAAGAAGAAATCCGCAAACGCAGGAGGTCCGTATTGATTTTCTGTAAGATTAGCTCCGTGAATGACTTTCTCAACCCATGATCCATTTTCAATCACTTTCATAACCGATCCTGCATCCGTACCATGGATAAAGTGAGCCCATTCCCAAGCCTGGCAACCTAGGAAAGTAAAACCTCCAAGAATTGTCCAAAGCATATATTTTTCAACGTTTGCACGGTCCATGCGGTGACCAGCTTCAACGGCAAGTACCATCGTAACACTACTTGCGATCAAAATGAAGGTCATAATACCTACAAATACCAACGGCAATGAAATTCCATGCAAAAACGGTACTGCTTCATAAACTTTGTCCGGAACCGGCCAGTACATGTTTGAGAAAGTAAAATTCTCATGCAGGCCAGTATAAGACGGAAAACTAAAACGAGCCGTTCCATAAGCCACCAGCAAGGCGGAAAAAGTAAACGTATCCGAGATGAGGAAAAACCACATCATCAATTTCCCGTAACTTGCTTTCATAGGCTCGATCCCGCCCATCCACATTTTGGGTTCTACCGTGCCAGGTGTTGTTACATGTGCAGCCATTGGTGAAAAATTATCAATTAAAAGTCAATAAAAAAACAAAAAGGTATAACCAAAGTAAATCTAAGAAATGCCAGTAGGTGGCACAAATCTGTATTTGTCGTAAATTTTTCGAATGCACTTTCTGTTTAAACACAGCTCTGAATGCATAGATCAAAACGATGATACCACTGATGATATGGAATCCGTGTAATCCTGTAAACACATAAAAAAACGAACCAGACGGGTTACCGACGAAATAAACATTCATGGCAACGAGCTGTTTCCATCCTTCAAACTGCATCCACAAAAACGCCAGACCCAATACAAAAGTAATAGAAATTGCTATTTTCAATGATTTGAAATCATCTTTTTTTGCTGAGAAGTATGCCCATTGCATGGCAAGGCTACTTACAAGCAGTACAGCTGTACTGTACCAAAAAATCCTTGGCATCTCAAATTCAAGCCAGTTACCCTCTGCTCTGCGCACAAGGTAAGCACTCGTCTGTGATGCAAAAAGCATGATAATACTTACCAGGAACAACCAAAGGATAAACTTCATTGGATCCATCGCCAATGTTTCCTTGGGGCCCTTATCTACTTTTAAATGCTGAATATTTTCCATTTCACTTTAAAACAATATCACAATTTATCCAACAAAAACGCAATCTGAACAATAGGCAGGTAAACGAATGAACCAAACATCAGTTGTCTCGCCGTCTGATCCGTGCACTTCCGCATTAAGTGGAAAGTCTGTGCTAAAAACAATACGCCAAACACCGTTGCTATAAAAGCGGAATTGATCCCCGTCATACCCAGTTTATAGGGCAACCAGCCTACTGGCAATAGGAACAACGTGTAGATCATGATCTGTAACGTTGTATCTGCATCTTTCAAACCGTTTGCCGGTAATAATTTAAAACCTGCACGCTTATAATCGTCATCCAAAACCCATGCAATGGCCCAAAAATGCGGGAACTGCCAAAAGAACTGAATGGCGAACAATATACCCGGTTCAAGACCAAAATGATTTGTTGCGGCTACCCAGCCAATCATCGGAGGAAATGCACCCGGGAAAGCCCCTACGAACACCGCAATAGGCCCGACACGTTTCAAAGGTGTATAAACAAATCCGTACAAAACCAGCGATAACAAAGCCAGCAAGGCACTGATCATATTAAAATATACCACGAAAATAAACAGCGAAGCGACACCTAAAAAAATCGCCCAGACAATCGTCTGTTCCACTGTTACCCTTCCGCTTGGCAGCGGACGGTTTTGTGTTCTCTTCATCATTTTATCCAAATCCTTTTCAAGAATCTGGTTGATGATATTTGCAGCCCCGGTAATACCTATGGATGCAAGGCAGAAAAGCACCATTTTGGTCCAGCTTACGTCCGAAGCACCCAAACTGTATCCCATTGCACCTGAAAAAGCAATCAAAGCAGCCAGTCTGAATTTCAACAATTCAAACAAAGCTTTTACTTTATCCCCAACTTTACTAAAACCTAAGCTTTCTTCTGCTGATGTCATTACTTTACCCAATTTCCAATCTACACTAAATCTCCCTCAATTCAACCATTTCTTTATTCCAGGAAAACCTGTCCGCATTCATCAACAACCACATCATGAACTGTAAACCGATCATTAAAATGGCCAATGTCAAGTGAACTGGCTGTGCCCATGCAGGCACTCCGAAATAAGCCATGAGTATGCCTGTCAATATTTCCAGACCTAAAATCGCGAGGCAGGCTTTGCCCATTTCTTTTATTCTGGATTCACCTGCTATCGAACGGTTAATTTTGTTAATCCACCAAACATTCGAAACAACGACCAATACCGAAAACGAGCGGTGTATGTAAAAAGGAATTCCAAGTGTTTCAATCCATGCTGATCTTCCTTCATACCCGAGTGCCCGGATCGCCTCATCCATCAGTTCCCGTACCTGCGTGCCTAACAAAATCTGGATGAGCGATAGTGAAAGGACTAAAAAACTTATCTTGTTGATAAGGCTTTTTTCGCCTGTTATTTTTCCGTCTTTTCCTTCCGAATAAGAAGACCGGATATACAGATAGATTAAAATGAAAACGATAACAATAGCGAGCAACATGTGCACTGTAATCATTACCGGATGCAGTTCGGAAGAAACCACTTTTGCTCCCAGCCATCCCTGCAGCCCTACCAAAACAAAAGCCAGTAAGCTATAAAAGAACAGGCTCCTTGTATTCGATTTCAGATAAGGAATGGAAGCCAGCAGGGTAACAAAAATCATTATCCCGGTAAAAGCTCCGAAAAGACGGTTAACATATTCTATCCACGTTTTCACGGGATTGAAAATCACCTCGCCCTTCAGTTTAGCTCCGTAGATTTCCTTATAATTTAATGGTAGCTCGGAGACCTCCGTGGGAGGGATCCAGCTACCAAAGCATTTAGGCCAATCGGGACAACCCATACCAGCGCCTGTACTTCTTACCACGCCACCCACCATAATCAGGCAGTAAAGGGTAATGACAGTATTCAGTGTCAACCGCCGGAAACGACGGTTGACACGTGAATTAATGAGCTGCGTTAAACTGGTCATTAAAATTTTGAGCCTCAATCTCTTTTTCTGTTGCAATCAGCTCGTTCTCATGCGGGAAGTTTGATTCCAGTGTTTGAGAATAAGGAATATTCTGAGGAATGAAATCTTCTTTTGCACCTGGTTTGCTATAATCGTATGACCAACGGTATACTGCCGGAAGTTCACCTTCCCAGTTACCATGACCCGGCACGATTGGCGTCGTCCATTCCAGGGTGTTTGAACGCCATGGATTTTTCGGAGCCGTTTCGCCTTTAAAAATATTTCTGAAGAAGTTATACAAGAAGATAAACTGTGCCAGGAATGACAAGATCGCAGCGACCGTGATGAACATGTTCATGTCCATAAACTTGTGCGTGAAATCATAACTTGTAAACTGATAATAACGACGTGGGAAACCTGCGATACCAACATAGTGCATCGGGATGAAGATCAGGTAAATTCCAATAAACGAGAACCAGAAGTGAATCTGTCCTAAAGTATTGTTCATCATCTTACCAAACATCTTAGGGAACCAGTGGTAAACCCCTGCAAATAACCCGAAGGCCGATGCAGCACCCATTACAAGGTGAAAGTGAGCCACTACGAAATAGGTATCGTGTAACTGAATATCCAGTGCACTGTTACCCAGGATAATACCTGTCAAACCACCGGAAACGAACAGAGAAACCATCCCGATCGCAAACAACATGGCCGGGGTAAAGACGATGTTACCTTTCCACAAGGTAGTGATGTAGTTAAATCCTTTTACCGCAGATGGAACCGCAATGATCAAGGTAAGGAACATAAACACCGATCCAAGGAAAGGATTCATACCCGTTACGAACATGTGGTGAGCCCAAACGATAAAGGCCAGGAATGCAATACCCAACATCGAGGCGATCATCGCACGGTAACCAAAGATAGGCTTACGTGCATTTGTCGCGATCACTTCAGATGTAATTCCAAGACCTGGTAGCAATACGATGTATACCTCCGGGTGTCCAAGGAACCAGAACAAATGTTGGAAAAGGATTGGGCTACCACCTACGTTAGGCAGTGCTTCTCCGTTGATATAAATTTCAGAAAGGTAGAAGCTGGTTCCGAAGTGACGGTCAAAGATCAACAACAATACGGATGACAAAAGAACCGGGAACGAAATAAGACCTAATACCGCTGTGATAAGGAATGACCAGATTGTAAGCGGAAGACGGTCAAATGACATACCGCGTGTACGCAGGTTGATAACCGTAGTAATGTAGTTGATACCGCCCAACAGCTGTGAAACGATAAAGAACGCCATACTGATCAACCAAAGTGTCATACCCATGCCTGAGCCCGGGTGCGCCTGTGGCAATGCACTCAATGGTGGATAAATAACCCATCCACCCGCAGCAGGACCAGCCTGTAAGAACAAAGAAGCAAACATGATCACACTGGCGAGGAAGAAGAACCAGTAAGATAACATGTTCATAAATCCGGATGCCATATCACGGGCTCCGATCTGTAATGGAATAAGGAAGTTACTGAACGTACCGCTCAAACCGGCAGTAAGTACAAAAAATACCATGATCGTACCGTGCATGGTTACCAATGCCAGGTAAAAATTAGGATCCAGTTTTCCTGTTTCGCTAATCCATTGCCCTAAAACAGGCTTCAACCAGGATAAGTTAGAATCCGGCATCCCCAACTGGATACGGAAAATAACCGACATTGAAATTCCAATAACTGCCCAAACGATACCCGTAATAAGGTATTGTTTAGCTATAACTTTGTGGTCCTCACAAAATACGTATTTCTGCCAAAAGCTTTGTGGCTCGTGATGGTGCGCATGTTCCTCGTGGTGTACAGCGGTGTCCAATCCTTCAGTAGCTGACATATGCCTGTTTTGTATTTAAATTAATAAAATTAGCGAAGAGCCGCACTTGTTCCAATTCCTCCACCTGTTGAAGCAGTTTTAGCACTGTCGGCGGGTACAGCTGTATCAGCTGGCAAACCTTTCATTGCCTTAGCCTTCAAATTGTCTGGCACTTTCGCAAGATATTCCGGGTAAGTCTGCAAGAAAGTAGCCTGCTCCGCACACCATTTCTTATAAGAAGCTTCATCTTCAACAACCAAATTGATCTTCATCGAGAAGTGGCCTTGTCCACAAACCTCAGTACAAGCAATTTCATACTTGAAATTAGGATCGTTAAGTTCGGCACGCATATCCGCCGTTGTTTTGTCCGGTACAAACCAGAATTTCGTTGGCATACCAGGTACTGCATCCATCTTAACACGCATGTGCGGGATGAAAACACTATGCAAAACGTCACGGGCACGGATCTTCAACAGCACGGGTCTGCCTACAGGAATGTGCATTTCGGTAGGGTTCAAGAAGTCATCGAAAGAGTTTTCGTCAGACAAATCGATACCTACTTCATTTTGTGCGTCGATCAATTTATAGTTATAATTCCCAAGCTTGTTGTCGTTAACACCGCCGTAACGTACAATCCAGTTGAATTGCTTTCCGGTAATTTCAATCACCTCTGCATCGGCCGGAGCCTCAGAAGTAATATCAGACCATGCTTTCCAACCTGTAAAAACCAACATGGCCATTACAATTGCCGGAATGATCGTCCAGATTAACTCCAATTTATGGTTGTCAGGATAAAAAGAAGCTTTGTTGCCTTTTTTAAACTGATACTTCCAGGCGAAGAAAAATATTAAAAAGTTTACGAATGCGAAAGGGATCGTAAGGATTCCCATAGAGAACCAGAACAAGTCATCTGTTCTTCTACCGTGTACCGACGAAGCGATCGGTAAAAAATGCTCACGGGCATTCATGTAAGACCAGGTGATCCCAACAGCCGCAGCAATAATAATGACAATAAACATGGCACCATTCCAGCTGTTTCCTGACGGAACCTCATCAGCTGATGCTGGTTTCTTAACATTCTTGAGAACATCTTGCAGCCGGGTTACCACGACAACCGTGAGAACCACAAAAACTAAGGCAACTAATGCGATGATAAAATACATGATAATAACAGGTTAAGCAAATTAGGCGATATCGTGATGCAATGACTCTTCCAACATTGGATGGTGCTTTGGAATCAAATTTGCCTTTTCCAATTGAGTCGCCATTGACCAAACAAATCCACAAATGAAGACAATGAAGAATCCCCATTCTAACGGGCCAAATCCCGCTGTACTTCCAGCACTACCTGGCATAATGTTCGTGTAAAAGTCCATATAATGGCCAATAATTACACTCCAGCAAGCTACTTTAAGAATCGAGTGCGTAAACTTAGAATCTCTTGTCATCAAGATAAGGAATGGCAAGAAGAAGTTAAGGAACAAAGTGATGAAGAACGGAGCCTTGAAAATGCTGCCGTGTCCTCTGAAACGTTCGATGAAATAGATAATTTCCTCTGGCTGGTTAGCATAGTAGATCAAAAGGAATTGAGCAAACCATACATAAGTCCAGAAAATACTGAATGCAAAAACAAACTTACCAAGGTCACGAAGGTGGCTTGAATTAACCGCTTTCAAATAACCTCTTTCTCTCAACATCACAACTGTCAATGTAATTACTGCCAGTCCGGCAACGTGCCAGCTTGCCAATGTATACCATCCAAACATGGTACTAAACCAGTGCGGATCGATAGACATTACAAAATCCCAGGCAGATGTAGAAGATGTAACACCAAATATTACAAGAAATGCTGTACCTAAACGTATTGATTTATCATATAATTCTGTTCCTCCGATCTGATCTTCTTCCAAAGAAAACTGGCGAATCTTTTTCCACATCCAATACCATACAACGAAGTAAAAAATCATACGACCCACAAAGAAAGGCGTATTCAAGTAACCTTGTTTCCCTGCCAACACAGCATCATATTCAGGTCCGCCTACTTCATACACCTCACTGTGTGTCCAGTGAAAAAGATCGTGGCCTCCTAAAAAGAAAACTGCAAGCATGACAATACCCATAACCGGTAAAAATGCAGGCATCGCTTCAGGTACTCTTTTAAATACAGTTGACCATCCCGCCTGAGCAAGATAGTTATATGATATGAAGAACATACCTACCACAGATATACCGGTAAAGTATACCGCATTTACCCAAAGGTTTGCCCAAATACGTGTTAGCCAGCTAACATGATGTTCTGCTGCTTCATGTCCACCCGCAGCGCGTCCGGTTATAGCGTTTACCGCACCGTGTGTTGCTTCTGCTTCATGTCCACCTCCACCATTAGCCGCCAAATAAACACCTACTACAACCAGAGCCGCTCCAATAGCGCCTCCGATGATAAGGTTCCTTTTAGCCCCCGAAGTGAATTCAAACCGTTCTTCAATAGAAGGAATCGAATGTGCTGATGCCATTATTCAAATATTATTTCTCAGTTATCAAAAATAGACTATGCTCCCTTTTGCAGCTTTTGCACATAATGTACAATTTTCCAGCGCTCCTCAGGATTAATTTGCGAACCATGAGGCCACATACGTGCTTTACCATGCGTAATGACGTGGAAAATATGTCCTTCATTCAGGTTTTTGTAAGCGTCACTTGCGTAATTAGGAATCCCTTTATAAATAGCAGCTACCTTTCCGTCACCTGCACCCGTTGCGCCATGGCAATGCTGGCAATATCTTTCGAACAAAACTTTACCTTCAGCTAAAGATTTTTCGTTAAGTGGTACCGGATTTTTCAAAACTCTTTCCGAGATAGAAATGCTATCCGCAGGAATGTTATAAACCATCAAATCCACTTTGGCTGAATCTCCTTCGCCAAAAGTCGTATTGTAGTTACGACGGGCAACCGTTCCTTCAACCGGCAGACGCATTGTCAATCCCATTGGGTTGATCGGGTTTGCCTTCTCCTGTCTGAATGGTTCATAACCAACAGGCAGATACATATTCGGGGCATATTCTGTGCCAGGATTGCTAGGATCACGCTTACAACTAACGGTTGCAACCAGAATAACAGCAAAGGCTATTGAATACTTATATAAACTTTTCAATTTCATCGATCCAAGCACATTAAAATTGTTTGATGTTGACCTCTTCTGCACCGCTATCTCTTAGTGCACGGGATATTTCATCTTCACTCATTGAATTTCTACCCAAGTTGATAGCCATTACGAATTTGTTATCCGTCGCACGCACATCAAATCTTTCGTGGTTATGAGCCCCCGGAGTTAATCCGTTTGAGATGAAAAATGTAGTAACCATACCAAACGCAGTAAAAAGTACAGTTAACTCAAATGTAATGGGAATATAGTTTGGCAGAGAAATTGAATCCTTACCACCCACAATCATTGGCCAGTCGATACCCATGGTCCAGATCATCAGGGTTAATGCCACACAACATCCGGTTACACCAAATATAAATGCCGCGATCCCGATTCTTGTACGTGGATGACCAAGTGCATCATCCATTCCGTGGATAGGAAAGGGTGAATATACTTCCTGTATTTTTACCCCAGCCTTTCTAAGTGTTGGTACTGCATGTAATACAGTATCGTCATCGTCGTAGACTCCAACCAGATATTTACCAGATAATTCTGCCATATTTATACTAATGTTAAATATTTTTCCTTCGCCTGTAAGCGATCTTTTACTTATTCGATATCCTTGTTAAATAACGGAGCTGCTGCTTCCCGTTGTCTTACTTTGGCAACCCCAGCAATCTTCTTAGGCAATTGCGCAGAAGTTGATCTGATAACCGCCTTCACTTCCGCCATGTTTACAACCGGTAAATATTTAGAGAAGAGCAGGAACAAAGTAAAGAACAATCCGAATGAGAATATATAATCCCCAATATCATAACGGGTAGGGGAGAACATCGCCCAGCTCGATGGAATGTAGTCACGGTGAAGAGACGTAACGATAATTACGAAACGCTCGAACCACATACCAATGTTAACAATAACAGATATGAAGAATGTAAAGGTAATGCTGCGACGAAGTTTTCTTGACCAGAACAACTGCGGAGAGATTACGTTACAAGTCATCATCGCCCAGTATGCCCACCAGTAAGGTCCGGTAGCACGGTTGATAAATGCATAACTTTCATATTCTACACCCGAATACCAGGCAATGAAGAACTCAGTGATATAGGCAACCCCTACAACCGAACCAGTCAGGGTGATTACCTTGTTCATCGTTTCAATGTGCTCAAGGGTAATATAATCTTCCAGCTTGTACACCACACGTGTGATCAGCATGAGGTTTTGCACCATCGCAAATCCAGAGAAAATCGCACCTGCCACGAAATAAGGAGGGAAGATTGTTGTATGCCATCCCGGAATTACCGAGGTCGCAAAGTCCATACTTACAATGGTATGTACTGAAAGTACCAGAGGAGTAGATAAACCGGCAAGAATTAAGCTAATGTACTCATAACGAGACCATGTTTTAGCTGATCCGTCCCAGCCTAATGCGAAAGTCCCATACATGAAACGGGAAACTTTGCTGGTTGCACGGTCACGGATTGTTGCCAAATCAGGAATAAGACCGATATACCAGAAAACAAGTGATACCGAGAAATAAGTACTGATCGCAAATACGTCCCATACAAGCGGGGAGTTGAAGTTTACCCAAAGAGAACCAAATGCGTTAGGTAATGGTAAAGCCCAATATGCCATCCATGGACGACCCATGTGCATCAGAATGAATGATGCGGCGCAAATTACAGCGAAAATTGTCATCGCTTCTGCCGCACGGTTAATGGATGTTCTCCATTTCTGACGGAAAAGTAAAAGAATTGCAGAGATCAGCGTTCCGGCATGCCCGATACCAACCCACCATACGAAGTTTGTGATATCCCATGCCCAACCTACGGTTTTATTTAATCCCCACACGCCCAGACCTTCCCACCAGGTCCATGCCAGACAACAAGTTCCATAAGCCAAAACAACCAGAGAAATCCCAAAAGCAATTTTCCATTCCTTTGTAGGCTTTCCTTCGACATGTCGGCATATATCTTCCGTTACGTCTGCATACGTTTTCCCGCCTTGAATAAGGGGCTCTCTTACGGGTGAAGTAACATGCATACTACTGTAATTTATAATGATTTAATCTTCAAACAAATACAAAACTAACAACTTGCTTAGGCGTGCTCCTTGTGGGCTTCTGCCTTAGGCGCTGCATCCTTATTTCTAACCTTGGTCAGATATGAAACCTGAGGACGAACGTTAATCTCTTCAAGCATGTGGAAAGCACGACCTTCTCTTTCTACGGCAAGAAGTTTAGATATCTTACTTTCCGGATCATTCATATCACCAAAAGTAATGGCATTGGTAGGGCAGGATGAACCACAAGCTACGTTTACATCACCATCCACTACGCGTCTTCTCTCTTTTTTAGCAGTCAATTTTGCCTCCTGAATCAAGTGCACACACATTGAGCATTTTTCAATTACCCCACGTGAACGTACCGTTACTTCCGGATTGATCACCATTTTACCCAGGTCATTATTGAAATTATAATCGAAATTATCATTATCAAAATACTTGAACCAGTTGAAACGACGAACTTTATAAGGACAGTTGTTGGCGCAATAACGCGTTCCTACACAACGGTTATAAGTCATTTGGTTCAAGCCCTCAGAACTGTGGGTTGTAGCCAATACCGGACATACCGTTTCGCAAGGTGCGTTGTTACAGTGCTGGCACATCATAGGCTGGAACGTAACCTCAGGATTTTCCGAAGCAACCTCCATCGCAGTATAATCGCCAACTTCTGCATCACTGCTGTAATAACGGTCAATACGTAACCAGTGCATTTCACGCGCGTTGATTACTTCCTGACGGCCTACTACAGGGATATTATTTTCAGCCTGGCAGCTGATCACACAGGATCCGCAACCAAAACATGTATTCAAATCAATGACAAGTCCCCACGAGTGGTTTTTGTACTGGTGTCCATTCCAAAGAGAAAGATCTGTTGCATCTACTTTCCCTTCTGAAGTTTCTATTTTCGGGATGAAACGTCCCGCCAACGGATCTTTCTGGAAATGAGAAAGAACAGTTTCCTGAAGAACAGACTTACGGCCCATTACGGTGTTGTGCGTCTGAGTTTGTGCAATCTCGCGCGTTTCGCCTGTTTTTGTAACCGTAGCTTCACCCGGTGCGAATGACAAGAAACCGCCTGCAAACGCTGCCAATGGATAAGCATTTTTACCTACGCCATTCGCTGATTTACCCGCTTTATCACGACCATAACCGATCGCAACGGCTACTGTACCATTTGCCTGACCAGGCTGGATGATTACAGGAAGGTCAATAGATTTTCCTTTGAAGTCAACCTTAACAACATCTCCCTGCGCAAGACCCAGGTCTTTTGCCGTTTTCTGGGAAATATTTGCATGGTTATCCCAGCAAGCTTTCGTTACCGGCTCAGGGAATTCCTGCAACCATGGGTTGTTTGCAGCAGCACCATTACCGATACCAATGTTCTCGAAAATAGCAAGTTCGATACCCGTCGAAGATGCTTTGTATTTCTTAGCAAGTGCAGAAGCAGCTTCATCCACATTGCCTGTGAAAGTAGCTCCGGCAGCAGCCGTTGCAGCCGATGCATACACACCATCATGCAAGGACTTAACCCAGAATTGCTCGAAATTACCACCTTGAGTAAAGATATTTTTTCTCCAGTATGCTTTCACATATTCATGGAAATCAGAAGGTTGTCCAGCCCATTTCAACAAACTCGACTGAGCCTGACGTGTACTGAAGATCAAGCTGATCGTTGGTTGGGTCAAGCTGTAAAAACCTGCTTTTGGTTCAGCATCATTCCATGACTCAAGATAATGAGGAGCCGGTGCGATGAATTTAACCAGAGAAGCCGTTTCGTCAGCACGGTCATTAAATGAAACGCTCAACGCTACTTTTGGAAGCGCAGTTGCCAGTTCAGCACCACGTGGGTGATCATAAACCGGGTTGGCAGCGTAAAAAATAACCGCATCCACTTTTCCACCTTTCACCTCGTCAACGAACTCGTTCATTGCGATGTCATTTCCCTGACGGAAATAAGCAGGCGTATCCAGGTTAATCGTAGAAGTGTAGCTACCCAAAAGGTTATTCAACGCATTGACAACAACCTGAACAGCAGGATCATTGATGCCGGAAACAACCAGTGCATTTCCTTTTGCCGCGATCAGATCAGCCGCAGCTTTATCCAAATGAGGTGCCTCAAAAGCAGGTGTAGCGATAGCCTTACCTCCTAATTTTGCAGCCACTTTATTGTATAATGAAGAAACCACCAATCCTAACTGTGAAGGTTTCACAGCAGAACGGTAATCTGCATTTGAACCAGTCAAAGAAAGAACGGATTCAAACTGATAATGACGCGACATATCCTTTTTACCATCCTTTGCACTGCTCACCGCACGGGTTTCAGCATATTGACGGGCATAGGCATCAGGAGCGATCCATGAACCAAGGAAGTCAGCATCAACGGCTACGATCACTTTCGCCTTGCTGAAATCATAAGAAGGAAGAACAGCTTTACCGAATGAAAGCTCATTTCCTTTTACGATAGCGTAAGATGAGTTCGCATCATAAACGATGTGACGCGTCGTAGGATATTTCGTTGTAAAATCAGCGATAACTGATTTTGTAGAAGGACTTAATATAGTAGAAGAAACAATACGAATTGCGCCTCCTTTGGCAGCGATCTGAGAAAGCTGGCTTGTGATATCTTTATCAATTGTGTCCCAGGTAACTTTTGTATCGTCACCTTTTTTAGGACCTTTTAATTTTTCGTTATCATAAAGACCTAACAATGAAGCATGTACACGTGCACTTACACCGCAGGCATCTTTTGCCAATGAATTGCCTTCGATCTTAACCGGACGACCTTCACGGGTTTTAACCAGAATGCTGGCATAATCTCCACCTTCTGAATACGTGGAAGCGTACCAGTTAGCAATCGTAGGAAATTCTCCCTCAGGCTTATTAACGTAAGGAATTGCTCTTTTCACAGGCGCTTCGCAAGCAGCCAGAGAAACCGCTGCCATACCAAACCCTAACACTTTCAAGAAGTCACGACGGTGCGTTCCCGCGCCGTCTACAAGACTTTCATATTGATTTTCTGTTGGTGCTTCAGAAAACTCTGAACCTGCGCTTTTAATGAACTTTTCGTCATTACGCAGCTCTTCAAGTCCTCTCCAATATCTTTTATTAGTATTTTCCATAAAACTGTTAATACAATGAGTTGTATTCTAGTATCTATTTGCAGTGATTAATAGTGGCACTTAGAACATTCCAGACCACCGATATCAGCTACTTTTAAAGCTTGTTTGCTATCAGACGCATGTAACTGTACCAGCTTGTCGTAATACTTGTTGTCTTTTGTATTAACATCAGTCTTACGGTGGCAATCAATACACCAACCCATTGTTAATGAAGAGCGTTGCTGAACAACTTCCATCTTAGCGATGTCTCCATGGCAATTTTCACAATCCAATCCGGCTACGTTAACGTGCTGAGAGTGATTGAAATAAGCAAGATCAGGAAGGTTATGAACACGTACCCATTCAATAGGGGTATTATTTTCAATCGAAGTGTAAATCTTCTGGATTTCAGGAGATTCCTTTTTGATAACACCGTGGCAGTTCATACAAATATTCGCAGATGGAATATGTGCAGATTTACCTCTGTTTACACCTGTATGGCAGTAATTACAATCAATTTTGTACTCACCGGCGTGTAGCTTGTGAGAGAACGAAATAGGTTGTTTAGGGGCATAACCCTGCTGAACACCAACGCTGTACGCGCCATCAAGGGTCGCCTTAATGACAAGAAGTACAAATATCCAAACCGTTGCAGAACGAATGGCAGGATCTCCAGCTATTCTTTTCAGAGAAGCACCGAAACGAGTCATGAAGTCGCCTTTAGCTGCGCCCTCACCTTCTCCGGTAACCGCTTTCGAAAGAATCGTTACAATAACAACCAAAACACCTAATACCAAGAGCATTACAACCACCAAAGCAACCAAAACGATCATGAACAGATCGGAAGGTCCGCTTGATTGTGCAGCACCGGCAGCAGAAGTTCCGCCAACAGCAGCTGCGGCAGGGGCCGGAGCAGAAGCAGCGTTGTCAACGTAAGCAAAAATCCCTTTAATGTCATCTTCTGACAAATTAGGGAAGCTTGTCATTTGCGCTTTACTGTACTCGTTGTAAATTTTCACACCGTAGGGATCGCCCGAAGCGATAACGGCCTGTGAATTGCGCACCCACTTGGTAAGCCATGCAATGTTGTTACGTGTTGTTGCACCTTTCAAACCAGGACCTACAACTCTTTCGTCAGACACTGCGTGACACTGGGCACAGTTGTTTTTAAATATCGTTTCTCCTTTTGCAGCATCGCCTCCACCAGCGGCGGTGGCAGCTCCAGCCCCGGCAGCAGCCGTGCTGTCCTGAGCCCATGTAAGGCTGCAAGTGCTTAAAAGAATAGCTACAAAAATAGCCAGAAACGATTTTGAGCGGGGAAAGAAGGAACAAAACTTAGAGTCTTCTCGGAATGGTATATTCATAATCAACTATTCATTATACTTCAACAGACAAATCTAGTGCACGATTTTTTATCCACAAAAGTATTTAGGGGATATTTTAGATGGCTTACTTATTTATAATTCTTCTAATTTGCTATTTCGTGTCAAAACAACGCTATATTATTGTAACCATTGACATTCAATGTATTAACAAAAAAATACCATTTGATAAAAACCAAAAATCCGGTCTCTTCAAATGGTATTTTACCAAGATATTTCTGAGAGGTTCCGAGCGGATTCGAACCGCTGTACGAGGTTTTGCAGACCTCTGCCTAGCCACTCGGCCACGGAACCATATCGGGTTAGCTGGTGGATTTCCCCGCTAACAGCTAACCCGGGTGCAAAAGTATTAAAAAAATTGACTACTCTTCAGTTTCGTCGTCTTTTTTTGCCACTTTTTTTCCTTTTCTTTCAGAATCTTCAAATTGCTCCTTCAAAGCAGAAAGTACACTTAGGTCACCAAAGGTAGATTTCTCTCCTTCTTTGGCAGCACTGTCTGTGTTATTAGCTGAGCTTTTAGACTGACTAGCAGCAGGTTTCGCAGCTTTTTCTTCTTTCTTATCTTCAGCAGCAGGTGCAGCAGAAGGCTTCACTTTAGAATGTGTCAGAACGATTTTCTTTTCGTCTTTCAAGAATTCCAATACTGTGAAGTCTAGGCTTTCTCCAACTTCAGCCACTGAACCATCTTCTTTCGTAAGGTTTTTCACTGCTGAAATTCCTTCGATTCCGTATGGCAATTCCAAAGTTGCGAATTTGTCTCCCTTAGCAACGATTGTACTACGGTGTACAGATCCGATTGCGAAGATCGTTTCGAAAGTATCCCAAGGGTTTTCTTCCAGTTGTTTGTGACCTAGTGCCAAACGACGGTTGTCAGCATCAAGCTCAAGAACAACAACTTCAAGTTCGTCACTTACCTTAACGAAGTCCGAAGGATGTTTGATTTTCTTAGTCCATGACAAATCAGAAACGTGAACCAGTCCGTCGATACCTTCTTCAAGTTCGATGAACAAACCGAAGTTAGTAAGGTTACGTACTACACCTTTGTGACGTGTACCAATTGCATACTTATCTTTCAATGAACCTTGAGTCCAAGGATCCTCAGTAAGTTGTTTGATACCAAGAGACATTTTGCGCTCCTGACGGTCCAAAGTCAATACCACTGCGTTGATCTCGTCGTTTACGTTCATAAACTCCTGAGGATTGCGCAGGTGCTGAGACCATGACATTTCAGAAACGTGGATCAAACCTTCAACACCTGGTTTGATTTCAAGGAAAGCGCCGTAATCAGCAACGTTAACGATACGTCCTGTTACTTTAGATCCAACCTGGATATCTTCAGACAACGAATCCCATGGGTGAGACTGAAGTTGTTTCAAGCCAAGAGAGATACGTTTTTTCTCTTCATCAAAGTCAAGCACCACAACGTTAAGCTTCTGGTCAAGTGCCAAAAGATCTGACGGGTGGTTGATACGTCCCCACGAAATATCCGTGATGTGCAACAAACCATCTACGCCACCAAGATCGATAAACACACCGAAGTTTGTCATGTTCTTAATAACACCTTCAAGAACTTGTCCTTTCTCAAGGTTATTAAGGATTTGCTGACGTTGTGCTTCAAGATCTTTCTCGATCAATATTTTATGAGAAACGACAACGTTATCATTTGCGTAGTTAATCTTAACCACTTTCACTTCCATACGTTTTCCAACAAAGATGTCGAAATCACGAATTGGTTTCACGTCGATCTGTGAACCTGGCAAGAAAGCCTCGATACCAAATATATCTACAATAAGACCACCTTTGGTTCTTCTCTTTACGTTAGCATCAATTACCACATCCTCGTCAAACGATTTCTGGATGTTATCCCATGCAGTAATTACTTTTGCTTTTTTACGTGAAAGAACAAGCTGACCTTGTGCGTCTTCCTGGTTTTCAACATAAACTTCCACTTCGTCACCAATCTTCAATCCTGGCAAGTCACGGAATTCATTTGATGAAACGATACCATCAGATTTGAAACCGATGTTAAGAATCACCTCGCGGTCAGTAATACCTACAACCACACCTTTAACAACCTTTTTTTCCTGAACAGGAGAAATCGTTGTTTCGTACATTTCTTCAAAACGAGTACGGTCAGCAGCTGAATAGCCTGTACCGAATCCTTTGTCTTCTGCTTTCTCCCAATCGAAATCAGGCAATACTTGAGTTTGTTTTTCCTTAGACATAAATAGGAATTAGAGCCCTGGATTACATCAGCTGGCGAGCCATACAGCTGAAAATAGTTAAACTAGAAATTTAAAAAACAGGACGCAAAGGTAAGTATTTTCTAAATAAAAATCCATATCTCCAGGATTTGATTTAGAAAAAATTTACAGGATGCCGTTACAGGCGAAGTGGGGGAGTTTCAATCAGTTAACTGCTCTTTCTTTCGAGCCAAGATAGGGAAGCCATTCTGCATCGGCTAATCCGGAAAAGTCTCGGATAAACATTAAAAATGACGGTCGGAACGGGCGTTGGCGTAAATGCATTCCGGCTTCTTCCGGTGTATAGTCTCCTTTTTTTGAATTGCAGCGTTTGCAGGCGGTGGCTAGGTTGTCCCAGGTTGTTTTGCCTCCCCTGGATTTGGGCATCACGTGGTCTAACGTGAGGTGGTCATGTGTTCCGCAGTACTGACATCGGTTTCCATCCCGTTTGAAGATATTGTGCCGGGTCATCACGACGCCGCGATAGGGCAGATGAATGTATCGGTTCAGGCGGATGACGATGGGCATCGGATATTCATCCCTGACAGTCCTGAGAAAAAGAGTCGGAGATTCCGCCAGCAATTCAGCCTTGTTTAAATAAACCAGTAAAAATGCTTTTGGTACGGTGCAAACACTGAGTGCACTATAATCTTGATTAAGAACCAGAACTTTACCCATGAGTCTTTACGGCAATTAATTCCCACAATATAGGAATTTTACCTAAAAAAACGTTTCGTAAAATTCAATTATTGTTAAAAAAGGCTCCGGCGTACGGCCTGAGATTTAATTATATGGAAATTTTCCGGGCAAAGGGTTAAATAGCTCACTCACAGGCTGAGCCCCCGCTCAATAATCCGCCCTGTCTCTTTCTCGCTTGATATCCTTTTCTTTGATGCTGTCGCGTTTGTCATACAGTTTTTTTCCCTTTGCCAAAGCAATGCTCAGTTTGGCAAAACCGCGCTCGGTTGTAAAAAGACGCACCGGCACGATCGTCAGCCCCTGATCTTTCAAATTTTCGTTGAGTTTCCGCATTTCCCGTTTCGTGAGCAACAGCTTGCGGTCACGCAGGGGATCATGGTTCCAATGTGTGCCTTCCGTATACACAGAGATGTGCATGCTGCGGACGTACAACTCCCCATCCATAAAAAGACAATAAGCGTCGGTCAGGTTCACCTTGCCCTGGCGTATTGATTTTATCTCGGTTCCGGTTAACGATAAACCTGCGGTAAACTCTTCAAGAAAAAAATATTCGAACGACGCACGTCGGTTTCGGATATCCACTTTTTTCACTAATTTCTCTGACATATGATATTACGAACACAAAAAGGTCTGTAAAATTAGGGTTTTGCTAAAACTATACCAACAAATGAAAATAACATGCGCAAAGGAATACCTTAAAAAGGCCCTATTTTTTAGCCTTTTAATAACTATTTCAAATATTGCATCTGCACAGTCACAGGAAGCATTGATACGTTCTTCGGTTGATCAATTGTTTGACGGCATGCGATCCGGCGACTCCTCCGCTTTGAGGAGTGTGTTTCAGCCTCAGTCGGTACTGACTTCAATCTCCGTCAACGCCAATGATTCGGTCGTCTCGCATCAGGGTAAAACGGAAGAGTTTATTACAGCCGTCGGCAAACCGCATCCGAAAAAATGGGATGAAAGAATTTATGACGTAAAAATTTCAGTAGACGGCCCCATGGCGATTGTCTGGGCTCCATACAAATTTTACCTCGGCGACACCTTCTCGCATTGCGGCGTCAATGTGTTCACGATGATCAAAACGGGGCAAGGCTGGAAAATCCATGCCATTACCGATACAAGACGAAAAGCGGATTGCCTCTAGTCTTGTATTCCGGCCAAAACATTCTTCCCATATAACAGAAACCGCAGGAAAAATAGGCTCGCTACCATTCCTGCGGTTTCTCTTGTAAGACGACGCCGATTATTAACTCAGCATGGTTAACAGGCTCGTCAGTTTATCTTTTAAATCTTTACGGTCCACAATGAAATCCAGGAAGCCGTGTTCCAAAACGAACTCTGCACTCTGAAAACCTTTCGGAAGATCTTTACCAATCGTTTCACGAATAACGCGCGGACCGGCAAAACCGATCAATGCCTCAGGTTCGGAAATATTGAAATCACCCAGCATCGCATAAGAAGCCGTTACGCCACCCGTCGTAGGATCCGTCAACAAAGAAACATAAGGAATTTTCGCCTCAGACAATAACGCAAGCCTTGCCGAAGTTTTTGCCATTTGCATCAATGAAAACCCCGCCTCCATCATACGCGCTCCGCCAGATTTTGAGATCATGAGGAAAGGCTGTTTGTGTTTCAAGGAATAATTGATCGCACGCGCAATTTTTTCTCCAACCACAGAACCCATAGATCCACCGATGAAATTGAAGTCCATGCAGGCAATCACGATTTTTACATCGTTCATTTTTCCATGACCCGTACGGACGGCATCTTTCAAACCGGTTTTGTGCTGTGTTGCTTTGATACGATCGGGATAGGCTTTGGTATCCACGAAATGCAGCGGATCACCGGAAGTCAAACCGGCATCAAGCTCGGTAAACTGGTTCTGATCGAATAACAATTCAATATATATATCAGACCCAACTTTTTCGTGGTAGTTGCAATGCGGGCAAGTGTAAGCATTTAATTTGTGCTCTCTGGTGGCAGTAATTTTCTTGCAGCTTGGACATTGATACCACAACCCATCCGGAGCTTCACGTTTCATTTCGGTGGGTGTATTGATACCTTTTTCTTTCCGAATAAACCAGGACATATTATTTAGTGGGTTAATATCTTTGATTATAGTCTGTAAACAAACCTTTTATCTACTGTTCACGATGAAATTAGGGGTCAAATATACTAATAAATGTTGGGTATCATCAAAGTGTCACTTACTATTGCATCCTCCCTGATTAGTTTTAACCTTACTTTGGCAAATTGGGCACCAATAAAAAATATCTTTATCTTGTAGCCTAATTCTATTAATCAAGCATCCTCACGAATTCAGATTCAGCAATTTCGATTCGTACTTTAACGTATGGCAGCTACTACTTCTATTGTGATCATTGTTGGCACCAACCGTCCAAATTCAATGTCACGACGCATTGCAGAATACTACCAAAGACTTCTTAATCAATACGATACCCCAAGCACAATACTGGACCTGGTTGATTTACCGCATGATTTCACTTTTACTGCCTTGTATGCAAACAGTGGAAAAAATGACGCCTTCAATCAGTTGAGAAGCCATATCGACGGCGCCGAAAAGTTTATTTTCATCGCCCCTGAATACAATGGTTCCTATCCCGGCGTTTTAAAAGCTTTTATCGACGGACTTCCTTATCCCAATAGTTTTACAAATAAAAAAGCAGCACTTGTGGGATTATCTTCCAATAATCAGGGAGCAGCAACGGCATTAAGTCATTTGAATGACATTTTCAGCTATTTGGGCATGAACACTTTGGCACTCCGGGTGAAGCTGGCCCAAATTCAGGCTCATTTTCATGATTCTGAAATTACCAATCCTTTATACAAAGAGTTACTGGAAATCCAGGCGGAGCAAATTATCCGTTTCTAACAGAAAAGGAGCCTTTGGGCTCCTTTTCTGTTTATTTTAACCAATGCTGTTCCATTTCACTTGACGGAATAGCCGGTTTTTTCCATAGTTCTATATGGCTGCGGCGGTAAGCCGGACCTTCCAGGTCTCCCCATTTTACCAAACCGCCCTGAAACGATTTTACCATCGCCTCTATTTTCGCCGTTTCTTCATTGGACCATTCGTTGCTTTCATCGAACTCCGCATAGGATACATGGCCGTATGATCTGCCATCCTCCATGTCAAGAATATCCGGATCAACCATCAGATCAATGGACCCGGTTGCCGTATTTTCTTCCAGTTCCTGGGTCAGTATAACCGTCGGAGCTTCCTGAGGCACAATGATATTCGGAAGTTCGGGCACTGGAACAACCTCCTGCGGCTGTGTTTTACCCGTAAATCCATTTTTCAATTCAATGCCTGGAATGGGTGATTCAACGCTGTCGAAACCCGCAGCGACGATGGTCACGCGTAGCTTATCACTTAGCGAATCGTCCGTAATCGTACCGAGTTTGAACATTCTCGCTTCTCCTCCCACCTGAGAAAGGACATAACGCCAGATCTCGCGCTGTTCCTTCATCGTGGCCTCTCTTTTTTTGCTCGTCGCAAGGGTTACCAGGATGCGTTTCGCACCACGGATATCACGATCGTTCAAAAGCGGAGAATCCAGCGCTTCTTTGATCGCCAGCTGGGCACGGTCAGCGCCGGTTGCCTCGGCAGTACCCATAACAGACTGTCCGGCGTTTTTAAGAACCTTTTCTACGTCTTTAAAATCTGTATTGATATTTCCGTTTGTCGTAATGATTTCGGAAATACTTTTTACTGCATTCAGAAGAATTCCATCAGCCTCGGCAAATGCCTGGGTCAACGTCATATCTTCATATAATTCTTCCAGTTTATCGTTAAGTACGACCAGAACGGTATCGCTAAATTCTTTCAGTTGTTCAATACCTTCAAGGGCTTGCTCTTTTTTGTCAAGTCCTTCCCAGGTATAAGGTGCCGTTACAACAGCTACGGTAAGCTTGCCCATTTCCTTTGCAAGCTGCGCGATCACTGGTGCCGCGCCGGTTCCTGTACCACCACCCATACCGGCAGTGATGAAAACCATTTGCGTGGAACCTCCAAGTAATGCTTTAATCTCCTCAATCGTTTCAAGAGCCGCTTCCTTTCCCTTCGTTGCATCCGTCCCCGCTCCCAAACCCTGCGTTAAAGTAGCACCAAGTTGAATCTTAACCGGAACCGGGCTGTTGGCAAGCGCCTGCCTGTCCGTATTACAAACGGCGAACTCTACATCTTTGATCTTTTTCTCAAACATGTAGTTGACGGCATTGCTTCCTCCGCCTCCCACGCCTATCACCTTGATGATGGCTGGTTCGGTCATGCCTGCATTGGGGTCTTTTACGATTTCGTTCACAATGTAGTCCTGGTCTAGAGCGTGCAACAAATTTTTATTCATAGTCCGGGGTGGTTGATGTTGGTGCAATTCTTCCTAAATAATTTCAATAATCTCCTATACTGTCATCTTTTCGGCCAATGATACGATCCCAAAATGATCCATCTTCTTTTGGCACTTTTTTAAATTCCTTCGGCTTACTTGGGGCTTCTCTTAACGGGGCACTTTGATGTACAGGAGGTTTGCATATTGATTTTACTCGCGGATCTATTGACTTAATACCAGCCCAGGCTAATCCAATCGCAGTAGAAAATGAAGTATTACTGACCGCATCCGCTTTGGCAGTATGCGCCAGACGTTCAGGTAATCCGACCCGAACAGGCATATTGGTTACTTTTTCAAACAATAATTCAATGTCAGGAATATTGGCAGTTCCGCCCGTCAGGACAATTCCGCCAATCAGATGCTCTTCATAACCGGATTTCAGGATTTCGGCATATACCATCGCTGATATTTCCTTAAGCCTCTCTTCGATGATCAGGGCAACGTTTTTCTTTAAAACCTGCTTTGGCGGACGTCCGGCAAGGAAGTTCACCAAAACTTCTATGTTAAGCGGCACTTCGGATGAAATGGCCATACCATGTTCTTTTTTCAGCTTTTCAGCATTTTCCGGCTGCACGCCACAACCCAATCTCAAATCGGCGGTAATATGTCTGCCGGCAATCGGGAACGAGGCAATATGACGGATGATACCATCCTGGTAAATCACAAGATCCGTCGTGTGATCCCCGATATCCACCATGGCGATACCCGCTTTTATTTCCCCTTCGTCCAGCACAGCCAGGCTGGTGGCGAGCGGCGCATAAATCATCTTGTCAAATTTCAGATGCGGATCTGCTTCCAGCAAACTTTTCTTTGTACGCTGAATGGATTGGTTATTGGCAGAGACAATTAAAAAATTCCCGCCAAGTTTAATCCCGGTTCTTCCCACAGGCTCACGTACACCTGTTGAATTGTCCACCACAAATTCCATCGGCAACACGTGCAGCACATCATAGTTTGCCTCCGTTTTTGCCCGGTACATATCATCAACCAACTGGTCAACATCTCTCTGGGTCACCTCATCGCCCGTGGACGAAGTAGGACGGATCACGCCGTCGCTTTGTGGTGTAACTCTTACGTGTGTGCCGCTGAAACTTACGTTTACAATACCAATATCCAGGTCCGAACGTGACGACGCTTCAGCAAGTGCCTCGCGGATCGCGCTTCCAACCTGTTTTATATTCTCAACCGAACCATTAATGACAGCTCCTTCAGGCACAAGAACTTCGCTAAATCCTAAAATCTCGATATTGTCAAAACGAGATCCCGTTGATGTACCATGCGCTGCTACTACGGTAATTTTCGTGCTTCCAATATCTACTCCTACTACAATATTATCCTGTGCCATGTTGATGGTGAATTATTATTCACAAACTATTTGATCTTGAAACTTAACACTAATTTTTGAATATCTGCTCCAATCTTTGCTAAGTACTTCATCGTAAAAAATACGAAGCTTCTCAAATTTTGGTTCGAAATTCTCTGCCATTCCTAACTCAATGCGTTGATCCCCTAAAACGGTCATTAACTGCACTTCCCCGTCTTTGTCAACATACATTTCAGCAACCTGTGCACTCCAGAATTCATTGGTATTCAAAAAACGGATTAAATCCATCAGCATCAAGCCTTTTTTGGTTTTTAGTTGTTTTGGACTACTAAAAAAAGGACCTGAAACCAACAGTGTCCGTGCCGAATAACTCTCGGACAACGGAAAAAAAACGCCTTCATCATTAATATAATACCCGGAAGTATTACGCCACTCGCCATGCTGCGAGGTATTGATCCATCGCGCAAGCGGTTTTTCCTGCTCTACTTCTACGACGATGTTACCCTTAAGGTCACGAAATACCTGACATTTTTTTACAAGTCTGTTCTTTCTGACCCGGTTTTCAAGGTCTGAAAGGTGCACATCCCGCAATCTGCTTCCTAGCAACGGATCTCCTCCACCTTCAGTAAGAAGCATTTGAACATCTGTTTTATCCAGAAAATGCATCCCCGAATCACCGTCGATCGAGATGATAATATTGTTACACCGTTGATTACCAAGGCGGCTTTCAGCCATACCGATACCGGCAATTGGCAAAATAAGCCACAAGCTACGTTTAAACAAATGCCAAGAATAGTCAAATTTACGTAACATCTTAGTAATTTTAAAAACGCCGGTACTAATTATTACTAAAAGGGTTTTGTAGCAGATTTTTAATAGGCCCTACCAGGGTATCAATGTCACCCGCGCCAATCGTTACTACAATATCAGTATTTAATTTCGGTAAAAGGTCTAAAACTTCTTTTTTAGTTACCAAAATCTTATCTAAAATAGAAACTTTTTCTAGTACCATTTCAGAATTCACCCCTTCAATCGGCAGTTCACGCGCCGGATAGATATCCAGAAGTAACAGTCTGTTCACCAGTGAAAGACTCTCCGCAAAACCGTCTGCAAAATCCCTGGTTCTCGTAAATAAATGCGGCTGAAAAATCCCCGTGATATGTCTTCCCGGATAAAGTGCCTTGACAGACGATAAAAATGCTTCAATTTCGGCCGGATGATGGGCATAATCGTCGATATAAACCCGGTCTGGTAACTCCACCTGATATTCAAAACGCCTTTTCACTCCACGGTAGCTTTCCAGCGCCTCTTTTATATTTTCGGGGGAAACTTCCAGATATAAAGCAACGGCAGCGGCAGCCAGTGAGTTCTCAATGTTATGATAACCCGGAATTTTCATCGCAACATCCTGAATCACCCCGCCCGGATGAACGATATCAAAAACAAATCGTGCATTTTCAATCCTGATCCGGTCCGCATGATAATCGCCTTCCGTCAAGGAATATGTAAACACCCGGGCTTTTGTACTCGAAGCAAGTTCCAGTCCCTTCTTCATAAACAACGCACCATCGTCATCGATCTGGCTGACATATTCCCGGAACGATTCCAGAACCGCCTCATGTTTTCCATAAATATCCAGATGGTCAGCATCCGTAGACGTGACGATGGCTATTTCCGGGAAAAGCGTCAGAAAAGAACGGTCAAATTCGTCTGCTTCAACCACACACACCACCTCACTGAGATTTTCCGTTGGGGTATTTAACAACAAATTGGTGCCATAATTTTGGGTAATCCCACCCAAAAATGCGGTACAATTCACATCCGAATAACGCAGGATATGCGCAACGATCGACGATGTCGTCGTTTTTCCATGCGTTCCTGCAACACCAACTGTTTTTAAATTCTTTGTAAGCAAACCCAATACCTGTGATCTTTTCAGGATCATAAAATTTTCCTGCCTGAAATAATTCATCTGCTTATGCTGCACAGGAACCGCCGGCGTGTAAACAATTAAAGTTTGCGAAGGATCAGCGGTGTATTCCGCCGGAATACTTTCTATTTCATCTTCAAGCGTAACCGGAATACCTTCGGAAATAAGATTCTGAACCAGCGGGGTAGAGGTTTTGTCATATCCGGCCACCTGAAATGCGTTCGCCTTAAACCATCTGGCCAGCGCACTCATGCCAATTCCGCCTATCCCAACAAAATATATGTATTTCCAGTTATCCATAAAATGACGCGATAAAAGATATTTTTTTGTAAAATGATATAAACACTACTTGATTAATTTCAGCACCTCGGCAGCAATATCATATGCCGCAGTCGGCTTCGCCAGTTTCTGAATATTGGCTTTTAGCGATTCCTGCTTTTTCTCATCCCTGAGCAGGTTCAAGGCTGCCGGAATTAATTCTTCCGCCGCATTGGCATCTTTAATAAAAACAGCAGCGTCCTGTTCCACCAGATTCATTGCATTTTTTGTCTGATGATCCTCCGACGCAAAAGGAAACGGAATTAAAATCGAAGGTTTTACCGCCAGACACAGCTCCGAAACCGATAATGCGCCTGCTCGCGAAACAACCACATCCGCCGCCGCATAAGCCAGATCCATCTCGTAGATAAATTCAAAAGCTTTTACCTGATCCGATTTCAGGTTGGCAATCGTCTCGTTGGCTGAACTTATAAAACCTTTTCCAGTCTGCCACAACACCTGATAACCCGCCTCAACCAGACTGGCCAGCCCGGCGTTCAGACTTTCATTGATTGACCTTGCCCCCAAACTTCCTCCCATCACGAAAAGTGTTTTGCGGTTTTCCTGAAACCCGAAATGCGCCAAGGCTTCTTTTCGTTTGGAAGAAACATCTACGATATCGCTTCTGACGGGATTACCGTAAAGCCTGATTTTTTCACCAGGAAAAAATGCTTCCATGCCTGGGTAAGCCACACATATTTTACTGGCCCTTTTGGCCAGAAGTTTATTGGTAATACCCGCGTAGGAATTTTGCTCCTGCAAAAGCGTCGGAATTCCCATGAGTGAGGCAATCATCAACAAGGGACCGCTGGCAAAACCACCGACGCCCACTGCGGCATCCGGCCGAAAATCTTTAATCACCGATCTTGCCTTCCACAAACTCCGGACCAGCTTTAACGGGAAACTGAGGTTATCCAGAGAAATTTCTCTCTTAATACCGACAATCGGCAAACCAACAATTTTATATCCCGCGCGGGGTACCTTTTCCATCTCCATTTTTCCAAGCGCACCCACAAAAAGGATTTCAATTCCCGGTTCAATTTCCTTAAGGGCGTTGGCAATGGCAATGGCCGGATAAATGTGTCCGCCAGTTCCTCCTCCGCTAATGATTACTCGTTTAGACATAAAATTTTTAAATCTTTTGCTCATCCATTTTCTCCCCTCTGCTTACGCTCAGGATCATGCCCATTGCCACACCCGTAAAAAGCAATGATGTCCCGCCCTGACTGAAAAAAGGAAGCGTCTGGCCGGTTACAGGTACCAAACCAACCGTGACCGCCATGGCAGAAAATGCCTGACTTACCACGACAAAGGTCAGTCCGGCAGATAACAATCCTCCGAAAGGCCTTTTGGTGGCCTCAATCGCTTTAAGACCGCGGTATAATAAAACGAGGTAGGCGATCATCAGTGCCACGCCTCCCAATGTTCCGTATTCCTCTACAACCACTGCAAAAATAAAATCTTTCTGAGGCTCGGGCAGAAACCTTCGCTGCCGGCTTTTCGCAGGGCCTTCTCCGTAAAGGCCGCCCCGGGCCATCGCCATATAAGATTGTTGTGACTGATAAACGACGACATCCTTATCAAAAAAAGCACTGATCCTGTTTTGTGCCGTTCCTGAACGCTGCGTCGAATTGAGCAGAATCGCAAGGCCGGCAAAAAAGACCAGTCCGAGCGCTGTAAAAAACAGATAGTGAATCGGCACTTTCCCGACGAACATCAGTAAGAAGCAAATGCCTGCCAGCATAATCGCCGTCGAAACATTACTCGTAAAAATCAGTCCGCAAACCACACCGACCAAGGCCAGCGGTTCCATAAAAAGCTCCCGGGTGTTCCAGCCTCCTTTGATATGTCTGGCGAGAATCAGCGACAAATGTGCAATTAATGCCACTTTCGCCCACTCTGATGGCTGAAAGCGCTGCCCGATAAAAGGTATCTCAATCCAGCGTGACGCTTCGTTCACCGACCGCCCAAAAAACATGGCAAAAATGAGGAGCAAAATGGAGCTCCAAACGGCCATGCGCGTCACGTAGACAAATTTGATATAAGGGATTTTATGAACCCAAAACATAATCAGCATCGACAACACACAGAGCACGGAATGTTTAAAAAGATAATATTCCGTATCCCCCTTTTTCAAACTGTATGCGTCCTTCACACTGGCACTATAAACGACCACGATACTCGAAAGCAACATCCCCACGCAGATACCCCAGATCCAGCGGTCGCCTTTGAGGTTTCCCGCAAACCATGCTTGCGTATCTTCCCTTAATTTGTGTAGAGCGTCCATGTGAGCCAGCTATTTGGTTAGATTGATAACGGCTTGCTTAAATTTGTCACCCCGGTCTTCATAATTTTTAAACAGGTCAAAGCTGGCGCAAGCGGGTGAAAGCAGTACCACGTCTCCGGGCACACTCCATTTCTGCGCCTGGTTCACGGCATCCTGAACATCTTCGGTCACATAAATCTGCGGCACGATCGCACCAAAATATTCTTTCAGTTTTTCGAATTTAGGGGTCAGGATAATCAGCGCCTTTACTTTCTGACGAACCAGTTCTTCAATCTGGCCGTAATCATTGCCCTTATCCACACCACCGGCGATTAGCAAAATCGGCCGATCGAAACTTCCCAGTGCATAAAAAACAGAATCTACGTTCGTCGCCTTGGAATCATTTACATAAGTCACCTCATTGATCACAGCCACCTGCTCCAAACGATGCGGCGCATTTTTAAAGGACAACAACCCGCTTTTAATTGCCTCCGGACTCAATCCCACACACTGGGCAACCAATATCGAAGCCAGCGCATTAACCGCATTGTGAGAGCCTTTTATCGGCAATTCCGAAAAATTCTGCTCATAATGTAACCCGTCTTTATTGGCAATCAGCTTTTGACCGCTTAAATAGCCTCCCTGTTTCAACGTATCTTCCAACGTAATGCCCCATTTTCTGGAAAAAACCGACCGTTTTTCCATCTCTTCAATGATCACATCACTATCTTCAAAATAGATAAAATCATCCTCAGCCGTCTGTTTTTGTATAATTCTGAATTTCGAATCAACGTAATTCTGAAAATTATAGTCATACCTGTCCAGATGGTCCGGCGTGATATTCAGCAAAACGGCAACGGAAGGACGGAACTCAAAACTATTATCTAACTGGAAACTACTGATTTCCAATACATAGTAATCAAAATTCTTCTCAGCGACCTGCCATGCAAAACTTTCTCCGATATTTCCGGCAAGACCGACATGCAGCCCCGCCTCATGCAGCAGATGATAAATGAGCAAAGAAGTCGTTGTTTTACCGTTACTGCCTGTAACCGCAATCAGTTTCGCATTGGTATAACGGGACGCAAATTCGATCTCCGATATAACCGGAATTCCTCTCGACGCCAGGGCCACGATGATCGGTGCCTTGTCGGGGATACCCGGACTTTTCACCACTTCATCCGCATCCAGAATAAGCGAATCCGTATGAAATCCTTCCTCAAAATTTATATTTTCACGAAGTAAAACTTCGCGGTATCTATCACTGATCGGACTACGATCCGACAAAAAAACTTCGAAACCTTTTGATTTAGCAAGTATTGCCGCGCCAATTCCGCTTTCTCCACCACCCAATACGACGAGTTTTTTCTGCACCATATTTTCACATTTTAACTAAAGGAGTAAAGTACGCAGAATAATCCCTTCCAATGAAGAAATTTTTACGCTTTCTTGAAAAAATCTTAAGCATAAAAAAAGAGGCGTGAAATCACACCTCTTTCTCTACTTATGCTTGTAAATATTTTATGCGCCTTTCTTGGCTGACTCTGAAAGCTTTAAACGATTTGCTACCTTAACGATCAGGAAAATAACCCATGCGATGATCAGGAACTGAATCATGGTCTGAATAAAATTACCATACTTGATGGCCACTTCCGGCGTTTCTCCCACCGCTTCCTTCAAAACAACTTTTAACTGAGTAAAATCCACGCCGCCGATTATTAGACCCAGAATCGGATTAATAATATCTTCAACCAGCGAAGTTGTAATTTTTCCAAAAGCAGCTCCGATGACAACACCGACAGCCAGATCCAGAACATTGCCCTGGGCGATAAAGGTTTTAAATTCCTGCAGCATAAAGTTGGTAGTTTAGATGTAACGTTGGCTAAATCTAACTAAAATGTGTACAAAAACCCAATACTCAATCCCTGTGCAAATTGAATATCATCGACCTGAGACTTATTGTAGACCAGAATCGCACCTAAATTCACATTGAAATATTTAGCGATCTTAGCCGTCAGCATGGCATCAAGCCGGTGGTCGTTTTTAAATTCTCGCTTCTCTGTAATCTGGTTTTTGTTGTAAGCAGTGAAAAGCAAATATCTGAATTTCAGATTTACATTTTTGGCCAGGTCCTTATCAAAGTTTGCAACCAGCTGGGCAATACCGACCTCGTTACGAATCCTTTTGCCTATTTTCACGCCATAATTTTCAGGTACAGTCAGATATAACTTGTCATCTGCTACGATGGTCTGACGAACCGCGCCGGGAGCCAGGTCGATAAAGAAATACGGAACAGGGCGGTATTCAATACCGATTGCCTCTGTAATATAAGCGGGTGAAAATAATCCCGAAACTTTGGTTTTAAAATTGACCGAATCCGGATGTGTCGAAGACGAATAATTATAACCGTTTGCAAATTGCGACAACAGGTTAACATTTCCGAAAATGCTCCATTTTTCCGATAATGCATAGTTATATTTTGTATCAAAAAAGATCCGGTCAAGATTTTTTCGGCTCCCCTGGGATGCATTTTTTACGATACCGTATTGCGATTGAAAATCATTTCTCCACGAATGTCTCCCCTTCTTTTTCTCACTTAATGCGTTAAATAACACTCCGAGCGCAATGGAACTTACACCTCCACCTGCCCAGTTTGAACTGAAAGAACCTTGAGTAAGATTAACCCCAAATTCGATTTTCCGCCAGGATGTATCTCCCTTAACTTTTAGTATGCCACTATTAAGCGAATTGGACAGATCAACCTTCTTTTTAATATCATCCTGCGCGAAGGCCAGGGAACTCCCCAGTGACAGAAGGCCGATAATAAACGGGGCAAATTTCATCTTTTTGCTCATACTCATAACAGGATTAGTAACGTAGTTAATTAAAAATTTCCACCTGCCGGGTCTGGAAAAACTGTAAAGGCAGTATGGTAGTGGTGGTATCATTGACGATGGTAACGGTGGTGCTGTCTATTTTGGTGATGACGCCTTTGATGTCGTCAATCTTGATAACCTGGCCTTCCCGGTAATTTTTGCGGCTGTAAAACGATGAAATAATGTTTGACAGCACATCCTTCGATGCGATACCGTAACCGAGCGAAAACGCCCCGATCACGCCACCGATCACGAGAATAAAACTCGATTCCAGCAGGGTTGTTTCGATACCGATCTGGCCCAGGGCACTGATAAAGGTGATGATCAGGAAAAACACAAAAGCAATGTTTCCGATCAGTTTGGAAGAGGGGATATTAAACGATTTACAGGTGGCAATAACGGCTCCCTTGATCGCATCCGAGATCATGATACCGATCTGAAGCATCACGGCGGCAGCAATCAGTTTCGGAATAAAATTAACCAGCGACAGCACCATGCTTGTGATGGCATCGACGCCCAGCGTTTCCGTTGCGGCTGTAAGGAAAATCAATAAAATGAAATAGTAGACCACCTTGGCAACGATATCACTTAGCCTGATTTCGGTTTTTAGCTGTTTGATCAGACCAATTTCATTCAGTTTGTCACCAATACGATCAAATCCAATGGTAACAAGTACTTTCCGAATGACAATGGTTATGCCTTTTGCAACCAGATAGCCAATGGCAATGATAATAAAACAACCAAAAACACGCGGTACAAAAATTACAAATTGATTGATTAACGTGTTAAACGTATTGACTAAAATTTCAGAAATATTGGGGAGGTTGTTCATATGAGCATGTAAAAGTGTGTTTGTTATTGTGAAGTCCGGAATAACCGGGTCAGTCCGTATCCACCGAGGATAGACTTACGGCCAGTGCACTTAAAAAATGTTCTGTAAAATGGGTGACTACAGTCATCGTATCCCGGATGGTGTCCACCTCCGAGAGCAATGCCCTTTTTAGGTATTCAGGGACTTCATCCGTAGGTTCCAACTCCTTAAAAACTGAATTTCCAGAAGGCATATCTCAGTTAGATATCAAATATTTAATTAATTCTATGATTTTGATAAACAATATACCAAAGAAGAGCATTGTCTCCATATATTTCTTACGAAGCTTTTCCCGCGATCTCAGCAAGCGCATTTTCACGGCACTTTCCGTTATTTTGAAAATATCGGCGATATCCCTGATACTCAGGTCGTCGGTATATTTCATAAATAAAATACCCTTTTCATCAACAGTCAGGTGATCCAGGGCCGTTTTTAGATTTCTGGCCTCTATATCATCCCCATCGAAAAGGTTATTAAGATCAATGTCATCCGGCACTTCCATGACTTCGTCCTGGTACACTTCGCCTCTCTTTTTGTTGGAGCGCAACTGATCCATACAGTGGTTATAGGTGATCGAATACAGCCATGTAGAAAACCTGGCGTCCTCCTTGAAGGTACCTAGCTTAAAAATCAGCTTCAAAAAGATATCGTGTGTCAGGTCCTCAGCCTTTGCCGTATCTTTTACAAAAGACAGACATTTGTGATATACCTTATCCGCATACCGCGCGTACAGTCTCTCAAAATACTGGTTGCGCTGGGTATCCACAAATAATTTCACCAACTCTTCGTCGGTGTAACTATTTTCCTTTAAATCTTCTTTAAACGTTTTGACCGTCATACATGTAAAAAGTAACAGAGCGAGGTCTAAGTGGTGTGTAAAAAATATTTTCTTCGGCAAATAACAAAAACAACGCTTGGTATACAAATATGTACCAAGCGTTGTTTTTATTTTTTTTCAGGAAATCTTTCGATTATGCGCCAATGGCGATTCTCTTGAACGACTTTACAGTCAATCCCTTAGCAGTTTTTTCTACCAATTGACGAATTGTCAATGAAGAATCCTTTACGAACTCCTGGTTCAACAAAGTATTGTCTTTGTAGAATTTCTGCAATTTACCCTGTGCGATTTTTTCAAGCATCGCTTCAGGCTTGCCTTCTGCACGTGCCTGTTCTTTTCCAACTTCGATTTCGCGCTCAACAGTTGCCGAGTCAACGCCATCTTTGTCAAGAGCAACCGGTTTCATTGCAGCAATCTGCATCGCAACGTCTTTTCCAAGTTCATTAACGTCAGTTCCGTTAACGCCTTCGAACGCTACCAACACACCAAGCTTACCGTTTGAGTGGATGTAAGAAACAACCTGGTCAGCCGTTACGTTTTCGTAAGCAGCGATAACCAGTTTCTCTCCCAATTTACCAACAAGGTCAATAATATTTTCACTTACAGGACGGCCATCAGCCAAAGTCGCAGCAAGCAAAGCATCTTTATCCTGGATATTGTCTGCAACAGCTTTATCCAAAATACTCTGAGCAAGATTTTTGAAATCTTCAACGTTTGAAACCGGTTCAGTTTCGCAAGCGAAAGCAACCAGTTTTCCGTTAGTTCCGTCAGCACTGATTGCTACCAATACAGTTCCTTCTGCTACTTCGTTGTCAGCACGTTTTGCAGCTACTTTCTGACCTTGTTTACGTAGAATATCAACAGCTTGTTCGAAATCACCATCAGCTTCCTGAAGTGCTTTTTTACAATCCATCATGCCTGCGCCAGTCATTTGGCGTAGTTTATTTACATCTTGAGCGGTAATTGCCATGATTTATTTCTAAATGGTTAAAAACTTTTTTACAAAACAGTTCAATTCCCCGGATTAACATATTAAGTAAATGTTAACGAATCGGTTATCAACTATTTTTCATTTTGAATTTTAAAAAACTATAGCCCATAGCAAATGGCTATGGGCTACTTTATCTATCAGAAAGAACAAGGTTATTAACTAACCCGGTTCATATCGCCCTGACTATTCTTCGTCGCTTTCAATAGCTGGAACTTCAGCACGTGGTGCTGCAGCAGCTTCCTCATTGCCTTTGTCTACCTGACGTTTGGCTTCTTCTTCCTCAACAAGACGCTGATCGTCTTTATCCTGCTTGCGTTCCATCAGACCTTCTTCGATTGCCTTACCGATCGCCAAAGTAATCAATGAGATCGCTTTGTAAGCATCATCATTACTTGGGATAGGGAAATCAACCAATTCAGGGTTTGAGTTTGTATCACAGATTGCAAAAATAGGGATGTTCAATCTTTTTGCTTCTGCTACCGCAATGTGTTCACGTTTCACGTCAACGATGAAAAGTGCTGCTGGAAGGCGAGTAAGGTCAGCTACACCACCTAAAACTCTCTCCAACTTATCCTTTTCACGTGTAAGCATCAGGCGTTCTCTTTTCGCGATATTGCTAACCGTGGTTTCGTCTTTAAGCATCTTCTCAAGAGTCTGCATTTTTTTCAAAGACTTGCGAATTGTGCCAAAGTTTGTAAGCATACCACCCAACCAACGATCAGTCACGTAAGGCATTTTAAGGCGTTTTGCCTCTTCCGTTACGATTTCCTGCGCTTGTTTTTTAGTAGCCACAAACATGATCTTACGTCCTGAACGAACGATCTGTTTCAAAGCAGCTTCAGCTGATTCTACGCAGCTCAGTGTTTTGTTCAGGTCAATGATGTGAATACCGTTTTTTTCCATAAAGATATATGGAGCCATACGGGGATCCCACTTGCGGGTAAGGTGACCAAAATGCACACCTGCATCCAATAGGTCTTTATATTCTATTTGTGCCATTGCCAAATTTGAATTTAATATTTTAAAAAGATATTACATACGCAGCACAGTACATCGGGCACGATAAGTAACTGTCTGGACTCTTCAAATGTCAATCATTGTCATTTGCTGTCAGGGGTTGTCATTTATTGTTGTGCTTCTCAGCCGAAACGATACCTGACTATTTCCTGACCATAGGTGACGATTCCTGACAAAGAATAAATATTAACGTTTCGAGAACTGGAATCTCTTACGAGCCTTAGCGCGGCCGTATTTCTTACGCTCAACCATACGAGGGTCACGAGTAAGGAATCCTTCTTTCTTCAACGCTCCACGGAATTCTCCGTTGTATTCAACCAATGCACGTGAAATAGCCATACGAACAGCCTCAGCTTGTCCTGAAATTCCACCGCCTCTAACGTTTACTTTAACATCGTATCCGTTGTTACCGCTAATAGTAACGAAAGGCATTTGCAAAACGATCTGGTGAACTTCAAAAGGGAAGTACTCCTTAAAATCGCGGCCGTTTACTTTGATTTCTCCTTTACCTGGCGTTAGGTAGATGCGCGCCACAGCTGTTTTTCTTCTACCAATTGTGTTGATAACTTCCATGAATTGCTTTTGCGTTATCAGTTTTAAACCTCAACGGCTTAAAACTGTATTTCTTTAGGTTGTTGAGCACTATGCGGATGTTCCGCAGCGGCATAAACGAACAAATTAGTAAACAAACGACGTCCCAAACGACTTTTTGGGAGCATACCTCTCACGGCTTTCTCGATCACACGTTCTGGGTGTTTTTCAAGCAATTCGCGAGGAGTTTGAAAACGCTGACCTCCTGGGTATCCTGTATGACGAACATAAACTTTGTCTGTCAACTTCTTACCTGTCAACTTTACTTTATCGGCGTTGATAATGATAACATTATCACCACAGTCCACATGAGGTGTGTAACTTGCTTTGTGCTTGCCTCTGATAATTTTAGCAACTTCACTGGCCAAACGACCAAGAACTGCACCTTTGGCATCCACAACAACCCACTCCTTGTTCACTGTGTTTTTGTTCGCCGAGATGGTTTTGTAGCTTAACGTATCCACGATTAACAAAAATTTTAATTGATTTTCAATAAATTACACTGTTATAGAACAGTCCCATCGCAAAATGGGAGTGCAAATATAGAGTTTAACAAATTGAATTACAAGTATGTTTGCATTTTTTCCCGGATGCCCCTCATTTTGTAATACTTACAGGATCGGAGAAGGGTCAAAAAAATTGCTTTATTCAAGCAGATTTCAAAGATTTTCGGTGACTGTCAGCTTTTAAGCAAGTATTACGAAAACGAAAAATACTTTAATCAAATACTATTCATTCATTAAGACACACCCAATATTTCGCGTTTCCTGCTTATGTATTTTAAAAATCCTGCGCCCAAAATGAATATTTCATGCATTAGATGCATCTGTCTGGCACTTTTGTTATCGCTTTCTGTCCACTTTTCACAGGCCCAGTCCTCTGAAACACTAGGTTTCAGGCCGCTTTTTAATGGAAAAAACCTGGATGGCTGGATTGATGTCAATACCTCGAAAGAAACCTGGAAAGTAAAAAACGGTACGCTGATCTGTTCTGGATTACCGATCGGTGTGATGCGGTCAGACAAACAATATGAAAACTTTATTCTGGAAGTGGAATGGAAGCACATGACAGCCGGCGGGAACTCGGGGATTTTTGTCTGGAGTGAGGGAACACAATTTAAGGACGACCCGCTGACAAAAGCCATCGAAGTGCAAATGCTCGAACTCGATTATGCAAGACAGCATAACGCCACAGACGACTACGTGCACGGTGAACTGTTTCCAACCATGGGCATGACCGCCATTCCGGACAACCCGAGAGGAATCCGAAGCAAATCCATTGAAAAACGGTGCAAGGGAAAAGGGGAGTGGAACAAGTATGTAGTCGTTTGTGTGGACGGTACGGTAAAATTATCCGTCAATGGAAAATTTGTAAACGGGCTCCGGGCATCGGAACGCAAGAAAGGATACATCTGCCTGGAAGCTGAAGGGGCTGAAATTCACTTCCGTAATATGCGTATCATGGAACTGCCTGCCGGTATTACGTCGGCTGAACAAACGGCTCCGCTCGTAAACTGATTTGTGAAGTTGGTTATGCCTTAATAACTTACGCAGGTTATCACAATGTCCATTACGAAATGAAAATCTCCTTTATCGGTGCCGGAAACGTTGCATGGCATCTGTCTCAGGCATTTGAAGATGCCGGTCATGTTATTTGTGAAGTTTACAGCCGCGATACCCAAAAGGCCCGCCAGCTGGTATCCCTGCTTTACGACTCCACGATACAGCCCGACCTCAATTTTTCCGAAAGCGATACACAAATCATTTTCATTACCGTTTCCGACGACGCTTTGAAGTCCGTCATTGAACGTATCGTGTTGCCGGAAGGGGTTATTGTCGTACACACATCGGGTACGCGGTCGCTCGCTGAACTTCAAAATTTACTGGAAATTTACAGTGATGTACCGGTGCAGACCGGCGTATTTTACCCTCTCCAGACTTTCACAAAAGAGGTTCCGATGGATTACAAACAATTACCCATTTGTATTGAAGGAACGAGTGATATTGTTGAAACCCGGCTAACCGACCTAGCCGAAAGTGTCAGCAGCTATGTCCGCCATGCTGATTCCGATGAGAGATTCATTTTGCATATAGCTGCCGTTTTTGCCAGTAATTTCACCAATCATTTATTAAGTATCGCAAATGACCTGCTGGCAAGGGAACAGCTGAGCTTTGATCTCCTGAAACCGCTCATCCGGACGACCGTTGAAAAGGCTTTACAATCAGAAGATCCTGCTTTGGGACAGACAGGCCCGGCACGCAGGGGAGACTGGAATACGACCAACCGGCATCTGGAATATCTCCAGGAGGTTAACCCCGAATGGACCGACATTTACCGGTTAATGACTGAAAGAATAAGAAGCCGACATTTAGGAAATGACTAGGCAGTACTTCGCCGGGAAAAAAGTTAGACTATCTTTGCACACAATTCCAATATTGAAATTTTATGAGTTCAACCTTAGAAGAGCGTTTCAAAAAGATTACCACATTCATATTTGACGTTGACGGTGTCATGACCGACGGCAGTGTTATCGCACTCGAAAGCGGCGAACAGCCTCGTGTTTTTAATGTTCGCGACGGATACGGCATCAACCGCGCTGTCAGATTGGGCTATAATGTCGCCATACTTTCTGCGCAAAATCAGGTTGGTGTGCGCAAAAGACTTGAATATCTTGGTGTGAAAGATATCTTCATAGGTACCACGCCAGACGGGAAATTGCCCATCTTTAAAAAATATCTTCAGGAACGCGGTCTTACCGAGGACGAAATTATCTTCATGGGTGACGATTTGCCCGATTATGAAGTCATGAAAACGAGCGTTCTCGGTGCTTGTCCTGCCGACTCCGATCAGGAAATTCTTGCGATTGCAGATTATGTTTCTCCCGAAAAAGGCGGCTACGGTGCCGTACGTGACGTGATCGAACAGGTGATGCGCGCGCAGGGAAAATGGATGTCATGGTTTGAATCGAAGTAAGAATAGAAATAGGTGGCACACTCGGAAAACAAGCGTTACTTTCCCAATTTGAATGGCATTCGCTGCATCGCAGCACTTTTAGTGGTTTTTCATCATTTGGAGCAGGCCAAGCATGCTTTTGGTATTGATAATTTTTATGATGTAACCATTATAAAACATGCCGGGAGGCTGGGCGTAGGCCTGTTTTTTGTATTGAGCGGTTTTTTGATCACCTATTTGTTGCTCGAAGAAAAAGGCCGTTTTGGCGATGTTGACGCGAAAAAATTCTATCTGCGAAGGGTCTTTCGGATCTGGCCGATTTATTTTCTGATCATCGGTTTATCCTTTTTTGTATTCCCGCATATTGACCTGCTTTATTTCCCGGGTGCCAATGAAAAGCTGACACAGCACGTCGCTCCGCGACTGGCGTTGTTATTGCTCGTGCTTCCCAATTATGCGTTCGTGCTGTACGATCTCCCTTATTGGTGCGCACAAACCTGGTCCATTGGCGTAGAAGAGCAGTTTTACTATTTATGGCCCTGGATCATTAAGTATCCTAAAAAAAGCGGCCGGATTCTTTTTCTTTTCTTGTTTGTCACGGCTGCGCTTTTATTCGGTGGCGCCTACCTGCTTGATAAAACCGATGAAGAGAAAATATCGGCCGTCACCACTTTTATTGGCCAGTTCCGCATCCAAACCATGGCCTTCGGCGGGCTTTGCGCTTATCTGGTTTACACGCAAAAAACAAAAATTCTGGATTTCGCCTTCAGAAAAGACGTTCAGGTTGTCGTCTATTCCCTTTTGGCTGTCCTGTTTTTCTCTGGCGTTCACTTTACCGGTTTTCTGGAATTGTACGCGCTTTTTTTCAGCTTCTTTGTGCTGAATGTTTCCTGTAACAAAAACACAATCATCAGCCTTGAAAACAAGGTGATGCGTTATCTTGGAAAGGTCTCTTACGGACTTTACATCTACCACGTTTTTGTGATTGTCATCATCATCAACGCGTTAAGGACTTTTGCACCGCAAATATCCGGGGCAGCTTATCACATTATCCTTTACATTCTCACCCTGGTATTGTCCGTAGGGGTGACAGCACTTTCCTATAATTATTTCGAAAAACCTTTGCTGGCCTTTAAGGATAAACACTTTGGGCGATAGTGCTTTAACACAGAGTTTGGGGAGCCGTCCGTCGCGCGGTTTTACGCGGAGTTTTAAAGAGTTTTATTTTGAGGTGGAAAGCTCGGACATCGTGTAAAATTTCAGGTTTTGGGTTTTTGCTTCTTTTAGTATTGTTTCTAAAAATGCGACACTAAATCCATATGCTCCATTTTTTGGTTTTTCATATAGCGGTTGATGGCCAAAAACCATGATCGCGGTGTTCGTATCCCTGGCTTTTTTCAACGCTTCTTTTATCTCTTTTTCGCTGATATTTGTCCCTTCATCGATCATGAGCGCGTCAACAATTTGTTCCTTGTTGAACCGATAATAAATCCATTTCATGATACTGGGTGCGAAGTGATAAACGGGTATGCCCAATAATTTCCGCTCAGCCTGCGCCACGTCTCTCAAAATTTTAAAACCATTTGCCAGTAAAATGGAATCAGCCTGATCCGTATGATTTCCACCGGGATGCGCGTAGGATGTAGGCCTGACCCCGATTTCCGCCAGATGTTTTAAGCCAGGTTCCAGCTCCATTTCAACATATTTTTGCGGTCCGTGTGATCTGATCATTTCTGTCGCATTTCCATGCAAGGTGCCGTGAAAACCGATTTCGTGTCCGTCTTTTTGCAATTGTTTTATTTTGTCAGCTTCGTCGCTCGTCAACGTATCAGGGCAGGTGAGAAAAAACGTAACGTGCGCGTTGTATTTCTGCAAGAGCGGCCTTAATGCGTACCAGTCATCGATAAAGTGGTCGTCAAAAGAAATAGCGATGCCGGATTTTTCCGAACTAGCCCGTTTTTCCTGGCAGGAGATTATCGACAATGAGATGAGGGCAAAGAATGCCAACATCTTGATGTTTTTATATATTTTTCCGAAGAGACAGATCAAGGGAGTTCGATTAAATATTTCAAATGTATCCAAACGAAGTATTATTTTCGCTAAAATAATTACCCAAAATGAAAATTCTCCACACCGCAGACTGGCATATTGGAAAAAAACTGGACAATTTCTCCAGGCTGGAAGAGCAAAGGCTCGTATTAAATGAAATCTGTGAAATTGCAGATCAGGAAGCGGTGGATGCGGTCGTAGTGGCAGGCGATTTGTTCGATAACTTCAACCCTTCATCAGAATCTACCGAACTATTATACAGCACCTTATACAGATTATCAGCGTACGGAAGCCGTGCCGTTATCGCGATTGCCGGCAACCACGATTCACCCGAGCGGATTGAAGTGCCTGATGCGTTGGCAAAAGTCTGCGGAATTATTTTCGTTGGTTTTCCCAATGCGGAAATAAAACCATTTCAAACCCGGGCCGGGCTGGAAATCGTGAAGTCTGATAAAGGATTTATTGAAATCAGGCTCCCAAATTCAGACGTTCCGCTCCGTATTTTGCATACACCCTATGCCAATGAGCAGCGCTTAAAGACATTTTTAGGCCTTGAAGATTCGGAAGAAAACCTGCGTACCCATTTGCAAAAACACTGGCAGGAGCTGGCGGAAAAATATCTGGATGATAACGGTTTTAACCTGCTCGTCACGCATCTGTATGTCATGAAAAAAGGTGATCCGGCACCGGAAGAAGAACCGGATGAAGAGCGTCCGATCTTACATATCGGCGGTGCGCAGGCAATTTACACCGAAAACTTCCCCGAGCAACTTCATTATATCGCGCTGGGCCATTTGCACCGTTACCACCGCGTTGATAAAATCCCGGCTCCATCCGTTTATTCCAGCAGTCCGCTGGCGTATAGTTTTTCGGAAGCAAACCAGACAAAGTATGTCATTCTCCTTGACGCAGAGGCCGGGAAATTAAATAATTACCGCGCTATCGAACTGACGAAAGGCAAGAAACTTCGGCGTGGTAAATTTGATTCGATTGACGATGCCATAGTCTGGCTTCAGGAATATTCAGAGGACCTGGTTGAGCTTACGATCGTTTCGGATAACTATCTGGAAGCAGCCGATAAAAAGCGCCTGACAGAGGCACATGCCGGTCTGGTACAGATCATTCCGCAAATTAAAAAAATGGCAGAAGAGGGCAGTGCCTCTGCGATTGATCTGACCTTGAGTATGGAAAGTCTTTTTCAGGAATATTTTAAAAGTAAAAATAAGGGACAGGAACCTTCCGAAGGATTGCTGAACGTGTTCAGGGAAGTGTTGGGGACGGAAGGAGAATGAACATAAAACCCATACGATAGACCTTATCACAAATTAAATTGTAAGACAGTTTTGCAGTCGGCTATCAGCAGTCGGCAGTCGTCCAAAATTTGGTTTCGTGTTTTAATCCGACTGCCGAAAGCAAAACAAATCGTAATAGAGTTTAATATTTAAATCGTATGGGTTTTATAAGCAAAACTTATTTCATGGCTGCCACTATTTCTACACCAAATTTTGTACCCGAATTGTCTATCATGCTTATGATAATTAATTTGTTAGCACGATAAAAAACAAATTTGGGAGTACCTCGCAAGAGTATTTCATTGTCTCTTGATAACTGAGGATATCTCGCAATCTGTATGGATTTTCTATTTTGGGTAGCAGCGTAGATTGTCCGCCCGTCATCGCTAAAAGCAAAATCAGAGAACGTTAAACTTCCGCGTTGGATTTGTCCTTTGTATTCCATGGATTGTGCAGTCAGATAAACAGCGCCTTCTGCACCTGTCACAAGGTAATCACCACTTTTAGAAATCCGGAATATATCTGCATTAAGCGGATAGCTCCCATGTTGAATGTCATCTTTATGCAGCAATATTTCACCTGATCTGTTTAGTTCGAAATATTCCATATCCGTCGGGCTGACAGACCTGGAAATTGAGATGATTTTTTCAGCCCCGGGAACAAACCGCAATCTGTCACCGTCAAATCCTCCACTTCCGCTAATATTAATTCCGGTAGCTCTTGAATAAGTTCGGACTGGACTCTCCCACCATGGTGAAGGCATCACAGAAGCAGCTATATATCCGTGACCATTGGTTACGACACACGGCGTTGACAACCCAGTATTTATTGATTTTTTCTGAGTAAGCTTATCTGCATCATAAATATAAACCCATCCATCACTGCTTGGGACATATACTTCCAAGCCTTGCCCGTTATCACCGATATCAATATAACCCGGAGTTCCCTGGAGCGACACACTCATGATTTCCTCATAAGTGTCAAAATTTATCACCCTCAACTTATTGGCCCCTTTATCAACAAAATATAGTCGGTTCAAAGTGGGGTGAATCACTACATCAGAAGGATTAAAATAGAATATCTTCCCAGCCGGACTATCCACCTGAATAGCATTACTATTACTAAATGCCCCCTGGTTTGTGACAACCCTGACGAAATAGAATGCTTTATCAACAAAAGGAGCGAGCGAATCGGTGAAAGTTGTGCTACTTAAATTAGAAATACTTGAAACCAGCACATTGTTAGATGAATTTAACTCTGTGCCTCTGTAAATTTCATAGGTACGGAAATCATCACCAGTATATTTTTCCCAAACCAATGATACATTGGCGTTTTTAACCGAGGCACTCAGGAGTTTTATGCCTTTAGGCGCAAGTGTGGATAGATCAAAAGAATAACTGCTCGAATATTTTTCTTTGTCTGTGGCGGTAACTGTAATTTTGTGAGTCCCTTTTGAAAGCGTTTTGGTAAAAGCCACATTTCCACTTGCGTTAGGAACTGAGGTATTGATAATCCCATCCAAATTACTTTCCCATTTTACGGTTATATCGCGCGGCGAAGAATCCTGATCCTGGATATCAGCAGAAAAATTAATCTTGTCATCTTTTGAAAACGCAGCAGGAAGAGTTGGTAATATCAAACGTATCTCAGGGGCAACACCCGTCATCACCCCTTTGACAATATAAATAGTAACCTTTGTCAAAGAGTCTCGTTTAACGGAAACAACTGTTTTTCCTGACCCGTAATTAGCCAGGCTGGCAAAAACCTCAAACGAACCTGGTGGAACTCCTTTTAGTAAAAAAGTACCAAATTCATCCGTAACGCCTTGAGTACTTTGAGGTTTTGTATAAACATTAGCATTAGCGACCGCACCGGAAATTCCACCGCCGGAGGCATAAACAGAGACATAAACATCGCCCGTATTCTTGTTTGGGTCGATATCTTTTTTACAACTCAGTAACGCGAAAACAAATAGGAATAAAAGTAAAACTTGCCTTGTAAAATTAATCATATACCATTACTGTTAACAACTGATTGGAGAGAGAGATTAGATTACAAATATACATTTTTAACCTTTAGTATATTTATTCTCTATAACACAAAACAAAGGCTATCGGGGTTTCCAATAGCCTTAATTCTGTATATTATATTTTTGAAACTTCGATTAGTACAGATACTTTTATTTAGTATAATTTCTCTTCATCCCAATCAGCTTACCCGTTTTAGTTTAGCTTCAATCGTTTGTTGTGTGTGCGGAACAATACGCAACCGCTCCTTTGGAATCAGTTTACCCGAATCAATACAGATGCCGTAAGTGCCATTTTTAATACGTACCAGTGCATTTTCCAACTGGATTGAATACTTCTGTAATCTGGCTGCCAACTGGCTTAGATTTTCACGTTCACTTGCATCAGCACCATCTTCGATGGATTTCGCCGTGCTCGCTGTATTATCTGTACCGCTATCGTTTTTTTTGCTCAGACCTCCCTTAATATAATTAAGTTCATCAAGCGTTCCTTCTAGTTTTGCGCGGATAAGTATCTCAAATTCCTTTAATTCCTCTTCAGAATATCTAGTCCTTTCTTCTTGCATAATCTTAATTGATTTGAATCTGTATTAAGGCCCTTTATAAAACAAAAATAATCGTAATAGCAATCAACTTACTTCTGAACAATAAATTCCGGGAAAAGCTCCCATCCTATTGAAACTACACAAAAGTCCACCCAACGGGTACGACAAAACACTGGCAATTAAAAAACAAAGCCACAACCTGCGGCGGGAAATGGCTTTGTTACTTTATTGTTAAGTTACTTATAAAGAACAGTCTTCACTGCCTCTACAACCCGCTTAACATTAGGTAAAATTTCTTCGATAAGCGTTGGCGCGTATGGAAGCGGCACATCCCGGTTGGTTACGCGGATAACCGGCGCATCCATATAATCAAACGCATGACGCTGAATATGGTATGTGATCTCCGTTGAAATAGACGCCAATGGCCATGCCTCTTCAACGACCACACAACGGTTGGTTTTCTTTACGGATTCAATGATTGCATCGTAATCGATTGGCTTAACCGTTCTCAAATCGATTACTTCCACATCAATACCTTCTTTTTCCAGTTGCAAAACAGCCGGCATCACCACACGCGGGATCATTTTACCGAAAGAAACGATCGTAACGTCTTTTCCAGCACGTTTGATATCCGCTTTTCCCAAAGGAATCAGGTATTCTTCCTCAGGAACCATCATTTTATCGCCATACATTACTTCCGATTCCATAAAGATAACCGGGTTATTGTCGCGGATGGCTGATTTTAAAAGTCCTTTTGCATCATAGGCATTCGAAGGAACAACCACTTTCAAACCGGGCGTGTTTGCGAACCAGTTCTCAAAGTTTTGCGAGTGCTGAGCACCCAGTTGACCTGCGTTTCCAGTTGGTCCGCGGAATACGATAGGAGCACCGTACTGTCCGGCAGACATAGATAAAATTTTCGCGGCGCTGTTGATGATCTGATCAATCGCAACCAACGAAAAGTTGAATGTCATAAATTCAATGATAGGACGGAGACCGTTTCCGGCTGCTCCAACTCCAATACCTGCAAAACCCAATTCGGCGATCGGTGTATCAATCACACGTTCCGGTCCAAATTCATCAAGCATTCCCTGACTGGCTTTATAGGCGCCATTATATTCCGCAACTTCCTCGCCCATAAGGAATACACTTTGATCCCGGCGCATCTCTTCCGACATGGCGTCGCGAATGGCATCTCTAAATGCTATTTCTTTCATCCGTAATTTTATGATTATTTAATGGTCCGTGGTTCCCCACCGGGATGTAGCCAGACAAATTCATCCGAAGGAGGTTAAATTCAATTTCGCCTGGTTTCATCAAAATAAGGTTATCTATACTGGTTTCTAAAATGATGTGGTAAAATTAGAGAAACAAGGCCAATTCTCAAATTGTTTAAAGAAGCATTCTGTTAAAACTAAAAAGATATTGCCATTTTAAGTGTTAATCCACAGGAATTACATCCACTTCCACGGATAAACTATGTTTTCCCGAGCTGAAAATTATTCCTTTCAGTGGCGGAACATCGCTGTAATCTCTTCCCCAGGCCGTAATAATATGACGTTCGCCGGGAACAACGTTATTCGTCGGATCAAAATCACACCAGCCATAGTCGGGGATAAAAACCGAAATCCAGGCGTGAGACGCATCTGAACCCTGTAATTTGGTCTTACCCGGAGGCGGAAGCGTTTCCAGATAACCGCTCACATAACGGGCCGCAAACCCGAAACTCCTCAGACAAGCGATCGCTAAATGTGAAAAATCCTGACAAACACCCTTTTTTGCCGTCAATACTTCACGGATCGGTGTATGAATGGTGGTAAAATCAGGAACGAAGTCAAATTCTCTAAAAATTTTACGGCTTAACGCATGCACGCAAGCATAAAGCGGCAGATCGTCCTGAAAACAATCTGCTGCAAAATGAACAATCGCAGGATCCCATTTGATCAGCGGGCTCGGCAGCAAATATTCCAACAGGGAAACTTTCAGCGGACGATCCTGCATGAAGCGCAGCCTGGCTTCCGCGCAGGTCACATCCGAACGGATCGGCACCCCGGTTGTTTCGGTCAGACATTCCACAATACTGGTTGTCTTCACCGTAAGCTTTTTATGCGGTGCGTGCAGCGAGAAATAATGGGTTGTATTGCCATAAAAATCCACCCTTTCAACAATCTCAGCCGGTGTCGGCGACACTTCGATCGAAAAACCCTGACAAAGTTGTTTCGGCAACGTTCGCGGCGTCAGACAAACGAGGCTGTGGTAAGTGCTTACCGGCTCCGCATAATTGTATTCCGTTAAATGCGTTAGCTTATATTTCATCGTTCTCGACGGGTTTGAAAAACGAATGCTGCATGACCGTATGGCTGAAATACATATTCGTCAGTGTCATGGAAACCGACGAAATTAACCTGGAAACCTTCGACATCAGATAGAACAACTCCTTCCGTTCCAATGAAAATTCGTCGTATTGACTTAACGATGAAACACTGGCAAGGTTGATAAGCGTCGAGGCCTCCAAAACTGCTTTTTGGGCATCATTCAGGCGTTCTCCCCTCGTTTCAGGCAATTTATCAAGATTTGCCTTTAAGGAATCCAGCAGATAAACGATCGAATAAGGCAACGATTTTTCAAACAAAACCATATCCAGCATCGCTTCCAGATTTAACTGCGATTTGTAAACAAGCCTGTAATTAACCAGCAGGTGATGATTCAGCAAGGTCGCCTCAATCAATTCATTTTCAACATTGGCTTCATTTTTTACACCAAAATTCGACTGAATGATACTGATCTTGGAAAGAATACGTTCGATTATTTTTCCCGTATCGAGCAATAAAAAACTGTTGTCGCGCGGCATCGTTTCCGAGATAACGCCCAGGAACGTCAGCATGCTCGTATAGAGTTTATCCAGCGTTTTCTGAATGTTACTGCTATTCATCGACGACTTGTTCTTCACTTCATGAAAACTATTTTCAATCAGGTCAACGATGTGCCAGATTTCAATATCCCACTGGTTTCGAACCGCACCGACGGCCTGTAAAAAGGCATCGACATTCGAAGCCACAGATCCCTGTCGGCTAACATCCGAAGCCAGCGCAACGATTTCCTGGTAAGGTTTATTCAGCAACTCCCGGTTATGCTCACCCAGGAAACCCGGATAGGTCGACGACAAATGTGTCAGCGACTGAAGCAATATTTTGATATGTTCCTGCTTGGAAGAGCCGCCGAAATTTCTGTCAAGATTAAGCACATTGATCACAATGTTCATAAACTTGACCACCGCCATGGTACGCTCGCAATAACGTCCAACCCAGAAAAGATTTTCGGCGCTACGGCTTGGCAAGGATATTTGCCTGTTAACCGACGCCGTCACCGGAATCGTTATTTTTTCCTGTATCTCTTCCGTTTTATCCGAAACCACCCAAGTATCCTTCGATAACCCGCCATGCTGGTTCGAAATAACAAAACGGTCTTTCACCGGTGAACTCCGTGTTAACCCGCCCTGCATCACGTGGTAACCTTTTTCGTCGGCAACCAAAAAGGCCCGGATCGCGGCATAACGCGGCTCGATCAGTCCGTCCACCAATGATGGTGTCGTTGAAAGACTGACTTCTTCCTGTGCAATGTATTCATGCGGCCGCTGGACCAGCGCCTTTTTTAATTCTTCTTTATCTTTGGCTGTCAAAAGTCTCCCGTAAACCGAACGAAATTTAGATTTTCGGTTGGCTTTTTTAATGATCAGCTTATCTATATTATTTAAAACAAAATTCAGCTCTTTGGGCTGTCCGCACCACCAGGTAGCGACGGAAGGCATAATCAGATCCTCACCCAGAAAATACCGGCAGATATTGTGCATAAAGGCCAGAAACGCATGGTTTTCCAAAACACTGGTACCCGGCGGATTCAGCACTTTTACATTTCCTTTACGCATGGCATGAAGCAGCCCCGGAACGCCCAGTCTGGAATCTTCACGAAGTTCCAGCGGGTCGCACCAGTCATCGTCAATTCTGCGGATAATCACGTCAACACGCTGCAAACCTTCGATAGATTTCAGCCAGACATAACCGTCACGAACCAGTAAATCATCCCCCTGCGCCAGCGTATAGCCTAAATAAGACGCCAGATAAGCATGCTCGAAATAGGATTCGTTGTTGGGGCCTGGCGTGAGGTAAACAATGTTCGGGGCCTCTTTATTTTTTCCTGATAATCTGGAAACAGTATTTTGAACGCTGTTAAAAAAAGGAGATAATTTGCTCACATACATGCCGTCCGCAAGTTCCGGCAGCAGCTTGCTCATCACAATCCGGTTTTCAAGCGTGTAACCCGACCCTGATGGAGCCTGGGTACGGTTGTCAACGATCCACATTTGCCCGTCAGGCCCGCGTGCAATATCTGCCGCATACATGACAAGTTGATTGGGCGCAGGCAATATCAAATCTGCACAGGGACGGGAAAATCCGACATTATCAAAAACCAGTTCGGCCGGAATAACCGCATCCCGAACCAGATTTCTCGGACCGTAAATATCACGAAGTATCAAATCAAGCAGCAGAGCCCGCTGCTGAAGACCCTTTGCTATTAAATTCCATTCCTTTTGTTCAATTAAAAACGGGATCGGGTCGAGCTGCCAGGGACGGTTAAGACCGTCCACGCCCTCGTAAACATTATAGGTCACCCCGTTTTCACGGAGTTTCTCAATAATCTCCTGGTTCCTGCTTTTTAATTCATCGATACCAAGCTTTTCCAGCGTAGCAAACAGGGCTTGCCAATGTGGTTTCACACGACCTTTTACATCCAGAATTTCATCATACGAGTTCAGCCCGCTGCGATATGACTGTAAAAGATTCACGGAAGCTTCAGTAAGCATAATTCAACTAAATAATTTTTCAGATGGAGGCGTCATTTGGCTTTCCAGTATTTTCTCAAATCCAGCGTGTTTGGATATTCCGGATCGATCAGTTCGATCGGCGTATCACTTTTCAGCTCTTTTTTAGTTTCGGCAACAAAACGGGAAACCGCCGGTGTAGACCGATCTAAAATCGGAACTTCCTGATTAGCAGAAGGTGTATGCCCAAAACCCCAGAACAAACTGATTTTTCGTGACTCCGCCTCAAAGCTGTTCACAGGATGCGTATCAAAACTACGACCGCCCGGATGTGAGACAAAATACGTACAGCCGCCCAAGATACGGTTATTCCATGTGTCTACAATATCAAACACCAAAGGCGCGTCGGCTCCGATCGTCGGATGCAGGGCGGATGGCGGATTCCATGCTTTGTAACGGACACCGGCAACAAATTCTCCCTTCACACCCGAACTTCTTAAGGGTACCCGGCAGCTGTTACAAACCAGAATGTGACGGCCTTCCACGAAACCGCTGACCTTAACCTGAATTCTTTCCAGAGAGGAATCTACAAAGCGGGAAGTACCGGAATTGGTCAGTTCTTCGCCCAGTACATGCCAGGGCTCAATACCCAGGCGGATTTCAAGCTGTATATTATCAACCGTAATGCCTCCGTAATATGGAAAGCGGAATTCGAAAAAAGGGTCAAACCAGGAAATATCAAAGTGATAACCCGAACCTTTCAGGTCATTGACAACATCAACCATATCCATGTAGGCAAAATGCGGCAACAGGAAACGGTCATGTAATTCAGTACCCCAACGAATCAGTTTATGTTTATAGGGTTCCTTCCAGAATTTCGCAATCAGCGCACGGATCAGCAACGTTTGAACGAGGTTCATGTGCTTATGCGGCGGCATATCAAAAGCGCGGAATTCAAGAATACCCAAACGGCCCGTTGAGGAATCCGGTGAATACAACTTATCCATACAGAATTCCGAGCGGTGGGTATTTCCGGTAATATCAACCAGTAAATTCCTGAAAATACGATCCACCATCCAGAACGGGATTTCTTCTCCGTCCGGAATCTGCTCAAACGCAATTTCTACTTCATATAATTTTTCATCACGACCTTCATCAATCCGTGGCGCCTGACTCGTCGGGCCAATAAACGGGCCTGCAAACAAGTAACTAAGCGCCGGGTGATGCTGCCAGTACGTGATCAGACTTCTCAGCAAATCAGGTCGGCGCAGGATCGGGCTATCCGCCGGTTTTGCACCGCCAATCGTTACGTGGTTTCCTCCGCCTGTTCCGGTATGGCGGCCATCGACCATGAATTTATCCGTTCCCAGGCGCGAGAAAAATGCTTCTTCGTATAAGGCACTGATGTTGTCAACCAGTTCTGTCCAGTTTTTAGCCGGATGAATATTAACCTCGATGACACCCGGATCCGGCGTAACGATCAGTTTTTGTACGCGATAATCGGACGGAGAAGGATACCCTTCAATCCTGACGGGCATTTGCAGTTTTTCGGCCGTCGCTTCGATGGAGGTCATTAAATCCAGATAATGTTCCAGATAATCCGTTGGCGGCAGGTAAACGTAAACAATCCCGTCGCGCTCTTCCACGCAAAGTGCCGTTTTAATGATCGGAACTTCAAAAAGCAGCGCTTGTTCGGCTTCCTTTACTTTTTTATCCTTTTCCTCTTCCTCCGTCACCTTATTGACCGGCGCTGCATAGGCTGGCGCGATCGTTCCGTACCGCGCTTCCACAACCGATTTGTATTCACCCAAAGGGGGTAAATCCTCGAACGGACTGCGTTCAATGGGCTGTTCTCTTTTATCTTTTGCTATTTCCGCCAGGGAATCCAGCGGAAGTCTGAAACCCATCGCTGAATTTCCGGGAATCAGGAAACAGTTTTTGCGGCGAAATTCCCAGGCACAGCTAACCCAGTTTTCACCCGGAATATTGTATTTTAAAGGGAGAACATACCCGGTAGGGTTATTCAGGCCTTTTTGTAATAACTGCGCTAAGGTCCGTCTTTCAATGGAATCTTTAAGATTTACCTGCAAAGGATCAATATTGACGGGTAATTTCCCTTCCTCCATCGCCCAGTAAACCGGATCTTCATAAGCCGGCGTAATGTTGTTGGTGTCAATACCTAAATATTTTGCCAACTCGGTCGCAAATATCTCTGCTTCGTGAAAGGTATACTTAGTTTGTCCTTCTTTCGCCACCAAAGCATCGTTTTTCCACATCGGCAAACCATCATTTCGCCAGTAAAGCGCGTATTGCCAACGGGGAAATAATTCGCCGGGATACCATTTACCTTGTCCGAAATGCAGCAAACCGCCATGTGCAAAGCGGTTTTTCAGCCGTAACGAAAGGTCATAGGCCAGCTGTCTTTTCAGTGGTCCGTCGGCCGCCGTATTCCATTCCGCCCCTTCAAAATCGTCGATAGAAATAAAGGTCGGCTCGCCGCCCATCGTCATCCGCACATCGCCTTCCTGCAAATCTTTTTCCACATCGTGGCCCACTTGCATAATTTTGGCCCATTGTTCTTCGGTATAAGGTTTCGTTACCCGCGGATCTTCATGGATCCTGAAAACGCTGTTATCAAATTCAAAAGTTACCTCGCAAACGTCAGTCGCACCAGAAACGGGGGCTGCGCTTGCATAATCGGGTGTACAGCAAAGCGGGATATGGCCTTCGCTGGCAAAAAGTCCGGAAGTCGGATCGAGTCCAATCCAGCCTGCTCCGGGAATGTAAGCCTCCGTCCATGCATGTAAATCCGTAAAATCTTTTTCCGGACCAGAAGGGCCGTCAAGCGACTTGATATCAGAAGTAAGCTGCACCAGATAACCGGACACAAAACGGGCTGCAATGCCTAAATGACGCAAAACCTGCACCAACAGCCACGCAGAATCCCGGCAGGAACCACTTTTAATCGTAAGCGTATCTTCACATAACTGCACACCGGCTTCCATGCGAATGTTATAATTGATCGAACTAAAAAGTCTCTGATTCAGATGAACCAGAAAATCGACCGTTTTTATATCATAATTTACCTTATTCTGCTCAATCCACTCTAAAAGCAACGGACCGGTTTCTCTCGGTTCGAGATAGGGGCCAAGTTCTTTTTTCAGCGACGCATCGTACTGGAACGGAAACATATCCGCATAATCCTCCACAAAAAAGTCGAAAGGATTGATCACCTGCATTTTGGCAATAACCTCAACTTCTACGCTTAATTCGGTCGTTTTTTCAGGAAACACAACCCTCGCCTGATAATTGCCAAAAGGATCCTGCTGCCAGTTTATAAAATGATTTTCGGGCGTAATCTTAAACGAATATCCTTCTATCGCTGTACGTGAATGCGGCGCAGGACGTAATCTGAAAATATGCGGTGACAATGCAACACTCCGATCAAACTTGTACTTGGTCTTATGTGAAATAGCAACTTTTATAGCCATAATTGGAGAATTACAATAATCTATGATAATTTGGCAGCAATGAATTTTATTAGCTCTAAAAAAATGTATAATACGTATTTTTCAAAATATATTTCTACAAGAATTTATTTTTACAGAATATTCTTTGAACGTATTTTTAGCTAACCGGGCAATCCTGGAACCGAAGTCGAAGGTAAGAAGATAAACAGGGAAACATGTTGCCCGAACAATTCATTCCTTGTATTTCCATCTAATTACCCTTGATAATCTAATATTTAGCTAAAAGTTACGAAATTCGCCTTGAGTAATGCGATATACCAACGCACTTTTGCCCGGTTTTCACAAATCTCTAATTCCTTATTACCTCGAAATAATTAACGCAAGTTGTGTTGTGTTAAATTTGAGAATCTAATACGTACATGATAATGATTTAGTAAAATAAATAACCTTTTTACCCTTTGTGTTAAACCGCGCGGCGTCCGCTTTGTGCTCTTTGTGGTAATTTGATTTTACCACAAAGAGCACAGAGCGGATTCCGCGCGGTAAAAAACACGAAGGGCGCAATGTAAAATTCATTTAGTACTACGCGAATTGCGTTAATTACCCAAATACATTAACTTAAAATGAAAATTGCAATTATTGGCTGCGGCAACATGGGACTCGCCTTTGCACGCGCATTCCTGAAATTTGATCTGGTAAAAAAAGAAGATTTTTTGTTGGTTGAAAAAAGTGACGACCGCATGGAGAAACTCCACAGCTTCCAGCCCGGCGTTATTACCGGTGTGATAGGTCCGCAGATTGGTACTTATGATCTGATCATTTTATCCGTAAAACCACAGGATTTTGCATCGGTTCAGGAAGCTCTACGTGCCGTGGTTACACCGAACCAGGTGGTACTTTCGATCATGGCCGGTGTTACGATCGCCAATATCCAAACGGTACTGGACCACAAAGCCGTGATCCGTGCCATGCCCAATACACCTGCCATGCTTGGGATGGGTATCACGGCCTACACGGCTTCTCCCGAGGTCGATATCCACCAGCTTCACAAAATTGAAAACCTGATCAACGCGACCGGACGTTCCGTATTTTTGGAAGATGAGGAACAATTGAACGCCGTAACGGCTTTGAGCGGAAGCGGACCGGCCTATTTTTTTTATGTTGTAAAAGCCATGATCGAAGCCGGCAAAAAAATGGGTTTTGAAGAATCCGTTGCTGCACTTTTGGTCAAACAAACGATGCTGGGTTCTTTCCACCTCATTAACACAGCCGATAAATCCTTGGACGAATTGATTAAAGCGGTTGCTTCAAAAGGAGGAACCACCGAGGCTGCTTTGAAACAATTTGAAGCGGGGCATTTGGATGAGACTTTGATTGATGGGATTTTGGCGGCTCAGGTGCGATCGGAGGAGTTGTCGAAGGGGTGAAGGGTAGGATAAAGTTTCTTTACCCTACTCTCACTCTTATAAAATTCCGCAATATCTTGTAATTATACAAATACAGAAACTACGACAAAGCTTTCGTATATTATAGAGTTGTGCGTCATCTAAATGAAGACCTAAACTAAAAATTAAATAAAAATATGAAAATTGTAAGTTTTACATTAGAAAACTTCAGAGGTTACAAAAAGTCCACAACTATTAGTTTTAATGATTTAACAGTACTAATTGGAAAAAATGATATTGGTAAATCTACAATATTAGAAGCATTGGATATTTTTTTTGAGAACAGAAAATTGGATTCTGATGATGTGAATATAGAAGCCAAAAAGAACAAAGAATCCGTAAAACTTACTGCTGTTTTCTCAAATCTTCCTAATGAAATAAATCTAGATGCAGGAGCTAAAACTAACCTACAAGATGAGTTTTTACTAAACAAAGAATCTCTTCTCGAAATAAAAAAAGACTTTTCAACTGTCAGTAAACCAAAAACGTATATAGTATGTAATCATCCAACAAACGACGACACGAATGATTTACACAGTTTAAAAATTAAAGAATTACAAACTAGAGTAAAACAATTAAATATACAGGGTGACTTTAAAGCTAATGTGAAAAATGAAATACGAAAAGCAATTTGGGACAATCTTGGAAAAGATATAACTTTAGATAAAACAGAATTAGAAATAAGTGAGGAGGGCGTAAAAGATGTTTGGGATAAATTAGCAACTGAACTTCCTTTATTTGCCTTATTCCAATCTGACAGAAAAAATGATGAGAAAGACAAAGAAATCCAAGATCCTTTAAAGTTTGCCGCTGAGCAAGCGTTCAAAAAACATTTAGCTGTCTTAAACCAGATAAAGAAGGAAGTTGAAGAAGAAGTAGCCGAAATTGCAAATCTGACAATTGAAAAATTAAAGGAAATGAATGAGGAAGTTGCAAAGCAACTGTCCCCGCAATTTCCAGCAGAATTAAAATGGCATACACTTTTTACTCCAACATTAACGAGTGATGAAGTTCCAATGAATAAAAGAGGAAGCGGAGTTAGACGACTTCTTTTAATAAATTTTTTCAGAGCAGAAGCAGAAAGAAAACGGAAAGAAAAAAATTCACCCAATGTAATTTATGCAATTGAAGAGCCTGAAACCTCGCAACATCCAGATTGGCAAATTAAACTTATAGATGCTTTAAAAGAACTTGCGGATAACGGAACTGCACAAATAATTACAACTACGCATAGTCCAGCTTTGGGAAGTCTTATACCAATAGAAAATTTAAGATTTATTCACAAAGAAGAAAATGAAAATGTTATTGAAATAGGAAACGAAAGTAACATTGAAAAAATAGCAAAAACGTTAGGAGTTCTTCCGTCATTAGAAAAACAACCTGAACAAGTAAAGGTTTTCCTTTGTCTTGAAGGGCCAACAGACATAAATTTCTTTAATAACATTGCACCGTTATTTGGAGTCGATTTAAAAAATGACCCAAGAATTGTGGCTATTAGTCTTGGAGGCGGAACTTTAGGACATTGGGTTACAAATAATTATTTAAAAAAATTAAACAAACAAGAAGTGCACATATATGACAAAGACGAAGATTTAAAATATCAGGAATTTGTTAATGAAGTAAATAATAGAGGTTTAAATCATTTTGCTGTACTTACTAAAAAAAGAGAATTAGAAAATTATTTTCACGAGAGTATAATTGTCCCAAGTTTTAGCGCAACAGATGGCTTTGAAATTACAATAGTAATTGATGATGAATCAGACATTCCAACTACCATTGCAAAACTGAGACACAATCAAAGAAGCCCAGGGAAAATATGGGAAGACCAAGGAAAAAATTATAGAGATAAATGTTGTGGTCACGTTAAAAAATATATGAGTACAACAACTTCAAATCAACTGACCATAGATATTCTGAAAAGTAGAAATGCTTTTGACGAAGTAAATAAATGGTTTGATGAAATAAAAAATAGATTAAACTAAAAAGCCGAACGCATAACAGCAGTTACCCATGCTAAAACCATGCCTAACACCGATTTGTAATCGGGGTTTCTTGGTCTAAAGTTTGTAACGCTAGAATAGGATACATAAATAAAGCAATTATTCTAACATATTTCTATTGTTGAACTAAGCGTTACAAACGCTAATCCAAACAACCCTACGCGGGTTTAATTTAAATATAGAGATGGTAATATCGAAGTTGCTTTGAAGCAGGTCGTTTTCAAGATTAAATCCCATGCCAGCCGGTGTGGGATTTTGCTGTATTTAGACCGAAATTTCACTTTAATCAACAATTTCTTGCGTTTAATTTCTTTAAACAAAACGGAATCAGACAGATAGGGTTTGCAAAAAAATCCGGAAATAATATTTGAACGATAAAATTTACGTTAAATAAATATTTGTAAACTTTTTCCCACAACACAAAATTTAATTTTTTGAATAACAATATGTTATAGAATTTTTTCGAAAACTTTTTCAATTTTAATGAACATAAAACTTAACAAATAATTAACTTTGAAGATTGCGTTCAACATCAAAAAAGCTAAAAATATATCACATGAAAGTTGCAAATCCATCTGAAAATCAGACGACCTACACCTCAGATGAAGCTTATCAGCAATCCCTTGAATATTTCAAAGGAGACGACCTTGCAGCCCGCGTTTGGGTGAACAAATATGCGCTGAAAGATTCTTACGGAGCTATTTTCGAAGCTACGCCCAATGATATGCACCGACGTATCGCCAGCGAAATTGCCCGCATTGAGAAACGATATCCAAACCCGATGAGCGAGGATGAGGTTTTTGATTTGATCAGGGATTTCAAATATATCATTCCACAGGGAAGCCCGATGACCGGTATTGGCAACCCATACCAGATCGCTTCTTTGTCCAACTGTTTTGTGATCGGAAATAATGGTGATTCCGATTCATACGGCGGGATCATGAAAATTGACCAGGAACAGGTTCAGCTCATGAAGAGGCGCGGCGGAGTGGGGCATGACCTGTCGCACATTCGTCCGAAGGGTTCGCCGGTTAAAAATTCAGCGTTGACCTCCACAGGGATCGTTCCGTTCATGGAGCGTTTCTCCAATTCCACGCGCGAAGTGGCTCAGGATGGGAGACGAGGCGCGCTGATGTTATCCGTTGCGATCAAACACCCCGATTCAGAAGACTTCATTGATGCCAAAATGGAACAGGGCAAAGTGACCGGCGCCAATGTTTCGGTTCGCATTGACGACGCTTTCATGCGCGCCGTTGAAGCACAGCAGCCTTATACCCAGCAATACCCGATCGACAGCCAAACACCTCTTTATTCAAAAGAAATTGATCCAAGCGCCTTGTGGAAAAAAATTGTTCACAACGCCTGGCAATCCGCCGAGCCGGGGATTTTGTTTTGGGACACCATTATCAGAGAATCCCTGCCGGACTGTTACGCAGACCTAGGTTATAAAACAGTTTCAACCAATCCTTGCGGCGAAATACCGTTATGTCCTTATGATTCCTGCCGTTTGCTGGCAATCAATTTGTTCTCTTACGTAGAAAATCCGTTTACAGAAAAAGCTATATTTAACTGGGATCTTTTCAAAAAACACATCAACGCAGCGCAGCGTATGATGGACGACATCATCGATCTGGAACTGGAAAAGATTGACGCCATTCTGGAAAAAATCAATGAAGATCCGGAAGACGATGAAATCAAACGTACTGAAAGAAATCTCTGGCTGAATATCCAGACCAAAGCCAGAGAGGGCAGAAGAACGGGGATTGGTATCACGGCCGAAGGAGATATGCTTGCCGCACTTGGTTTGCGTTACGGAAGTGATGAAGGCACCGAATTCTCCGTTGAAATTCACAAAACAGTGGCGTTGGCAGCCTACCGTGCATCTGTTAACACGGCAAAAGAAAGAGGCGCATTTACGATTTTTGACGCCAACAGAGAGAAAAACAATCCGTTTATGCTTCGTTTGAAAGAAGCAGATGCCCAGCTTTATTATGAAATGCTGGAACACGGGCGCAGAAATATTGCCTTGTTAACCATCGCACCAACCGGTACAACCAGTTTGATGTCACAAACAAGTTCTGGCATCGAGCCGGTGTTTATGCCCGTTTATAAAAGAAGAAGAAAAGTAAACCCGAACGATCAGGACGCACGTGTCGATTTTGTCGATGAAGTTGGTGATTCCTGGGAAGAATACGTCGTTTTCCACCATCGTTTCAAACAGTGGATGGAAGTAAACGGTCATGACCTGACCAAAAATTACGGTCAGAAAGAACTGGATGATCTGGTGAAACAGTCTCCCTATTACAAAGCCACGTCCAACGATGTTGATTATCTGAAAAAGGTAAAAATGCAGGGCGCGATTCAGCAATGGATTGATCACTCGATCAGCGTGACGATTAATATGCCAAATGATGTGACGGAAGAACTGGTTGGCGAATGTTACCTGGAAGCGTGGAAAGCCGGATGTAAAGGCGTCACGGTTTACAGAGACGGCTCCCGTTCGGGCGTGCTGATTTCCAATGAAGAGAATAAAGAGGAAGAAAAAATCAACAACACGCCTTTTCCAACGACCCGGCCACAGACTTTGGACGCCGAAATTGTTCGTTTCCAGAATAAAAAAGACAAATGGATCGCCTTTATCGGTTTAATCGACAACAGACCTTATGAAATTTTCACCGGTTTTGCCGATGACGAAGATGGAATTCTTATCCCAAGATGGGTGAATGAAGGTTTGATCATCAAAAACCGGGAAGCAGACGGAAGTTCCCGTTACGATTTTCAATATAAAAATACGCGTGGTTATAAAACCACCATTGAAGGGTTATCGCACAAATTCAATCCGGAATACTGGAACTACGCAAAATTACTTTCCAGTACCTTGCGTCATGGTATGCCGATTGAAAAAGTGGTTGACCTGATCAGCAGTTTGCAGCTGGATGAATCCATCAATACCTGGAAAAACGGTGTGGCGCGTGCACTGAAACGTTATGTTCCGGATGGTACAGAGGTGAAGAAGCAAAAATGTCAGAATTGTCATTCTACCAATCTGCTTTATCAGGAGGGATGTCTGACTTGTAAGGACTGTGGTTCTTCGAAGTGCGGGTGATGTAATATTGAGTTATAACCAAAGGAGTCAACTTTCAAAAAGTTGACTCCTTTAATTCTTACCAAAAACAAAATGATCAGTTACCGCGTCTCCTCGACAACGCCCAAATAATTAAACGGCGTGATCTGTCTTAATTCTTCACGGATACTTTCAGACACATCCAGGGTTTCAATGAAATGAGACATGGATTCGTGCGTAATTTTTTCATTCGTACGTGTCAGCGATTTAAGTGCTTCGTATGGTTTTGGATAACCTTCACGACGAAGAATTGTCTGGATAGCCTCTGAAACCACTGCCCAGTTTTCTTCAAGATCAGATTTCAAGATATCTTCATTAAGTTCCAGTTTACCCAATCCTTTGATCAACGAATTAAGGGCAATCGCCTGATGCGCCAGTGGCACACCGATATTACGAAGCACCGTTGAATCCGTTAAATCCCTTTGCAAGCGTGAAATTGGCAGTTTTTGTGCGAAATGTTCAAACAATGCAGACGCAAGACCCAGGTTCCCTTCCGAGTTTTCAAAATCAATCGGGTTCACTTTATGCGGCATCGCAGAAGAGCCTACTTCACCTGCCTTAATTTTTTGTTTGAAATAACCCATGGAAATGTAAGTCCACATATCCCGGTTAAGGTCAGTCAAAATGGTGTTGACTCTTTTCAGGTTATCAAAAATAGCTGCCAAATTATCATAATGCTCAATTTGTGTCGTATGACGGCTACGTTTTAAGCCTAAGCCATCCACAAAATGATTTCCGAAAGCCATCCAGTCCTGCTGTGGATAAGCCACGTGGTGTGCGTTGAAATTCCCCGTTGCACCGCCAAATTTTGCCGAATGCGGGATTTTTTCCAGCATTTCAAACTGACGCTCCAATCTTTCAACGAATACCAGAAATTCTTTCCCAACGCGTGTCGGAGAAGCCGGTTGTCCGTGTGTGAACGCAAGCATCGGAACATTTTTCCACTCAATGGACATTCTCTTAAGCACGAAAAGAACCTGGCGGAACAATGGCTTGATGGTTCTTTCCAACGCATCCTTCAAGGAAAGAGGAATGGCCGTGTTATTGATATCCTGAGATGTAAGACCGAAGTGGATAAATTCCTGATATGCCTCAATGCCCAGTTTTTCGAATTGTTCTTTGATAAAATATTCAACCGCCTTTACGTCGTGGTTGGTTTCTTTCTCGATATCCTTGATGTGCAAGGCATTTTCCTCATTAAAATCTTCGTAAATCTTACGTAAAGAAGGATAGAGTTTCTTGTCAAATTCTGATAACTGAGGAAGTGGAATTTCACAAAGCGCTATGAAATATTCTACCTCTACGTATACTCTGTAATAGATAAGAGCATATTCAGAAAAATAAGCGGAAAGTTCAGATACTTGCTTATAGTAGCGACCGTCGACCGGCGAAATAGCCGTAAGTTGATTTAATGACATGATTTACAATGCAAAAAGATAAATTTTGCTGCAAAGTTAGTAGAATTCACGAGCACAAACTGGTATAATCGTCATGAAATATTCTTTATGGTATTTGTCTAGGTTATTTTAATACTATTTACATATTTGCCAAACCATTTTTATCCCTATTCCATCCTTATGCAACAAACCCCATTCATCGGAGAATTAATCGGTACCATGATCATCATTTTGTTAGGAAACGGCGTGGTTGCCAATGTGGTTTTAAAACGGACAAAAGGAGAAAATGGAGGATGGATTGTGATCACGGCGGGCTGGGCCTTTGCTGTAACTTTTGGCGTTTTTGTGGCCAATGCCTTCGGAAGTCCGGGCGCACACTTAAATCCCGCGGTAACCATTGCATTTGCCGTCTTGAAAAGCGATTACAGCAATGTTTTCACCTTTATTTCCGCGCAGTTAATCGGTGCGTTTCTGGGTGCAGTTTTGGTCTGGCTTCAATACCTGCCGCACTGGAAAGCAACAGAAGATCACGAAAGCAAGCTGGCCTGTTTTTCAACAAATCCAGCCATCAGTTCGCCTCTTGCCAACTTTCTTAGTGAATTTATAGCAACCATTGTATTAATTGTCGGTATTGCCGCTATTGGTTTCTCCGGAACATCCGACGTGCACCGAGGTCCCATCCCATCCGGTGTCGCACCCTATCTCGTTGGCTTGCTCGTCTGGAGCATCGGCTTGTCCTTAGGCGGAACGACTGGATATGCGATCAACCCCGTAAGGGATTTAGGCCCGCGGATTGCACACACCATTCTGCCTATTCCAAACAAGGGATCGTCGCAATGGGGATATGCCTGGGTTCCGATCGCCGGCCCTATTTTAGGCGCGATTGTAGGGGCTTTGATACTACGCATGTTTTCATTTTAACCCATAAATCCCTTTCACCATGGCGAAAAAAATCCTGATCGGCCTTTTGATTGTTTTGGTTTTAATCCAGTTTATAAGGCCAACCCGGAATGAGTCAACGGCAATGTCAGCCAATGACATTGAAAAACAGTATATTGTTCCGGAAAATGTTAAAGCAATACTAGGTAAAGCCTGCGGGGATTGCCATTCTAATAATACCGTCTACCCCTGGTATGCTCATATTCAGCCGGGTGCATGGTTTATCAACAACCATATTGTCGATGGAAAAAAACATTTTAACTTATCAGAATTTGCTGATTATGAGCCTAAAAAAGCAGATCATAAATTAGATGAACTGGTAGAAGAACTTGAGGGCCACGGAATGCCTTTGGAGTCCTATCTCTGGCTGCATCCGGATGCAAAACTGACTGAAACGGAAATAAAAGATGTAGTAGATTGGGCGAATGGAATCCGCAAGGAAATTCAGACGACACATCCGGAAGCCTTTGTAAAAAAAGAGAAAGAATAAAATCGTCTTATTGGGCTCTCCGATTAATAAAATGAGCTTCTACCAACGAAATGTTTCAATGGGACAAGGACATTAGCCTGTTTCTACCAGCGAAATGTTCCCATTGGGACATTTCGCTGGTAGAAACAGGCCGCCGATATGAAAGATTTCCTGGAATAACTCAATTCACAAACACTTCGTCAATAAACACCCAGGCCTTTTCTCCCTTTCCGGGATGCCATGGCGGTAATTTGGATAAAGGTTTCGCAATGATTTTAAAACAGCCTATTTCCTGCATATCGAAATCAAAGTCAAACACCAGATTCTCTGAATTGGAAGTTTCCTTAACCGGCATTTCGGGCGTCAGTACCTTTAACAATTTCATCTGTTTTTCATTGGCTCCACCCCAAACTTCAATACGAGCCGGAGGGAAAATATAACCGCCGACATTTCGCAGCATACTCAGCGTAATACTTTGCGCTTTGACCGCCTTATTGAAATACAAATAAGTCTGAAAATCCAGATCGCGGTAACCGAGCCACTTGCCACTGGAAGTCGACTGATCGCTTTTTACGCCATCGTATAAGGTTTTGGCCCCTTGCGCCGGGAATTTCAAATCTGCTTTTGTAATCAATCTCGCACTATCCGCATGGAAAGTCGATTTAAAGAAAAACTTTTCGACTGTTTTACTCCCGTACCAGCCTTTCTTAAATGCCCTGGCCTTAATTTTAGCGTTTTTGGTAACAGGAAAAGGCTTGCTGTAAACGAGCGATGTCGTGCTGTCCGGTTCTGATCCGTCAATGGTATAGCGAAGGACTGTCCCCGGAATCTGGTGTTTCAAGCGAATATCCGTATTTGCCGAAAGAATCTGGCTTTCATTTTCTATGATTGGCGGGTTTAAATTCAACACCAAAGTATCACCACGGAATCCCGTTTCATAACGTATTTTGGCAGATTTTTTCAGCGTTATCATTTCATCCGGTGTCAATTCTGTATTCCAGACAAATACATTTTTCAAGGATGGGATCTGAGAAAGCGCCTGAATCTGGGCAAGTTTCACCTTCGTGCCACTCAATGACAAGTTTTTCAATTTTGTCAGTTTCTTTAATTCCGGCAGTGTCGAACCGGTAATATCGGTAAAATTCAGGATCAGTTTCCGCAACTCCACAAACTGGCTTATTGTTTTCAAATCTTCATCTTTAACCGGCATTTTACTCAGATCCATTGCAATGATCTGGCCTTTTAAGGGAGCCAGCGCGCTGATGTCTTCACTTTTAAAATTAGCACGATTGTAAAAATTCACCGCCAAAGCCGGAGACTCGGCCGCTACCGACTTTATCAACCGGTAGGTGGAATTTAATTCTTTTATTTTATCGCCACTGGCAGCACTGAACTCGTATTTCTCCTCAGTTTCGGAGCCAGCCAGAACATTTTGCGCATAACTGTACATGGGACTTTGTGCATCAACCGATTTCACCATCAGATCAAACCTCGAACCACCCTTAATCCAGGCTTCCAGCAAGGCAATTTCTTCGTCGGTCAGTGGCGTTTTACCTCTTGGCGGCATGTGTTTTTTGTCGTCCAGAGGCAAATGTACGCGCGTTAACAGCACCCCCAGATCAGCCTTCGTCGTATCCCAGGGTGTTCCTTCTTTTCCACCTTTTGCAAACAGTTCTTTCGTCTGCATCTGCAAATCTCCCTTTGATTTTTGGGCGTTGTGGCAGGAAATACATTTTTGTTCCAGAATCGGTTCAACCAGATCCGTATAAACATTCGCTTCTTCGAAAGTCACTTTGTCATTTTCAACAGAGGCTAGCTGCATCGGAGCCGTTAAAAAATCTTCACCATGGGTAAGATTTCCACCTAAATGCCCTCCGATCAATAGCATAATCAAAAGGGAAACTGATATCAGTTTGGCAGGAAGTTTCCAGGGGGGTAAATATTTTTTAAAGCTGTACCAGATAATGCTGCAAACCGAAATGACTATCCCCAGCCATTTATGCCAGAAAAGCGCATCCGCTTCATATCCTTCTTCGTGGGATAATACAAAACCTGAGAAGGCTGCTACCACCGACGTCAGTGTTCCGATCAGCAATAAAGTGTCTGCCAGGTTTTCATTCCATTTAGTCGATTCTTCCTTTTCAACGATCAGAATCCAGATCGAATAAAGCATCAATACAACAAGCGGAAAATGCAGCACCAAAGGGTGCATACGTCCCAATGACTGCATCCAGACCGGCACTACAAACCGGTCTTCAAACAGTAAAAGAAAAATTAAAAGGCCATTCAGAAAGAAGGCGAAATTATAAACCCATCCCTTCCAATCTGAAAAAGAACGGCCATCTGGTCGTGATGCTGACTCCATTAAACAATAATTCCTTTTACTAATTTGCCAGCAACATCCGTAAGCCTGTAACGGCGTCCCTGATGCTTGTAAACTAATTTTTCGTGATCTAAACCCAACTGATTTAATATGGTAGCATGAAAATCATGCACATGTACCGGATCTTTTACAATATTATAACCAAATTCATCCGTCTCTCCATAAACAATACCAGGCTTCACACCACCGCCAGCCATCCAGACTGTAAAAGCACGCGGATGATGATCCCTACCATAATTATCTTTGGTTAAGGTTCCCTGGCAGTAATTGGTACGGCCAAATTCCCCTCCCCAGATCACCAGCGTTTCATCCAGTAAACCACGTTGTTTGAGATCCGTAATAAGCGCGGCGGATGCCTGGTCCACATCCATACATTGTCCCTTTATTTCATTCGGAAGCCCGCCATGGCTATCCCAGCCCTGGTGATAAAGCTGTATAAAACGAACCCCTTGCTCTGACAGTTTTCTTGCTAAAAGACAATTTGCGGCATAAGTCCCAGGCACGAGACATTCCGGTCCGTACATTTTCACGATTGATTCCGGTTCACGGGTCATATCGGTAATTTCCGGAACGGCTGTTTGCATCCGGTAAGCCATTTCATATTGCTGAATCTTGGCGGTAACCTCCGGATCTCCGAATTCATCAAATGTGTTTTGATTTAACTGAGAAAGCTTGTCCAGCATTTTCCGTCTTTCCTCACGGTTCATCCCATCCGGGTCATTCAAATAGAGCACCGGATTCTCTCCGCTGCTGAATTGCACGCCCTGATGCACAGAATCCAGAAAGCCATTCGTCCATAGTTTCGAATAAACTCCTTGTCCATTTCCTTTCCCCCTCGACAAAAGCACGCAAAAACCGGGCAAATTCTGGTTTTCACTACCTAATCCATAACTTAACCATGCGCCCATACTCGGCCGGTTACCTACCTGCGCGCCTGTCTGGAAAAATGTCAGTGCCGGATCATGGTTTATCGCTTCAGTATTCAGAGTTTTGATGATACACAGGTCATCGACAATCTTCGACATATGAGGCAACAGCTCGCTCATCCACGCGCCGGATTTGCCGTATTGCGCAAAATTAAAAACGGAACCTGCCAGGGGAAACTTAGCCTGATTTGCCGTCATACCCGTCAAACGCTGCCCCCCACGAATGGATTCAGGCAAATCCTGACCATGCATTTTATTGAGCATCGGTTTGTAATCAAACAAATCCAGTTGGGACGGGGCTCCGTTTTGAAAAAGATAAATAACCCTTTTCGCTTTCGGAGCAAAGTGCGGTAAACCCGCCATAAGGTCATTCACATCACTTTCACCTCCGCCTTTAAACATATCAGGTATCAGCAGCGAACCCAGGGCGGCACTCCCCAAACCCAGGCTCAGTTTGGATAAAAAGTGTCTGCGGTTTGTGTTTAAACCAAAATCAAAAATCGGTTTTTCCATTTTTAGTTTTATTTTAACTGCGTCGGCGACGCGGTTAAGTAAAGTTTTATAAATCTCAGGATTTCGTTATTGTCTCCTCCATATTGTACAATGCGCTAATCACCCGCATCAGCGCCGCTGCCTGGTCTTGATTCACTTTTTGCTCATGCGGATGTTCACCAACATTCAGTACCTTTTGCGCTTCCTTTTTATTTTTCCCGAATATCGAGACCTGATCCGTGTAATATTCCGTCAGTAATTTAATCTCTTTATCAGAAGGTTTCCGACAAACAATTCTTTGGAATGATTCTCTGATTTTCTCCTCCGGCGATGACGTTTTTAATGCAATTCGCTCGGCTAAAACCCGCGAAGCTTCCAAAACAGCCGGGTCGTTCAGCATCACCAGAGCCTGCAACGGTGTATTGGTTTTGGAACGTTTCACTTCACAATGATCCCTGTTGCTCGCATCAAAAATGATCATGGAAGGAGGCGGAACCGTAAGTTTGATAAACGTGTAAATACCTCTACGATAAAGCGCATCCTCGTGATCCTGGTTGTATTTGGCCAGCTGACCTCTTCCGGAGGTAGCCGCCTCCCACAATCCCTTGGGTTGGTAAGGCTTAACACTCGGTCCCCCGATTTTAGGATTCAGCAAACCGCTGCTCGACAAAACGATATCACGAACAGATTCTGCCGGTAAACGATATCTTGGACCCCGTGAAAGGTAAATGTTCTCAGGGTCTTGTTTTTCCTTTTCTTTTGTAAGCTTCGCCGACTGCTTGTAAGTATTGGATGTCACAATCTGCTTGACCAACCGTTTGATATCCCATCCATGATTCATAAAATCCACTGCAAGCCAGTCCAGCAAGGCCGGATGTGTCGGCAATTCTCCCTGCATCCCAAAGTCGCCGGTGCTTTTTACAATACCTCTGCCAAAAAACTCCTGCCAGATCTGATTTACAAAAACCCTGGCCGTCAATGGATTTTGCTTGCTGGTCGTCCAGCTGGCCAATCCCAATCGGTTTTGAGGGATTTTTGTCGTGTCAAATTTCATAACGGATGGAAGGCCCGACGCCGTTACGACTTTCCCCGGCGCATCATAAACACCCCGGTTCAGGATATGCGTGGCGCGCAAAGTATCACGCTCGCCCATCACCGAAACCATCAAACGGTTGGTGTCAGGACGGTTTATAAAAGTCAGAATACTCTTTGCCTCCGCATCCGAAATGGTCATGATCGGGTTTTTAGCCGGTTTCGACTGCGACACATCCCCTTCGTATCCAACCTCTTTCGTGTTGTTAAAAAAGGCGAATAAACGATAATAATCTTCCTGCGAAATCGGATCGTACTTATGGTCGTGGCACTGGGCACATTCTACCGAGAGCCCCAGAATGCCCATACCGTACGTTTTCGTTTTGTCAATGTTATATTCGACCCGGTATTCTTCCGGGATCACACCACCTTCCTCGGTGTATTTATGGTTTCTAAAAAATGCAGTCGCCAGAATTTGCTCTTTATTTGCATTCGGCAGCATATCACCAGCAATCTGCCAGGTCAGGAATTTATCGTAGGACAGATTTTTGTTAAAAGCACTGATCACCCAGTCCCGCCAGGGCCATTGCGTACGGATTTCGTCATCCTGATATCCATATGAATCCGCATAACGGGCGACGTCCAGCCAGTGCAGCGCCATTTTTTCTCCATAGGTTTTTTGACGAAGCAATACATCAACCATTTTTTCATAGGCCGCATCACTGTTATCAGCCGCAAATTTATTTTGAAGTTCAAGCGAAGGCGGCAAACCGGTCAAGTCCAGCGAAGCTCTTTTCAGCAAATGATTTTTGTCCGCTACCTCATTTGGTTTAATGCCCAGGTTTTCCATTTTATCCAAAACAAAATAATCAATCTCGTTTTTTGGCCAGTCTTCCTGATTCACTTCCGGTATCTTCGGTAAAACAGGAGCGGTAAACGCCCAGTGTTTTTCATATTTCCCTCCCTGCTCGATCCATCTTTTCACCAAACCGATTTCTGATTCGCTCAACAGGCCCAAATGAGATTCCGGTGTCGGCATCTGAATTTCCGGATCCAGTGAAATGATCCTTTTATACAATTCAGATTGCTCAGGTTTTCCCGGAAAAATCGCAACCGCACCGTTCCCATCTTTCAATTTGGCATAAGCACTTTCTGCCATATCCAGACGTAAACCAGCCTCCCGCTTGTTGGCATCCGGACCGTGGCAGGCAAAACATTTATCAGACAAAATCGGACGGATATGGAAATTATAACTAACAACTTCCTCCGAAGATTTTTTTGTGGCACTACCATTCTTTTGAAAACAGGAAATAACCCCCATTACAATGGTGAAAACTATTCCAGCCAAAAAGAAGAGTCGCTTCTTCATTTATTTATTACGTTATTGATTTAAAAATACAATCAGGATATATTACTGAACAAAATAGAGCATGGTATGATTATACTCTAAGTATTTCAGGTTATTTTAATAAAACGATGCAATATACTGATTATGTATGGACATTTGCAAAACAAATGTTTTTTAATTAATACATAATATATATTTCAAAAGACGATCTATTTGCAGAATATAATATTAAAACATATTCTTAGTCAAAATAATAAAGCAAAATCACTTATTCATTAAGGCCGAACACTAAATTGATTTCAATATGCCGGCTTCACTTCAAAATATCGAGAAATTAGACATCATTTTAAACGGGCTGATGCGCCGCTATAAAAAGCGGGTCCCGGATGTAAGAAAAATCCTGGATGCGATGGCTTCGGAAAAAATTATTGAGACGCCGGATGATATCGAAAACGATCATATTGCCTTTAGAACCATGGGCGTGCCCCAGCTTGGTGTTTCCTCATTTGAAAAAATATTTCTCGCCTATGGTTACAAGAAAAGAGATCATTACTTCTTTGAAGGAAAAAAACTTGACGCCTGGTGGTATAGTCCGCCCAGAGAACGGGATCCGCGTATTTTCGTCAGCGAGCTTCGCGTAGGAGACCTTTCGGAGGAAAGTCAGCGCATCATTAAAAGTTATACCGACGAAGTGCTCCATGATCCGGCGGATAACCTGGATTTAAATGATGGCGAAGCGGTGGATCAGTTTTTACATGCACCGCTCTGGCGAACACCCACCCTGAGCGATTATCTGACTTTATTGAAAGAGAGTGAATATGCAGCCTGGGTTATTTACAACCGCTATTATCTCAACCATTTTACGATCAGCGTTCATAATTTGCCCAAAGGTTATAACACCGTTGCCGACTTCAACGTATTCCTTGAAAAACAGGGGATAACGCTGAATACGGCGGGAGGAAAAATCAAGACCAGTCCGGATGGCGGTCTGATACAGAGCGCGACTGTGGCCGAAATGATCGAAGCTGAATTCGCCTGCGGGGAAAAGTACAAGATATCCGGCTCCTATGTCGAATTTGCAGAGCGAAGGGTATTACCCCATTTTTCTGATTTATCAACACCCGAAATTTCAAGAAAACACCGGCGTGACGGATTTGAAGCCGCGAATGCCGATAAGATTTTTGAGAGCACTTACACGACACAAACGGGAAAGTAGCGATTTATCTATTACTCATTCACCAAAAAATAAACCACCCGGCAAGCATTCCCGATACTTTTCTCGTTTTTATCCTGAACGATCTGCAGGCGCAGAGTATGCTTGCCCGGCGAAAGCTCGTCAGACAGCATCAGATACCATGGTAAATGCAGCTGCGTGCTCCATGGCGTAATTAAGTCGAGACTTTTTGCCTTTTTGCCATCGATAGCATAAGAAATTTTCCCTGCATCCGGCCCGGAAATAATTGCAATCCCGACTGCCCGTCCTTTAAATTCAAATTCAAAGGAAGCATTTGCATTTTCACCGACAAGCATCGGTACATCCACAAAACCCGGTCTGGTAGAAACTTTATCTGCCGGTTTCCAATACGGATCAATTTTGAAATCATGCAACTTTCTGGCTTCTGAAACCGGATGATAACCCGCCTTTTCATAAGAAAATTTGTTAATGGCTGGCGGCAGTTTTATCATACCCAAAGCGGCATTTTCCGGCGTCAGTTTTAACAATTCCTTGATCGTTTGAAAATAAACTTCTTGTCCGTAGGGTGAAGGATGCAAATCTTTAAAATCATACTTCCAGGAAAATTCCCCGGCCTGAATGCGGTCATGCACTTCTTTCGCAAGATTGATATAAGCAGCTCCGTAATATTTTGCCATTCTTTGGTGCACAGCCACCTCCAGCGGCTCTTTTCCATTGTCATAATCGGTGTTTTTTGCAGGTTCCGCAAATGCCATCAGCACAATATTTGCTTTTGCATTTTTGGCATACATCTGGCGGATTATTCCTTCCAGCGCTTTAACCTGCGCCGTTTCACCGAAACCATTTCCCCGGTCATTCACCGCCGATTCCACAAACAGCAGGTCGGGGATACCTTTATCCAACACATCACGCTGAAAACGGAATGCGTGTGGCGTGCTTCCCAGGGACGGAATGCCAGCTGTAATAAATGTAAACGCTGTTTCGGGAAAATGTTCCTGAAGATATTGGGCAGTCTTATTTCGCCATCCGGGATTATGCGTGATCGAACCGCCCAGGAAAGCGACCGTACCTTTTTTTGTTGTTTTAAACTTCTCATAAGCATTGCCCAGGCCACCGTTTATTTCAATGTACGGCGTGTGAAGAAGCGGTTTTGAGACAGGAACGCTATTCTCGTAAATAAAATCTGCAAATTTTTCGGGATGCTCAATTGGGAAATGATGGCCTTCCAAAGCTTGTTCTCCGCGTGTCATGGGATAAACGCTGACCGGACCTCCAAGTTTCGCATAGTTTTGAACCAGAATGTCCGAATTTTCTGCCGGGGGTACAATTTTATCTTTCAGCCCGACCACATGCAAAATCGGCACTTTAAAAGAGGCCAGACCAGCCAGATCATTGAAGGGAATATCTTCAAAAGTTTTCGAAGATTCTTCAGTAAGATTGTTTAATTCCAGCCAGTTCGTCCAGTCCTTTGGAGAACCTTTCCCGTTACCTTTCCCACCCGGCCAGCTTTTCGGATCACAGACAGGCGCCTCCGCATAAATGCAGCTAACCTTGTCCGGATTGCGCTTGGCCCAGCCATATACATACAAACCACCACGACTGACGCCTTCCAGCGCAACCTTCGCGGCAAATTGTTTCTCTTTTACCAGATAGTCGTAAAATGCATCCCAAACCTGCATGGCTTTGGGATGGGCGAAAAGATCATTCGTATTGACATAAGCGACATGGAAACCACGCGTCAATAAAATACTATCCATTTCGGTATGCCAGGTTGGAAAATGCGCACGCCAAACCCAGGGATTGCCCGGCAAAGCCTGTTTCGGTTTCACATACCAGGCTTTTGTATTTTGAAATGAAAATTCAACTTTATCAAATCCTTTCCAAACCGTTGTTTGTTCGTTGGTTTGTGCAAGCAGCTGGGTCAATGGACTTACTGCAAAGAAGAGGAAGAGGGTTCCGAAAAAATACTTTATGTCTTTCATAAGGATACAAAGACCGGAATGCCTTATCTCTAACCGATATGCGTCCCTCAAATTTATCTTTTCCGGCGACTACAATGAAGGACCGGTGATGATTCCCCTTTCCTTGATGGAAAGATAAGATTGAGGCTCAGACTTATGCTTCCTCAAACCTGAATCACCCCGACATTAAATCTTTCGGTAATTGGCGCGTGATTGGCCGCCTCAATGCCTACTGAAATAATTTTCCGTGTTTCAACCGGATCAATAATCCCGTCCACCCAAAGTCTCGCTGCTGCATGGTAAGGCGATAATTCTTCATTGTAGCGATCTGTTATCTGATCTAGCAATTCCTGCTCGGCCTCTGCCGTAATCTCCTTTCCCTGGGCTTTTAGCGTCGCTGTTTGAATCTGTACCAGCGTTTTCGCGGCCGTTGCTCCGCTCATAACCGCCATTTGCGCCGTCGGCCAGGCATAAATCAGGCGCGGGTCATAGGCTTTTCCACACATGGCGTAGTTACCGGCGCCGTAAGAATTACCTACGATAAAAGTAAATTTAGGTACTACGGAATTGGCAACGGCATTAACCATTTTTGCACCATCTTTGATAATACCTCCCTGCTCAGCACGGCTCCCGACCATAAACCCCGTTACATCATGAAAAAAAACGAGCGGGATTTTTTTCTGATTGCAATTCATGATAAATCTTGCCGCTTTATCCGCCGATTCACCGTAAATCACACCGCCCATCTGCATTTCACCTTTTCCGGACTTTACCATTTTCCGCTGATTCGCCACAATACCAACCGCCCAGCCGTCAATCCGTGCATACGTACAAATGATTGTCTTGCCATAATCCGGTTTGTATTCATCCAGCTCCGAACCGTCCGTGATGCATTCCAGCACCTGTTTCATGTCATAAGGTTTGAGCCTGTCCACCGGAAGAATATCATAAATCTCCTCAGCCAAACGCTTTGGAGGCATTGAAGGCTTTTTATCAAATCCTGCCGAGGCGGGCTGGCCGATTTTATCCATATGTCTTTTGATCGCGTCAAGACACGATTGATCGTCGGGATATTTATTGTCGGTCACCCCGGAAATTTCAGAATGCATGACCGCGCCACCCAAAGTTTCGGCATCTACATCTTCACCAACAGATGATTTCACCAGGTATGGGCCCGCCAGAAAAACAGAACCGGTTCCTTCAACGATCAGTGCTTCGTCGGACATAATCGGCAAATATGCGCCACCCGCCACACAGCTTCCCATAATAGCCGAAATCTGAACAATGCCCATGGCCGACATTTTCGCATTATTTCTGAAAACGCGCCCGAAATGTTCTTTATCTGCAAAAACTTCTGCCTGCATAGGAAGATAAACCCCGGCGCTATCCACCAGATAAATAATGGGCAGCAGGTTTTCCATTGAAATTTCCTGCGCTCTCAGATTCTTCTTCGCCGTGATCGGAAACCATGCACCAGCCTTTACCGTGGCATCATTGGCTACGACGACACATTGTTTTCCAGAAATATATCCAATGCCGACAACAACCCCTCCCGACGGACAACCACCATCTGCCTCATACATACCCTCCCCAGCAAAAGCGCCTATTTCCAGGAAATACGACCCGGCATCCAGCAAATAATCAATGCGTTCCCGAGCCGTTAGTTTTCCCTTTTTATGATGTGCGTCGATCTTTTTTTGACCGCCGCCTAATTTGACATTTTCATACTTTTCATTGAGGTTTTCAATAAGCTGCTGTGTGCTTTGCTGATTTGCCATAACTTGATGAAGATGTAATAGAAACAATAATTTATTTCAATTTCAAGGTATAAATTTATCCGAACCTTTACTACCAAAAGCAAAAAAGTCGCTCACCTCCCGGCAAACGACTTTCTGTAAACTGAACCTTAATAAATTCTTATTTTATGACCGTGGTCGTGTCCAGCGGTGATTCTGCCGGCCCTTTATCCTTTTTCCCAAAAACCGATAAGTGAACGTAACGTTTAGGATGCTCACGGAAATTAGTCATCAGCTTATTCAAACTGACCACCGTACTGTTCAGGTTATTGTAAAGTGTTTCGTCTTTAAGAAGTTTCCCGGCAGTGCCTTTTCCTGAATCTACACCGGCCAATAACCCGCGTAATTCCGCGATCGTCTTATTAGCACTCTGTACCGTTTCGCCCAATCTTAAAGCATTCAGCGAGTCAGCCAGCGATCCTGTTTTGGCAAGCAATGGCTTCAAACCTTTTTCAGTTTCCACGAGTGATTCCGAAAGTTTATTCAGGTTTGTCGTCATCACCAAGAGGTTTTTACGATTTTCGGTAACGAGTCCCTGCACCGTACTGCCGGTCTGATCGTAATTCCTGATCATCTGGTTCAGGATTTTACCCGTTTCCTTAAATCCTTCTGCAACCGCAGCAAGATTTAACACCAGAGAATCTGCATGGGTAACAAGTGGCAAGGCTTTTTCCTGTAAAACCGCAGATATACCAGCTTCTCTCGTGCCAACCAAAGTATCTTTATCCTGCAAATTCACCGAAGCTGCGCCCATTGCCAAATGAATCACTTTACCTCCCAGCAATCCTCCGTCCGCAAGCAAGGCTGTGGTTCCTTTTGGCAAAACGATACCTTTTTGGATATCCAATGTCACCAAAAGATGGTTTTTCTGATTCTGCAATAATTTTATTTCCTGCACCCGGCCAACATTCAACCCGTTCAGCAAAACCGGGTTGGAAGCGGTTAATCCATCAATGTCATCGTAAATTACATAATACTTATATGTTCTTGAAAATACGTCGGAGCCTTTAAGGATATGAAAACCAAAATATAACAGGACCATTGCCAAAACTGCCATTAACCCGACTTTTGCTTCTTTTGATAGCTTCATGAAGTGAGTATTAAATAGCTTGCGGCTCGCGCCATAAGCTTGAAATAATGTAAATGTTTACAAAAATTTATTTGTCCGAATGATTTATAAACCAATTCAAAATTCACTTTCCACAACGAACCCTATTGATCCATTTGCTTTTTATACACCTTAAATGCTTCCAGAATCGACTGGGCAACTTCGTCCTGTCCTTCTTCTGAATTAAGATATTCTTCTTCTTCCGGTGTCGACAAAAATCCCGTTTCGATCAACACGCTCGGCATGGTTGTTCGCCACAACACAAGGAATCCAGCCTGTTTCACACCACGGCTTTCACGGTCAGATACCGATTTGAATTTCTTTTCCACATTATCTGCGAAGCGTAAACTGCTTGAAATAAATGCGCTCTGATAATTGGCAAGCATGATATGCGCAAGCGGCGAATCCGGATCGAAACCCTTATATTTTTGCTTATAATTCGTTTCTTTCAAAATGACCGAGTTTTCCCGCTTGGCAACTTCGAGGTTACCGTTCGTCTTGTGTAACCCCATCACGTACGTCTCAGTTCCTCTGACCGTCCGGGAATTCGGTGTGGAGTTGCAATGAATGGAAATAAAAAGGTCGGCATTGTTTCTGTTGGCGAAGGCTGAGCGTTCCGACAATTCGATAAATTCATCGGTATCGCGGGTATAAAGCACCCTGACTTCCGGCGAATCCTGCTTAATTTTATGGCCCAGCGCCAATGCAATTTTGAGGGCAACAGTGGATTCACGCGTTTTACGGCCGCGCGTTCCGATGTCATGACCACCATGGCCTGCGTCAATAACCACCACATTAACCTTGCTGTCTGCTTTTCCGGGAGCCGGTATTTCTTGAAAGGCAAAAGCGAGACTGAGGGTTAAACAACTCGCTGCAATTAAGATTTTAAGAACTTTTAACATTATTTTTTAGTTACGGCGTTATTCTTTAGGAGTTTCTCTGCTAATTTTGACATTCGTTATGCAAAAATACTCTATTTGTTAGAACTGAAAAAAAAGGCGATTATTATATCGTTAGGACTTGTTGCGTTTCTATTGTTTGGCACCATGGCATGTGTTCAGCAACGCACAAAACGATCCGGTAAAGATCTTCTTAAGTCGAAAGCCAAGACCAAGCATTCTGCACCTACGGTAGCAGACAAATCTGCTTTGGCCAAAACCCCGGGTGGCGAAATTATTGCCGGACCGGACACACTCATCAAAAAAGACTCAACGGCTGCGGATTCTCTGCGGCTGAAAAATGGCATTGCTTTAACGGATTCATCGGCAACCGATACCTTATCCAATCCTGACGACCTGCAAAGTGTCGTAAAATACACCGCAGAGGACTCCACCATCATGGATGTTGTCCTGAAACAGGTGCATTTATACGGAAATGCGGAGGTAAATTATGGTACGATTAATCTAAAAGCAAATTATATTCGTCTGAACTGGGTGACCAACGAGGTCATGGCGCATGGCGATTATGATTCCACCGCAAAAAAAATGATAGGCGAGCCCATATTTCAGGATGGGCCGGAAATGTACAATACGAAGGAAATCCGCTATAATTTTAAATCCAAAAAAGCCATTATCCGCGGCATTGTCACACAGCAGGGCGATGGTAATGTCAGGGGAGACCGTGTAAAAAAAGACACGGAAGGCAATTTTTACATACAAAAATCCATTTATACGACCTGTAATCTTACCCACCCGCACTTTTATATCAATGCACCAAAAATAAAAATGGTGGATAAAAAATCGGTGGTGTCCGGGCCTTTTAACCTGGTGATTGCGGATGTTCCGCTGCCACTGGTTATTCCTTTCGGGTTTTTCCCGTTCCCTAAGAAAAAAGAAGCAGGCACATCCGGTATTATTTTCCCAACCTATGGTGAAGAACCCAACGGGCGCGGTTTTTATCTGCGTGACGGAGGCTACTATTTCGCCATCAGCGAATACATCAACGCACAGGTAACCGGGCAAATTTACGCCACAGGAAGCTGGGGACTGGGTGTCGCCACGACGTATTCTAAGCGTTATCAGTATAACGGTAATTTTTCGTTCCGCTTTAACAAAAATAAATCCAGTGACGAGATACAAAAGGAAATCGGTCTGGGCGGCACCAATGATTTCAGTCTCGTATGGTCTCACGCGCCAAAACCAAGAGGCAACTCGACATTTTCTGCGAACGTAAATATTACCAGCAACAGCTATAACCAGTTTCAGGAAACCAATACCAACAAGTACATTTCCAACGTCGCCAGTTCATCGGTGCAGTATAACCGCACGATGGGCCAATATCTTCGGGCGGCGGCGAGTGTAAGGGTTAACCAAAACTTTGGTCAGAAAGATACTTCCGGTATCAGAAGAGACGGAAAAACGAATATTTCAACCGATTTCAGTTTTGGCGTTAACCAGATTGCTCCTTTTGCCTTAAACGGAGGGCGTTCGCGATGGTATGACAGTTTCCGTCTAGGGCTTGATTTTAGCGGAAATTATACCCTGACCAACTCTCTGACGGCTATTGACACGTCTTACAGCAGACTTGGTTTTAAGGTGGATAACAAAATTGATTCTTTACGGGATGGCGCTATACAGGTTTTACCCTTTAACCTTTCAAACTTATCGGCCTTTGCGCAGGATGCTCAATTTACAGGCCGGTACAGTTTACCCATCTCGCTTCCGAACTTCAAGCTTTTACGGTTTATAAATCTTACGCCAAGCATGTCACTTCAGGGGCAGATTTATACCAAACAATACAATTACATCTACAAAGGAGGGAATACCGTACACATTGATACGCTCAACAAAGTAGGTAACGAGTATTCCTATTCCTTCGGCGCAGGTATGAACACGCGTTTCTATGGAACATTTTTCGTTAGGGGAAAGCGCCTGGAGGCTATACGGCATACCGTAATCCCTACACTATCGTATAGCTATACCCCGGATTTCACGGGCGATAATTATGGTTTTTATCAAACCGTACAGATTAACGAGCTGGGCGAGACACAAAAACTTTCAAGATACAAAGGTGTTGGTACGAATGTCAGCAACGGAAAAGCTTCGAGTGTGATTTCATTCAGTTTGAACAACTCGTTTGAGATGAAACTGAAATCAAAAAGTGATACGGCCGCGGCTCAGTTTGAAAAAGTATCCCTGCTGGATAACCTTGGTTTTGGTGGTAGCTACAACCTGATGGCGGATTCGCTTAAACTGTCAAATATCACGGTCAACGCCAATGCCCGTATCGGTAAAAATCTTAACCTGAATTTTAACGCAAACCTGGATCCATACGCCTACGTAAAAGATCCGCGGGTGAAATCTGACAATCAAACCGGTATTAAGGTAGACCAGTTTGCCATCACGAAAGGGCAGGGACTTGCCAATTTACAAAATCTTAGTTTTACGCTCGGAACCAGTTTCTCTCCCAAAGGCGCTTCGGATAAGCCGAAAAATGCCAATCCGAACAGTACCGTCACCGAAGAGCAAAAAGAGTTTATCCAGCGCAATGCCGATATGTATGTGGATTTTAATATCCCGTGGAATGTGTCCCTGAACTATAACTTTGGCCTCACCAAACCGGGACTTTCGAATGCCCAGCTAATCCAGACGATCAACGCAACGGGCGATTTGAGTTTATCCACGAATTTTAAAATCAGTGTGACAACCGGTTTTGACTTTACGGCATTCAAACCGTCCATTACGACACTAACGCTATACCGTGACTTACACTGCTGGGATATGAGTTTCAGCTGGACGCCTTTTGCTGGAAGTGCTTCCCGCGTAAGCAACTACAACTTTATTCTAAAAGTAAAATCAAGCATCCTTCAGGACTTGAAACTGACCAGAAGAAGATCATTCCAGGATCGGGCTGCGTATTAAATTACGCTACCGACGAAATGTTCCTACTGGAACAAAACGCCGAAACATCCTAATGTCCATGTTCCCATCCAGATATTTTGTTGGTAGAAACTGGTTTTGGCAATTGCAATATCATTGCTACCGACCAAACGCTCCTATTGGAACAAAACGCGGAAACATCCTAATGTCCATGTCCCATCCAGATATTTTGTTGGTAGAAACTGGTTTTGGCAATTGCAATATCATTGCTACCGACCAAATGTTCCTACTGGAACAAAAACACCGAAACATCCTAATATCCATGTCCCATCCAGATATTTTGTTGGTAGAAACTGGTTTTGACAATTGCAATATCATTGCTACCGACGAAATGTTCCTACTGGAACAAAACGCCGAAACATCCTAATGTCCATGTTCCCATCCAGATATTTTGTTGGTAGAAACTGGTTTTGACAATTGCAATATCATTGCTACCAACGAAATGTTCCTACTGGAACAAAACGCCGAAACATCCTAACGTCCTTATCCCATCCAGATATTTTGTTGGTAGAAACTGGTTTTGGCAATTGCAATATCATTGCTACCGACCAAACGCTCCTATTGGAACAAAACGCGGAAACATCCTAATATTCTTGTCCCCTCGGGACATTTCGTTGGTAGAAACGGGGATAGATTTATCTGGTTTTCGTTCCGTAGGAACGTTTCGTGGTATTGACACGACCAATTAAATGAACTAAAAGTAGAGCATTCCTTTACATTACACGGGTAGCGTACAAAAAAATAAGGCCAGTTTGTAAGCCGGCCTTATCACCATGTTTTTACAGAAAATGTTACTTCGACGAAGTTTTCGCCGCTTCTTTGGCAATAACCTCTCCATTAAGATATAAAGTAATAGATCCACCTTCTGTGTTACTGAAAACAGTTACGGGTTTGTTGAAAGAACCGGCAGCAGCAGCGTTAAAAGTTGCCTTGATGATACCCGTTTTTCCTGGCAATACCGGTGCTTTTGACCAAATAGGCGTCGTACATCCGCATGATACGGTTACGTTAGAAATTACAACAGGGTCAGTACCTGTGTTTGTAAACACAAATTCATTCGTAACAGGCGTTCCCTGAGGCACTTTACCAAACTTGTGTGTTTCTTCTTTAAATTTTAAAACACCTTTCTGAGCAAAACTTACAGTGGTTAAACCAACAAGTAAAACCAATGCTGAAAAGAATACTTTCATAGTTGTAGTGGTATTGATAATTGTGTGAAATTTTGTTTAAGTAACAAGATTAAATGATAAAAACGAAATTTAGTAAACATTAACGTATGTTAACACTGCTTTCAAACTTATTGTGATTCATTGTTATGATTATTATTTTCCTGCATAATTTTGGCGTGCATTATAAAAAAATGTAACTTAACTACGGTTTCAACCCGTAACGTTTGCTTATGCTTCTAAATGATAGTTTGACCGGTTCCAGTGTTTTGAATAAAGAAAAGATAACAGACGACTACCGCCTGGCTTGTGAAAGTAGGCAGGTTAGCTTATTGGGGAGAAAAGACACAATGGGTGGCCGGTCCAAATTCGGAATTTTTGGAGATGGGAAGGAAATAGCGCAGATTGCATTGGCAAGAGCATTTAAGCCAGGTGATTTCCGCTCAGGGTATTACCGCGACCAGACGATCGAAGCCTATCTTGGCAATTTAAGCTGGCAGCAATTTTTTGCACAAATGTACGCACACGCCGATCTGGACCACGAACCGCATACGGGCGGGCGGTCCATGAATGGGCACTATGCAACCCGCTGGCTCGACGACCAGGGCGAATGGCTGGACCAGACAAAACTCTATAATTCAGTTTGCGACATTTCACCGACGGCCGGGCAAGTTCCCCGCTCCGTCGGACTCGCTTACGCCTCGAAACTTTACCGGGCCAATAAGGATATTCAGAATCTGACCACATTTTCCAACAAGGGAAATGAGATCGTATTTGCAACCATTGGTGATGCCTCGACTTCCCAGGGAATGTTTTGGGAGGCAATGAACGCGGCCGGCGTGCTGCAGGTTCCGTTAATTATGTCCGTTTGGGATGATGGTTACGGCATCTCTGTTCCGATAGAATATCAGACTACAAAATCAAGTATTTCAAAAGCGCTGGCAGGACTTCAGAGAAATGAGGAAGAAGCCGGCATGGAAATTATAGCGGTCAATGGCTGGGATTATCCGGCATTGATAGAAACCTATCAAAAGGCAGCCCATCTGGCTCGCACCGAGCAAGTTCCGGTTTTGGTCCATGTTACAGAATTAACACAGCCACAGGGACATTCATCATCGGGCTCCCACGAGCGGTATAAATCCAAACAACGGCTGCAATGGGAAAATGAACGTGATTGTAACGTGCGTTTCCGTGAATGGATTTTAAATAACGGCTATGCGACGGATGAAGAGCTCGAACGTATTGAAGCCGACGCAAAGGAAACGGCCAGAGATGCCCGTAACCGTGCCTGGAAAGCTTATCGAAAAGACCTGGATAAGGAACATCAGGAAACGATCGAGTTAATCCAAAAAACGGCCGCAGAGAGCATTTTCTCGGAGGAATTATCAGGGATTGCTTCCGAATTGAGTAAAACCTATTACCCTGTTCGCCGCGATAACCTTGTAAGCGTCCGCAAAGCATTGCGTTTGATACGAAATGAGCATACGCCGTCAAGAATTGTCATGCAGAAATGGCTTCAGGATGCTCTCAAAGTAAATACTGAACGTTACAACAGCCAGCTTTACAGTGAATCCGCTTTATCACCGCTGCATGTTCAGCCCGTTGAACCCGTGTTTTCGGATGAAAGTATAACCGTTGATGGCAGGGAAGTGATCCGTTCTTACTTTAACGCATTATTCGGCCAAGATTCCCGTGTTGTAGCCATCGGCGAAGACGTTGGGATGATTGGTGATGTGAACCAGGGACTAGCCGGTTTGCAGGAAAAGTTCGGTGAACTTCGGATTACCGATACTGGTATCCGCGAAACGACGATCATCGGACAGGGGATAGGCATGGCCATGCGGGGCTTGCGCCCTATTGTTGAAATCCAGTATTTCGACTATATCTATTACGCGCTTGCCACCCTAACCGATGACCTTGCAAGCCTTCGGTATCGTACCGCCGGCGGACAAAAAGCACCTTTGATCATCCGTACCCGTGGACATCGTCTGGAAGGCATATGGCATTCGGGGTCTCCGATGGGCACGATGTTAAGCAGTGTTCGCGGGTTGCATATTGCAGTCCCCAGAAACTTCACCCAGGCCGCAGGGCTTTATAATACACTCATCAAAGGTGATGATCCTGCCCTCGTTGTGGAGCCGCTTAATGCTTACCGTCAAAAGGAAGTACTGCCTGATAACATCGGAGAAATATGTGTTCCGCTTGGGCAACCTGAAATATTAAAAGAAGGAAAAGATCTTACTGTCGTTACTTATGGCGCGATGTGCCGTATAGTAATGGAGGCAGCAGCTCAATTACATACGCTGGGAATAGAAATAGAGGTTATTGATGTCCAAACATTGTTACCTTTTGACATCGACAACCAGATTCTGGAATCAATTAAGAAAACGAACAGGGTTATTTTTGCGGATGAAGATGTCCCGGGAAGTGCGTCAGCATTTATGATGCAGCAGGTACTCGAAAAGCAAAATGCATACCGCTGGCTGGATTCAGCACCTGTTACGATTTCTGCGAAACCGCACCGTCCTCCATACGGTTCCGATGGTGATTATTTCACCAAACCGAACATGGATGATGTGGTTGAAGTCGCTTACAATATCATGCGGGAAACGGATCCATCTCACTTCCCTGCTTTGTATTAGCGATTGATTGAAAGTTGCTTGTCCGAAATTTATTAGTCAAACTTAATAAATTCTGACATGTACAACAGCTTTGGTAAAAGACTTTTTGATTTTATACTGGCGGCGGCGGGATTAATCATCCTGTCGCCGCTTTTTCTATTGCTGTTCCTCCTAATCCTCTGTTTTGATAAGCAATATCCGTTTTACGATCAGCCTCGACCCGGTTTACACGGAAAGATTTTTATCATCGTAAAGTTCAGGACGATGCGCGATTTACGGGATAAAGAGAAAATGCCCCTCCCTGACGCCCAACGAACAACGCTGCTTGGAAAATTCCTGCGTCAAACCTCACTGGACGAACTCCCACAGCTTTGGAATGTATTAATCGGCGATATGAGCCTGGTTGGTCCACGGCCGCTTCTGGCTGAATATTTACCATTATATAATCAGGAACAGCGGCGACGGCATACCGTTAAACCCGGCATAACCGGATGGGCACAAATTAACGGACGCAACAACCTTAGCTGGTCTGAAAAATTTGAGTATGACTTGTGGTATGTCGATAACCTGTCTTTTCCATTAGATCTGAACATTCTTTTTTTAACGCTCACAAGAACGATAATTACTAAATCTTGATCCCATGCTGATTTACGGTGCCGGCGGACACGCAAAAGTGATCATTTCCATCATTCGTGCAAATGGTGGAAAAATTAATGGTATATATGATGATGATTTAACAAAACAAGAAATTTCAGGAATCGTCGTAAGTGGCGCCTACAACGCCCTGCACCTTCCTGACGAAGACCTGATCATCGCCATCGGAAATAATGTCGTTCGAAAAAAAATATCCAGTCTGGTTCATCATGCTTTTGGCACGGCGATACATCCAACCGCCTCAATCGATCCAGGTATAAAGGTGGGGATGGGAACCTGCGTCATGCATCATGCGGTAATACAGGCCGGCTCAACGGTTGGCAATCATGTCATCATCAACACATCCGCCTCCGTGGATCATGATTGCCATATCGGTGATTTTGCGCACCTCGCGCCTGGTGTTATCCTGGCGGGACATGTAAAAATCGGTGTAAACACGCTGATCGGCACGGGCAGTATTGTGGCTCCGGGCCTGACGATCGGCAAGAACTGCGTCGTGGGTGCGGGAAGCGTCGTAACCAAAAACATCCCCGACGGATCTACCGTACTAGGAAATCCGGCCAGAATCATAAACCGCTAACGATGGAAAAAATATGGCTTTCCCCTCCTCATCCAGGCGGAAATGAACTAAAGTATATTCAGCAGGCCCTGGGAAGTAACTACATTGCTCCACTAGGCCCTCATGTCGATGCGTTTGAGCAAAAACTGGCAAACTATATGGGCATCTCCCATGCTACCGCGCTTTCCTCCGGTACGGCGGGCCTACATCTTGCCTTAAAAATACTGGATATTGGGCCGGGAGATATCGTCATTTGCCCTACATTCACCTTTGCCGCCAGTGCGAATCCAATTGTTTATCTTGGTGCAACACCGGCTTTCGTAGACAGCGAGGAAACCACCTGGAATATTTGTCCAAATGCGCTGGAAGGCACCATCAACCATTTTATTAAAAAAGGGAAACGTCCGAAAGCCGTTATTGGCGTACACATTTATGGAATGCCTATGCAACTCGGTGCGATATTGACGATATGTCAAAAATACGAGATCCCGCTTATCGAAGATGCGGCAGAGGCGCTGGGGTCAGTTTATAAACACAAAAAAGTGGGCGCGTTTGGCGTAATGAGTATTGTCTCTTTCAATGGCAATAAAATCATCACCACCTCAGGCGGAGGAGCGCTCGTTTCCGGGAATGAATTCTATACGCAAAGAGCCAAATTTTTAGCTTCTCAGGCAAAAGATGAAGCGCCGCATTACCAGCATTCGGAAATCGGTTATAACTACCGGCTCAGTAACATCTGTGCGGCCATCGGACTGGCACAGCTGGAAGTAATAGGGGAGCGTGTACAACAGCGCCGGGACAATTTTGCGTTTTACAAGCGGGAACTGGGGCTTATACCCGGTATTTCATTTCAAAATGAACCGGCTGATTGCTTTTCAAACCGGTGGCTTACGTGTATCCTGATAGATCCGACCGCAAACAATGGATTGAACAGAGAAAGTATTCGTTTGCTATTGGAGAAGGAAAATATTGAATCACGCCCCTTATGGAAACCGCTTCACCGGCAGCCTGTTTTTAAAAATGCCCCATATTTTGGAGGAAATGTAGCGGATAGGCTTTTTGAGACTGGGATTTGTTTGCCTTCGGGGTCAGGTTTGAAAAAAGAAGATCTGCTTAGAGTAACCAGAATTATAACGTGTTTTTAATCTAGCCGTGATTGTTCAAATTTAAACAGTCACGGCTAGATTATTTCCCTCACTTATTACGTACTTAAATAGGAATTTCAGATGACTTTATATTTTTATCCAGGTCGACAATATACTCAATACTCGGCAGCTTCCAAACAACAGAACATCTGAACGGTGCCAGCAAAATAATTCCTTGAAAGCCACCCTTACTTTACTTAGTGTGCTCGACCGTACTGGTGTAAATCAAATGGAACGGTTACTCCTTGGACTGTTAAAGTCCCAGAGAAAGTAAACACATCTTTACTATCAAGGTAACCCATTGATGTTACATTCACTATTCCGGTCTGCCAGGTAGAATTATTTGAACCACCAGGTTCAAATATACAATTTCTTACACATCCCCACCCCCCGGCTATATAGTTCCCACTTCCACTATAGTGTGGGTTAGTATATTCATAATCCGGAGTCTGAGATCCAACATTGCTTACTCTAAAAGCCTCAACAGTATATTGAGAAAAAAAAACTCCAATAGTTGATACACCAGGATGTTTCATAACGGGATAGTTTCTAAATTGATAATGGTACCCGTTATACACAAATGAACAGTATGCTAACATTACCGGAACGGTTGGACTTAAAGGTGCTACGTAAACCATCGACTTTTTTAAAACAAAACTATGTCTAGAAATGCGACCCGTATTAGAAAACCATGCACCAGTATTACCTGGTTGAATAAACGGTTGATAATCTCCATCAGGTAAATATGGTGGAAGTGGTGGAGTTGGTGGCAAAAAAGGATTTACTACCGAATTAGCCAGTCTTGCAGCCTGATCTTTATTGGTTTCAAGATTGACCGTATCAGCACTAATCAAAATATATTTCCCAATCTCAGAATCCAGCCCCTCACTAGAGTTTTTAACGGATATGCCATCTGAAATTAAACCCTTGTAAACCTTAACTTCTGGTTTGCTTTCCAAAATTTCTTCTTTATTACAAGAAAAGAAGAAGAACAAAAAAATTACATTTTGGATAAAAAAAACTTTCTGTTTCATTCTAAAAATTGGTTGATTGAAAATCTTTGACTATGAATTACTATATATCTAACCGCTAAGATAATTTATCACAAAACAATATACACATATAAATACTACAATATTTGTAGTATTTATATGTGTATAGAAATTACATATATTTCTACAAGTAATTTTATGTAATCTAGAAAATTTCAATATCAAACAATAATTACCATCCCACCATTTTTATCATAGTCAACTAGGGAAAAGCATATAGCTCCAATATGAGGTAACCTTATCTTCTACACAAACAAATCTTAACATACTCCCTCAGTCCTTAGTAGTATTTTGTACACAACAGGATAATCATCCACAGGTTATTTTTAAAGGGTATCGTATTTTGACGAAGATTTAATCGAGAGGCTTTTAATATTGGACTTTGCTTCCCTTCGGCTCAGACCTGAGCTTGAAACATCCACGATAATCATCGATCATATTAAAACCCTCTAAACAAAAAACGCCCTAAGCAATTCGTTTGCCAGGGCGTTGTAAACTCTTGAAGATTTTTAAACTACAACATCTCTACTTTGAGCTGTAATGGAATATATGGAAAAACTGAAATGCCTCCACATGCTATTTTCGAAGAAATATAGCTGAGAGGCTTTTTAAGATCGGGACTTTTTTGCCTCGGGTCAGGTTTACAAAAAAATCATGTTTCGCCAATTACCTCTTCCATAAAAAAGCCCTCCCACAAGGGGAGAGCTCTCAATAATTTATTATAAAACCTCTAACTCAAATTGTAAAGGAGAGTATGGCTGAATACTCACACTGCTCCCAGTAATCCGTTGACTCCCATAGCCTAAACCTGAAGGAAATACTGCTATAATTTTTTCACCCTTCCTCATTTTACGTATAGCACGATCAAAACCAGCAATGGTTCCACTTGTTCCCGTAGTTACCGAACGTGTACTTTCCTCCACTTTTGTATCATCCAAAAGCTTAAGCGTATACTTCACATTGACAGATTTCCCTGCTCCTAATGTATCACCAGTAACGGTATTCGTTCTTATAATTACCAAATTGTCTGTTGTCCTTTCGGATACCGTAAACTGTTTTTTGGCGATAAAATCATCGATCTGCTCTACTTCTGTTCGCGAACTCACCAATTCAATATTCATTTTAATAGGCGAATAAGCCGGAATATTTCCCTGCCCATAGCTACCAAAAGCAAATGGAAACGACATGAAAATTGTATTGACCTCTCCTACGCGCATTCTGTTGATGGAAAGCTCCATACCCACCAATACATACCCCAACCCTGTGCCAAACGGATACAAAAAAGCTAAGTTTTTATCATTGGTAGAACTTACTACTTTGGTTCCGTTTAAAAGATATCCTTCAAATTTAATGTGCACCTGCTCACCTTTCTTTGGCGTTTTTCCCGTTGGATTAGCCTTTCTTACCACATAGTATAACCCTGATGAATCACGCGTCGCAACCATTGCGCTGTCGGCGATGTATTTTTCGATTTGCTGTTCGTTTTCGACTAGTTTCTCTTCGTCATTATTCTCTATGGACTTAGTACAGCCCACCATACCCATACCCATGACCACGGCAATCAGCATGCCCAGTTTCAAAAAATTACTCTTCATTGTTTGTTACCTTTTAATTGTTTTATAGACGGTTATTCATAGATTTTTCTCTACCCTATTACATGGACCTTCGTCAGCCAAAAAAGGTTGGAATACGGGTTAAAAAAATTACTTTTTCATTTTCTCAAAATACAGACAGCAAGAAGTAAGCGGGCAAACATTGCACTTAGGCGTACGCGCAAGACATATATATCTTCCATGCAGAATAAGCCAGTGGTGTGCCTTCGGAACGAGTGCCGTGGGGATATGCCGCATCAATCCCTTTTCCACCGCCAACGGGGTTGTTGCCGTAGCAGGCACCAGCCCCAGTCGGCGTGACACACGATAGACATGCGTATCAACTGCCATAGTCGGCTGATTAAAAATCACAGAGGCTATTACATTGGCCGTTTTGCGCCCAACACCGGGCAATTCCTGAAGCTCGGCAATAGAAGCCGGAATTTCGGATCCAAATTTTTCAGTCAGCAACCTGGCCATGCCCACCAGATGTTTACTCTTGTTATTGGGATAAGATATCGATCGTATGTAAGTAAACACCTCTTCGGCATTGGAGGCAGCCAGCGCTTCGGGATCCGGATAGCGTTCAAACAAAGCGGGCGTAACCATATTGATCCTTTTATCCGTGCACTGTGCAGATAAAATAACAGCCACCAGCAACTCGTAAGGATTGCTGTAATGAAGTTCTGTTTCAGGTTCTGGAAAATTTGTGGTGAAGTATTCTAAAAATAACCTAAAACGCTCTTTCCTGTTCATAAACTTATTTATACACTTGGGATTATATCATTGTAAGGAGGTGTGTGGCGATATTTTGAAAAATTTACTCAAAATATAGTCGGGGAGAGATGGCAATAACCTTCAAACATCTTCCATTTACAGAAGACGCACCTAAGGCATGTCAGAAAAAATCCTGACATGCCTTTAAACAAAGAAACAACCTACATGGTTTTCCTAACAGGAAAGCGCGTTTGTAGATTGTTTCAGTGAATATTGCCGGGAAAAATGAATGATTTTCTGGATAGAACGATCGGACGGCGTGCGCACAATCTTATTCATCTGTTCCTTCATTTCGAGGGAATCCAGGTAAAAATTCATTAGATCGTCATCAAGCGCTAGCGCTTCTGCGATGGATTCATTTTCATTTTGTGTTGTTTCGGCATATAAATACCTAATAACATCATCGTAGGTAAAAGTTTTTGTCATATTGCGGGGTACGTTGGCTGAATTGCTTGCGCAAATTAATCAACGCGTAACGCATCCGACCCAATGCCGTATTAATACTCACACCTGTGGCGTCCGCAATTTCCTGAAAACTCATGTCCTCATAGTGGCGCATGATCAGAACCTGCTTCTGCACATCCGGTAGCCGTTGGATCATTTCCCTCAGCTGCTCGTGCGTTTCTTGACGAATCTGAATCGATTCCACGGAATCTTCCGAGAAATCCAGGGTATTAAATACACTGCTTCCATCTTCGAACACTACATTGGGGTAGCGTTTATCGCGTCTGAAATAATCAATGGCTAGGTTGTGTGCGATCCGTATAATCCATGGTAAAAACTTACCTTCGTCATTATATCTACCCGACTTAATTGTATCGACTGCCTTAATGAATGTATCCTGCAACAAATCTTCGGCTACATATTGGTCCTTGACAATCAGATAAATAGTCGTATAAATTCGTGACTTATGGCGCTGAACAAGCTTTTCAAAAGCTTTCTCATTACCACGAATATACAATGTTACCAACTCACTGTCGCTAACTTGGACTTTCTCCATTTTACTATTCGATTTAGTTAACGTAGAGCAGTTCGTCTATATTGTTTCTCCTTTCTGGATAAGTGTGAAAATAATGTTTTTATCGCTATTTTGAATTATATTAATCAAAGAAATAGATTTGGTAAATGATTTGCAAATGTTTGATCCGCTTTTTTTTAAAAATTATTTCTGATTAACAGATGTTAACAACTAATTACCAGTAGTGTAGAATTATTCCACAATCATTTTAACACTATACTTATTAAGACAAATAATTGAACTTATCGAATAATATACGATTTCACTCCTGATTTCAGATCATTTTTGAAGTAATCAAAATAAAAAATATAAATTGAATTTTTCCGGTTTCACCGGAGCCAGTAAGCTTTCAAGTATTATGAAATATAAGCATCTTTTTTTTGACCTTGATCACACGCTCTGGGATTTTGAACGTAACAGTTCCGAATCCTTAGAAGATATTTTTTACAAATCTGATTTAACAAGCCACGGTGTACCTTCCCTGGAGCTTTTTGTGCAGTCATTTTTGCGTATTAACACCGAGCTTTGGGATGCTTTTGACCGTGGCAAACTTCACCATTCCTATATACGTGCCAACCGGTTTAAAATGGTTTTTGAAGAACTGGGTGTTGCCTGCCCCGAAAATCATGAAGAAATAGGAGAAATTTATCTACAAACCCTTCCCGGGAAAAAGCACCTTTTGGAAGGTGCTTTGGAGTTACTGGATTATGTTTCGGCCAAAGGTTATAACCTGCATATTGTCACAAACGGCTTCAATGATATCCAGGCCAAAAAAATCACAAGCTCCGGGATCAGCAGTTATTTTGAAAATGTTGTCACTTTTGAAAATGCTAATGCGAAAAAACCTGACCCGAAGATTTTCGCGTATGCGCTGGAAGTTTCCAGCGCATCTCCGGAAGAAAGCATTATGATTGGCGATAACTGGGTTGCGGATATCCTGGGGGCAAAACAATTTGGCCTCGATACGGTTTATGTAAATCCCGCCGGCCTGAAATTTGAAGAAACACCCACCTATGACATCCGCCGGCTGGCCGAGTTAAAACTGATTTTCTAGCATTTTTCTATGCTCAATAGCTAAAAAGCAACGGGTTCAGTGCCCCATCCGCATTGGATCCCACTGTTTTTGAAGAAAGCCAGGTCTCCCAATCTGCCTGCTGATAGCTATTTCGAGGCTTCGTAATTTGCTGGTCTTGATCCATATAAATCATCGTCATCACTTTTCTTGGGCTACCCGAAACATTGGCTCCTGCACGGTGGAATAACCAGCCTGCGTGAAAACTGACCTCGCCGAGATCAAAAGGTGTTTCATTCACATTGAACTGTTTCAGCTGAGCCGTCATCAACGCCTCACTTTCGTCACTGATTTCCAGATCGCGTCCAATTTCAACCGTATGACTTTTTTCTGCAAAAGCCAGCGGCCCCATTTCCATAGACGTTTTTTGAAGCGGGATCCAGACCGTAACCGTTTTCACCGACGACAACGGCCAGTAAAACTGATCCGCATGCCATGGCGTTATTCCGCCTGAAGATTCTTTATAAAGTGCCTGGTCGTGGTATAATCTAACGCCCTGAACCTGCATTAAGTCTGTTGCAATTTTTGCCAGACGCTTAGAAAATACAAATTCTCTAGCCTCTTCATTTTCACACCACAAATTCATGATCTGTAAAAACGCACGCTCATAAGTCGTACGCTCTTCCATCGGCTTGGTGAGTTTGTTTAGTTTAAAAACAAGATCTGTAATGAGCTCCCCGTAATAACTTAAAACATCGGCGCTTAAAACATCTTTTAACTTAACATAGCCAAATTCATTATAAAACGTGATCGCTTCCGGCGTTAAATCATACGACTCAGCGAGTTCTTCTTCGAAATACTTTTTATTTAAAACAGTCATGGGCCAGTTCAGATTCTTTTTATTAAAAAAGCAAGTCCCTGCAAAAAACTACCCGATTTAATCTTCTTCGTAGAAATCAACTTTCTTTTCACGGAGAAAGTTTTTGATCACATCCACATGCACGCACTGACCCACATTGAGAAAGGGATAATTGGAAACCCGTTTGCGGCGCCCTTCGGTAATCACCTCCCTGTTGACCTGATCAAAACCCAGGTGGAGGTGTCTGGTGGCACTTTGCATGCCGTATATGAGACCGTTTCGGTCAAAAAGTGGCCCTCCGCTCTGGCCCCGTAAGCCGGGTGTACTCATTTCAATACTCACGGTACCATTACTTTCGCCGATGTGGCGGGTTATAATACCATCAATTGGAAAACTGGGGGTATTAACACGGCCTTCTTTGACCCACTCGATATCATTGGTAGCCTTGTTCAGCTGATAATTTGTGAATTCCGGAAAAGGATAGCCAAGGCGACAAAGATATCTCCCCTGCTTAATCTGCCTGCTGTCTTTCAAAAAATGAGCAAAACCCTGATACAATTTCACACCATAATCCCGAAAACGAACAATGGCCAAATCCTGGGTCGGATGTAAATGAATCGTTAAGCTTTTGTAGACATCAACACAGTTAATAAAATTCGAAAGCACACGGATCGGTGTTTCTGCATTGATCTTATACTTGGCTTCCAGAAACTGCCGCTGTGTTTCATAGCCGGGATCGCGCTCAAATCGCCGTAGCTCACCCTTAAATTTGAGATAATTTTCGTAGATCTGATTGGCGTGGAGAATTTGCCGGGCCACATGGCGACAGGTGACAGCAAAACCGTTTTCATTAACAAAAAACAACGTACCCGTACCCGGGATTATATCGGTTCCTCCGTAATAACGTGCAATAAAATGAATGGGACGGGTAAATTGATCTACCCTTTCAATGGCTTCAACAAACATACAAGTAGAATAAAAAGAGGAATTTACTGGCGCTGGATTGGAATAATCGCCTCTGTTTGATCCCAGCTTAATATCATATTGGTGCCGTTCGGCTGATCCTGAAAATATATTTTAAACAATTCTTCGACCTTGGGATTAATACGGATGGAAACATTGCTTTTGAGGAAATTCTGTCCGTCATTGTAGTTGGTACCCCATTGCCCTGTCTCGCTGTTTAAAATAACTGTCCAGGCTGATTGCCCCGGTATCGTCCACAAAGAATAGGAGCCAGGTTTAACCGGTTTTCCTGCAAAACTTATGCCTTCTCCAATTTTTATGACCGTGGCTTCATTCGCACCCGTCCTCCATACCTTACCATAAGGAACCAGCGCCTTATCCTGTTCCCGGCCAAAAACATACCTTCCCTTTTTTCCAGGCTGACTGTAATTCACATCGATATCAATCCCTTTTTCATGATACGATGCGACAGACGAAGGACTAAATGATTTGGTATACATGCGCAGTAAAATAAAACCAGCAAGCATAACGGCAATAACGATTGAAAGGATCAGGAGAGTTTTCTTCATAGGAGTTTAAGGGCAAACGATGCGATAAAAAGTATAACTTACCGACAAGCGAATATAATAGTAGGTATCTTTTTTAGAAGGATCTCCCTGCTCAAGCTGAACGGTAGATTTCGGATCTCCCCCTAAATTGTCGTAATAATCGCTAAATGTCTTGCGCGTACCATACTCAAGACCGATATTCCAGGGTCTGCGTATCTGATATTTGATACCTACGCCGTAGGGAATCACCAGTGAGCTTGTTTTATAGCTGTCCGTAACCACATCCGGCTTAAATTTCGAAATGCCCATCCCCCCGAAAACATAGGGAGTCCAGTTTAAAGCAAATCTTTTTTCCTGATAATCAAGGAAATTGTACTCAGCCACGGCGCTCGCCTCAGTGATCCTCGTACGAAAAGACATATTCCGTACTTTTTGAAAAGGGTCTTTGCTGTACTGGTCCGCAGCACCAATCAAACCGGCTGCAAGCTCTGCGCGAAGCGACAGTGCCTGATTGGGATTATATCTAAAGAACAGGCTTCCCGCCGGTTTGAAAAACCGGAATTTAAATGAAGGGGAGATATCTCCTTTGTAATTAAATACGCCCAGTCCGCCTCCTACTTCAATTTTTTGCGCCTGCACAATAGTCATTGCTGCTGTTACCACAGCAGTACAAATGAGCAATTTCCGAAGTAAAAAAACCAGTTTTAAATTTTTCAACGTATACAATTTATTTCAGGGGAGGGCATTTAACCTGCGACGGGATAATGTAATTGAGGTGTATCATACCGATTAAATAGGAATCATTCTGCGTAGGAGAATTCCCTCTTCCACTCCCCGCAGAACCATAATTTTGACCTTGCAATACTGCGAAGGGGTCCTCACCCGGTGATGCACCATAAATTGCCTGAACATACTCAGACAAACCAGGTCTGCGGTCCTTCCCCTTTCTCACCGCCAACGGCTCCTGAGATCTGTTAGCCATGCGCAGGGCCAAAGGATTATCTGCAAACGCAGCAGGGTCAGCATAATTCCCGGCCACATCATCCAGATAATCTGTGAAGGTAAAGCGAAAACCCAGCTCAGCTCCGATGTCAAATCGGTCATTAATTTTGTAACGCAACCCAAAACCAACTGGTATGGCCATCTGTATAAGGGAATATGGTTTTGCATAATTTGGTCTTCCCTGACCTTCGGTACCTAATGCCTGCAATTTTACCCAATCACCGCTTTCTGCATCCTTTGCCTTAGGATTATGCGCAACGGCTGCAATTCCGGCAAATAAATAAGTCCCAAACTGTGGGCGACGGTCATAACTTCTGTTATCCGGAGTTAACTTAAAAATCCCAATCAGCGCAAATTCCTTCAGATCATTGCGAAAACTCAGGTTTCTGGGAAACCGTAGGTTTGTAGGATCTTTCTCATTCATTTTAAAATCATCCCCGGCAATTCTGGCGTAGGTAAAAGAAGCACGCGCAGCCAACCGTGGTGTAAAATGCCTCGTATAATTTCCAGCCACACTCCATCGCATCATCCCAAATGTTGATTTGAGAGGAGTGCCCAAGCCACCCATGTCGCCGTAATAGTTTGCAGTACCAACCCCCAAACCCGCGGAAGAGTAGGGTATAAAAGTCCCCCTTTTTACCTGTGCCTCAGTGGTGTGATTTATTACCAACAAGCCCAGCACTATAAAAAATACCAGCTTTTTGCTTATCGGTCTCATTAGAAAATTTTTAATCATTTTAGATCAATTTTTTTGCAAAAATAGAATAGTTGTCGGTTTTCTTCAGGATATATCTCCATTTCAACGTATTTCTCATAATTTTATTTGTGTTGCATCGATAATTTAAATCATCATATTTTCCACTTTTCCCCAATTGATACTTTGGCAACTGATAAAAGTAACTTTCTTTCGTATTATATAAACGACATATCTTCTAAGAAACCGCAAAATTTAGTATTATTGTACAATTGAAATTAAGATCTTCTCCAGATGATTACCAGTAAAAACCTGCATTTCTCTTATTCTTCTCAAAAACAATTCAGCTTTCCCGATATAAGTTGTAGTGATAAAGAGGCCCTTCTTATTCTGGGACAATCCGGCCGTGGAAAAACGACTTTTTTACATTTGCTGGCGCTTTTACTACAACCCGATTCCGGAAATATTCATATTGCCGGGAAAGAATTATCAAGCCTGTCATCAGTAGAAAGAACGAATATCAGAGCAAAAAATTTGGGTATCATTTACCAGCGGGCCCATTTTGTCAGCGCTTTATCGGTTTTGGATAATATTTTATTATCAAGTTATCTGGCCGGCAACAAACAGGACAAGGAAAAGGCGGGTTATCTGGCCGAACAGCTGGGGTTTGCAGATCACCTTCACAAGAAAACTACACAGCTAAGTCAGGGTGAACAGCAGCGGGTGAGCATTGCCAGGGCGCTGATGAATAACCCAAATGTCATTTTAGCCGACGAGCCAACTTCCAGCCTGGATGATAACAATTGTCAGAAGGTAATTGAATTATTAAAAAAACAATCTTTTTCAATTGGTGCAAGTCTGGTGGTGGTAACCCACGACCAGCGCCTGAAGGATGAATTTCCTAACCAGGTATTTCTGTAATATCTGTCTGAATCCGACCCATTGGTTTACGTTGAGTAAACTTCAACTTATAAGCATTAAATCCTAATGAACCTTCTCAAAATCAGTTTAGCAAACCTTAAAGAGAAAAAATTAAATAGCTTCCTGAGTGCCATGCTGCTTACACTGGGCATCGGGATGATCTCTTTGCTCTTGCTTTTGAACAAACAACTGGACGAACAATTCCGCAGAAATATCAAAGGAATTGACATGGTTGTAGGTGCAAAGGGAAGTCCCCTGCAGCTCATTCTGTCCAGTATTTATCAGATCGATGCCCCAACGGGAAACGTTCCTTTATCTGAGGTAAATGCATTAAAACGCAATCCGTTTATCAAAAACGTTATCCCCTTGTCGATGGGTGACAATTATCATGGATTTCGGATCGTAGGCACCACGACGAAATACGTCGATCATTTTCAGGCGAAAATAGGACAGGGGAGCTTATTCGAGAAACCCATGGACGTGGTGCTCGGAAGCAAGGCCGCCAAAAATTCAGCGTTAAAAATCGGCGATACCTTTGCCAGTTCACATGGGCTGGATACCGACGGCGATGCACACCATGACAAAAAATATAAGGTTGTAGGGATTTTTGAACCCACAGGCGCTGTTGTCGATCAGCTGATACTAACAAATCTCGAAAGTGTCTGGGAAATTCATGCGCATGCCGAAGCGCCGGCAACCGGGGTCAAGGAAAATGATCCTGCCCACGAAGAAGATATGGCTGAGCCGCATCACGAAGATGAAAAACAGGTTACCAGCGCGCTGATACAGTTTAGAAACCCTATGGGACTCCTCACCATTCCCCGCCAGGTTAATGAAAATACATCTATGCAGGCTGCTTTGCCAAGTATCGAGATCAATAGACTATTTTCACTTCTGGGCGTCGGGATCGACACGTTACGGGCATTGGCGCTCGTGATTATTATCATTGCAGGTGTCAGTGTTTTTATTTCGCTCTACAATTCACTCAAAGAACGGAAGTACGAAATGGCGCTGATGCTCTCCATGGGTGCAACCCGAACAAAATTATTTCTGATGCTTTTAATGGAAGGTTTATTTCTGGCTGTTACGGGATATCTGGCGGGAATTATTTTAAGCCGGGTCGGCCTCTGGCTTTTCGGCAGGGCAGCGGAGCAGGATTTCCATTATTCGATCCGGGAGTTTACCGTACTGCCCGAAGAAATATATCTCCTGGCCGGTGCGTTGATGCTTGGATTGCTCGCCGCTGCCTTACCATCTTTGGGCATTTACCGCTTGAATATCTCGCGGACATTGGCAGAGGAATGATATTAATTGTAATTTTGTTATCCAACCTGAATCCTTTTTTGCACTAATCATAAAAACATTATGAAATCAGTACGTTTCATAGCGGCTTCCTTGCTTCTGACAACTTTGTTTGCTTTTAGTCCTTCAACCGTGCCTGTGAAACTGACATGGGAAACGTTGCGTGATGTTACTTTCAAGAAGAAATGGTACGCGGAAGAATCGATCTATATGCTGCATCCAACCTTCGGGCCGAGTATCCAGAAGCTAAAAAACCAGCCCGTAACCATTACCGGGTACATTCTGCCGGTCGATCTCGAGGCGAACTTGTACGTACTGTCGGCGTTCCCGTTCAGCGCATGTTTTTTCTGTGGAGGTGCTGGGCCTGAAACCGTTATGACCTTGAATTTCAAAAAGAATAACCGCAAGTTTAAAACGGATGAACGCCTGACTTTTCAGGGAACTTTGCAGCTCAATGCGGATGATATTTACAAAATGAATTATATCCTGGATGGTGCTGAAATTGTGGACTAACCAGAATTAAATGCCCAATAACCGCCAGATACCGGAGATAAAAAACAGAACCAATCCAACCGGTGTCAGCACTTTCCAGCCCAGATACATCAGCTGATCCACACGCAGACGTGGGAGCGTCCAACGCGCCCACATCTGGACTAAAATGCCGAGAACAGCTTTTCCGATCAACCAAAACGCACCGGAAAGGTATCCCAGGAAAGTTCCCGGTGCACCGCTGGTCCAGTCCGCCAGACGTAACGGGCCAATATTGGGAAAAGGTGTGTTCCAGCTGCCCAGAAAAAGAATCGCCCCAAGCAATGAAACCAGCAGCATCATCCCGTATTCCGATAGCATAAACAACGCCCATCTCATCCCTGAATATTCGGTGTGAAACCCGGCCACGAGCTCAGATTCCCCCTCCGGCAAATCAAATGGGGCGCGGTTGCATTCAGCAAGGGAGGCGATAAAAAAGACAACGTAGGCAATTATTAAAAATGGGTTCCGGATAATATTCCAGGATAAAAACCCACCTACGGCCGTCACGTCAATACCGAATCGTTTCATCCCAAACAGATAAACGGTATCGGCTGAATAAATCCCCTGCTGAAAACTTATCACCTGTAAATCAAGCGTTTGCGTCAACATCACGACACACAGTATCGACAATCCCAACGGAACTTCATAGGAAATAATTTGTGCAACGGCACGCATGGCACCATACAGCGCAAACTTATTGTTAGAACCCCACCCAGCCATCAATAGCCCAATGACGTCCACCGAAACGATCGTCAGCAAAAAGAAAACACCCACGGCAGCACCCGAACCACCCAGATCCGGCGCGAGGGGAACCACAGCAAAACCAGTAAAGACAGAGACAAAAATAACGATTGGCGCCATCAAAAACAGCCTTCTGTCGGCCGCCTTGGGCACAATATCTTCCTTTTGAAGGAGTTTAAACAAATCAGCAAATAACTGTAACAGACCCCATTTCCCTACTTCCATAGGCCCTAAACGGTCCTGAATAAAAGCAGAAACCTTACGTTCAAGATACACCCCGATCACGACAAAGCCGGGCACTAACAGGAGGAAGATGATTAGGGTTACAGGCATTAATTCAGTTGAAAATTGAAAACGACCGCCGCGCGGTTATGGTTCTGAGCACTGCAGATGACTTTCAGCAGGATTTTGGCTCACTACTGACAAAAGTAAGCAAAAAACTTACTCCTCATCATCCTTTTCGCCTTTATAACCGGAAGCTTGCAGCAGATTTCCAGCGTTATCATTTTTCATCAGCTGTGGCAGCGAAACCTCCGGGTTTTCTGCCATGTAACGGCTCACAATACGCCAGCCCAGCCAACGGCCAATTCCGCCCGGCACTTCATTGCCAATTTCAGTAGTAAAAGGACGCTCTCCGATAAATTTTTGCTTCTTCAGATCCATGTTTTCATATAGAAGTTTATTGGAAACGAAAAACGACCAGATATCCTGCTGGCTGTTATAAGTCCGTATCAAACTTTCCTCCGAATACCCCAGAATAAGGCTGTCAGGCGTATCCGGCATCACCTGTTTCACAAATTCATACCCTTTTCCATACCCAATCATATCCGCCAGCAATGTTCTGTCCGAAGCGTTGACGTGGTTATATTTATTTGACATGAAAAAGATGATGGACGGAACGATGTATTCCTTTTGATAACGTCTCAGCTGGTAACCATAAACATCCGGCCGAAAACGTGCTTTCGGCCCGCCAAAATAATCCAAGCCGATAACAATCAGTGAATCACTGATATACAAATCATTTCCGGAAAATCCTGTCACCATAAATTTTACTTCCGGTGCCTTAAAATCCGGATAGTATCTGGCGATCTGCTGAAAAGATTTTTTTAACGGATTGATAATGGAGGCGTTCCTATCCCCAATAATCAAGTCGAGCTGCATCTTGAACGCACGAAAATCCTTATTTTGCAGGATCTGGAAAAGATGCGCTGCCAGTTGCGGCTTTTCTACCGGCGCATCCGTAAAATACCAATCGGACAGATAGGAATGTTTATTCAAAAAACTTTGTACTTCCTGAGCGGATTTGCAGGCAAAAAGGGAGTCATCCAGATTTTCAGAAGAAACATGAACCTGAATTAAATCCGTATCAGAAGACGCTGCTTCTTTTTTCGAATCCGTTTTACAGGCGGATAAACCAAGTGCAAAAAAGCCAATAACAATTAACGTGCGTATATAAAACATCCGGCGGAAACGAATAATCATGATGGATAAAGATACAAAAATAGAAAAAAAAAGGATAAGCATTCTGGGTTGCGGCTGGCTCGGATTTCCCTTAGCTCAACGTTTGATCGGGGATGATATTTCATCGCAGGTGAAGGGGAGCACGACCTCAGCTGATAAAATAGAACAATTCAAGGCGGCAGGAATTGATGGATTTCTGTTCCATCTCAATCCGGAATTGTCGGGAGAGCCTACTCAGATAACCTCTTTTTTTGATACAGATGTTCTCGTCATTGCTATCCCGCCAAGACTTTCTAAAAACGAAGCCGATTTTCATCCCAGACAAATTCAATCTGTCGTTGACATTATAGAAACGTCACCGGTTAAGGAGATTATCTACGTCAGCTCCACCAGCATTTACCCGGATTTAAACAGAATTGTAACGGAGAATGATGTAAAAACCCCGGAGCAATCCGCTTCACCGGCGATGGTGGAGGCTGAAAATCTGTTGATCGCGCTGCGCGGTAAAAAAACTGTTTCAATTCTGCGGCATGGCGGATTATTGGGTTACAACCGCATTCCCGGAAAATATGTCAAAGGGCAAAAAGATTTAACCACGGGATCAATCCCTGTCAACTATATCCATCGGGACGATGCTGCCGGTATCATTGTCAAAATGATTAAAGAGGGGATTGTGAACGAAACATTCAACATTGTCGCCCCGCAACACCCGACCAGGCGTGAAATTTATGAAAAGTCATGCGTGCAATTTGGCTGGGAAGTCCCAACATTTGTTACACCTGAAATAACTCCCGCTTTTAAAACCATTTCAGCATCAAAGCTATCGTCATTTTATACCTATGACTTCAGGTTCCCGGATCCGCTGGAATTTCATTACGAAGCATAACAGCAAGGAAGCATAACAGCAAGAATGCCCGTGGGATTTCTCTCACGGGCATTCTTGTTATTTCTATTAGCATTTCTCTTCTTATTGCATTCCTAAAAGTTCGGTCAGTTTTGCTTCCAGGGCCGGACCACGCAGATTTTTAGCAATCACTTTTCCATCTTTGTCCAACAGATAGGTCGCCGGAATGGCACTTACACCATACGTTTGTGCTACGACCGAGTTCCAGAATTTAAGATCCGAACCATGCAGCCAGGTCAGGTTATCCTTTTTAATGGCGGCTTTCCAGGCATTCGCTTCTTTATCCAATGAAACACCATAAATAGAGAATCCTTTGTCTTTAAACTTGTCGTACATCCGCACGACATTTGGGTTTTCCTGACGACAAGGACCACACCAAGACGCCCAAAAATCAATAAGCACGAATTTCCCTCTTAAAGAAGAAAGCGTTACCGGTTTTCCTTCCGGATCATTCAACGTAAAATCAGGTGCTACATCACCGATTGAAATACCTTTGATGCGTTTAATCTGACCGATAAATGCTTCGGCAAGCTTTGGCTTAGGTTTTACATTTTCAAATTTCTGCACAACACCTTCCAGCAATGCAAGATCAACCTCTGGATTTAAAAAGTTATTGGCCGTAAAAATAGCCACCAGCGAAGTTCCCATTTCCGGAATCATTGCCTTTATTTTATCCAAATGTTCCGCTTCTGCTTTTTTATAGGCAACCTGTATTTCCTGAATCTTTTTGGTGTCTTTTTTAGCCTCTGCATTCGCATAAGCCTCGTTCCACACAGCGACTTTGGCACCCATGGTCTGATTCAGTTCCAGCAGTTTCGCGTAATATTCCATATTTTTGGAACCACTGATTTCCGCTTTTCCAGGATTGCCCTTACTGTCTTTATCAAAACCGTCCGCAACAAGGTTAAATGTTTCACCACCTTCAGAAAGCAAGACAATTTTCTGACGATCGGCTACATTCAGCATGTAAAAACTTCCGCCGTCCTTTTCTGTCGACTTAATAGAAAACGTCCCGTCCGCCGCCAGTTTGGCAGAATCCAGCTTCAGAGAAGTACCCGTCATCAGCGACTGGGAAAGAATCACTTTTTCTCCCGCAGAACCATTTTTTATTTTACCATTGATCGTAAAAGGTTTAGGAGAAATTTGTTCCTGCGCCATGGCAGACAAACCCGTTACAGCCAATCCTAAAATAAAAAAGCCAGTTTTAATGCATTTTTTCATAGTTGCTTCGCAAATATCTCCTAATTAAAAATTGGTTTAAAGTTTTTCCGCCAGCAGTTGGTTTACCATTTTAGGATCGGCAGCTCCATTGGATTTTTTCATAATTTCACCTACAAAAAGTCCAAGCAACCCTTTTTTCCCTTTACGGTAAGCAGCCACTTTATCCGGCATTGAGGCAATAACCTGATCTACCAACGTTTCCAGTTCATTTGTATTGCTATTCTGAATCCAGTTATTTGTGGTAGCGATCTCTTTAGGAGACCGTGTCGGCTCGTTTAATAAAATCGGGAATATTTTTTGTGTCGCAACCGAGTTGCTGATCACATTCGTTTCGGTAAGCTCGATCAATTCCGCCAATGTCTGCGCTGAAACCGGGAATGCTTCAATATTGCCGTCGTGGTCATTAACATACGACTTTACAGAACCCATCAGCCAGTTTGAGGCCGCTTTATAGGCCGAAGTTTTCGCACAGACATCTTCAAAATACTGCGCTATTTCCCGCGTATCCGTCAAAACCAGCGCATCATACACGGGAATACCGTATACTTTGGTAAACTTTTCACGCAGGGCCTGCGGCAGGGCAGGCATCGCCGCGGTGATCTGGCTTAACCACGCTTCCGAGATCACAACCGGGCTCAGATCCGGGTCCGGAAAATACCGGTAATCATTCATCGTTTCCTTTACACGCATCCCATAAGTCTGTCCACTTTCAACGTCGAACATTCTCGTTTCCTGCTGAATGGTTTCACCGGATTCCAGCATGGAAATTTGTCGGCGCGTTTCAAAAGTTATGGCCCGCATCATGTTTCTGATCGAGTTCATATTTTTGATTTCAACCTTGGTACCCAGTTTCGTTTCACCTTTTTTCCGAAGTGAAACGTTCACATCACAACGCAGCGAACCTTCTTCCATATTTCCATCGCTGATGTGCAGATAACGCACCAAACGACGGACTTCTGTTACAAATGCACCTGTTTCTTCGGCCGATCTCAGGTCTGGTTCCGATACCATTTCCACCAGTGGCGTACCTGCGCGGTTATAGTCCAGCTGGGTGTCCGTGTCACTTCCGTCATGAACCGATTTCCCCGCATCTTCTTCCAAATGGATGTGATGAAAGCGAATGAATTTTTCATACATTTTACCATCATGGCCCTTCACAGAGATCGTAACACCGCCATTTTCACAAATCGGCTTTTTATCCTGAGAAATCTGATATCCCTTTGGAAGATCCGGATAAAAATAATTTTTCCGGTCAAAAATGGTGCGTCTGCTGATGGAGCAGCCACAGGCCAGTCCCATGCGTACAGCATATTCCACCGCTTTTTTATTCAGTTTGGGCAACGTACCCGGCAAAGCCAGCGTCAGCGGCCCTATATTGGTATTTGGTTCAGCACCAAAACGATTGAGATCCTGAGCAAATAATTTCGACTCGGTTAATAATTGGCAATGCACTTCAAGGCCAATTACAGTTTCATAAGAGGCAATAAGTTCTTCGGTCACGTCCGATGGATTGATGATGCTTTCAGTCATATTGGTTACAAATTCTTCAGCAAAGATACAAAAACGGGTCGTCCAGCATATGAACGACCCGTTTTTTATATAATAAACTCCTTGATTTAAAACTTACAGCGAGTTGATCCAGGTGGCGATCACAACAATATCTGCCTTGGGAACATGCGCCATTGGTGCCATAGGAGGGTAACCAGGCCAGTGCTCTGGCTTCGGAGCGTGAACCAGTTCCACGATCTGATCTACCGAATATTTCTTTTTTGAAACCTCAGCATAAGCAGGTCCGATTACTTTGTCATAAGGATTATGACAAGCAAGACAGGCATGCTTATTAAGCAAAGCGGATACTTCGGCCGGTACTGCCTTACGTGCAGGTTTTGCAGCAGGTGCAGCAGCGGTAGAATCTGTTGCCGGTGCAGGTGCTGCTGTGTCGGTAGCAGGCTTAGCTTCCGTAGAAGATTGTACAGGAGTATTTCTTTTTTCAGCCTGAAGTACCGTAAGCGCAGTTTCCTCACGCGCCTTACTTCCGGAACCATAGAAGTTGTCATACTTAGCTTTATCCTCTTTGGAGGAACAGCCGATCCAAATTGATGCAGCTATGGCAATTATTGCCAGAGAAGTACATTTTTTAAGTGCCATTTTTTTAAACAAATTTAAAGTAATTCCGCCCGATTATCGATTTTCACCTCTAATCACTACACGAAGAAAGCAAGTTTGTGTTAGATTTTCCTACTGCCTGATATAAATCATAAAATTAGCAAAATTTAATATTGAATTTAAGTAACTGAATTATAGACTTTTATGCAATTTAACCAAACCACAAATTCTTCAAATTTATTATTTATCTAAATTTTATTTGAAATATGTTTTTTAAATAATATGAAATCTTCTTACTTTTGCAGTCCTATTTGTAAAACGATGTAAAGTAATGGCTAAGAAAGGTAATAGAGTACAGGTTATATTGGAATGCACCGAGCAAAAAGAATCAGGTGTACCAGGAATGTCACGTTACGTAACGACAAAAAATCGGAAGAATACGCCTAGCCGTATGGAATTGAGAAAATTCAATTCTTTCCTGAGACGTTATACTCTTCACAAAGAGATTAAGTAATTACTTTCCATGTTGATTAACCGCAAGGTTAATGATATGTCGTAATTACAATAGCATTTAATATTTACAATAACATATTAACTATATACAGACATGGCAAAGAAAGTAGTTGCTACCCTGAAAAAAGAAGGCGGTAAATCATTTGCCAAAGTGATTAAAGCCGTTAAGTCTCCAAAAACAGGAGCCTGGACCTTCAAAGAAGAAATGGTACCCGTAGAAGGTGTACAAAATGCTTTGAAAAACTAAGGTATAAACCCCTGATGTTTCCGAAGCTTTTAATATAGATTGCCCGAAAAGTCCCACGAGGGACTTTTTTGTTTTATTTTTGGGTTGTAAAACTATGCATGCGGTTGAAATATAACGCCTCGCGCATACTAACAATTCTCGATTTTAACCTATACATCTGACTATGAGTTTATTTGGGTTTTTTTCAAAAGAAAAAAAGGAGACTTTGGACAAAGGTCTTGAAAAAACCAAAGATAGTTTCTTCGGCAAATTATCCCGTGCTCTCGTTGGGAAAACCACGATTGACGAGGACGTGCTGGACGAACTGGAAGATATTCTTGTAAGCTCTGATGTAGGCGTTGAGACAACCGTAAAAATTATCAAGCGTATTGAAGCGCGTGTCGCGCGTGACAAATATGCAAATGCCAGTGAGCTTGACGTAATTCTGCGTGAAGAAATTGCTGCACTTTTAACCGAAAACAAATCGGTTGACGTAACAGACAGTTTTGAAACGGAACATTTGCCGAAGCCCTATGTCATCATGGTCGTGGGCGTTAATGGCGTTGGCAAAACAACGACGATCGGAAAACTGGCGCATCAGTTTCATACCAGAGGCCACAAAGTGGTTTTAGGGGCAGCAGATACTTTCAGAGCAGCAGCGGTTGAACAATTGAAACTTTGGGGCAAACGCGTGGATGTGCCTGTCATTGACCACGGTATGAACACAGATCCGTCTGCTGTTGCTTATGATGCGCTCAAACGCGGCATGGAAGTAAAGGCCGATGTGATCATTATCGATACCGCTGGCCGGCTTCACACGAAAGTGAATCTGATGAACGAGCTTTCGAAGATTAAGCGTGTGATGCAAAAAATTATCCCGGATGCTCCGCACGAGGTGCTTCTGGTGCTGGATGGCAGTACCGGACAAAACGCTGTTATCCAGGCCCGTGAATTTACAAAAGTTGCTGAAATCACTGCGCTTGCTATTACCAAACTCGATGGCACGGCCAAAGGCGGTGTGGTCATTGGTATTTCTGATGAGTTTAAAATTCCTATCAAATATATTGGGGTGGGAGAGAAAATGGAGGATTTGCAGGTTTTCGACCGCAGTGAATTCGTTGATTCTCTTTTCAAGAAAATCTGATTTTAACCATTCGTCCCGTTTAAAGCCGCTTCCTACATTTGCGGCTTTTTTCATAGGCAGCAAAGCCTTATTCTGAACTATCGTTCATTAAATGACGCTGTTGTTATGAACAAGACGGATTCATTGCTGCTTATATCTCGATTTAATTTACTGGCATCAGACCAAAAATATCAGAATCACCTATCAACCTGAGGAAAAAAATCGTTGAAATCGATTTCCCGGACAAAACTTATACCCTGCGAGATGGTGATATCAAGCATATTGAAATGATCACGAACGGGGCAAAAATGCAGTTTGGCTACTACATTTGTTCTCTTACCAATGAAGAGTCCTTTATTTTGACAGACCGCATGCCAGGAGCCCGGGCTATTCAGGAATACTTCAAAAAAATTCCGTTTAAGATGAGGCAAAAACGATTTCCTCTAATAAAATAGCATTATCAGTTAAATTTTCACGAACTTTGCACCCCGTTTGACCGTTCATTATCAACTACTTCACAGAATTTATTTCTGATTCCCGGTTGATTTCTGAAACACTATCCAATAAAAACTAACGGCTAAAAGCCGACGGCTGCTAGCTACATCCTATGAAAACCAAAGGAATACGTACCAATAAAGTCAATATCGTTACACTGGGCTGCTCAAAAAACCTGGTTGACTCAGAAGTTTTATATACCCAGTTAAAGGGTAACGGATTCGATGTAGCACACGAATCAAAAAAGGATAATTCCCAGATTGTTGTCATCAACACCTGCGGCTTTATCGACAATGCCAAAGAAGAATCCATCAACACAATCCTGCGTTACGCGGATGCAAAAGCAGCCGGTATTGTGGATAAAGTGTACGTGACGGGCTGTTTGTCGCACCGTTACAAAGACGAGCTTTCCGTAGAAATCCCAACCGTGGATGCATGGTTTGGCACCAATGAGCTTCCCCGTTTGCTCAAAACATTGAAGGCCGATTACAAACATGAGCTGGTTGGCGAGCGTTTGTTGACCACGCCTGCCCACTATGCTTATTTGAAAATTGCGGAAGGTTGCGACAGACCTTGCAGTTTTTGTGCTATTCCGATTATGCGGGGCGGACACGTTTCCCGTCCCATTGATGAATTGGTAAAAGAAGCAAAATCGCTCGCCAAGCGCGGCACGAAAGAACTTATTCTGATCGCTCAGGATCTGACTTATTACGGTCTGGATATTTATAAAAAAAGAAATTTATCCGATTTGATGGCTCAACTTTCCGATGTGGAAGGTATTGAGTGGATCAGGTTACAATATGCGTATCCGGCTGGTTTCCCGATGGACGTTCTGGATGTAATGCGTGAACGCAGCAATATCTGCAAGTATCTGGATATGCCTTTGCAATCAGGCTCATCGGAGATTTTGAAATCCATGCGCAGAGGTATCACACGTGAAAAAACCGAAGACCTCATCAACACCATTCGTGACAAAGTTCCTGGAATCGCTTTGCGTACGACACTGATTGTTGGCCATCCAGGAGAAACAGAGGCACTTTTTGACGAAACCTATGAGTTTGTTGAAAAAATGCGTTTCGACCGTTTGGGAGCTTTCCAATACTCTCATGAGGACAATACGCATTCCTTCTCGATGCCTGATGATATTCCGGCCGAGATCAAACAGGAACGTGCCGATGTGATCATGGAACTTCAGCAGGGCATTTCACATGAATTGAACCAGCAGAAAATCGGGAATACGTACAAAGTCCTTTTTGATCGCAAAGAAGGCGGACATTTCATTGGCCGTACTGAATTTGATTCACCGGAAGTGGATAACGAAGTGCTGATTCCGGCAAGTCAGTATGTTCGTCTGGGTGATTTTGCCAATGTCAAAATCAACGCCGCAGAAGAGTTTGATTTGTATGGAGATGTGGTGGAGTAACAAACGAATCACTCTTGTTCAAAAGATCCGGAATCAAATAATTGCTGTAAATGAGCTTGCAGGATTTTCTTGTCAGGTAATTTGGTCTGATAATCCGCCACCAAAGTAGGGGATAAAGTACGACCCAAAGCATATTCGACAACCGTTTCATCTTTGCTTTTACACAACAAAATACCAATACTGGGATTCTCACAGGACTTTTTCATATCTCTGTCAAGTGCTTCCAGATAAAAATTGAGCTGGCCAAGATGTTCGGGTGAAAATTCGACCACTTTTAGCTCAATGGCTATCAAACAGCTTAGTGAGCGATTGTAAAATAAAAGATCTATAAAGAAATCATGGTTCCCTACTTGTAACCGATACTCTTCTCCTAAAAAGGCGAAGTCTTTACCAAATTCAAGTAAAAATGTACGGATGTTTGTAGCAATCAGACTTTTCAAGTCCTTTTCAAGGTGAACTTCCGGTAAATCCAGAAATTCTAACACATAACTATCTCGAAAGATACTTCCGATATCTTGTGGCAAAACTCTCATCGTTGATGAGAGTTTTGCGTTTCCGAGCATCGTCCTCTCAAACAGAGCGCTGTTCATCTGTCGTTCCAGTTCACGGGAAGAGTATCTCTCTTTTACACAAAGTCTTATATAAAACTCCTTTTCTTCAATGGTTTTGGTTTTGGAAAAAATCATTAAATGATTTGTCCATGTAATTTCTCTCAGCACTGCTGAGAGTTTTGGATAATTGTGATAGGTTTCATAAAATTGTTTCATCCGCCATAAATTTTTATCCGAAAAACCCGGTCCGCTGAACTCGGTCATCTGAAGGTAATTTGCGAACTGAACGACAACCGATTTCCCCCAACCTTGTTTCTCGATCTGTTGGCTCAAATATTCCCCTATTTGCCAATACAAATTGACAAGTTCGGCATTTACTGATCGGGCAAGTTTGATTTTAGTTTCCTTGATTAATTGCCCAAGGTATTCAAAATGCACGCTATCAATTTCCATGAAGTGTGTGACTATTAAATTGTTCTAGGTAAAAAACGCACAACATAAAGACGTTTTTTTTACAATTCTGTCACTTTAAAAAAGGGCAGGGACTAAAAACTCTGCCAGGAATCAATAATCCAAACCATTTCACTTTTTTGGCTTAGAAATTAAAGTATCCTATTTTTGTACCTTCAAACAAAAGATTAAATTTTAATCCCCCATGTTGCAACGCATTCAATCCATTTTCTTAGCCATTACAGTAATCGGAATGGGCATTTTCGTATCATTTCCGGTTTGGGACAAAATATCTGTTGGTGGAGAGCAGAAAGCCTCACTTACTGCATTAAAATTAACACACCAGATTAACGCCGTACAATCGGAAGTTGACTCGGTGCTTTACCTTTTAATTCTGGCAATTTTGATCGCTGCAGTCGCTGCATTTGCAATTATCAAATACCGTAACCGTGTTTTACAATCCGCGCTGTGCGCTGTTAACTCGATTCTGATGAGTACCACACTGGGGTTGGTTATTTACCTTACATTTTACAAAACGGCCAAGTTGTTTGACCCCCAAACACCTGGTAATTATACCATTGGGTTTTACGGGCTTGTCGCTGCGATGTTGGCCAATGTGGTTGCAAACCGCTTTATCCGCAAGGACGAACGTACGGTACAACAATCAAACAGATTGCGATAGAGAAGAAATCCTGAGTTTTAGCGGGTATCAAGCACCCGCCGGAGAAAAATTTAAGGTTTGGAAGCGAAATTCATTTTCAGTTTCCAAACCTTTTTTTATACCAAACCTTCCCGCAATAAGTCGTGCAGGTGAACGAAGCCTTTTACAATTTTTCCTTCCACAACAACGACGTGCGTTATGCTTTTCGACTGCATGATTTCAAGCGCCGTCACGGCAAAATCTTCCGGATCAACGCAAATCGGCGAAGGCGTCATGATGTCACAAGCCCGCAGATGCAGCAATGCTTCACCGGAATGCTGATTAAGCATACGGCGTAAATCGCCGTCGGTGATAATACCTGCCATTTGCCCATCCGCATCGTTTACGGCTGTCACACCCAGCCTTTTGGAGGTAATTTCCATAATAATCTGCTTCAAAGAGGCATTCACATCGACAATCGGCAGCGTGTTGTTCGGATAAATATCACACACTTTCAAATAAAGTCTTTTTCCCAATGCGCCTCCCGGGTGGTAACGGGCGAAATCCTGCCGCGTAAAACCGCGTGCCTCCAACAAACAGATCGCCAGGGCGTCACCCAGGGCCATGGCTACGGTTGTGCTCGTTGTTGGCGCTAAATTATGTTTATCAGCTTCGTTTGGCGCATAAGCATTTAAAATAAATTGCGAATGCTGTGCCAGATAAGAATCCCGGTTGCTCACCATCGCGATGATGGGAACACCGGTACGTTTTAACAACGGGACCAGTACTTTTATTTCGGGTGTATCGCCGCTTTTTGAAAGCACCAAAACAACATCATTATTCTGAATCATGCCCAAATCGCCATGAATTGCATCCGCCGCATGCATAAACAACGCCGGGGTTCCCGTAGAATTCAGCGTTGCCACAATCTTCTGCCCCACGATTGCGCTCTTACCAATCCCTGAAACCACAACTCTGCCGCCTGAATTTAAAATTGCATATACGCACTTTTCAAATTCGTCATCAATCCTTTCAACAAGATTCTGTAAAGCAATAGCTTCCTGCAGTATCACATCTTTTGCGATGGACTGAATATTTTTTATTAATTTCAAATCTGAATTACAGTTTTATTGAGAACTAATTCCAATTATTAAGATCAAAGGCAAAGATAGAGAACTTTGGGATATCCATTTTGTTGACAAAGTATGGTAAAGCAGGTTGATAATGTCGTTTTAGACACATTAAAAGAAAGACTCAAAGAAATATTTGGTTACAGTCAGTTTCGGGGAGAGCAAGAGGTAATAATTCAAAATATCCTTTTAGGCAAAAATACCTTCGTAATTATGCCAACAGGAGCAGGAAAATCACTTTGCTACCAGTTACCGGCACTTGTGACCGACGGGATGACGATCGTGATATCGCCACTTATCGCCCTTATGAAAAATCAGGTCGATCAATTGACCGCATTTGGGATCAACGCGCAATTCCTTAATTCTACGCTTACCAAATCGGAGATGACCCGTGTAAAAAACGACGCGCTCGATGGTAGCCTTAAGTTACTTTATATAGCACCGGAATCGCTGACAAAAGACGAAAATCTGGAATTTCTGAAAAGAGTTAAAATTTCTTTTGTCGCGATCGATGAAGCGCACTGTATTTCGGAATGGGGTCACGATTTTCGCCCTGAATACCGCCGTATCTATGGCATTATAGAAAATATCGGAAATCTCCCGATCATTGCCCTTACGGCAACTGCTACGCCCAAAGTTCAGCAGGATATTCGTAAAAATCTGCAAATGGAGGAGGCCGAAACATTCAAGTCTTCCTTCAACCGCAAGAATCTTTACTACGAGATCCGTGCCAAAAAAGATACCAAGAAACAGCTTATCCGCTATGTCCGCAACAACAAGGGTAAGTCAGGTATCGTCTATTGCCTGAGCCGTAAAACCGTTGAGGAAATTGCTGAGCTGCTTTCTGTCAACGATGTAAAAGCACTTCCTTACCACGCCGGACTGGACAGCAATACCCGTATGGCCAACCAGGACGCATTTTTGAATGAAGAAGTGGACGTTATCGTTGCGACCATTGCCTTCGGGATGGGCATTGATAAGCCAGACGTACGTTTTGTAATTCACTACGATGTGCCAAAGTCACTGGAAGGATACTACCAGGAAACCGGCCGCGCGGGACGTGACGGACTGGAAGGTAACTGTCTGATGTTTTACAGCTATGATGATATTCAGAAGCTGGAAAAATTCAATAAGGACAAAACAGTTACCGAAAGGGATAATGCACGTCATTTACTGAACGAAATGGTGGCTTATTCCACGCTGGGTGTGTGCCGGAGAAGACAGCTGCTGAGCTATTTCGGAGAATATCTGGAGAAAGACTGTGGTTTCTGTGACAACTGTCTCAAACCAACCGAAAAGAGAAAAGTGCAGGAGGAAGTAGTCCTGGTACTTCGCGCTGTGCAGCTTACCGAGCAACGTTTTGACGGAGACCACATTACGGACCTGATCACGGCCACAGACAACCAGTATGTACGCAGTTACGAGCATGACAAACTGGACGTTTTCGGCAAAGGCCTGGAAATGAACGAATCCCGTGATTACTGGCTTTCGACAATCCGCCAATTGGTCATTTTAAATTATCTGGAAAAGGATATCGAAAACTACGGTATCATCAAGATCGGAGAAAAAGGCCTTAAATTTATCAACGATCCGTATCCTGTCACCCTATTCAAAGACCATAACTTCGATGAAGAAGAGGTAAAAGCAGAAGATGACGGCCAGGATTCCGGAAATGGCAACGGTAGTGCACACGCTTATGACGAAGCCCTTCTGGGGATGTTAAAGGCACTCCGGAAAAAAGTGGCTAAAGAAAAGGATTTACCGCCTTACGTAATTTTCCAGGATCCTTCACTGGAAGAAATGGCGACAACATATCCTACCACACAACAGGAAATGGCCCAGATCAACGGTGTTGGCATGGGTAAAGTGCAAAAATTCGGACGCCAGTTTATTGATCTCATCACCAGGTATGTGGATGAAAACGAGATCGAAACGGCGAAAGATGTTGTGATTAAGTCAACGGTTAATAAATCGAAGATTAAAATTTTTATCATTTCGCAGGTTGATAGAAAAGTAAGTCTTGATGAAATTGCCGACGTAAAAGATATGGCCCTGGGCGATATCATTGAAGAAGTCGAGCACATCTGTTACTCGGGAACCAAGTTAAATCTTGACTATTATATCAACCAGGTCATCGACCGGGAGAGACAGCAGGATATTTATGACTATTTCATGAGTGCTGAAACAGATAACATCGCAGCAGCATTAGACGAATTTTCCAATGATGATGTAAGTGAAGAGGAATTAAGACTAATGCGTATCAAGTTTTTATCGGAATTGGCAAACTAGTAATGGCTCAGGCAAGGATTTTGCCTGTTCGCTATATGGTTTACCAAAATTATTATTATCCAAGTTATGAATATACTTATATTGGGCTCAGGAGGCCGCGAACATGCTTTTGCCTGGAAAATTGCCCAAAGCCCTCTTTGTGACAGTTTGTTTGTAGCACCGGGAAACGCCGGTACAGCTGAGGTGGCAACAAACATTCCAATTTCTTATAATGATTTTGATGCGGTGGCCCAAGCCGTCCTTGAACATAACATTGAGCTTGTTATTGTTGGACCGGAAGAACCTTTGGTAAACGGGGTAGTTGATTATTTCGAAAGTCGCCCCGACCTGAGTAAAGTAAAGCTGATCGGCCCTAACAAAGCCGGTGCCCAGCTTGAAGGCAGCAAAGATTTCTCGAAGCAGTTTATGCAGAAATATGGCATTCCAACGGCGGCTTCAAGAACATTTACAGCAGAAACGCTGGAAACAGGCCTTGAATACCTTGAAACCCATTCTTTACCGATTGTTTTAAAAGCAGACGGGCTTGCAGCAGGTAAAGGGGTGATCATTGCCGAAAAACATAAGGAAGCGCAGGAGGCATTCACAGAAATGCTTGTTGACGGGAAATTTGGATCGGCAGGAAATAAAGTTGTTATTGAACAATTCTTAAAAGGAATAGAATTGTCGGTGTTTGTGCTTTGTGATGGAGAGAACTACAAAATCTTGCCTGAAGCGAAGGATTACAAGAGAATTGGTGAAAATGATACCGGGCTGAATACCGGTGGAATGGGCGCCGTTTCTCCCGTTGCATTCGCTGATGTCAATTTTTTAAGAAAAGTTGAAGAAAAAGTTGTGAAGCCAACACTTCACGGGTTAAAAAGCGAAGGAATTAAATATGTTGGATTCATATTCATCGGTTTGATGAATATCAAAGGCGAACCTTATGTCATTGAATACAATGTGCGTATGGGTGATCCGGAAACAGAAGTGGTTTTGCCACGTATCCAGTCCGACTTCCTGATACTGCTGGCCGCAACCGCCAAAGGTACCTTACAGGATATCGAGATGACTATTTCTCCGCAGGTCGCCGTCACTACTGTTTTGGTAGCGGGCGGATATCCGGGAGATTATGAAAAAGGGAAGGTAATTTCCGGAAAAGAAAAGGTTGAAGATGTGTTGCTGTTTCATGCAGGAACAACATTTAGTGCGAATACCGAAGTCGTTACGAATGGAGGCCGGGTGATGGTGTTAACAGGCGTTGCCAACTCACTCGAAAATGCCGTACATAAATCGCAGCGTGCTGCACAGGCAATTCAGTTTGAGGGAAAATATTTCAGACACGACATCGGTATGGATTTAATTCGTTATAACGCTTGATGAAGACGATTAACTATGGGATGTGGATCATGTGCATCCGGCGGATGCGGTACTAAAGAAGGATCGGCCGTCTCAGGATGTGGAAGCAATGGAACCTGTGGTACAGGTGGATGTAATAAAATGAACGTTTACGACTGGCTCAGCCACATGGATGTGCCTGCTAACCAGAAGTTTGACGTTGTAGAAGTAAAATTTAAAGGCGGACGCAAGGAATATTTCCGCAATATAAATCAACTGGATTTTGTCACCGGCGACTATGTCGTTTGTGAAATGGCATCAGGCCAGCATATTGGGACGGTGTCCCTGCAGGGCGAGCTTGTTCGCCTCCAGATGAAGCGTAAAGGCGTTGCAATCAGCGATGACATTCATGTCGTTTACCGGATTGCCAATGAAAAGGATTTGGATAAACATACGCAGGCAATGGCACGTGAAATGCCAACACTTTATCGTACACGGGAAATTATCCGTGAGATGAAACTGAATATGAAATTATCTGACGTTGAATTTCAGTCGGATAATACCAAAACGACCTTTTACTATTCGTCGGAAGAACGCGTTGATTTCCGGGAATTGATCAAATCCCTGGCGTCTGAATTTAAAGTACGGATTGAAATGAGGCAGATAAGCCTTCGTCAGGAAGCCAGCCGCTTGGGTGGGTTAGGCTCCTGTGGGCGTGAGTTATGCTGTTCAACCTGGCTTACCGACTTTAAAAATATTTCTACCTCAGCGGCACGTTATCAGAACCTTTCTCTGAATCCTGCAAAGCTTTCGGGCCAGTGCGGACGATTGAAATGCTGTCTGAACTACGAGCTTGAAACTTATATTGACGCGCTCCGGGACATTCCAACGATCGATGCGCCGCTTAAAACTAAAAAAGGAGTTGCCACGCTTCAGAAGACGGATATCTTCCGGAAGATCATGTGGTTCGGTTTCGAAAAAGATACAAACTGGTATCCGGTCGCAATCGATAAGGTTCTTGAAATTATCGAACTGAACAAGAAGGATGTTATCCCTGAATCGCTTGAAATCCTGACTCCCGAGCCTGAAAAGAAAGTGGAGAAAGGTGTTCAGTCGTTAAATAGTGATTTAGCCAATCTGGACAAAAAATATAGCGAAGAACAGAAAAAGAAGAAAAAGAAGAAAAGCAGGAACAATAAAAACCGTGGCCCCAAACCACAGCAATCCACAACACCTTCTTCTTCTACACCGCAATAAAAGAAAGAAAATAAGCTGCAAAAATGATATTTTGCAGCTTATTTTCTTTTGTTCCATATCCAATATTCCAAACACTTGAAAAATCACGTACTCCGTCTGGCTGAGCTCGCCAACAGGCCATCCAGGCGCATCATAGGACTGATGTCCGGCACATCGCTGGACGGACTCGATGTTGCTCTTTGTCATGTTCAGGGAAGCGGCCCGGAAACTGTTTTGACCGTTGAACATTTTGCGACAGTCCCTTTTACCGAAGATTTTCGGGACAATATCCGTGAGATCTTTGCAAAGAGACAAATTGACTTTCAGCATTTGTGTATCTTAAACCCACTGATCGGTATTGCGCATGGTAAAATGATTTTGGATTGTCTGAAGCAATGGAACATTCCGGCCGGAGAAATCGATCTGATCGCCAGCCATGGACAAACCGTTTTCCACGCCCCTAAAAAGCAGCACAACTTCTCTGACTTCCCTAATTCGACCCTGCAAATCGGAGATGGCGACCACATTGCCGTTACCACCAATATCATAACCATCAGTGATTTCCGGCAAAAACACATTGCTGCTGGCGGTGAAGGCGCTCCGCTGGCGGTTTATGGAGATTATTTTTTGTTTTCTAAAAAAGACGAAAACAGGATATTACTGAATATGGGAGGCATTGCCAACTTCACATTTCTTCCCGGTTCACTGGACCCTTCTGCCATTTTCACTACTGATACAGGGCCGGGAAATACGCTTATTGACGCATATACCCGACATTCCTTTGGGAAACCTTATGATGAAAACGGTGCCATCGCTGCCAGCGGACTGGTTAACGAAATCTTGCTGAACGCATTAAAAGCGCTTCCTTTTTTCGAAGCACCCTTCCCGAAAACCACAGGACCGGAAGTTTTCAATATCGATTTTGTCAATAAAGTAATCGCGGAGTATAACCTGCAAAATATCACGCCGCAAGACATTCTTGCCACCCTGACAAGGTTCAGTGCCGATACCATTGCAAGCGCCATGCTGCGGGTTATGAAGCCTGATGAAACGTACCAAATTTATGCGAGCGGCGGCGGGGCCCATAATCCTGTCCTGATGGCCTCAATCCGTGCGCAATTATCGAATTGCCAGGTCGGCCTTATTGACAAGCTTGGCGTATCAGGAGATGCCAAGGAAGCCGTGTTATTTGCAGTCCTGGCCAACGAAACTGTTGCCGGCGACGCTGTTGACTTCGGAGCCCGGGAAGGCGTGCCCAGCATCACCATGGGAAAAATTTCTTTTCCGGCATAAAAACGTTCAAATAAAAAGGATTGAAATCTCTTCAATGCAAGCATAATTGCGTTTCAACCCGTTTCTTTGTAAAAAAGAATCCAGTATCACATGTATGATATCATTGTTGTAGGCGGAGGCATTGTTGGCTTGGCCACCGCTCTTCGTATAAAAGAACAAAAACCTTCCCTAAAACTGCTGCTGCTTGAAAAAGAAAACGGCGTGGCAAAACATCAGACCGGGCATAACAGCGGCGTGATCCATTCCGGGCTTTATTACAAACCCGGCAGTCTTAAGGCCACCAATTGCATCCGGGGTTATGAAATGCTGCTCGATTTTTGCAAGCGGGAAGAAGTACCGTATGATCTTTGCGGAAAAATTGTGGTTGCCACCAAATCTGAGCAAATACCTTTATTAAAAAACCTGTACGACAGGGGCTTACAAAACGGTTTAACACAAAACCGGATGATCACGAAGGAAGAAATTCGTGAAAAAGAACCACATGTCAATGGTCTGGAAGGTATTTGGGTGCCTTATACCGGTATCATCGATTATAAAACAGTAAGTGAAAAATACGCAGAGAACCTTCAGAAACTAGACGGCGAGATCCGTTTCAGTGAGAAGGTGGTTAATATAAAAAGCCAGCAATCCCACAGCGAAGTCATAACGGCTTCGGGAAATGCTTACAGCACGCGTTTGGTTGTAAACTGTGCCGGGTTGTATTCTGATAAGGTGGCGCAGCTGACGCAGCCCGAAGAGGTTAAAGTAAGGATTATTCCTTTCCGCGGAGAGTATTACAAAATTCGCCCGGAAAAACATCATTTGGTAAAAAACCTTATCTATCCCGTTCCCGACCCTAATTTCCCTTTCCTGGGCGTGCATTTTACGCGCATGATCGAGGGAGGCGTTGAGGCAGGGCCGAATGCGGTTTTTGCATTTAAAAGAGAAGGTTATAAAAAAACAGATATTAATTTCCCTGAATTATTTGAAGCGCTGGCCTGGCCGGGATTCAGAAAGGTTGCCATGAAATACTGGCAGACGGGGATGGGGGAATATTACCGTTCTTTTTCCAAAGCTGCTTTCACAAAGGCTTTACAGGAACTGATTCCCGAAGTACAGAGCGAAGATTTGATACCGGGAGGAGCGGGTGTCCGTGCACAAGCCTGCGACTACGATGGCGGGTTACTGGATGATTTCTCCATCATCGAAAACAAAGGAGCCATTAACGTTTGCAATGCCCCTTCACCGGCAGCAACTTCTTCACTTTCCATAGGCCAAACGGTCTCTGAACGCGTGCTCGCAAGAATATAGAAGGTTGTCGGCCGTCAGCTGTCCGCAATCGACACTTAATTCTTATTCATAAAAAAGTCCTTACAATTCCAATTCGGATGTAAGGACTTTTTTTATTATTTCGGACTGTCCAGCCTAAAAGCTAAGTGCTAACAGCTAAAATGCTATTACTCATTCGCTATCTTGCTATTTTTCTTGCCATAGCCGAAATAAATGGCCAGACCAAGTCCAAGCCAGATCGCCAGACGGTACCAGCTTTCTATTGGCAGAGAGTACATCAGGTACAAACATACAACGATTCCCATAATGGGTACAAAAGGTACCAGCGGTGTGCGGAATGAACGCGGAAGTTCAGGACGTTTAATACGGAGCATCCAAACACCCACACAAACCAGACAGAATGCGAACAGCGTACCAATACTCACCATGTGCCCCAAGTCACTCACAGGCACAAATCCTGCAAACAAACTTACGAAAACCATGAAGAAAAGGTTGGTTTTCCATGGCGTACGGAATGTCGGGTGAACCGAACTAAAGAATTTAGGCAGCAAACCATCTTTGCTCATCGAGTAAAACACGCGGCTCTGCCCTAAAAGCATCACAAGCATTACAGAGGTATAGCCTGCAAGAATCGCAATGATCAAACCCGTCTGCAGGGTATCGTAACCTGTTTTCGCGAATGCGGTGGCAGCTGGTTTCGCATCATTGGCAAACTCCGTATATTTTACCAAACCCGTCATTACGTGTGCGAAAAGCACATAAAGTATCGTACAAACGACAAGTGAGCCAAGGATACCGATGGGCATACCTTTCTGCGGATTTTTGGCTTCCTGTGCTGCGGTAGAAACCGCGTCAAAACCGATAAATGCAAAGAATACAACCGCCGCACCGGTAGCAATACCAGACCAGCCAAAGTTTTCGTAGTTGCCTGTGTTGGCAGGAATATAAGGAACATAGTTCTGTGGATCGATATGGCTCCATCCCAGTGCGATAAATACAAGCACAACCGCCACTTTAACACATACCAGAATATTGTTCAAAAACGCTGAGCCCTGTGTACCTCTGATCAAAAACAATGACAACAGGCACACGATAAGAATCGCCGGCAAGTTGATGATACCATTGTCAATGATTGTTCCGTCACTTAATTTTACGACTTCAAAAGGAGAGCAAACCAATTGTGCAGGCAGGTGAATCCCAAATGAGCTTAAAAATTCAAGCAAATAACGTGACCAGCTGACGGATACTGTTGCGGCACCCAGAGCGTATTCCAAAACAAGGTCCCATCCGATGATCCAGGCAACAAATTCACCCATTGTAGCATAGGAATAGGTATAAGCGCTACCCGCAATAGGGATCATCGAGGCAAATTCAGCATAGCACAATCCCGCAAACCCACAACCCACAGCAGCCAAAATAAATGAAATGGTTACTGCAGGGCCGGCATGTTCCGCGGCTGCAATGCCTGTCAGGGAAAAAAGACCTGCGCCGATGATCGCTCCGATACCCAGGGCTACTAAACTGGTCGAACTAAGGGACCTCTTTAACTGATTTCCCTCCCCACTCGACTCGAGCATTAATTTCTCAATCGGCTTCTTTACCCAAAGTTGATTTGCCATATAGTATTTGTTATCGTAGTTATTTATATCAATATCTCATAAAACTAAAATAAAATTTGCTAAGTCCATCCTCGCTAAATAATAAAAGGGGGAAAGTAAAATACTTTCCCCCTTTTATTATTTAAACGTTTATGCTTTTGCTCCTTTTGTCTTAGCAGGCGCAGCCGCCGCCGTGTCAACCGTTGCAAGTGAGGCCTGCTTAATTTTTTCACGCTGTAAAAGGTCAACCACAATCGGTGCCGCTACGAACAGTGAAGAATAAGTACCTACAATTACACCAAGCAACATACAGAACGTAAAGCCACGGATTACTTCACCACCAAATATCATCAATACGATCAATACCAGCATTACGGAAATACCCGTTACCGCGGTACGGCTCAAAGTACTGTTCAAGGCATTATTAATAATGGTTGGAAGCGTTTCGTTTGTTGCTTTATCATCTTTCAGATACTCACGGATCCTGTCATAAATTACAACCGTGTCATTCATCGAGTAACCAATCATCGTCAAAATCGCTCCAATAAACGCCTGATCGATATCCAGTGAGAATGGCAGCCATCCGTTGAACAGCGAGAACACAGCCAAAAGGATGATCACGTCATGCGCAAGCGACACGACTGCACCATAACTGAACGCCAGACGTTTGAAACGTAAGAAAATGTAAACAAAGTTGGCGCCAAGTGCAAGAAGGATCGCATACAATGCATTGATCATGGTATCGTAAGCAATCGTTGGACCTACTTTATTGGAGCTTACAATTGCACCTTTGTTGTCTTTAACTTTTGAAATGCCTGCCATGATCTTCTGTTCCGCTTTCTGATCAGCATCAGGGGCGGTATCTTCAATCAGGTAGTCGGTCGTAATTTTCACCTGGTCAAATCCACCGAAAGTTTTCACTTCAGGTGAGCTACCCAGTTCATTGCTCATTATTTCACGTACTTCATCCGTTTCTACACTTTTTTCAAAACGAATTACATAAGAACGCCCTCCTTTGAAATCAATACCCAGACCAAATCCTTTGAAGATGAATGAACCAACGCCAATAGCCATGATCACAGAGGAAATAAGATAAAAACGACGGCGCTGCGATACAAAGTCAAAGGAGTTATCCTTGAACCAGTTTTTTGTCAGTCCAGAATAGAACTTATAAACTCTACCGTTTCTGATCTGGTATTCAAGGAACAATCTGGTAATGAAAATCGCCGTGAACAAAGAAGTGATCAAACCGATTACAAGTGTCGTTGCAAAACCAAGTACCAGACCTGAACCAAATGTGTACAGGATAATACCTGTTAAAAGTGTTGTAACGTTTGAGTCAATAATCGCCGTCATCGAATGTTTGAAACCTTCCGAAACCGCTTGCTTGAAAGGTTTTCCTTCGGCAATCTCAACTTTTATCCCCTCGTAAATCAGTACGTTCGCATCCACGGCCATACCAATCGTCAATACAATACCGGCAATACCTGAAAGTGTAAGTACAGCGCCAAGAGAAGCCATTATGCCTAAAAGAAGGAACAGGTTTAAAAGAAGGGTTAAGTCAGCAACAAAACCAGCACCGCTGTAATAAGCCACCATGAACACCAAAATCACAACCAAACCGATCAATGAAGACAATACACCGGCAGTAATCGCTTCTGAACCCAATGTAGAACCAACAATCGCTTCTTCAACAATGTGCGTAGGAGCAGGCAACTTACCCGCTTTCAGCACGTTTGACATATCTTTTGTTTCTTCAACGGTGAAGTTACCCGTGATGCTAGAGTTACCATTTGGAATTTCGCCCTGAACCGTAGGCGCCGTGTAAACAAGGTTATCGATAATAATCGCGATCGGGCGACCAATGCTGTTGGCAGTCAGTGTACGCCATTTACGCGCGCCTTCACCGTTCATACGCATCGTTACTTCCGGACGGCCACGGTCATCGTAGTCATGTGTTGCATCCACAATCACATCACCTTCCATAGCTGCCTGTCCGTTTTGTTTTTTGATGAAATACAAAGGAAGAATCAACTGGTTATTTTGACCGGCGGTTCCTTTGCGGTCCCACATGAAAACAAGATCAGCAGGGAACATCGCACGAACTTCCGGACGCTGGATGATTTCGTTGGCACGTGCCGTATCTTTAAGATAAACGCCCAATCCCTGTGGCATTGGAACAAAAAGGCTTGTCAAAGCAGCGCTTTGTGCAGCCAATGCAGAAGTATCAGATTTAGAAGAATCTCCTTTTTGTTCAAGCTTTGCAGCCAGACCGCTCAAACCTGAACTTTTTGTAGTATCTGTTGCAGCCGTGTCCTTGCTAACGGTTTTTGCACCTGACTTAAGTCTCGCATCTTCTTTTACCAAATAACCGCCCAACTGATCGATTGCCGGAGCCAATTCATTTGTCAAATAAACCTGTGCAAATTCAAGTTTCGCAGCACCTGAAAGCAGACGACGTACACGCTCCGGGTTATCCACCCCTGGAAGCTCAACCAAAACGCGGTTGGTACCTGGCAAACGCTGAATGTTCGGGTTGGTTACACCAAATTTATCAATACGAGCCTGTGTGATCTGAAATGCGCGGTCAATAGCACCGTCAATTTCAGTATTAAGCATTTTTACAACATCGCCGTCCGACGAAGTACTGTTGATTTTAGTACGGTTTGCACTTGTCGCAAAAACACTGGCCAAACTTGTATTTGGCGCAGCTTCTTTAAAAGCAGAAACAAAAATCTTTACGAATTTGCCGTTGTCTGCCTTCTTATCAGCTTCCGCGGCTTTAAGCGCCTTTTGGAAAGAAGCACTGCGAGCGTTTCCGCCAGCCATACCTTTCAGGATCTCAGCAGGAGAAACTTCCAGCACTACGTGCATACCGCCCTGAAGGTCAAGACCAAGGCTAAGCTCACGCTCCATAACTTCCTGCAAAGTTTGTCCCAGGTATACCTCCTCGCGCCATAGCGAATCGATGTAACGCTGTTTTTTCTTGTCATCTACTTTTCCAGATGCGTCCGTAGCATAGGTCACAGCTTTTCCTTTAATGCTGCGTGAAACGAACGTAAAAGAAAGGTAATAGGCACTAATAAGGACCAACGCAATGGTTAGCCCAATTATTCCATTCTTGTTAGTCATTGTTTTGTAAAAAATGTGAAATTTTCAAAAAAGATAAGGTCCGGGATGCGCAGTTCGGGACGCGTAGTCCGGTATACAAAATTTTCAGACACGAGAATATAAAAGTCTGCCGCACGGATAAAGCAGCATATCAACTTTCAATCTGCATGGTCAGCGGGGGATTGTCACGGGGCGTTGGTGACAATGTATCTGGCAAAAACTCTGCTGAAGCAGGAGAAAAGAAAATGAGACTCCTGAAAAGCGACTTCAACAATATGCTGTCTTTCAACAAATTGCCAGACTGGCTGCGGAGCAAAATAAAAATAATGGGAGAAATCAAACGAGATGGCCGGTGTAATAACCGCATCCAAGGAAAGCGCGCTTACCGTTGCCTGATTGTCGTCGGATGTGTCTGACGCTGCGTCCTGGGTTATACCCTTGCTGATCGTCTTGGCACCTTTTACGTATTTCTGAATCGTATCAGCATTATTTGACCACGACCGCGCTCCAGCTACCATCAAAAGCATGGCGGCTAGCAGTAAGCTGATTGTCTGGTTAATAACTTTACCTGTCTTCACGATTCGGGTTTTCATTTAAACCGCAAATTTTAAACCAAAATATTACAATCGCAAGTCCTTTGCCGTAATTATCTGAATTATCATTTTGGTAAACGGTAAATAATGAGAAGGATAAGTAAGCATTTACTTCAATCTGCCATATTTTCGCATGATTTGAAGCACTTTTTCCTTTGGCAATTCTTCCACAGTGCACCCTTGGGTACCTTCCGAAGTTTTAGCCATGAACAATGAATTTATAATGGCTTCATTCGTCGCCTCGATCGTCGCCATGAAAAGGGGAGAAACATAGTCGTTGTGCAAAAGCGTGACACTGGAGGTTCCCTGTGTCGTTTCGTGCGGTATCTGGTAGGCCGTTGAAAAAGCGATGACATAATCTCCACTGCCATTGGAAGCAATCCCCCCGGTTTCCGCCATGCCCATGATGGCACGTTTTGCCAGACGTTTCAGATTTCTTGCATCCAGCGGCGCATCGGTGGCGATAATCATCATGCACGATCCATCCGATGATTTATCGAGTGATTCCTTAAATGCGTATTTTCCCAGTTCTTCGCCAACGGGTACGCCGTTTACCTTTAAAATACCGCCAAAATTTGTCTGCGCTAATGCGCCGACGGTATACCCACCCAGTTTTTCGGGAAGTTTTCTCGAAGCTGTTCCAATACCCCCTTTGAAATTAAAACAAACTGTACCGGTTCCTGCACCCACATTTCCTTCCTCCACCGCACCCGTTTTCGCCTGGGTCAAAGCCTGCAACACATGCTCCTTTTTTACATGCCTGCCACGGATATCGTTCAGATAACCATCATTCGTTTCTCCCACAACCGGATTGACCGGACGAACGTTTTCGTTTCCCTTTTGATTAATCGTCCAATCGATCAACGCATCGGCAACCGTAGGGACACTCAAGGTATTGGTTAAAACAATGGGCGTTTCCAGCGTTCCCAATTCCTCCACTTGAGAATAACCAGCCAGTTTACCGAAACCATTTCCGATATAAATCGCTGCCGACACTTTCTGCTGAAAAAGATTGCCGTCCCGGGGAAGAATAGCCGTAACACCCGTCCGAATATCTTTGCCTTCTACCAGTGTTACCTGCCCTACCTTGACACCACGCACATCGGTTATGGCATTGAACTGGCCGGTTGGCATCACACCAATTTTGATTCCAAGTTCTCGCGGGCGTTTTTGTGCATGAACCTGTATGGTACAAGATAACAAAATAAGAAGGAGTGAATTTTTCATAAGATTAAATTTCAGGAAATTCCAAGATACAAAAAGAATAGAAAATCCCTTCTATTATCTCCAAAAGCCACATTACAAATAAAAACCGCCAGGACAATACGCCTGACGGTTTTAAAAAGAAGGTTTACGAATACCATTTTATGTTTCCATAATACGCTGGTCCGGCCGGCCTGTCAATCTTCCGGTCTTGCTTTCTTAGGATCAATAACCGTTTCCATCTTACTTACTGCCGATGCTCCAAAATACCCCAGCGCTTTTCTTCCTTTCGGGTCTGCGTTGGTTACGTTGGACTTAATGTTTGCGATAGGCGTAGCAAAAATCCCGCCGTTCCCACTCTGTTCAACAACCTGCTGCAAAAAGTAGAAGGCTTCATTGGTGATACTGTGCAACTCCACGCCTACACGATTACCCGCCTGATACAATGAATCATAGGTAATGGACCGTCTCAGCGGCTGAATAAATATCAAACCATCCGAAGGAGCTCCTGCGCCAAAAGCCGCGTCATAGGCAATGGAAATTTTTTCTGCCTTATCCACATTGGTTTTTCCGTTGATCACCTCTTTAATCCAGTAGGTATCACCCGTGCCGACAAAATCCCTCGCATAAAACTCAACGACGAATCCTTTTTGTTGTCCTTTATCTTTGTCCGGTTTAATGGGAAGTGTTTCGTGCGTATACACAACTGAATCGACTTTCGGTACGCGTTTGATCTCGGTTTTAGCCGAGTACACTTCCTGCTCGTGTTCTACTTGGAGGGTATATTTTCCACCAATGCGTCCCAAAGTATCGGTCGCCAGTTTCCCCCAGGTATATTTCCCGGTCCCCTCGCTGTCTGTAAAAGTGTATACTTTGCCAAGATTGTCAGTAACACGCACTTTTGCACCCAAAACAGGCTTGATCGGATTGGTATCAAAATAAGCGGAAGACCAGGTCAGTGTGACGGTTTGCGTTCCGGGCTGGTTGGTTATCCACCCGTCCACCACCAGTTGTGGTGGTCCGGTTTCTGTTTTCAGGTCAATAACATCTTCACAGCCCGACAATCCGATGATTACAAGCAATACGAATGACAATGAAAAAAAACGTGTTAAAGTATTTATATTTTGCTTTTTCATGGCTGATTAAAACTTAAAATTATAAGTAACAGACGGAATCAGACTGCCAATAACCGAGTAACGCACCGCTTCTGTTCTCAGCAGATTCTGCGCTTTATCGCTTGCACTTGGCTTATCCTCGTTCTGGCGTGTGTACACCGAGAATGCATTCCGGCGGTTATAAACATTGTAAATCGAGAATACCCATTCCCCTTCACCGATACCAAAAAGCTTTTTACGGGATTTAAGTGTTGCTGCAAGATCCAGCCGGTGGTATGCCGGGATACGGTTATTGTTCCGGGCATTGTTATAATTGTTCCCCAGAGAAAATCCGCCCCATCCGTACCCGTTTGTTGGAAAAGTAGCCGGTGTACCCGACGCGATTGTAAAGTTGGATGACAACGTCAGTCTTTTGTTCAACTCAAAAATAGCCACCGAGGTAAAGTTATGAGGCTTATCGAAACGGGCTGGGAACCAATCGTCGTTGTTGATACTCATTACCTGTCTTTCTGTTCTGGACAACGTGTAACTTACCCAACCCGTTAAACGGCCTTTGTTTTTCTTAAGGTAAAACTCGGCACCGTAAGCCCTACCTTTTCCGGTCAGCAAATCCCCTTCAACAAATGAATTCAGCAGCAGATCAGAACCTGTTACGTAGTCGATCTGGTTGTGCAGCTTTTTGTAATAAACCTCCACCGAAGCCTCATACATGTTGTCCTTGAAATTCTGGAACCAACCCAGCGCAACCTGATCCGCCAGCTCCGGTTTGATGTTGGAAGAACTCAGCGTCCAAACATCCAAAGGCGAACTCGCGGCCGTATTGGAAAGCAAATGCAGGTATTGCGACATCCGGTTGTAACTTACTTTCAAAGAAGTCCTCGAGTTCAGCCCAATATTGACTGCAAAACGCGGCTCCCAGTTTCCGTAGGTTTTGATCACATCGCCACTTTTATATTCTTTCCCTGGCAAAATAGGTTGTTTTCTGACACCGGCTGTCGTATCTCCGTAGGCATATTCAATACCAGGGCCAAGGCTGCGGTAATACGAATAACGGATACCGTATTGTAAAGAAATCTTGTCCGTTAACTTTTGCTCGTTGGCAATGTACAACGCTGATTCATCCGCGCGGCGTGTAGGCAGGTCAAGATTAAGCCCTTCGCCTTCCGACACGGCCGTAGCTTTGCCCGGGCGTGAATCATAATTGATATACTGCCCGCCAAAAGTAAGCTGGTTGTTTGGCGTGATGTAATAGGTAAAATCAGGTTTTATACTCTTACTGATAATCTTCGAATTCCATACAAACCGGTCTTTTGCATTTTTATCATTTTCGTTCTGTCCCAGGTTGTAATCGTAGTTACTGTAATAGGCAGTCAGGTTCATGAACAGTTTGTTGGAAAAAATGTGGTTCCAGCGCGCCGTTGCCGTTGCATTTCCCCACCCAAAACCAAAATCACCGCCACCGAAAACATCTTTACCGAAATAACCCGAGGCGTAAAACGTATCCTTATTACCCAAACGATAATTGACTTTCGCCGTCAGGTCGTAAAAATTAAATTTCGAATCTTTTAAATCTTTATTCAGGAAAGGTTTTGCAAGCACATCAATGTAAGAACGACGACCTGCCACAATAAATGATCCCTTTCCTTTTGCAAAAGGCTGCTCGTAGGTAAGACGGGAGAAAATGGAACCGATACCGCCGTTTATTTCACGTTTCTTGGCGTTTCCTTCCTTCATACGTACATCAAGAATGGAAGAAATCCGACCGCCGTACTGGGCAGGAATACCACCTTTAATCAGCTTGACGTCCTTCACCGCATCCGGATTAAAAACAGAGAAGAAACCAAATAAGTGAGAGGAGTTATAAACCGGCGCTTCATCCAGCAAAACCAGGTTTTGGGAAATATCCCCACCACGCACGTTGAAACCCGAAGCGCCTTCACCCACCGTGGTCACGCCAGGCAATAGCTGAATACTTCGGATCAAATCAACTTCACCCAAGAGTGCCGGCATCTTTTTGATCGTTTTCATTTCCACCTTATTGACCGACATTTCAATACTGCGGACGTTTTCATCTTCCTTTCGCGTCGAAATCGTTACCTCATTAAGGTTCTGGCTTTCGTCGGACATTTCGATATCAATCCGCTGATCTGAATTCAGCGTTAATGGTTTTTCAACCCTTTGATAACCCATATAGGTATAAACCAAAGTATAAGTACCGGCGGGCAGTGTCAGCGAAAAGAACCCGTAAGGATTAGTCGCCACGCCCGTTTCCGCTTCCCGGACATATACCGAAACACCGATCAAACCTTCACCATTAGAATGATCCTTCACATAACCGCTCACCGTGTGTTTGCTCTGCGCCGATGCCGACAAACTAAATAACACCAGCAAAAGCCCGAACCATTTTTTGTGTATTTTATTTTTCATGCTAATAATTTGGTAAATGATAAAAGGCAGGAAGCGCAAGTTTACAACCGGTATATAAAATTGAACTTTTCCTATTCCCATGACAACCGTCCCGGTGTTTACCCCCATATATCACTGAAGATAAAATTTAAGCGGGACTTAATTACACCACAAAACAAGTGATAATGAGATTAGTTTTAAACAAAAAAATGATAAACTAACGAAAATAGAGAGTGAATGGGCAAATATGTTATTTGTCCAGAAAAAGCAGAAGTAGTATTTTTTTTATGAAATTTTTTCAACGTCACCAGGATCGGGACATGCATCAAGAAGTTGCTTTGTCGTTTTCGACAGTAGGGGATGTATGAAATCGGGCGCAATTTCATGAAGGGGAGCGAGTACAAATCTCCGCTCGTGCAGGCGTGGATGCGGCACAGTCAGCCGGGCACTATCCAGAACCAGATTGCCGTAATACAGCATATCAATATCAATCACCCGCGCGCCCCATCTTTCGTAGCGGACACGGCCGAGCTCATGTTCAATGTCAAGGATTATGCGTAGTACTTCCTCAGGCATCAATTCCGTTGAAACCGACAATGCCTGATTCAAAAAAACAGGCTGGTCCAAAACACCCCAGGGAGCCGTTTCATAGACCGAAGAAGCCGACTGAATAAAACCGACCCGGGCTTCAATCATCGCTACGGCAGACCGCAGAATTTGCAGCCGCTCGCCAAGATTGGACCCTAAAAGAAGAAATACGTTTTGATTTTCGAAAAGGTTATCCATGCGAATTCTGACAAACAAGTTACCGGATTTGTAATTTCTTTACCTGATCGAATGAAATGCAGCCATTCCTGAAATCTGAAGAATCGACGAAAAAAAGGACTCCCCGAATAAGAGAAGTCCCTTTCCAATAAATTCGCAAATTTCTTAGAACGTAAGCGTTCCTTTATCGTAAGCCTTTTGGATTGTAGCCTCAATACCGTTCTTGTTGATTGTACGAAGAGCGGAAGTAGCTACTTTCAACGTAACCCATTCTCCCGTTGAAGGAAGGAAGAAACGCTTCTTTTGTAAATTCGGGAAGAATTTACGTTTTGTTTTATTGTTAGCGTGAGAAACATTATTTCCAACGCGTGTTCTTTTACCAGTAATTTGACAAACCTTAGCCATGACGATCAATTTTTCCAAATGAGGGTGCAAATATAGGAACTTATTATTTTAGTGCAAATAAAAATGAAAGATATTTGAAAAAGAATATGTTAGTACGTCATCCGGAAACCAACACCGTGCACATTATCAATGCGGATTACAGGGTCTGCGGACAGATATTTCCTCAATCTGGAAATAAAAACGTCTAAACTTCTGCCCATAAAATAATCGTCGTCACCCCAGATCGCTTTCAGCAATTCATCGCGTCGGATGACCTGATCCGGGCGTTCGGCAAGATATTTTAACACCTCGGCCTCCCGGAATGTGAGGCTCTGCAAACTGCCGTTGATCGATAACGTGAGCTTTTGAAAATCAAAACTGTAATGTCCGATTTCGTTTAATTTCGGCTGGGCAGAAATCGGCTTTTTAGAATTATTTCTTCTTAAAATAACTTCAATCCGAAGCATAAGCTCCTGAATGCTGAATGGTTTGGTGACATAATCTTCGGCGCCCAGTTCAAGACCCTTGATCTTATCTTCCTGCATCGCTCTCGCCGTCAGAAACAAAATAGGGACCTGCTTGTCCGACTTGCGGATATTTTCGGCCAGCGTAAATCCGTCCATTTTCGGGAGCATGACATCCAGCACACAAATATCGAAATGCTCCTTATTGATAAAATCAAGCGCCTCAACGCCGTCTTCGGCATGGACCACATCATAGTCATAAGTTTCCAGGTTATCTTTGGTCGCAAAGGCCAGGTTCGGGTCATCCTCGACGTATAAAATTTTCTTTTTCAACTTTTATCCGTGTTTTAGTAATAGGTAAGGTCTGCTTGATTATTTCTGCGGAATGGAGATCTTGAAAATACTTCCCCGGCCTAATACGCTGTCGAGTTCGAGGTGCCAGTGATGCGAACGGACAATCTGTTTGACATAACTAAGCCCGATTCCGGAGCCTTTCACGTTGTGCACATCACCGTAAGGAATCCGAAAAAACTTGTTAAAAACCTTCTTCTGATATTCCGGCGCAATACCCAAACCCTTGTCTTCGACACAAATAACAAGGCTGTTTCGCTTGTTAAAAGTCCTGACGAGCACTTCCGGCTTATCCGGAGAATATTTTATCGCATTATCGATCAGATTGGTGATCATGTTTCTTAAATGAAAAGGATCGGCGTCAATGCACGGCTGTGTCGCTTCAAACCGCAGATTAACCTTGCTCTCAAACGGCACCAAAAGCGATTCGATCAGCTGATGCACATCAATACTTTCCTTTTTTAAGGTCAAAGCATTTTGCTCGGCCTTAGCCATGGAAAGTACCATTTCCACCTGCGTCTGCAATCTTAAAATTTCCTCCTGGACAATATGCACGTATCGTTTATGACGCTCGGGCTGGGTGACAATGATATCAGAATTGAGCACATCTGCCGCAATACGGATGGTCGAAATCGGCGTTTGGAGTTCGTGTGTCATGTTATTGACAAAATTTCGCTGTACTTCTGACAAATGTTTCTGTTTTAAAATCACAAACAAAGCATAGGCAAAGAAGCCGACTGCCAAAAGCACCAGCATGGAGGACAATATCCAGCCTTTTAAATTGCCTACGATGTAAGCCGACTGCTGGGGAAACCGGACACCGAAATAGTAAGGATATTTATCCGTTTTAACCCAGTTATTCGTTTTTGCCTTTGCTTTATCGTTGGTTTTTGTGCTGAGCGACATCGCATAACGCATTTTGTTTGTCGTACAGTCATAAATACCAATTTCAAAATCCGTGATCAGATTATGTTTCTGAAAACTGTTTTTGATAAAATGTTCGAGCAAATCGGGTTGCGTGGTGGCGTTGGTGTTAACAAGAAAATACTCCGGAGAAAGCTGCTCCACTGGATTGGAAGTCTGCATAACCCCGTTGACCGACGCAAGCTCCTGCGCCACGTCCTGCAAAGCCACGTGAGCATTCTGATTAAATTGCCTGTGACGCAGATCAAGCGCTTGTTTTACCCAATAGATCTGGGTAATCACCACGCCAATAATCAGCAGCGCAGAAAAAAGTGTAAGCCAGCGAATGGAACGTCTCGGCATTGAAAAAAATATTTCTAAATAAAGTTAAGGAGCTGTTGGCAATTAGCTATATGCGATTAGCTCAGTAACAGAATGATTAATAGTTTATTATAAAAATCAATAATATAAACTAATTTTTCACTACTGCTTACCCTTAATAACGTAGGTTCCGCGACAAAAGTTATAGACCCGTTTCAGGGGGCTACCAACGAAATGCCTCGACAGCACAAAGACATTCGGATGTTTCGGTGCTTTTGTTCCAATAGGAACATTTCGTTGGTAGCAATGATTTACAGATCCCTTTGTAAATGGTAATCAAAAAGCGTTTCCATCGGCGATTTTAAAATCCGGCCGGCGATCAGCCCTTTCTCGGCCAGCACCGATTTTAAAATTTCCTGATAATAAAAAGCGATCGAACCGGTAAAATGAACCGGATATTTATCCACATCCTGATGTTTCAGAATATATTTTTCCGTAAAAAGCGTAAAGGCGTCACCCACCAGCTTATGGATAAAAGGATGGGTTATGTTTTTCGAAATAAAATGTGAAAAGGTTGCGAAATAACGGTTTGGGAAAGGTTGTCGGTATACTTTTTCCAAAACTGCCAGCCGGTTTGTTCCCGGATATTTTTCTTCAAATTGCTTATGCAGATCTTCAGGCAGCTCATTTTGCAAAAAATGAACGAGCAATGTTTTTCCCAAATAAGAACCGCTTCCTTCGTCCCCCAGCCAAAAACCCAGCGAGCCTATGGAATGAACGATATGCGTGCCATCGAAAAATGCGTTATTGGCACCCGTCCCCAAAATACAGGTAATACCCGGCTGGTGTCCACACAATCCTCTTGCCGCAGCCAGCATATCCGAAGCCACTTCAATAATTTCGGCAGATGGCAGGGCATCCACCAAAGCGTCATAAATCGGGCGGCTGGTAGCCTTATCCGCACAACCGGCCCCATAAAAAAAGACCTCGTCTACCGGAGTCGTTACATAAGGCAGAACCTCTTTTTCCAGAATAACGGTAATCTCTTCTTTCTTTTGGTAAAAAGGATTCAGCCCGCCGGAGTGAAAACGGAACGGCGATTTTCCCGGTCTCGCAACAATCCAGTCCGTCTTGGTAGAACCGCTGTCCGCAATTAAGTAAGTATTTTGTTTCAAACGATGATCATTAAAAAGGTTCTGATAATTTACCAATTACTTTAAAACGCTCGAAAACGCGCTCCGTATGCGGCGCATCGCCAAGCTCTTTGGTGAGGTCCTGGCCGGCCCAATGTTCGTAATGATGCCCGTTTCGCCATAATCTGGATGCAGTGACATCATAAATAAGTCCCTGGTAGGCACACCATATCTCTTCGCGATCCTGGCCATTTCGTAACGCAAGCTGGGACTTTGTATATTCCTTCATGCACTTAATTTTATTCCCTGCGCTGACGCGTTTGATAATTCTGGCCGGAATTTAAGACGATCATTCCAGAATATTTTGATAATAAGACTAAAAAATCTGAACTTGGCGTTTAATTAGAAAACCATTCTTGAAAAATCAGATGAAAATAAAGTATACTTTGCTTTGGAGCATGATGCTGGCGCTCACCCTTGTAGCAGCAGGTTGTAAAAAAGATAAGACAAAACCTGTTTCAGAGCGTATAGCGAAGACATGGACGGCAGAAACTGTAAAACATGGGACTGCAGTTGTTTATACAAGAGGAGGGGCAAGCAATGTTGAGGCGAGATATTCCAATTTCAAGCTGGCTTTATCAAGCGATGGCACGGCGACTTACACAGAATTTGATAAAAATACTTTTATTGGAAAATGGGCACTGGAAGGCGAAACAACCCTGGTGCTTTCCGGTCTGGCACCTGCGCCAAGCGGGACGAACGGTACAATCAAGTTTACCATTACTTCACTGGACGACAGCAAAGTAGTGCTGACGCGGGTAGATGCCAGTGCAAAAACAGGCAATACCATCAATCAATATAGCCTTTCCAATCCGTGAAAAATCTGCGGTTACAGACCGTTATGAACTTTTAAGGACAAAAATTTATTCCAATAGACGAAGCCATTTCCTGCGAGAGATGGCTTCGTCTATTTTAGCTAACTTTGCAACATGGCAGAATCAAGAACAGAAATCAGCAATTTAGGCGAATTCGGTCTTATTAAAAGACTTAACGAAGGACTAAAAAATAATTTACCGGAAAGTATCAAAGGCATCGGCGACGACTCAGCCGTTATAGATCTGGGAACCGAATTCGGGTTGTTATCCACAGATATTCTTTTGGAAGGTGTCCATTTTGACCTTTCGTTTTTCCCCTTAAAACATTTAGGTTACAAAGCAATCGCCATCAACGTATCGGACATTGCGGCTATGAATGGCATTCCGCGCCAGGTTACGATTGGTTTGGCACTGAGCAACCGCTTTTCCGTGGAAGCCGTGGAAGAACTTTATGAAGGCATGAAAGCAGCCTGTAAAGATTTCAACGTGGATCTTGTGGGTGGTGATACGTCTTCTTCCTTGTCGGGATTATTTATTTCTGTAAGCGTTTTCGGACGTGTCGCAAAAGACAGGATTACGTACAGAAATACGGCAAAAGCCAGTGATCTTTTATGCGTCAGCGGAGATTTGGGCGGCGCTTATATCGGTTTGCAGTTACTGGTTAGAGAAAAACAGGTTTTCCTGGCAGACCCGAACATGCAGCCTCAGCTTGATGGGAAAGAATATGTTATCCAAAGACAGTTACGTCCGGAAGCACGTATGGATGTAGTTTATGAGCTTGCGGGCGCAGGCTGCATTCCAACATCCATGATTGATCTTTCCGATGGATTAGCTTCTGATCTGTTACATCTTTGTTCACAATCCGGCGTTGGCGCGCTGGTATTCGAAGACAAGCTACCAATCGACGAACAGACCTATATGGGCGCTGTGGAGCTGAATATCGGACCAATAACGGCGGCTTTGAATGGCGGTGAAGATTATGAATTGTTATTCACAATTCCGCAAAGTGATTATGATAAAATTAAAAACAATCCAAAAATCAGTGTGATCGGATATATGACCGATAAAAAAGACGAAGTTTTACTCCATACAAAAGGAGACAACCGCGTTCCGATCACGGCACAGGGCTGGAATTGATTTGGAGCAACCGGTCCGACGGCTTTTTCGCCGTCGGACCGGTAATAAAAGCTACCTCCCGCGGTTATTTCCCCCAGTCAGCTACCAGTTTTTTAAACAAATCCTGCAACAAAAGCGTACGTTTGCCCACCTTCCCATCACCCACAGAATTATCTCCAATCTGAACAATCGGCATAACCCATTTTGTCGAACTTGTCGTAAAAGCTTCATCCGCTGTTTCCAGTTCAGCATAAGCGAGCGGCCGGACTTCAACATGGAAATGTTCCGCTGCCAGTTCCAGCACCACTTTACGCGTGATACCGTTCAGGATGTTACTATCCGATGTAATCAGCGTATCGCCCCGGAAAATGAAAAAATTACTTCGCGTCAGCTCACTCACCTCTCCGTCTTTGTGGAAAAGCAAATCCGCCGCACCTTGTTCTTTTAACGCATCAGCCATTAAAACCATATGAACGTAATTCGTGGTTTTAATTTCCGGTAAATCACGGACATAGGGATAAGGCAACACTTTAATACCCTTTAACAAACCGGCCGGATTGTCCTGGGGCAGCGCCTCCGTCCGGATCAGAAAATTTGGTTTTACCACATGCACACTGTCCGGCGCATAACCGCCTGTTAATACGAAACGGAAAGCCACCTCGGCTTCACCGGATAAAGCGTGCAGATCGGCCAGGATTTTGGCAGTTTCTTCCTGACTCACCGGCAACGGAAGCTTCAACAGTTTTGCGGAGTTTTCAAAACGCCGCCAGTAATCATCCCAGCGAAAAGGAATACCGTTGTAAGTCCGGAAATAATCAAACATGCCATAACCACGCAAAACACCAAGGTCGTTTGACTTGAAAACAGTTGAATCTAACGGAGAAATTTCTCCGTTGAAATAAAGATGAAAAGGCATCAGAAAGTTATTTTAGCCTGGAATGCTCGCAGTTGAACCAATAATTCTTCACTTGGACTGGTACCAATGCGGGCACTCACGGCACGAAACATATTAGCTACGGTCAAATATGACAATAATATTTTTTCAATTAATCCGTCAATCCAAATAAATCGGCCATTGCCCTGATTACGCTATTTTTTATTAATTAAATACAGGACATTTTTTCTCCCGTACAACATAAATAACCATTCATCCACTAACCTTTGAGTTTCTCGACAGGATTTAGCTATTTTGCGTACTTCTCTGAAAAAGAGAAAATCATGACCAAAAGAATTCTTTTCCCATACGTTTGAGAAACGTAGTAAATACCCACGAATGACAACAACAGAGCATCTGCTGCAGACCCTGCAAACTGAAATAGATCAAACTTCCTACGGCGAATCTCCTGCCGAACTTTACGAACCGATACGTTATATCATGGCTTTGGGCGGCAAACGTTTCCGCCCGCTTTTGACTTTACTGGCTGCATCGTTGCATACGGATGACTGGAAAAAAGCGCTAAAACCGGCCATTGCGGTTGAAGTTTTTCACAATTTCACCCTGATGCATGACGACATCATGGACCGTGCACCGCTTCGTCGCGGCAAACCCACCGTACATGAAAAGTGGAATGCCAATACAGCGATTTTATCCGGTGACGTGATGCTGATCCGTGCTTATGATTTTTTGATTGATACAAAAAAAGAAGATCTTAAACTGGTATTAAGCCGTTTTAACCAGACAGCCGCCGAAGTTTGCGAAGGCCAGCAGCTGGATATGAATTTCGAAACGCGCTGGAACGTGACGGAAGAAGAATATCTGGATATGATACGCCTTAAAACTTCCGTTCTGCTGGGCTTTGCACTGGAACTTGGCGGAATCATAGGCGGAGCATCGCCGGAAGCCACACGGCTCCTGTATGAGGCAGGAGAAAGCATGGGAATCGGTTTCCAATTGAAGGATGATTTGCTGGATGTGTACGGCGATCCTGCAAAATTCGGAAAACAGGTGGGCGGAGATATCATTGCTAACAAGAAAACGTTTTTACTGATAGAAGCCCTGGCCAAAGCGGAAGGGGATACCGCATCGGAATTGAACCGGTGGCTATCGGCTGAAAATTTTGACAAAGAAGAAAAGGTAACGGCGGTAAGGGGAATATATGATACGCTGGACATCCGGTCGTTAACCGAACATAAAATCAATGACTACTTTACCAAAGGCATCAGCTGTCTGGAAAGGTTACCGGTGGAAGAAGGCCGCAAAAAGCCGCTGCTTGAATTCGTTCACCAGTTGGTGCAGCGGGAACAGTAGCGCCTGCCCAAACTATAATACCGCCGATGGTCGGCTTTCACATTTAATTTATTAAAGCAAAAATCATGTCAATTACGCTCATACTCATTATAATAACCTCAGGGATCAGTTATTACGCGTTGCAAAACCCGCTCACGATGGATAAGCTGATCATGAACCCATACAAGGTTACGAAGCGGAATGAATATTACCGGTTTGTAACTTCAGGCTTTATTCATGCCGATTTCGGGCATTTGATATTCAATATGCTGACGTTGTGGTTTGTCGGAGAAGGGATCGAGCGGCTTTTCGCCATGCTTTTTGGCACGAACGGAGCGGCTTATTATTTGTTCCTGTACATGGTAGGGATCATTGTTTCGGATATCCCGACATTTTTGAAACACAAAACCAATTCAAATTATAACTCACTGGGGGCTTCGGGAGGTGTTTCGGCCGTTTTGTTTGCCGCTATTCTATACGCGCCTTTGATGGATATTTATCTGTATTTCTTCATCAAACTGAAGGCATTTATCTTCGGTGGGCTGTTTCTTGCTTATTCCATCTATGAAGGGCGCCGTGGCAGAAGTTATGTCAACCACAGCGCCCATATTTATGGTGCAGTATTCGGGATGGTATTTATGGCCGTTGTTTATCCTTCCGCCGTACCCGATTTTTTTGCACAGATCTTGTCGTGGCGGTTATTTTAATTCTGCCAGTACCGTGACACTACCGACGGTTTTGTCCTGAAGATTTACTTTAATTTCTGCATCCAGCGGAACATAAATATCAACGCGGGAGCCAAATTTGATGAAGCCCATTTCAGTGCTTTGTTCAACTTTGTCTCCCTCTTTTACGTACCAGCGGATACGGCGCGCAGCTGCACCGGCAATCTGGCGGAAAAGAATATCCACACCCGAATCCGTACGTGTCACAACCGTGGTGCGTTCATTTTCCGTACTTGATTTAGGATGCCAGGCCACCAGATATAATCCCGGATGATATTTAAAATATTTGATCACGCCGCTTACCGGGTTCCAGTTCACGTGCACATTGATCGGCGACATGAAAATGCTGATCTGACGTCTTGGTCCCTTGAAATATTCCGTTTCCACCACTTCTTCGATCACTACCACTTTTCCATCACAGGGCGCGATGATCTGGTTCAGACCTTTGGTCACAACCCGGGAAGGGACACGGAAAAACTGTACAATCAGGAAGAAAATAACAACGCTGGCAATCAGGGCAATTCTCGGGACCCAATATCCGTCCGGAAGAAGATAGCTGATACCTGCGTTAATTAAAATCAATATAACGGCGGCAACCGCCATGATGGTGTAACCTTCTTTATGAAGTTTCATGAAAGGGGAATTTCGTTCGCTTTTAGTCTTTGAAAATACAAATATCGTATAAATCTTGATTTTACGCCTATCAAAAAGCCTTGCCAATCTAATTTAGAGAGGCAAGGCTTCTGATTTTCAAGTCAAAATTTTATCATTCTCAAAACAGAATGAATATATTATTCTATCACGACACAGTCGCCGTTTTTCACTTCGTGTTCAACTTTTTTGTATTTCACATCACGTAAAACACGTCCGTCGCGGTATTGTACCGATACTTTCTGATTACGGTCTGCAATTTTATCCACTTTCACAGGATGCGATTTCGTCGATGATTCCATCTGACGCGCATATTCGCTTGGTCCGTCAAAATCTGTATCAAAATCTTCTTCACGGTTGGTGTGAAGCTCAGGTGCAGGCGTTGGACGTCTTACCGTTTGCTGCACAACCGGTGCCGGAGCCGCTTCTTCCTGCGGAATATCCGCCTTCATCAGGAAGGATATCATGTCAAAATTTACTTTGCTCAGGAATCGTTTGAACAACTCAACCGATTCGAATTTATAGATCAACAAAGGATCCTTTTGTTCGAACACGGCATTCTGAACCGATTGTTTCAAATCATCCATTTCACGAAGGTGCTCTTTCCATTCCTGATCGATCAGTGAAAGAACAATCGCTTTTTCCATTTCATGGGTAATCTCATGACCATTGTTTGCCAATGCTTTCTTAAGATTAACCACAATACCAGTCTGGCGGATACCATCGCTGAACGGAATCATAATCTCCGTGATCGTCGCGCCACGTTCCGAATAAATGGATTGCAAAATAGGTAATGCCTTCTCAGAGATTGCCTGATTTTTATCCTGATATTGTTTCTCGGCAGCTTCGTACAAACGCTGAGAACGTTCCTGCGGTTTCAGCGAAACGTAGTCATTTTCACTGAAAGGAAGTTCAATTCCCAGAGTTGTGATGGTTGCCAGGTCAAGTTCCGCGTAGGTTCCTGCGTTAGCAACCACTTCTTCACAAACGTCATAAAGCGTATTGGCAATATCAACAGCCAGACGATCTCCGAACAATGCGTTGCGGCGACGAGTATAAATGGCATCACGCTGGTAGTTCATCACGTCATCATATTCCAGAAGACGTTTACGCATACCAAAGTTGTTTTCTTCTACTTTTTTCTGGGCGCGTTCGATTGATTTGGTAATCATGCTGCTCTGGATCACTTCACCTTCTTCCAAGCCCATTTTATCCATAACCTTCGCCATACGGTCTGAACCGAAAAGACGCATCAGGTTATCTTCCAATGAAACAAAGAACTGAGAAGAACCCGTATCACCCTGACGACCGGCACGACCACGAAGCTGTCTGTCAACACGACGGCTTTCATGACGTTCTGTACCCACAATCGCCAAACCGCCTGCTGCTTTCGCTTCCGGGGTCAGTTTAATATCCGTACCACGACCCGCCATGTTGGTTGCGATCGTTACGGTTCCTGGCTTACCAGCTTCGGCAACAACTTCCGCTTCCTTCTGGTGTTGTTTCGCGTTCAAAACCTGGTGTGGTATTTTACGCAGGGTAAGCATACGGCTGATGATTTCCGAGTTTTCAACCGAAGTGGTACCAACCAGTACCGGGCGGCCCGCTTCAACCAACTCTACGATTTCATCCGTAACCGCATTATATTTTTCACGAACCGAACGATACACTTTGTCTTCCTGATCCTTACGCACCGCCGGCACGTTGGTAGGAATCGAAACTACGTCCAGTTTGTAGATTTCCCAGAATTCACCTGCTTCCGTCTCCGCTGTACCGGTCATACCGGCAAGCTTGTGGTACATACGGAAATAGTTCTGAAGGGTTACCGTCGCATAAGTCTGTGTGGCATCCTCCACGCGCACATTTTCTTTTGCCTCAATCGCCTGGTGAAGACCATCCGAATAACGACGGCCATCCATGATACGACCAGTCTGCTCATCAACGATCTTAACTTTTCCGTCCATCAGTACGTATTCCACATCTTTTTCAAAAAGTGTATACGCTTTCAAAAGCTGGTTAACAGTATGGATACGTGCCGTTTTTACAGAATAATCACGAATTAAAGCTTCCTTCTGCATCACACGCTCCTGCTCGCTCAACGACTGATCTTTTTCAATGACATCCAGATCAACGGCAATATCCGGAAGGATAAAGAAGTTTGTCTGTTCGGATTCGCCGGTCAGGAAGTCAATTCCTTTTTCGGTTAATTCGATGCTGTTATGTCTTTCGTCGATGGTGAAATAAAGCGGCGCATCAGCCTGAGGCATCAGTTTCTGGTTTTCTGCCAGATAAATCGATTCTGATTCCTGCATCAGCTGCTTGATACCCGATTCACTCAGATATTTGATCAAAGGCTTATACTTTGGCATCCCGCGATGCGCACGGAAAAGTGCCAGAGAACCTTCTTTTTTATCACCGGCAGCGATTTTCTTCTTGGCTTCGTTAAGAAGATCCATCGCCAGTTTTTTCTGTGCTTCAACGATTCTTGAAACACGGGGTTTAAGCTCAAGATATTCCTGCTCGTCACCACGGGGTACCGGTCCGCTGATGATCAATGGCGTACGCGCATCATCGATCAAAACGGAGTCAACCTCATCGACCATCGCGAAATGGTGTTTTCGTTGTACCAGTTCGTCCGGCGTCCGTGACATATTGTCACGCAGGTAGTCAAAACCGAATTCGTTATTTGTTCCGTAAGTAAGGTTCGCCTTGTAAGCGTCGCGGCGTGCCTGTGTGTTTGGCTGGTGGCGGTCGATACAATCAACGCTCATGCCGTGGAATTCAAAAAGAGGGGCATTCCATTCCGCATCACGTTTTGCAAGGTAATCATTCACCGTAACGATGTGAACGCCTAAACCTGCCAGGGCATTAAGAAACGCCGGCAAAGTAGCCACAAGCGTTTTTCCTTCCCCTGTTGCCATCTCAGAGATTTTCCCCTGGTGCAGTACCAAACCACCGATAAGCTGCACATCATAATGCTGCATATTCCATTTGATAGGCTGGCCAATTACGTCCCAGGTACTGTTCCAAACGGCTTTATCACCATGAATAGTAACATTTGTCTTCGTCGTTGCTATTTCACGGTCAAAGTAAGAAGCGTTCACTTCCAGACTTTCATTTTCTTTGAAACGACGCGCCGTATCCTTCACAATCGCAAAAGCTTTTGGAAGAATATCCAATAATATTACTTCAAGTTCTTTATTCCGGTCAAGCTCAAGGGTATCAATTTTTTTAAAGATCACCTCTTTCGTGTCGACATTCGGCTCGTCATTAGCTTCCTCCCGCAGGGTGGCAATCTGATCATCAATTGCTTTCAATCCTGCGGCTATATGTGCTTTCAGACCTTCTGACTGCGCTCTAAGTTCATCGTTAGACAAAGAAACCAGTTTCGCGTATTCCGCGTTGACCAAAGCAACGTAAGGAGTCAGATCCTTCAAATCGCGCTCGGATTTTGTGCCGAATAGCTTCGAAAATATTTTAAACATGATGGTATATGTATTGTGAATCGTTCAATTTATCTAAAAAATATCACGCCTGAATGCGTCAAAATGCCAGATTGTCAGCTACTCAGATCATTTTTCAAATGCAAATGTAATTTATTGCGGATAGTAATTACCAACAAATACAATAATCCTAAGGGTATTTTAATCTTTATTCCCTGGTTACATAACCTGTACGAGGATATTTGACCGTGTATTTGAGGTTCAGTTCCTTACTCTGGCCGGCTGGTAAAACGAGCGACCAAATCACTTCTCCGGTTGTGTCATCAACCTTCGCTTCCGGTGCAGACTTATCTGAAACTTCTACCTCCTTATTCTTCGACAGCGGGAACTGATCCTTCACGACAATCCTCACCGGGACCTTTTTCGTATTTCGAACCGTAATTTTATAGGCACGGTTTTCCGTGACATTGTTTCCAAAAAGCTGTTTCTTAGTAAACGTTTTAAGCTGCTCTCTTTGTACAATAACCGAGCGGTCCGGACCAAAAGAAAAACTTAAAGTATCTGCCGCAGATTCCACATCAAGCCTTGTTTTACCGACATAACTGTCTTCCAGAAACAAATTCACATCACCACTCAAAAGACTTAGGTTATTCCATGTGGGCAGATAAGCGTTCAGATATACATCCGGCTTGACCTTCGGAAAACTTATGTATTCATAATAGCTATCCGCCACATTTTCAGTTTTAATATCAACCGCATAGGTTTTCCCGTCAGACAGCAGGGTGTAAGCAACTGGAATTTCATAGGTAACGCTTGTAGCAGCTTCGCGTTCGCTGGTTTCGAGTTTCGTCACGCTTCCCCCTCTGATACTTATTTCAGCCTGGCTCATAGCCATTGATTTATGCTTTACCTGATCTCCATAGCCTACTACAACAGTTTCGTTTAACGCGCTTATCTCTGGCCTTAATAATACATCCATTCTACTTGACGTAATACCTCTCGTCTGCGTTTGATAACCAATAAAAGTAAAAGTCAGTACAGCTTGATTATTGGCCAGATTAGGCGGAATGGAAATCTGGTAAAATCCATTTGCATCTGTGACAGCACCTATATTTGTCCCTTTAATTAAAATCGATACACCGGCCAATGCATTATTTTCCTGGTCTTTAACAAAACCACTGACCTCAGATATCCCACCCACGACCGGCAGATTATCCTGAGATTGGTTTTTGTACATACTATAATCATTAGGAAACCCCCAATACCAGGTTTTAAGCTGCGGAATGATGGATCTGCCTCTCGGATTGGCTGTGGATAAGGTAAGTTTCACTTTTTTCCAGTCTTCACCGGAATATTGAAAAACACTGGCTTTATAATGAAGTACCAAGGGCCCAGAAAGATTCGTCGCCTTCGCATCATATACCGGATACCAACCTGCATCGGCAACATAATAGGTCAAATCCAGATCTGTTTGCGTGAGTTTTTTAACAGAAATCTGGATAGCCACTTCTGTCGTACCTTTTTGAGCTTCCGTCTGTAATGGTGTCAACTGCTCGCCAACACGTTTCAAATCTTCTTCCAGTTTTTTAATGTTGTTAACCGTTTTTAATTTTTCTGCCAAAATCTCCGTCAGCCTCTTTCTTTGGAAGTCAATCGCCTCTTTTAAGTCCAGCGTTTTAAGCGTCACATTGGCCCCGCCGATCTGCTGGTTTTTGACCAGCATTTCCTCTTCCTGTTTGTACACATTTTGCATCCCGCGCTCATAAGTCAGCTTGTCATGGATAAGATCGCGCTGGTCTTCCAGAAGTTTGATCGATTTTTGCCGTTCGCCTTCCTTATTATAGTTGCTTCTTGGTAAGACGGACAAGATCGTTAAATCTCCAACACCACTCAGCCGGACACTTTCTTTGTCAACCGAGCTTGATAAATTTTTAAAAACCAGTTCATGAAGTCCTTCTTCCAGAGCTATCGCCATACCCCGTGTTACCTCGGCGCCGTTGCGGTACAACGTTACCTGTTTTATTTTGCTGTCAATATCGTGCGTTTTCTGCGAGAATGCGTTTGTCGCCAGCAAAGCGGCAAACAATGTCAGGACACCTAATTTAATGCGAAACAATTTCATATGGCTGACCGATTGAGGATTTTGAAATATACAACAGGAGAAAAGGTTACATATTTTCTCCCGATTTCAACATTTTTTCAGCAAATATCAAAAAGCCTGACAAAACATTATTCCGGCTCGCATGTTCTTCATCAAAAAAAACCACTTTTCATGGCCCTAAACCATTCATACAGATTTATAGCAACTACTATGTATCACCTAGTACCTTTGAATCAACAATAACAAAGAAAACGAACATAGCCATGAACAACAATAGATTATTCCGCGACGTAAATAACAAAGTAATAGGTGGTGTAGCTGCCGGTTTGGCCAATTATCTACAAATTGATGTAACAATTATCCGGATACTTTTAGTGATGGGATTTTTCGTCCCGGTGCACTTCCCGGTCTTCATTTTTTACATTGTGATGTGGATTGCGATGCCAAAAGGAGTCAAAACCTCCAATCAAATACAAAGCTCAGCCATGCATTAACACCTTCATCAGCAAACTGTATTACCAGACCGCCGGGATAAAACTATTCCGGCGGTTTTTTGTTTTACTTATAATTATTAATTTTACGATAGTATGCAGGCATACTAATTTCTATCGCCTGATTCTGATCACCTGAAAGTACATTCCAAACTCAGTCATTGACTTAAAAAACCATATAATTCTATGAATGCATACATTGTTGCCGGTTATCGTACTGCGGTAGGAAAAGCATCTCGTGGCGGTTTTCGTTTTACCCGCCCGGATAATCTTGGCGCGGACGTGATCAAACATATTCTGAAAAAAATACCGCAGCTGGATCCGGTCCGTGTGGATGATGTGATTGTTGGAAATGCCGTTCCCGAAGCCGAACAAGGCATGCAGATGGGGCGCTATGTTGCTTTATTAGCTCTTCCGCAAAGTGTTTCAGGCATTACAATCAATCGCTATTGTGGCTCAGGGGTTGAAGCGATTGCCATGGCTTCCGCTAAAATCAACGCCGGAATGGCCGATTGCATCATTGCCGGTGGTACAGAATCCATGTCGCTGGTGCCAACGATGGGGTGGAAAACAGCATTGAATTATGAGATTGCGCAGAACCATCCGGATTATTATCTGAGCATGGGATTAACTGCCGAGCAGGTTTCCAAAGATTTCAACATCAGCCGCGAGAGACAGGATGAATTTTCTTTCCAGTCGCACCAAAAAGCGTTACGTGCGCAGAAAGAAGGCTGGTTTGAAAGCGGCATTGTCCCGATAAAGGTGCAGGAAACCTATTTCGATCCAATTTCCGGCAAGAAAAAAATAAAAGAAACTGTTGTTGATAAAGACGAAGGTCCACGGGCGGACACGACGCTTGAAGCCTTGAATAAACTGCGCCCGGTATTCGCTGCCGGTGGCTCTGTAACGGCCGGAAATTCTTCCCAGACATCAGACGGCGCTGCTTTTGTCCTGGTAATGTCTGAAAAGCTTGTGAATGAACTGGGCTTAAAACCAATAGCCCGCATGGTATCCTATGCCACAGCTGGTGTGGATCCGCGTATTATGGGCATAGGGCCGGTGGCTGCCATTCCCAAAGCGTTGAAACAGGCTGGACTGAATCTGGCAGATATAGAACAAATTGAATTAAACGAAGCATTTGCTGCCCAGGCCCTGGCGGTAATTCAGGAACTGGGTATCAATCCTGAGATTGTTAATCCGAATGGAGGCGCTATTGCCTTAGGTCACGCGCTGGGTTCTACCGGAGCCAGACTTTCCGTGCAGCTTTTCAATGAAATGGAACGCAGAAACCAGAAGTATGGCATGGTAACGGCCTGCGTCGGTGGCGGACAAGGCGTTGCCGGCATTTTCGAGCGCTTGCATTAGCATATATATTTTTTATTATCAGCACATTACAAATCTCCACTGAAGATAAGGCTATCTTCGGTGGAGATTTTTTCATGACCATTCAATAATAAAATCGTAATTTTTATTTGTCTCCAGGGAAGATTTGCTTGTCTTCCGTGGAGATTCTTTATTTTTGCTCATTAACTATACGCCGCTAATTCATGGATGTATCCATTATTATAATTAATTACCGAACACCACAGCTCATTATCAATTGTTTAAAATCCATTTATGAATTTACATCCGGTGTTAAGTTTGAAATTATAATTGTCGATAATGACCCTGAAAATGGAGGCGGGAATTTGGTACGTGCGGTTTATCCGGAGATAAAATGGATTGACATGTCGTACAACTCGGGGTTTGGAAGGGCAAATAACGCAGGAATAAAGGCAGCTGAAGGCCGTTACTTTTTAATCCTGAACGCCGACACACTCGTGACCGACAATGTTATCGGGCGCTGTATGGAAAGAATGGATGAGCGTCCGGATATTGCGGCGGCTGGTGCTTTGCAGCATTACGCGAATGGCACACCAATGCCGTTTTATAAGAGTTTTAACGAATTTCGTAAAACCTTTTTCATCTTACCACCCAGTGGTTTTGCTGACAAGATATTAAACAAATTATACCCTGAACCAAAATACAGCGATTCCGATCAGTATGATTGGCTCGTTGGCGCATTTGTATTTGTAAGAAAGGAAACCGTTGAAAAATCAGGCGGATTTGATGAGGACTTCTTTATGTACGGCGAGGATGTCGAATGGTCGGCCCGGATGGGAAAACAGGGTAAATTGTGCTATTTCAAAGACTGTACCTTCATACACCTTGAAAACGATAACCCTTTCCGCCGTACAAGCATTTCCTGGATCAACCGGTTCAGCGCGCAGATGCAGGTATCCAACATGTTGTGGGTTCGGAAACAATATGGTGTGGGTGCATATCTTTTGATGATCCTTCACTACCTCACCATGATCCCCGTAATATTTGTGTGGAAAATGGTCCTCAACGTCAAAAACAATGGAAGCCCTTTCAGTGATTTAAAAACTCAAGGCATTTTTACCCGTAAGACTGGGGTTTTACTGAATTATTTCTGGCCAACATTATTGGGCAAAAAGAATCTGTTTAAAATAAAATCCTCCGAAAATATAGACCTAATTAGCCAGTCATGAACGTTAGTAGCAGTCGTCGTAAAATTTTATTTTTCACACCCTATGCAACGCGCACAGGATCGGAAATGCTTATTTATTACATCCTTAAGTACCTGGACAGGAGTAAATTTGAAGCCGGACTCGTTTGTTTTGCCCATGGAGAACTACTCAATGACCTGCCTGCAGATATCCCCGTTTTTATGGCACCGGGGAAGTTCTCTTTAACCGATAAAATTGCTTTTCACCTGGGTTTCCATCCGACGACCAGGGCCATAAAAAAAATTTCCACCGCATTTAAAGCGGATCTTTGGTACATTAATACCATCATGCTCGCTGACGTCGTCAAAATAGCATCAGAATTGCAGATTCCAGTGATTTCACATATTCACGAGCTGTCTGCAATGTATTCTCAAATCAGCAGCAAAGATTTTGAAACCGTTTTAACGAGCTCAAACCTGCATATTGGCTGTTCCGACATCGTTTGCCAGTGCCTCGAAGAATCCGGAAGTACCCATGTAAAAAGACTTTACCCCTTTGTTGACCTGAACGAAATACATCCGGATCCTGAAAAAGTAAAACAGATCCGGCAGGAATGGGGTGCCGGCCCCGATGATTTCGTGTGGATTATGTCGGGTACAACATCCGAGCGAAAAGGCTTTGATTTACTCCCTGAGATTGCGCTGCAGATACCGGAAGGCTCAAAAATTCATCTCGTTTGGGTCGGACATTCCAGTGACGACGGGCTGGTTTACTGGACCAAAAGGCGCTGTGCAAAGTTAACAAACGTAAAAGTCCACCTGATCGGCGCGAAAAAAGCCGACTATTATTCCTACATGGACGCAGCTGACGGGTTTATGCTCACATCCCGACAAGAACCTTTTGGTATGGTGCTCGTGGAAGCTGCCTGGCTGGGCAAACCAATCGTTTCTTTCGCAAGCGGCGGACCCTCTGAATTTATCACGCCGGAGCTTGGCACGGTGGTCCCCAATCTGGATATTTCCCTTTTTGTGTCCAGTATGATCGCGTGGAACAACAAATTAACAACTTTCAATAAAGACCTTTCGCGTCGGAAAGCACAGGAATTTAGCGTGGAAAACGGAGTTGCACAATGGCAAAAAATTATTGAACAATTTTAACAGATCATCAGTCATTAACCATTTCCTGATTAAGCGTAAAAGAGCCGTTTTTCACGCATTTAATTAATCCAATACTTCAAAAATTTTTTCCTATTGGTATGCTTGCATAATATTAGGAAAGAGAATATATTTGCTACACACAATATAGTATGCAAGCATACTATATTCGTTCCAAACTTTTAGTCAAATCCAAAAATCAATCATCATGGCTGTTGCAGAAGGTAAAAAAACGTCGATCAAGGGAGGTGAATTTTTAATAAAGGAAACCCCGGCATCACAGATTTTTATTCCGGAGGAGTTTAACGAGGAACAGCAAATGATCGCCGATACCTGTCGTGATTTTCTGCGTACAGAAGTTTGGCCGCGTCTTGACGAAATCGACCAGGCGAAAAGTCCTGAACTGATGTCCTCGCTAATGGATAAGGCTGGTGAACTGGGTTTGATGGGCACTGTGGTTCCGGAAGAGTATGGCGGGTTCGGGATGAATTTCAACACTTCCATGCTGGTTGCGGAAGCCACCGGTGCAGGAAATTCATTTTCCGTGGCACTCTCCGCGCATACAGGCATTGGCACTTTGCCCATTGTGTATTATGGAAACGAAGCACAGAAATCTAAATATTTACCGCAACTGGCGTCCGGGGAATGGAAAGCCGCGTATTGCTTAACGGAGCCTGATTCCGGATCGGATGCAAATTCCGGAAAAACAAAGGCCAAACTCAGTGAAGACAGGAAGCATTATATCCTCAATGGCCAAAAAATGTGGATAACCAATGGCGGTTTTGCTGATCTTTTTATTGTTTTTGCGAAAGTGGTTGAACCCAACGGAGAGACGGACAAACATCTCAGCGCCTTTATTGTTGAAAAAACGTTCGGCGGTATTACCATGAATGAGCCGGAACACAAAATGGGCATTAAAGGCTCTGATACACGTCAGATTTTCTTTAACGACTGTGCCGTACCGGTAGAAAACATGCTTTCTGAACGCGAAAACGGCTTTAAGATCGCGGTGAATATTTTAAACATTGGACGGATAAAACTCGCCGCCGCGGCCCTTGGAGGTTCCAAACAGGTAGCACGACAGGTGATCAATTACGCCAATGAGCGTAAACAATTTGGTATCTCCATTTCCAGTTTTGGTGCGATCAAACATAAACTGGCTGAAATGGCTATCCGTATGTTTACCACGGAATCTGCGGCATACAGAGTAGGACAAAACATTGATGACCTTATCGTTGCGTTGCAAGAAAAAGGTTTGAGTGATGCCGATTCCAAATTGAAGGCACTGGAAGAGCTGGCTATCGAATGTGCGATCATGAAAGTGCATGGATCGGAAGTTTTGGATTATGTCGTGGACGAAGGTGTTCAGGTGTATGGCGGCATGGGTTATTCCGCTGATGCCCCGATGGACCGTGCGTACCGCGACAGCCGGATCAACAGGATCTTTGAAGGAACCAATGAAATCAACAGATTACTCGTTGTGGACATGCTTTTAAAACGCGCGATGAAAGGTCAGCTTGATCTGATGGGTCCGGCGATGGCCGTTGGAAAGGAAATTATGTCAATTCCGGATTTTGGACTGGATGAAGATGAAACCCTATTCGCTGCCGAGAAAAAAGTGATCAGGAACCTGAAAAAGGCCGTGTTGATGGTAGCCGGATCGGCCGTTCAAAAATTCATGACAAAACTTTCCGAAGAACAGGAAATTATCATAAACCTCGCCGACATGGTTATTGAAACCTATGCGGCTGAATCTGTTCTTTTGCGTGTTGAAAAACGGATCGGTCTGCTTGGTGCGGACGCCAGCACCTTGCACAAAGATATTGCACAGGTTTATTTACATGAAGCCGTAGAGCGTGTTAACAATGCCGGAAAATCTGCAATAACCAGTTTTGCCGAAAGCGATGAATTGCGGGTGATGCTGATGGGTTTGAAAAGATTTACCAAAATTGAACCAGTCAACCTGAAAGACGCCCGTCGCCGGATCGCCGATGCATTGATTGCCAAAAACGACTATATTTTTTAAAAAAACAGGTATACCGAACTTATTGCACCGTGTATTATTAACCTAACTGTTAAATAATATTAAAGAAAAATCAGGTTTGAAACCTGCACAACTAAAAACCAATACGATTAATTTATAAGGCCGGAGCTGGTTCAGTTTCGGCCTTTTTGTGTCATTTTTTTGCATCAGCAAATGCCGGTTGCTTAACAAGTGTTAATGAAGTAGTTTAACTCAGGTTTTTTCATGAACTTTCAGTCCGATTGCCGGGTTTATTTTGTTAAATGCACGTCACCCTAAACACTGATTCCTTTGCATTCCTTAATTGAGACTGAAAAACCACCTTTCATGACTGTTCATTCCCTTGATTTGCGTAAAACGGGGCAATTCCCTACGCTACTTCTCGATTATCTGGATCAAAAACCATCTCTTAAAGAGTTTTACGGTACTTTTCCAAAGGTTGAAAATGCAGCAGATGTAATGAAGCAACGGGCAGATTTTAGCATTGAAAAGCGTCAGACACTGGTTAAGGTTCTAAAAGAACAGTACAAAGACCAACCGCATATGCCGGATTTTTCCATTCTTTTGGATGAAAAAACGTTTACGGTAACTTCCGGTCACCAGCTCAATATTTTCACGGGCCCACTGTATGTGATTTATAAGATTGTTACGATCATTAAACTCGCTAAAAAGCTAAAAGACACTTATCCCGACCACAACTTCGTCCCGGTGTACTGGATGGCTTCAGAAGATCATGATTTTGAAGAAATTGCATCTTTCCATTTGATGGGGAAAACCCATAAATGGGAGGGAGAACACAAAGGCGCAGTGGGAAGGCTTAATCCAAAGGAATTAGAGGGCATATTAAGAAATTTACCCAACAGGCCTTTACTTTTTGCAAAAGCTTATCTTGAGAACAACACCCTTTCCGATGCGGTTCGATGTTATATGCACGAATTGTTCGGCAAAGAAGGGTTGATTTGCCTGGATGCAGATGATGCAGATCTTAAACGCCAGTTCGTTCCCGTCATCAAAGAAGAGCTTACAACTTCATCTTCCGCAGAAATTGTAACCAATACGACTTCAAAACTTGCTTCGCTCGGGTATCATACCCCGCTCAGTGCACGCGAAATAAATTTATTCTACCTTCAGGACAACCTCCGCGAACGCATCATTAAGGAGGATAATCTCTTTAAAGTCCTCAATACCGATCTCTCTTTTACAGAAAACGAAATCACAGCGCTTGTCGACGAGCATCCGGAATATTTCAGCCCGAATGTTGTATTGCGTCCGTTGTATGAAGAGATCATTTTACCAAACCTTGCTTACATTGGCGGGCCGTCCGAAGTACCGTACTGGATGCAGTTAAAAGGTGTTTTTGATCACTACAATGTAACGTTCCCCATGCTGATTCCCCGGAATTTTGCCATGTATATTACGGATCAGCAAGGCAAAAGGGTAGAGAAACTAGGTGTAAATTATGAGGATCTGTTTCTCGATGAAGTCTCGCTGAGAAAACATTTCGTAGAAAGCCATTCAAATAACGTACTGGATTTGAATGAGGAAAAAAAATCGTTTTACGCGCTTTTTGAAACCATACTGGGCAAAGCCATCGCGATTGACAAATCCATGGAAGGTGCTGTAAAAGCCGAAGAAACCCGGATCCGGCACTCCTTTGAGCATCTGGAAAAGCGATTGAGAAAAGCGGAAGAACGGAATCATGAAAGTGAAATCGAGCAGCTTCTTGCGCTGAAATATAAACTATTCCCCGGCAAATCTTCACAGGAGCGTTATGACAACTTCCTGAATTTTTACCTGAGCGATCCGGCCTTTATCACAAAACTTATGGCTGCTTTCGATCCCCTGGATTTCCGTTACAATGTGTTGGTTGAGGAGCAGCCAGCGTAGTTCAGTTTTTCAGTTTCACGTCCCCAAAGTTGGAATAAACGGTGATTTTTGCACCGGAGCCGGTACCGATTTTACCCTGATATTGACGTGACTGATTTGATGATTTACCTTCATGTGAAGGCTGTTTAGAGAAATTGACATTAGTTGGGTAGCTAAAATCTCCGTTCGTAACGGTAACATTAAAACTGTTTGACTCGGCTGGAAGCGTAACAGAAGAAAACTCCGCGTGGATATCAAGGTTTTCTTCTGAGGACGTAAGTTCCTCCATTCGAAAGTTATTGGTATAGTTCAGTCTGATCTTCCCCGTCCCTCTCAATTTTCCGATAATCGCCTTGGAGTAATTCATATTGGTCGTGAGGTCATTAACATCTCCGATGGAAAGTTCCCCGCTTTTACTATTCAGAATAAGCGTCTGTACTCTGTCCAATTTGAGATCTGAATTTTCAAATTCAAGATTTCCCCCTTCCATCTTACCGATTTTCACCTGTCCGAATTGAGAGTAAATGACATTCTGGGCATTTCCTAAAATATTTGCATTAAAATTCCCATGTTTCGAATCAATGGTTAAGGGCGCTTCAAAAGAAGGAATATTGGTATCGCCAAATTGATTTTTAACCACCAGCTCGTTTTCCCTGGGCATGAAGATCGTGTAATCGATCTGGATGAAATTTTTCTCCCCGGTCTTTCTCTTTAAAGCACTCCATCCACTTCTTGCAAAGCTACTTTTATCAATTGTAGTTCTCAGGCTTATCAGGTTTTTGCCCCTGCTTTCGCCAATTTTTATAGAACCCAGATATTCCACCACCTGCGATTCGCTTGGCGCAGAGGCCGTGATGATCACTTCAACTTTTATCTCATTTTTATTCCACAGATTGACCTTAACCTCTCCATATTGATTGTCCACCACCAGTTGGTCCTTTTCACTCACTTCATACACTTTCACGACATGCCTTCGTTTTTCAATGAGTATAAAAGACTCGGTATCCAGTGAAAAACCGAAAGAAGGCCAGCATATTACAAGACTAAATAGTAGGCGAATTATATTTTTCATGGCTTTGGGTTGCCTTATTGATGCGTTGTAAAATATTTAACTGTCGGTTCAGCAAATCCACCTGAAATTGCAGATTTTCAATCATCGCACGAATCAATGCTTCCTGGTTCGGGGCATTGCCCAAATCAGATTTCAGATTTTGATAGCTGTTCTCAAGACTTTTGAGGTCAGCGGAAAAATCTCTGTAAAGCTCTGGACTGTTGCTGGCCAGCTTTAAAATTTCACTCCGTTTTTCATCAATCAACGTGTTATACTGATTGAATTCGCGGGCATAGGCCGGTACTTTCAGCGCAACACCAGGATCTCTGGTGACGCCATACTCGTTATTGAGGTAAAAGAGGTAACCCGTTCCCAGTGCGAGGATCACGCCGGCAGCAATTCGCCAGTCGAAATAAGGACTACTCAGACGTCTAACTTTTTTTTGCGGTTCAGCGGGAACAGAGGGAATACTATTCTCAATCCGGTCCCACAAAGAATCCTGAGGCAAGAAAACGTCGAACCCATCCCTATTATCTCTCACAAACCTCTCCAGACGATCTTTTTTATCAGAAAACTTTTTCATTGATCATTAACATAAGTGTAAAGTTTTAACTCAAATGATGATAATTTTTAGTTTACGTGTTATCAATATTTACGCTCTTTTTGTACTTTCCGTTGCTTAAGTCAGTCCTCATTACGCCCTTCCGAGCATTTCCGTTAATTTCCTTTTTCCCCGCATATACTGCGTTCTCGATGTCGTTTCACTGATCCCCAAAACCTCGCCAATTTCTTCGTGATCATACCCCTCGAACAAATAAAGGCTCACCACCACGCGATAACCGTCAGGCAAACGTAAAACTGCATTTCTTATCCGTTCTACTTCCAGCGTTGTATCATTTTCGTGCCAGGAAAAACGATCTTCGATATCCTCACAGTCATCAGGGCTATCCTGAAATTCATCTATTTCCACCCATTTTACCTTTCTGCTGCGCAGGTGATTGATAGATTTATTGACGACGATTTGCTTGAACCAGGCGCCAAAAGTCGACTGCTGACGAAACTGGTGGAGGTTCGCAAAGGCATCCACGAACGCCTCCTGCAAGACATCCTCTGCTTCACCGTGATGATTTATGATCCGCATGCAAATATTGAACATAGCCTTCGAGTAGCATTTGTATAACTCATACTGCGCTTTGCGCTCTCCGAGTTTACAACGCTCTACCAGATCCACATGCTGGTCGGTGTACAATTTCGTTTTCAAGCAGAAGGTTTAGATTTGAACGTTCTGTATTAAAGAGGTAAAAGGGAATGCGGATGTTGCATCAATTTACAAAATATTTTGATGGCTTTCGGCAATCGGCCGTCAACAGTCGGCAAATCCTGGACAAAATTCCTTTTATTAACCTTCTGAAAGCCAATCACCGAAAGCCGAAAGCCATTTTGATTAACCACCTGAAAGCCGACTGCCGAAAGCCGAAAGCTTTTTTTGAACAAAGCCAATCCCTCATTTGTTACCCAAAAGAATAAGTCAGGTTTTGACTATTGCTCAAAAATGGCCTATTTTGTTATTTACAATCTACTGAGTCAGTCAATGAAAACGTTTAATATACCCGATTTTTACCGGAGCCGTGTTATCACACCCATTAAGGAGTTTCGCCGTAAAAACGATAAACTGAAACGTGACTATACACCAACGGTCCTCGATTTCGGACCGGTGCAGTTTCTTGTTGCGCGTCATTTCGGCTTCTGTTACGGCGTGGAAAATGCCATTGACATCGCCTACAAAGCCATTTCCGAGAATCCCGACAAACGGATTTTCCTTTTGAGCGAAATGATCCATAACCCGGACGTTAACCGGGATCTGACCGACCGCGGCGTAAAATTCATCATGGATACCAAAGGCAAACAGCTGATTCCATGGGAACAACTGACGCCTGAAGATATCGTGATCGTCCCGGCTTTTGGTACGACCATTGAAAATCAACAGAAGTTAGCCGAGCTTGGCATCAATTCATACATCTACGACACCACTTGTCCCTTTGTGGAAAAGGTATGGAACCGTGCAGCACAGATCGGGGAGAAAGATTATTCGATTGTCGTTCATGGAAAACCCTTTCATGAAGAAACCCGCGCGACTTTTTCCCATAGCAAAGAAAACGCGCCAACCCTGGTGGTTGAAGATATGAAGCAAACCATTCGCCTGGCTTCTTACATCACCGGCGAATTACCTGCACAACAGTTTTTTGAAGATTTCAAAGGTCAGTACTCGGATGGATTTGATCCGGAAAAAGATTTACAACGGATTGGCGTAGTGAACCAGACTACCATGCTAGCCTCTGACACACAAGGCATTGCGGATTATCTTAAAAATGTAATGACCAAACATTACAGCCTGCGCCCGGAAGAAGTGGAAAGCCGCTTTGCCAATACACGTGATACGCTTTGTTATGCCACCAACGATAATCAGGATGCAACTTATGCGCTGCTGACGCATCAGGCCGATCTTGTGATCGTTGCCGGTGGTTATAACAGTTCCAATACTTCCCATTTGGTGGAGCTTTGCGAAGCGAAACTTCCTACCTATTTTATTGAATCGGTCAGTAAAATCCTCGATAAACAGCTCATCAGGCATTTTAACATGCATACAAAGGAAGAAACGGTGACAGAAAATTATCTGCCTGAAAAATCTCCCGCACGTATTATGTTAACCTGCGGCGCTTCCTGCCCGGACGCCGTCGTGGAAGGGATCCTAATGCGGTTATTATCATTTTTCGAAGGTGCAAAACCCATCGAAGAAATTATGGAAGCCTTTTAATACCGCATGCAGTTGAAAAATTATGCTTACCGTTAACACATTTGTGAGCCCGGAAAAATAAGATTTGCTGCAATTAAAGTTAAATTAGACGGATGGTTTTTTGTTATAAAAAATCATCCGTTTTTTACATCCTGATTTTGGATAAAAAAACGTTATTGCCGGAAACATAGTCCTGTTAGTCTGAAAAATTTCGTTTAAAATCCTCATGAGAAAACGCTCCGCCGCTGTTTTATTTTCCATTCTCTTTACAGCCTATTTTTTCAACAGTTGTTCTTCGCTAAATGAAGTCAAAATTGCAGGAACGAACTTCAAAGACGAAATCGGGCAATCTCAAAATCTGGTTTTTACTTTTAACAAAGATCTCGTTCCTGAAAGTCAGCTGGACACCTGGGACTCTACCCAGTACATCAAGTTTGAACCTGCCGTTCGCGGAAAATTCAAATGGTCAGCGCCCAATGAGCTCGTATTTTCACCTGTGGCTGGCTTCGGCTCGGCGACGGCATACAAGGCAAAACTCACAAATCAGTTATTAACACAATCAAAAACGGATAAAAAATACGATGTTTCGTCAGAAACAATCGATTTTCATACACCTTATCTGCAATTGATCGAGACAGAAAGCTGGTGGACACTTTCAAAAGAAACCGGCAGGCAGGAAGCGCATGTCAAACTCATTTTTAACTATTCCGTCACCACGCAAAATGTTGCGGAGCGACTCAAACTGGCCCTGAACGACAAAGACGTTCCTTTCCGAATCCTGTCATCCGCCGAAGGAAAAAATGTTACACTTGCTTTGACCAATACCGGAGCGGCGGACAATAATCCGTTACCCTTGACGATAAAACTGGAAAAAGGACTGAAAGCGCAAAACACCGCTTATGTTACCCAGGAGGTTTTGGAAAGAACGACAAACCTGCCTTCACCGCTGCATCTGGAAGTGGCCGATATCAAGACCGGATTTGAAAATAACGCGGCTTACGTGCGGGTGATCACCACCCAGGAAATCGTTAAAGAAAGTCTTGAAACAGGATTTTCGATTAATCCGACAGCTACACTGACCAGTGAAGTGATTGAAAACGGTTTTATTCTGAGAGGCGATTTTAATGAAACAGATACCTATGCATTACTGATCAACAAGACATTAAAAGGAGTACTTGGTCAAACGCTGGAAGACGGAACTTCGCGGGACTTGTTTTTCGGGAAAATGCCTGCGGGTATCTCGTTTGCCAATAAAAAAGCCCTTTACATGACGCCCAAGGGTTCCAGAAACATGGGTGTCCAGATCGTTAATGTGCCTAAGGTACAGGTGAAAATCTCCAAACTTTATGCCAATAATATCCTGAGTTACGTGCGTGCAAATCGCTGGGAAGAATATGGTTATGTGAGTGAAGAATGGAAATCGACCGGTTCTTTTAATTACAGCGGAGACGAGGACAGTAATTTTAGCGATGTCATTGTTAATAAGGTCATTGACACAGAAAATCTCCCCAAAGCAAAAGGCGTTTCAGCACTGAACATCGCGCTTCCGGACGACAACAGCCGTCGCGGTATTTATCTGGTTTCGGTTAATTCGAAAGAGGAGGCCTATCTGGGCGCCACCAAGCTGGTTTCTATTTCCGATATCGGGTTGATTGCCAAGCAGGGAAAGGATGAAATCTGGATTTTCGCCAATTCAATCAAAACGAATGAACCGCTGGCTGGTCTTGAAATCACCCTGATCAGCAGCAATAACCAGTCGGTTTACATAGCTACTACCGACGGCGATGGCATTGCCCATGTGGATAAACTTGGCGAAAAAGCACCAGGATTTCGCCTGGCGATGATCACGGCCGGTAGCAAGGATGATTTCAATTATCTTCTTCTCGATGACACAAGGGTAGAAACTTCGCGTTTTGAAGTAGAAGGGCAACGGGATAATACTTCCGGTTTACAGGCATTTATTTATGGACAGCGCGATATGTACCGCCCCGGCGAAACCGTTCATTTTAATACCGTTTTACGAAACCAAAATTGGCAGACTGCCGGCGAAGTTCCATTGAAACTGAGGTTGGTTACACCAAACGGACGCGAATATCGTACCTGGCGAAAAAGTACCAATAAACAAGGCGCTGTTGAGACAGAAGTAGCCATGGATGCGGCGGCGCTCACCGGGACTTATGTGCTGGAAGTTTATAATGCAAATGACGTTTTGCTGGCCTCACAGTCGGTCAATGTCGAAGAATTCATGCCTGATCGTATCAAAGTGGATTTGAGCGGCGCACAAAAGGAATACGTTTCCGGCGGTATGGTTGCGCTTACCGCTACGGCACTTAATCTATTCGGGCCACCGGCCAGCAACCGGACTTATGAGATGGAATCCCAGCTGAAACGAAAGCTGTTTTTAGCACCCGGTTTCCCTGAGTTCACCTTTGATATTCCCTCTGAAGCGACTTTTGAAAAAGAAACGAGACAGGGCGTTACCAACGACCAGGGACAGGCAACCGAACGGTTTGCATTAGCACCGGGGCTGAAAGACATTGGTGTACTTGAAGGGAAAATTTACGTGACTGTTTTTGATGAAAATGGCCGTCCCGTTAATCGTTTGCAGCGATTTGATGTTTTTACCCAAAATACATTTTACGGTATTCATTTACCGGATTCCTACGTAGGCGTGAACGCACCTATTCCTGTTGAAGTGATTGGGGTAAACAGCAAAGGTATTTTACAGAACGGAGCCAAAGCAAAGATTGAGGTGATCCGGCTTGAATACCAGACCGTTGTTGAAAAAAAGAACGAACAGCTGACCTACACTTCCCGAAAAAGCGAAAAAGTAGTTTATTCCAATATTCTTAATCTGAACAATGGCAAAAACACATTCCGTTATGTGCCTACGGTTTCCGGAGAATATGAAATCAGAATCCGACGACCAGAGGCCGCGCATTACAGCGTTGCCAGTTTTTACGCTTATGGTTCCGGTTACACCCAATATTCTTCGTTCGAAGTAAGCAACGAAGGGCGGGTTTTAATGGAAACCGACAAGGCAAAATACAATGTCGGAGAATCTACCAAAGTGCTTTTTAAAACTCCATTTGACGGCCGGTTACTGGTCACTGTAGAGCGTAACAGCATTCTTGAACATCACGTTTTAACGACTGAGAAGAAAGCGGCCGAGTTAAAGCTAAATCTCAAAGAAGAGCATTTGCCAAACATTTTTGTAACAGCTACGCTCATTCGCCCGTTGGATAGTTCAGACCTTCCATTAACTGTCGCAAACGGATTTATTCCGGTTTTGGTGGAAGACACCAAGCGAAATCTTCCGGTCGCGATCACAACCGTTGATAAGTCCAGATCAAAAACAAAACAACAGATACGTATTAAAACACAACCCAATGCGCAGGTAACCGTAGCCGTTGTGGACGAAGGGATTTTGCAGATCAAGAATTTCAGGACGCCGGATATCCACGGATATTTTTATCAAAAACGTGCTTTGGAAGTAACCAGCCATAATTTGTATGCCTTGCTTTTCCCTGAACTAACCATTTCGGGCGCTTCAAGTTTTGGGGGTGACGGTTATGATCTGGAAAAACGCATTAACCCGTTAAGCAACGGCAGGACGGAGCTCGTGTCTTTCTGGAGTGGCCAGTTAACGGCAAACGGAAGCGGAGAGGCCACTTTTGACATCAACATTCCCCAATTCAGCGGCGACTTACGAGTTATGGCGGTCGCTTACAAGGATAATGCTTTCGGTTCTGCTACCAAAAATATGAAAGTGGCTGATCCCGTAGTGATCAGCGCCGGTTTACCACGCTTTTTAAGTCCGGGTGATGAGTTGGTTTTACCCGTAAACATCAGCAATACCGAAAGCAAAGCGGCGAACGCTACGGTCTCACTGGCGGTTAGCGGTCCTTTAAATGCAGGTGCCGCGCCATCCGTTCAAAAGATCGTCATTCCGGCAGGTAAGGAGACAAGGGCTATATTTTCAGTCAGAGCGTTACTGGCTATCGGGGCAGGAAAAGTTATTGTGCAGGTGAATGCTTTTGGAGAAACTTTCACTCAGCAAACAGAAATAACGGTTCGTCCTGCTTCTCCACTGCTCAAAACGAGCAGTTCAGGCCTGATCGCTGGCGGACAGCAAGGTGTGATCAACCTGACAAACAGTTTTATTCCGGCTACCAACAGCAGCCAGGTCGTATTGAGCCGGTCGCCGCTTGTCGGTGGGGGAGGAAAAGTACTCTCCACTTTGTTGGGTTATCCGTATGGCTGTCTCGAGCAAACCATTTCAAAAGCATTTCCTCAGCTCTACTTCGCAGACCTGGCCAAAGCCATGGCTACGCCTGTTTATCTGGTCAAAACCGGTGAAAGTGATTTTAATCCGGTGACGAATGTGCAGCAGGCAATCCGCAAGATTGAGTCGCAGCAATTGTTTAGCGGCGGTGCCGTGATATGGCCCGGTGCAACCACCGAAGACTGGTGGACGACGGCTTATGCAGTACATTTTCTCGAAGAGGCGCGTAGGGCAGGTTTTGAAATAAATCCCAAAACATTAAGCAAAGCCATTGCATATCTGACGGCTAAAACCGGAACCACAGCAACCCGGGAAATTGCCGTGGCGAGCGCCAATAACAATTTACCCAAAGAAGCCGTGACGCAAATTCGGACCACCGTGGCGCGGCGGGAGGCAATTTACTCCTTGTACGTTTTGGCCTTAACGGGCTCGCCTAACCGGTCTGCTATGAATTATTACAAACAAAACCCTCAGCTGCTCACACAGGATGCACGTTACTTGCTGGCTGGCGCTTTTCAGCTGGTGGGCGATACCAGGAGTTTTAGCGCGCTCTTACCCCAAAGTTATACTTTGCAAAACAGCAATGTCGTGTTTGACGACAGCTATTCCTCTCCTTTGCGGAATCTTGGACTCGTATTGAATACACTTCTGGAAACAGATGATGACAATGTGCAGATTACTCCGCTGGCCCGTCAGTTGTCTAAAGCGATTCAATCGGCTTCCTACATCAACACCCAGGAAGCAAGTTTTGCGGTGCTGGCTTTGGGAAAAGTGGCCAGGAAAACTTCTGCTTCGACAGTCACCGGGACAGTAACCATCAACGGCAAAAAAATCGCCGGTTTTGATGGCAAGGAATTGAAAATCGCGAAGGGTATTGCCAATCAGAAATTGGCCGTCAACACGCAGGGAAGGGGTGATCTGTATTGGTTTGCACAATCGGAAGGGATGTCGGCTACCGGTGCTTATGTGCAAGAAGATCAGGGGCTGCGCATTCGCAGGGAATATTTAACGCGGAATGGAAAAGCGATTACGACGTTACATCAGAATGATCTGGTGGTCGTCAGGTTAACACTTTCCAGCGCCAATGGATTGCCTGTTGAAAATGTTGTGGTAACGGATCTTTTACCGGCAGGTTTTGAAATTGAGAACCCGCGCATTACGGAACCCCGGGATATGCCCTGGATCGTAAATGCGGCAATCCCGGCCTATTATGACATCCGCGACGACCGTATTCATTTCTTCACGACCGCGGACAAAGCGGACAAATCATTTTATTACCAGGTGCGTATCGTTTCCAAAGGGACTTTTACCGCCGGACCTGCCGCCGCTGACGCGATGTACCAGGGAGAATACCGGAGTTATTCAGGAGGAGGAAAATTGAAGGTTGAATAGGTTTTGCTTACCCGTCAGACGGTAAAAAACCGTCGGACGGGCCGGCAAGCCGGTCGGATGGCTGTTTCGCCATCCGACCGGTAAAGACCTGCACGCACAAAAAAGGACTGCTCCGAATCGAAACAGTCCTTTTGAATTACTATGGCGAAATTATATATTGTCTTTATATCTTAAAAAGCTTCTTTAAACAACTTCCTAGGCGGATTTTTGTCTCAAAACATCCAACAGGAGACTCCTATGGAGTCAAAATAAATATATCTCAAATTCATGGCTATAAACAGGGTATTCCTTCGGAATTCAAATTCATATCTACAAATAGGATATGCCTACGAAATTATTCTAATCGACCAGATTTACCATTTCCAACACGAAATTGTATCCTCTTCGTCTGCAAAACACTCTTTTAAAAGCATCCTGTTTATAGAAAAACCCTGACATTCTCGATTACTTGGCTCCATAGGAGCCGCCTGATTTTAAGCCAGATTTTCCATATCCTTATTTTCTTATCACGGCCTGTTCAACCAATTCCTGCCACGCAGCCAGCTCAGGCGAACCCGGTTTACGTTTTCCAAAAAACTGGTTAAACATCACACCATCCTTGTCAATCAATTCAATTCCGGTAACAATTCCGTCTTCCGTAGGTTTTTTCACAACCCAAGCCTCATCAATCGCATCTTCACGTAAATGCAGGTTGAAGGCCGGATCCATGATATTCAACCACGGACCCATAACAAAAATCTTTTTGATCGGTCCCGTATGGATCTGAATACAGTTCGGATTTGAAACAAAAACCATAATGGGCAATGCTGTTTCAGAAGCAGCGTCGAAAACGGCCTTCATACTTTCCGGTTTGATCTGGTATGCATATCCTTCCGGCGCATGACGCAGCGCTTCTTTCCTCGATAACTTATATTTACGCAACAGTCCGAAAAACTCGTGTGTATCTTTCAAAGTCAGCCACTCCGCCTGAAACGCGGCTGTATCGATATCTCCCACCGGCTCTTCTGCTTTTTTCTCAGGTTTCGCGGTCGTTATAGCCATTCCTTCCTGATCCGCAGCCCGGTATTTTTCAACCAGCGCGTCATAAGCTCCCTTATCGCTTTCCTCTGTCAAATAAATCTTATGTGCTGCATCTCCATAGCTATTGAAAAACTGAAGGCTGTAACGATCGCCTTCATGGACAGCGAAACCGAATTTCCAGTCGCCAAGGAATAACCGAAGATCAATATCTTCCCCCAAAACCAATCCTACGTGGTTATTGAAAGAGATATTCTGGTAAACACCTTTACGCTCATGCACCACATGGTCGTTACGGGTTAACGCCATCACATACCCGAGCGATGTTACCTCTTTAAGCAATTCACGAAAATCTCCTTCCAGCAAAGTGATGTTATCACCAAGGCCCGTCGCCAAGAGATCAGCTTCTGTGGTATCCAGTTCCCTGGCTGCATCGCGGATACGGGTTTTAGGATTTTCGGATTTAAATTCAGACCAACGTTCTTTAAGATCAGCTCGGCTAGCCATTAATATTGTTTTCATAGTGAAAGATAAATTATTGATACGGAGATATTTATTTAATTTTTTGAATTAATTTTTAAACGATTGCCACCGGACTTGCTTCGGGTATAATGACCGGAAACGGTGCGTCATCAGGCTGAAAAATTCTTACCGAAACGCCGAAAGCATCCCGGATATTTTCTCCTGTCAAAACTTCACTGGCATTTCCGATCGCAAACATTTTGCCTTTTTTAAGCATCAGAACCCGGTCCGCGTATTGCAGGGCAAAATTCAGGTCATGGACTACGGCGATAACACCGTAACCTTTTTGCGTCATTTCACGCGCCAGCTGGAACGTCTCATATTGATGCAGCAGGTCCATTCCCGACGTTGGTTCGTCCAGAAAAATAAATCCTTCCTTTACTTCCCAGATTTGTGCGAGCGTACGTGCAAGCTGAACCCGCTGCTGCTCCCCTCCGGAAAGTGTCGGATACAAGCGGTCTTTAAAATGAACGATACCAACCGTCTGAAGACAATGACCGACAATCGACAAATCACGTTGCGAAGGCTTAGAATCGTAAAAGGGATACCGGCCCATCAACACAATATCTTGGACGGTAAAGGCGAGCGTAATCACATTTTGCTGCGCCAGTACCGCACGCTTTTGCGCCAGTTCTTTTAAGGAATACTTTTTTAAATCCTTATTGTGAAAAGAAATATTTCCCTGCGTTGGTGTAAGTTCTTTCGACAAAAGTTTCATTAATGTGGACTTACCCGCACCATTTGCTCCAACAACAGCCCAGAATTCACCGGCTTTTGCCTTAAAGCTAACACCCTGCAAGAGCGACTTATTCTTGACGCCAAAATGTATATTTTCAACCTCGATCATACACGGTTACGTTTTTGGTTCCAGAGAAGATAAAGGAAAAACGGTGTGCCCAATAAGGCAGTCAGGATACCGATCGGAAGCTCACCGGGTGCCACAATGGTCCGCGAAATGGTATCTGCGAGCGTCAGTACAATGGCACCGCCAAAGGCGGACCCGACGAGCAGATAACGGTTATCCGGACCAAAAACACTTCTGATGATATGGGGGACAACGAGTCCTACGAAACCAATCGTACCCGCCACAGCCACCGATGATCCCACGGCCATTGTCGCCAAAACAATTACACCACGTTTCAGTTTGACCATATTTACGCCCAAATGCGCCGCCTGGCTTTCCCCTAAAACGAGCAGATTCAATGATTTGGCCAGATAAGGCATAAACAAAATGCTGCATCCTACAAATGGCAAAACGGAAAGCACAGTGGTCCAGTTGGCTCCTCCCAGACTTCCCAGCGTCCAGAAAGTGATGGTCCTCAGCTGCTCATCCGTGGCCATGTAAGTCATCAGGCCAGTCAAAGCACCCACAAAAGCATTGATTGCAATACCGCATAACAACATGGTTGTGATCCCGCCCTCCCCTGTAATTTTGGAAAGCTGATAAACCAATGCCGTCGTCACCGCTGCCCCTATAAAGGCCGCAAATGAAAGTGTATACGCACCCGCTATTTCGTTGATAATGCCAAAAAACTTTATGTTTAACATAATCACAATCACGGCAAAAAGCGACGCGCCGGACGTCACACCAATCAGCGTGGAATCCGCAATCGGATTACGAAAAAGCCCTTGTAATGCAGCGCCTGCTACGCCAAGACCGGCCCCAACCAATATCCCAAGACAAACTCTCGGCAGGCGTATCACCCAAAAAACAATCTCTTTCTGCTCTTCTTTAATAGGTGTTCCGGTCAGTCCTATTTTATAGGAAACGATCCCGACAATCTCCGAAAAAGAAATAGACAAAGCCCCGGTTGCCACCGAAAACAAAACACAGGCAAGCAATGCCATCCCCAAAATCAGGATAACCCAACCGGGAGACAGCGGCTGTTTGAGCTCCTCCCGTATTATTTTTTGATCTTTCCGCTCTGTTTTTTCTATGGTTTCTTCCTTGATCATTATTGTACTTTTAGCGCAAGCTCTGTGGCCGCTTTCCCCAAACGGGGACCAAATCCGGTCAGCAATTGGCCATCCATTGAAACAATTTTTTTATTTTTCCCGGCATTGGTATAGGCAATACCCGGCACTTTTAACAAGCCCTCAATACCGTCAACACTTTCAAGACCACTGGAAAAAAGGACCAGCACATCCGGATTGGCTGCCAGAAGCGACTCCGAAGTAAGCGGCTTGAAATCTGTAAAATCAGTGACTGCATTTTTATGCCCGATCAAACTGAACATTTTATCCGGTGAAGTATTCTTGCCGGAAACCATCAATGTTCCCGTGCCCCGGGCATAAATAAAAAGAAGCTTTTTCGATGCAGCAGCCTTCGGAAGTTTCGCCAGATCAGTCTGAATAGTCTTCACCATCTTTTCCGCCTGTACTTTTGCGTTAAAATACGCTCCCATTTCACGGATCAGTCTGACGGTACCTGCATGAGATAAATCTTGTTTGAACATCAGCACTTTTTTACCGGTGCTACCCAATTGTTTGGCTACGGTCGGCGACAACATACTTTGATCGCTCACTACGATCACATCCGGATTTAAGGATAAAATCCCCTCCGCCGAAATACTTCGGTTATGCCCCACCTTTGGAATCTTGTCCAGTGAAGCGGGGTATGTACTCGTGACATCAACCCCTACAATCTGAGATTCAAGCCCCAGTCCCACCAGGATTTCGCTCAGCGTGCCATTGACAGAAACGATTCGTAACGGTTTCCCTGCCACACTTAAAGTAGGTTTTACGGCAAAGCAGACAATAATTAACAGAGCAAAAATCGCTCTATACGGGCATGTTGTGCGCATCGTCTAAAAATTCAATTATCTTTTGTATGAAAATATTTTATCAATTTCCAGTGCCAGCAGGGTTTCCTGAAAAAGCCCCTTGATCTCTTCCACTTCCTCGTCGTTAAAGGACAACATGAAATTAGGAATCGGGGAAGGCAACAGGTGGTTTCTTCCGTGTGGCAGTGCAGTTTCCATGGTATGGAACTGCTGTTGGTCGTACAGCACCGAATGAAATCCATTCAGACCGTCTTCTGAGAAAATAAAAAGTACATTACCGAATACAAAATTGTAATGATCACAACAGTTGCACTGGCCGATATACCCGTTTTTCGACTGGCTTAAAATCCGTAATGACGAATAAGAATGAGAAGCGTCATGCATAAGTACCTATCAATAAAAATGCCCTGAGATAAATTAGATATTCCGGAATACTATATCGCCACCATTAGATGTGCACAAATATAGAAATTTATTTAGACCAAGTATAAACAATAAGAAAAAATAGTTTTCTGTGAGCAGGGCCGATAAAAAAGTACTTTAATATTGTAACTTGACTACCATCCAAAATCCTGACAGAAATCAAGACGGTGTAAATTCCAACGGATAACCCTTTATTCCTTAACTACTCACAAAATTGAAGAAGCTCTTTACCAACCTTACCTTTTGGGTCCTGACTGCAATCACCGCCGGTGCACTGCTGGGGCACTATACTCCGGAAACGGCGGTTCAGATGGACGTTTTAGGCAAAGGTTTTATCCAGATTGTCAAATTGTTTATCAATCCCATCATTTTCCTGACCATCACGCTGGGAATTATTGGCATGGGAGATTTAAAAAAGGTCGGCAAGGTTGGGGCCAAAGCGCTTCTGTATTTTGAAGTTGTGACAACGCTTGCGCTCGTTGTCGGGGTATTGGTTGCCAACATTGTGCGTCCCGGGGACGGCGTAGCGACGGCAAATCTTCAGAAAGGTGATATTTCCGTATATGCCGCCAAGGTGCATGATTTTAGCTGGCTCCAATTTTTCCTTGACAATATGACGCTTCAGGTGCTCTTATTTTCTCTTATTCTGGGGGTGGTGTTAAGCCGGTATTCGGGTAAAGCGGTTATTGTTGAATGGCTGAATTTTGCTTCAAAATATGTTTTTAAAGCGCTTCATCTGGTGATGATGTTTGCCCCCATCGGTGCTTTCGGAGGGATGGCGTTTACGATCGGAAAATACGGAATTCATACTTTATTCCCCCTGGCCAAGCTGATGGGAACGGTCTACCTGACCATGGCGGTCTTCATCTTTGGCGTTTTGGGATTGATTTTAAGAACTTACAAGATCAGTATACTGGCCTATCTGAAATACATCCGCGAGGAATTGCTGATTGTTTTGGGGACATCGTCCTCCGAGGCCGCGCTGCCTTCCATCATGGAAAAACTGGAACGGATGGGTTGCTCAAAACCCGTTGTGGGGCTGGTTATTCCGGCCGGTTATTCATTTAACCTCGACGGAACCACGATTTATCTTTCGATGGCCACCATTTTCCTCGCCCAGGTTTTTAATGTACATCTTACAGTCGGGCAGATATTGTCTGTTATTGGCATTCTGATGGTCACTTCAAAGGGCGCGGCGGGCGTTACCGGGAGCGGTTTTGTCGTGCTTGCCTCCACGCTGACGGCGATTAAGGTGATTCCGCTGGAAGGCCTGGCCCTATTGCTTGGTGTCGACAGATTTATGTCAGAAGCCCGCGCCATTACCAATATTATCGGCAACGGTGTGGCCACAATCTGGCTGGCCAACAATGAAAAAGAATTTGACCGGGACAAAATGAATTTCGCCTTTGCCAATGTGCACGAAACGGAGAATATCATCACAGATAATCTGACGGATGTGACACAGCAGTCGGGGAAGTAGATGTCAACGGTGTGCAGCCATTTTCCTGCGAAACAAAAATCCGGCCAGGAGCAGAGCAAAAGCAGTCGTTGTTAAAATCACATAAATTCCGCCTTTCGAAATTCCAGTTTCAACGGGTTCCGTATTTCCGACAAGCACCATACCAGCCCATGCATAAGGCAGCTGGTCGCTTTTGGACGCGGTTTGAAGCCATTCAATCTGAGCCTGCTGCAATGCAACATCCAGTGGAAGTCCATTATCGAGCTGGTTATAAAAAAGTTCTGTTAATTCATAAATTGATTTATTTTCAACACTCCATAAGGTTGTCAAAGTTGAAGGAATACCGATGCCAGCAAAACCACGGGCCAAACTAAAAACACCTTCCCCTTTCTGATTTTTTCCTACACCCGTTCGGCAGGCGGACAAAACGAGCAGTTGTGTTTTGGATAAACCTGATGTCGGCAGCTCAGAAAGTTTAAGTGTCGAATCGGCGAAGTATAACGTTGGCTCCACTTCGGAGCTGTCTGCGCTGGCGTGTGTGAGCAGCTGAATAATCCGGTGGTCGGAAAGTTCTGTCAGAAAGGTCTTTCTGGATGCATCTGCCCCGGTGACGATTTTGGAAAAGAGAAAATGCTTGTTGATCGTTTCCAGCGCCAACTCAGATCCTGGCAGAGACGCCTGAACAAGTTTGGGAGAAAACGTGCCCGGTGCCATTCCGAAAAACATTTTTGTGTTCAGAAAATCACTTTTTGATCGAAATGTTTTGGTCAGGAATCCTGCTGAATAGGTATAACTGAACGCGTATTTTTTTACGAGAAATTCTGGTTTTGACGAGGAAAAACTCAGACTTTCAAAAGGCATAAAGTTACCGTCAGGGGAAATAATCACGCGCCCGGATTTAATCCCAAAAGGTTTAAGCAGCAATTCATACAGACGGTTGGAGGCCGTCAGATAATTACCGAATTCTTTGTTCTGATTTTCTCTGTTACCCAATAACCGCTGAAATTCCTGAGTATAACGTTTATAATCTGCTATATTTATTTTTCGTAGGCTAATCTTATTCGCCGTCACATTAAGCCCATAAACGGCACTGTCGCCAACAAAATAAGAGATCAACGCCTGTCCATCCGGAATAACTTTTGCCCGGATTTCCTTTAATGTCGCAACACGGTTATCATACTTATAAGCATAATATTGCGGATTGGCTTTTTCCAACTGCTTTACAAAAATTTGCTGCTCCTCCTGCACATGAAACAAATCGTTCCGGAGACTTATGTACTGCTTTGATTCCGGTTTGCTTTCACCCAGCTTATTTTGCAAATCACTGATCCGTTGCCGCAATGACCTTTCACGTTCCGCATCCTGCTGACTTAATTGCTGGTTGGCTCCCAATTCATTCAACTGGTCGTTGAGCATAACCGCCCGGCTTTTCTCAAAAAAATAAAATGCCGTGACGGGGTCGTTCAGCAGATTACACGTTTCGATGGCATGCTCGTACATAGCACGGGTTTTATCCCGCCAGAAAAGTTTTGTTACATTACCCGTATGCTCCCAACGCATAAAATCGATCATCGTATCGGCAAGCATGTAGGTTTTGAGGGCGTTTTTTAGTGTGGGAATATTATTTGAATTATGTTTAGCATAATCAAGCAAGGTGTTAGCTTTATCACGAATAAGAGTCAATAAGTATAACTTATTTGGCGATATTCTAATGAGTTTGGCCGACGGATTATTATCCTCCTTCCCTAAAACATTACTCTGCGCAACCCTTGAAAGTGCTTCTTCATAAATTTTGACTGCGAGCTCATAATTTCCTTGTTTGCTGTATGACTCTGCGATGTTTCCAAGGATTCGAGAACGGGCCAGGTCCTGGTTCACATATTTCAAAGATTCACTAAAAAAAAACAAAGCCTTAGAATAATCCTTTAATTCTTCAAGATAAATATTCCCGATATTATTTGTGACAGCAGCACAGTTAAATAGAGCATAACTATCTGTTTTAACATTTTTGAGGTGCTCTTTAAACTCTGTCAACGCTTGGCCGTACACTTCGATTGCTTTTGTAAAACTATTCTTGGAAGCATACAGATCCGCCACCTGCGTCAACACAAATCCTCTGGTTTTATGATCGCTCAATTGTCCAACCATTGCATTGGTCTCCTTCAGCAATTCAAATGCCCCTTTTACATTATTTAGCGCGTTGAGTGCCTGAATCCTTTCAACTCTATTATTAACCTGCTGAATCACAGACCCTTGATTTTTGGCAATACTTTCTCCGATTTCTGCATATGAGAGACATTTTTGGTAATTGCCTGAATCATAATACAAGTTCGCGAGCCGTTGATATATCATCGGCAACAAATAAATCTTATCCGAATAGTTTTGTGCAATTTGAATTCCATTCTGGAATGCCTGGACCGATTTATCCGAATTATTGAGCGACCGTTCGATATTGCCTAAATTTAAATAACTATTTGAGGCATTTTTGGGACTTGCAGTATTACTTTTCGAAAGATTAATTTTGATTGCCTGTAAAGTGTATTTTTCTCCGAGAGCAAGACTGTCAAGCTGCCAATAAGAACGGCCGATAAGATGCAATATCTTTGCCTGAATTGAATCGTTTTTATAGCTGCATTTCAAAAAGTTTTTTTGTAAATCAATACAAAAAAACAGCAATTCCCTATCTCCTAAGTCGTCATTAGCTTTTTCAAGATTGTCGTATAAAACATTTATTGGTACGCATTGGGCTTTTGCTTCAATGCGTACCAATAAATTGAATATGAATACTAACAATAAACGAGATTTCATTCCATATTTTTATTTTAAGGAATAATGGTATTATTACCACTTACTTGTGCGGGAGAAATCCAATTTTGAGGCGATGCAATCTGAGATAATAAATTGGGATTCACAGCTGCACCTCCCGCGATTTTTGCTGCGGCTTTGCCTGCCGCGACTGGTGTGGCAAATGAAGTTCCTATGCCGGTGCCGTTCATAAGAGAACCGGATAATAAAAATCCACAAGAACTATCTGCCCTAACAGCCACTTTTATATACTGAGGCGAATAATTTTGATTATCACAGACTTCCAATAAGCCAGGAGATCTTCTGGATTCAACAGACGAAGTTACCGAAATCAAATTTGGTATATTTTTTAAACATGCCGGAAAAAACAGAAGGTTTCTGACAGACAAATTACGGCTATGGGTTCCATCCAATACGTCCATTTCGGGACTCTCATTCCCGGCCGCTGCAAAAAACAAAGCACCGGTTTCCTTGATACAAGTTCCGATAAATTCGTTTGTTACCTGGTCTTCTTTTGGAGCATAATACCCTAAACTGGCATTAATAATATCAACTTTTTTACCCTTTAATGATGACAACGCACATATCAGATCAAAAATGCTCCCATTACCGGCTGAGTTTAAAACCTTGACAGGTATAATACCTACCCGGACATTCTCTGGCAATTGCTTTAAAATTAGTTCGGTGACAAAAGTACCATGTTTGGTGTCATCGTCGTCTATGGGATTGTTAAAGTATTTTGAAGACAGGATACATGGGTCTTGCAAAGAAAAATTGGGAAATACCGTTCCATCACCATAACCAGTATCCAAGACCGCAATTTTTACAAATTTATCTTCCTCGTTTATAGCAATGCCGGGAAATTTCCAGGTATATTTTGAAGTCTCACCACGATATGTTTTTAAAGTTTCAAAGCCGGATGGTCCTTTTTGCAATCTATAATTAGGTGCGAAACCAATTACGTTTGAAAATTCTACATCTCCCTCCTTCGTAGATCCATTTCCAACCGTCAGTTTTTCACCACTTTTACTAATTATGCCAATTGGGAAATTGTAATATCTCCTCAAACGTGGGCTACAATCACAGACCTCCACATGCAGATCAGGATATTTCGTCCTTACTTCATTCTCAATTTTCTCAATTTCTAAAATGTCAAAACTATCTTGATATTTAAATATAAAATCAATAGGAACTTCGCCATTGCCAGCAACAAGTCCAAACTTAAGAGACTTATCATGTTCGAAATCTTTATCTAATTTTTTTACAAGTTTACCATCTTTTAATGTTTGGTAATAACCTCTATTACAGTCTGATTTCCAAGCAGGAGTTTTCTTTTTTTTCCAACGGAAGACAAATACAAAAAATGCGGCTAACGCGGCGGCTAGTGAAAATAAATATTTCATGACCTGGGGGATTTGTAATTACATTTAAACTTTAAAACTATTTAACCCACTTCACAGCCTCTTCCTTTCCTTCCAAATTACCATCAATTACCTCCCTTAACAAACTGTCGGCTAACTTCTTATCCAACGGTAAACCACGTTGCAGGCGGGCAATGGCTTCATAGAATTTCCCGGGATTGGAGAACAATTGTTTTTGCACTCCAAGCTGATGAAAATGGTTGATCGCTTTGTCGTAATCTCCTTCCCTCAGGGAAACAATACCCGCAATTTTTTGTGCCTCAGCATTTTGAGGATCAAGTCTCAGCATAGCGTCAACCATGGATCCCGCCTCCTTATAATTGCCTTTATTGTACTGATTAATAACCTGTTGCAGGCTGTCCGCGTTACCGTCCATTTGTACGCTCAGTGTTGAAAAATTTTCCTGAACATAATGTTCCGCCAACTGCTCCCGGCTCTGGACACCCGGACTTAAAAAGTACCAGCCCAACCCCATGGCAATGAATAAGACAGCGGCGGCGGCGTAATAAAATAACGTTCGGGAAATTGTTTTCGGCTGACTGTTCGGCAATTTCTGCCATGCCTCATGCCTTTCAGCCAGTCTTTTATCCCGTGCTTCCTGCCCGGCAGCATTTTTCACGAGCAGGTAAAAGGCAACGGATTCGGCCAGTTCAGGATCCGTTTTTAAATCCTTTTCAAACTGTTCCTTCTCCGGGTCGGAGAGTTGCCTTTTAAAATAATCTTCGATGCGCTCTTCCATGACTTTTTAATTTTCTCCACTATCCTTTTTTCACGCCCTTATGATACAGCTCCTTTAACTTTTCAAGGCAGCGCAACCGGCTTGTTTTGACCACAGCCGCTGACTGGTAGCCCATGTCAACGGCTATTTCCTGATCCATAAAACCTTCTCCCCAGGCTTTGATCATTTGCTGGCATTTGTCGCCCAGTTCACGCAGGCGCCGATACAAAATTTCCGTATCATACTGATCAATAAGCCTTTGCACAATACTCCGGGAATCATCGGGAAGAATGTTAATAAAATCATCCAGCGTTTCGCCATGGTGTACCTGCTGACGATTAGTCGCGTTTTTACGTAGAAGGTCAACACACTTATTGGAAAAAATTTGATACAGATAAGTCTTCAGGCCCGAGCGGCCTTCAAAACGGCCATTTTGGATATTTTCAATAATGGTAAGAATCGTATCGGAATAAGCCATGGAGCAATCATCGGCCGTGAGACGGTGTTTCCAAACACCCTCCCGAATCAAATATGCATATTTTTCATAAAGTCGATTTTCAAATGAACGCCGTTGGCGGTCATTCGATAAAATACCGTCTGTCAGCGCATTATCTGAAATCGTTTTCTGAAAGAAAGACATAATACATAGCGGATACCCTACGGAAATATACCTAAAAAAACCAAGTCTTTGGCAAATTCACAATGCATGTTTGCGCAAAATATACCTGTTTCGATTAAACGGCAAGGTTACAAGGGCCTGGAATTCGTATAAATCATTTTTAAGTAGCCGTTGGCAATTAGCTATATGCGATTAGCTCAGTAACCGGATGATCAATAGCTTATTATAAAAATCAGTAATATAAACTAATTTTTCACTACCCCTTATCAAAAAAATAATTAAAAAAATATGTTTCCATCCACCCCGATATCCATCCATAGCTTTCAGATTCCAGCAATTCCATATTACCTTTGAACAACAAATTATCGCAATCAAAGGAAAGATGATAAATCAGGAAACTACGACGTTGACCCGATCCAACCGGGCTTTTATAGGAGAAGAATTTGATCTGAAAAAATGGGATGACCTTCAGCCGTTTTACGATAATCTGGTCGCCCGGGAAATTAAGTCGGCACCGGACCTGCGCCAGTGGTTTTTGGACAGAAGTGAGCTGGAATCTTACTTGTCGGAAAATTTCGCCTGGCGATATATCCGTCAAACCTGCGATACCGCCAATACAGGGCTGATCAATGCCTTGCAGTTTTTCATCACAGAAATACAGCCAAAACTGGCAGAATACGGAAATCAGCTTGATAAAAAAGCTGTGGAAAGCCCATTCCTGAACGAATTGACAGATCAGGGATTTGCGATCACCATCCGCAGTATGAAAAAAGCGATTGAATTATTCCGCGAAGAAAACATTCCACTTCAAACGGAAATGCAGACCGAGGAACGGAAATATGGTGCCGTTGCCGGTGCCATGACAGTCACCCTCGATGGAGAAGAAATGACTTTGCAGAAGGCCTCTGACCGCCTGCAGTCGGCCGACAGAGCCGTGCGTGAAGAAGCTTGGCGCGCAGTGGCAGACAGACGTTATCAGGATCATGAGACGCTGGATGAGTTATTGAATAAACTGGTGACATTGCGGGATCAGGTTGGAAAAAACGCTGGATTTCCCAACTATCGTGACTATATGTTTGCAGCCATGGGACGTTTTGACTACACGCCGCAGGACTGTTTTAATTTCCATACCTCCGTGAAGGAAGCCGTCGTGCCCCTTTTGAACGACATGGCCAGCAGCCGGAAAAACGCTTTAAAAGTTGAACAGCTGCGTCCCTGGGATACCAAAGTGGATCCGAACGGGTTGCCTCCACTGAAACCTTTTACCAGCGGAGAAGAATTGCTTGGTAAAACAATACGCTGTTTCAGCCGTTTGGACCCGTTCCTTGGCAACTGCCTTCAGATCATGAAAAACATGAAACATCTGGATCTGGAATCGAGGAAAGGAAAGGCACCAGGTGGCTATAATTATCCGTTGGAAGAAATCGGCGTACCATTTATTTTCATGAACGCAACGTCCAATCTTCGGGATATGGTGACGTTATTGCACGAAGGTGGCCACGCAGTCCACTCGCTGGTGACCCGTGACCTGGCTTTGAATTCGTTCAAACATACGCCTTCCGAGGTTGCAGAATTGGCTTCTATGTCGATGGAATTGATTACTATGGACTTTTGGGATGAGTTTTTCGATAACGATGACGACCTTCGCCGCGCCAAAATCCAGCATCTGGAATCGATCATTGAAACATTGCCCTGGGTCGCTACCGTGGATAAGTTTCAGCACTGGATGTATGAAAATCCGACACACACGGCAACGGAACGCACCGATGCCTGGGTGAAAATTTATCAGGAATTTACGGATGAGGTGATGGATTGGTCGGGACTGGAATCTTTCCGAAAATATCTGTGGCAGCGCCAGCTGCACATATATGAAGTGCCATTTTATTATATCGAATACGGAATTGCGCAACTGGGTGCGATCGGTGTTTGGAAAAACTACCGCGAAAACCCGGCAGAAGGCCTGAAAGGATATCTTGACGCCCTGAAACTGGGATATACCGCTCCGATCACGGAGATTTATGAGGCTGCCAATATTCCATTTGATTTTTCAAGGAAATATATAACAGAACTCATGCAATTTGTCCATAATGAATTAGAAAGATTAAAAATTTAATAATTCAACTCCTATCCGTTTGGTGGTTATGGAAAAGGCCGTTATTTTTGTGCGTATTACTATGAACAGCAGAGAGATGAAATTTAGTAAAATAGCCGCCTTTGTGGCATGTATCGCATTGTTATCTTCTTGTGACTATCAAAAATATAATCACAAAGAACAAAAAGACCTAAATGCAAAGAATCAGTATGTTTACGGCGTAAGCCCTGATTCTTTACCACGTCAAATGGCTAATAAATACGAAGCAAATCCTGAGCTTGAGCCACGTGTCAACGCAATCCGTGCGAAGTTGTATGATGGTGCCGGTAGTGCAGTTGTGAAAGAATAACACGGTCTCTTAACAGGCTAATATCATAAAAAAAGATATCCTCAAAAATTGAGGATATCTTTTTTTATGCCCGACTTTCCCATTAATTCAATAAAGAAAGGATGTGAATGCCTTCTGTTAAATAATAAATGAGGTATAAAACCGAGATGGAAAGCATGGATAAAATGCTCAGGTTAAATAGGAGCGAAGACTTTTCACGGATAAAATTCAATCCTGCATACAGAATCCAGATAATCGAGAAGAAGGCCTGAAGGAACAGCCGGGATTGAAAACACACCCAGACGTTGTATTTGGCCCCCGCAATAATGACGAGTAAAATACTTAAAAGTAATATACCCAACCATGCTGCTTCTTCAAGTCCTTTCTCAAAGGATGCTTTTCCCGTTGATTTCAGTTTACCAATAAATTTAAAAACAGATACCGATTTCAGGAATGTCCCAAGCAAAATCAGTACCGAAGGAATAAGTCCTATGACATAAATCACGCTGCCAATGTATTTGAAGGAAGTTCTGGACCCAAGTTCAAATCCGTTTAGCGGTTCGCAGAATTTGTACCAGAACGTGGCATAGAATATGATGGGATAAACGTGTTCAAGCATCGGATCCCCTTCAAAAAACGTTGGATATTTAACCAACTGCTTTAAGTTGAAATACAAAATACTTTTGAGCCCGATAAACGTGTTCGCCGGCATGTAATAGAAGAAATCGATATTGTGGGCTATAAACCGGTGCTCGGCGTAATAGTTTTCCAGATATTTATAGGAACCGAGCAGGAAAGTCACCACACCAAAAAGTACGAGTCTTGCCAAAATTATTTTTACCGGTATCTCCTTTTTCCACAGTGATAAAATCACCACCAGTCCCAACGGAGGGCCAAAAGCCAGAAATGTACCTTTCGTTAACAAACCAAGACCAAGCAGGGCGGCAATAATGATTTCGTTTTTCAGATCCGGTTTACGGATGTAATGATGGAGCGCATACAAAATGCAGGTACCTAAGAAGTACGCCAGGGTATCATTAGAAACATACAATGAAAAGGTGACAAACGAATGCAGGAAGACCGCCAGTAGAAAAGATATATTCCTGACAAGAATATTGGACAGCAATCTTTTGCATAAGACAAACAATAGATAGAGGTTCCCACAGGCCAGCAAAAGCGAAAATAGCTGTGTTACTTTTTGGCTGTGCACATCATCAAAATAAAAAAAGGGCAGCGCTAACAAATAATAAAGCGGTGGATGCATGGCGCAAAACACTTCGCGGGTGAGCGGCAATCTTCCTTTTTCAATAATAAAATTAATTACCTCACCATGCGCATCAACGCCAAACCCGGGTAATGTGAAATACAAAAAAATTCGGAGCGCAATACCAGCCAGCAACAGATAACTTAAAAAGTTATCTCTTCCCAAAATGGCAGTCAATTGTTTAAACATATATTTAAAGTGCAAGGGTAATGCCTGCAAAAAGCAGAACAGATCTTGGAATGCATACAGCTTGCATCACAACGATCCATAGGTTCGTTACAAAATAGCAATGAGACGCCTTAGGCTTTTCCGACGATATTGTAGAAAATTAAGACTTTCAAATAAGGAGAGGTAATTTTCTGTAAAATTATAGAAGTGTGAACGAGAATCGAAATTTTTTATCGAAATAGATCAATTATTTTATAAACGACTGAAAATCCGACACAATCATCCTTGTTGAATCGTTTATGATCAAAAAGGGCAGTTAATTTTCTTACCACTTGAGCAAGCGGTTGGGATAATTGTTCGTTTTTAATTTACTTTACATCCTTAATATACACATCGAAAATATAGTATTATTTTAATACCACATTTAGAAACCAAATATGAATATAGCATTGGTTACCGGCTCGGCCGGATTGATAGGAAGTGAGTCCGTTGCGTTTTTAGCTGATAAGTTTGACCTGATCATTGGTGTTGACAATAATTTACGTGAATATTTCTTCGGAGCAGACGGAAACACAGCATGGAACAAGAGCCGTATTGAGTCCGCTTATGCTAACTACAAACATTATTCGGCAGATATCCGGGAAGTTAGCCAACTGGAACCGATCTTTAAGGAATACGGAACAGACATTAAGCTGATTATCCATGCTGCTGCACAGCCGAGCCACGACTGGGCCGCCCGCGAGCCTTTTACAGACTTTGGAGTAAACGCAGTTGGGACATTGAATATGCTTGAAATGACCCGTCTTCACACACCTGAAGCTGTGTTCATTTTCACCTCTACAAATAAAGTTTACGGAGATAATCCAAACTACCTGCCGCTTGTTGAGCTGGAAACACGTTGGGAAATCGACGAAAATCACGCCTATTTCAAAAACGGAATCGACGAACAGCACAGCATCGACCATACAAAACACTCGATCTTTGGTGCTTCGAAGGTAGCCGCTGATATCATGGTGCAGGAATACGGCCGTTATTTTGGCATGAAAACAGCTGTTTTCCGCGGCGGATGTCTTACAGGACCGAATCACTCGGGCGCTCAGCTGCACGGATTCCTTGCTTACCTGATGAAATGTGCGATCACAGGCAATCATTACACCATTTTCGGATACAAAGGCAAGCAGGTTCGTGACAACATTCACAGCCATGACCTGGTAAACATGTTCTGGCATTTTTACCAAAACCCACGTCCGGGCGAAGTTTACAACGCAGGCGGTGGCCGTTTTGCAAACTGCTCCATGCTCGAAGCCATTACTTTGTGTGAAAAAATCACGGGTAACAAACTTTCTTACTCCTATTCCGACACCAATCGTATCGGTGACCATATCTGGTATGTAAGTGACCTTTCGAAATTCAAGTCACACTATCCGGGCTGGAATTGGGAATATGGCCTGGTGGAAACATTAACTCAGATTCATGACGGTATTTCTTCTCGTTTGGGAAGTGTAAAATAATATGTTAATTTTCGTAACCTCCGAACGAGTTAAATCCATTAACTTGTCCGGAGGTTATTTTTAATCGCCACTATGCCGGAAAACTTTGTAATTATTATACCTCAGTACAACGACTGGGAGGCCCTAAATCTGCTGATCACGAAAATAAACACAGATTTAGATCCTACCGTGCTGAAAAATGCATCCATACTCGTGGTAGATGATTGTTCATCGATAGACCGGACTAAACCTTTTGTTCCATTTGGCGGGAAAGCTATTCAGGTTTTACGTCTTTACCGCAACCTGGGCCATCAAAAAGCCATTGCGATCGGCTTATCTTACGTAGCTGATAATATTGATTGCGATAAAGTGATTGTGATGGATGCGGATGGGGAAGATGCTCCTTCTGATATTAATAAGCTGGTAGCGAAATCACTGGAAGTTCCCGGTAAGATCATTTTTGCCGAAAGAAACAAACGTACCGAAAACTTCGTTTTCAGGTTCTTTTATGTGATTTACAAGTATGTATTTAAACTGCTTACCGGCAAAGTAATCACCTTTGGGAATTTCAGTCTGGTGCCTAAAAACAGGCTTCAAAACCTGGTACGCGTTTCTGAAATCTGGAACAACTATCCGGGCGGAATCATTAAATCGCGTATTCCTTACGACTCCATGCCAACCGACCGCGCGACGCGTCTGGCGGGGGAAAGCAAAATGAATTTCGTTTCGCTGGTTTTACACGGATTAAGCGCCATATCGGTACTGGTTGACACCACTGCGGTAAGAATTTTGATCTTTTCAATGTTCATGTCCGGCGTGGCCGTTGCCTTTATCTGTATTATTTTATTCCTTAAACTGATTGGAAATGCCACCCCGGGATGGGCCTCCACATTGGGCAGCACGCTGATTATCCTGATGCTTCAGTCGTTTTTAATTTCCCTGTTTCTGGTGTTTATGGTACTGCAATATCGCTCACAGCAGCACTTTATTCCGGCCATTCATTACCGCGATTTCGTAGACAAGGTAGATACAATCAACTAGGATCGTATGCTGACTTTCGACAATGCTCCGACAGTTTACTGGTTTCTTGGCTATTCGCTGGCCGGACTGGTCATTTTAGCAAGTATTTACAAAAAAGTGCCGGTCAATGCATTTGTAATACTTTCTATCCTCCTGCTCGGCTTTATGCGTATGCCTGTGATTGTGCTCAACAGAGAGCTGAACGCGGATGAAAGTCAGATGCTCAGCCATGCGATTACACTGCACCAGGATCCTGTTTACTGGCGCTCTGTCGACGGTACTACCATCGGACCTCTTGACAATTATCTGCTTGTCCTTCCTAAAATATTCGGCTTTCAAATAAACTATACGTCGGGGCGAATCATGGGCCTGCTGTGCTGTATCGGGGCTTTGCTGTTTGTTTTTTCAGCAATGAAAAAGTGGTTTGGCACGTCAAACGCGCGGGTTGCGTTTACAGTTCCGGTCATTTTTCTCTCCTTTACACAGGAAACCGATTTTGTTCATTATTCCAGTGAACAGCTTCCCGTATTGCTACTGGCTTGCACAATCTGGTTACTCTCAAAACTTACCGAAGGCAGACAGTTATCATCAGCAACAGCCTTTTTTCTTGGACTTTTTGCGGGTATGATGCCCTTTGCTAAATTACAGTCTGTTCCTCAGGCTCTGGTCGTGGTAATCGCTGCTTTATGGTTATGCTACCAATATTATGGCCGGACCAGACAAATCAAGCCACTTTTAGCCTTGCTTTTAGGGGGAATAACCTTTCCCATTCTGTTTTTTGCATGGATTTTTGCCAACAATGTTTTCCAGGATTTCATCGATTTCTATATTCTTGCCAATGCCATTTACGCCGGAGAAAACAATTTACTGTCCATTCCGTCACAGTTTATAGGTTTGGTCTCAAACAGCCGGGATTTTAGTATTTATTCACTGGTTTTGATCATACCGATGATTCTGGGGCTGTTTCAGGCATTGCGACCGACTCTTACCAGTAAAAAAATCAACGATTTTCTCATTCCTGCAACGGCAGTACTATTGATCCTGGCTGGTATTTACTCATCGACAAAATCAGGAAACAGCTTTATTCATTACCTCAATTTTTGCATTTATCCCTGGATTTTACTCGCTGCTTACGGTATTTCAAAACGAAATACCTGGTTCATCGCCGCTCCGGCTGTGCTGCTTTTATGGTTTGCCGGAAACGATGCCATATCCTACAAACGGGAACATCGCCTGAATGCTTTTGAATCTGTTGGCGGGGCCAATAAGCTCGATAAAAGTGCGGTGGTCAAAGCGCTGGAAAAATTTACCAAACCCGGAGACTACATGGTGGTGTGGGGTTGGCAATGCAAATATTATGTGGAAGCGCAACTCGCGCAGGGAACGGCAGAGAATCACTCGGAACGCTCCATTTTCAAACAACCGATGCAGGATAAATATCTGAGCCGTTATGTGCGCGACCTTCAACGGACGAAACCCGCTGTGATTCTTGATGCAGTCGGGAAATATAGCATGTGGGTGCAGGATAAGGCAACGCAGGGAATCGATAATTTCCCTGCGGTGGCTCAATATGTACACCAGCACTACACACTGGTTTCCACGATAGACGATGTAACCTTATACGTAAGAAAAGATAAGCTGACTAGTCTGCAATCAGCTGCTCAGCCGTACCTTGCTGCAACAAATCACTAAGGGTGGTCTGGTCTAAAACGGCAAGGTTGGCATCTCTCCACTTCTCTAAAACCGTACGCAGGCTGCATGTTTCCTCATCTTTGCAGTCATCACATTTTCCGTAGAAAAACATAGAAACGCAAAGTGCCGGAGCAATAGGACCGTCAATAATCCGAAGCACTTTCGAAAAACTTACTTCTCCCGGCGGAATTCGTAACAAATAACCGCCTCCTTTTCCCTTTTGGCTTTGTAAAACGCCGTTATTTCTCAAATCAAGCAAAATTGCTTCAAGAAACTTCTTGGGAATTCTTTCCTTCTCCGCGATGTACGAAATCAGCACGGGGCCTTTCCCGAACTGCTCCGCCAATACCTTAAGCGCTTTTAGAGCGTATTTTGCTTTTTTTGATATCATTGTTGATAAGTATACTAAATTTCGCCAATTAAAAACTCACAGGACTCATTTACACCACAACCCCCATCTGATCGCTGTACTCACCTGATTTGCTTGGTGTTATAACAATTAATATTGGTTTTCTATTCATTATCCGGCTGTATATCAGAATGTCTGAAAACAATCGTTTGGTTAATAAAGTACAATTTTATAAAATATTATACTTACTCTACTAATTTATAGACTTTTAAAACTAATTTGTAATAAATACAAATATTAAATTCATTATAAGTCGTAGTGAAAAATTAGTTTATATTATTGATTTTTATAAAAAGCTATTAATCATCCGGTTACTGAGCTAATCGCATATAGCGAATTGCCAACAGCTACTTAACATTAAATACACACATCCGATGGCCGCTATTGCAAACCTCCAGCCAGATAAAAATCAGATTGAAATTGTATCCAAACTATACCTGTACGGCTCAGAGGCAACGGACGAAATCGGCGGCCTTATCACGGACGAAATAAACCGGATGTACAACGAACCTCAGGCAATGGTTGAGTTTGAAGGAAAACTGATGAAAGTCGTATTCAACATCAGCTACAAGCTTATCTCAACGGCCGAGGCGATGCTGAGAGCTGCGATCAACCAGAATTTCCGGAACAACTACATACGTATCGAAAACGAAAACCACATTACCCGGTCTTTCATGGGTTTTGGTTTGGGTGATAACGTCGGGCATTGGCTCACAACGGACAATCTTGGTGTTTCAACCACAGCAGCGCACGAATTCGGACATAGCCTAGGTCTCGATCATCCCACTCAGGTTGATTTTCGGGGAAGCGCTACACCGCCGCCCATTATGGCACCAAGAGGCAGCATCGTTGATCCCCAGTATCAGTGGAATCCACAAGCCATAGCCGGTGAATTCGGCGGCACCATGAACCCAAAATACCGTAAAGTCACAGCAGAAGAGGTCCGGCTTATTTTGCAGGACCTCTCTTTTGCAAACGATAAAAATTTACATATCGGTCAGATCTCAAACACGCTTTTTGACAAAACAGGCAGTCCGACACGCTGGTTATCCTGACTTAGTTTCTCGGTGGTTTTCCACCGTTCAGCAATCCCTGCATTCTTTCAAGGGTTTTCTTTTCGCCGCAAAGTGATAAGAAAGCCTCTCTTTCCAGGTCGAGCAGGTATTGTTCCGTGACATTTTGTGGATAACTCAAATCTCCGCCATTGATAACATAGGCCAGCTTGTTGGCAATCTTAGCATCGTGTTCGCTGATAAAATTCGCGAGTTTCATCTGCGCAATACCGGTCATAAACAAAGCCATACCCGCCTTTCCCTGCACTTTAATATCATTTCTTTGCTTAGGCTGTGTATAACCATTGTCAGCAAGATCGATCGCTGCCTGCTTTGCCTCCGCAATCAGGCGGCTTCGGTTCAGCACAATCTGGTCTTTTTCCTGCAAGTAATTCATCGCACGGGCATCATGTGCAGAAGTAGAAACTTTTGCCTGGGCAATGTTCATGAAAGCGGTTTGAAGGATATTCAATTCCGTATCTCCGGCCTGGTACATATCCGAGCACCGCAGCGCCATTTCCTTGGTACCGCCGCCCGCAGGAATAATTCCCACGCCAAATTCCACCAGACCAATATAGGTTTCGGCATGCGCTACCACCTTATCAGCATGAAGGTTAAGCTCACAACCACCACCCAACGCCAGCGTGTGCGGTGCAGTAACGACCGGAATGGATGAATAACGGGCACGCATCATCGTCTGCTGGAATTGTGCGATGACCATATTGATCTCGTCAAATTCCTGCTCAATGGCAAACATAAACAGCATCGCCAGATTGGCTCCCGCTGAAAATGCTTCACTGGATTCATTTCCGATAACCAGTCCGCGGTAGTCTTTTTCGGCCAGACTTATCCCTTTCTGAATCCCTTCGATCACTTCTGAACCCATGGTATTCATCTTGGACTTGAATTCAAGATTCAGAATTCCGTCCCCGATGTCATAAAGATTTGCACCTGCATTTTTCCAGACGATATTGTTCGTCAGGTTGCTCAAAATGATGAAGCTATCCTGACCCGGAATCACTTTATACGTTTTTGACGCAATATCATAATACCGCTTTTTGCCCTGCTCCACTTTATAGAATGACTCATGACCGGCTTCCAGCATTTCATAAACCCAGGGTGCCGGTTTTGCATTCAGTTCTTCCATAATCGCAAGCATTGCTTTTACGCCGACAGCATCCCAGGTTTCAAACAAGCCCATCTGCCAGCCAAAACCGGCGCAAATAGCCTGATCAATCCTGAATATCTCGTCCGAAATTTCCGGAATTCTGAACGTTGCATACTTGAAACAATCCGCAAAAGTCCTTCTGTAAAACTCGCCCGCCTTATCCTTTCCGGCCAAAAGCACACTGAAACGTTTGGCAACATCGCCAATCGCCTTGGTTCCTTCCAGCGTTGCAAATTTTACTTTTTCGGAAGGTTTGTATTCCAAAGTCTGGAAATCGAGCGCGAGAATAACCGACTTGCCCTTTTCGTCTTTTATCTTTTTATAAAAACCCTGTCCCGTTTTGTCGCCAAGCCATTTGTTATCATACAGTTTTTGCATGATAACAGGCAATTTGAAAGCGTCGCGGGATTCATCCGTTCCTTCGCCTGACGCATACAAATTATTGGCAACATGAACCGTGGTATCCAGCCCCACCACATCAGACAAGCGATAGGTACCCGACTTCGGTCTGCCGACCACAGGACCGGTCAGCTTATCCACCTCATCAACCGATAAATTCATTTCCTCTGCCACACGAATGGTCTGGATCAGCGCGAAAATACCGAGACGGTTGGCAATAAAACCAGGCGTGTCTTTACAAAGCACCGTCGTTTTACCCAAAAAAAGATCGCCATAGTGCATCAGAAAATCAACAACCGACTTGTCCGTATCCGCTGTCGGAATAATTTCCAACAAACGCAGGTAACGCGGCGGGTTAAAAAAGTGCGTTCCGCAGAAATTCTTTCTAAAATCTTCACTGCGGCCTTCTGCCATCAAATGAATCGGAATTCCGGAAGTATTCGAGGTAATTAACGTGCCCGGTTTCCGGAGCGCATCCACCTTTTCGTATAAACTTTTCTTGATATCAAGACGCTCCACAACCACCTCGATTACCCAATCGTAGTCTTTAATATCTTTCAGGTTATCGTCAAAATTGCCGAGTTTGATCCTCGAAGCAAAGGCCGGACTATAGAGTGCGGCTGGCGTTGCCTTTAACGTTTGCTGAAATGAATCATTTACGATCCGGTTACGGACAGCAGGATGATCCGTATTAAGTCCTTTTGCTTTCTCCGCATCGCTGGTTTCTTTTGGAACAATATCCAGAAGCAACACCTCTACACCAATATTGGCAAAATGGCACGCAATCCGTGACCCCATAATACCCGAGCCCAGAACGGCTACTTTACGAATAGAACGATTCATTATTTAAAGGTTTTGGTTCGTTGTACTTATTGGAACGCCTTTGAGAGGCATTATTTATCAAAATTCATCTTCAATTTCCCCGGCTTTCAACTTCTGGTTTTCTTCCTCTACCAGCCGGTTGATGTCCTTGATCACGTCAAAAAACACGACAAGCTTATCCAGCGGAATTTTGTCCCGGATCATTGTATTGAAAGATAATACCCCTTCACGGGATAACTCCCTTTTTTCCTTCCCCAGATCCGTCAGCACAATTCTTACAAAACGCTTGTCACTTTCGTCCACCTCCCGACGGATCAAGCCTTTTTCTTCCAGGTTTTTAAGCATCCGCACCAGGCTCCGGGGTTCCATGCCAAGCAGCGGCGCAATTTTGGTTGCCGGCGTACCGTGCTCTATATCAATATTTAACAACACATAACCAACCGCCATGGTGGTATCAAAGCGAGCCGCATAAGCATTGTACATCCTCGAAATAGAATGCCACGCCCACTTAATCTGGAAATCAATTGTCTTTTCCTTGCGCATCTTTGAATTTGGTACGGTATCAGCAAAGTACTGTGTACAAATGTAAGAAATCAAATTAATATTATGCAAGCATACTAATTTAGTTCTATAAAAAAACGCGCCGGAAATTTTTGAACTCCGACGCGCTGGTTTGATTTATTTTTCGCTGAGCAGTTTATCCATCAGCTGATTGAAATCCGTAACAAATTCATCGTAATATTTCCCGGTTCCCGGGCCTGAAAAACCGGTATGTATCTCCCGCACTTTGCCTTTTTTATCAATAAAAATAGTCGTCGGATAGGACATCACCTTGTTTAACATGGGCAAAGCTTTGGCCGTGGCCACATTTGTATTTGTACCGGCCAATAAAACCGGATAATCAATACCCAACCGGCTCACCATTCTTTTCAGCTTCGGCGCAGAAACGGCCAGATCATTCGAATGTTCAAAAGCCAGACCTACAATTTCAACACCCCTCGACTTATTTTTCTTATACCAGGGGACCAAAAAATTGGTTTCGTCCATACAATTCGGACACCAGGACCCCATGATCTGGATAATTACCGCTTTATCTTTAAACCGCGGATCTTTTAGCGAAAGCGGTTTTCCGTTTGCATCAGGAAAAGTAAAATCCACCGTTTCTGAACCCGGTTTTAAATAAGTCAGCTTGGTGGCATCCGGTAATTTCGCATTTTCATTTAACACAGAAGTAAAGGTTTTATACCCCCTAATACCCGACCAAAAAGCACCTTTCAGCGTACCATCCTTCAAAATGGCAGCCTTAATCAGATAAGCATTTGAGCCGTCAAAAGTTGACAGGTATAAACTATCGCCCTTCACATTGCCGGAAAGAAAACGATAATCGCTCGTCGGAGTCAGGAATGAACCTTCCACAATATTTCCCCTTTGCGTAAAATTGCCTACCGCAACTGAAGAATCGCCGGTCACTTCATTTTTAAAAATAGTAGCGTATTTGCCTGTGACATTTTTCACACCTGCCTCAGCATCTTCTCTGAAAAAACGATGGGAATCACCAAAAGTCGCCTGAAAAGGCAAAAAACCCAACACTTTAATCCCATCCAGCCTTTTATACACGCCCGTCAACTTATCACCATTGACCGAAGCGGTTATTTCGGAATCAAAAAGCTGCATCGGGATATGGAGTGAATCCTTTTCAAAATAGGCAGTATCCATTTTCAGGCGCTCGCTGCCATTGACCGAATAGACGGTATAGGTCTTACCATCAGGGTTTTTAGAAACATCAAGAATAATCGGAAGTAACTGTCCGTCACGCGCGAAAGTCCCCCGCCAGGTTCCCGGTTTCAGTACCGTTTCGGCTGATGACTGACATCCCCATATACTTACAGCGGCAAATAATCCAAATATTAATTTTATTGCTCTCATATTCAATTTATTGATATAGAATCACAGGGATCACAAAAAAATTAAATCCCAGCCCAGGCGCCATTGGTACCATTGAAAATTGCTAAGTTTGTAACGGCCTGATGGCAAGAAATAGTTCCTATCTACGTTGCTTTTAATAAATGGATCTTCCTAGTACATATCATGAACCTGTAATGCTGTCCGAATGTCTGGACGGCCTGAATATCCGGCCTGACGGCATCTATGTAGATGTTACCTTTGGCGGAGGAGGACATTCACGGGCGATTTTAGAAAAATTAACAACCGGCCGTCTTTTGGTTTTTGACCAGGACCCCGACGCAATAGCCAATGCAGAACAGTGGAAGGACGATCCGAGGTTTACCTTCATTGCTGCTAATTTCCGGCATATCAAGCGTTATCTTAAACTGCATAAAGCAGAAAAAGTAGACGGCATCCTGGCAGACCTTGGTGTTTCATCGCACCAGATCAATACACCGGAACGTGGTTTTTCAACCCGTTTTGAGGCAGATCTGGATATGCGGATGAATCCGAACAATGAAAAAACGGCGCGTGAAGTTTTAAATGTTCGCTCAGCCGCAGAATTGCAATCGATTCTGGGAAGATATGGTGAAGTAACAAACGCGCGTACAGCGGCAGAAGCGATATTTTCTGCAAGACATAATTCCCCGATTGAAACAGTTAACGACCTGAAAGGAATTTTGATGCGCTACGCCCCGAAACACCGTGAAAATAAATATTTCGCTCAGGTATTCCAGGCTTTACGCATTGAGGTTAATGACGAAATGAAGGTACTTGAAGAATTTTTGATGCAGGTGCCGGAAGTTTTGAATCCGGGTGGAAGGCTGGTCGTTATGTCCTACCACTCGCTGGAAGATCGACCGGTCAAAAACTTTATCCAAAAAGGGAAATTCGATGGAGAAGTTGAAAAGGATTTTTACGGTAATGAAATCAAACCATTGAAAAGCATTACCCGAAAGCCGGTTGAGGCGACGGCAGAGGAGGTGAAACGCAATCCACGTGCAAGAAGCGCGAAATTGCGGATTGCCGAGAAGCCGGAATAGGCCCGGTTTTTGTAACGCACGTTAAAAGTATTGGCTTAAAAAGGGATTCTGGCCTATGTTCTGTCACCCGTTCCGGGTTTTGCAGGGGGATAAGCCAGGATAAATTTTCTATAATACTTTCATCCCTTCGGGATTGCGATTGGTTAGAATCTAAGAAAGGATTTTTGTAGAAAACACACCTATGCAATTATTTCAATATCAAAAAGTCAAAGCCAGAATGACGCCGGGGCTCGATAATCCCGAACGGATGAACGATATTGTAGTATCGGTTGACGAAGCAGCAATTTGAACCCCGGAGGGGTGACACATTTTACGATTTGATGTATTTCAACCTATAAAAACGAAAATTTTTACCGCTATTTGAACAATTGAATTTTGGTAAAACCGACGCATTAATCAATGATTTTTAATGACATTGAACTGTTATAAAAAACATGGCTGAAAATAGAAGACGACCAAAACCTGCTTCGGAAAAAGCACCCAAACCAAGACGGCAATTTAACCTTTTCAACTGGCTGAACCGCTTTCTGCCGTTGGACACCATCTTTGGCGATAATGTTCCTGGTCGGGAAGAAAGGGTTCCGGTAAAGTATTTTTATTATTTCGGCTGGATTGTCCTGCTTTTGGTAATTTATGAACGAATCGGATTTCAGTCGGAAGAATATGTCAGAAACAGCATCAAACTAAAAAAAGAAGTGGATGACCTCAGGGCTGAATACACATCGATTCAAGCCGAATATATGAAAAGCGGAAAACAGTCTGTCATCATTGAAAAGGTTAAACCCGACGGATTGGAAGAAAATCTCAATCCAACCAAAAAGATTATTATCAAAGGAGATTAAACACTTCATATCTATTTAATGACATCACACAGGCATGAAGACTGACATAGAAAGCGGCCAAAATAATAAGAAAGCACTGATATACCGGGCACGTGTCGTTGCGCTGTTGCTTTTCATTTTTGCAGTCATGGTTTTTGGGAAACTCCTCCATGTGCAATATTACGCTACCCACAAAGGCAAAACCTGGTCGGAATATGCCGTCAAAAATGACTTGAAGCTTGATACCATCCAGGCCATGCGCGGCAGCATTTTTTCGAGCGACGGGAGTTTGCTGGCCACTTCGCTCCCTTATTACTATGTGGGATTTGACACGAAAGTTGCCGATTCGGCTTACTTCTATAACAATGTAGACCAGCTTGCCAGTTTGTTGGTAAAAAACTTCGGAGAAAACACTTTTGAAGGTTATAGAAACAAACTGGTCAGATACCGGGTCAGCAAAAATAAAAGATATCTGCGCCTGAAAAGCAAGGAAATCGGGTATCTGGAACGCGAGAAGGTTAAGGAATGGCCATTTTTTAGCAAAGAGAAAAAGGGCGGGGGAGGAAAGTTTGAAATGATCTATAAACGTTACAAACCTTTTAGCCCGATGGCTGACCGGACAATAGGTGGCACAGACCCGAAAAGCGGTCGCGGATACATCGGTATTGAAGCGAGTTTTGACAAAGATCTCGAAGGAAAAGAAGGCGTCAATCTGGTGGAACAGGTTGAGGGTGGCATAAAAATCCCGGTGGGAGACGCCCTGAATATTCAGCCGGAAGCCGGCAAAGATATTTATACAACGCTGGACATGAACTTTCAGGACATGGCCGAAATTGCCTTAAGAAGGAAACTGACGGAAGCGCAGGCAGATTTCGGCTGTGTGATCGTTATGGAAGTCGCTACGGGGGAAATTCGTGCAATGGCAAACCTCACCAAACGTCCGGACGACAAGTACGAGGAAGTTTTCAACTACGCACTCGCCGGAAGTACAGATCCTGGCTCCACTTTCAAGTTGCCAACCATGATGGCGTTGCTGGAAGAAACAAAAATGAACCCGAATCAGGTGACGGTTAATACCGGAACAGGCTCGGTTCGCTTTCGCGGGCTTTCCATCAACGACTCAAAAAGAGGCGGACATGGGGTACTGACAGCCGCTCAGGTATTTGAAAAATCATCCAACATTGGCGTGCATTTGCTGATGCAGCGCTATTTTTTCTCAAAACCTGATAAATATCTCCAGTATCTTAAGCAGTTTCACCTGACTGAGCCGACGGGAATTCACATGAAAGGTGAAAATCCGCCTTACATCAAAGACCGGTCCTCGAAGCAATGGAACAATTATTCTCTTACCTTCATGTCGTACGGATATGAAATGCGCATGACGCCGCTACAAACACTCACTTTTTACAATGCCGTTGCCAACGACGGGTATTGGGTGCGACCCATGGTAGTCAGAGAGGTGCGCAGCGCTGAAAACCTGGAAGACAAAATCCTGCCTTACGTTTCAGAAAAACCGATCTGTTCGCCTGAAACATTACGTAAGATTAAAATAATGCTGGAAGGTGTTGTGGACCATGGCTCTGCCAGAAATATCAAAACTGATCTTTACAAAATCGCCGGAAAAACCGGAACTGCCCAAAAGCTGATCAACGGGATCCACACAGCTGGGAAATATTATACCTCATTTGCCGGCTATTTCCCTGCTAATAAGCCTAAATACAGCTGTATCGTCATTATCGACACGCCACGTGGAGCCAAAGAAAACTATCAGCTTTACGCCGGAAGTGTAGCGGCCCCCGTATTCAAGGAAGTGGCCGACCGCATTTATGCCTATGATCAGAGCATTCAGAAAATATTAAAAGATACCAGCCGCGGGGCAGAAAAAATTGTAAAATGGGCGGGCAGAACTTCCGATCTGAAAATTATCAGCGAAGAATTAAAATTAACGCCAGTGACGGAAGAAAATGAATATTCGGCCGGTTCTATCTTACTTAAAGGCAAAACGAACTGGAAACCGCGTAACATCGAATCCAAAGATGTTCCGGATCTGCAGGGCATGGCGATGCGCGATGCTTTGTTTATCCTGGAAAATAAAGGCTTCAAAGTGACATTCAAAGGTTCGGGCAAGGTGGTGGAACAATCGCTTCCGCCAGGCACCAATAAAAGCGGACTTAAAACGATCCTGTTAACATTACAGTAAATCCATCAATGGAAAGCATTCAAAAACCAATTCATAGTTTAATCGCTGGAATCGCAGGCGTAACAGTTCACGGATCCAGCGATGTCCTTGTTAATAAAATAATTATAGATTCCAGGCGCGTTTTGCCGGGAAGTTTGTTTGTTGCACTCAGAGGCACGCAGGTTGACGGACACCAGTTTATCGAAACAGCTGCTGACCTTGGTGCACTGGCCATTTTGTGTGAAGATCTCCCTGCTCAGCCTAGAGAAGGAATTACCTATATCCAGGTTGCGGATTCGGCGCTGGCGATGGGTTTTATCGCTGCTTCGTTTTATGATCATCCCTCTAAAAAACTGACACTGGTGGGCGTAACGGGCACCAACGGAAAAACGTCGGTTGCAACCTTTCTTTTTCAGCTTTTCAGGGCTCTGGGTTATCGCTGCGGGCTGCTGTCGACGGTTCAAAATCAGATTGAAGACGAAGTTATTCCATCTACGCATACCACGCCTGACGCCGTTGCTTTGAACGAGCTCCTGGCATTAATGCATAAAAGGGGCTGTTCGCATGTATTTATGGAGGTAAGCTCTCATGCCGTCGCTCAGCATCGTATTACCGGCTTGCATTTTGCAGGCGGAATTTTCACCAATATCACCCACGATCACCTCGATTTCCATAAAACATTTGATAATTATATTGCTGCGAAAAAAGGTTTTTTCGATCAATTACCGAAAGGCGCTTTTGCACTTGTCAATATTGATGACCGCCGCGGTTCGGTGATGGTTCAAAATACAAAAGCACGCATAGAAACCTATTCACTGCAAACGCTGGCAACCTATAACGGAAAAATACTTTCGGATACGTTGACCGGCATGCACATGGAAATCAATAACCAGGAGGTCTGGTTCCGTGTCATCGGACGGTTTAATGGTTATAATCTGCTTTCTGTGTACGGAGCGGCCGTGGCACTTGGAGAGTCTCCTGAAGAAATTTTAACGGCATTATCCAATCTGAACAGCCCTCCGGGCCGGTTTGAGCAAATTCATTCGGCTGATAACATCGTGGGTATTGTTGATTACGCCCATACGCCGGACGCTCTGGAAAATGTCTTGCAAACCATTGCACATTTACGTCATGGCAATGAGCAGGTCATCACCATTGTAGGATGCGGAGGAAATCGTGACGCTGCAAAAAGGCCTAAAATGGCCGAAATTGCCTGCAATTTAAGTACTCGGGTCATCCTGACTTCCGACAATCCACGTTATGAAGAACCCCAGGATATTCTGGATCAGATGCTTAAAGGTGTTCCGCCTTTAAAATATAAAAACACGACCGTGATCCCGGATCGTCACGAAGCCATTTTCAAAGCGGTTGCTGAGGCCAATCCGGAAGATATTATCCTGATTGCAGGTAAAGGCCATGAGACCTATCAGGAGATTCGCGGCGTAAAACATGACTTTGATGACAGGCAGGTGTTGAGAGAGGCATTTTTTAGTTTTCATTCTCAGAAAGAATAAAAATTCAGGACACGTTGTGTAGTCTGCCAGAAAACGTCAACTTTGCAAGCGCTAATTACGATTTTACATGCTTTATTATCTATTCGACTACCTAGACAAGCAATTCAACATACCCGGAGCGGGCGTATTCCAATACATTTCCTTCCGCGCACTCGGTGCTACGGTATTGTCTTTATTTATTGCAGCCACCTATGGAAAATGGATTATCAACTTTCTGCGCAGACAGCAGGTGGGTGAGTCGATCCGTGATCTGGGTTTGGAAGGTCAAATGGAAAAAGCGGGCACACCAACCATGGGTGGGTTTATCATTCTCGCATCCCTGCTGATTCCGGTATTGCTGTTCGCCAAATTATCGAACGTTTATATCATCCTGCTGCTGATTACGGCTGTGTGGACCGGGATGATCGGGTTTATTGACGATTATCTTAAAAAATTCAAAAATAACAAGGAAGGCCTTCACGGGCGGTTTAAAATTGTCGGCCAGGTGGGGTTAGGACTTATTGTAGGCTTAACACTTTCTTTCAACGATCACGTCAAAATCCGGATATACGATCAGCCGCTTTTAAGCTCTTCCCTGGGAGAGGTGCAGCGATATAAGGATTTGGTACACCCGACCGTAACAACACTTCCATTCTTCAAAAACAACGAATTTGATTACCGAACGCTGCTTTTTGGCTGGCTACCCGAGGAATACACCTGGGTTATTTATACGATCATTGCTATTTTTATCATCACAGCCGTTTCCAACGGTGCCAATATCACCGATGGTATTGATGGTTTGGCAGCAGGGATTTCCGGCATCATCGCCCTGGCGCTGGGCGTGCTTGCCTACCTGTCCGGTAATACGAAATTCTCTCAGTATCTGAACATCATGTACATTCCCAATTCGGGAGAGCTGGTAATTTTCTGTGCTGCTTTTGTCGGAGCCTGCGTCGGGTTTCTCTGGTATAATGCCTATCCTGCCCAGGTTTTCATGGGGGATACGGGAAGTTTGATGCTTGGCGGCGTGATCGCCGTCGTGGCACTGGCAATCCGTAAAGAACTAATGATTCCGGTTTTGTGCGGTGTGTTTCTTTCTGAGCTCGTCTCGGTGATTACGCAAGTCAGCTATTTTAAGTATACCAAAAAGAAATTCGGTGAGGGAAGACGAATACTGCTCATGTCGCCGCTTCATCACCATTATCAGAAAAAAGGTATACACGAAGCAAAAATCGTGACCCGCTTCTGGATTGTTGGCATCATTCTGGCGATTTTGACACTGGCAACTTTGAAATTACAATAAAAATAAAAAGCGTTCACGGAGAAAATCTTCCTGAACGCTTTTCTTCTGTTTGGGGCACGCTATCGTCCTACCTGTTCTGAATATCTTCTTGGATCATATCCTTTTGCAAAAAGCGGATATTGATCAAAAATCCTTCTCACGACACTCCGGTAATGATTATTTGAGTTTTCAACACCCTTGAAAATCCCCGAAGCATACCCTCTCCACACCACCTGATCACTTTCCGCATCAATCAGAGAAACGATTAACGTACCCTTATCGAGCGCGTATTTGATCGGCTCATATCTGAAACCATCGTTCTCCGTATCCACCCAGTTTTTGATTACGGGCTGCATATATCCCTGATAACGCAGGTTATCATAGAAAATACCATAATTTACTAATAGCGTTGGTTTTTCAGCGGTAAGCTTATAGCCTCTCACCTGCATCTGACGACGGATTGCCTCGTAAATTTCTGTACAAAGATTATTTGTATCACGCTCACATTCCAAAAACGTATAAGAGGAATAATCTTTGAAATTTGTTTCATAACTGTAGTCATGTTCCACAAATACTTTACGACCACTCGAGCAACCCGCTAATATCAATATCACTAATAAAGCGGCATAAGTTTTAATAGACTTCAGCATAGGTATTTAATTTTGTCAGGTTATAAATAGATATAGTTACTCTAATTTTGAAAACCCACTCATCAATAGCTTATGCCGTCCGTCTACCCAGGAACTACCCCATATAATAAGCTACTGCTTTACGCATTTCTGAAACCGGCACTGGCATATCATAACCGCATTTCCCGGCCCCTTCCAAAAGAGAAAAACGCACTTCGCTTCCTCTGTTCTTTTTATCTTGACGGGTCAGCGCAATGATTGGCTCCACATCCTCAGGTTTTATGAGTACTCTGCCATAGGTGGCGAAGATAAACTCCTCAATGTCAATCAATGTCTTCCGGTCTATGAGATTCCTTTTAAATGAAAGGTAACTCTCCATGATCATCCCCACTGCGATCGCTTCCCCATGGAATAATCTTTCCTTCTCCGATTTTCCTAAAAAATACGTTTCAACGGCATGCCCCAATGTGTGCCCGAAGTTCAGGATCTTTCTCAATCCCTTTTCCGTAGGGTCCTGATCAACGATATTTTGTTTGATCTTCACCGAATGTGCAATCAGGTCAGCCCAGTTTTGCTCTTCAAAATCATTATGACTGATCACTTTCCATTTTTCTCCGTCCGCAATCAGGCAATGTTTTATAATTTCTGCAAATCCCGAACGGATCTCCCTTTCAGGTAAAGTTTTCAGAAAAAACGGGTCAATCAATACACTGTTTGGAATATCAAAAACACCGATATGATTCTTAAAACCGTGAAAATCAATTCCTAATTTACCTCCTACACTCGCATCAACCTGTGACAGTAACGTCGTTGGAATCTGAATAAAATCTATCCCGCGCTTGTACACTGCCGCACAAAAACCGCCCATATCCCCTATCACGCCACCGCCAATGTTGATCACCAAAGCATGTCTGTCCAATTCCGCCGCCGTCATGCTTTCCCAAATCGTTTCACAAGTAGCCATTACCTTGTGTTTTTCGCCACTCGGCACCGTTACTAATTTATGTTTCGGTAACAAGGGCTTTATTAATGGATAACAATACTTGCGGGTATTGGAATCCGCAATAACAAACACGTTCGAATACAGTGCTGAACTAATAAACGCTGGTAAAGTTTCGGTAATGGGTGCTAAAACTACGGACTGAGTCATTCTAATCAATTCAATAAAAAATACAATGCTCATCAAATATACGATGATGAGGCCATATTGGATGCGTGAATAATTAACTAATTTAATATATTATTTTGGAAAATATTACTTGGAGCAAGTATTATTGGGTTTTATTAACAAATGGAGATGATTAGCATAACAATCAGTTTTCCAATGCAATGATCCGGATCATTCCAAATTACCTTTTTTCCCGTACAAATTTGGTTGCCAGTGTGAGCATATGGGCATTCAGACCATTCGATCGATGGAAAAAACCGTACCGCAGATTTAACTCATCGAAGGAAATTCTTTTCGTCAGATACGCCGACGGCAGATATCTTAAATTAATCCCGGCCTTATAACTCTGAAAAGAAGCCAGGTCGTAGTCGGAAGTATAATATTTTTCAGAAATCAAATGTTCCTTGTAAGGCCTGAAATAGGCTGAACCTGACTGGTTATAAAATCTAAAAAAAGGTGATATCGTCCATTGTGGTGACGTTTTAATGGCCGCTTCCAGTTCGATGCTGTTCCCCTGGATATTAAAACTGTCCCAATAAAACCCGTAGTTCAGTTTCAGTATTGTACGGCTTCCCATGAAATAATTAAGCCTGACACCCACGGGAACTTTATACCGGTCGCCGGGCAAATTTTCCACTTTCAGGGAATCATTGTTAAAATAAACCCGGTGAAAAGGAGTCGCCAATAACCCTTGCTGGTAGGCAAATTCGGGAAAAATCCCGAGCACGAGCCTTGGGTTGATGACCTGTGTAAATCCAAATTTAAAATTGTAAGATTCCCGCCGGTAATTATCAAACCACTGCTTGTTTCGGAGCTCAACGGGATAAATCAATCTGACCGGTTTGTAATAGTCAGGATCGAGCCGCCCCCAGCGCAAATCGTCAAAGTAAGCCTGAAAATCGAATGAATACGTCCTCGTTTTAGCCGGATTTGTATATTCCGCCGACGCAAAAAAAGGTATTGACATGTAATCCGACTCAATCGAAAAACCCGAACCAATGCCCAACCTGATGTCCTTCTTTTTCAACTGACGCTGATAGTTGAGATTACCATAAGAACGGGCATCGCGTTTGGAAGCCGAAGACACGATAAAATCGATCTTATCCACTGACGCGGAACTGATAATGTCAACCCCACCGACAAAACGGATCGTATTATATTCTTTAAAAGTATGGCCAATACGAACCGAGGGAGAATAAACGGTTAATTTTTCTGTCCCGATCCCGCCCGTCACCGCAGAGTTATGCCCATCCTGAATGTAATGACTGTATACAAGCTCAACTTCCGTTTTTGACAACGTACTTTTCTGGTAGGTGCTATCGGAAGTCTGGGCTTTTGCTTTTAGTAAAAATGCACTGAGTAATCCGGCAAGTAAAAATCTTTTTTTCATAAAACAGGCTAATTACATCCGCATCCACCACTTGATTTCGTCCCGGCGGCCTGCGTGGCGCCTTCCCGGATATTTTCCACGTAATCCTCAAATTTTTTCCCTGCATTGCTGCCCATTTGCATTTCAGGATCATTGATAAAAACGCGTTGGTAAGGTTTCACAGCCTGGCAGCTGAATCCGCCAAGCATCAGGATCAATCCGGCAAACAAATAGTACATTTTAGTTCTCCGCATGTTTAAAGTTAAGGTTTCGTGAGTGAAACACTTCATTTTTATCATTAATAATCAGACAATGCGTCTGCGGGAGCTGGTTAATAAAATGAATACCGACCTCAATACCCATGACAAAGACTGCAGTTGCCAGCGCGTCACAAAGCTCCGCACCCGGACTGATCACCGAGACACTTTTAATGCCGCTTACCGGCTTTCCGGTCCGGGGATCCATGGTGTGTGCGTAACGGATTCCGCCGCGCATAAAAAATTGTTCATAATCACCCGAAGTGGCAACGGAGGCATTTTCAAGGGGCAAATAACACAACACTTCGCTGGCCTCGTCAGGATTGGCGATACCGATCTGCCAGCGCCTGGCATCTGATTTTTGTCCCATTACAGTTAAGTCGCCGCTGGCATTGATGACACCGTGGCTGACAGCTTTTTCCTGCCACATTTTTTTTACCTGATCCGCCGCATAACCTTTCCCGACAGCCGCAAAACTGATGTGCATACCTTTCTTTTCCAAAAAAACATGGTTATCATCCAACAGCGTAATATGTCGGAAACCGACACTCGAAAGCGCATTTTTCACTGCGCTCTTTTCGGGAAATATAAAATCTTCATTCTTAAAATTGTATAATTTTTTGAGAGACCCCACAGTAATATCAAAAGCGCCTTGTGTGAGATTCGACAGGCTAATGCAGCGCTGGATGAGTTGGTAAACTTCCACATCCACCTGAACGGATCTGATCCCGGCGTTGGCGTTCAACTGTGAGGTACAGGACAAGGGATCGAATTCTGTCAGCAGACTTTCCAGCCTCTTTATTTCATTGTGGCCATCGCGCAGCAACATTTCTGCCCGCGTTTTATCCGTGTCTCTGATGATTAATTCAAAGGCAGAACCCATTAACTTTTCAACCAGCCGAAACTCATCCATTTAAATGCTGTAAACGGGTTTTCAATTCGCTTACAAATTCCTGCGGCGTCTGGTTATTGTATTTTACAATTTCAAAATGATTGCCGTCGGCAGAAATAAGGACCAGATTAGGAAAGACACCTTTGGGATTATATTTTTCCGCCAGCGCTTCATTTTGCGCAACAATATCTTTGGAAAGTTTCGTCCGCTGCGGGAAATCCGCCACGACAATTTCAAGATTTTCCCTGGCAAAAGATTCAAATGACGGATCACTCAAAACTTTTTTCCTGAACTGTATACAACCTTTACACCAGTCCGAGCCTGAAAAAACGATAAACCTGTTTTTATTTTCCGCCGCCAGCGCGGGCTGAACCTTTTCCGGCGAAGTTCCGGAATCCTGCGACGACAGTGTGAAAATATTGATTAAAAATACGAAGACCAGTGAAATCATATTTGTCAGGAGTTAAGGTCATTATTCAGAAAACAGCTACCCGCGCAGTTAGTTCCCCTACATTTGAAAACGTCATTTTTTAAAATCAATGTATACCGTTTACGATCAAAAAGATTACAAATACAAGAGCAGCTACGGTGGAAATACCGCAAACAGTTGCGTATCAGCAATCAATTATTAGTCTTCTAATGCCTACTTACTTTTTTATTTTGTAAAATTGCGGTTTGTTAGGCGGCAGGAACATGCAAGTCCGGCCTTATGATTGAAACTTTTGTCTTACATATTAAAAATATAATGCCCTCATGAGTGCTGCACTTATTTCCGGAATACAACAAGTGGGTCTTGGTGTCCAAAACGTTCCAGAAGCCTGGCAATGGTATCGCCGGATTCTCGGATTTGATGTTCCCGTTTTCGATGACAAGGCCGAAGCTCCGTTAATGACCCCTTATACCGGAGGCGCCGTGCATCAAAGGCATGCAGCATTGGCATTGAACCTGGCCGGCGGCGGCGGTCTTGAAATCTGGTCTTTTACCAGCCGTGTTTCTCAGCCTGCTAATTTTAAACTGGAATTAGGCGATTTGGGGATAAACGCGATCCGTTTCAAAGCACCGGACGTGAAAAAAGCACATGCCTGGGTTAAGGCACAATCCAAAGAAGCTGTGGGGCCTCTGGTTTCATTGCCGGAAGGCGAGGGTTTCTGGGGAAATGATCCATACGGCAATATTTTCCAGATCACCAGCGACACTTCCTGGTTCCAGAACACGGGCAAGCCGGTCGGTGGCGTCGCAGGGGTGGTTGTAGGGGTAACCGATGTCCAGAAATCCATTTTGTTTTATCAGACCCTTATCCAGAACCTGGAAGTGGTTTATGATAAAACAGGTGTTTTTGAGGATCTGCCGACTTCTATCGCCGGACAACGTTTCCGTCGTGTTTTGCTCAGAAAAAACTTCACCCCGGAAGGTGCATTCAGCAAGCTTTTGGGAAATATTCAGATTGAGCTTATCCAGGCGCTGGACCGTACCCCAAAAAAACTTTTCGAAAACCGGTTCTGGGGCGACTGCGGTTATATCCACTTATGTTTTGATGCGCTGGATCTGGCTACATTGAAAACCAAAATGCAGTCCAAAGGTTATCAGTTTACCGTTGATAGTGAGTCATCTTTCGGTATGGAAGCAGCTGCCGGACGTTTTGCCTACGTGGAGGACCCGGACGGGACTCTGATAGAAATGGTGGAAACACATAAACTACCCATTCTGAAAAAAATAGGCTGGTTCCTGGATATCCAGAAAAGAAAGCACCAGAAACCGCTACCGGACTGGATGTTGAAAATGATGGGGCTGAACCGGGTAAAAAACTAATTCAGTTACAAGATATTTTTCGCCACGAATGTCATCCATTCGTGGCGAAAAATAAAATCAGCGGTACCGATTTCCCAGATAAGCCAAAATTGGTAAAGCAGCAAAAACCGCAACCGCAGCTTTGAAACCGGCAAATATTCCGACAATGGCGGAAATCACAAGTACAATGACGGGGTATAAATAAAGCAGCAGTCCAAATAATGCAGAATCGTAGAAAACCGATCTGGCCGTTATCTTGGCTACTTTTTTATGAAATGCCTGATAAATAGGGCGGTGAATCAAACGACCCAGCCAACCAAATCCGCTAAGCAAAAAATTCCCTTTCGGAGGTATCGAATCTGCTCCAAAAAAATCATCGAAAGCGACTGAACGTTCCTCCCTACTAGCATCTTCAGGAATCGTTAATATTTCCTGGTTCATTTTTGCATAAAGAATATCGTTAAATTCCCGCAACCATTTTTCGTAATCATCAGGGCTCGTCTTAATATCGTCGTAATAAATGGCATCTCCAAAACGGATTGCAACCCGTTTTCCTGTGCCACGGTAGTGCTCGTAATTCATGCCAACGGGAATCACCTGCATTTCCTTCAGATTCCTTTCTCCAAACCAGGCCTGATGCGCCATCCGTGCCGTACCTTTTCCCAGCGGACGCAGCTTCCATTCATTTACACACACACCTTCCGAGAAAACGATAACAGCATCGCCATTGCCCATGGCATCCAGGCTCTCCTTCATCGTTATATCGATATTTTTAACAGCCTGCCTTCCCTCAGATCCTCTAAAAACAGGGATCAGATTGATCTGACGCAGCCAAAAGGCCACAGCAGGTTTTTTAAACGCATCGCCGCGGGCAAGTGTAAAAATGGGCTGTGTGAGTGTAGCACCAATAACCAGCGCATCAAAAAAAGAATCCGGATGATTGGATGCTAAAAGCAAAGGTCCCTTATTTGGTACTTGTTTGAAGTTTACCACAAGAAGGCGGCGGAGAAAAATAGGAAACGCCAACCGGATCAGGAATCGTGAAAAATAGAAAAAATACAAAGTATAAAAAGGTAAGTTTCAAGACAAAACTAATGCTAAATTCGTTTTGAAAGAAGTAACGTAAAATTTCAATTCCCTTTTTTACTGATATTCAATACTTTGTCAACAAACGGGAACATGTCAGGGAAACACCGGCGCGAATTCTATCCGTGAAGTTGTTAACTTTGCAACACTTTATCACTAAAAAGTACCCGATTATCCACAACAAACTAACCATAGTGAGTAATTTCATGCGTATAAAAAACTATCCAGCCATCATTGAAAAAGCCTGGGCGGGATTTGATGACTCCACTTCCATTAAACAAGTGGAAGATATAAGTGCAAAAGTTTCTACAAACCACGTTTTCAAAGTTACCCTTGACAACGACGATATTGTTATTGCCAAGCTTTCCTATTTTGGGAAATATGAACATTTCAAAGAAGATCACCGGATTATTCAAGCCGTTTCCAACAATCTGCTCTATCCCTTTGAAAATGTTGTCGCCAAGTCGCTTTTAAAGAATAACCAGGTTTATACCTATCGCTATAAGGAAGATTTTCTGGATACCTGGGTAGTTTTTTACAACCCGATCCGTGCCATGCACCGTTTGCCCAGACGGCTGAATGAGGAGAATATCCGTAAATTCGGGCGGGAAATGGCCAAATTTCACCAGGCTTGCTACCGGGTTGGAAAATCAACGCCCAAATCCTCTAAAAAGCTGAGAACTGATATTCAGCATTTACTGGACATTCTGGATACGGAAGCCGGACAGTATGAGCACAGAATGCACGTCGATTTTTTACGGGAGCAGTGTGAGATTTTCCTGAAAAATGTTCAGAAACTGAATGTGATCTCCTTTGATATGATGCCCGTTTTCGTAGACTGGAACATTGGAAATTTCTCTGTCACGGACGACCAGCATTTATTCTCCCGCTGGGATTACGACTGGTTCCGGGTTTCCTCCCGTATCCTCGACTTTTACTTTTTCAGCCGGGTGGTTTCAAACGTCGGCGACCGCACGGTTTTCAGCTACCTGATCACGCCGCTGATGGAGGATCGTTTTATGATCTTTCTTGAAGAATATCATAAAATATACCCGCTTTCGGAAAACGAGGTACGGTTTATGAAAGAGGCCTATCGTTTTTTCATTTTAAATTACGTAATTAAATACGGAAAATACTTTTTTCATAGGACATACTCCACCAAATTGCAGCGTGAAGCCTACGAGCTCTATTTTCCGTCCATCGAAACTTTTGATGCCGACAAAATTCTAAAAGTTCTGAATATAACACCAGAACCTAAGGGAGTTAAGAAAAAACAAAGTTCAGATAAACATTAAAACCTAAGACGCCAATTTATGATTTTAGACAACTTCAAATCCGTGCTGTCAAAGTACGAAGTGATATTCTTTGATGCATTTGGCGTTCTTAAAACTTACAACGGGCTGATTCCGGGAATCGAAAACACTTTTAGGTATCTGAAAGATACAGGAAAGGATTTTTATGTTGTCACCAACGATGCTTCGCGCAGCCCGGAGCAGCTTGCCGAATCCTATGTAAAACTGGGCATAGATGATGTTGCACCGGACCGGATTATTTCGTCAGGGATGCTGGCCCGCGAATATCTCGATTTGAAAGTAAGAAGCGGTATTGTTGCTTACCTGGGAACTGAGAATTCCGCGCATTACATCGGAACTGAAGATATTAAAACATTATCCATTCGTGAGCTGGATTTGAGCGATGTCGATAATGTAAACGCCCTGGTATTTCTGGACGATGAGGGTTATGACTGGAACACGGATTTAACAAAAACACTTAATCTGCTGCGAAAACGCAATATTCCCGTGATTGTTGCTAATACGGACAAAACTTATCCAGCATCCAAAACCAGACTTTCGATCGCTGTCGGAGCTTTGGCCAAAATGATTGAAGATACCATCGGCCGACAGTTTATCCGGTTCGGGAAACCCGATCCACAGATGTTCATCTTTGCTTACCAACACATCAAAAATTATCCGAATGTGAGTAAAAGAGATATCCTGATGGTAGGCGATACCTTGCAAACCGATATTTTAGGCGGGAATAAATTTGGCCTGGATACCGTCCTGGTGCTGACCGGTAATACCCAGGCGATTGACGCAGAAGTACGGATCAGAAGTACGGGAATTATCCCGACTTACATTTGTGTGTCGGCGGTGGTGGAGTAATTAGTGCTTCACCCCAAACTTCACGTAAAATTCTTTTACCCGAAGCGCTTCCAGCTCCGCTTCATCCGTTTTTCCCATCATTCTTAACAAAACCGCACGGTTTGCATGGCATTCAGCGGCGACATAGGAATCAGGAAAGGAGCGTGCCGAGCGCGTGAATAGATCATAAGCCTGACGAATGGACGTTGTGTCTGAGTTTTTCATTAAAGCCTGCCCGGCCAAAAAGTCCTGAAACCATCGGCGCGCCGTTTCATTCATCCTTTCTGCTTCCTGAAAAGCAAGGAATGGCGGCACGGAAACAAGGCTATTTTTAGGAATAATGTTTGGAATTGATTTACTAAAAAAAGCTTCCAGCGCCTCTGCGTAGGCTTGTGCCTCTTTCTCGTTATAATCTTCCTGTTTTAACTTTTGCTCTTCCGCGGCATTGGAAAAAAATGCAGCTTCCGCCAAAACCGCCGGAATACCATACGTCCCCCGTAAAACCTGGGCACCGGCTTTTGGAAATATCGTAAAATCAGAAACAACTGAAACCGGACTGTTTCCTGCGAACAGGTACTTCGTAATCGTCGTGGCCAGTTCCTTTCCCAGCGCAGCACCCGCCTGATTCTCTGAAATGTTTCCGTGAAAATAAACGATCGGAAAATTAACCTTTGGATCTGCCGTGGCATTGTGATGAATGGAAACAAACAGGTCAGCCCTGTTATCCACGGCCATTTTGGCCCTTCTCCATAGCGCCACCGTATCATCCGAGATTCTCGTCATGATCACCCTGGCGCCTTTTTCCAAAAGTTTCTTTTGCAGGATTTTTGCTACCCTCAGATTAATCCATTCCTCACGCTCACCACCCGGACCAACCCGATAACTGTCCGTTAACGCCGTTCCTCCATGGCCCGCGTCGACACAAATAATTTTACCGGATAAAGTACCCGGCCTGGTCTGAGAAAAGACATATTTCGTAGAAGTCAGGCAACAAATCAATAACAGAAAAAAACTACTTTTGAACATAAGAACAGAAATTAAGAAAGGCTATTTAATCAATGACGGATCTGTGTAAGTCCCATATTTGGTCCCGTTGCCCAGCCGCCAGAAATAATGATACAGGATTTTAGAAACAGATTCCATCACATGCTCTGATTCTCCGGCGACCTTGTACGTTTCCATAAATGCCACCGCATAGGGACGCTCAGCCAGATAAACGATAGCCCATTCGGTGGAAACACCGCTTAAAGCACCAGGTTTGTAAGCTACCGGCACTTTTTCCGGAATCGGTGTAGCTATGCGGCTTCCAGTACGAAGACCTTTTTTCAGGATAGAAAGTATATCCTCAGATACCGTTTTATTCACAAACTGACCTTTGTATAAAATCTCTAAAATTTTAGCAGCCTCGGATGGCGTTGAAATATTTTCATCTCCCCGCCCCGAAGCAGCCGCATCGATCATGCGGCGCTGCACTTTTGTGTTTTTTTGTCCGAGACCTGCCTGCGTGGCGTTAATATTTTTCATTCCAACCAGATCTATCAAGACGTTTGTGGCGGTATTATCACTTAGAGTATGTTTTGGATATTTATTTTGTCATTCTGTTTAAGAAAATTGATAAATAGGCAATTTCAAGCATTGCCTCAGAAGATTCTATGGTTTTCTCAACATCTCTGAAAAGTCTTCGCT